>NZ_NMPZ01000006.1 GCF_002224675.1 Segatella copri | reverse complement strand
GGGCAGAAGCTCCGCTTTACTTGATCAACTCAAGACCTGCCTCGAACTTGGTGGTCTTTTCCATGATGGTAGGAAGCTGGTTTACAACAGTCTTCAAAATCAGGAATTGTGCCAAATCCTCCTTGTCCATACCTGTAGCAGGAATCTTGTTAACCTGAGCATAAAGCATGGCGATGATAGGAGCTACGAAATCCTTGTCAACATAGAAATATACCTTGTTGGCTGCTGGATAAGATACGTGTACTGGAATACCAGTCTTAAACTGATCCAACATGCCGGCTACCATAGCCTTCTCCTGAGCATCGTCGATGTCTTCTGTAATCTTGGCTGTGTTCAGGAACAAGGTAATCATATTCTCGTTAACTACCTGGTATGTAGCGTAATCGTTAGCTACCTTCCAGTCCTTGTCATCAGCCTCTTCCTTGTAGGTTGCAGAAATCTGACCCTTCTCATTGAAGGTTACATCCTGCAGAACGCTTCTGAGCTGGCTGTTGAGCAGCATTGGAACCATTGAGATGGCATCCTTTACTGGATATGGCTCATCAAAGAGACCTGGAATTTCGATAACTGCATCGTTAGAACCTTCCCAGTTTAATACTATTGAACCTGTTGCCTGGTAAGTTGTTGGATCCATACCAGCCTCCTGTACCTTCCAGGTGCCCTCAATCTTCTCGTTGCGTACAAATCCCTTCTCGTCATTGTCATCATCGCTGCTACAAGCAGTGAAGAAGCCAAGGGTGCAAACCATGGCCATCAAATAAATAAACTTTTTCATTTTCTTCTCTTTTTTTGTTAATGAATAATTGTTGTTTTTTATCTTTTTTATCTCTCTTTGGCTATATATATTTTGGCTATATATATTAATGTACGCGTACATTATTATATAGATAGCTTCAGCAGAATATGATCTGTTACTTCAGCTGATACGTGATGCCGATGCTGCCGTAGATAGGATACATCGTCTGCTCGATGGTCTCGAAATCTTTCTTGAAGATGCCGTTCAGACCCCAGCTTAGGTCGGCGCAGATGCCCCAACGGTTGTTCAATCGCCAGTCTATTCCAAAATCTACGCCCACCTGCCAGTTGCGCATATCGTCGCTGAAATCGTAATCACCACGTTCACCTTCCTTTTCGCCCAGCATCACCTTCTGTCCCGTAGGGTCCCCCTTGGGATGACCCTCCTCCTGGCGGCGGAGATAACCATTGTATGCCCAGCCCTCAAACTTCTTCGAGGTAACATAGCTTACGTATGGACCCAGCTTGAAGCGGAGATTATCGCATACATCGTATGTTGCCAGAATCGGAACGGTGATGAGACTCATATCCACCTTGGTCACTACATCGCCCGTAAAGATGCCCTGCAGCTCCTCACCGCCACGAACTATCTTCATATAGTAGTTCTTAACGCCCGCATCGGTCTTCATGCTCTTGTTCTCGAAGCGGATTCCTCCCACGAAACCCCAGTTTCCGGAGAGTGGGTGATAGGCATCCACGCCCAGACTGAAGTTAGGGCGTAGGGTGTAGCTGTGAAGCGTGCGGATGGTGGCAGGCATGCCGATAGGGGCGGTGCCGCCCAGGTTATACGCCACGCGTGCCTGATACTCATAGCCGTGGAGATATTTGTTCCAGGCACTATTCTTGTCTCCTGCCCATGAAGCAGCGCTGCATGCCAGCAGGAGTGCCAGTACTGTTATCTTTTTCATTTTTCTTCTTATTTGCAAATCAGTTTGAAACTATCCACCCAGAGGGTGCTGCCCACGGCTCCCAGGAAGTTGGCTCCATCAGAGCTGGATGAGCAGACGATGGAGAGACTGTAACCGCCATTCTTCAGCTTCACGGGGTCGATGGTCTTGCCGTAGGATTGATAATCGAAATCTACGCTGAAGTGATGCCATTCCGGTGTGTTTCCGATGGCTGTCTTTCCGTTGTCATCGCGGGTTTCGCCTACCAGTGCGAGCGCTACTATCTGCTTGCTGCTCTGTACGTTATCGCCATAGAGCATTACTGCATTTCCATTCTCGTCGATGTTCTCGTAGAGCACGGCGTAGATGGTTCCGTAGTCATGTCGGTTCAGCTCGTTCATATCCTTGTCGGTGAATTTCTCGCCAGCCTGATACTTGTACCAGCCTTCCAGCTTCTCCGGTTTGGCGCTGAAGCTGAATGGGCGACCGAACTTGGTAGCCTTCATCGCATCGCGCAGGGCATCGGTGGCATCAAACTGTCCGATGAAGAGGTTGCCGGCAGCGATAGGCTTGTGTACCATATCGGCAAGCTTGCTGGTGCGCTGGGTGGTGAGCTTCACGCCCTTGTCCTGATAGCCGTCTTCTGTCATCACGGTAGGATATTCCTCCGGTTTTGCCGATGGGTTGCTGATCTTGAATCCCGGGTTTCCGGTAGCCCAGATGTCGAGGAAATCGCCATTCCAGTTTTCCTGCCAGTTGTAGTATCCCTTGCTGAGGTATGCGTTTTCGAAATCGAATTCAAACTCCTTGCTCATGGTGGTCTGACCCTTCTTGATGCTCACCTGATAGGTGCGGGTCCACTGCTTGTCTTCTGATGTAACCACGTATGTAACAGGACCTTTGGAGAAATCGTGTACGCTTCCGCTTTCCGGCTGGATGGTGGCTCCAGGAGTGAGTCGGAACATCGGTGCCTGCTTCTTGAGGCTGGCGAATGGCTTCATGGTGAATTCTATCTTGTCCTGGTCGCTCTGTACGTTGACGAGCGTATCCGATGCGTTTGTGAACCACAGCTTCATCCAGCTTCCTGGGTGGATGTATGCCTGCTCAATGTCGCATTCGGCATTGAGGGGTTCATCCTTGAAGCATGAACTGAGAGATAGGGCGCAAACCGTCGATAAAGATAGCGTTAAAAATTTTCTAAAACCCATAGTCTTCATATCCTTTTCCTTTATTACATAAGAATCTCTATCTTTTGTTATAAGATTCTTTTCTTTATTATATATATATGAGCGTTATCTTTTTGGGATATCCGCTGATGATTCAATTTTCTGGTTGCAAAGTTACGCCGAAAACTTGAAAGCACCAAACATTTTTCACTTTATTTGCATATTATTTATGTTTCTGATTATTTGTTAAATGAGGCAGAAAAAAAAGACTGGGCATTCCAAAAGGGATGCCCAGTCTTGATTTTAGAGACTTACATTGTCGTCGCCGCTGTCTTCTCCGCTTCCGGTGTTATCCTTTCCGGTGCCTCCTGATGGGGTGTTGCCTCCGGATGGGTTGTCCTTGTCGGTGCCGCCGGATGTATCACCGGTATTGTCCTTATCGGTTCCACCGCCTGATGTTCCGCCTGAAGTTCCGCCGCCATTTTCCTCGTCTTCGATGCCGTTGTACTCGGTCATCTCCTCCATCTTGATGCCACTGAGCATCGGCTTTACTCGCTTGCCCTGGTCCATGACAGAGTAAGGTGAGTAGATGATGTACATGGCCTTGATGTTGGCTGAGGTGAACTTCTTGGCGCTTTCGGCTGGGGAAGTTCTGATGCCGAGCTTGAAGCTTCCGAATTCGTCGAGCACCACCTTGTTGCCGTCGGCGATGTTGGCTGAGATCTCTGTCATCAGGGCATTGAAATCCGGCGTTAAAAAATGTCCTAACCTCTTTTATGTTCTGGGGATTTGCAATCCCATCAATAAGTAATGCCTTGTAAAGTCTAATCCTCACCTCATAAACACTAAAAAAAGAAGAAAAAACTGCTAGATTTCTCCAAAAAACAAATAATTTCGACTCAAACAGCAAATTCTCACTTAAAAAGCACCATTGAATGAAGAAATATATTATCTTTGTGCCTGTATATTCGCTTGAGCCAGTGATAAGCTACGATACATCAAGAAGTATCACAACCTATATGACTCATCCTGTTTTATGGAAATTTTAAAATCATCAAAATTATGGCTACAAAGAATACTACAACCAAAAACTTATATTTTGTGACAACCACTGTTGTTAATTGGGTTGATATTTTCAGTCGTCCCAAGTATAAGCATATTATTATAGAATCTCTGGCTTTTTGTCAGAAGACCAAGGGATTGGAAATATACGCCTGGGTACTGATGCCCAATCATTTACATTTCATTATAGGGGCAGAGAATCTTGAACAGGTTCAAACTGTTCTCCGTGATTTCAAGAAGTTCACGAGTAAGAAAATTGTCGCAGAACTTCTGGAGGATATCCAGGAGAGTAGGAGAGAGTGGATGTTGCAGCTTTTCAGACTGGCTGGTGAGAAGAATCCGAAAATCAGCAAGTATCATTTTTGGCAGGATGGTTGTTATACTGAAGTGATTTCATCGTTCAAGTTTTTCAAGCAGAAGTTGGATTATATTCATCAGAATCCTGTGAAGGCCGAGTTCGTGAGGTATCCTCAGGATTATCTTTATAGTTCTGCGATAGATTATGCAGGGGGTAGGGGATTGCTGGAAGTGATTGTTGTGAGGTAATCTTTTGTTATTGATGGGTAGTTATGGGGGATTACAAATCCCCCCGGTTTTCATAGGTCGAACCCTTTTTTACGGCGGATTGCAAATCCGCCGGGACGCCTAGCGGAAGACTTTGCATCGATACCGTTAGGCGTTTCGACGGATTTGTAATCCGTCGTTAGAAAATGTCCTAACCTCTTTTGTGTTCTGGGGATTTGCAATCCCCAGCAATCAGTAATGCATTTCATCCCTCAGCCATACACATTCACCATTCACATTCTCCATTCCCCCACACACATTCCCCACCCACAAAAAAGGGGACTGAAATCTCAGAAATGAAATTTCAGTCCCCTTAAAATTTTTATTTAGCTAATGAATAGCAAATGCTTTATCTGCAAGAGATTAAGCCTTGCCCTCCATCTGAGCCTTCAACTTAGCAAGAGCATCGATGTCGCCGAGTGAAGTACCAGCAGCTACGTTGTTGATAGCTGGAGTCTCGTTCTTGCGACCACCGTTACCACCACGCTTGTGAGCTGGCTTAGCGATTGGCTCGTCCTTGCCCTCCTCGAATGTACGAGAGTGAGAGAGGATGATACGCTTTGTCTCCTTAACGAACTCGATTACCTTGAAGTCGAGCTCCTCGCCCTTCTTAGCCATTGAGCCGTCCTCCTTGGTGAGGTGCTTTGGAGTAGCGAAGCCTTCGCCACCCTCTGCGAGAGCAACTACAGCACCCTTATCCATCATCTCAACGATAGTACCCTTGTGTACAGAACCTGGAGTGTAGATTGTCTCATACTCATCCCATGGGTTCTTCTCCAACTGCTTGTGGCCGAGGCTCAAGCGGCGGTTCTCCTTGTCGATCTCGAGAACTACTACGTCGATACTAGCACCTACAGATGTGAACTCAGATGGGTGCTTAATCTTCTTAGTCCAAGAGAGGTCAGAGATGTGGATCAAGCCATCAACACCCTCCTCGAGCTCTACGAAGATACCGAAGTTAGTGAAGTTGCGAACCTTAGCAACGTGCTTGCTGCCGATAGGGAACTTAGTCTCGATGCACTCCCATGGATCAGCCTTGAGCTGCTTAATACCGAGGCTCATCTTACGCTCAGCGCGGTCGAGAGTCAAGATAACAGCCTCTACCTCGTCGCCAACCTTCATGAAGTCGTTAGCTGAACGGAGGTGCTGGCTCCAAGACATCTCAGATACGTGGATCAAGCCCTCTACACCTGGAGCAATCTCAACGAATGCACCGTAGTCAGCCATAACCACTACCTTACCCTTCACGTGATCACCTACCTTGAGGTTTGGATCAAGTGCATCCCATGGATGTGGAGTGAGCTGCTTCAAACCGAGAGCGATACGCTTCTTCTCCTCATCGAAGTCGAGGATAACAACGTTGATCTTCTGGTCGAGAGATACAACCTCGTGTGGATCGCTTACGCGGCCCCAAGAGAGGTCTGTGATGTGGATCAAACCGTCAACACCGCCGAGGTCAACGAATACACCGTAAGTAGTGATGTTCTTAACGGTACCCTCGAGGATCTGACCCTTCTCGAGCTTGCCGATGATCTCCTTACGCTGCTGCTCGAGCTCCTGCTCGATGAGTGCCTTGTGAGATACAACGACGTTGCGGAACTCCTGGTTGATCTTTACAACCTTGAACTCCATTGTCTTGCCTACGAATACGTCGTAGTCGCGTATAGGGTGAACGTCGATCTGGCTTCCTGGCAAGAAAGCCTCGATACCGAAGACGTCAACGATCATACCGCCCTTAGTGCGGCACTTGATGTAACCCTGGATGATCTCCTCGTTCTCGAGAGCAGCGTTAACACGCTCCCAAGACTTGCTGAGGCGAGCCTTCTTGTGAGAGAGTACCAACTGACCCTTTGTGTCCTCCTGGTTCTCTACGTAAACCTCAACCTTGTCGCCTACCTTGAGGTCTGGGTTGTAACGGAACTCAGAAGCTGGAATGATACCATCGCTCTTGTAGCCGATGTTTACGATAACCTCTTTCTTATCAACAGAGATTACGGTACCCTCAACCACCTGGTGCTCAGTTACCTTGTTAAGTGTTTCGTCATAGGCCTTCTCGAGGTCTGTTTTGCTGACGCCTGCGTTTGTGCCATTCTCGAACTCATCCCAATTGAAGTCGTCGAGTGGCTGTACGTTCTTAAAATTTGACATAAAAAATAATTAAAAAAATTAAATTAATAAAGTTTGACTTTATATATTGTTGAAATCGGGCGCAAAATTACTCATTTTCTTTGAGTTACAAGCATTTGTGTTTGTTTTTCTTCGGTTTATTAATGATATTTAACTAAATGGGGCGGTTTGAGGGCATTTTTGCCGCTTTCTACATTATATATTAGAGGGGTGTTTTTTTGCTTGGGGGAAAGCTTTTGCCCTTTCAGGGCGACAGGCTTGCATCCATTAATAACCCAGGGTGGTGCCCTGGGCTAGGAGCTTCTGCCCTTTCAGGGCGTACTGTTTATATTGGAGCATCAGTTCTGTCAGGGCGTGCTGTCATTCGGCTCCGAAAATTTCTGTTGCATGAATTTTGCGTTAAATTCATTAAAAAAAAACACGGAAATGATGGTTATTGCAAATATTTTGTTACCTTTGCCCTTGATTATGAAAATATGAACTAACGATTGAGTAGATATGACACTAGTCATTTTAACCATACTGATCCTGGCCTGCGTGCTCATTGCAACTGAGAACGTGACCAAAGTAAACCGTGCTGCCGTGGCTATCTTCGCCGGAACGGTGGGATGGGTGCTGTATATATGCTTCGGTATGGACTTCGTAACTAGCGAACATTCAGCGGATTATACCCGCTTCCTCAATTTCAGTGAAATGGAATCAACCAGTACTTCCGTCAAGTACTTCATCTCCCGAAACATCTTCCTCCCACAGGTGGGTAGGGCAGCGGAGATCGTGATGTTCCTGCTCGCTACGATGACGATCGTGGAAATCCTCAACAACAACGGCTGCTTTGACTTCGTGCGCCAGTTGCTTCGCACGCGCAGCAGCAAGAAGATGCTGTGGACGCTCGCCATCGTTACATTCCTGATTTCCATCAATCTCGATAACCTCACTACCACCGTGATGATGCTCACCATGATGCATGGCATCATCCCGAGCAGAAGACAGAGAATGGTGTATGGAAGCGCCATCCTCGTAGCTGCCAACTGTGGCGGTGCGCTCACCGTGATTGGTAACCCGGAAGGTCTGGTACTCTGGAATTCAGGGGCTGTTACAGCCACCGTTTTCTCCTTTTCATTACTCCTCCCTTGTCTTGCAGCGTGGTTGATTCCAACCCTGCTGATGCAGCGTATGCTGCCCGAAAGAGTTGAGACAGAGTGGATTGTGATGCCTTTCCGTGGCGATGACACCCGCCTGAACAAGTGGCAGAGATTGCTGATGCTCCTCGTGGGAATCGGCGGTCTGTGGTTTATCCCTACCTTCCATAACATCACCAAGCTCAGCCCGTTCCTGGGCGCCCTGTGCGTGCTCAGCGTACTCTGGATCGTGAACGAGATCTTCAATCGCAAGCTCATGAACATGGATGCGATGGTGGAGCGTCGTACCCCTAGAGTGCTGCAATACGGTGTGATTCAGATGATTCTCTTCGTGATGGGAATGATTCTCGCCGTGGGCGTGGTGAAGGAGACAGGTGCCTTCTATGACCTCTCCAACTGGATGGGAACCAGCGAGGAACACCCTAATGTATGGCTGCATGGCGTGGCTGCCGGAGTGCTGAGTACGGTACTCGACAACTTTGCCACCGCCATGAACTTCTTCTCATTGCACGATGTGATGGGATTGGGCGACCCTACCTATGTCATGGATTCGGTATATAATACCAACGGTCTCTACTGGCAGGTAATCGCTTACTGCGTAATGGCAGGAGGCAATGTGCTGGGCATCGGTACCATCAGCGGTCTCGCCCTGATGAAGATGGAGCACATGCGCATGGGCTGGTTCTTCCGCAATATCGGATGGAAGGCCCTCGTGGGTGGCGTGGCTGGCCTCGTTATCCTCTGGCTCTCGCACACCCTGATGGGAAGAGCCGTTTACTTAATGATTTAAACAACCATATCTGAAGAAGAAAAGAAAGAATCTGAAAACGGAAGAGATTCAGGAGATTCAAAAAAGAAGAATCAGATGGAAGAGATTCAGGAAGATTCAAAAAGAAGAATCAGACGAAAGAAATTCAGGACGAATCAGACGACGAAAGAGATTCAGAAAGTTCTAAAGAAGAAAAAGGGGATGTAACACGCATCCCGGAACCAACAAGAAAGCATATTTTTTTTATTAATGTATCACTAATATATAATATAATAAGGTATATATAGTTATGGCAAAGATTAAGACTATAGGTATTTTGACTTCTGGAGGTGATGCTCCTGGTATGAACGCAGCAATCCGTGCGGTGACCCGTTCGGCTATCTACAACGGATTCACCGTGAAGGGTATCTATCGTGGTTACGATGGACTGATCAACGACGAGATCAAGACTTTCACCACTGAGAACGTGAGCGGTATCATCGGTACCGGCGGTACGATGCTGAAGACTGCACGTTCTAAGGAATTCATGACAGCAGAGGGCCGACAGAAGGCTTTCGAGAATATCCAGAAAGAGGAAATCGATGCGCTGGTGGTAATCGGTGGTAACGGTTCGCTCACCGGTGCGATGAACTTCGCAAGTGAGTTTGATGTCTGCTGCATCGGTCTGCCTGGTACTATCGACAACGACCTCTATGGCACTGACAACACCATCGGTTACGATACTACGATGAACACCATCGTAGAGTGCGTGGACCGTATCCGTGATACTGCGCAGAGCCACGAGCGTATCTTCTTCATCGAGGTGATGGGCCGTGATGCCGGATTCCTGGCACAGAACTCAGCCATCGCCAGCGGTGCAGAGGCTGCCATCATCCCAGAGGATTCTACCGATGTTGACCAGTTGGCTCAGTTCATGGAGCGCGGTATCCGCAAGTCTAAGAAGAGCTGTATCGTCATCGTGTCTGAGAGTCCTAAGTGCGGTGCGCTTTACTATGCCGACCGTGTACGCAAGGAGTTCCCTGAGTTCGACGTACGTGTATCTATCCTCGGTCACCTGCAGCGTGGTGGTCGCCCATCAGCCCGCGACCGTATCCTCGCCAGCCGTACCGGTTGCGGTGCCATCGAGGCTATCATGCAGGGTCAGCGCAACGTGATGATCGGTGTCCGCAACAACGAGGTAGTTTACGTACCGCTTTCAGAGGCTATCCGTTCAGACAAGCCATTCGACCGCAAGCTGATCAAGGTATTGGATGAGTTGAGCATCTAATCAGTTTCTCCTTGCATCGCATTTCGATATTCAATGCTGCTATCGGCATTAATTATAGGAAATGAATGAAAAGTAAAAATGGTTTAAACGGAACTAAAAAAGTTTTAAAACGGAGCAAAATACAAACAAAACTTCCGAAAAATTTGCGGCTTCCGTAAATTGTTGTTACTTTTGCAGGCGTATAACGAAATTCGTGATTCGGGCTTCAATTCCCGACATCACGAACCTCGAATACCAAAAGAACGAAATATAAATATTAAAAAATAAATTTTTAAACTAATAAGCTTATGTCACAAGTAAGTGGACGCATCTCGCAGATTATCGGTCCGGTTATCGACGTATATTTCGATACCAAGGGCGAGAACCCTGAGAAGGTGCTTCCTAAAATTCACGAAGCTCTGAAGGTGAAACGCCCAGACGGACGCGACCTGGTCATCGAGGTGCAGCAGCACATCGGTGAGGATACAGTTCGCTGTGTCGCCATGGACAACACCGACGGCTTGCAGCGTGGCTTGGAAGTTGCCGTAACAGGCAACCCAATCATGATGCCTGCCGGAGAGCAGATCAAGGGCCGTATGATGAATGTAATCGGACAGCCTATTGATGGTATGAACGAATTGGACATGAAGGGTGCTTATCCTATCCATCGCGAGGCTCCGAAGTTCGACGAGCTCTCTACGCACAAGGAGATGCTTGCCACCGGTATCAAGGTGATCGACCTGCTCGAGCCTTACATGAAGGGTGGTAAGATCGGTCTCTTCGGTGGTGCCGGTGTAGGTAAGACGGTGCTCATCATGGAGTTGATCAACAACATTGCCAAGGGACACAACGGCTACTCTGTATTCGCTGGTGTAGGTGAGCGTACTCGTGAGGGTAACGACTTGATTCGAGACATGCTCGAGTCTGGCGTTATCAAGTATGGCGAGAAGTTCCGTAAAGCTATGGAAGAAGGTAAGTGGGACCTCTCACTCGTTGACCCTGAGGAGCTTGCCAAGAGTCAGGCTACCCTGGTGTATGGTCAGATGAACGAGCCACCTGGGGCACGTGCTTCAGTAGCGCTTTCAGGTTTGACTGTTGCCGAGGAGTTCCGTGACCACGGAGGCAAGAACGGTGAGGCTGCCGACATTATGTTCTTCATCGATAACATCTTCCGTTTCACCCAGGCTGGTTCTGAGGTGTCTGCGCTCTTGGGCCGTATGCCATCAGCCGTAGGTTATCAGCCAACACTGGCTTCTGAGATGGGTGCCATGCAGGAGCGAATCACTTCTACCAAGAATGGTTCCATCACCTCAGTACAGGCTGTATATGTGCCTGCCGACGACTTGACCGACCCTGCTCCAGCCACCACCTTTACTCACCTGGATGCCACCACAGAGCTTTCTCGTAAGATTGCATCTCTGGGTATCTATCCTGCCGTAGATCCACTGGGTTCTACCTCTCGTATCCTCGACCCACTGATTGTGGGCAAGGCTCACTACGACTGTGCACAGCGAGTAAAGCAGTTGCTGCAGCGTTACAACGAGTTGCAGGATATCATCGCCATCCTCGGTATGGATGAGCTTTCTGATGAGGATAAGTTGACCGTGAACCGTGCACGCCGTGTACAGCGTTTCCTGAGTCAGCCATTCACCGTAGCAGAGCAGTTCACCGGTCTGAAGGGTGTGATGGTACCTATCGAAGAGACTATCAAGGGCTTCAACGCCATCCTCGACGGCGAGGTGGATGACCTGCCAGAGCAGGCATTCCTCAACGTAGGTACTATCGAGGATGCGAAGGAGAAGGCTAAGCAGTTGCTCGCAGCAGCACAGGCGTAATCTTTAAATCCACGGCTTATGTTACAGCTAAAGATAGTATCTCCTGAGAAAGTAGTCTTCCAGGGTGAGGTAGAGAGCGTACTGGTTCCGGGAACCCTCGGCTCGTTCGAGATTCTCAAGGATCACGCGCCTATCATCTCTTCGCTCGAAGTGGGCAAGGTGGAATACACCACCAGGGAAGGCAAGCAGGCAATGAACATCAAGGGCGGATTCGTGGAATGTAAGAAAAACGAAGTAAGCCTCTGCGTAGAAGTATAAAATTAAGAATTCATAATTCTCAATATTGACAAGACAAAACAATGGAAAAAGATGAAAAGATGCGCTTGCAGGCTATCAGGCAGGCAGGTATCAAGTACAAGCAGATTTCTCTGTGGATGACAGCAGCCATGGCGCTCGCCATCCTCTTCAGCTGCAGAATCTCTGCACAATGCGATGATATCATTGCCCAGGTGGTTAACCCGCTGATAGTGAGTGCGATATTCTCGCTCGTTGCAAGTACTGCTTATGGCGAAGCCTGGAAGGCTGTGGCTAAATCATCTCCTGCCAATCTCGCCAAGTTCTATCTGGCGGCACTGGTCTTGAAGCTGATGGCTGGTACGCTGGTGTTCCTCATCTACGTGCTGGTATGCGACAAGCAGAACATCCTGGGATTCACCGTCATCTTCGCCCTGTTCTATGTCATGCTTCTCGTGTTCGACTGCATCTACTTCGCTCGGGTAGAGAAAAAGAGCCGCCTCTCTTAATGCGGCTCGAGACAAATAATTAATAAACAAAGTAAGAATTAAAGAATATGAAACATCTCAAGCAATTCCTCTTGATGGCGATGCTGCTCTTCACGCTGGCACCTCTGCAGGTATCGGCCAAGGAAAACATCGACGTGAAAGAGATATTGTGGGGTCATATCAAGGATTCTTATGAATGGCATATCACAAAGGTGGGAGACCATCCCGTAGTGATTCATCTGCCAATCATCGTTAACACCACTTCAGGCTGGCACGTGTTCTGCAGCAGCGAATTCTCGGAAGAGAAGGATGCCAATGGAGACCGTCCCGGACCTTTCAATCTGGTGATCAAGAACGCTGATGCGCAGGCGAATCCCAACAAGATAGTAGAGAAGGTGGGAGGCCAGGAGGTTCGTCCTCTCGACATCTCCATCACGAAGACCGTTTGCGTGCTCTTCATTGATGCTATCATCCTGTTGCTGTGTGTCCTGATACCAGCCCGCTGGTGCAGGAAGCACAAGGTGGATGACCCTGCACCAAAGGGATTTGTGGGACTGATGCACATGTTCATCATGTCGGTATATACCGATGTAATTGAGGCCACTCTGGGTAAGGAAGCCCCAAAGTATGCACCATGGTTGCTTACTTGCTTCTTCTTTATCTTCGTGGCGAACATCATGGGTATCGTACCATTCCCTCCAGGTGGTGGTAACCTGACGGGTAATATCGCCTGCACCGTATTCTTCGGTGTAACGACATTCCTGATCACCAACTTCACCGGTACCAAGGAATACTGGAAGGATATCTTCTGGCCGGAGGTACCAACGTGGTTGAAGGTGCCAGTGCCATTGATGCCATTCATCGAGCTCTTCGGAATCTTTACGAAACCGCTGGCTCTGATTATCCGACTCTTCGCCAACATGATGGCGGGTCACGCCATCGCACTTTCGTTTGCGGCTATCATTTTCATCATGTTCAACATCAGTGAGAATGCTATCGCCAACTATGTGGCAGGTACGGGTATGACAATAGTAAGTGTTGCGATGAGCGCCTTTATGATGCTCCTCGAAGTATTGGTAAGCTACATTCAGGCATTGGTATTCACCATGCTGAGTGCAGTATTCATCTCGCTGGCTCATGTAAAGTCTCATGAGGCTGAGCCAGAAATCGTAAAATAGAATTATAAACATAGAAAATATTAACAACTTAAATTATTAAGATTATGTTATCACTTTTATTAGCAGCAGAGATTGCAAAGTTGGGTGCCGCAGTAGGTGCAGGTTTGGCCGCTATTGGCGCAGGTATTGGTATCGGTCGCATTGGTGGCCAGGCTATGGACGCTATGGCTCGTCAGCCAGAGAAGATGGGCGATCTCCGTTCTTCTATGATCATCGCAGCTGCGTTGGTTGAGGGTGTTGCATTCTTCGCAGTCATCATCGCCATCTTGGCTATCGTTATGTAATAAAAAGGAATATCACCCTTCCCGCCGCGATTCATTCTCACGAATCTGTAGAATGGCCCGATATCTGATGCTCTCGGGATTTGTTCTCTCTTTGTGAGGGCGGGTGGGTGATCTTTTCCAGAGTTAATTAAAATAAAACGTTTAAGTAAAACTTTAACCAGTATATATGGATTTATTGATTCCTGATAGCGGTTTGCTTTTTTGGATGACACTGGTCTTCATCATCGTCTTCATTATCCTCTGGAAGGCTGGATTCCCAGCCATCATCAAGATGGTGACCGATCGTAAGGCCTTCATCGACGAGAGCCTGAAGAAAGCTCACGAAGCCAACGAGAAGCTTGCCAATATCCAAAAAGAAGGTGAATCCATCTTGCAGGAAGCTCGCGAGAAGCAGGCTGCCATCCTCAAGGAGGCTGCCGATACCCGCGATGCCATCGTAGAGAAAGCACAGGACAAGGCTCGCGAAGAGGGCGCTCGTCTGCTCTCTGACGCCAAGGCGCAGATTGAGACAGAAAAGCAGAATGCCATTCGCGAAATCCGTGGACAGGTTGCCGAGCTCTCTGTACAGATTGCAGAAAAAGTGCTCAAGGCTAAGCTCTCTGACGACAAGGCACAGATGGATATGATAAATCGACTGCTGGACGAGGTTTCTTCTGACAACAAACAGTAAAGCTTATGGATATCGGTGTAATATCGGTGCGTTATGCCCGTGCCCTCATCAAGGCAGCACTCGGCATGAAGCTCGAAGATCAGGTGTACCAGGAGATGCAGACGCTCTACACGAGCTACATCGACGTGCCTGAACTGAGATTTACGATAGACAACCCTATGCTTTCAAAGGACAAGAAGCAGGCGCTTCTCACCACAGCCCTGGGTAAGAACCCATCGGATCTGAGCAAGAAGTTCATCGCACTCGTCCTGAAGGAGGATAGGGAGAGCACCCTGCAATTCATGGCTGCTTCGTATATCACTCTTTACAGGAAACAGAAGAACATCATCCGCGGTAAGCTGATCACCGCCACTGCCGTTGACGCCTCTACGGAGGACAAGATGCGCAAGATGGTGGAGCAGAGAACGCAAGGTACTGTGGAGTTCAAGACTGAGGTGAACCCTGATTTGATTGGTGGTTTCATCCTTGAGTATGATACTTACAGAATGGATGCGAGCGTGAAGACAAAGCTCAACAACATTCTGACACAGCTCAAAAAGTAAAACGGAAAGAGAACGGAAAGGGTTATTTCTTTATAATAAAGGTAATCATCAAGTTCAAATTTCAAAGTTCAAATTTCAAAGTAAATAAACAATGTCAGATAAAATTAAACCAAGTGAGGTGTCTGAAGTGCTTCAGCAGCAGCTCCAGGAGGTGAATGGCTCTCAGCAGTTTGACGAGGTAGGTACCGTGCTTACCGTCAGTGATGGCGTGGCTCGTATCTACGGTCTTCGCAATGCAGAGGCTAATGAGCTTCTTGAGTTCGAGAACGGCACAATGGCCATCGTCATGAACTTGGAGGAAGACAATGTAGGTTGTGTCCTCTTAGGTCCTACTGCTGGCATCAAGGAGGGACAGAGCGTGAAGCGTACTCACCGTATCGCTTCTATCCGCGTGAACGACAACTTCTTAGGTCGTGTCGTTAACCCTCTGGGTCAGGCTATCGACGGTCTGGGTGATATCGATCTCACCGGCGCTTTCGAGATGCCGCTGGATCGTAAGGCTCCTGGTGTGATCTATCGTCAGCCAGTGAAGGAGCCTCTGCAGACAGGTTTGAAGGCTGTGGATTCCATGATTCCTATCGGTCGTGGACAGCGTGAGTTGATCATCGGCGACCGTCAGACCGGTAAGACTGCCATCGCAGTGGATACCATCATCAACCAGAAGAGTTTCTATGAGGCAGGCAAGCCTGTATATTGTATCTATGTAGCCATCGGTCAGAAAGCATCTACCGTTGCAGCATTGGTACAGAACCTGAAGGAGCACGGCGCCCTGCCATATACCATCATCGTAAGTGCTACCGCTGCCGATCCTGCAGCCATGCAGTATTATGCACCATTCGCCGGTGCAGCTATCGGTGAGTACTTCCGCGACCGTGGTTACTCAGCCCTCGTAGTATATGATGACTTGAGTAAGCAGGCTGTGGCTTACCGTGAGGTATCATTGATTCTCCGCCGTCCATCAGGACGTGAGGCTTACCCTGGTGATGTGTTCTATCTCCACTCTCGTCTGTTGGAGCGTGCCGCTCGTATCAACGACCAGCAGGAGGTAGCCGAGCAGATGAACGACCTTCCTGAGTGCCTGAAAGGCAAGGTGAAGGGTGGTGGCTCTTTGACAGCCCTCCCAATCATCGAGACCCAGGCTGGTGACGTTTCTGCCTACATCCCAACCAACGTGATTTCCATCACCGACGGTCAGATCTTCCTGGAGACCGACCTCTTCAACCAGGGCTTCCGCCCAGCTATCAACGTAGGTATCTCTGTATCTCGTGTAGGTGGTTCTGCCCAGATCAAGAGTATGAAGAAGGTGGCTGGTACCCTGAAGATCGATATGGCTCAGTATCGTGAGCTGGAGGCTTTCTCTAAGTTCTCAAGCGATATGGATGCCGTAACAGCGATGACACTGGACCGTGGTAGAAAGAACGACCAGTTGCTGGTTCAGCCTCAGTATCGCCCTATGCCAGTGGGCGAGCAGGTGGCTATCCTCTATTGTGGTGTGCACGGACTGATGCACGACGTGCCAATGGACAAGGTACGCGAGTGCCAGGATCAGTTCCTCGACGCTATGCGCAGCCAGCACGCCGACGTAATCGAGACTTTGGCTGATGGTAAGCTCACCGACGATTGCATCGCGGTGATCAAGGATACCATGGCTAATGTAGCAGGACAATATAAAGCGTAATAGCCTATGCCGTCGTTAAAAGAGATTAAGACTCGCATCGCCAGCGTCAACAGTACCCGTAAGATTACGAGTGCGATGAAGATGGTGGCTTCCAGCAAGTTGCATCATGCTCAGGTAGCTATCCAGAATATGCTGCCTTATGAGAATATGCTGGAGCATATCCTGAAGAGCTTCCTGGTGAGTACTCCGAATGTGGACCATGAGTTGCAGGTGGAGCACAAGGAAATCAAGCGTGTGGCTCTCATCGTATATAGCTCTAACAGCAGCTTGTGCGGTGGTTTCAATTCCAACGTCATCAAGATGATGATTCAGGCGGTGGACGAGTATAAGGCTCATGGCATTGACGACATCACGGTATATCCTATCGGCAGAAAGGTGGCTGAGAAGGCACAGAAGCTGGGTTTGAAGATTGGCGGTAACTTCTTGGATCTTGCCGATCATCCTAATTCAAGCGCTTGTGCCGACATCGCCCGCAAGCTTGCCAAGCAGTATGCAGCTGGTGAACTTGACAAGGTGGAGATGATCTATCACCACTTCAAGAGTGCCGGTTCGCAGATCCTTACCCAGAAGACTTTCCTGCCTATCGACCTCAGCACTGAGGCGATAGGAGAGGACAACGACCGTGACCTCACATCGAATGTGGCTACGGCGAAGGCTCAGGAGTATCTGCGCAAGAAGCAGGCTAGTGAGGATGAAAGACAGCGTGCAGAGGCGCATCCTCTGAACGATGACTTCATCGTGGAGCCGGATCTGGAGACTGTTTTGGGTGTATTGATTCCTAAACAGCTTCATCTGATGGTTTACACTGCTTTGTTGGATAGTCAGGCGAGTGAGCATGCAGCCCGTATGGTTGCCATGCAGACTGCTACGGATAATGCCGATGAACTCTTGCGTGAACTGAATCTTCAGTACAACAAGAGTCGTCAACAGGCCATTACGAATGAATTGTTGGATATCGTGGGTGGAAGCGTGAATAACTAAGCTTCTACGTTAGATATTATGGGAGGAAGCTAGAATAATTAGCTTTCCAAGCCGTTGTTTCTGAATCAAGAGGTAACTTGTTGGCCCAGGTTACCTCTTTTTTATGTTTTGTTTTTTCTTGTTATCCCCACACGCCCTTTCAGGGCGAGTAGAGTATAGGCTATTTGCCTGTATATTTCTTGATGGCTTTGATAAAAGTATCGCCATATTTCTTGATCTTGAATTCGCCGATACCGCTGATGAGACCGAATGCCTGGAGGGTGGTAGGCTTCATCTTGGTTAATTCGTGCAGACTCTTATCTGATAACACGATGTATGGAGGATAGCCCTGTTCATCGGCAAGATTCTTTCTGATCTTACGCAGATATTCGAAAAGCTTCTTATCTTCTACACCCGACATTTCATCCTCGAAAATCACACGCTCGGCATGAACCACAGGGATGCTGCTTCCTCTTGAAGGTCTGTTGACCCTTTGCTGACGAGGAGCCCGCTCTTCATTCTCAACTATCACCAGCGAAACCTGGTGTTCTCCCTTGAGAACCTTCCAGCCCAATGGTGTGACCTTCATCTGGTTATGCATGTTGTACGCCACTTCGAAGAAACCCATCTGCAGCATCTGGAGCATGTATGCCTGCCAGTCACGAACGCTTACATCCTTGCCCACTCCGAAGGTCTTCAACTCGTTGTAGTGATTGCGCGCCACGGCAGGAGTCTGCATACCCCTCAATATCTCTATGCAGGTACCCACGGCAATCTTTTCACCCGCACGGACCACCGCACTCAGCGCCTTCTGGGTAAGCACGGTACCATCGAAAGTGCGTGGAGGATTGTTGCAGACATCACAATGACCACAATCCTTGCTGGAGGTCTCTCCGAAATAATTCAGGAGGATTCTTCTTCGGCAGACTCTCGATTCGGCGTATTCTTCCATTCTTCGCAGTTTTTCCAGATTCACCGATTTCTGTCCGCTTTCTTCGCAGAAAGAACGGAGGGTGATGATGTCTGCCATCGAATAGAACAATACCGTATCGGCAGGAGCGCCGTCTCTTCCGGCTCTGCCTATCTCCTGATAGAAACTCTCGATGCTCTTCGGCATGTTGTAGTGAATCACCCATCGCACATTGCCCTTGTCGATACCCATTCCGAAGGCGATGGTAGCGCACACCACTTCTATCTGGTCCATCTTGAAACGTTCCTGTACAGAGGCTCGCTGTTGGGCGGAGAGTCCGGCATGATAGGCCTCTGCCTGTATGCCATGCTCCTGCAAAGCCTCTGCCACCATCTCCGTATTCTTGCGTGAGAGGCAGTAGATGATGCCTGCCTCGTCTGGGCGACGGGCGATGAAATGGTAAATGAATTTCAGTTTCTCCTTCTTCGTACTTTCCTGGCGCACGGTAAGACTGAGGTTCGGACGGTCGAAACTGCTCACGAAGGTCTGGCCGTTCAGATGCAGCTGGTTGATGATGTCCTCTCGGGTAATCTTATCGGCTGTAGCCGTGAGCGCCATCACCGGCACGCCATTGAATTTCTCGTGCAGGAGTCCGAGCTGGGAATACTCCGGACGGAAATCGTGGCCCCACTGACTGATACAGTGGGCTTCATCAACGGCGAAGAGCGAAATCTTGATGTTGCTGAACAGATAAGGTATCTCGCTGAGGAGTTTTTCGGGAGAGACATAGAGCAGTTTCAGTTCGCCCGCTTCGCATCTTCTGCGGATGATGAGATCATCGGTTACATCGTTGCCGCTGTTGAGAGCTTCGGCTGGAATGCCGTTCGCCTTGAGGGCTTCCACCTGGTCGTGCATCAGACTGATGAGTGGCGAAATGACCACTGCTGTTCCCTCCATGGCCAGCGCCGGAACCTGATAGCACAGACTCTTTCCTCCGCCCGTCGGCATCAGTACCAGACAGTCGTTACCTTGCATCACTTCCCGGATAATGGCTTCCTGGTTGGGGCGGAAGGAATCGTATCCGAAGTAAGATTTCAATATCTCGTTGATTTGCATATTTCTTAACTATTTTTTCTTCTTTTACATTGGATATTCCTGCAAAGTTACGTAAAAAACGGGAGATTTATTACATTTCTTTCAATAAAATAAGAAAAGTTGGCTGAAAAGTTTGAAAATCCAAATAATTGTCGTACTTTTGCGCTAGAAATAAAGGTTTAGAACATGGCAAATTGTAATGTAAACACCCACGAGCGCTTTGCCGACATCCAGATGCTGCGTTACGAGCTGAAGGGATTCGATGCATTGTCGCTCAATCAGAAATTGTATATTTACTGCCTGGCAAAGGCTACCCTGATGGGACGTGACATCACGTTCGACCAGCAGGGAAAGTACAACCTGCGCATTCGCAAAACCCTGGAGGCAATCTATCGCCATTACAAGGGTATAATCGGAGAGGCTATCGAAAACACAGAGACAGCAAGCGATTCTACTACTGAAATCGAAACTTCTTCTGTATGCGATACCGAAGAATTCAAGGCTTTCGAAGTATATCTGAAGCGCGTATGGTTTGCCAGCGGCATCCATCATCATTATGGCTGCGAGAAATTCAAGCCGGGATTCTCTGAGGAATTCTTCTATCAGTTGATGGAGGAAATCTCTGAGGAAGAGTTGCCGCTCAAGAGAGGAGAGAGCAAGGAAGATCTCCTCGCTCAGCTCGTACCTGTCATCTTCGATCCGGAGGTGATGCCGAAGAGAGTGAACCAGACCGATGGCGAAGACCTGGTAAAGACTTCTGCCTGCAACTTCTATGAGAATGTGACTCAGGCGGAAGTGGAGAGATTCTATGCCCGACTGAAGGATGCCTCTAACCCGACACCACCATCTTACGGACTCAATTCCAAGCTCACTAAGCGCAACAACGAGATGATTGAGCTGGTATGGAAGGAGGATGGACTCTATAGTGAGCCTATCAAGGAAATCGTGTCCTGGTTGCTCAAGGCGCAGAAATTCGCTGAGAATGAGGGACAGAAGCATGTCATCGACCTGCTCGTGAAGTTCTATCGCACCGGTAATCTCGAGGATTTCGACCGATACAGCATCGCCTGGGTAGAGCAGCACGAAGGCATGGTGGATTTCATCAACGGATTCATCGAAGTATATGGCGACCCATTGGGATTGAAAGGTACCTGGGAGGGTATCGTGGAATACAAGGACCTAGAGGCTACCCAGCGAACCCAGACCATCAGTAAGAATGCTCAGTGGTTTGAGGATCATTCGCCTGTGGATCCACGTTTCCGCAAACCGGAGGTAAAGGGTGTTACCGCCAATGTAATCTGTGCGGCGATGCTCGGCGGAGAGGAATATCCTGCTTCGGCTATCGGCATCAATCTGCCTAATGCCAACTGGATCCGTCAGGAGCACGGTTCGAAGAGCGTTACCATCGGCAACCTGACTGATGCCTACAACAAGGCGGCTCAGGGCAACGGATTCAGAGATGAGTTTGTCATCGATGAGGAGACTGTGGCGCTGATGAATCAGTATGCTGATATCACCGACGACCTGCATACCGACCTTCACGAGTGTCTGGGACACGGCAGCGGTCAGCTTCTTCCTGGCACCGATCCTGATGCCCTGAAGGCGTATGGCAACACGATAGAGGAGGCGAGAGCCGATCTTTTCGGTCTGTACTATGTGGCTGACCATAAGTTGGTTGAGTTGGGGCTGACTCCGAATGATGAAGCTTACAAGGCGCAGTATTACAGCTATCTGATGAACGGTTTGCTCACCCAGACTATCCGAATCAAGGAGGGTGACAAGATAGAGGAGGCGCACATGAGAAACCGTGCCCTCATTGCCTGGTGGACCCTGGAGCATGCCGAGGGAGCCGCGGAACTGGTTACGGAAGAAGTAAGCTATGCTTCTGCCGAGGATGCCTTGAAGGATGCTGAGGGAAATATCGTAACCACCCGCACCTATGTGAAGGTGAATGATTACGAGAAGCTCCGTCATCTCTTCGGAGAACTCCTTGCAGAGATTCAGCGAATCAAGAGCGAGGGAGATTTCGAGGCAGCACGCCAGTTGGTGGAGAAGTATGCCGTGAATATCGATCCCGACTTGCATCGCGAGATTCTGGCGAGATACAAGAAGCTGAATCTGGCTCCATACAAGGGCTTCATCAATCCTAAAATGACGCTGGTCTATGATGAGGAGGGTAATCCTATCGACGTAAATCTCGATTATGAGGAGAGCTATACCGACCAGATGCTCCGCTATTCTGAGGAGTACGGAACGTTATAAATAATAAATAACGTTATAATAATAGATATGACAGATAATAAGAACGAGGAATTTCCGATAGTAGATGAAATGGGTAATATCTTGGGTGCAATCACCCGAGGTCATGCCCATGATGGATGCAAGATATTGCATCCTGTGGTTCATCTGCATGTATTCAATAGTAAGGGAGAACTGTATCTCCAGCACCGTCCGGCATGGAAGGATATCCAGCCTGATAAGTGGGATACTGCCTGTGGCGGACATGTGGATTTAGGCGAGAGTGTGAATCAGGCGCTTCATCGTGAAGTGAGGGAAGAGTTGGGTATCACCGATTTCGAACCGGAGTCTTTAGGACATTATGTCTTTGAGAGTCAGAGAGAAAAGGAGCTGGTATATGTTCACCGTTGTGTATATGATGGTGAAGTGAAGCCGAGCCAGGAAGAGCTGTCTGGTGGTAGATTCTGGAGTAAGGAAGAAATCAAGGAAAACATCGGCAAGGGTGTTTTCACTCCGAATTTTGAAAACGAATACCAAAAGTTTTTCGACTGCTAAGAAAATGTCCCACAGATTTCACAGATTTACACAGAGCATCGCTAGGCGTCCCGCCGGATTTGAAATCCGGCGTTAAAAAATGTCCTAACCTAATTTAGCTTTGCGGATTTGTAATCCGCAGCAAGCAAGAATGCTGTTGATGGATAGGGGGATTACAAATCCCCCGGTTTTAATAGGTCGAACCTTTTTTGACGCCGGATTACAAATCCGGCGGAACGCCTAGCGGAATATAATTTCAAATCCGGAGAGACGCCTAGCGGAATCAATGAAAAAAATCCGCAGAGCTAAAAATATGCTCTGCGGATTTATTATATCTCAAAGATACCCTTGAGTGCTCCTCTTGCGATCTTCTCGAAATCCTCTCCGAAATCGCAGAAGCGCATTACGGCATTGGCGGCAGCATGCTTCACTCCCATATTATCACCCTGCAATGCCACGGCAGCCTGATCCAGGAATTCATTGATTCCACGATCGTTAGGCTCCTTACCATTCGCAAAGAGGCGGGCAAGAAGCTGGAAACCGGCAATCTCATACAGCGGTTTATTGCTTGCAATCCATTGATACGCAATCACCGGTGCATATTCCACATATTGCAGCAGATTGAAGGCAAGCATTTCAGCCATTTCCTGGCTCTGTACCTGTTCCATCCAGATATCCGTTATCTCGGCAAGCATCTTGTCGGCAGGCATGATGAGGGTAGCAAGAATCTTGCACTCTCGGATGTCTTCCTTCCAGAGTTCGATGGCGAGGTCGTAATCCTTGCCGTATTCCTGCGCCATCTTCTTCAATTCATAGAAGGGTACACCCCAATTCAGTTTATATCCCAAGCCCTTGTCTCGCATGGATTGCGAACCCGGACCGTTCATCAACAAGCGAAAGCTTCGCTTGATAGTCATCAGTTTCTGATGTGTTTCTTCGTTCATTATAATATTTTAAATCTAAAGTTTTAATACTTTGCAGAACATTCCTTCGAACTGCTCCTCGATATTCGCTGGCTTATGCTTGAAGATACCGAAGATGGCACTGCCGCTACCGCTCATAGCTGCATATGCAGCCCCCAGATTATAGAGCTTCTGCTTGATTTCTGCTAACTCTGGATGCATCGCAAAGATAGGCGCCTCGAAATCGTTGACAAGCTCATCCTTCCAGGTCTCGATAGGCTGGCGAACGATGTCGCGGCAGCATTTCGCAGGCTTCTTAGGAGTGATGGCAGCATAGGCATCCTTGGTGCTTACGGCGATGTCGTCGCGCTTCACCACCACAATGTAATATCCCTTCATGTTATCTCCAGGACCGCTTACCGGCATCAGTACATCGCCGATACCCTCAGCATAGCAGGCAGTATCTCCATTCTCCGGGTCTGCACTGATGAAGTAGGCACAGTCGGCACCCAATTTGGCAGCATATCGCTCCATCTCAGGAATACCGATGTTCAGGCGGAAACGCTCATCGAGCAGACGGATCATATAGGCAGCATCCGCAGAGCCGCCACCCATTCCTGCCTGAGATGGGATTCGCTTGACGAGATGCGTATGAATGCGGGGAATCTTGAAGTCGGCAGCCAGCATATTATATGCCTTCACCACCAGGTTTTTCTGTTCATCGCAATCCACGGCATTGCCTGTAATCTTCAGGTCGCAGGCTACCTCGCTAGGAAATTCATCTCCCATCAGCTTGATCTCCAAGGCATCAGCCAGGGGGATAGGGTAGAACACGGTTTCCAGGTTGTGGTAACCATCAGCGCGCTTGCTTACTATATTTAAGCCAAGGTTGATCTTGGCGCATGGAAATGTAATCATAATCAATCATTGTTTAAGAGTGATACATTAACTATGTGCAATCTATATGCAATCTACTTGCAAAGATATAAAAAATATCCCAAACCCGGTGCTTTTCATCAAGATTATTTTCTTACTTGCATTAAAAATATTAAAAACATCCATATTCTGCAATATCTTTTGTACCTTTGCAAAGTGTATCCTCATTTCAGAAAGAGTGTTTCCGCTTGAGGGAAAATAGATTTTGAGTTAAGGATAGATAGATGATTAGATAAAAATAAAATTAAATAGAAATATGAAGAAAGGTGATAAAGTAAGATTCCTGAGCGAAGTGGGCGGCGGAAAGGTGGCTGGCTTCCAGGGCAAGAATATCGTGCTGGTAGAGGATGAAGATGGCTTCGAGATTCCGATGCCGATCAACGAGGTGGTAGTGGTAGAGCAGGATGACTATGCCATGGGCAAGATGATCTCTGCCAAGATGGATGCCAAGCAGAAGGCTGAAGAGCATGCCAACACCGAACTGCATCAGGACAGCAGAAGCATCAAGGCTATCCTGAACGAGCACGAGAATGATGTGGATATGAACGTAGAGGAGTATGATGCTGCCGACCGCGAGATTACCTTCGTAAAGCAGATTCAGGAGCGTACGGGCGGTAACAAGCTCAGCGCCTATCTCGCCTTCGTGCCTATCGATATCAAGGATGTGACCAACACCCGCTTCGAATCGTATATGGTGAACGACAGCAACTACTATCTGCGCTACACCTATCTCGTAGCCGAGGGCAATGCGTGGACCCTGAAGGCGGAGGGTGAAATCGAGCCAAACACCAAGCTCTTCATCGAGGAATTCGGTCGTGAGGCTTTGAATGAGATGGAGCACATCGCCATCCAGATGATTGCCTACAAGAAGGACAAGCCATTCCTGCTGAAGCCAGCTACGGATGTCCAGTTCCGCCTGGACCCAGTGAAGTTCTACAAGCTCCATCTCTTCGAGGAGAATGATTTCTTCGAGACACCAGCCTATCTCTTCACCATCGTGGAGAACGACGAGGTAGCCCGTCCGCTGGTCATCGATTCCAAGCGATTGAAGGAGCAGATGTACAAGGACGAGAAGGTGATTGCCAACACCAGCAAGAAGAAGAGCAAGAAGGATGACGGTACCCTCATCGTCGATCTTCATGCAGATGAGGTGCTTGAAACAACTGCTGGAATGAATTCTGCTGATATCCTTCATTATCAGATGGATATCTTCAAGAAGACAATGGCGGAGAACAAGAAGAACAAGGGCCAGAAGATTATCTTCATCCACGGCAAGGGCGAGGGCGTTCTGCGCCAGGCACTCATCCATGAGCTGAACTATCGCTATAAGAACTGCACCTATCAGGATGCTTCCTTCCAGGAGTATGGATATGGTGCCACACAGGTAACAATAAAGTAATTTATCATGAAGTACGGATTTATGAA
This sequence comes from Segatella copri, assembly GCF_002224675.1. GTDB lineage: Bacteria > Bacteroidota > Bacteroidia > Bacteroidales > Bacteroidaceae > Prevotella > Prevotella copri_U. The sequence goes on along the minus strand of NZ_NMPZ01000006.1, from coordinate 132,278 downwards.
GGTGGCAAGTGCCATCCCTGCCGTCAAGGTAGGCGATGTAATCTTCAACACCCAACAGATAGAAGATCTGATAGCCCAGGCTGAAGGCAAGGGCGTAGAGATCATTACCTTCCCGGAATTGTCTATTACAGGCTATTCCTGTCAGGACCTTTTCCGCCAGCAGATGCTCCTGGAATCGTCAGAGCAGGCGGTGATGATGTTGCTCGATTTCACCCGCAAACTCGACATCATCTCCATTGTTGGCGCTCCGGTAGTGGCTGGCGATCTGCTGCTGAATTGCGGTATCGTGATCCAGCACGGACAGATTCTGGGCATCGTGCCTAAGACCTATCTCCCTAACTACAGCGAGTTCTATGAGAAGCGCTGGTTTGCCTCTGCCCAGGATTTGCGCGACTGCGAGGTCCGCTATGCCGGACATAAGGTGAAGCTGACTCCGGATGTGCAGATTTTCCGCACCTATGACGGCGTGCAGTTTGGCGTAGAGATATGCGAGGATGTATGGGCTCCTGCTCCTCCTAGCAACAAGCTGGCACTGGCTGGTGCCGACCTCATCTTCAACCTCTCTGCGAGCGATGAACTCATCGGAAAGCACAACTATCTGAAAAGTCTGCTGAGCCAGCAGAGTGCCCGCACCATGACGGGTTACATCTACAGTTCCTGCGGTTTTGGCGAGAGTACGCAGGATGTGGTATATGGCGGAAATGCCCTGGTTTATGAGAATGGAGCTTTACTTGCACAAGGTGAGCGTTTCTCTCTTGAACCTCAGATGGTTATCGCGCAGGTTGATGTGGAGAAACTCCGTTCAGAGCGTCGCACAAATTCCACCTATGTCAATGCCCAGCGTAACATCAAATATTCGGTTCTCGGCGGACAGTTCAACATCCGTAACATCGATGCTGATCCTACCGAGAACGAACGCGAGTTCGTGTTAGAGCGTGAGGTGAATCCTCATCCTTTCATCCCTACGAGCGGTGATATGGATGCCTCCTGCGAGGAGATCTTCAATATCCAGCTGATGGGTCTTGCCAAGCGCATCGTACATACCCATGCCAAGACGGTGGTAGTAGGTATCAGCGGCGGATTGGATTCCACCCTTGCCCTGCTCGTCTGCGTGAAGGCATTCGATAAGCTGAAGATGGACCGCCGAGGCATCATGGGTGTTACCATGCCAGGTTTCGGAACCACCGATAGAACATATAATAATGCCATCTCGCTGATGAAGAGTCTGGGCATCACCATCAGGGAAATCAGCATCGCCAAGGCGGTGACCCAGCATTTTGAGGATATCGGTCATGACGCCAGCGTGCATGATGTAACCTATGAGAATTCGCAGGCACGCGAGCGTACACAGATTCTGATGGATCTTGCCAACAAGATGGGCGGTATGGTGATAGGCACCGGCGACCTTTCTGAGCTGGCTCTGGGCTGGGCTACCTATAATGGCGACCACATGAGCATGTATGGCGTGAATGCCAGCATCCCTAAGACCCTGATCCGCCATCTCGTGAACCATGTTGCCGAGAGTGGGGTAGATGAGCAGAGCCGCATCACCCTGCGCGACATCATCGACACACCTATCAGTCCGGAGCTGATTCCTGCCGATGAAAATGGTAACATCAAGCAGAAGACAGAAGACCTGGTGGGTCCATACGAGTTGCACGATTTCTTCCTCTATTACTTCCTGCGTTTCGGATTCCGACCAGCCAAAATCTACATGCTGGCAAAGAAGGCGTTTATCGATACCAAGCTGGAGCGTGTGAAGATCAGCGACAACGATCCTGATTCCTACGATGAGGAGACTATCAAGAAATGGCTCAAGACATTTGTTCGCCGTTTCTTCAACCAGCAGTTCAAGCGAAGCTGTCTGCCTGATGGTCCGAAGGTGGGAAGCGTGAGCCTCAGTCCTCGTGGCGACTGGCGCATGCCTAGCGATGCCGCATCCACCATCTGGCTGCAAGAGGCGGAAAACCTCTGAAATTGATTTCGGACAAGCCAAAAGTACAATATTCTTTCTGTTTTCTGGCGCGCCCGTTATATTAATTATTTACTCTTAAAGGGGCTGGATTTTGTAAATATTTGGTTTACAGAATCCAGCCTCTTTTTCTTAATATTTGAGAAATCGATTGCACAAAAATATCAGCAGAAACGTGAAATATCTTGTTGGGCGGATAGACATAGTTTGTAATTTTGCGGCAGATAATTCAACTAATTAATTTTAACTTAACAATTTCATTATGAAGAAACTTGTCGCAAAATTATGGGCGGTTTTAATGCTCATGTTGGTCTCTATGCAGACGATGGCTACAGACACGTTTACCAGCAATCGTACTGATTTCCGAGACGAAAGTATCTATTTCATGATCACCACCCGTTTTTACGATGGAGATCCAAGTAACAACGTGCTCTGCTGGGACAACCAGGAAGCACAGAAGAGTACCAAGGATCCTTGTTGGCGTGGTGACTTCCAGGGTGTGATTGACAAGCTCGACTACATCAAGGCGCTTGGATTCACTGCCATCTGGATTACTCCTGTCGTACAGAACGCTTCTGGTTACGACTACCACGGCTATCATGCCATGGATTTCTCTAAGGTTGACTGCCGCTATCAGAGTGGTGACGGCAAAAAGAGCGGTGACGTGATGTTCCAGGAACTCATCGACAAGGCTCACGCCAAGGGTATCAAGATCATTCTTGACATCGTGCTCAACCACACCAGTAACTTCGGTGAGGAGAAGCTCTGCAAGATGTTCGACCGTGATACTCATCTTCGTAACCAAGCATACATTGATGCTTGTATGATCCCTGATGAGAGAAAGTTGGGCAATGATTACTTGGGCAATGTAAAGATACAGTATCAGCGTCGTCTTGCCCTGATGAAGAATACAGATGGCAATAACCACGATATACACAACTATTGGCACCATACTGCCAACAACTGGAACTGGGACTTCCCAAGCCGTTGGATGGGTCAGATTGCTGGTGATTGTGTGGATCTCAACACAGAGAACGACTACGTGGCTAAGTATCTCGTAGATTGCTATGGACAGTTTATCAAGATGGGTGTCGATGGTTTCCGTATTGATACATCCGGCCACATCTCCCGCTTGACATTCAACAAGGAGTTTATCCCTCAATTTGAAGCACTTGGTAAGCAGTACGAGAACAAGCGCTTGAACAAGGCACCTTTCTTTATGTATGGTGAGGTTTGTACACGTATGAACGATGTAACCTATAGAGGTCAGGCAAACCTCTCTTGCTACTTCTATACCTGGAAGTCGGACGAGGCCTTGCTCAACAAATGGGATGGAAGCAAAAGTTACTGGGATAATCAGGTGATTCCTGAGGGTTCTGAGCCTGTAGGTCCACAACTGCTTTGCTTGGAGGAGACTACTTCTCCAAAGAGCAACAATGCCAAGATGCTCAATGGTGCATGGCACGAGCCAGACTATTCTCAGTCAAGCGGATTCAACGTCATTGACTTCCCTATGCACTACAGCTACAACACTGCCCAACAGGCTTTCAGCTTGGCAAGCGGCGACGAGTGCTATAATGACGCTACTTTCAATGTGGTATATGTAGATAGCCATGACTATAGTCCAGGTCCAAGCGATACCAACCGTTTCGGTGGTACAGATGCTCAGTGGGCTGAGAACCTCTCTCTCTTGTTTACCTTCCGTGGAATCCCATGTCTCTATTATGGTTCTGAGGTAGGTTTCCGTCGTGGTGTAGTAATTGATAAAGGTCCTAATGGTCCTCTTTCTAACACCGGTCGTGCTTACTTCGGTGGTTATATCACAGGTGATGTAGAAGCATCAGACTTCGGTGAATACAAGGCTTCTGGTAATGTGGCTGCCTCTTTGAATCATGATGTGGCTCAGCACCTCATCCGTCTGAACAAGATTCGTCAGGCAGTGCCTGCTCTCCGCAAGGGTCAGTGGACTACAGATGGTTGCACTGCCAATGGCGGTATCGCTTTCAAGCGTGCTTATAAGGACAGCTATGCACTCGTAGCCCTCAATGGTGGTGCTACTTTCACAGATTGCCCAGCTGGTACTTATACAGACTTGGTAACAGGCAAGATTTACACAGGTCCTACTATCACCGTTGATGCTCCTAATAATCAGGGTCAGGTTCGCGTACTCGTGAAAGACTGGACTGGTGGCAAGCTCATTGAGGATGGCGCTTTCATCTACGAAACTGCTGCTCAGCATAAGGGTGGTCAGACCTATGATGGTAATGAAGAGGCTGGTACAACTTGGATTGATGAGGCTCCTATTCAGCCTGCAAGCGTTTCATTCTCACAGGCAGGTGGATCATTCCGCACTGAGACTATTAACATGACAGTTACTCTCTCTGAAGACGCTAAGTCTGGTTGGTATCAGATACAAGGCCAGGATAAGGTGAACTTGACTCCTGGTGTGAGTGAGAACCTTACCATCGGCGAAGGTATGAACTTTGGCGACACCAAGACTATTGATTGGAGCGCAGAGGGCCAGGACGGTAAAGTGAAGAGCGGTAGCTTGACCTTCACCAAGGTAGATCCTAATGCTTCTATCATGGTATATGTAAAGGCTGCTAATGCTCCTCACATCCATGCTTGGACAACAGGTACAGACGGCAAAGACTTGACAGGCGCATGGCCTGGTAAGGTAATGGCCGGTCCTGTGGAGATTGATGGTGCTAAATACTGGACTTACTCTTTCGATGGCGTAGAGAATTTCAATGTCATCTTGAATAATGGAAATGGTGCACAGTCTGGTGAAATCACTGGTATCACAGGCGATATCCACTTGGAGTATGATGGTGGTACAAGTGCCAAGAAGATTGACGCTCCTGTCAATACTGCAGCCAAGGTTACTTTGAGTCCTAATGGTGGTGACTTCCAGAAGACTATCTCCGTAACAGCAACCCTCAGCAACAATGCCAAGAGCGGTTGGTATAAGATTGGTGATGGCGAGCAGGTGGCTTTTACTCCTGGTAAGGCTGCTACTTTACTCTCGGTGCTGACATGATGGAAGGCGAGAGCAAGACTGTAACTTGGAGCGCAACCAATACTGACAATGAAACCAATACTGGTTCTGCAACCTTCACCAAGATAAAAGAGGTAGTTATTCCTACTCCAACAGGTATCTTCGCTTACTTCCTCGCTCCTGCAGAATGGAGTGACATCCACGTATGGGCTTGGAATGATGCAGACAACTTTACCGGTGGTACCTGGCCAGGTGTAAGCTGTACTAAGACTGACATGAAGAAGAATGGTCTGGATGTCTGGATGTGGAAGTTTGATGGTGATTTGACAGGTGCTCCTACTAATATTATCTTCAACAATAATGGTAATGGTGTCAACCAGACAGAAACTTTTGCTTTCGTCAACGGTGCAGTTTATGACCGCAACGGTAAGACCAATGCTTTCGAGAACGGTGCAGTTTATTACCGCAACGGTAAGACCAATGAGTCTGCCTCAACAGGTATCAACCAGGTAGGTTGCAAGAAGGCTCCTGCTAAGTTGCAGATTTACTCTATCAATGGTGTGAAGGTAGCCGAAGTGAACAAGGTTTCTGATGCAGAGTATGTCCTGTCTCCAGGTATGTACATCTGCAATGGCAAGAAGTTTGTTATCAAGTAGTCAATGGTTAGCCGCCATTACTTTTAGAAACATTTAGTTTATCATATTTCATTTATTTTAGGTTTTAGTACTCCTAAATGACTTGAAAAGAGCAATTTTTCAGTCATTTAGGAGTCTTTTTTGTATATATAAGTAGAAAATATATTAAAGATTTTGGGTAAAACCTTTTTTTTTGTAACTTTGCGCCCAAAAGTAAAAACAATATAAAATTTAAATAGATAATATGGCTAAGAAATTTGCCGAGCACAATGGTCTGAATTTGACTCAGACAAACAATGACGTACTAGCAGCGTGGGAGAAAAATGATATCTTCCACAAGTCTATCGATGAGCGTGAAGGCTGTCCTCAGTTTATCTTCTTTGAGGGACCTCCATCTGCTAATGGCCACCCGGGTATTCACCACGTGTTGGCACGTAGTATCAAGGATACATTCAACAGATACAAGACCATGAAGGGCTTCCAGGTTCACCGCAAGGCGGGATGGGATACCCACGGACTCCCTGTTGAACTCGGTGTCGAGAAGGAACTCGGCATCACCAAGAAAGATATCGACAACAAGGCTTCAGAGAAGTATATCTCTACCGAGGATTACAACCACAAGTGCCGCGAGAACGTGATGAAGTTCACCGCTGAGTGGCGCGAATTGACCGAGAAGATGGGTTACTTCGTGGATCTCGATCATCCTTATATTACCTACGATAACAAGTATATCGAGACTCTCTGGTGGCTCCTCAAGCAGCTCTACAACAAGGGTCTGCTTTACAAGGGTTACACCATCCAGCCATACTCTCCAGGCGCAGGTACAGGTTTGAGCTCTCACGAGTTGAACCAGCCTGGCTGCTACCGCGATGTAAAGGACCTCACCACCACAGCCCAGTTCCTCATCAAGGATCCTAAGGCAGAGTGGACCAAGTGGGGCAAGCCATACTTCATCGCATGGACCACTACACCTTGGACTTTGCCATCAAACGTGGCTCTCTGTGTGGGTCCTAAGATTGACTATGTAGCTATCGAGACCTACAACCTCTACAATGGCGAGCCTATGACACTCGTGATGGCTGAGGCTTTGGTAGGTTCATATCTGAAGGCAGACCAGGAGTGCAAGGAGGGCGATCTCCTGCCATTCGACAAGGAGAAGAAGCAGTGCCCATGGCGCATTATCGACCACATGAAGGGTACAGACCTCGAAGGCATGCACTACGAGCAGCTCCTGCCATGGGTAAAGCCATGCGAGAAGGTAGATGCTTTTGCTCCAGCTTTCGTTACAGAATATGCTGCAGCTCATCCTGAGAAGGTATTCGCTTCTGAGGATGGTCGCGATAAGTTCGTTGAGATGGATAGCGAGGCTTTCCGTGTTATCCTCGGCGACTACGTTACTACCGATGACGGTACAGGTATCGTTCACATCGCTCCTACATTCGGTGCCGATGATGCCAAGGTGGCTAAGGATGCCAACATCCCAGCTCTCTACCTTATTAATAAGAAGGGTGAGACCCGCCCAATGGTTGACCTCCAGGGTAAGTTCTATCTCATCGAAGACCTCGATGCCAACTTCGTGAGCGCTTGCGTTAACAAGGAGGCATACGCTCATCACGCAGGCGACTACGTGAAGAATGCCTATGACCCACAGTTTAATGTGGATGGTGTCTGGGACAAGAAGGCTTCTGAAAAGGCTGAAGACCTGAACATCGTACTCTGCTACGAGTTGAAGCAGGAGGGCAAGGCTTTCAAGAGTGAGAAGCACGTGCACAACTATCCTCACTGCTGGCGTACCGACAAGCCTATCCTCTACTACCCATTGGATAGCTGGTTTATCAAGGATACTGCCCGCAAGGAGCGCATGGTAGAATTGAACAAGACCATCAACTGGCAGCCTGAGAGCACCGGTACAGGCCGTTTCGGCAACTGGCTCGAGAACCTGAACGACTGGAACCTTTCACGTTCCCGCTTCTGGGGTACTCCATTGCCAATCTGGCGTGATGAGAACCGTGGCGAGAAGTGTATCGGCAGCTTGGAGGAACTGTATGCTGAAATCGAGAAGTCTGTGGCTGCCGGTATTATGCAGAGCAACCCATTGAAGGAGAATGGTTTCGTTCCTGGCGACTACAGTCAGGAGAACTATGATAAGATTGACCTCCACCGTCCATACGTTGACAAGATTGTATTGGTTAACGAGGAGGGCAAGCCAATGTATCGTGAGAGCGACCTCATCGACGTATGGTTCGATTCAGGCTCAATGCCTTATGCCCAGCTCCACTACCCATTCGAGGGAGAGATGGCACGTGGCACAGAGGCAGACCGCGATGCACTCATCCACAGCACCTACGAGGGATATGCTATTCCTCCTAAGTTCTATCCAGCCGACTTCATCAACGAGGGCGTGGATCAGACCCGTGGATGGTTCTTCACCCTGCACGCCATCGCTACCATGGTATTCGACAGCGTAGCTTTCAAGAACGTAATCTCTTCTGGTCTCGTTCTCGATGCCAAGGGTAACAAGATGAGTAAGCACGTGGGCAATGTGACCAACCCATTCGAGATGATCGATAAGTATGGTGCCGACCCTGTTCGTTTCTATATGATGACCAACAGCGAGCCTTGGGACAACCTCAAGTTCGACCCTAATGGTGTAGATGAGACCCGTCGCAAGTTCTTCGGTACCTTATATAATACCTACAGCTTCTTCGCCCTCTACGCTAACGTCGATGGTTTCGATGCAGAGGCTGCTCAGGTGCCATTCGAGAAGCGCCCAGAGATTGACCGCTGGATTCTCTCTTCACTCAATACCCTCATCAAGGGCGTTGACAGAGAGTTGGCTGGCTACGACCCAACCCGTGCAGGCCGTCTTATCGATGCCTTCGTCAACGATGACCTCTCTAACTGGTACGTTCGTCTGAACCGTAAACGTTTCTGGGGTAAGGAGATGAGCGAGGATAAGTTGAGTGCTTACCAGACTCTCTATACCTGTTTGATGACAGTGGCTAAGCTCCTGGCACCATTCGCTCCATTCTATGCAGACGAGTTGTATCACGACTTGGGCGGCGAGTTGGAGAGCGTACACCTCGATAAGTTCCCTGTAGCTGATGAGGCTGCTATCGATGCCGACCTGGAGGAGCGTATGGCCATCGCCCAGAAGATTACTTCCATGGTATTGGCATTGCGCCGTAAGGTGAACATCAAGGTTCGTCAGCCACTGCAGCAGATCATGATTCCTGCCGTAGATGATGTACAGAAGGCACATATCGAGGCAGTAGCCGGACTGTTGAAGAACGAAGTGAACGTGAAGGAGGTTAACTTCATTGAGGGTCAGGGCATTCTCGTGAAGAAGGTGAAGTGTAACTTCAGAGTGATGGGTAAGAAGTTCGGCAAGCTGATGAAGGGTGTTGCTGCCCAGATGTCAGCACTCGATCAGAACCAGATTGCAGCCTTCGAGAAGGCAGGCAACATCACATTGAATATTGACGGACAGGAAGCCGTGGTAGAGGTAGCCGACGTGGAGATTATCTCTGAGGATATCCCAGGATGGCTCGTATCTAACGAGGGCAATCTGACCGTAGCGCTTGAGGTAGAGTTGACTCCTGAATTGAAGAAGGAGGGTATGGCTCGTGAGCTGATCAACCGTATCCAGAACCTCCGCAAGGAGACTGGTCTGGAGATTACCGACCGCATCAAGGTGACTGTGGCTCCTAATGAGGAGACCAATGCCGCCATCGAGTCATTCGGCGACTACATCAAGGGTCAGGTACTGGCTGACAGCATCGAAATCGGTGACAACGCAGGTGTTGAGACCGAGTTTGATGACTTTAAGTTGAACATTCTCGTAGAGAAGAATTAAATAGTTAGGAGTTAGAAGTTAGGAGTCAGGAGTTATCCGAAGCTACTTGCTTCTAACTTCTTTCCTTAAAACTCTAGTCTAATAATAACTTTTATAACAAAACAACGTCTATGGCTAACGAAAAAGCACGTTATAGCGATGTAGAACTCGAGGAGTTCCGCGCTATCATTGAAGAGAAGTTAAAGGTGGCAAAGCAGACCTACCGTGACTGTATGGCTCAGCTCAACCACTCAGATAGTAATGATGTGGTAGATACATCACCAACCTACAAGGCTCTTGAGGAGGGCAGCGAGGCACAGAGCAAGGAGGAAATCATCCAGATGGCTCAGCGCCAGCAGAAGTTCATCAAGGGGCTGGAGGCTGCGCTGGTCCGCATTCAGAACAAGACCTATGGCATCGACCGCGAGACGGGTGAGTTGATTCCTAAGGAGCGTTTGCGTGCAGTACCTCATGCCACATTGAGTGTAGCTTCCAAGGAGGCTAGAAAGAAATAATAAATGGAGAAAAAAAGGAATTTACATATCGGCTGGCTCGTCACGGCAATGGTGGTTGTGCTGCTTATCATCGACCAATGGATTAAGCTGTACATCAAGACCCACTTTTGCCTTGGCGAGTCTGTTCGTGTTACAGATTGGTTTTTTATCGATTTCATTGAGAACAACGGAATGGCGTGGGGCATGTCGTTTATCGGCAAGTTCTGGCTCAGCCTGCTGCGCTCTGTAGCCATCGTCGCTCTCATCGTCTATCTCTATCGCATCATCAAGCGAGGTACGCATCGTCTGCTCTACATCATCCTCGTAGCCCTGGTACTTACGGGTGCCATCGGCAATATGATCGATTCGATGTTCTATGGTCTGATGTTCACTGCATCCTCGCCTTATTATGTATCCTATATGGTACCGTTCGGCGACGGATATGCACCTTTCTTTATGGGTAAGGTAGTGGATATGTTCCGCTTCCCGTTCTTCAGCTATACGTGGCCGGAGTGGGTACCTTTCTGGGGTGGTCAGCAGGGAACATTCTTCGATCCTGTATTCAATTTTGCCGATGCCTGCGTCAGCGTGGGTATCATCTCCATGCTGCTCTTCTGTCGCAAGGAACTGGAGCAGCTCGGAGGAAGTAATAAGAAAAAGGAAGGGGAGAAGAAGGAGACTTCTGCTAATAAGGAAGATAAGAAATAGAAAGGAGGCATGAGAATGAAGAAGTTAATGATTTGTCTTGTGGCAGTGATGGCATTGCTTTTCTGCGTTTCATCCTGCAAGCCTTCCCTGCCTAGCGGCGTCTTGTCGAAGGGCAAGATGACGGATATTCTTTATGATTATCACCTGGCTCTGGCGATGGCACACATGGATGACAACGGCGACAAGGGACAGAGCCTGGCTTATCGCGAGGCGGTGCTCAGGAAGCACGATGTCACCTCTGCCGAGTTCGATTCTTCCATGGTTTATTATATGCGTCATACCGAACTGCTGGAGGATGTATATAAGGACCTGACCGACCGTTACAACAACGAGATTACAGCCATGGGCGGTAGTGCCAGTGCTGGAGGAGAGTTTGCTAATCTCTCTGCCACCGGCGATACGGCTAATGTATGGAATCTCGCTACATCGATGGTGTTCATGCCTGTGCAGCCGTTCAATAGTACCAGCTTCGATATCAAGGTGGATTCTACTTTCCATAAGGGCGACCGCCTGATGCTCGATTTTGATGCGCAGTTCATCTACCAGGATGGTATGCGCAATGGTGTTGCGATGCTCGCAGTGCAGTTTGGTAATGACAGTATTGCCCAGCGTACCATCATGATTCAGAGTACCCAGCATTATTCGGTGGAACTCTCTGATGCTGATTCTCTTGGCATCAAGAGCGTGAAGGGATACTTCATGCTGATGAATGACGATAACGGTACGGGTGTCTCTTCTCAGACCACCTTGAAGCTGATGTTCCTGGAGCATATCAAGCTGATTCGCATGCATCCGCTGAAGCCTGTGGCAGCGCCGGCAGGAAGCTCTTCCTCGGCATCATCCGATAGTCTCCGCAAGGATAGTGCTTCTTCGGATGGCAAACCGCTGAAGCCGCTCAGGGAAATGAAGCCGATGATGGCAGAACCTCTTAAGACAAGATAGCGATGGAGGAACTGAGAAGATGCGGTGCTCATACCGTGGTGCTTCCCGATGGCACCATCCTGCAGCAGGCAGTGGTGGAGATTGCCGAGGGTAGAGTAGTCAATTACTATGAGTTCCGTGAGGAGTTGCCCATGACCGAATGGCTGGGTGGAGAAATCAGGGTAGAGCGTGATGAGGAAGGCATCCTCTGCGCCCTATGGAACGGGAAAAGGATCAAGAGTTGATAGTCTTCCCCCCAAAAGTAAACAATAAACATTAAACAATAAACATTAATAATATGTTAAGCGTAGATCAATTAGAAGACAAGTTGATAGACTTGGCATTTGCTGAGGATATCGGTGATGGCGACCACACAACCTTGTGTTGCATTCCAGAGGACGCCATGGGTAAGAGCCATTTGCTCATCAAGGAAGATGGCGTTTTGGCAGGTGTAGAAATGGCTAAGAAGGTATTCGCACGCTTCGATCCTACCATGAAGGTAGAGGTTCTGTTGCAGGATGGTACCCACGTGAAGAAGGGCGACATCGCTATGATCGTAGAGGGCAAGACCCGTTCGCTGCTTCAGACTGAGCGCCTGATGCTCAACATCATGCAGCGTATGAGCGGTATCGCTACCATGACTGCCAAGTATGTGAAGCGCCTTGAAGGTACCAAGACTCACATCCTCGACACCCGTAAGACTACTCCAGGTCTCCGTATGTTGGAGAAGCAGGCTGTGAAGATTGGTGGTGGTATGAACCATCGTATCGGTCTCTTCGATATGATTCTCCTCAAGGACAATCACATCGATTTCGCTGGCGGTATCGATAACGCCATCGACCGTTGCCATGCTTATCTCAAGGAGAAGGGGCTCGATCTGAAGATTGAAATCGAGGTTCGCAGCTTCGATGAGCTCGACCAGGTATTGAAGCACGGCGGTGTCAACCGTATCATGCTCGATAACTTCTCTGTGCCTGATACCAAGAAGGCAGTAGATATCATCGCTGGAAAGTATGAGACAGAGTCATCTGGCGGTATCACCTACGATACCATCCGTGACTATGCAGAGCAGGGTGTTGACTTTATCTCTGTAGGTGCCTTGACACACAGTGTGAAGGGTTTGGATATGAGCTTCAAGGCTTGTGATTAATATAAATAAAGGTATATTTTATGAATAAGATTTTTGCTTCAGCCCTGATGGCTGTAGCTATGTTGGGCAGTGTCTCAGAGGCTGAGGCCTGCAGCAACTTCATCGTGGGCAAGAAGGCATCAGTAGATGGTTCGGTGATGTGTTCTTACAGTGCCGACGACTACGGAATGTTCCAGTACCTCTGCCATTATCCTGCGGCTAAACATGCCAAGGGCGAGATGCGCAAGATTTTCGATTGGGACAGCAATAAGTATTATGGCGAGATTCCTGAGGCTGCCGAGACCTACAACGTAATCGGCAACATCAACGAGTGGCAGGTTACCATCGGCGAGACTACCTATGGCGGTCGTGAGGAGATGGTAGATTCTACCGGTATCATGGATTATGGCTCACTCATCTATGTAGCTCTCCAGCGCAGTAAGACGGCTCGCGAGGCTATCAAGGTGATGACCACCCTCGCCAATACCTATGGTTACAACTCTGGCGGTGAGACCTTCACCATCTGCGATCCTAAAGAGGCTTGGATCATGGAGATGATGGGTAAGGGTGCCGGTTCCAAGGGTGCTGTATGGGTAGCTCTCCGTATTCCGGATGATGCCATCTGTGCGCATGCCAACCAGAGCCGCATCGGCAAGTTCAATATGAAGGACAAGAAGAACGTGATGTATGCCAAGGATGTGGTATCTTTTGCCCGCAGCAAGGGCTGGTTCAAGGGCAAGGATGCTGATTTCTCCTGGAAGATGGCGTATGCCAAGCCTGATTTCTCGGGTCGCCGTTTCTGCGATGCCCGTGCCTGGGCTATGCTGAACCACTTCTATGATATGAGTCCTTATCTGGATTGGGCACTCGGCAAGAATCCTGATGCGCAGGATATGCCTCTCTGGGTGGTTCCTAACAAGAAGGTGAGCGTTCAGGATGTTGAGAATGTGATGCGCGACCATTACGAGGGTACTCCTCTTTCTGTAGCTGATGGTTCTGACATAGGTGGTGGTATCTGGGAGATGCCTTATCGTCCTACACCATTGATGTACAAGGTGGATGGCAAGCAGTATTTCAACGAGCGTCCTGTCAGCACCCAGCAGAGTGGTTTCGTATTCGTGAGCCAGATGCGTTCATGGTTGCCAAGAGAGATTGGCGGCGTGTTCTGGTTTGCCAACGACGATGCCAATATGGCTGCGTTCACTCCAGTATATTGCTCTATGACCGAGCGTCCTGAGTGCTACAATACTCCTGGTGCTGATGCGGTGCATTTCAGCAAGAAAAACGCATACTGGGTTTGCAACATGACTAGCAACATGGTTTATCCTCGTTACAGTCTGATGTTCCCAACCTTGAAGGAGGTTCGTGATAGCTTGGACAACAGCTATTTCGCTGCTCAGGCAGGTGTTGAGAAGAAGGCTCAGGAGCTTTATGCCCAGAACCCACAGGCTGCTGTGAAGTATCTCAACGACTACAGTGTAGAGAAGGCTCAGCAGATGTTGGCTCGCTGGAACCAGCTTTTCGAGTTCATGGTGGTGAAGTACAATGATATGATCATCAAGCCAACCGATAAGAATGGTACCTTCAAGAAGACTCCATACGGTTTGGGTGCTACTCCAGTTCGTCCTGGTTATCCAGAGAAGTTTGCCAAGCAGCTTGTCAAGCAGAGTGGCGATAAGTTCCTGGTTCCAGAGGAGAAGAAATAAAACAAGAATCTCCCTATAAGTTCAGGTGTCTTTATCACCTGGCTTATAGGGAGATTTTGTATGTCGCTCCTTCAAACTTTACTTGGTGTCTAATGAGCTTTTCAATATGCTTTAATGGCAACTCTTCCATCTTACGTGCAGATAGGAGATTGCCATGATGAAAGCATGGATGAGCACATGCAAACTGAAATAGAAATAATGAGTCCATACGCTTCTTGAAATACTGGTTGTGATAAATAACTTTACAAGTTGAGCGTTGCGGAAAAAACTCTTAAGAGAAGCTGCCGTTTTCCTTAAGGAAAAATATATTTTCCCTTAAGGAAAAAAATAAAAATCCTTAAGGGAAAATTCTCAATCTCTTTTTCTCCCATTTTCCAGGCGTTTTCGTCTGATTCTCTCTTCCTTGAATATTGTTTACACGGATATTCCCCCAACCAGTATGTTTTGGCAGGTTGGGGGAATATTATGTGTTAAAATCACAAAAAAACTTTGCGTTGTCAGGGATTTGCTGTATATTTGCAGAACTAATTTAAAATATTAATGATTATGTCAACAACAGCAGCAAGAATCCCAACTTCGTTCAGGTTCCAAAGCAGTTTGCTGGAAGAACTGAAAGAAAAGGCTAAGGCTAGCAATCGCAGCCTTAATAACTATGTGGAAAGTCTTCTCATTAGTATTCTCCATCCTTCTGAAGTTGTAGAGGATAATACAATTGATGAAGAATTGCAGAAGAAGATTGATAAAGCAATGGATGAATATAAAAAAGGAGAGACTCTTCATTTTGAAAATTCAACCGAGATGAACAAATGGCTTGATTCTCTATGATTTACAAAATAGATTATTCAAAAGATGCCACTAAAGTTATCAAAAAATGGAAAAAATCGAATAGGCCTCTTTTTGAGAAACTAAGAAAGGTTCTGAATAGTATAGCAGAAACACCTCGTGAAGGTATTGGGCATCCTGAGGCAATGAAAGGGGGAAACGATATAACTTATTCCCGCCATATTACAGCTCATGACAGAATTATATATAATGTTTTTGATGATATTATAACTGTAGTTGTAATTGAAGTTGAAGGTCACTATAATGACAAATAACTCGCAAAAATATAATCTCCCCATAAGCCAGGCTACAGAAGCCTGTGCTTATGGGGAGATCTTGTTTTATTGTGATAGCTTTGTGATGTCACTGAGTCGCTTTCCTATTTCGTATGTCTCTTCAGGAAGATGCTGTGGTCGATGCAGGCAGGGAGCTCTTCCTTATAGTGGGTAACCATGATCATCGTCTTGTTCTTTCGCTTGCAGAATGCCTCGATGATATCCTTTACCAGGCGGCGGTTTCTGTTGTCAAGACCATGAAGAGGTTCGTCGAGGATGAGGAGCTCGGGATCCTTCACGAAGGCGCGTGCCAGAAGAACCAGGCGCTGCTCGCCACTTGACAGCTTCAGGAAACCACGATCTTCCAAACCCTCCAGACCGAATACCTTCATCCAGAAACGGCACTGGTCCATATCCTCTTCCTTAGGCTTTACATAGAGACCCACAGAATCGGTAAGACCGCTCGCCACGATGCGGATGGCTGGCATATCACGCTGATAGGAACGGTGAAGCTCTGGAGATACATAGCCGATATGCTTCTTGATATCCCAGATGCTCTCGCCGCTGCCACGAGGATTGCCGAAGAGGGCTATGTCACAGGCGTAGCTCTGCGGATTGTCGGCACATACCAGGCTGAGCAGGGTACTCTTGCCGGCACCGTTCTGTCCGCTCAGCGCCCAGCGCTCACCATTGTTAACCGTCCAGTCGAGATCGTTGAGGATGATGCGCTCGCCATACTGGATGCGAACCTTGTTCATCTTCACCACTTCCTGACTGTGATATTCCCGGTCGCTATATGGCAGGTCGATGATGGCTTGTTCTAATTCTTCGCATAATACGTGGGCAGGGATGGGGTTGCGCTGTGCCAGATATTCTTCCTTGGTAAGCTTAGGATATACCTTCATATCCTTCACTTCTACCACGTGGGTGATGAAGTCTGGGATGTCATCGCTCTTGCTCAATACGAGGATGATCTGCAGATGATGCTCTGTGGTGAGTGACTTGAGAAGCTCCTTGAGCTGGTCGCGGGTGTCGGCATCCAGACCGATGAAAGGATTGTCCATAATCAGCACGCGAGGCTCTGAGAAGAGGGTAGAGGCAAGCTTGAACTTGCGGAGCTCTCCACTGCTCAGCAGGATGGTGTATTTGTCGAGCAGGTGGTGCATGTGGAACAGCTCGTAGATGTGTTCCTGCAGCTGTCTGCGCTCCGGCGTATCTTCGCCAGCCATCTGATAAGCCTCTTCCAGCTTGTCCTTGACGATAGGCGTGTTCTCATCTATTTCCAGCTGGTTCCAGCGCTGCTGCAGGAAGTAGGTGCGGTCGTTGTCGCCTCCGTAGGTATCACGGAAGGTGATATATTTGATATTGTCGCTCACCAGGGATTTGGTACTAGGAGAAAAGTCGTAATCAGGATCGTGCATCAACAGCGGGTGTCTGCCCACAAGGATGTCCACGAACATCGACTTACCTCCACCATTGGGACCTACGATAGCGATATGCTCGCCGTCGCATGCCTCGAAGTTAACTGGCTCAGCCATACGCCATTCCGGCATACGGGTTACGCCATTCTGAATACTGATAATCTTTTGCATCTCTCTTATTTTTTTTGATATATTGCTTGATAACAGGATGATATTTCCGGGCTAGGCTACTTGTGCGTGGTACGGTTGATAGCCGCCAGAAGCTTTGCCTGCGGACCCGTCATGCCTGTACCTTTCTCTATGCGGCTGGCGTTCTTGGTAGCAAAATCCTTCCAGCTGCTATAGGGCTTTGCACCCGTTTCGGGTCTGCCCATCTGCAGGAAATGGCAGTAGGCAGCGCCCAGGGCATCGGTGGCATCCATGTATTTCGGCATCTCGTCTTCCCGGATGTTGAGCATACGCTGCAGCATCGCCGCCACCTGCTCCTTGGAAGCCTGACCTTGTCCGGTAATTGCCATCTTGATTTTCAGCGGAGCGTACTCGTGGATGGGTACGTCGTGGTGGATGGCAGCAGCGATAGCCACTCCCTGCGCCCTGCCGAGCTTGAGCATCGACTGCACATTCTTGCCGAAGAAGGGAGCCTCTATCGCCATCTCGTCGGGCAGATAGGAGTCGATGATGCCAGTCACCCGCTCGAAAATCCTGCCGAGTCGCAAGTAGGGATCTTTCTCCTTGCGCATATCGATGACACCCATCACCACCAGTTCTGCCTTGTTGCCGATGACGCGTATCACGCCATAGCCCATCACGTTGGTGCCGGGGTCAATGCCCAGGATGATTTTCTCTGTGTTCGATTTCTTCTGAATCATCTGAATGCTGTATCTTCTGAATCCTTGGAATTCTGAATGCTGTATCTTCCAGAATCTATCGGTCCATATATGGATTGTGAGCCAATTCCTCGCCGATGCTGGTAGCCTCTCCGTGCCCTGGCAGCACCTGTGTCTCATCCGGCAACATGCCGAGATGGCGCAGGCTGTTGATGATGCGGAACATGCTGCCGCCAGGGAAATCGGTTCTGCCGATGGAGCTCTTGAAGAGGGTATCGCCCGAGAAGAGTACGTGCTCTGCCTCGCAATAGAAGCATACGGAGCCGTTGCTGTGGCCCGGAGTCTCGATGATGGTGAATTCGTGATTGCCGAACTTGATTACCTCATCTTCCTCAAAGAAATGACCGATAGGAGGGAAGTGGGTGTCGAGCTGCATCTGGTAGAATGTCTCTGCCTGATGAGCCAGACCCTTCATCAGCTTCTCATCGCCCTGTGCCACTTCCGGCTTCAGTCCGAACTCCTGGTAGATGGTATCGTTGCCGAAATTATGGTCGAGATGACCATGGGTAACGAGGAGATGAACAGGCTTCAGATTGTTCTTTCTGATATACTCGGTGATCGCCTTGCGCTCTTCAGGATAGAAGGCGCCGCAATCTATGATGACGCACTCGAGGGTGTCATCGCTGACCACGTAGCAGTTTTCCTGCAACATGTTGACTTGGAATCTTTCGATATGTAGCATTTTACTTTTTTCTTTAATTTAAGCAGGAACATAAACCAGCTGCTTGTCCTGGCTGAACCACTCCTCATCGAAGAAGGTGCTGAGAGGGGTGATTTCCGAAATCTTATAATACTGCTTGAGCTCTTCCTTCAGATTGCCGCCCTTGAGGCAGAGCAAACCATTAGGCAGGGCATTCTGACCAGCCTTCTTGAAGTTCTTCTTGATGATCTTCATCAGGTCGGGCAACTGCATCACGGCACGGCTCACCACGAAGTCGTACTTGCCTTTCTCGTCCTCGCCGCGCAGGTGTTCAGCCACCAGGTTCTTGAGTCCGATAGCGCCAGCCACCTCATTGCACACCTTAATCTTCTTGCCGGTGCCGTCGATGAGTTTGAACTTGCACTCAGGGAAGAGGATGGCGAGCGGGATGCCCGGGAAACCACCGCCGCATCCGAAGTCGAGAATCTCTGAACCCGTGCGGAAGTTGATCGCCTTGGCAATAGCCAGAGAGTGGAGCACATGGTGCTCGTAGAGGTTGTCGATATCCTTGCGGCTGATGACATTGATCTTGGCATTCCAATCGCGATACAGACCGTCGAGGGCAGCGAACTGCTTCTTCTGCTCGTCGGTGAGGTGAGGGAAATATTTCTCTATGATATTCATTCTATCTTGTTTTTGTTTCTTTCTATCTATATTTATTAATGTATATAAACCGATGCAAAGGTAGTGCAAATTGTAGATAAAACAAAATAAAATTAGCTTTTTTTGTATATTTAGTAGTTATTTCGGGGCTTGTTAGCAAAAAAATGTGTACCTTTGCACCCGAAAAAGATGTTAGATAGTATTTATTTAATATAAAAAGTAATGATAAAAGCAGCATTATTCGACTTAGACGGCGTGGTTTTCGATACCGAAAGCCAGTATTCCGTTTTCTGGGGAATGATAGGCAGGGAGTATCATCCGGAGATGCCTGACTTTGCGCTCCGCATCAAGGGACAGACCCTGGTTCAGATCTACGACAAGTACTTCTCTGATGATGCCACATTCGCTCATATTGATGGATACACCGATTACAAGTCGGAACAGGCTAAGATAACAGCCCGGCTCGATGAGTTCGAGCTGAATATGTCGTATCCTTACATTCCCGGATTCGAAACTTTCCTGAAAGACGTGAAGGCGCATGGTGTGAAGTGCGCTGTGGTGACGAGCAGCAATCTGCAGAAGATGGAGCAGGTGTATAAGCATCATCCTGAGTTCAAGACCTATTTTGACCGCGTGCTCACCAGCGAAGATTTTGCCAAAAGCAAGCCGGATCCAGACTGTTATCTCAAGGGTGCTGCCTGCTTCGGAGCAAAGCCGGAGGAATGTGTGGGTCTGGAAGACAGCTTCAACGGACTGAAGGCCGTGAGAGCTTCGGGTGCATTTACCCTCGGGCTCGCTACTACCAATTCTGCAGAGAGCATCCAGCCATACAGCGACTATGTGATAGCCGATTACAATGGATTCGGATACGATGACCTGGAAAAGATTGTAGAAAGGATAATCAGGAAAATAGACTGATAAGAATAATACTTTTTAGTAAACACAATTATATGGGATATTTATCTACAGACAAAAAGAAAATCACAACCAAGACCTACACCGAAATGAAGGCGGCAGGTGAGAAGGTTACGATGCTTACTGCCTACGATTTCACTACCGCAGGCATCATCGATGCTGCTGGCATCGATACCATCCTGATTGGTGATTCGGCTAGCAATGTGATGGCTGGAAATGCTGATACATTGCCTATCACCGTAGATCAGATGATTTACCACGCACGCAGTGTGGCCCGCGCCTGCAATCATGCACTCGTGCTCTGTGATATGCCTTTCGGCAGCTATCAGGTTTGCAAGGAAGATGCCTTGCGCAATGCCTGCCGAATGATGAAGGAGACGGGCGTGGATGCGCTGAAGCTGGAAGGTGGCGTGGAAATCCTGGATACTGTTCAGGCACTCATCAATGCCGGTATTCCTGTTTGCGGCCATCTCGGACTTACTCCTCAGAGCGTGAATAAGTTTGGCGGTTACGGCATCCGTGCCAAGGAGGATGCAGAGGCAGAGAAGCTGATCAGCGATGCTAAAGCTCTGGATAAGGCTGGCTGTTTTGCCATCGTTCTGGAGAAGGTCCCTGCCAAACTGGCGGCTGAAGTTTCACGTCAGGTAAACGCTGTAACTATCGGTATTGGAGCTGGTAACGGTTGTGATGGACAGGTTTTGGTTTATGCTGATGCGCTCGGTATGACCCAGGGCTTCAAGCCAAAATTCCTGCGTCATTTTGCCCAGGTAGGCGAGGAGATGCAGAAGGGAGTAAAGGCTTATATCGACGCCGTGAAGAGCGTGGAGTATCCAAGCGCAGAAGAGAGCTACTAAGATGGATACGCAAAATACCCCGGTGCATTTTAATCTGTGGCACCGTGACTTCTGGCGTCTCTGCTTCGCCAATCTCTTCCTGATGACGAGCATCTACATGCTCCTCCTGACCATACCTTATTTTATGGCTAAGGATGGATATTCCGTTACTCAGATTGGCGTGGTTTATGCTGCTTATGGCTTGGGCATCTTTCTTTTGGGTGGCTTCTGCTCCTATCTGGTGCAGCGCTATCGCCGCAATCGGGTATGCCAGATATCCATCCTGGGTGTGGCAGTCAGTCTCGTCGTTCTTTATTATCTGGAAACCTTCTGGAATATCAAGGTGGGCTTCGAGATGCTGGTGGTGATGCGTCTGATTCAGGGCGCTTTCCTGGGTTTGGCAGAGATGTCGCTGGCGAGTACGCTGATTATCGATACCTGTGAATCTTTCCAGCGTACGGAGGCGAATTATATCACCTCCTGGTTTGCCCGCTTTTCCATTGCGGTAGGTCCATTGCTGTCGCTTCTGGTCTATAATGTTTTCAGTATGAAAGTCGTTTTTCCTGTAGCCTCAGTATTGGCATTGGTTGCCTTGGTGCTGGTTTCCAGAGTGAAATTCCCGTTCAAGGCTCCGTCAGAAAACGTGTCACTCATCAGTAGCGACCGCTTTTTCCTGCCTCAGGGATTTCCGCTGTTCGTCAATATTGTATGCATCATGGTGATACCGGGCTTCTATCTGTCGCTGCCTCATTCTCTCACCGTCTATGCGATGTTTTTTTGCGGACTGTTTCTGGCATTGGTGGCAGAGAAATACGTTTTTGCAGATGCAGAGCTGAAGAGTCAGGTAATCGTGGGACTGATATTGATCGCGGCAGCAGAATTTGTTTCCTTAAGCGATCAGGGTTTTGCCGAAGAGATGCTTGTACCTGCCTTGCTTGCCTTGGGAGTGGGTATCATCGGAAGCCGATTCCTGCTTTTCTACATCAAGCTTGCCAAGCATTGCCAGCGTGGCACCAGTATGAGCTCCTTCTTCCTGGCGTGGGAACTGGGGTTGAGCTTAGGAATCGGATTGGGTTTCTGGCTGGTGAAGGACTTGTATCCGAAGGGTCTTGGTATGGATTCGGTGATCTTGAATCCTGTGTATAAGGAACTTCTGTATCCGACTTTCGGATTGACAGTGGTTTCTCTCCTGGTGTATAATTTCCTAGTACATCCATGGTATATGAAGCATCGCAATCGCTGATGCTTCGTGTGCCTGCTTTATTAAAAGTTTCTAAAAATAGCGTTTGTGAAACTTTTTTAATATAATTTAGTTAGCTTTATTCGCTTTTGTGCTCATAATTGAGTACTTTTGCGTTTGATTTGAGGACGGAGGGCATTTTGGAAGTGCCCTTTGTTCTGTTTTTAGAATGAATTAAACGTAAAATTGATAATAAGATTATGGCAGAAGCTATTGATATCCGTGAGTTGAATATCCGGATTGAACAACAGAGTCAGTTCGTTACCAACCTGGTAATGGGCATGAACAAGGTCATCGTAGGTCAGAAGCACCTCGTTGACTGTCTCCTTATCGGTCTTCTCTCTGATGGTCACATTCTCCTGGAAGGTGTACCGGGTCTGGCGAAGACTCTTGCAATCAAAACATTGTCACAGTTGATTAGTGCAGACTATAGCCGCATACAGTTTACACCCGATTTGTTGCCTGCCGACGTGATCGGTACGCAGATTTATTCGCAGAAGGATGAAGCCTTCCATGTGAAGCGAGGACCTGTGTTTGCCAACTTCGTCCTGGCAGATGAGATCAACCGTGCTCCAGCCAAGGTGCAGAGTGCCTTGCTCGAGGCGATGCAGGAACATCAGGTAACCATCGGCGAGCAGACTTTCCATTTGCCTAATCCATTCCTGGTGATGGCTACCCAGAACCCGGTAGAGCAGGAGGGTACCTATCAGTTGCCTGAGGCTCAGGTGGACCGTTTCCTCCTCAAGGTTGTCATCGATTATCCTACCATCGAAGAAGAGAAGCTCATCATCCGTGAAAACATCCAGGGCGGTCTGCCTACCGTGACTCCGGTTACTACAGCCGAGGAAATCCTGAAGGCTCGCAGCATCGTCAACGAGGTGTATATCGATGAGAAGATTGAGCAGTATATTGCCGACATCGTCTTTGCTACCCGTTATCCAGACCGTTACGGCCTGGGCGAGTTGAAGGATATGATTACCTTTGGCGGCAGTCCTCGTGCCAGCATCTCACTTGCCAAGGCAGCCAGAGCCTACGCCTTCATCAAGCACCGTGGCTACGTGATTCCTGAGGATGTACGTGCCGTGGCTCACGATGTGCTCCGCCACCGCATCGGCCTCTCTTACGAGGCAGAGGCAAGCGAAATCACCAGCGAGGAAATCGTCAGCCGCATCATCAACAAGGTTGAAGTGCCTTGATTTAGTTCAAAATTCAAAGTAAATTAAGTTGGATACACAAGATATCTTAAAGAAAGTTCGGAAGATCGAGATCAAGACTCGCGGATTGAGCCAGAACATCTTCGCCGGCCAGTATCATTCTGCCTTCAAGGGTAGGGGAATGGCCTTTGCCGAGGTGCGCGAATATCAGTATGGCGACGACGTGAGAGACATCGACTGGAATGTGACGGCTCGCTTCCATCGCCCTTTCGTCAAGGTCTTTGAAGAAGAGCGAGAGCTTACCGTGATGCTGATGGTGGATGTGAGCGGTTCGCTCGATTTCGGTACCATGCGCCAGATGAAGCGCGACCTGGCTACCGAGATAGCTGCAACCCTTGCCTTCAGTGCCATCCAGAACAACGACAAGATAGGTGTCATCTTCTTTTCCGACAGAATAGAGAAATATATCCCTCCCAAGAAGGGACGCAAGCATATCCTCTACATCATTCGTGAGATGCTCGATTTTCATCCCGAGAGTCAGCGTACCGATATCGGATGTGCCCTGGAATACTTCACGAGAGTGATGAAGCGCCATTGCACGGCTTTCGTCATCAGCGACTTCTACGATAGCAAGGACTATCAGCACCAGCTGCAGATAGCCAACCAGAAGCACGATGTGGTGGGAATACAGGTGTATGATCCACGTGCCAAGCAGCTGCCCGACGTGGGACTGCTCAAGGTGATGGATGCCGAGACGGGACACGAGATGTATATCGATACCAGTTCGAAGAAATTGAGAGTGGCTCACACCCAAAACTGGTTGCGACAGCAGGAGAATCTGCGACAGCTCTTTGCTAAGAGCAAGGTAGATTGGACTTCGGTAGCCACCAATGAGGACTTCTCGAAGGCGCTCCTGATGCTGTTCAAACAGAGAGGCTAAAGTAAGATAACATGAAAATAAAGAATATCATATTGACGATGGCGCTGATGGGTTGCTCTACGCTGGCTTTCGGTCAGACCGTGGAGCAGCGCATGGATTCCCTGCAGCTGCTTATCGGACAGCAGACCATCCTGCACCTCAAGGCTACTGCCCGGAAGGGTGCCAGAATTGTGCTGCCATCCTTCAAGCCTCAGGATCAGATTGTACCTGGTGTAGAGGTGGTGGAGCAGAGCAAGGGCGACACGATGCAGATGGGTGATGACCGCATCCAGGTGAGCCGCGACTATACGCTTACCTCTTTCGATGAGAAGGTGTATGTGGTTCCTGCACTCGATGTGAAGATCGACGGCAAGAGCTATCACGGAAATCCGTTGGCACTGAAGGTGCTCACCGTTCCGGTAGATACGGTGCATCCTAACCAGTTCTATCCGGCAAAGGGTGTACAGGATAATCCTTTCGAGTGGAGTGAGTGGAGCTTCGCCTTCTGGTTGAGCCTGCTGATGATTATCATCTGTGGTGCAATGATTTATCTCCGCAATCGTCTGAAGAAGAACAAGCCTATCATCGCCCGCATCCGCATCGTGAAGAGGGTGCCTGCCCATGAGAAGGCGCTGCGTGAAATCAATGACATCAAGCATCATCATACCAGTGCCAGCCAGGAGACTCAGAAAGAGTACTACACCCAGTTGACCAATACGCTGCGTGCCTATATCGTGAGCCGCTTCGGATTCAATGCGATGGAGATGACCAGTGGAGAAATCATCGAGCACCTGCGTGCTTCGGGCGACCAGAAGATGATAGACGAGCTGAGAATGCTCTTCTCCACCGCCGACCTGGTGAAGTTTGCCAAGTACGAGATTCCGATGAACGAGAACGATGCCAACCTGGTGAATGCCATCAACTTCATCGATCAGACGAAGACCGATGAGCAGCCTAAGGAGGAGAAGATCGTTCCAACGCTCAGCACCGAAGACCAGAAGTCGCAGCAGCAGCGCCGACTCATCAAGACCCTGCTCTGGGTGGGCGGCATCAGCGTAGTTGCCATCTTCGGCTACATCGTTTATCAGGTAGCGATGCTCGTGATGTAATGTCATCAGGCTCAGAAATCCAGAGCTGGTGATGTAAACAATAAAAAGAAATTAAGAAATGGAATTTGCAAGTAAAGCATATTTTCTGCTGCTCCTGCTGCTGATACCTTATATATTATGGTATTTCCTGGGCAGGAAGAAGAGCGAGCCTACGATGCGCATGAGTGATACACGAATCTATCAGTATGCTCCCAAGAGCATGCGCGTCAGACTCATCCATCTGCCGATGGTGCTGAGATGCATCTGCTTCGTGCTCATCGTCATCGCCATGGCCCGTCCGCAGACCCACTATTCCTGGGACAACAAGACCGTAGAAGGTATCGATATCATGCTTGCCATGGACGTATCAACCTCTATGCTTGCCGAGGACCTGAAGCCAAACCGTATGGAGGCGGCAAAGGATGTTGCCACTGAGTTTATCTCAGGCCGTCCTACCGACAATATCGGACTCACCATCTTTGCCGGAGAGGCTTTCACGCAATGTCCGATGACCACCGATCATGCCAGTCTGCTCAGACTCCTGCATGATACCCGCACTGATATTGCGGCTCGCGGACTCATCGACGACGGTACCGCTGTGGGTATGGGACTTGCCAACGCTGTGACCCGACTCAAGGATTCCAAGGCAAAGAGCAAGGTGGTAATCCTGCTCACCGACGGTAGTAACAACATGGGTGACATCTCGCCTATGACCGCTGCCGAGATAGCCAAGAGCTACGGCATCAGAGTCTATACCATTGGTGTGGGAACCAACAAGGTGGCGCCTTATCCGATGCCTGTGGCAGGAGGCGTACAGTATGTCAATATCCCGGTGGAAATCGATACCCCGACGCTGCGCGACATCGCTCAGACCACCGATGGAAACTTCTATCGTGCTACGAGTACAGCCGAGTTGAAGAAAATCTACAAGGACATCGACAAGTTGGAGAAGTCTAAGTTTAATGTGAAGCATTTTGCCAAGCGCTATGAGGCCTATCAGCCTTTTGCCCTGGGTGCACTCCTGGTACTGCTCCTGGAGATATTGCTCCGCCTCACTTGGTTCAGAAGAATTCCTTGATGAAAGAGGAGTTTAGACAAAATAGATTATAACATCATATAAATATGTTAAGATTTGAAGATCCTACGTTTCTCTGGCTGCTCTGGCTGATACCGGTGCTCATACTGGTTCGTCTGGTAGGCTGGAGAAGGCGAAAGGCTAAGCTGAAAAGCTTGGGCGATCCGGAACTGCTCAAGCAGTTGATGCCCGACATATCCAAATACCGTCCTACGGTGAAGTTTGTGCTGATGCTTGCTGCCTTGGCACTCGTCATCGTGATGGTGGCTCGCCCTCAGATGGGAAGCAAAATTTCTCACGACAAGCGTAATGGCATCGAGACGATGATCTGTCTCGATATCTCCAATTCCATGCTTGCCGAGGATGTGGCTCCTTCCCGTCTCGACAAGAGCAAGATGCTGATAGAGAATCTGGTAGATAACTTCAGCAACGACAAGATCGGACTGATCGTCTTTGCAGGCGATGCCTTCGTGCAGTTGCCTATCACCAGCGATTATGTATCGGCAAAGATGTTCCTGCAGAATATCACACCGGGGCTGATCCAGACTCAGGGTACCAATATCGGCGATGCCATCTCGCTTGCCACCAAGAGTTTTACCCAGCAGGACAATGTGGGTAGAGCCATCATCGTGATTACCGATGGTGAGAACCATGAGGATGGTGCCAAGGAGGCAGCCGAGATTGCCCAGAAGAAGGGCATCAATGTGTTTATCCTCGGTATCGGTAATACCAAGGGTGCTCCTATCCCGATGGGCGATGGCTCTTATCTGAAGGATCACGCAGGCAATACCGTGATGACTGCCCTCAACGAGCAGATGTGCCGCGAACTGGCGCAGGCTGGCAAGGGTCAGTATATCCATGTGGATAATACGAGCGATGCAGAAAAGGCATTGAATGATGACCTTACCAAGTTGCAGAAGGGAGATATGACCAGCGTGATATACAGTGCCTACGATGAACAGTTTCAGGCTGTGGGCATTCTCATCATCCTCCTGCTCATCATCGAGGTCTGCATGCTGGAAGTAAAGAATCCGTTGCTCAGGAACATCAAGTTCTTCAAAAGGGATTCCTTGAAGCTGCCGAAATAATCGGGGCAGAAAGTCAGGCCTGTCACCTATTTGCCCTGAACGGTTGTTTTCCGGTTTCGTTTCCGGAGTCGCCCTGAAAGGGCAGAAGCTCTTAGCCCAGGGCATCGCCCTGGGTAAAGCTGAAAGGGCAAAAGCTTTAAAATATAGATGTAAAAATGAAGTATATACATTATATAATAGTAACTGTGGCAATGTTGCTGGTGGGTACGGCACAAGTCGGAGCCCAGACTGATCGTAACCTGATCCGTCAGGGCAATCGTGCCTTCAAATCCCAGAAATGGGCAGTGGCAGAAACCCAATATCGCAAGGCTATCTCCAAGAATCAGAAGAATCCACAGGCGATATACAATCTTGGTTGTGCGCTCATGGCGCAGCAGAAAGACTCCATGGCGATACAGCAATTTACCAATGCAGCCCAGTTGGAAACCAACCGCCTCCGCCGTGCAGCCAGCTATCACAATATGGGCGTGATCATGCAGAACCACCGTGAATATGCCCAGGCCATCGAATACTACAAGATGGCGCTGAGATGCAATCCACAGGACAATGAGACCCGTTATAATCTTGCCCTCTGCAAGAAGTTGCTCAAGAACAATCCGCAAAACAAGGATAAGAACAAGAACAACAAGGATAAGAACAAGGACAAGAACAAGAAGGATCAGAATAAGGACAAGAACAAAGACAACAAGGATAAAAACGACGATAAGAACAAGAACGACAAGAATAAAAATAAGAATAACAAGAATAATCAGAACCAAAACCAGCCGAACCAGGACAAAATGAGCCGCGAGAATGCCGAGCAGCTCCTGAATGCCGCCGTTCAGCAGGAGCAAGCCACCAAGCGCAAGTTGCAGAAGGCGATGAGCCAGCCACGCAGAAAGGCTTACGACAAGAATTGGTAAAAGATTAGATAAAAATACGATTTACATATAATATTTAGCTATTATTTAAGATACGATATGAAAAGAATAGGTTGGTATATGATATTGCTGATATGCTTGCTAGGCTACCAGGTGCATGCGGTGGCCCAGCATATCTCCGTGTCGGCTCCATCGCACGTAGCGGCTGGAGAAAACTTCCGTGTCGCCTATACCATCAACACCCGTGATGTAGAGGAATTCAGAATGGGTGCAGTGCAGGATGGACTCGAAGTCATCGCAGGCCCTTACACATCTTCGCAATCCAGTTATCAGATGATCAACGGACATACCTCGTCCTCTTCATCTGTAACCATCACCTACACCCTTTATGCGGCAAAGAATGGTACCTTCAATATTGGTTCTTCCCACGCCATCGTGGGGGGCAGGAGCCTGGCTTCTCACGCCGTGAGGATTACGGTGTCGGGTCACGCCCAGCATACCAACGGCGCTCCTAGCATGCACGGACAGAATAGCTACGACCAACCTCGTATGCGTACCGCAGGCTCTGCCATCTCAGGCAGCGACCTCTTCATCAAGGTGTCTGCCAACAAGAAGAGAGTACACGAGCAGGAACCTATCCTGCTTACCTACAAGGTATATACACAGGTGGAACTCACCCAGCTGGAAGGCAAGATGCCAGACCTGAAGGGATTCCACAACCAGGAAGTACCTCTGCCACAGCAGAAGACTTTCCATACCGAAATGGTGAACGGCCGTCCTTACAAGTGTGTTACCTGGAGCCAGTATGTGATGTATCCTCAGATGACCGGTAAGCTGGAGATTCCTTCCATCACCTTCAAGGGCATCGTGGTACAGCAGAACCGCAATGTTGACCCTATGGAGGCCTTCTTCAATGGCGGCTCCGGATATGTAGAGGTAAAGAAGGACATCAAGGCTCCGGGTATCACCCTGCAGGTAGATCCGTTGCCTCAGCGCCCTGCCAACTTCTCGGGTGGAGTAGGTAAGTTCAATATCTCTGCTTGTCTTGACAAGAAGGAAATCAAGGCAGGCGAACCGATCACGCTCCGTGTGATAGTGGGAGGTATCGGAAACCTCAAGTTACTGAAGCAGCCAGTAGTGAATTTCCCGAAGGATTTCGACAAGTATGATGCCAAGGTAACAGATAAGACCCGACTCACCGCCAATGGAGTGGAGGGTAATATGATCTACGATTTCCTGGCTGTTCCTCGCAATCAGGGCAGCTATACCATTCCAGCCGTGGAGTTCACCTATTATGATACCAGCAAGAATGCGTATAAGACCATCAAGACCCAACCTTTCACTCTGAACGTGGAGAAGGGAGATGGATCCACATCCGAGTCGGCTGACTATACCAGCAAGGACAAGGATATCCATACCATCATGTTGGGCAAGACCTCACAGCATCAGGCAGATGATATGTTCTTCGGAAGCTTCGGCTACTGGACCTGTCTGCTCATTCCGCTCATCGCCTTCTTCGTGCTGCTGGTGGTATTCCACCGCAGAGCCATCGAGAATGCCGACATCGTGAAGAAGCGCTCCAACAAGGCGGGCAAGATAGCCACCAAGCGTCTGCGCATGGCCAACAAGCTGATGTTGCAGGGCAAGCAGGGGAAGTTCTACGATGAGGTGATGCGTGCCCTCTGGGGATATATGAGCTACAAGCTGAACATGCCGGTAGAGCAGCTCTCTCGTGAGAATATCCGTGAGAAACTCTTCGCCCACGATGTGGACGATGTTACAATACAGAAGTTTACTTCCGCTCTCGATGAGTGCGAGTTCGAGCGTTATGCTCCAGGCGATCCTGCCGGCAATATGAACCGTACCTTCGAATCGGCAATGACAGCGATTATGGAAATAGAAAATGCAATCAATGCGACTCGCAAGAACGCCAAGAAGCATCCTGCCGGATATTCCTTCGTATGGCTGCTCCTGGCGATGCTGGGCTTCGGCGCTTCTCCGGTATTGGCAATCACCAAGAACAATGCTGATACGGAATACCAGAAAGGCAACTACCAGCAGGCTATCCGCGACTACGAAGAGCTACTCAAGAATGGTGCCTCTGCCGAGATTTACTACAATCTCGGCAATGCCTACTATCGTACAGACAATATCACCAAGGCGGTGCTCAACTATGAACGTGCCCGCCTGCTCTCGCCTGGAGATGAGGATATCAACTTCAATCTCCAGTTTGCACGCAGCAAGACCATCGACAAGATTACCCCGGTAAGCGAAATGTTCTTTGTTACCTGGTATAAGGCGCTGGTCAATTTCACGAGTGTAGATAACTGGGCGAAGACTGGTATCATCTCCATCATCATGGCGCTGCTGCTCGTGCTGCTCTATCTCTTCGGTCCGCACATCCTGATGCGCAAGATCGGCTTCTTTGGCGGTATCGGCTTCTTCCTCGTCTTCCTGCTGAGCAATCTCTTTGCCTATCAGCAGAAGCAGGCGCTTGACAACCGCAAGGGTGCCATCATCATCTCACCTTCCGTGAACATCAAGAAGACGCCTGCCAAGACCAGTACCGATCAGTTTGTTCTCCACGAGGGTACCCGTGTAGATATCATCGACAAGGGTATGACCGACTGGCGTGGCATCCGCGTAGGCGATGGAAGAGAAGGATGGATCGAGACCAAGCATCTCGAGGAAATCTAGGAGAATGAAGTGGATGGAGCGTCAGACACTGATATCATTCTACATTCAACATTAAATATAAAACAATAAGTAAATGGATTTTAGTTCGATACAAGATATTGACTTTCAGATACTGCAGTGGTTCAACGGCAGTAACAATGTGATTCTCGACCAGTTGGTGATGGCACTTACTTCGGGTTTCACCTGGATACCGCTCTATCTTGTACTCTTTATCATCGTGATGCGCAATAATGAGACAATCGGGCAGATTGGTCTTATTGTAGGCTGCGCATTCCTGTGCATCCTTTTTGCCGATGGCATTGCCGAGGGAATCATCAAACCGCTTGCGGCCAGATGGCGACCTTCCAACGATCCGCTGGTAAAATATTCCGTACAGGTAGTGGATAATCTTCGTCTGAAGGACTACAGTTTCTGTTCGGCGCATGCAGCCAACACCATGGCGATAGCCGTGTTCTTCTCGCTGCTTGTAAGGAGCAGGATGCTCACCTTCACCCTGATAGCATGGTCGCTGGTGAACTGCTGGACCCGCCTCTATCTGGGCGTTCATTATCCGCTGGACATCGTTTGCGGTATGCTGCTGGGCATGGTGGTTGGTACGCTGGTATATCTTTTCTTCCATCGTATGTACCGGCGTATGTCACCGGAAATCAAGTATGTTTCGAATCAATATACCTGTACGGGATATGATTGCGATGACATCGATATGATTATGACCGTTCTGATGCTCACCCTCGTATATGTCATCCTGCGTGCCGTCGTTCTGATGACGGGGTTGTAATCAGGCAGTGAGCCTTCTTGGGGGGCATCACTATTTTCAAAAATAAAAAGTTCAATTTTCAAAGAAAGCAATGGATACAAAACATATTAAGATTAGTGATTATAATTACGATTTGCCAGATGAGCGCATCGCCAAGTTTCCTATCTCACAGCGCGACCACAGTAAACTGCTGGTCTATAAGCATGGCGAGGTGAGCGACGATGTGTTCTTCCATCTTCCCGACTATCTGCCAAAGGGTGCCATGATGGTATTCAATAATACCAAGGTAATCCAGGCGCGCATGCATTTCCGCAAGGAGACGGGAGCACTCATCGAGGTGTTCCTGATGGAACCTGCTGCACCTACCGACTATGAGCTGATGTTCCAGACATCGGGTCACTGCTCATGGCTCTGTATGATTGGTAACCTGAAGAAATGGAAAGAGGGAAGCCTGAAGCGCGACTTCGAGATCAAGGGTCATCAGCTTACCCTCTCTGCTACCATGCGCCGTGGAGATGCGCTCAGCACAGAGGCGGCTGAAATGGTGGCTAAAGGTGGCGGCACCAACTACTGGGTGGATTTCGACTGGGACAACGAGCATGTTTCCTTTG
This sequence comes from Segatella copri, assembly GCF_002224675.1. Lineage (GTDB taxonomy): Bacteria > Bacteroidota > Bacteroidia > Bacteroidales > Bacteroidaceae > Prevotella > Prevotella copri_U. The sequence goes on along the minus strand of NZ_NMPZ01000006.1, from coordinate 99,935 downwards.
CCGAGATTCTCGAAGCAGTGGGAGAGTTGCCTATCCCTCCTTATCTGAACCGCAAGACAGAAGAAAGTGACAAGACCACTTATCAGACCGTATATTCCAAGATCAAGGGTAGTGTGGCTGCCCCAACAGCCGGTCTGCATTTCACCGATGCGGTGCTCCAGGACCTGGATGCGCATGGCATCGACCGTGAAGAGGTAACCCTTCATGTTGGAGCGGGAACCTTTAAGCCAGTGAAGAGTCTTGAGATAGAAGGCCATCAGATGCATACCGAATATATCGTGGTTCATCGTCGCAGTCTGGAAAAGCTCATCAAGCACGAGTGCCAGGTCATTGCCGTGGGAACCACCAGTGTGCGCACCATCGAGAGTCTCTACTATATGGGCGTGCATCTCATCAAGCATCCTGAGGCAAGTGAAGAGGATCTGCATGTAAAACAGTGGGATCCATACGAGTTGTCGGCAGATGGCAATCTGGTGGATGACATCACTCCGGTGCAGGCTATCCAGGCAATCGTCGATTATCTCGACCGCAACGGATTGGAAGCCCTTCATTCCAGCACGCAGATCATCATCGCTCCAGGTTATACCTATAAGATTGTGAAGATGCTGGTAACCAATTTCCATCAGCCTCAGAGCACCCTGCTTCTCCTGGTGAGTGCTTTCCTGCATGGTGATTGGAAGAAGGTATATGATTATGCCCTCTCTCATGATTTCCGCTTCCTGAGCTATGGAGATTCCTCCCTGCTCATTCCGTAAGGAAATGCTCTTTTCACAAGAAGAAACTCTTTCATAGGAAGAAAGAAATAAGTACTGAAGTTTCGCATGTGGTTCAAGTACGGGCTGAAGGCCCAAAAGCTCCTAGCCCAGGGCATCGCCCTGGGTATAATGGCAATCAGCAAGGCGCCCTGTAAGGGCAAAAGCTTTGTATATTGCCAGGTATTTGAAAGCTTTTGCCCTTACAGGGCGGCAGTTTTGCGTCCATAAACACCCAGGGCGATGCCCTGGGCTAGGAGCTTCTGCCCTTTCAGGGCGTGTGGGGCTTACTTGCGAAACTTGAGTAAGTAGTTAGGAAAATTATAAATTATACATTATACATTAAAATAGATGATTTCAGTAGAAGGACTGAAAGTAGAGTTTGGCGTAAAGCCACTTTTCAATGATGTAAGCTTCGTAATCAACGACCGCGACCGCATTGCCCTGGTAGGCAAGAACGGTGCCGGCAAATCTACGATGCTGAAGATTCTCTGTGGCTTGCAGAAGCCAACCTCCGGCGTAGTGGCTATCCCTAATGAAACCACCATCGGCTACCTGCCTCAGGTGATGAAACTGCAGGATGATACCACCGTGAAGCAGGAAACCCGAAAGGCTTTCGCCCACAATACCGAGATGAAGGCGCGCCTCGACAAGATGCAGCAGGAAATGGCTGACCGCACTGACTACGAGAGCGAGAGCTATGCCCAGCTCGTGGAGAAATTCACCCAGGAACATGATCGCTATATGATGATGGGCGGTGAAAACTACGAGGCGGAAATAGAGCGCACGTTGAGCGGTCTGGGTTTCACCCGTGAAGATTTCGACCGTCCTACCCGGGAGTTCTCCGGTGGATGGCGTATGCGTATCGAGTTGGCAAAGATCCTGCTCCAGAAGCCGGATGTGCTCCTCCTCGATGAGCCTACCAACCATCTTGATATCGAGAGTATCCAGTGGCTGGAGCAGTTCCTGGCGCAGAGTGCCAAGGCGGTGGTGCTGGTAAGTCACGACCGTGCCTTTATCAATAATGTAACCAACCGTACCCTGGAGATTACCTGCGGAAGGGTAGAGGATTACAAGGTGAAATACGATGAGTATGTGGTACTTCGTGCCGAGCGCCGCGAGCAGCAGCTCCGTGCCTACGAGAACCAGCAGAAGGAAATAGCCGATATCAAGGACTTCATCGAGCGTTTCCGCTATAAGCCAACCAAGGCAGTGCAGGTGCAGAGCCGCATCAAGCAGTTGGAGAAAATCGTTCCTATCGAGGTGGATGAGGTGGATACCAAGCAGATGCATCTCAAGTTCCCTCCTTGTCTCCGTAGTGGCGATTATCCGGTCATCTGCGATGAGGTGAGAAAGGATTATGGCGATCATACCGTCTTCGACCATGTGACCTTTACCATCAAGCGTGGTGAGAAAGTAGCTTTCGTAGGTAAGAACGGCGAGGGTAAATCTACCCTGGTGAAGTGTATCATGGGCGAGATTCCTTTTACGGGCAATCTCAAGATAGGTCATAACGTGCAGATAGGTTATTTCGCACAGAATCAAGCACAGCTGCTCGACGAGAATCTTACCATCTTCCAGACCATCGACAATGTGGCTACCGGCGAAATGCGCCTCAAGGTGAACGATCTGCTGGGTGCCTTTATGTTTGGTGGCGAAACTTCCGAGAAATATGTCAAGGTGTTGAGTGGAGGAGAGCGCAGTCGTCTGGCGATGATCAAGCTCCTGCTCGAACCGGTGAATCTCCTGATTCTCGATGAGCCTACCAACCATCTCGACATGCAGTCGAAGGATGTGTTGAAGGAAGCCATCAAGGCATTCGACGGCACCGCCATTATAGTGAGTCACGACCGTGAGTTCCTCGACGGACTGGTAGATAAGGTATATGAGTTTGCCGGTGGCAAGGTACGTGAGCATCTGGGCGGTATCTACGATTATCTCCGTGCCCACAATGCTGAGAGCATCAGTCAGGCACTGGCGAATCAGGTCGGAAGTCAGAATATGTCATCTGCCGGCTCTCCATCTTCTTCATCATCATCTGCAGAATCTTCCGAAGCATCCTCTGGAAAACTCAGCTATGCCGAGCACAAGGAACAGCAGAAGAAGATTCGCAAGGCTGAGAAGGCGGTGAAGGAATGCGAGACGAAGATTGAAAAGCTCGAAACCCGCAAGGCTGAGATTGATGCCCTCCTGATGAAGCCTGAGAATGCTACGAATATGGAACTCGTTACCGAATATACCGAGCTGATGAAGAGCCTGGATGAGGAAAACGAGAACTGGATGATGCTCTCCGAAGAACTGGAGGAAATCAAGAATTCATAGTTAAAACAATAATAAATAACGAGAAAATGAAAATGAAGTACATCCTTCCGATGATGATGCTCGCAGCCATGCCTTTGGCTGCTGATGCTCAGAACAAGTCGGGACTTGTCATGAGTAATCTTGACAAGACAGCAAAGCCTGCTGATGATTTCTATCAGTTTGCTACCGGTGGCTGGCAGAAGAACAATCCGCTTCCTGCTGCCTACAGCCGTTATGGTAGTTTCGAACAGTTGGCTGAGAACAGCAACAAGCGTATCAACTCTATTCTTGATGAACTCAAGAAGAAGACCTACAAGGCAGGAACCATCGAACAGAAGCTTTCCGACTTCTATAAGTTGGCGCTCGATATCGACCGCCGCAATAAGGAGGGCATTGCTCCCGTAAAGCCTCTCCTCGACGAGATTGCTGCTGCCAAGACCAAGGCAGATCTCCAGAACTTGCAGGTGAAGTATGCCATGCAGGGCTTGGGCGTAGGTTTCGGTACCGGTTTCGGTGCTGATGAGAAGAACGTAACCATGAACATCTACAATGTGATGCAGGGTGGTTTGACTCTCGGTGCCAAGGATTACTACCTCAACAACGATGCTGCTACCGTAGCTATCCGTGAGGCTTTCAAGACCTACGTGGCAAAGATGTTCCAGCTCTATGGCTTCTCTGCTGCCGATGCTGCCAAGAAGGCACAGAAGGTATTCCTCCACGAGACCAGTCTTGCTACTATCTCCAAGAGCCGTACCGAACTCCGTGACCCACAGGCTAACTACAACAAGATGAGCCTGAAGCAGTTTAAAGAGAATTATCCAAACATTCCTCTCGAGGCATTGGCTAACGGCGAGGGCATCAAGAGCGAATATATCCAGGAGATGATTGTAGGTCAGCCTGCATTCATGGCTGGTTACGACAAGATTACTGCTGCAGAGGATGCTGAGACCTTGAAGGCATTGATGGAGTGGAGTGTCATCGGCAGTTCTTCTGCTTATCTCACCGATGAGATCCGTGAGGCAAACTTCGATTTCTTCGGCAAGACCATGAGTGGCAGAAAGGAAGACCATCCATTGTGGAAGCGTGCTACTTCTCAGGTAGATGCTCAGATGGGTGAGGCGCTCGGCAGAATCTACTGCAAGAAGTTCTTCCCTGAGTCATCCAAGAAGATGATGGAGACTTTGGTCAAGAATCTCCAGGTGAGTCTCGGTCAGCGTATCGATGCTCAGGAGTGGATGAGTGCAGAGACCAAGGCTGCTGCCCACAATAAGCTCGATAAGTTCTATGTCAAGATTGGTTATCCTAACCAGTGGACTGACTATAGCAAGCTTACCATCGACCCATCCAAGAGTTTCTATGAGAACGTGATGGCCTGCCGTCAGTTCCGCAACAATAAGGAGATTGCTGAGAAGGCTGGTAAGCCAGTCAACAGAGATGAGTGGTATATGACTCCTCAGACTGTGAATGCATACTATAATCCTACCACCAACGAGATCTGCTTCCCTGCAGGTATCCTTCAGTATCCATTCTTTGATGCCAAGGCAGACGCGGCATTCAACTATGGTGCTATCGGTGTAGTGATTGGTCATGAGATGACTCACGGATTTGATGATCAGGGTCGCCAGTATGATGCCAGCGGTAACCTGAAGGATTGGTGGACAGCAGCTGATGCTGAGGGCTTCAACAAGCGTGCCGATATGTATGCTGATTTCTTCAGCAACATCAAGGTATTGCCAGACCTGAATGCCAACGGTCGCTTTACATTGGGTGAGAACCTTGCCGACCACGGTGGTTTGATGGTATCTTTCAATGCCTTCAAGAATGCGACAGCCAAGAAGCCTTTGAAGAACAAGGATGGCTTTACTGCTGATCAGCGCTTCTTCCTTGCCTACGCTGGTGTATGGGGTCAGAACATCACCGAGAAGGAGATTCGCAACCGTGTGAAGAACGATCCTCATGCGCTTGGTAAGTGGCGTGTAGATGGTGCTCTTCCTCACATTGATGCCTGGTATGAGGCATTCGGTGTAAAGCAGGGCGACAAGATGTTCATTCCTAAGAATGAGCGTCTGGAGCTTTGGTAAAGATCAAATATCCCGTTAGTTTTTTAAGTTTTAAAGGGATAAGAATGAAATATGAAAAAAGGCTGCGTTACCACCGGGTGACGCAGCCTTTTTTATCATTATTATATAATATCACTTTCTTCTTTATCGACCATAAAATTAATGTTAATGCTTTTCTGCCAACTTTTTGACCTCGTTGATTTCACTAATCAGCTGTTCTGTTGTAGGCAGATAGAGTTGGTATTTGCTGGCAAGAATCGTTTTGTTGTTTTCTGGTAAAGCAAGTTTTACCGCAGTATCATTCTTGTCGGTACAGAGCAAAATACCGATGGTTGGATTCTCGTCGTCTGTCTTTTCGTATCGGTCGTAATAGTTGACGTATAGTTGCAACTGACCGAGGTCTTGATGTGTTAGTTTATGGTTTTTTATTTCAATAACCACAAAAGATCGTAGCAGACGATTATAGAAAACTAAATCCGCAAAATACTCATCATCCTCTATCAACAGACGCTTTTGTCTTGCCACAAAAGAAAAGCCCTTGCCCATTTCGAGCAAGAAGTCGGCTATATGAGAGATGATGGCACTCTCTAAGTCTTTCTCATAGTAAGAAGCCTTGCGCTCCAGACCAAGAAACTCCAGCACCATCGGGTCTTTGATAATCTCCTGTGGCGACTCTGGAATACGTTCTTTGCGTGCTACTGCAAGTACAGATTCCTTGTCATTGCTCATTAGAAGACGCTCATACAGCATCGAATTGATTTGGCGTTCAAGCTGGCGACCGGACCAACCCTCGTTGACAGCTTCCAGTTCGTAATACTCTCGTTTGTCGGGGTCGGCAATAGCAATAAGTTGCTTATATTGATACCAATTCAATTGCGTCCGCAGTGTGGACGCAATTGGATAGATAGTATAAAACTGGCGACAACGTTCCAGTTGACGTACACCAAATCCGCTGCCATACTCAGGCTCAATCTCCTTGGCAAGGTTCTTTATAAGGTAGGTGCCATAGTCTGCACGTTCTTTCCCTTGTTGTTCCTTTTCTACTATACGCTGTCCTATAGCCCAGTACATTTGCACTCGGCAAAAATCAACACTGCGCACGGCATTGGTGCGAGCTGTATTGATGATAGTCTTTATGTCGTTGACAAACCCTTGTAGGGTGATGTCTTGGTTATTTTTATCTGTCATGTGTATATCCTTTTGGAGATCACAATTTGTGACCTTAAACATTTGTAATACTATCGTTGCAGTCTATCTGCATTTCGGTTATACATCTTATATATGCAAAAGTACAGTTTTTATTCGAAATAACATCATAAAAGTAGGAAAAATAGTATTTGATTTCCGTTAATAAGGGTTAAATGAATAGCTTGTCTATAAAAAAAGAGGGTGTGTCATCAATTCATGACACACCCTCTTTGAGAGGTTCTAGCTTTACATCCCGACTTACATACAGCTTGTCAAACCTAAAGAGGCTGCGATGGCTGTAAGGAGTGAGAGAGCAATCTTAATTACGATTTTCCAGTTTTCACGTTTCATGGGCTATATTTTTTAGAGACTTACATTATCACCATTTTCTCCGTTGTCGCCGGTATCGCTTCCGCCAGTCTGCGAACCGCCACCCTGGGTTCCGGTATCGCTTCCGCCACCTTGGGTTCCGGTATCGCCCGTGTTGCCGCCGGTAGTTCCGGTATTACCCTTGTTCTCGTCAGGGTTCTCCTGGTTGTCACCCTCGGTGTCCTCCACATCCTTCGAATCGTTGGAAGAGATGTTCTTTACCACTTCGCCATCGCGGTTTACGCAGGTGATGCTGATACCCGTCTTGGCAAGCTCCTGCTTAATCTCCATATTAGGGCTAAAGATTACGCGTCGCTGGGTGATGAGCTTGGTGCTCACATCCTCTACCGACTTCACCGCATTGGCACGCAGACCGAAACGCATGGTGCCCAGACCCGGTACCGATACGGAGTGACCCTCTGTAGCCCACGCCTTGATCACCTCGCTCAGGGCAGCGTAAGCCACGTTCATCACGGCAGGAGTCAGACCGCAATGCAGGGCAGCTTGCTGGATCACCTTCTCCGGTGTGAGCTTGTTGTAGATCAGTGGCTGCATCACGTACATGTACTGGTCCTTGCCACCTTCCTTACCCAAGTAAGCAATCTTGCGCTCAATAGCTTTAACATTCATTCCCATAACTCAAAAAACATTTTAGTTAAACATTGATTGCAGAGCTTTTGTTTCTGCAAGCCATTGTGTTTCAATGACAATGCAAAGATACAAAATTTTGGGGCGGAAATCAAGAGTTGTTCGCCACTTGAAAGAAAAAACAATTATTATAGTAAGTCTATGCATCTGTGTTATCTGTGAAATCTGTAGGAAACTAGCTTCCTGAAACGACCAAATAAAAAGTAGGAAAACTGCCTGATAGACATTCATAAATCTCTCTATCACATACCTAAGAAGGTATGTCATAAATCATAATGCAATTATAACCGTTAAAACACTCTAAAATATGGGGCGAATGTTTTGTAGTTTGAAATTATTTTAGTATGTTTGTAGCATATAAAACAACCCCGTGTATGGCAATATACGGGTTATACGATAGTGTATAATAATAAGTGATAAATAATTAAAATAGTAACATCAAAATTTAAATTGTAACAACATGAAAAGAACGTTTTTAGCGACATTTCTGTCGATTGTTTTTGCTTTGGTAGCAGTAGCTTGTCACGGCAGTGATGAGAAAGAAATCGGTTATGCTGAGTTGCCAGCACAGGCTCAGCAGTTTGTTAAGCAGTATTTTCCTACTGCTACCTACTCCCGTGTAGAGAAGGAGAAGGACAACGGAAATTGGGAATATGAGGCAACATTGAACGATGGAACCAAAATAGATTTCAACAACAAGGGAGAGTGGAAGAGCGTGGACTGCAAGTTCTCAGCTTTGCCATCAGGCATCATTCCTGATGTTATCGCTGCGGACATTGCCAAGCGCTATCCTTCACAGCAGCCGTATAAGATAGAGAAGGAGATAGGTGGTTACGAAATAGACATCCCAGGCTACGACCTGTATTACAGCAGTGCCGGTAAATTCATCCGTGCTGAAATTGACAGATAATCCTATCCGGCATTAACATTCATTCAATCCTATATTTTAAGCAAAACCCCCATTCGGCTTGAGAAGGCAGGATGGGGGATTTCTGTTTATCTGTTACTTCTAAAATAATATCTTATTTCAATTTTTCTATCTGTTCCTGGGTAAGACCGGAATACTTCATGATCAGATTGCTGTCAACACCATCGGCAAGCATATTTCTGGCAATATCCAGGGCTTTCTGGTTCATTCCTTTTTCCATACCCTCCGCAAGACCTTCTTGCTTCGCCGTATCAATGGAGTTCTTGATATCCCGGTATGCCATCTTACTTGCTTCATACTCCCTCATCTCCTGTGGAGTGAACTTGGCAATCTCGGCTTCCTCAAAGAGACGGTCGAACACCTTGTCGCACAGCTCCTTCGGGCGCTGGGTAAGCTTATAGAGATTCTTCAGCGCATAAAGCCACTTCTCGTAGAGCGTTTCCAGTTCTCCTAGTGTCTTATTGAATTTCGCAATCTCTACATAGATAAACTCCAGCTTGTCGTAGAAAATCTTGTGGGTAGTGGTATCGCACAACTGTACATGATGGCGGATCTTCTCCTTGTCGAAGGCATCTTCATTCATGTTGAAGTTGAGCAGCGCAACAGTATAGACATGATTGAGCTTGAAATCCCAGTCGCTCCCCTTTGGTGCCTGCTCGCGAATCGGGAAAGTGGAGTAGAAGAGAGAGCGGTCCTTGAAATAAGTCTGGTAAGCATTCTGCATTTCCACGATGAACTTCTCGCCGTTTTCGCCTTCGCAATATACGTCGAAGATGGCCTTGCGGTCGGTATATACATCTCCCACGTGCTCCGGATTCAGATACGACACATCCTTCACAACCTGTCTGCCATTAAACAAGCTGTTGAGGAAGCAAATGAGCAAATCCTTGTTCATTGCCGTTCCGAATATTCGCTTGAAGCCGAAGTCGGTCAGCAAGCTGATGTATCTTTCTTCTACCTTTTTCATACGCCATTCATTTAATTCTACATCTAGTTTCACTGCAAAATTACGCTTTTTTCCTGAAACGACCAAATAAAAAGTAGGAAAACTTTCGTAGCGCCGGATATCCCTTTCCTCCGTTAGGCGTTCCGGCGGATTTGCAATCCGCCGTCAAACAATGACCTAACCTCTTTAGGCTCTAGGGATATGCTATCCCCAGCACCCAGATTGTAGTCTTTATAGTGATGGGATAGGGGGATTTGGATGCCAGGCAGGTCACGATGACCAATTGTTTCTTTATTTCGTCATCTGTCTAACCAACTTTTGAGTTGGGAGATTCTTTCTTTGCTGACGATGATCTGTAAATCAGTAAAGCCATAGAGTTTGATAATCATTTTATAGTTAAAGAATTTGGTGAGCTTCTCAATGAATGATATGTTTATAATGTACTGTCGGTTGACGCGAAAGAACACATCGGGATTGAGTTGCTGTTCTAAGTCATTTAGAGAATGGTTAATTGATACAGATTTACCTTCTCTAAGGAAAGCTCTTACAACGCCATTTTCAGAGAAAAAGTAGCCAAGAAACTATCTTATGTTTGGTTTTATGCTATTTATCACACTTTTTGTCTTGTTCATGCCGATTAGTCTTGCAGGATTCAACTTAATTTCGTATATTTGCAATGAAAATTTAGTTTAAACTTCAAAACGCAACAATAATATGTTAGACATAAATCTTTCGAATGCAATATGCCCCACTTGTGGTAAGCAAGTGTCATTGCGAGTTATAAGTAAGTATTTTTGGCATGGTACCAATTATTATACCGAATGCAATCATTGTGGGCAAAGAATACATCCTTTAAAAGAACCATTAAGTATGTTCAAATGCTTTTCTTGGGGTGGATTATCTGTTATGCTTCCAATGTATTCATACTGGTATCTGGTAGCGTGGGATTTTTTCCCGGCACTCTTGTGTGCAGCTCCTTTTACTATTCTTACTATTTTAATAACTTGCATCCTTGTGATGCGTAAAATTGAATTCACAACTTAAACACAAATTAGCAGCGCCGGATATCCCTATCCTCCGTTAGGTGTCCCGGCGGATTTGCAATCCGCCGTCAAAAAATGTCCTAACCTCTTTATGCTCTGGGGATATGTTATCCACAGCAATCAGGCTGTAGACTGTATGGTGGTGGGATAGGGGGATTTCAAATCCCCCGGGTTAATAGGTCGAACCTTTTTTTACGACGGATTACAAATCCGTCGGGACGCCTAGCGGGGATAATATCTTATTTTAATTTTTCTATTTGCTCTTGGGTAAGTCCGGAATACTTCATGATCAGATTGATGTCAACACCATCAGCAAGCATATTCCTGGCAATATCCAGGGCTTTCTGGTTCATTCCTTTTTTCATTCCTTTTTCCATACCTAATTCCATACCCTTTTCCATACCCTCCGCAAGACCTTCTTGCTTCGCCGTATCAATGGAGTTCTTGATATCCCGGTATGCCATCTTGCTTGCTTCATACTCCCATTCTTCTACCTGTTTCATACGCCATTCATTTAGTTCAACATTTAGTTTCACTGCAAAATTACGCTTTTTTCCTGAAACGCCCAAATAAAAAGTGGGAAAACTGCCTGATAGACATTCATAAATCTCTCTCTATCACATAAGCAAACCCCCCATCCGGCTTGAGAAAGCGGGATGGGGGGATTTCTTGTAAGCTGAAAACTATTACTTAGTATTGTAACATAGCAGCAGGAGTAATATTCAGTACCTTGCAAAGCAATCTGGCAATTTTTAATGTAGGTTCCGAACGTCCAGTAATATAATCGTTAATGCGGGAAGGGCTTATTCCGATTTCTGTTGCTAATTGTTTTTGTGTCATTTCTTTTTCACTCAGTGAAAGTTCAATGAGTTCGGATACTGAAGGCTTTCCTATAGGAAAATGTCTCTTTTCGTATGACTCCACAATATCTGACATTAATGTCAGTTCAATGGCATTTTTATCATTAGCAGGAGTTTCATCCGTTACCAATGGTAAAAGCTCTTCTATTCTGTTGAGTGCAAACTCATACTGTTCTTTTGTTATTTTTTCCATAATTCTTGATGTTAAATGTTGGTACAGTCAATTTTGTCGTATTCACTATGTGTTCCGACAAATCTTACAAAAAGTCGGCCTATAGTGAATTTTATGACAACTACTAATCTATAGTTATTTCCTCGGATGTTGAATACGTAATGTTGATTACCTACGTAATCGGCATCAGGGAAGTCTGCTCTAATATCGGAAAAGTTATGCCATTCTGCTTCTTCTGCTATCTGGTACCACCTTTCAAGGGCAACTTTAGAGTCTTCTCGTCCTGGGGATTCATAAAACTCTTTTAGTTTTCTATGCGAAATAATTCTCATAATTCTCTTTATTAATTATAAGTGCAAAGATATATATAAATTTTGAAAAACGATATATTTTGGCTATATAATTTTGTATTTTAGAATAAATTAAGGTATTTACTGCTTTATTTCTGCTCTGGGGATATGTTATCCCCAGCAACCAGGCAGTAGCCAGCATATCGATGGGATAGGGGATTGCACCCCCCCCCAGCCCGCAGTTTGCAGGTTGGGGGATGATTTTTATGCAGCCAGTAGCGCCGGATATGCCCATCCCCCGTTAGGCGTTCCGGCGGATTTGCAATCCGCCGTCAAAAACTGACCTAACCTCTTTATGCTCTGGGGATTTGCAATCCCCAGCAACCAGGCATTAGCCGGCATATCGATGGGATAGGGGGATTACAAATCCCCCGGCTTAATAGGTCGAACCTTTTTTACGACGGATAGCATATCCGTCGGGACGCCTAACGGAGGACAGTCTAGAACGGAAGAAATTCATTTCATAGAATGCGCATGAAAATGCCGCGCCTCGGCGGAAGTTATGTCTCCGCCGGGGCGTTTTCTAAAAAGACAGTTCGAGATATAATAGGTAGGCTAGAGATAGCCTGTGGTAAATAATCGCAAGAATTAGAGTCTATTGATTGCGGGTATATGTGAATATGCCTCCTTCATATTCAAGGAAGCAGATTAATGTGTGTAGAATCTGCAAGATTAATTTTATAGTTTTAATAAGTAGGTTGTACAGTGGTACATCTATTTACATCTTTTACTTATAATTATCCCCTGCCTGCTTGTGAAAGCCGGCAGGGCTTTTATTCCGAAAATCCAAAAGATATCATATATCTATAAATATAAATACCAACTCCTGAAGAGTTGATACTTGCTTTTGTTTTTTAGGTTTAATTATTACATAAGCAAAACCCCCATCCCGCTTGAGAAAGTAGGATGGGGGATTTCTGTTTATCTTTGATTGAACTTTCGCAAGTTTTGCCCCACACGCCCTGAACCAACGGTCACCGGCCGAAGGGAAAGGTAAAGGGCAGAAGCTTTAAAATACCGGGCAATATACAAAGCTTTTGCCCTTACAGGGCGCCTTAAAGATTGCCATTATACCCAGGGCGATGCCCTGGGCTAGGAGCTTTTGGGCCTTCAGCCCGTACATGAACCATATGCGAAACTTCAATTTTTGATTTATTATTCCCTAGCGCCGGATATCTCTTTCCTCCGCTAGGCGTCCCGGCGGATTTCGGGACGGGTTGTTTTATATTTTATTCATTTGCGATTTCAATAGCCTGATTTCATCCAGGCTTAACCCTGTCATTTCCATAATAGTGGTATCATCTAAGCCCTTTGCCAACATCTTTCGGGCAATCTCAAGGCTTCGTTGTGACATGCCTTTTTCCATGCCTTCAGCTCTACCTTTTTCCATGCCTTCAGCTATTCCTTCTTCCTTACCTTTTTGATATCTGTCATCCAGGAGGGTTCTTTCAACACTTACTGAATCCCAGAACTTGTCGTAGGCTCTGAGTTCGGCATCTGTAAAGCCGGAAATTTCCAACTCTTCTACGGCTTTTCCAATCTCCGGGTCATTGAGCAGGTCAGCAGGAATCTTCTGCGTATTGGAATTGATTTCCGTGAGGAAACGGAGCCACAATACCATCATCCGCTTGTCGGTGATGGAATGTGGAGTGAACTTCGGAAGTTCTATGAAGGTGAAATGCAAGCCTTCGATGACCTTATTGCTGTCTTTGTCATGCACGATTCGGTAGTTGTGGATGAAATCTGGAGTATCATGCGCAAAGATATCATTTATCAGGTTGAGAGAATATACGGGTTGCAGTTCACTGTATTTTCCTCCCTTTTTAGCCTGACTCACATAGAGCTTGGATGCATTGAACAGTACTCGCTGCTGGAATGCGTCGGACCATTCCATCTGCATTTCCACACAGAACTTTCTACCTCTTGCATCGGTGCAGAGTACATCCACAATGGTGTTTTTGCCCCCTTCGAGCTGGGGTACAAGTTCTGTAGGCAGATACTTTATCTCGTGTATCTGCTCTTCTTCACTGAGTGGCAGGAGTGCGTTCAGAAGGCTGATCATTCTTTTCGGATGATTGCCGAATATCTTCTTGAACGTAAGGTCTGCCTTAGGATCTAAATACTTCATAACCATCCGTTTTAAAATTATATAGCGCAAAGTTACGACTTTATTTTCAAACCTGCAAGAGAATTCTGTGAAAAGTTTCAGAAAAAGTTAGGATCCCATAATTTTAAGGTAGAGATCTGTGTAAATCTGTGAAATCTGTGGGACAAAGAATAAATCCCACAGATTTACACAGATTCAAGGCTTTGGGGGATTACAAATCCCCCGGTTTAATAGGTCGAACCTTTTTTTACGACGGATAACATATCCGTCGGAACGCCTGGGGAATTTCTGTTATTTCTTCCTCAGAACCTTATCCAGGCTGGACACGATATACCCTGCGGGATTCTTGATCTCGTGCTTTCTCTTCGCCGCATAGGCTGCCAGAAAGCACTGGTTCACGGCATCCAGGTCTGACAGGGTGAGGCGATCGCTCAACTCCTCTGCCACCTTGTGGCTCACGTTCCAGTAGGAAGAGGTGAGTAGCTTTCTAAAGTTTAGTTTCTTCATTGTCAGCTTTGTTCTGTCTTCATCGCTCAGCATATCTGGGTCATCGTTGCGGTACTTGAGGCCGAAGATTACCAAGCAGCCGTATTTGCCTACTACCTGGTTACGGGTAGTCTCTAGCGTGTGTATCACGATATAGTCGAGACGGTTCAGCTTGTAGGCATTTCTGATCTCTTCTTCGGCAGTAGAAAGCTGGGTATATTCCAGATTCCCCGTGCCGCGATATTGGGTGTGGCTGGTGAGGAGCGCAAGGATCTCGGGAGGCGTAAACTTGGTGTAGCCCTTCTTCAGTCGGCTCTCTGTCAGGAGATAAAGGCAGCGGGAAGACTGGTGATGGAATGACTCGTAAAGCTGCGGCGAAACCTTGAAGTAGCCCAGGTCCAGGGCGAAGTAGTACTGAGCCACGGGAATCGGCATCTCCAGGATGGCTCTCTTCTCCTGACCTTTCTTGGTGTAGTCAACGAAGTGGTAGAGGTAGTCGAACTGCTTGTAGCACAAGTGGTATGTTCCAGGATTACCAGATTCTGCGACGGTGTAAGGGATACAGACCGGCTTTTTGCCTATGTCGATAAGGGCAGTCTCCAGGTTGTTGTAATGTGATTTGGTAGCTTCCAAAGCTCTGTAGGGTACTTCGAAACGTAACATATTTTCGAGGTGCTCGAAACCGTTGAGGTCCAGTTGCCCATGGTGTGCGTTCTGGCTGATAGCCATTTTGATCTGTTTCTGATTGTACACGTCAAGTCTGAAGATGTACTTCTGTTCTTGCGGGCTGTAGCTGTGATGCAGGGCGCAATGAGTGCCAAGCTCTGTGGCTTCGGCTACGTTGAAAGTTAGGATCTTGTTCATTGCTCGTTGTTTTATAAAAGTCTATAAAATGGGGGTGGCAATGAAAACAAATCTGGGGGATGCGAAATCTCAAATGGACCAAAAATATTTTGGAGCTTTTTTTCTGGTCCTTAACTCAATTTTCACATCAGACCAGAATTTTCCCATGTCGCACCCCCGTATGAATTGTTCATAGAGAATGCGCACGAAAATCTAGCCTGAATTTACAATTGAGTACCCCATGCAAGGATTTAGCTCCACACCTTACAAGGGATTTTGAGATGTAAACTCAGCATTTATCATGCTTGGGCATCCTGCCAACAGGATGCCGTATGTCTGCTCCTCCGGTATTTCTACTGAAAGAGCGCTGCAAAGATATATAAATTTTCTGAAACTAACAAGTATTTTACAAGTTTTTTTAGAAAAAAGAGAAAAAAAACTTTGAGAACCCATCATGACCATTTTTCTTGTTTATTTCTTATATATCATATTATCATATTTCTTGTGGCGCTATTTTGATGTGTAACTATCAGATAGACAGATGAATAGAAAATACTGTTACCATGGGAGGTAACTGGCAGAAGGCGTTATCCAGCGAGATGTAACGGTTTTCTCTGATGAGATGTAACCCTTTGGTAAGTTTGCCTACGAGAAGTAACTATCTAGACATTTCTTCCACGAGAGGTAACTAGTTAACTAAATATAAAACATTCCGGTGTAGGCGGAATTTCGCCGGAAATCGACGGCTATCGCCAGTTGGAGTTAGGAGAATGTCTTATCTTTGCAGTGTTGAAACATTAAAAACATCAGCTTATGACTAGAGAAATTACAATGATTGTGGTACACTGCAGCGCAACCCGCTGCAACCACCCTTACACCGTGCATCAGCTTTACCACGATCACGTGGAGGTGAACCACTGGCGTTACATCGGTTATCATTTCTTCATCAGCCGTGACGGCAAGGTACATGCCACCCGTCCGCTGGAGCGCATGGGTGCCCATGCCCGTGGCTGGAATGCACATTCCATCGGAATCTGCTATGAGGGCGGATTGGATGAGAACGGCTATGTGGCGGATACCCGTACCGGGGAGCAGAAGAAGGCGATGAAGAAGCTGATCGTTCAGCTGAAGATACAGTTTCCCGGCATCCGCACCATTCTGGGGCATCGTGACCTGCCTGGAGTGCAGAAGGCGTGTCCCTGCTTTGATGCCACCACGCTCCAGCCCTTGTTACATCTGAATTGTAAATATTAAATTTTGTAATCAGATGAAACACCCTATCCGATTTTTTTGTAACTTTGTAGAAGATAAGATTACTAACTAAAAATTAAAACTAGATGAATGTTACCAAGCAACATTTTGTAGAACGTAGAGTGATGAGCAAGCAGGAGCTTGCTCACCTCTACTGTCCTCACAGCCGTTCCAAGGGGCATGCTGCGAGAGATGAGTTTATGGATTGGGTGAAGCGCTGCACTCCGCTCTATGTCAAACTGCAGGAATTGGGGTATAAACCTTCGCTGCATAGTTTCACGCCCAAGATGGTAGATTATATCTTTTACTATCTCGGAGAGCCGGATGGAGTGGGAGTATAGCATTGGTAGTGGTAAATAACTTTACAAGTTAAACGTGGCAGAAAAATCTCTTAAGAGAAGCTGTCGTTTCCCTTAAGGAAAAATATATTTTCCCTTAAGGAAAAAAATAAAAACCCTTAAGGGAAAATTCTCAATCTCTTTTTTCCCCATTTTTCGGGCGTTTTTGCCTGTTTCTCTCCTCCTTGAATATTATTTACACGGATATGGAGAGAAGATGGGGATGGGTTTAAGGTTAAAAAATAATAGTTTGGAAAAATCAAAAGTTTATGGAAATAGCTATAGAACGTTTTGGCAGTTATCATCATGCCGTAAGTGGTAGATTGCTGATTGATGGTCAGCATGTTTGTGATACGTTGGAGGAGGATGTGCATTGTCTGCCGGAAGGCGAATATGCCCTGCAGCGCAACAGCAAGCTGGCATTACCTTATTATATAAGACTGTCAGATGTTGATTCTGGGGTTGACTCCCATGTTGATTCCCGTGTGTCCTTCTCCAGGGGTAATGGCATTCACGGTTGGCGCAACCACTGCATCATCGTAGGAGAGTGTCTCCATCTGGGTTTCCTCATTCATAGCGAGGCGTGCTATGATCTTCTCATTGCCCGCATTCGCATGCAGTTTGTGCGCCATCACGCAGTGGTGGTCAAGATATCCCGCTCTCCCGATTTTCTGGAAGTAGCCTGATATCTGTGCTGCTATTTATAGGCTATTTTAACCAAAAAATCTCCCTATAAGCCTGACGTATGTCGCCTGCTTATAGGGAGATTTGTTTTATATGCCGTTAAAATAGCTCCAGGATCTTATCGATTATCTTTTCGATGCTGGAAGAATCGGTGGTCTCTTCGAGCTTCTGGTTGATTTTCTCTTCTACCTTCTTGCTCACTTTATCTGCCGCCTTATCGAAAGTCTGATTGGCTTTCTCTTCCAGTTTCTTCTGCATTTTTGTGCTGAAGCTGCCTTCATCGCTGTCAGCCTGGTCTTCTGAATCTGAGCTATCCATATTAGGAGTATCAGAGGATACATTTGATTCCGACTCCTCGATATGGAGATTATCGGCTGATTCCAGTGCTTTCACCATATCGTCGGCATTCATCGTATAGACGTTGCCGAGAATACCGAAACTCACGGTATGCGGCTTGCCGTTGAACTCTACAGAACCCGTAGAGCAAACGATATAGTTGTGGTATTCGAAAAGCTGGTTCATCGCTTCGTCCATCATGCTGCCAGCCATCATCTTGGCTACAGAGCGGAGTGCCTGCGAGAAGAAATTGTTGTCGGTAGATCCTACCGCCTTTTCTACTGCCTTGCTTGCCTCCGTGCGAACCTTCTCCTTATGAGCATCTGCGCTCGGATTGGTTATGGCAAATATGGCAAGGATGAAAATAATGAGACCTATCACCATCTTCATCGCGAAATGGCTCTTCTTCTTGTTCTTCTTAGGCTGCTGCTGGAAATTCGAATTCATTGCTGCTCCCTGCTGGAATCCCTGCTGATAGGCTTCCTGCTGGGCTTTCTGATAATCCTGCTGCTGGTTGGCTCCTTGCGGGAAACCTTGCTGAACTCCTTCTTGCTTTTGGGCATTCTGGTTGCTCTGGTTGGCTTCTATTGCTTCCAATACAGCTCTCAGATCCTCTACCTTCCAGGCTGGAGTCCAATCTGCCATACCCTGCTTCCATACCAGTGTTTCGGGACTGATGCCCTTCTGTACGAGTTGGTCGAAACTGAAAGGACCTGCCTGCTGTCCATTACGATCGATTATAAAAAATTCCATCTTTGTCCTTTTAATTTTTAAATGTTAACATTCAACTTTATTAGTACTTAACCTTTCTTTGCAAGTAAGTTCCTCTTTATGAGTACTCAATCTTTCTTTGCAAGTAAGCCCCACACGCCCTGAAAGGGCAGAAGCTCCTAGCCCAGGGCATCGCCCTGGGTATTTATGGACGCAAACCTGTCGCCCTGTAAGGGCAAAAGCTTTGTATATTGCCAGGTATTTGAAAGCTTTTGCCCTTACAGGGCGTCTTGTAAACTGCTATTATACCCAGGGCGATGCCCTGGGCTAGGAGCTTTTGCCCTTTCAGGGCGGCACGCTTGCGTCCATAATTCCCAGGACGTTGCCCTGGGCTAGGAGCTTTTGCCCTTTCAGGGCGTGCTGCTTCAGGTATTAGTGGGTTGCCTTCCACCATCCTGTCTTCTCTCTTCCCTTGAGGGCTACACTGTGCTGGCTCGGGTCGGAGATGGAAAGACCGCAATAGCTTTTCACCTGGAAGATGGTTCCTCTATACGAGTCCTTCAGCATGGTAATTGCCTCATCGGTATGAGCTGCCTCCTTGATGGTTTTCTTTATCTGGGCGGCAAACTGGTCTTTCAGGTAACCGCTTGGCTTGAGACTATCTACATATACCGACATGTCATAAAACAGGTTGGGAGTGAAGCCGTCGAGAGGTTGGATTGTTTCTAGAGGAATGGAGGAATCGAGCGTATATTTGCTGTTGATTTCCTTCATTACGCTAGCCAGGTTATCCATCTCGCGACAGTTGATGGCTGCCATGTTGCAATAAGGTACGTCGCTGGATTTGTAGAAGTTGACAATACCGTTCACGATGCCGGAATAGTTGGGCGTTGCGGAATTGAGCATGCTCCAGATGCTTCGGTATGGAATGCCCATACCCATCACCTCGCTGCTCGAACTGATGAGATAGTTGGTGACATCCTTCAGTTCGTAGGCAGTCTCCACATTTCCCATATAGCAGGCATCGAAGAGAATGTATTGCATCTTCATTCCGCTCTGTCTGATTCCTTCTGCCAGGGTTGGGATGTCCATGGCATAACTCTTGGAATTTACACTTCCGAAGAAGCGGGTGACTGGATGGTCTGGGTCGCTGCCAAACTGTATGCCACTGAATGTACTGGATGGCTTGCCGGCTGTGGCTGTGCTTCCGAAGCCAGGACGGGCATAGTTCGGATAATTCACCCAATCTTCTGCATAGGTCCATCCGGAACCATGTACTCCGATGATGAGGGCATAGTTGAGTGCCTCGGCATTTTGCTTCACCTCATTGAGAAGGTTGGCGAATCCCTCTGCCGTGCAATAGCTGTTGTCCTCGTAGGTCTTTACGTGCACACGGTTCACCTTCCTGCTGGCGGCATCGTACTGCAGATCGTAGAGTGTGCTCTTGTTGTATTTCTCGCTGAAAAATACCATCACACGTGAGTCACTGAGTCCTTTCTTGGCTACGATACCCTGGCAGATGCTGTCGATGTTGTTTGCAAGGAATTCCTTCAAACCCGAACTGGTGGTACTGCCTGTCCATGGATAATATACCAGGATGGTCTGCTTGTTGACGCTATCCACATCAAAAGCCTCGTCGCTACAACTGGTGAAAGTCATGGCGAACGAAAACATACATATAAATAAGGTGAAAAGCTTCTTGATCATAATAAAAAAGTTGAATGTTGAATGCTGAATGCTGAGTTGCAGAATGGCTGACGAATTCATCCGTCTGATTCCACATTCATCATTCTACACTCAACATTCAACATATATAAAAAGAATCTGTTACTTCTTCTTGAGCTCCTCGATGGTTGCCTTGAGGGCAGCAATCTTCTCTACAGAGTCGCTCTCCTTCTTGCGCTCCAGGGCTACTACCTTCTCAGGAGCGTGAGCTACGAAGTTTTCATTGCTGAGCTTCTTGCGTACACCAATCAGGAAGCCCTCCAGGTGCTTGAGCTGAGCCTCTGCCTTCTCGATCTCGGCTGCCACGTCGATGAGGTCGCCCAATGGTACGGCAAACTCGTCGGTGCCTACCATGAAGCTGGATGCATCGGCACTCTTCTCAGCGATGACCTCAATCTTGTCGAGGTTTGCCATCTTCAGAGTTACGTCGTTGTAAGCCTCGAAATCGTTCTTGCCTACTACCTGGAGAGACAACTGCTCCTTCTGGGCAATGTTCTTCTGGTTGCGAACGGTACGAACACCGGCGATAATCTGCTTCACTGCCTCAATGTCGGCTGCCAACTTCTGCTCCTCGGCTGTAGGTGCAGGAATCTCCAGCTTCTCGCGCATGATGCTCTCGCCATCCTTGCGGTCGTAGATGTGCTGCCACAACTCCTCGGTGATGAATGGCATGAATGGATGCAACATCTTCAGGAGGGCATCGAAGAAACGGAGGGTAGCATCGTAGCTCTTCTGGTCGATAGGCTGGCCGTAAGCTGGCTTCACCATCTCCAGGTACCAAGATGAGAACTCATCCCAGAACAGCTTATATACAGTCATCAATGCCTCAGAGATACGGTAGTCCTTGAACTGCTTCTGCATCTCCTCGTTCACCTCCTTGAGCTTGGCATCAAACCACTTCACGGCGATTTCTGCACTCTTAGGCTGCTCGATATCTGCAGTCTCCCAACCCTTCACGAGGCGGAAGGCATTCCAGATCTTATTGTTGAAGTTACGTCCCTGCTCGCAGAGGCTCTCGTCGAAGAGGATGTCGTTGCCGGCTGGAGCGCTGAGCATCATACCCATACGAACACCGTCGGCACCAAACTTGTCAATCAGATCCAATGGGTCTGGTGAGTTACCGAGACTCTTGCTCATCTTGCGGCCCAGCTTGTCGCGGACGATACCTGTGAAATATACGTGCTTGAATGGCATCTTGCCACGATACTCGTAGCCAGCCATGATCATACGTGCTACCCAGAAGAAGATGATATCCGGACCTGTTACGAGGTCGGAAGTAGGGTAGTAGTAGTTGATCTCCTCGTTGTCTGGATTCTCGATGCCATCAAACAGAGAGATAGGCCACAGCCATGAAGAGAACCAGGTGTCGAGGCAGTCGCTCTCCTGCTCAAGATCCTCAGCCTTGATGCTGGCGTTCTTCTCCTGGGCGAGCTTCAGAGCCTCCTCAGCAGTCTCAGCTACCACGAAATCCTTCTTGCCGGCATTGTCGAAGTAGTAGGCTGGGATACGGTGACCCCACCAGAGCTGACGGCTGATACACCAGTCCTTGATGTTCTCCAACCAGTGGCGATAGGTGTTCTTATACTTCTTAGGATAGAACTCGATGTCGTCGTCCATTACTGGAGGGAGGGCGATGTCGGCAAAGTGCTGCATCTTGAGGAACCACTGTGTAGAGAGCTTTGGCTCGATAGGCACATTGGTACGCTCAGAGAAGCCCACCTTATTATTATAGTCCTCAATCTTCTCCATCAGACCGGCGTTCTGAAGATCGATGGAAATCTGCTTGCGCACGTCCATGCGGTCCATACCTACATAGAGACCTGCTGCCTCGCTGATGGTACCGTTGTCGTTGAAGATGTCGATGGTTTCCAAACCGTGCTTCAAACCGAGGGCGTGGTCGTTGATATCGTGAGCTGGAGTTACCTTCAGACATCCGGTACCGAACTCGATATCTACGTATGTATCCTCGATAACAGGAATCTCGCGGTTTACGAGAGGCACGATCACGTGCTTACCCTTCAGCCAGGTATTCTTCTTATCCTCTGGGTTGATACACATGGCAGAGTCGCCCATGATGGTTTCAGGACGGGTTGTTGCTACCACTGCATAGTAGCCCTTCTCATCCTTGTGCATCACGTTCTCCTCGTCCACCTGCTGGCAGTCCTGCTCTACTACATAATACTTCAAGTGGTAGAGCTTAGAGTGCTCGTCCTTGTAGATAACCTCCTCGTCAGAGAGTGCAGTCTGGGCCTTAGGGTCCCAGTTGACCATGCGCACGCCACGATAGATGAGACCCTTCTTGTAGAGGTCGCAGAAAACGTGGATTACGGCACGAGAGCGGGTCTCGTCCATGGTGAAGGCTGTGCGGTCCCAGTCGCAGCTGGCACCGAGCTTGCGGAGCTGCTTGAGGATGATGCCGCCGTGCTCGTGAGTCCAGTCCCAAGCGTGCTTGAGGAACTCATCGCGAGTAAGGTCAGTCTTCTTGATACCCTGCTGTGCGAGGCGGTTAACCACCTTAGCCTCGGTAGCGATACTGGCGTGGTCGGTACCTGGTACCCAGCAAGCGTTCTTGCCCTCCATGCGTGCACGGCGAACGAGAATATCCTGGATAGTATTGTTGAGCATGTGTCCCATGTGGAGCACACCTGTTACGTTTGGTGGAGGGATAACCACCGTATAAGGTTCACGACCATCTGGCTTAGAGCTGAAAAGCTTGTTGTCGAGCCAGTACTGATACCATTTACTTTCCACTGCTTGTGGATCGTATTTACTTGCTAATTCCATTGTTTCTATCTAATTTTTATTCTTTTTCTTTCTTTTTCCTTAAAAAACGGTGCAAAGATACGAATTTTTGAGCGAAAAATGCTATCTTTGCATCAAAATTATTAATTTTTGCACAAAACGATGGTTTGTAATGCAGTAAAAAGTAGAAATTAAAACAATGCATACGAAAGAAGAAAAGTTAGCGGCGTTCAGCCGCTTGCTGGATGTGCAGGACCGTTTGCGCCTGCAGTGTCCATGGGATAAGAAGCAGACATTTGAGAGTCTTCGTCCGAATACCATCGAGGAGACTTTCGAGCTTTGTGACGCCTTGATGAAGCGCGATTACAAGGATATCAAGAAGGAGCTGGGCGATGTGCTGGAGCACGTGATGTTCTATAGCATCATCGGCAGAGAAGACGGCGAGTTCGATATCTGCGATGTCTGCAATCAGGAAGCTGATAAACTGATGTTCCGCCATCCTTTCATCAACTGGAAGGAGGAGGGCGAATGGACTGTGGCGAATCCTGATATGTATATCAATGATGAGGGACAGGTGGTATATAAGGAGTCTGAAAAAGCAGAAGCCGGGAAGGCAGAATCTGCAACCGGGAAGGCTGAGGCGGGAAGCTCGGAAGAAACCCTGGCTCTTGGTGCCAGCAAACCCAAGAATGCAGCCTCGGTAGAGAAAACCTGGGAGCAGATCAAGCAGCAGGAGAAAGATGGCAACGAGCGCGTTCTGAGCGGTGTGCCAAATTCCCTGCCATCCCTTATCAAGGCCTATCGCATTCAGGACAAGGCACGAAACGTGGGCTTCGACTGGAAGGAGAAGGAGGATGTATGGGACAAGGTACACGAAGAACTGGAAGAACTCAAGGCAGAACTTGCCAAGGACGACAAGGAAAACTCTACCCAGGAACTCGGCGATTTCCTCTTCTCCGTCATCAATGCAGCCCGTCTCTACAAGCTCAATCCGGACAATGCACTGGAGAAGACAAACCAGAAGTTTATCCGCCGTTTCAACTATGTAGAAGATCATTCGCTCAAGCAGGGTAAGAATCTGAAAGACATGAGTTTGGAAGAGATGGATAAACTGTGGGATGAAGCCAAGAAACAGGAAAGACTTCAGAAAGAATCGTAAGCTTCAATAGGAGGAGCTTCATGATAAACAAGATAAAACGTTTTTATAACAACAAAAACTATAAGGATTATGAAAAGATTAGTTTATATGATGATGGCTTTGGTGGTACTCTTTGCTGCCAATAGCTGCAAGGATAAGAAAACCGCACAGGTAATCACTCCTACAGATTCCCTTGATCTGGAGGAGGTTGCCGATGATTCAACCATCTACGGTGTTTGTGGTGAGGGTACATCTATGCACAATCTGGAGCTGATTTCTGATGAGGGAGATACGCTCTCAGTCTTTATCGATGATGAGCAGCCAGACATCGTGCTGGGTGGTTTGCTGGCAGGCGACCGCATCGCTCTTATCGGTTACAAGGCACAGGATGGAGAGATGATGGCACAGAAAATCATCAATCTTACTTCACTCCTGGGCAAGTGGACTTCACTCGACAAGAACTTCGACTTGCTGGAAGGTGGAGAGGTAAAAAACAATGTGAAGGCTGAGACCAATCCTTGGACTTCATGGAAAATCCTGAACGGAAAGCTCCTGCTCAACAAGGATACCTTTGCCATCGATAAACTGGGCTCTGACAGCTTGATGCTGGAGAATACCCAGGGCATCTATGTCTTCAAGCGCCAGGAGTAAATTGTCATTCTAAATTTTAGATTAAGTTGGAACCATTTAAGATACATATACTGGGGTGTGGCAGTGCGCTGCCAACCCTGAAACACAATGCTTCCTCGCAGCTCATAGAGATGCGGGGAAAGTGCTATATGATAGATTGTGGCGAGGGTGCACAGATGCAGTTCCGTCGTTCCCATATCCATTTCTCCAAGCTCAATGCCATCTTCATCACCCACATGCATGGCGATCATTGTTTCGGATTGATGGGCTTGCTTTCTACGCTCGGAATGCTCGGACGTACATCTAAGTTAAGAGTTTATGCTCCAAAGGATTATGCTCCTCTGTTTAAACAACAGGTAGAATTCTTTATGCAGACGATGGAGTATGAGATGGAGATGATTCCGGTGGATACGGAGAAACAGCAGATTATCTACGAAGATCATTCTCTGTCGGTGGAGACGGTGCCTCTGAAACATCGTCTGCCATGCTGCGGCTATATCTTCAGAGAGAAGCCTACGCTGCCTCATATCAAGAGGGATATGATAGATTACTACGGCATCCCAATCAGTCAGATCAACAACATCAAGAATGGGGCTGACTGGACCAACGAGGAGGGCGAGGTGATTCCGAATGCCCGTCTGGTGACACCTGCCGACCCGCCTCGCAGTTATGCCTATATGAGTGATACCCGATATATTCCGAATCTCTGGGAAAAGGTGAAGGGGGTTACGGTGCTTTATCATGAAAGTACTTATACTTCGGAGCAGGAAGACCGGGCTAAGATCTACAACCATAGTACGGCGAAGCAGGCTGCGATGGTGGCAAAGGCTGCCGGGGTAGGCAAGTTGCTCCTGGGACATTATAGTGCGAGATATAATGATGAGACGGTTCTGCTGAAAGAAGCCAAAGAGGTTTTCGAGGAAAGCTATCTCACCAATGAGGGAATGGTTATCTCGGTATAAAAACAACCTTGCATCAAAAAAAGTTTGTTTTTTGGTGCAAGGTTTTGTGTTGATATTCGTTTAATACATAAAAGATAGAGAAAATTGGAATCTGAAAAACTACTTTTGCACGACATCAAAGGCGGCAGTCGGGCGGCGATGCACCGGCTCTACGACCGCTACGTAGGATATGCCATGGCGGTAGCGCTGAGGTATGTCCCTTTACGTGATGATGCGGAGGATGTGGTGCAGGATAGTTTTGTGAAACTTTTCTCTGGTATTGCCAACTTCGAGTACAGGGGCGAAGGTTCGCTGAAGGCGTGGTTTCTCCGGATTGTGGCAAATGAGGCTATCAGCTTTACCCGAAGGCAGAGTCGCATCACTTTCGTGGATGAAGTTCCGGAAGATGTGAGTGACGACGAACCGGAGGTAGAACGGGTGCCGCCTGCCGTATTGACGAAGATGATCGGTGAATTGCCCGAGGGCTATCGACTGGTTCTGAACATGTTTGTGTTTGAGCAAAGGAGCCATAAGGAGATTGCTGATCTGCTGGGCATCAAGGAGAGTACCTCTGCTTCGCAATATCTAAGAGCCAAGAAGTTTCTGGCAAAGAAAATAAATGAATATCTAAATAATATAAACGAGAAAGAATATGAGTAATCAAGATTGGACAAGCAAACTTCAAGACCAGTTGGCAGGCTATCAGGAGTCTGTCAGCCACGACTTGTGGGCAGGCATTGAACAATCGCTTGCTCAGAATAATATAGAATCTGTTTCGTCGAATCCACAGACGATAGCTTCAGAAAGCTCAGAATCTGCTGATTCAAACGTTGGTTCAGAGGCTAAAAAGGATGCCAGGGTTTTACACGACAGTTCAGAGGCTAAAAAGAATGCCAGGATAGTCTATTTCAAGCGATGGTCTGCGGCTGCAGCAGCCGTGGCATTATTGGGAATAGGTGGAAGCTATGTTTATCTGCACCAGGAGGATGTAGAAAAGGGTAATCTGCAATTGGCTGCATCTCAACCAGCTCCATCCCACGTTGTTTCAGCGGATTTGCAATCCGCTGCATCCCAGCCAGCTCCATCTCACGTTGTTTCAGCGGATTTGCAATCCGCAGCATCTCAACCAGCTCCATCCCACGCAGTTTCAGCGGATTTGCAATCCGCTGCATCTCAATCCGTTCCATCCCACGCAGTTTCAGCGGATTTGCAATCCGCAGCATCTCAACCCGCTCCATCCCTCGTTGTTTCAGCGGATTTGCAATCCGCTGCATCCCAAAAGAAGACGAGTGATGATGTTCTTAAGGAAGAATCTGAGAATGAAATCTCTTTGCTTGCAGAGAAATCCGATTATAAGGCCTTAACCCGCTCTACCGATCATCATGCGGCAGCGTATGCTTCTCAGTCTTATCATTTTGAAAAAAATGAGGAGGTTTCTGGCTGGTCGATGCAACTCTATGCCGAAAACCTGACGCCAAGTCTGGGCGGTGTGAATTCCGACGCGTCTGGAGGCTATAATGATTTTAGCTATGGAACGATGGCAGAACCGATGCCGGGTGTCATCCCTGATCCGACGGCTGGAGGCATATATGGAGAAGAATATCTCTTGGCATCCTATAAGGCGATTCAAAGAAAACAGCAGGTGAATGCCAAGCATCATGCTCCAGTATCTGTTGGTTTGCAGGTAGCCTTTGGTATTGCCCCTCGTCTGTCTTTGAGTACGGGTATGGTATATACACGCACTTCTTCTGATTTTTATCCATACGCACCAGGTAGTAGCTACAATGTTCATCAGGTGCTTCATTATGTGGGTATTCCGGTGGGATTGAATTATGAATTCTGGCAGAGTGGAGGCTTCCATGCTTATGTGATGGCTGGTGCTGAGGCTGATTACAATGTGAAGAATGATACCGAAGAAGAGGGTGTAAAGAAAGAGAATGCCAAGCGAGACAGAGTGCAGTTCTCTGGAAAGGCTTCGCTCGGTGCGCAGTATGACATCACACCAAAGGTGGGTCTGTATATCGAACCGGGTGCTAAATATTATTTCGATAACGGGAGCCATGTGGAAAATACCTTCAAGGATAAGAAGTTGAATTTCAATCTCCAGTTCGGTTTGAGATTCAATCTATAGTATATAGTATCAATTACTCCCATCTTTTTGGAGAGTAATGAATAACGAAAAAGGCAGATTGCTAATTTGCAACCTGCCTTTTTTCGGTTTTTTATGTAATATACTATTTCTTCAAAAGCTTCTCACTCATATTGAGTGCAGCCTTTCTGCCATCTCCCATTGCGAGAATCACGGTGGCACCACCTCTTACGATGTCGCCGCCAGCATAGATTTCCTCAATAGAGCTCTGCATCTGGTCATTTACGGCAATCGTATTCTTTCTGCCGAGTTCCAATCCCTCGATGCTCTGAGGAACGAGAGGGTTAGGGCTTACGCCAACAGCTACGATTACCTGGTCGCACTCCAAAGTGATGGTCTCGCCTGTAGCTTCCGGACGGCGACGGCCGCTGGCATCAGGCTCACCGAGCTGCATCACATCCAAGACCACAGCCTTTACTGCGCCCTTCTCATCCGCCTCATATTCCTTTGGATTATGTAAGGTCATGAAGTTGATGCCTTCTTCCTTGGCATGTTTCACCTCCTCAAGTCGGGCTGGCATCTCTGCCTCCGAACGGCGATAAACCAATGTTACCTCGGCTCCCAGACGCTTGGCGGTGCGGCAGCTGTCCATTGCAGTGTTTCCGCCACCTACAACAACCACCTTCTTACCCAGGTTGATAGGGGTGTCGGTATGAGGGTTGGCTGCATCCATCAGGTTCACACGGGTAAGATACTCGTTGGATGACATGATGTTCAAGGCGTTCTCGCCAGGGATATTCATGAAGTTAGGAAGTCCGGCTCCCGAACCAACGAAGAATCCCTTGAATCCCTGTTCTTCCAAATTCTTCACGGAGATAGTCTTGCCCACGATGCAGTCGGTAATGAACTTCACGCCCATCTTCTGGAGATTCTCTATCTCTACATCCACGATGGCATTTGGCAATCGGAACTCTGGAATACCATATTTCAATACACCGCCAATCTCGTGCAGAGCCTCGAACACGGTGACGTCGAATCCCTTCTTCGCCATATCGCCAGCAAAGCTCAAGCCGGAAGGACCTGAACCCACTACCGCCACCTTGATGCCGTTTGCCTCATCGCACTCAGGCACAGAGATGTTGCCACTCTGACGCTCGTAGTCGGCAGCAAAGCGCTCCAGATAACCGATGGCTACGGCTGGCTCGTTCATCTTGAGATGTACGCACTTGCTCTCGCACTGTTTCTCCTGAGGACAAACACGACCACAAACGGCTGGGAGGGCAGAGGTGTTCTTCAGAACCTTGGCTGCGGCAAGGAACTGCCCACGCTCGATGTTCTTGATGAAGGATGGGATGTTGATGCTCACTGGGCAGCCCTCCATACAGGTAGGCTTCGGACAGTCGAGACAGCGCTTTGCCTCTGTCAAAGCCATCTCCTTGGTCAAACCGATGTTCACTTCCTCGGTGCGGGTAGTTGCACGATATACTGGGTCCAGCTCTGGCATCTTGACGCGCTCGATAGCGGTGCGTTCCTTTGCTTTCATCGATGCACGTAACTCCTTGCGCCACTCTGCGTTACGGTCTGTCAGTTCTTCTATTGGTGCATCGGTAGGCTCCACATCCATCGTAATGTCTGTAGTCTCCTTCTTCTTCCCTGCATCCACTGTAGCCAGATGCTCCTCGAAGTGCTCCATTTCCTCGCGCTCTACATCCTTGAAGGTGCCCATACGCTTGAACATCTCATCCCAATCTACCTGGGCGCCATCAAACTCCGGACCATCGATGCAGACAAACTTGGTCTTGCCGCCGATGGTGAGACGGCAGGCACCGCACATACCGGTACCATCTACCATGATGGTATTAAGCGATACATCAGTAGAAAGATTATATTTCTGGGTAAGGAGGCAGCAGAACTTCATCATGATAGGAGGACCGATGGCGAACACCTTATCTATATGTTCCTGGTTGATGAGCTTTTCGATGCCCACGGTTACTACGCCTTTCTCGCCGTAGCTTCCGTCATCGGTCATGATGATGAGTTCGTCGCTGGATGCACGCACCTCATCTTCCATGATGACGAGGTCCTTGCTTCTACCAGCAATCACGCTGAGCACTCGGTTGCCTGCAGCTTTCAGTGCCTTGATGATAGGGAGCATTGGAGCCACACCTACACCACCACCTGCACAGATCACGGTACCGAAGTTCTCGATGTGGGTAGGGTTGCCGAGTGGTCCCACCACGTCGTGAATCTCATCGCCCTCGTTCAGGGCGCAAAGCTTGGTAGAAGAAAGTCCTACCTTCTGTACAACCAGCGTGATGGTGCCTTTCTCGATGTCGGCATCGGCGATGGTCAGCGGCATGCGCTCGCTGTTGTTATCTACACGGATGATGACGAAGTTGCCAGCCTTGCGGCTCTTGGCGATGAGTGGAGCTTCCACATCGAAACGGAATACCTTTTCAGAGTATTGTATTTTCTTGATAATCTTGTTCATGGGCTATTAACTTTTTATGTTGAATACTATCTGTGTTTCTATTTCTTATTAGTTGTCTTGATGTTTGCTCATGGTATATAAAATGCAAAAGGATAACTGCGGCCGCCTTTATGGGGTAGCCGAAGTTATCCTCGTACAATATGTTTTATTTAAATTTTATCGAATAAATCGAAGTTCTTGTCGAATTAATCGATTCTTGTCGAATTAATCGAAGTTCTTGTCATCGAGCATCTCGAATCCGCAGTAAGGAACCAATACCTTAGGTACGCGGATACCCTCTGGAGTCTGGTTGTTCTCCAGGATGGTTGCTACGATACGTGGCAAGGCGAGAGCAGAACCGTTAAGGGTGTGGCAAAGCTCAATCTTCTTGTCCTCTGCATGGCGGTAGCGGCAGTGGAGACGGTTAGCCTGGTAGCTCTCGAAGTTAGATACTGATGAAACCTCCAGCCAGCGGCCCTGTGCTGCACTCCATGTCTCGAAGTCGTAGCAGATAGAAGAGGTGAAGCTCATATCACCACCGCAGAGACGGAGGATGTGGTATGGCAACTCCAGCTTCTTCAAGAGACCCTCTACGTGGTCGAGCATCTCGTTCAGGCTCTCGTATGAGTGGCCTGGCTTATCGATGCGTACAATCTCTACCTTGTCGAACTGGTGCAGACGGTTCAAGCCACGAACGTCCTTACCATAGCTACCAGCCTCACGACGGAAGCAGGCAGAGTAAGCGCAGCGCTTGATAGGGAGATCCTTCTCATCGAGGATAACATCGCGGAAGATGTTGGTTACAGGAACCTCGGCAGTAGGGATGAGGAAGAGGTTGTCGAGATTGGCGTGATACATCTGACCCTCCTTGTCTGGCAACTGACCTGTGCCACGACCAGAATCCTCGTTAACTACGTAAGGAGGCTGAATCTCCAGGTATCCGCTCTTGCGGGCCTCATCGAGGAAGAATGCCTCAAGAGCACGCTGGAAGCGAGCCATCTTGCCGATATATACAGGGAAACCAGCGCCAGTGATCTTCACACCGAGGTCGAAGTCAACGAGGTTGTACTTCTTCAGGAGATCCCAGTGGCAGAGAGCGTCTGGGCCGAGGTTAGGCTTTTCGCCGCCTTCCTTTACAACTACATTGTCGGCAGCATCCTTACCTTCAGGAACCTGCTCGCAAGGAATGTTAGGGATTTCGAGCAACTGGTTGGTCATATCGTTCTGAGCCTTCTCCATAATCTCTTCCAGAGCCTTGGCATCAGCCTTGAGCATAGCTACCTGAGCCTTAGCGCTCTCAGCTTCCTCTTTCTTGCCTTCCTTCATCAAGGCACCAATCTGCTTGGCAAACTGATTAGCCTGCTGCTTGTTGTTATCCAACTTCTGCTGAGCTTCGCGACGAATCTTGTCGTACTCCAAAACTTTCTCTACTGCCTCACGAGCATTTGGAAAATGCTTCTTTTCGAGACCTTTAACTACACGTTCAGTTTCTTCACTGATGAGTTTAAGTGTAAGCATAATATTTCTTTTTTATATTAATTTTCCTATTTGAAGGCAAAATTACAAAAAATATTTGTGATAGCGCAAAAAAATGCCAACTTTTTTGCAGAGAAGGGTAGAATTAAAGTTTTTTCGTGGTTTTTATGGGGGTTAAACGAAGAAAGCCTGCTCTAGGTATGAGCAGGCTTCTATGTTGTTTGTTTGGAATAGTTTTTTCTAAAACTTTAAAATTTAAGCGTCAGCTTTCTTAGTCTTCTCAGCGTAAACCTCTGGAGAGAGAACAGAAACTGTACTCTTGTCCTTGCGGCCCTTGTGGAAGTAAACGATACCGTCTGCCAAAGCATACAATGTATCATCCTTACCCTGAGCTACGTTCTCACCTGGGAAGTGCTTGTTACCACGCTGGCGAACGATGATGTTACCTGCGATGATGCTCTGACCACCCCAGATCTTAACGCCTAATCTTTGTGAAGCTGATTCACGGCCGTTCTTAGAACTACCAACACCTTTCTTATGTGCCATTTTCTAATTCCTCCTAATTTTAAGCGATTACAGATTTGATTGATACCTCAGTGAACTGTGCACGGTGACCGTTCTTCTTGCGATAGTCCTTGCGGCGCTTCATCTTGAAGACGATAACCTTGTCACCCTTTACGAGTGGGTTCACTACTTCTACTACTACTTTTGCACCCTCTACAGCTGGTGCACCGACAGTGATTGCGCCGTCCTTGTCAACGAGCAAAACCTTGTCGAACTCAACAGTCTGACCTGCCTCAACATCCTTGATGTGATGTACGAAGAGCTTCTTGCCCTCCTCAGCCTTGAACTGCTGACCGTTAATTTCTACGATTGCGTACATTTAATTATTTATATAAACGGGTTTTTCCGCGAGGCGTCCTGCATCGTGCCGGATCTTTACCGAGCCCCAACGAACTTAACTTTTTCTGTAATATTTGCCCAATCCATGAGCATTCGGGGTGCAAAATTACTAACTTTCTTTGAAATAAGAGAATAGGGGGATGAAAATCTTTCTTCTTTTAGGAAGAATTAACAAAGAAGCATGGTTATTAACAAAAAGTGGGTACAAGACGTAGGGTCGTTAACAAAAAAGTGGATATAAACAAAAAAGCGATGACCTTCACAGGCTACCGCTCCAAATCTTCAATAGGTATTAGTTTTCCTTAAGGTGAAAAGATTGTTTTCAGGATAACTGCTGCAAAGGTAAGGCTTATTTTTGATATCTCCAAATCTTTTTGAAACTTTTTTTGTCTCATATCAAATGTGTAGGCGCACAATTCTATTATTTAACTAGTGTTAACGGAAATTGATGCGTAAACGATTGCTTTTTGCTGTCTTTTGTGCTTTTTTAGCAGGTTCTTCATATCAAATAGGATAACTGATATTTTTTCTTTTGTTAGATTGGGTATAGATTCTTTATATACGAAAAAAGGGCAGAAACTTTCACAAGCTTCTGCCCCTCCCTAAACATATTCATAATCAATCTTTTGCTATTACTAGCATAATTTCCGATATTTAATAACTCTTATTTAAGAGGTTATTTCTGATTCTTGATCTTCTCTACGTAAGCATCGATTACAGCTACGGCTGTGATGTTTACGATATCCTGTACACTGCTCTCTGAGTCAGTGAAGTGGATAGGCTTGTTCAATCCCATCTGGATAGGACCAATGATTTCTGCCTCTGGGTTCAATCCCTGGAGAAGCTTGTATGCACCATTTGCACTGCTCAGGTTAGGGAATACCAAAGTATTCACATCCTTGCCCTTGAGACGTGAGAATGGATACTTCTCATCGCGGAGATCCTTGTTGAGTGCATAGTTTACCTGCATCTCGCCATCGATGGCGAGGTCTGGGAACTCCTTCTGCATCTCTGCCACTGCCTTCTTTACCTTTACAGGAGAACCGATGGCGTCTGTACCGAAGTTAGAGTAGCTCAACATAGCCATTACTGGCTCCTCGTTGAAGAACTTCACGGTGCCGGCAGACAACTTGGCGATATCGGTCAGGACATCCTCGTCTGGGTGACGGTTGATCAGTGTATCTGCGATGTAATATACGCCCTTCTGAGTGTTGAGGATGTGCATGGTTCCGAATGTCTTGTACTCATCACGGATGCCGATAACGTCCTTGGCTACCTTGATGGTATTGCTGTACTTGGTGTAGAGACCAGTGATGAATGCATCAGCATCACCCTGCTCAACCATAGACATGCCGAAGTAGTTGCGCTCGTACATCTTATCGTAAGCCTCTTCGAAGCTGTAACCCTCGCGGGCACGTTTCTCTGCCAGGTGCTTGGCAAACTTGGCACGGCGACCCTGCTCGTTGTCGGCACGCATATCTACAATCTCGATGTTTGAGAGGTCGAGCTTCAATCGGCTTGCCACACGGTTCAGACGGTCAGGGTTGCCCAACAGGATAGGCTCGCAGATACCCTCGTTCTTTGCCTGGACTGCAGCCTTCAGCATGGTTGGGTTACCGCCCTCTGCGAATACTACGCGCTGTGGGTGGAGGCGGGCTGTATCGTGGAGCTTGCGGGTGAGTTTGGTCTCCTGACCGAGCAACTGGCGCAACTCCTGCTTATACTTCTCCCAGTCTTTGATAGGGGTGCGAGCTACGCCGCTTTCCATTGCTGCCTTGGCTACTGCTGCAGATACCTCTGTGATCAAGCGTGGGTCAACTGGCTTTGGAATGAAGTACTTAGGACCGAATGTGAGGTCGTTTACGTGATATACGTCGTTCACTACGTCTGGCACAGGCTGCTTAGCCAGGTCGGCGATGGCGTGAACGGCAGCCATCTTCATCTCCTCGTTGATGGCACGGGCGTGAACGTCGAGTGCACCACGGAAGATATATGGGAAACCGATAACATTGTTAATCTGGTTTGGATAGTCGGAACGGCCTGTTGACATCAATACGTCTGGACGGCTGTCCATAGCATCCTCGTAACTGATCTCTGGAACAGGGTTGGCGAGTGCGAATACGATAGGGCTGTCAGCCATAGAGCGGATCATATCCTTAGAGAGTACGTTACCCTTGCTGAGTCCTACGAATACATCGGCACCCTTCACAGCCTCTTCGAGTGTGTGAACATCACGGCGGTCGGTAGCGAACAACTTCTTCTGCTCTGTCAGGTTCTCACGGTCGCTTGTAATTACACCCTTAGAGTCGAGCATGACGATGTTCTTCACCTGTGCACCGAGGGCAACGTAGAGCTTGGTACAGCTGATGGCTGCAGCTCCGGCACCGTTAACCACAATCTTCACGTCGGCAATGTTCTTGCCGGCTACTTCGAGGGCATTCTTCAAACCTGCAGCTGAGATGATGGCAGTACCATGCTGGTCATCATGCATCACAGGGATGTCGAGGGTCTTCTTCAGACGCTCTTCGATGTAGAAGCACTGAGGCGCCTTGATATCCTCCAGGTTGATACCACCGAAGGTAGGTGCGATTTTCTCTACGGTCTCGCAGAATTTCTCTGGATCTTTCTCGTCGATTTCGATGTCGAAGACATCCACTCCACCATAAATCTTGAACAGCAATCCTTTACCTTCCATTACTGGCTTACCGCTCATCGCGCCGATGTCGCCGAGTCCGAGCACAGCAGTACCATTGCTGATCACAGCTACCAGGTTACCCTTGTCTGTGTATTTGTAAACTTCGTCTGGGTTTTGCTGAATCTCCAAGCATGGGAAAGCTACGCCTGGTGAATACGCCAAACTCAAGTCCGTTTGTGTGTGATAAGGTTTTGTTGGTTTAACCTCAATCTTACCAGGACGGCCTGCTTCGTGGTATTCGAGAGCCGCCTCTTTTGTGATTTTTACCATAACAATGTATTGGTTTAATGATTCTATTTCTTTCTGTTTTTCGCAAAAAATGCGTTTTATCTTAAAGATTGTGCAAAGGTAATAAAAAACTTATTAAAAAAAGATGGATTTTTATTTTTTTTGTATCTTTGCACAAAAATTATTTAAAGGATGCGGTTTTGCAATATGGAGTTGGCAGAATCGGATATGCAACAAACCATTAAAATAAGAGATATGGCAGAAATTAATCAATATAGAAAGGAATTGCGCGATAAGATCATAGCTTATGCCATGAAAGAGTTTCATCAGCGCGGCGTAAAGGCGGTGAAGATGGATGAGATTTCTCGTGGACTCCGTGTGTCGAAGCGTACGGTGTATGAGATCTTCGGCGACAAGGAGGAACTGCTGCTTGCAGGAATGAAGATAGAGCGGGCAGAATACAAGGCCCGCGTTGAAGAGTATGCTCTTGCGCACGCACGTAATGTAATGGATGTGATTGGCTATATCTATCGCCTTCAGATGGAGCGTAACCAGCAGGTGGGGGTAGTTTTCTATGAGGAGATTCATAGAATGCCCCGCATCCTGAAGTTCCTGAAAGAGGAGCATGATAAGGAATATGATGATAGCATGCGCTTCTTCCAGGCTGGTGTAGATGAGGGATACTTCCGCAAGGATGTAAATTTCGAGGTGGTTTATGAGTCTTCGAGAATCTGTATGTCAGAGATGATGCATCAGCAGCTCTATAAGAGATTTACGATGCAGGAGCTCTTCGATAATTTCACTCTCATTATGATTCGTGGTTTCTGTACCGATCGCGGTCTCGAATTGCTGGATAAGGCAATCGGACAGCTTTAAAGCTTGTATATCCATTTCATCAGTCTGTTGATGATGCCGATGTTGCATCTGAACCAGCGGTATTTTGCCACGGGCTTGCCTCCGAAGCTGCGAATGAATTCTCTATACGGATTTCGCTTCCAAGGTAAGCCTACATCCATAAAGTGCAGGTGCTTGAAGCCCCTTTGGTGGGCGTATTGGATGGCGTGCCAGACGGTCAGGGCATCGGGATGCAGATATCGGTAGCTTTTCCTGAGCGATGCCAGGTGCCACAGATAGGCATCGTTGTCGCAGAAGGCCAGGGTGCATCCGCCCAGTATCTTGTTTTCGTAAGATGCTTTCTTGATACCCAGGCGTTTCTTGTCGTAGGTTGTCACAAAGACCTTTGCTTCGCTGCTTTTGCTTATTTGCTCAAAGTATTCTCTTGGTGGCACATAGCGGCGAGGTTTCATCTTGTAGAAGTTTCTATAGAGTTGATAGAATTTTCCCACTTCGTTTTCGTCAGAAGTGCTATGGCATTTCAATCCTTTTCTTTCTGCTGCTTCAATTTGCATTTTAGCCTTGTCGGTGAGACGCTCTTCCGGTGTCTTGCTGTGTAGTGAATTGTATATTTCCTGCCAAGCCACAGGGAAGTAGCCCGTGCGACGGAAATGTCGGTAGCCGAACATCTTTTTCTGTATCTCTGAAAATTCGATGTAGAGGGTATGGCGGCGGGTGAGTTCGCGGGTCATCGCATGCAGAAGAGTAGGGAAGGTGGCTTCGGCGGTTTCTTCATCCAGATAGGCTCCTTCTCCGTGCACGTGGGCATGTATATATATAAAAGGTGGAATAAGGATATGGCGGCGGTGTATCATGGCTAGCATTTGTCCGACTACTCTTCCTTCCTGGGTAGCTACAGCCATAATGGGGGTATCGCTTGGTACTTTTTCACCTATCTGGAAGAGTTCCAAGCTATGGAAGAAGTTGCCCTCCAGCAGATGGGGCAGCTCCTCGTTTTCCGAATATATTCTTACTTCTATTCTTTTCACATTGCAAAAATAATAAATTAATTATAAAAAAACAAGTTTTCTTCCATTGTGTGGCTCTTTTTTAGTATTTTTGCACATTATCAAGGATTGTTTAGGTAAAAATGGCCTGATGGCTTGCGTAAAGCGGCTTGATGGCTTCAGGTAAAAATAAGATTGAAAAAGAAAAAGATATGAAGGTGATATTGATTGGTGCTGGCAATCTTGCCACTCATTTGGGGAAGGCGATATTTGCCGCAGGTCATGATGTGGTGCAGGTGTTCAGCCGCACGATGCAATCGGCTACGGCTCTGGCTTCCGAGGTGGGCGCACAGCCTGTTTCGGATATATCAGATGTTCGCTCAGATGCAGATCTGTACGTCGTTTCGGTGAAGGATAGTGCTATTGTAGAGTTGATTCCTGTTCTCTGCAAAGGAAAGGAGACCAAGGTTTTTCTGCATACGGCAGGCTCTATCCCGATGGATGTTTTCCAGGGAATGGCTTTACATTATGGTGTGCTTTATCCGATGCAGACTTTCTCCAAGCAGCGTGAGGTGGATTTCTCTCAGATACCTTGTTTTATCGAGGCGAATGATGAGCATGCCTTGCAGCTGATCGGTGATGTGGCGCATCAGGTGAGCAGTAGGGTGTATCATCTGGCGAGTGAAGACCGCAAGTACCTGCATCTCTCTGCCGTCTTTGCCTGCAATTTCGTGAATCATTGCTATGCCTTGAGTCGGGAAATCCTGGAGGAGCACGGAATACCATTTGATGTGATGCTTCCGTTGATAGACGAGACGGCTGCGAAGGTGCACGAGTTGGATCCGAAAGATGCACAGACGGGGCCGGCTGTAAGGTATGATGAGAATGTGCTTCGGGCGCAGGGAGCTCTGCTCAAGTCGAATCCGCAGATGAAGGATATCTATGACAGAATGAGCATGAGTATTCATAAGCTAAGTATCAAGGAATAGAGTTCAAGTGTCTGATTACTAAATAGAAAAAGTTTTCAAGTATGATTAATTACGATTTGAAGAAGATAAAGGCAATTGTATTTGATGTGGATGGCGTGCTTTCCCGCCAGACCATTACGCTTGCCAGTACGGGTGAACCTCTTCGCACCGTGAATATCAAGGATGGCTATGCAATTCAGTTGGCTCAGAAGGTGGGTGTGCGCATCGTCATCCTTACGGGCGGAACTACCGAGGCTATCCGCAAGCGATATGAGGGATTGGGCGTGCAGGATATCTATATGGGATGTGCTGTGAAAATCAATACCTATGATGCTTTTCTGGAGAAGTATCAGCTTTCTGATGAGGAAATCATCTATGTGGGTGATGATATCCC
The DNA here is from genome assembly GCF_002224675.1 of Segatella copri. GTDB lineage: Bacteria > Bacteroidota > Bacteroidia > Bacteroidales > Bacteroidaceae > Prevotella > Prevotella copri_U. Next base: position 61,322 of record NZ_NMPZ01000006.1, on the reverse strand, counting down.
GGATTACGAGGTAATGCGTCGTTGTGGCTGCCCGTGCTGCCCAGCCGATGCCTGCTCTGATATCAAGGAGATTTCCTGCTATGTCTCTTCTGCCAATGGTGGCGAAGGAGTGGGCAGGGATATTGTAGAGCAGGTGCTTCGTGCCAAGGGGCATTGGCTTTCCAATGCCAAGGCGTTTGGATGGTAAATGAATTAGTAATTTGAACTTTCGCAAGTTCAGTATGGTAAAAAACAGATGAAGTATAAGATTATTTTGGCGAGCAATTCGCCACGCCGCAGGGAGTTGTTGGCAGGATTGGATGTTAATTTCGAGGTGAAGGTATTGCGTGGTATTGATGAAAGCTATCCTGAAGATTTGGATGCATACGATGTGGCTGAGTATATTGCCCAGAAGAAAGCGGATGCTTATCGCTCTTTATTGGATGGAGATGAGGCTTCTGAAGAGGCTTCTGAAGATTCTACTTCAGAAAAATCTTCAGGCAAATCCTCCTCCGATGATTTGCTCATTCTTACAGCGGATACCGTAGTGATTGCTCCTGCTGCCGATGAACAGAACGATCAGGAGGGTAAGGGAATCATTCTCGGAAAGCCGCAGAATGCCGATGATGCGGTTCGCATGCTTAAGATGTTGAGCGGCAAGACTCACCATGTGGTTACGGGCGTATGTCTTACTACGAAGAAAGAACAGCGCAAGTTCTCGGTATGTACGGAAGTAAGTTTCAAGGAATTTGAAGAATGGGAGATTAATTATTATATCACTCATTACAAACCATTCGATAAGGCGGGTGCCTATGGCATCCAGGAATGGATAGGTTACATCGGATGTACCGGACTCAAGGGCAGTTACTACAACGTGATGGGTTTGCCAGTGCAGCGCATCTATGCTGAAATGCTTAAATTAGCAGAGTAATTGGTCGGGGCTTTTGTGGCAATTTGCATCAATAATCCCTAAACAGCCATCAGATTGGTGAAGAAACAGCAGGAAAATCATCAAAAATAGGGCAATTTAGTTTTTTTAAATTTAAATATGCCCTTATGTCCGGAATTATGAGTATCTTTGTGCGTTTTATGTAACTAACAAGGATTATGACTGAGAAAAATAAAGCCAAGGTTCGTGAAATCTTGGACACATATTTGGAGTGCAATCATCACCGCAAGACCCCGGAAAGATATGCAGTTCTGGATGCGGTTTATAGCATTGATGGGCACTTCACTCTTGAAGAGCTGGATGCTGAGCTCACGAAGAGAAACTTCCGGGTGAGCAGAGCTACGCTCTATAATACAATGCATCTCTTCATCGAGCTGAGGCTCGTGATGAGACACAGTCTGGTGGATGGTACCAAATACGAGGCGTGCTATTACAATGATAGCCATATCCATCAGGTGTGTAGCGTGTGTGGGCAGGTAACGGAGATCAATGTGCCGGCTGTTACGGCAGCAGTGAATGACCTCAAGCTGCAGCGTTTCCGAAAGGATACTTTCGCCCTCTATATTTACGGCGTATGCAGTACATGCCAGGCAAAGCTTACACGCAAGAAAAACGATAAGTAATAAAAATAACTATATTTTATAGAAATGAACACAGGTAAAGTAGATGTCCTGCTCGGTTTGCAGTGGGGCGATGAAGGAAAAGGTAAGGTGGTTGATGTTTTGACCCCTAAGTATGATGTCATTGCTCGTTTCCAGGGTGGTCCTAATGCGGGTCATACTCTCGAGTTCGAAGGCGAGAAGTATGTTCTTCGTTCTATCCCTTCTGGTATCTTCCAGGGTGGCAAGGTAAACATCATCGGTAACGGCGTAGTCTTGGCTCCAGACCTCTTTATGGGCGAGGCTAAGGATTTGGAGAAGAGTGGCCATGACCTCAAGAGCCGTCTCTACATTTCTAAGAAGGCGCATCTCATCATGCCTACTCACCGTGTGCTCGATGCAGCCATTGAGGCTTCTAAGGGCAAGAACAAGGTAGGTACTACTGGTAAGGGTATTGGCCCTACTTATACTGATAAGGTAAGCCGTACTGGTCTTCGCGTAGGTGATATCCTCGAAAACTTCGAGGAGAAGTATGCTGCTCACAAGGCTGCTCATCTCAAGACTATCGCTAGCCTCGGATACACTGATTTCGATATCACTGAGGTAGAGAAGACCTGGATGGAGGGCATCGAATACTTGAAGCAGTTTAAGCTCATCGACAGCGAGGTGGAAATCAACAAGGTGCTCCGCTCTGGCAAGGACATCCTCTGCGAGGGTGCTCAGGGTACTATGCTCGATGTTGACTTCGGTTCTTATCCATTCGTAACTTCTTCTAATACCATCTGTGCGGGTGCCTGCATCGGTCTGGGTGTCGGTCCTAACCGTATCGGCAATGTCTATGGTATCATGAAGGCTTACTGTACTCGCGTAGGTGCAGGTCCATTCCCAACAGAGCTCTTCGATGAGACTGGTGCCAAGATCCGTGACCTGGGTCATGAGTATGGTGCGGTTACTGGCCGTGAGCGTCGTTGTGGATGGTGCGACCTCGTACAGCTCAAGTATTCTGTTATGGTAAACGGTGTAACCGAACTTATCATGATGAAGAGCGATGTGCTCGATGGTTTCGATACCATCAAGGCTTGCGTGGCTTACAAGTTGCCTGATGGCACTGTTACTACAGATTTCCCTTACGAGATTGATAACGTAGAGCCTGTTTACAAGGAGTTCAAGGGATGGAAGACTGATATGACTCAGTTTACTTCTGAGGATCAGTTCCCACAGGAATTCAAGGACTACATTGCATTCGTAGAGGAGTTCCTTGAGACCAAGATTGGTATCATCTCTATCGGTCCAGACCGCGCTCAGACTATTGTTCGTAAATAATTTGATAGTGTTTAATGTTTGGTGTATGATGTTTGCTTAAGGGTGAGCATAGCACTAGGCATTAAACATTTAACATTTAATATTTAACATAAATAAATGGCTCAGAAACCAAGTATTCCAAAGGGTACCCGCGATTTCGGTCCTGTTGAGATGGCAAAGCGTAATTACATCTTCAATACCATCAAGGATGTGTATGCCCTTTACGGATTCCAGCAGATTGAGACTCCTGCCATGGAGACCCTTCAGACCTTGATGGGTAAGTATGGTGAGGAGGGCGACAAGCTGCTCTTTAAGATTTTGAATTCAGGTGACTATATGAATAAGGTGAGCGATGAGGATATTCATTCGCTCGGATCACTCAAGTTGGCGGCAAAGCTCTGCGAGAAGGGTCTTCGCTACGATCTTACCGTGCCTTTCGCACGCTACGTGGTGCAGCATCGAGATGAGTTGCAGATGCCTTTCAAGCGCTATCAGATTCAGCCAGTATGGCGTGCCGACCGTCCACAGAAGGGTCGCTATCGCGAGTTCTATCAGTGCGATGCTGATGTGGTTGGTTCTGATTCTCTTCTCAACGAGGTTGAGTTGATGCAGATTGTAGATACAGTCTTTACCAAGTTTGGTGTGCGTGTCTGCATCAAGATCAATAACCGTAAGATCCTTACCGGTATTGCTGAGGTAATTGGCGAGGCAGAGAAGATCGTAGATATCACCGTGGCTATCGATAAGCTCGACAAGATTGGTCTTGACAATGTGAACGAGGAACTTCGCAATGATGGCATTTCTGAAGAGGCTATTGAGAAGTTGCAGCCAATCATCTCATTGTCAGGTTCTAACGATGAGAAACTTGAAGTGATTTCCAAGGTTCTCGAAGGTTCTGAAATCGGATTGAAGGGTGTAGAGGAAACTAAGTTTATCCTTGATACCTTGAAGTCTGTTGGTCTGAACAATGAGATTGAGCTCGACCTTACTTTGGCTCGTGGCTTGAACTATTATACTGGTGCCATCTTCGAGGTGAAGGCGCTTGATACTCCTATGGGCAGTATCACTGGTGGTGGTCGTTACGACAACCTTACCGGTATCTTTGGCTTGCCAGGATTGAGTGGAGTAGGTATCAGTTTTGGTGCCGACCGCATCTACGATGTGCTCAATGCCCTCGATCTCTATCCAAAGGAGGCGGTCAATTCTACTCAGGTGCTCTTCATCAATTTCGGTGAGAAAGAGACAGCCTATTGTCTTCCTATCGTGACTGCCGCTCGTGCAGCTGGTATCCGCACTGAGATCTTCCCAGACAAGGCGAAGATGAAGAAGCAGATGAGCTATGCCAACGCCAAGCAGATTCCATTTGTTGTTCTCGCTGGCGAGAATGAGATGGCAGCTGGCAAGGTTACATTGAAGAATATGGAGAGTGGTGAGCAGACTTTGGTTTCTGCAGAGGAGCTCATCGCTGTCGTTAAGAAATAATAAAGGCTATATAATTCTGGTATAAGGTTTTTCTACCGTATATATTTACCATTCGTCCGTTCTCTTATGTATGAATTTGTGAAAACTCTGCATAGGAGGCGGATTTTTTTTAGCTTTAGGGCTAGAAGCGAATCCTTCTCATGTTGCCGGCAAGCAGATCAAGTATGTGCTGCAGTTTGGTGCCAGTATAGAGAAGTAGCTGCAAGTGATAGGAGAGTCAGCTGCAAGTGATAGGAGAGTCAGCTGTAAGTGATAGGAGAGTCAGCTGCAAGTGATAGGAGAAGTAGCTGCAGGTGATAGGAGAAGTAGCTGCAGGTGATAGGAGAAGTAGCTGCAAGTGATAGGAGAGTCTGCTGTAAGTGATAGGAGAGGCAGCTATAAGTGATAGGAGAGGCAGCTGTAAGTGATAGGTGAAGTAGTTGTATGATAATCTATTTCCCACAAAAGAAAAGGGGGCGGCAAGCAGTCGTGATAGACTGATGCCTCCCCCAAACGATATGGAAAGTTTTAAATGTCTTAATTCTTAAAGCTGTGGATAGGAGCAGGAATGCGACCTACACGATTTACGAAATCAGAGCAGCTGAACTGATTAACCGGCATGATTGGAGCATAACCCAACAAACCGCCGAAATCTACTGTATCTCCCACCTTCATACCCACAACAGGGATGATGCGGACGGCAGTGGTCTTCTGGTTTACCATACCAATGGCAGCCTCGTCGGCAATGACACCGGAGATGGTGGTAGCTGCTGTATCGCCAGGGATGGCAATCATATCCAAACCTACAGAGCAAACGCAAGTCATCGCCTCCAACTTCTCGATAGTAAGTGCACCTGCCTCTACGGCATTGATCATACCCTGGTCCTCAGAAACAGGGATGAAGGCACCACTCAAACCGCCAACATAAGAAGAAGCCATGATACCGCCCTTCTTAACCTGGTCGTTCAAAAGTGCGAGTGCTGCGGTTGTACCTGGAGCACCAGCACGCTCCAGACCAATCAACTCCAGAATATCAGCTACGCTGTCGCCGATGGCTGGAGTAGGAGCCAATGAAAGGTCGATGATGCCGAATGGTACGTTCAGGCGGCGTGATGCCTCCTTGGCAACCAGCTGACCTACACGTGTAATCTTGAAAGCAGTACGCTTGATAGTCTCGCAGAGAACCTCGAAGCTTTCGCCCTTCACCTGCTCCAAAGCATATTTTACTACACCAGGACCGCTGACACCTACGCTGACAACAGCGTCTGCCTCAGAAACGCCATGGAAGGCACCTGCCATGAATGGGTTATCATCAGGAGCATTGCAGAGAACAACGAGCTTAGCGCAACCCAAGGAACCATTATCTTTGGTAGCCTCGGCTGTATCCTTGATGATTTCGCCCAACAGTCGTACGGCATCCATATTGATACCGGTCTTGGTAGAACCTACGTTTACAGAGCTGCAGATGAAATCGGTCTGAGCCATAGCCTGAGGGATAGAACGGATGAGAAGCTCATCGCTCTTGCTCATACCCTTGCTTACGATGGCTGAGTATCCACCGAGGAAGTTGACACCCAACTCCTTGGCACACTTGTCGAGAGTCTTGGCAATCTTCACATAGTCATCGGTAGTCTTGCAGGCAGAACCACCTACGAGTGCAATCGGAGTGATAGAGATGCGCTTGTTTACGATAGGCACACCATACTCTTTAGAGATGTCCTCACCAGTCTTCACCAAATCCTTGGCGAGGCGGGTAATCTTATTATAAATGTTCTGACAGAGCTGGTCGAGATCTGAAGTGGCACAGTCCAGGAGGTTGATACCCATGGTGATGGTGCGCACGTCGAAGTTCTCCTGCTCAATCATCTTGTTGGTTTCGATAACCTCAGATATATTGATCATATTCCTTCTATTGCTTTTAAATGTGATAAACTTAGATGCGGTGCATCATGTTGAAGATTTCCTCACGCTGGCATTTTACCTGAACACCAATGCTCTTGCCAAGATCAGCGAGTTCGTCGGCAACAGTCTCGAAAGATGTATTCATCTTACCCATGTCAACAATCATCATCATGTTGAAGTACTCTTGTACGATGGTCTGAGAGATATCCAGGATATTGACGTCCTTCTCTGCCAAATAGGTACAAACTCTGGCGATGATACCTTTTGTATCCTTGCCCACTACTGTAATAATCGTTCTGTTCATGTAATAAATTATTTTATATGGATAGTTTAATGCTGCAAATTTACAACAATTTAGGGAGACTACCAAATAAAAAACAGAAAACTTGCAAAATGACAGACATTTTGCAAGTTTTCTGATATATCGTTTACTTGATTCCTCTTTCGTTGAGTGCCTTGGAATATTTTGCTGCATTCTGCAGGTGCTCCTGATAGGTGCGGGCAAAATTGTGGGTGCCGCTGAAATCCTCCTTGGCGCACATATAGAGATACTCGTGCTTTACATGGTTGAGTACGGCATCAATGCCGGCAACCGATGGAATGCGGATAGGACCAGGAGGAAGACCTGGATTCTTGTAGGTGTTGTATGGGCTCTTGATGTACAGGAGGTTGTTGTAGATACGCTTCAGTTCGAAACGCTTCCAGGCGAACTTGATGGTTGGGTCAGCCTGCAGTGGCATACCTTCCGGATACTCTGCATTGCGCAGCATCAGTCGGTTGTAGTACATACCTGCAATCATCGGTTTTTCGCCGTTGTTGGCAGTTTCCTCATCTACAATACTGGCAAGTGTAATCACCTGGTTAGGAGTGAGCTTCATCGTCTTGGCCTTCTCCGTGCGTTCAAAGTTCCAGAACTTGTCGCTCTCTTTCTTCATGCGTTCCAGGAATTTCTCGATGGATACATTCCAGTAGATATCGTAGGTGTTAGGGATAAACATGCAGGCGATGGTGGCTGTGTCGTAGCCCATCTTCTCGCAAACCGTCTCATCTGTGAGTGCCTTCTTGATTTCTGTGCTGTCGAGCATCAGTTTCTTGCTCAGCTCTACGGCGAGCTTGTCGATGGTGCGTACGGAAGGTATGGTGAGGTTGACAGGTTCCTGCAAACCATTCTTCATGTGACGCCAGACCTTGAGTGCTCCGTCTCCAGGATGGATGGCGTATCTACCGGTGCGGATGTGGTCGGCATAGCCTGAATGAAGGGTGAGTGTGCGGAATGCCTGCATCGGGATGCTCTTGGCGAAAGGTTTCACCTTATTATATACAGAGTCGATGTTGTCATCGGCATCGATATATACATACTTGGTTTCGCTGCTTTTCGAGAATGATGAGAAGCAGTAGAGATAACCTACGATGGCAATGACGGCGATGCAGCCGATGGCGCCATAGAGGTAAAACTTAGAAGTTGTTTTCTTTTTCTTCATTTTCTTTATCTACTTAAAACATTTTCTTTTCTTCTTGAAATATTTCTGTTCGTCTTTGAACTTGATCTGTTCTTCTTGAAACATTTTGGTGCAAAAGTACAGTAAAAATGCCAAATAGCAAAGCGTAGTCAATTAAAATAGGTTAATTCACTGATTCTTTATCCGTGGTATGAAGATTTTCATTACCTTTGCATCATTGAAACTGAGGAATATTGACATATTAAAACGATAGATGATATGAGAATGAAATTTACAATATCATACAAGGCAGAGTGGGGGGAGTCTTTGCATGCCGATATCACCTTCTTCGCACGTGACGGAAAGCGGAAGGTGGTAGATCTGGCGATGAACACAGTAGATGGTTATCATTGGATGGCTGAAACCCATACTTTGGAAAACCGTCATCATCCCTTTGTGGCTGTAGCCTATTATTATAAGGTGGTGGATGCCGAGGGAAATGTGGTGCGCAGGGAATCTGTAGCTTCTCCTAGAGCCTATGTGTATGAGGCGAACAGAAACTATATCCTGTCCGACTTCTGGCTGGATGATGAGAATGAGCTGCTGGGCGGTTTCATCAACTATACGTCTCCGGTAGTCTGGACGGGTGATGAGGTTGCCAAGCTGCCTCTGTTCGAGCAGACCGTGATCTTCAAGGTTTCTGCTCCTCAGCTTCACGAGGGTGAGGCTGTGGCACTGCTGGGTAATCATCCAACCTTGGGCGAGTGGAATACTGACCATTATCTTCCGATGATTCATCAGGGCGGAACCAGTTGGGTGCTCTCTGTCAACGTACAGGCTTTGGAGGCTCCGCTGGAGTATAAATATGTGGTAGTGGATGCCAGGACCCATCAGTTTAAGAGATGGGAGTTTGGTGAGAATCGCACCATGGGAACAGGTATCGCCTATGGCCATGATGAGGAGGAGAAAGCCAACCGCTATGCGGTTAGCGGTCCGGATGAAATCCGACTTTATTCCAAGGATGTCTGTATCCTACATGGCGGTGAATTCCGTGTGAAGAAGATGCCACCTCATGCTCAGTTTAATTTCGATACCTATATCTTCGACTTGGATGGTACCTTGCTTTCTACCCTGGGCGATTTGGCTGCGAGCTGCAATTATGCCCTCAAGACGAATGGTTTTCCTGAGCGTAGTGTAGATGAGGTGCGCCGCTTTGTTGGAAACGGTGTCAAGAAACTGATGGAACGTGCCATTCCGGAAGGTTTGGAAAATGAGAAGTTTGAACAGGTGTTTGCCGATTTCCGCAAGCACTATATGATGCATAATCTTGATACCACGCAGCCTTATCCGGGTGTGATGGAAATGTTACAGGAGTTGAAGGATAGAGGTAAGAATATTGCCGTGGTGAGCAATAAGTTTTATGCTGCCACCCAAGCCCTCTGTCGCCATTTCTTTGGCGACTTGGTAGATGTGGCTATCGGTGAACGTGAGGATATTCAGAAAAAGCCAGCCCCGGATACTGTAAATGAGGCTTTGCGTCAGATGAATGCCGATAGGGAAAGCGCAGTCTATATCGGCGACAGTGATGTGGATGTCATGACCGCCAAGAACAGCGGAATGCCTTGCATCAGTGTGCTTTGGGGATTCCGCGATCTCGAATTCCTTATCGCACATGATGCTAGAATATTTGTTACATCCCCGCTGCAGATCTGTTAGTTGATTCCGTGTTCTTCTACGAATTTCACCACATCATCCTTGTTGGTGTCAGAGATAGGCACCGCCAGTTTGCCATAGACTACCTTCATGTTCTGGATGTAGTCAAAATTAGTTAGATTGGCAATGAAAGAGCGGTGCACTCTTCTGAATTTCTGGCGCGGAAGTTTCTCTTCCAGGCGTTTCAGGTTGCCCAGGGTCATGATGTTGCGTCCGTCCGCCATGTGGAACTTCACGTAATCTTTCACGCTCTCGATAAAGAGTATGTTCTCGAAAGGAATTCGGGTGTATTTGCTTTCGTTCCTCACTACTACAAAGCCATCGCGCTTGATAGGGTTGTAGGTATCGTCCTGCATATAATGGTCGAATACCTTCTGGCAGGTCTGCATGAAGTCTTCGTATAGGATAGGCTTGACCAGATAGTCGAAGGCGTTCACCTTGTATGCTTCGATGGCATACTCCTTGAATGCGGTGGTGAAGATAATCTTCACGTTCATCGGCACGAGTTTGGCAAACTCGAGTCCGCTGATCTGCTGCATGTGGATGGCAAGAAACAGAATGTCAAGATGGCTGTGGTGGATTCCATCTACAGCTTCGATGGCGTTGTGGTACGCACCGATAAGATTGAGGGATGGTGTTTCCTCAACATAATGCTTCAGCAAAGCCAAAGCCTCAGGATCTTCATCTATGATGGCGCAGTTTAATATCATACTTATTTTTATTTTTTGATTAGTTGGATGGTATTATCATTTATTTGCCCTAATAACGGCTGATTTCCCGTTTTATTGTATCCGGAAGAACTTTTTTTCAGGAAATCTTATTTTTATTCTTTTTCCCTTAAATTTGCTTAATCTATTTGGCGGTTTGCCGAAAAAGCGTTACTTTTGGGGATTGAATCGAATATATCGGTTCGGAATCGGTCAAACTCCGTTCTGGACTCGCAATCATGTGGCTCGGAAACGGTTGTAATACCGGTTCTTATTGAAATCAAAATGATGATAAACGACATGAATGATAAGAAAAACAATTCTATAAGATATTTTTCTGTAAGCACGTTCTTGCTTACAGGTAAGCAGATGATGCTGGCGATGATGCTGGCTTGTTCGCCTCTTGCCATGTCGGCGCAGAAAATCTCGCTCGGTAGCTGCATCACCCGTGATGGCGGTCAGTATAAGGGAGAGATGGTAAGCGGCAAGCCACAGGGCAAGGGATCTACCATATATAAGAATGGTGATACTTACGAGGGTGCCTACGTCAAGGGAAAGCGCAGCGGATATGGCGTATATACTTTCTCGGATGGCGAGAGATACGAAGGACAGTGGCTGCAGGACCAGCAGCACGGCAAGGGTACCTATTACTTCCAGAACAATAATAAGTATGTAGGACTCTGGTTCCGCGATTTCCAGCACGGACATGGCGTGATGTACTATTACAATGGTGATAAGTATGACGGCGACTGGTATAAGGATAAGCGACAGGGAAAAGGTACCTACACCTATTCCAACGGTGCCAAATACAAAGGCCAGTGGATGAACGACATGAAGAATGGAAATGGATTCTTTGACTGGGGAGATGGAACCACCTACGATGGACAGTGGGTAGATAACCAGCGCTCCGGCAAGGGTACCTTTAAATATGCTGACGGTGATACCTATATTGGCGACTGGAAGGATGATATCCAGGACGGTAAGGGTATCTACAAATTCCATAACGGTGATATCTATGAAGGTAATTATTCGCAGGGTGAACGTACCGGTGAAGGAATTTTCCGCTCAGCCAGCGGTTCGAAATACACCGGACAGTTTGTGGATGGCCAGCGTTCCGGACAGGGTACTTTCGTATGGAAGAATGGCGACATCTATGTTGGCAGCTGGAAAGACGACCTGCAGAACGGTAGGGGAAAGTTGACCAAGAAGAACGGCGACATCTTTGAAGGCGAGTTCAAGAAGGGATATGTCGATGGCAACGTGGTGATACATTACGCCAACGGCAACCGCTTCAAGGGTGTCTATCACAATGGTAAGCGCGAGGGCTTCTGTATCGAGGAGAACAAGGACGGCAAGCGCTTCGAGGGCAACTATAAGAAGGATGCACGCGATGGCAGATTCGTAGAGAAAGACTGCAATGGTCAGGTTACTGCCAAGGGTGTATATGAGAACGGAAAGCGATTTGAGGATTAAACTTCCGGCAAGAATTGAATCATGATTCAATCTAGAGGCAATGAAATGCTTATCCGCTTCTATGCTTTCCTGAAATATAAACTTAAAAAAGTAGAAATCAATCACAAAATTCAATATACTATGGTAATTGATACATTAGACAATTTGGAGAAATATGTTTCTCTTAATCCACTCTTCACAGAAGTAGTGAAGTTTATCAACGAGACTGATCTCACTAAGTTGGAGACCGGCAAGCATCCTATCCAGGGTGATGAACTCTTTGTGAATATCGCTGTAGCTCACGGCAAGACCGAGGAAGAGGCTACCATCGAGGCACATCGCCAGATGATTGATATTCAGATTCCTATGAATACAGAGGAAACCTATGGATATTCTCCAGTGAAGGATCTCCCGGAAGTGGAATACGACGAGGCTAAGGATTGTACCTTGTATCCTGGCGTGAAGGCTCAGACACTGGTAACCTGCAAGCCAGGCCAGTTTGCTATCTTCTTCCCACAGGACGGTCATCAGCCATGCATCGGCAAGGGTGATATCCATAAGGCTATCTTCAAGGTAAAGGCTTAAAAACCTTAATCAAATAGTAGAACCATCTAAAATCATGATATATGGCAACAGAAAAGAAAACTTCAGCTAAAAATACTACAGCAAAGAAGACAACAGCCAAGAAGGCTACCTGCAAGGCAACCGCCAAGTGCGCTACCAAGAAAACCGTGAAGGCTGCTGCCCCAAAACATATCGGACTCGTGAAGAACGATCCATATCTGGCAGACTTTGAGCCTGCTATCGTAGGAAGACATGAGCATGCGCTCTGGAAACTCAACCAGCTTACCCGTAACGGCAAGATTTCGCTCAGCGATTTCGCCAACGGATACGACTACTTCGGATTACACAAGACGGAGAAGGGATGGGTGTTCCGCGAGTGGGCGCCAAATGCTACAGATATCTATCTCATCGGAGATTTCAACGGCTGGCAGGAAAGCCCTAAGTATCGTGCTAAGCGTATCAAGGGCACCGGCAACTGGGAGTTGAAACTCTCGGAAAAGGCAATGAAGCACGGTGATCTCTTCAAGATGAAGGTGCACTGGGAAGGTGGAGAAGGCGAGCGTATCCCTGCATGGGCTAACCGTGTGGTTCAGGATGAGCAGACCAAGATTTTCTCTGCGCAGGTATGGAACCCTGAGCCTTACAAGTGGAAGAAGAAGACCTTCAGGCCTAACACCACTCCGCTGCTCATCTACGAGTGCCACATAGGCATGGGACAGGATGCCGAGAAGGTGGGCACCTACACGGAATTCAAGGAAAATGTGTTGCCACGTATCATAGAGGATGGTTACAACTGCATTCAGATCATGGCTATCCAGGAGCATCCTTACTACGGATCCTTCGGTTACCACGTTAGCAGCTTCTTTGCTGCCAGCAGCCGTTTCGGAACCCCAGAGGAACTCAAGTCTCTCATTGATACAGCCCATCAGAATGGCATAGCTGTCATTATGGATATCGTTCACTCTCATGCAGTGAAGAACGAGATGGAAGGTCTCGGCAATCTTGCCGGTGATCCTAACCAGTACTTCTATCCTGGCGACAGACATGAGCATCCAGCTTGGGACAGTCTCTGCTTCGACTATGGTAAGGATGAGGTGATGCACTTCCTCCTGAGCAACTGCAAGTACTGGCTCAGCGAATACCACTTCGATGGTTTCCGCTTCGATGGTGTAACCTCTATGCTCTACTACAGCCACGGTCTGGGAGAGGCGTTCTGCAATTACGGTGACTACTTCAATGGCCATGAGGATGATAACGCTATCTGCTATCTCACTCTTGCCAACTGTCTGATTCACGAGGTGAACAAGAATGCCATCACCATCGCTGAAGAGGTGAGCGGTATGCCTGGATTGGCTGCCAAGTTTGCCGATGGCGGCTATGGCTTCGACTATCGTATGGCAATGAATATTCCAGACTACTGGATCAAGACCATCAAGGAGCTGAAGGATGAAGACTGGAAGCCATCCAGCATCTTCTGGGAAATCAAGAACCGTCGTGCAGACGAGAAGACCATCTCTTATTGCGAGAGCCACGACCAGGCACTGGTAGGCGACAAGACCATCATCTTCCGCCTGATAGATGCTGATATGTACTGGCACTTCAAGAAGGGTGATGAGAACGATATGGTTCACCGAGGCATTGCCTTGCACAAGATGATCCGTCTGGCTACTGCTTCTACCATCAATGGCGGTTACCTGAACTTCATGGGTAATGAGTTCGGTCATCCAGAGTGGATTGATTTCCCTCGCGAGGGTAACGGATGGAGCTACAAGTATGCTCGCAGACAGTGGAATCTGGTAGATAACAAGGATCTCTGCTATCACTATCTCGGCGACTTCGACAAGGAGATGCTCAAGACAATTAAGAGTGAAAAGAACTTTAACAAGACACCAGTTGTTGAAATCTGGCACAATGATGGCGATCAGGTACTCGCTTATATGAGAGGCGACCTGCTCTTCGTCTTCAACTTCTCGCCAACCCGCTCGTTTACCGACTATGGCTTCCTGGTACCTACCGGTGCCTATAGTGTGGTACTCGATACCGACAACAAGGCGTTTGGTGGCAATGGTCTGAACGATGACGAGATGACCCACCTCACCAACTATGACCCTGTGTATGTGAACGATCGCAAGGAGTGGTTGAAGCTCTACTTGCCAGCCCGTTCGGCACTGGTGCTCAAGAAAAATTAAACATAGATATATGGATCATAAAAGGAATAGCACGGCGAAGATGCGCTTCGCCTGTGCTATCATTTTTTTAGTTTTTGCTTATACATTCCTGGCTTGTTACCAGGCAGATATTTTAGCCGTGGCGCAGCATGTCTTATCAGAAGGTAAGACAGATTATTTCTATACGCTTGCACCGCTGCTTGTTACCTTTGTATGCTTTCTGCTGCAGTTGGGAGCATATGCGGTGACCCGTGTGAAGCGTCGTTTTCACGGACTTACTTATTTCCCTTCATTCCTTTTGCTGGCCCTGATTGCCGATGTGCCTACCCATGTAGATACCAGTGTTTCGCTGGGCTGGTGGTGGCTTGTTCTGCCTTTCAGTCTCCTGGTCTGGGCTGGTGTGATGTGGGTGGTCAGACAGTTGGAACCTCTTGAGCAGGAACCACATAGTTTCGGTTGGTTCTCGCGTTACTCATGGGTGAACATCTCCCAGCTTGTCGTGATGATGCTGGCAGTTATCTTCATCACCAACAATGATCGCCTCTTTCACGAAAGAATGAAGATGGAACATCTGATGAAAGAAAAACAGTATGAAAAAGCTTTAGAGGTTGGAGAGAAATCCCTGCAGACCGATTCGTCGCTTACGATGCTCCGTATAGCCTGTCTTTACAGAACGGGCGAGCTGGGCAGCCGTCTTTTCTCCTATCCATTGGTAGGCGGCAGCCAATCGATGTATATCAATGGCACGTCCGTCAAGGCATTGATGTGGCAGGCTCCGGTGTGGATGTATGGAACATCGCCCTGGATGAAGAAACATCGTCTGAAGTATCGCCTCTCGAAGGAGTACGAGCTTTGTGCGCTTCTGTTGGACAAGAAGCTCGATGAATTTGTCCGCAAGCTGGTTAAGTATCACGAATTGACCAAGCTGCCAACTCATTACAAAGAGGCAATTTTGCTCTATTGTCATCTTCGGACGCATCCTATCGTAGAGTTTCACGACAACGTGATGGATGCCGATTTTTCCGATTATCAGTCGATGGAGCGTAAGTATAGCAATCCGGTAGAACGCCAGTCTGTTCTCCGCGATACATACAGCAACACATATTGGTACTATTATGATTATGGAAATAAATAATAGATTGAGACATAAAATATCGGGATATAGAAGTAAATGGGGATATCCGTTTTTCCGCAACTTGGCGAGTGTCCTATTGTGGATGCTCCTTCTTGTGCCATCTGCGGGCTTTGCCCAGAAGAAGGAAATTCAATTGGCGAAGGATCAGGTGAAGTCGGGCAAGAACCTGCCTCAGGCGCAGGCAAGCATGCAGAAACTTCTGGCAGATTCTGCCAATCAGAACAACAAGAAAATCTGGAACCTCTACTTCGATGCCGTACGTAAGCAATACGAGCAGGGTAACGAAAAGCTCTATCTCAAGCAGAAGTATGATACTGCCCAGCTCTTCAATTTCACCCGACAGCTCTTCGAGATTGCGCAGCAGTTTGATTCTGTAGAGATGGTTCCTAACAAAAAGGGAAAGGTGGAAATCGAATTCCGTAAGCAGCATGCTGATTATCTTTCCCATATCCGCACCAATCTCTTTAACGGTGGACTGTGGTTCCTCGGTAAGAAGAAGTATGCCGATTCCTATAAGTTCTTCGACCGTTATATAGATTGTGCCAACCAGCCGTTGTTCCGGTCGTACGATTACAGCCAGAAGGATAAGCATCTTCCTTTGGCTGCCTATTATGCCGTATATTCCGGCTATAAGATGAAGGATCCCAAGGCAACGCTGCATCATTCTTATGTAGCGCTGAAAGATACCGTGCATTACAACTATATGTTGCAGTATCTTGCCGAAACCTATTATCTGGAGAAGGATACAGCGCGCTATCTGGCATCGCTCAAGGAAGGATTCGAACGGGTGCCTACTTTCCCGTATTTCTTCCCACGACTCGTGGAGTTTTATGTAGATATCAATCAGCTGGATTCTGCGATGGCAGTAGTAGATAAGGCTCTCACCATTGTGCCAGACAGTGATATGTATCTTGTTGCCAAGAGCAACATCCTCTTCGAACAGAGCAAGCTCCAGGAGTGTATCAAGGTAAGCGATAAGGCTATCTCCGTGAATGAGGAACTTGCCGATCCATATTATAATGCAGGCATCTGTTACTTCAATATGGCAGTGGAGCAGGATAAGAGTTCGCAGACTTCGAGAAAGGTGCGTGAACAGGTGGATGCCAATTACAGGAAGGCACTCCCTTATCTCGTCAAGTATAGAAAGCTTCAGCCTGATGAGCAGTCTAAATGGGCTTTTCCGCTCTATACCATCTATCTGAACCTGAATATGGGTAAGGAGTTTGATGAAATAGATAAAATCATGAAGAAAAGGTAATCTCTTTTTCAATAAACAAAAGACAATGATAGATAGAATTTTAGATAAGTTGGGTATCGAACTCAACGATATGCAGCAGGATGCGATGCAGGCCGTGCTGCACACCGATAGAGATGTGGTAGTGCTTTCGCCTACGGGTAGTGGTAAGACGCTGGCTTATCTCCTGCCGCTCTCGCAACTCATTGATGCCGGCGACGATGAGCCGCAGGCTATCGTGGTGACTCCGGGTAGAGAGCTGGCGCTGCAGTCTGCCACCGTGCTCAAGAATATGGGTAGCGGACTTCGTGCCATGGCTTGTTATGGAGGTCGTGCGACAATGGATGAGCATCGCGTGATGAAGCAGGTGCGCCCACAGATTGTCTTCGGAACTCCAGGCCGTCTGAACGATCATCTTGATAAGGGTAATCTGAACCGTTACCATATCAGATATCTCGTAATTGATGAATTTGATAAATGTCTGGAAATGGGTTTCCAGGATGAGATGAGCCGTTTGGTGAAATCGCTTCCTGGCTTGCGCCGTCACTTCCTGCTTTCTGCTACCGAGGCTGAGGAGATTCCTCGTTTCGTACACATGGGCAGAGTAGAGAAGATTGATTATCGAATGGACGAGGAGCAGGTGCCTGAACGTGTACATATATATAAGGTGGAAAGTCCGGTGAAGGATAAGCTGGAGAGTCTGGGTATGCTGCTCCGCAGTTTGGGCGACCAGAGTACCATCGTCTTCCTGAACTATCGTGATAGCGTAGAGCGTACCAATAAGTATCTGGTGGAGCAGGGGTTCTCTACCTCTTTCTTCCATGGCGGTCTGGAGCAGAAGGAGCGCGAGGCTTCACTTTATCGTTTCAGCAACGGCAGTGCCAATATCCTGGTGAGTACCGATCTCGCATCACGTGGTCTCGATATCCCAGACATTGATAACATCATCCATTACCACATGCCGGAAAGCGAGGATGGCTATATCCATCGTGTGGGTCGTACTGCAAGATGGGAGGCACAGGGCAGAGCTTTCTTCCTGTTGGGTCCAGAGGAGCACATTCCGGAATATGTTGATGCAGAGGTAGAGGATTACGAGATTCCTGCCGTTGAGGAGTTGCCGATGCCTGCAAAGCCAAAAATGGCTACCTTATATATAGGTAAGGGAAAGAAGGATAAGATCAGCAAGGGTGATATCCTGGGCTTCCTTTGCAAGAAGGGCGGATTGAATTCGTCTGAAATCGGAAAGATTGATGTCAACGACCGCTATGCCTATGCAGCGATAGCCCGACCAAAGTTGAGAAGTGTGCTCAACAATGTAAAGGGTGAGAAAATTAAGGGCGTAAAGACCATCGTAGAAGAAGTGCGATGATTCTAATGTAGATAAAAGCCTCTTCTTGGAAATTATATCCAGAGGAGGCTTTTCTTGTTATAAATTGATATTTATGGCATAAATATGCGATAAATATGTTAAAAGCACTGACAAAATGAAAGATTTTTGCCCAAATCGCTAAAAATGTGCAGGAAAATTTGGTAGATTCAAATAAAATATGTAATTTCGCATCCGTAAATCCATACATTAGGGTTGCTCAGTTGCCTAAATGGGTGGATTGCGCTTATACTGTTCCTGCTAACAGGAATAGCATAGTCAGAAAACTAAAATAATTAAACAAGATGAAGAAGTACAATTTTAACGCAGGTCCATCAATGCTTCCACGTGAAGTGATTGAGAACACAGCAAAGCAGATTTTGGATTTTAATGGTTCAGGTCTTTCATTGATGGAAATCAGCCACCGTGCTAAGGATTTCCAGCCAGTTGTCGACGAGGCTGTCTCCCTCTTCAAGGAGCTTCTTGACATTCCTGAGGGTTACTCCGTAATCTTCCTTGGTGGTGGTGCGTCGTTGCAGTTTATGCAGATTCCTGCCAACTTCCTCATCAAGAAGGCTGCCTACATTAATTCTGGTACTTGGGCTAAGAAGGCTATGAAAGAGGCAAAGCATTTTGGTGAGGTCGTGGAGATCGCATCATCGTCCGACGCCAATTACACTTTCTATCCTCAGGTTCCTAACGTTGTGCCAGCCGATTGTGATTATTTGCATCTCACAAGCAACAATACCATATATGGTACCGAACTCCGTGTAGATCCAGATGTGAACGTGCCTTTGATTTCTGATATGTCATCAGATATCATGAGCCGTCCTGTGGATGTTTCAAAGTACACCGCCATCTATGCTGGTGCCCAGAAGAACCTCTCTATGGCTGGTGTTACCGTCATCGTCGTGAAGGATGATATGCTCGGCAAGGCTCCTCGCGAGATTCCTACCATGCTCGACTATCGTACTCACGTAGAGAAGGGCAGTATGTTCAATACTCCTCCTGTAGTTCCTATCTATACTTTGATGGAGAACCTCCGCTGGTTGAAGGCAAATGGTGGCGTAGAGGCTGCTGACAAGCGAGCTCACGAGCGTGCTGAGGTTCTCTATGCAGAGATTGACCGCAACAAGCTCTTCAAGGGTACCGTGGAAGAGGCATCCCGCTCATTGATGAACATCTGCTTCGTGATGAACGATGAGTACAAGGAACTGGAGAAGCCATTCCTTGATTTCGCTACAGAGCGTGGCATGGTTGGTGTCAAGGGTCACCGTTCTGTAGGTGGTTTCCGTGCCAGCTGCTACAATGCACAGACCATGGAGGGTGTTCAGGCACTCGTCAAGGCTATGCAGGATTTTGAAGCACAACACTAATTGATAATTTATAATTAACAATTAATAATTTATAATTATCCTTGGTGATAATTGATTCTTAAAGGATTCAAGTATGAAAGTATTAGTTGCAACAGAAAAGCCATTCGCAGCAGCTGCTGTCGAGGGCATTAAGAAAGAAATAGAGGGAGCAGGCAATGAGTTGGTACTGCTCGAAAAATATACAGAGAAGGCTCAGCTTCTCGATGCCGTGAAGGATGTGGATGCGATGATTATCCGTTCTGACAAGGCTGATGCCGAGGTGCTCGACGCAGCCAAGAACCTGAAGATTATCGTTCGTGCCGGTGCAGGTTATGATAATATCGACCTGGCTGCTGCTACTGCTCACAACGTAGTAGCCGAGAATACTCCTGGTCAGAACTCCAACGCCGTTGCCGAGCTGGTATTCGGTTTGCTGGTTTTCACAGTTCGTAATTTCTACAATGGCAAGGCTGGCTCTGAGTTGAAGGGTAAGAAGTTGGGTATCCTGGCATTTGGTAACGTGGGTCGCAATGTAGCTCGCATCGCCAAGGGCTTCGGTATGGAAGTGTCTGCTTATGATGCCTTCTGCCCTGCAGATGTCATCGAGGCTGCAGGTGTTCACGCCGTGAAGTCTCAGGATGAGCTGTTCCAGACTTGCGATATCGTTTCTCTTCATATCCCTGCTACTCCAGAGACTATCAAGAGCATCGATTACAAGACCGTGAACCAGTTGCCTAAGGGTGGTATTCTTATCAATACAGCCCGCAAGGAGGTCATCAATGAGCCTGAGCTCCTGAAGCTTCTTGCAGAGCGTGAGGACTTGAAGTTCATCACCGACATCAAGCCAGATGCTGATGCAGACTTCGCCAAGTTCGAGGGCCGCTACTTCTCAACCCCTAAGAAGATGGGTGCGCAGACAGCCGAGGCTAACATCAATGCTGGTATCGCAGCTGCCAAGCAGATCAATGCATTCTTTGCAGATGGCTGCACCAAGTTCCAGGTAAATAAGTAATTATTCATCCCGAATATATAGCTCATGAAGAGTGCTTTTTCACCGAAGCACTCTTGATGGGCTTTTCGTGTTTTTATTCATCTTGACAAAGTAAATTATAACATTATGGCAATAGTAAAACCTTTCAAGGGCATTCGCCCTCCAAAAGATTTAGTAGAGCAAGTTGAGTCTCGTCCATACGATGTCCTCGATTCAGAGGAAGCTCGTGCCGAGGCTGGCGATAACGAGAAAAGCCTTTATCATATCATTAAACCTGAAATCAATTTCGAACCAGGTACATCTGAGTATGATCCTCGCGTCTATGAAAGCGCTGCAGAGAACTTCAGGAAGTTCCAGGAGAATGGCTGGTTGAAGCAGGATGATAAGGAACAGTATTATATCTATGCACAGACCATGAATGGCAAGACACAGTATGGTCTTGTTGTGGGTGCATACGTAAATGATTATATGACGGGTGTCATCAAGAAGCATGAGCTTACCCGCCGTGATAAGGAAGAGGATCGTATGAAGCACGTTCGTGTCTGCAATGCAAACATCGAACCGGTTTTCTTTGCTTATCCTGATAATTCTGTGCTCAATGAGATTCTGATGCGCTATGCAGCAACAGAGCCTGAGTATGATTTTATTGCTCCAATCGATGGCTTCCGTCATCAGTTCTGGATTGTCAGTGATGACAAGGATATCGAAACCATCACCGCTGAATTTGCCAAGATGCCTAGCCTCTATATCGCCGATGGTCATCACCGTTCTGCTGCTGCAGCTTTGGTAGGCGCAGAGAAGGCTAAGCAGAATCCTAACCATACTGGTAAGGAGGAATACAACTATTTTATGGCTGTCTGCTTCCAGGCAAGTCAGCTCACCATTCTTGATTACAACCGTGTCGTAAAGGATCTGAATGGTCTGACATCAGATGAATTCCTTGATGCTCTTACCAAGAACTTCGAAGTTATTGAGATTGACGCAATTAATGTGAATGTTTCTGGCGATGAGGAGGGTATCCCATGCTATGAGAAGATAGCCATTGATGAAGCAATCGAGCAGTTTGGCTTGGATATCCTGAAGCCTTCCGCTCTCCATTCTTTTCTCGTGTATCTCGATGGTAAATGGTACGGTTTGTTTGCCAAGCCAGGAACCTATGATGATGAGGACCCAATCGGCGTGCTCGATGTAGATATCTCTTCCCGTCTGATTCTGGATGATATTCTGGGCATCAAGGATTTGCGTTCTGATAAGCGTATCGACTTCGTGGGCGGCCTTCGCGGACTCGGCGAGTTGAAGCGTCGTGTAGATAGTGGCGAGATGAAGATGGCATTGGCCTTGCATCCAGTTACCATGCAGCAGATTATGGACATCGCTGACAGTGGCAAGATTATGCCTCCTAAGGCAACATGGTTTGAGCCAAAGTTGCGCAGCGGATTGATTATTCACAAGTTGGATTAATGATTGACGAATTTAAAACTATATCAGATACTGTAGGCGAGGGATATTACACCGAGAAAAGGAGTAAGTTTCTCGCCTTTGCTCACCACGTTACCACTGTTGACGAGGTGAAGGAGATTGTTGCCGGGTACCGTAAGAAATATTACGATGCCCGACATTGTTGTTATGCCTATATGCTAGGTCCGGAGCGCACGGAGTTTCGTGCCAATGATGATGGTGAACCATCTTCTACGGCAGGAAAACCGATACTGGGACAAATAACAAAGGCGGAATTGACGGATATCCTGATTGTTGTAATTCGCTATTTCGGAGGAGTCAAGCTGGGTACCAGCGGATTGATTGTAGCCTATCGTGAAGCAGCGATAGATGCCCTGGCGCATTGCGAGGAGGTAACGCAGCAGGTAGAGGAAATCGTAACCTATGATTTCACCTATCCGATGATGAATGATGTGATGAGGATTGTGAAGGAGATGAATCCCCGCATCGTGGATCAGACTTTCGACAATACCTGTAGCATCAAGCTGTCAATCAGGAAGAGCGAGGCTGAGCAATTGCGTACCCGCCTGAAAAAGCTGTCGTTTGAATAACGGAAAATCACAGAGTTCCCACACGCCCTGAAAGAGGGTGTGTCATAAGTCCACAACGCACCCTTTTTTAGTTTTTAAAGAACGTAAGTCCGCCAGGCGTCCCGCCGGATTTGCAATCCGGCGTTAAAAAATGTCCTAACCTATTTAGGCTCTGCGGATTTGCAATCCGCAGCAAAGGAGTATGCTTTTCCTTTTATTGGGGGATTACAAATCCCCCGGTGTTTATAGGTCGAACCTTTTTTTACGGCGGATTTCAAATCCGCCGGGACGCCTGGCGGGTTTACGCTCTTGAAGACACCTAGGTACTTTGGGGCTTTTATCCGTCCTCGGGCTACCATTATCAGGACTTATGACATACCCTCTTCGTATATTTATCCTTTTTCTTCCAATTCCTTCTGCAATCGGATGATTTCGTCGCGATATTGTGCTGCCTGCATGAAGTCGAGGTCCTTGGCGGCTTGTTTCATCAGAGCAGTGGTGTTGGCAATGCTCTTCTCCAGTTCCTCCCTGCTCATGCTGCGGACGATAGGATCGGCAACCATCGTGGCGCTATCTGGTTCGATATAGACACGCTGTCTGGATCCTTCGGCTCCCTTGATGTTCTTATGATCCATAATGCCTTTGGCTTTCTCGGCACTCTTGATGCTCTTGATGGTGGCTGCACCTGAAGCAGCTTCTTCTTCCTTGCCCATAGGCAGTGCAGAGGTAATCGCCTTCTGAATCTGCTTTGGCGTAATTCCATGGTCGGCATTGTATTTCAGCTGGATGCTTCTTCGGCGGGCAGTCTCATCAATGGTCTTCTGCATGCTGTCTGTGATATTGTCCGCATACATAATCACCTTGCCGTTCACGTTTCTGGCGGCACGGCCGGCGGTCTGGGTCAGGGAACGGTGACTGCGCAGGAATCCCTCCTTGTCTGCATCGAGGATGGCAACAAGCGATACCTCAGGCAAGTCTAGACCCTCGCGGAGCAGATTCACACCCACCAGTACATCATACACGCCTGCTCGCAGATCATTCATGATCTTCACGCGGTCGAGCGTTGCCACATCGCTATGGATATAGGCAGCCTTTACATTGTGGTTCAGCAGGAACTCGGTCAGCTCCTCTGCCATACGTTTGGTAAGGGTGGTGATGAGTACACGTTCATCCCGGTGGGTTCTGGTCAGAATCTCATCGAGCAGATCATCTATCTGGTTCTCGCTTGGGCGTACTTCAATCTCCGGATCGAGCAATCCCGTAGGGCGGATCAGCTGTTCTACTACCACACCTTCAGATTCTCTCAACTCATAGTCGGCTGGGGTGGCACTCACGTAGATGGCCTGATGAATCATACTGTGAAATTCCTCGAAGGTGAGCGGACGGTTGTCGAAGGCGGCAGGCAATCGGAAACCGTATTCCACCAGGTTCTTCTTTCGGGCTCTATCGCCACCATACATCGCACCGATCTGCGGAATGCTCACATGGCTCTCATCTACCACCAGAAGGAAATCTTTCGGGAAGAAATCGAGCAGACAGTATGGCCGCTCTCCTTCATGTCGGCCATCGAAATATCTCGAATAGTTCTCGATGCCCGAACAGTGTCCCAGCTCCTTGATCATCTCCATATCGTATTCCACACGCTCCTTGATGCGCTGTGCCTTGATGCCATCGCCTATGCTCTTGAAGAATTCTTCCTGCTTCACCAGGTCGTCCTGTATCATTCTGATGGCGATTTCCTGCTGCTCTTTGCTGGTTACAAAAAGGTTGGCAGGATAAATCTCATATTCTTCGAAGGAGGCGAGTCGGTGATAGGTGAGGGAATCTACCTCCTCGATGCTGTCTATCTCGTCATCCCACCAGGTTACTCGCAGCACATTGTCGCTGTACGCCATGAAGATATCTACCGTTTCTCCCTTTACGCGGAAGTTGCCGCGCTGCAGTTCGATGTCGTTTCTTACATAGAGGGCATCTACCAGTTTCCGGAGAAATTCATTTCGGTCGAGTTGCTGTCCCCTGTGAATCTTGATGATGTTTTCCTGCATAGCTACTGGTCCACCCATACCATAGATGCATGATACGGAAGATACCACGATGACATCTTTTCTGCCTGAAAGCAAAGCGGAAACGGCACCCAGACGGAGCTTGTCGATCTCATCATTGATGGCGAGATCTTTTTCTATATAGGTATCCGTGGTTGGCAGATATGCCTCCGGCTGGTAATAGTCGTAGTAGGAAACGTAATACTCCACGGCATTGTTGGGGAAGAAGCCTTTCATCTCCTGATAAAGCTGGGCGGCAAGCGTCTTGTTATGACTCAGGATAAGAGTCGGCTTGCCCACGTTGGCTATAACGTTTGCTACGGTGAAGGTCTTGCCGGAACCGGTTACGCCAAGCAACACCTGTGCGGGCTCTCCCTGCTGGATGCCTTCGGTGAGTTGTCGGATGGCTTGCGGCTGATCACCCGTCGGTTGATATTCTGATGTGATTTTAAAGTCCATAATCTCTGTTTTTGGGTGCAAAAATACAAAAAAAACGGCATTAATCGTTATAAAGATTAATTATTTGCGAAAAAATGTATTTTTTCTTTTGATAATAAGCAAATTATCTGTAACTTTGCATCCACAAAAGTAATAATATGAAGAAATCAATACTAATCGCAGCTAGTGTAGCATTGCTTCTTACTGGCTGTGCGAGCGAATATAATCAGGTATATAAGGCAGCAACACCTACCTATAAGTACGAGTATGCCAAGCAGTGTTTTGCACAGGGCAAGTATTCTCGTGCCATTCCTCTGTTGCAGGAAGTTGTAACCATGAAGAAGGGTTCAACTGAGGGCGAGGAGTGTCTCTATATGTTGGCGATGGCTGAGTATGGCTTGAAGGATTACGAAACGGCATCAGAGTATTTCAAGAAATATTATGCCAGCTATCCGAAGGGACAGTATGCAGAGATGGCGAAGTACTTTGTGGGCGAAAGCCTCTATCAGAATGCCCCGGAGCCTCGACTCGACCAGAGTACTACTTATACTGCGATTACAGCCTTCCAGGAGTTTCTCGATCTCTTCCCGGATGCTCATCTCAAGGCTCAGGCAACCAACCGTCTCTTTGCCTTGCAGGATCTTCTGGTAGAGAAGGAGTATAAGAGTGCACGCCTGTACTTCGATATGGGTACTTACTTCGGCAACTGCACCAACGGCGGCAACAATTATGAGGCTTGCATCGTAACAGCGCAGAATGCCCTCAAGGATTATCCTTACAGCAACAAGCGCGAGGAATTTGCTACACTCATCATGAAGAGCAAGTATGAACTGGCGAAGATGAGTATTGAGAGCAAGCAGCTGGAGCGCTATCAGGATGCTGAGGATGAATGCTATGGCTTCATCAATGAGTATCCGGATTCTAAGGAGCGTGCCACTGCCGAGAAATATATCGAGAAGTGCAAGGCTTTCGAGAAGGCACATCCTGAGGATACACTCGACAAGCTCGCAGGGGACAACAAATAATGCCCCTCACAGCTTACTAGCAGGAAACGATAGATAAAAATAGATATAATATATATAGTACTATAAATTATGGATTATAAGAAATCAAAAGCACCAGTTAACACAGTTACTCGTAACATCATGGATCTCTGTGATGATACGCATAACATTTACGAGAGTGTTGCAATCATCGCTAAGCGAGCTAACCAGATCTCGCTTGAGATTAAGCAGGACTTGAGCAAGAAACTCTCTGAGTTTGCTTCTTACAACGATTCTTTGGAAGAGGTCTTCGAGAACCGTGAGCAGATTGAGATCTCTCGTTTCTATGAGAAGTTGCCAAAGCCAACTTTGATTGCTACAGAGGAGTTTGTAGAGAAGAGCATCTATTGGCGTGATCCAAGTATGCCAGCTCACTCTTCTGATGAGGATGAACTCTAAACAAGACAGGTAGAGTTATGATACAGCGTAAACAAACCCTGTTTTTGCTTTTAGCTGTTATTGTATGTGCGCTGGGTCTGTTCTTTCCTATTGGCAGTATAGCGCCAGAGGGAATGGGAACAGACAGCATGGTTTACAATCTGGGTGTGGTGACAGGCGAGGGCGGTCTTGCTGTCTCTGCCACCTGCATCCCTCTGTTTGTCCTGCTCAGCGTAACAGCAATCTTATCGTTGGTAACGATATTCCTTTATAAGAATCGCAAGGTACAGATGAGTATCTGCAAATGTACCATGCTGCTTCAGGTACTGTGGGTGATAGATTATGTCTTGATTCTTCTGGGTATCATTCCTATTCCAGAGGTTCAGGGCAAGATGGGCACAGAGTTCGCAGCCTGTCTGCCAATCGTCAGCCTGATACTTGTCGCTATGGCATATAAGGGTGTAAATGATGACGAAAAGCTGGTAAAAGCCGCTGATCGCATCCGATAAAGCCCTGATTCTTAAAAGAAATGCTAAAAAAGCCTATAAAATAGGAGAAAAATTTGTGGGTACCAAATAAAAGTAGTACCTTTGCACCCGCTGTCACGAGATGACAGCATAAAATTCAAACCTCATTAATAATTAAATTAAAATTAGATTTAAAAAATGGCAACAAAAATCAGATTGCAGCGCGGCGGTCGTAAGAACTATGCTTTCTACAGCATCGTAATCGCTGACGTTAGAGCACCACGTGATGGTAAATTTACTGAGAAGATTGGTACTTTCAACCCTAACACCAATCCTGCTACTGTAGATTTGAATTTCGAGCGCGCACTCTACTGGGTAGAGACAGGTGCACAGCCAACAGACACAGTTCGCAACATCCTCAAGGGCGAGGGCGTTTACTTGATGAAGCACCTCAAGGGTGGCGTTAAGAAGGGCGCATTCGACGATGCTGAGGCTCAGAAGCGTTTCGACGCTTGGAAGAATGGCAAGGACGCTAAGGCTTCTGCTGTTCGCGAGGGCGACGCTAAGGCTAAGAAGGAAGCTGCTGCTAAGGAGCTCGAGGCTGAGAAGAAGATGAACGAGGCAATCGCTAAGAAGGTAGCTGAGAAGAAGGCTGCTGCTGCCGCTGCTGCTGCAGAGGCTGCTGCTGAGACTGAGGCTACAGAGGAGGCTCCAGCTGAGGCTTAATCTTCTAAAAGAATCTTCTTTGGAGATTGAAAAGTATAAAGGTCGATTACTCTTATGAAGAGTGTCGGCCTTTTTTTTGTTGCCTGTTTTTACAATAAATCCCCTGTTTTTACAATAAATATCCTGGATTTGCGTTAAAGTATTATGGGAAAGACTAAGAAAATGGATGAAAGACTGGATTCAGAAAAGAACAGCTATTCGCATATATTGAAATATACCGGATTGTTTGGAGGAGTACAGGGGTTGAATATGCTCGTTGGCGTAGTCAGGAATAAATTTACCGCTATGTTCCTGGGACCTTCAGGCATGGGATTGCTGTCTCTTTTCAATTCTACTTCCAATTTCCTTTCTTCTGTTTCCAATCTCGGTATTCCTACCAGTGGCGTTAGAGTGGTTTCTGAGGCTGATACCGGAAGCGGGATAGACCAGGCTGTTGCCCAGGTCCGTTTACTCAGTCTGCTTTCTGCTTTTCTGGGTGCTTTGATTTGTGCTCTTTTAGGCCCCTTGCTTAATCTCTTCACCTTTTCGTGGGGAAATCATACCCTGCATTTCATATTGTTGGCTCCTACTATCTTCTTTACCATATTGGCTGGAGGTGAGACGGCTATTCTCAAAGGATTGGGTAAGCTCAAGGCGTTGGCGGTGCTGTCTTCTTTGTTGGCGCTCTTGTCTTTGCTTGTTTCTGTGCCCATCTATGGCTACTTCGGAGAGCAGGGAATTCTCGTAGTACTTTTTCTGTTGGCATTAAGCCAATGGTTGCTTGCCTTTTGGTTTTCACGTAAGGAAAAGCCGTTTCGCTTGTGCTTTTCCTGGAGCCAGTTGGTTAAAGCTTTCCCGATGGTTCGTCTGGGACTCTCGTTTGTCTTGGCTGGAATGATGAGTAGTGGGGCAGAATTTCTGGTAAGAGCCTTTCTCAATCAGCAGGGAGATCTCGCCGTGGTTGGTCTTTTCAATTCCGGTATTACCCTGGTGCTGGTGTATGGTGGTATGATCTTTTCGGTGATGGAAACTGATTATTATCCCCGTCTTTCTGCAGTAAAGAGTGAGGAGAGTTGTATGGTCGAGGCGGAAAACCGTAATCTGATTGTAAACAGGCAGTTAGAGATGAATATCCTCTTGATGGGTCCAATCATCATTGCCATTATCCTGTTGCTTCCTATAGCCATACCATTATTATACAACATTCAGTTTCTAGGTGTCTTGGGTATGACTCAGATTGCAGCAGCAGGGTTATTATGGAAGGCGTTTTATCTGCCGCTGGAGTATATCCCTTTGTCTAGGGGTGAGGCTCGGATATTTCTGGTTCAGGAATGCTGTTGCGTATTATTGCTCATCGTTTGTGAAATCATCGGCTATCTATGGTATGGTCTGGATGGTTTGGGGGCAGGTATTGTTGTTGCCTATGTCCTGGAGTCGATAGGAGTCTTTGTTTTCTGTCATTTTCATTATGCCTATCGCCTGAGTTTCCTGGCAGGCAAGCATCTGGTGGTTCATCTTCTGAATCTGCTGCTGATAGGAGGTGTAGTATGGTTGTGGGATGCAGATTCCTGGGGCTATTGGCTGCTGGGTCTTTTCCTGTTCCTGGATTCTCTGGCGTATAGTCTCTCCAAAATTCACCGTTCGTTGAAGCAGTAGAATATATAAAGCTTTTGCCCTTTCAGGGCGTCTTACTGATTGTTCTCATACCCAGGGTGATACCCTGGGCTAGGAGCTTCTGCCCTTTCAGGGCGTGTGGGGGAGGTACTTACTTAAGTTTAGTAAATAATATTACAAGTTTCAGAAAGTCAAAATTATCTTTAAGGAGAAAAATTTCTTCCCTTAAGGAAAAATATATTTTTCCTTAAGGATATTTTTATTTTTCCTTAAGGGAAAATTTTGTGTCTCTACTCTCCTTATTTTTCGGGGCTTTCAGTATAAAGATTAGAATATGGAATTTTTCTTACACAATATTGGGCTGTTGTATGTAGTTCAGATAGGGGATTGGTATTCTTCCATATCGTTTGTATGAATAAGATAGGGGATTGGTATTCTTCCATATCGTTTGTATGAATAAGATAGGGGATTGGTATTCTTCCATATCGTTTGTATGAATAAGATAAGGGATTGGTATTCTTCCATATCGTTTATATGAAAATGAAAAATCCCTGTAACTTATAGCAAGTTACAGGGATCATTTATACTTATTGCTTTGTTATCTCAAAGAATTTACTTCTTGTTGATAGCGAGGTCGATAGCTACGGCGATAGCAACAGTAGCACCAACCATAGGGTTGTTACCCATACCGAGGAAGCCCATCATCTCTACGTGAGCAGGAACTGAAGAAGAACCTGCGAACTGAGCGTCTGAGTGCATACGACCCATAGTATCAGTCATACCGTAAGAAGCAGGACCAGCAGCCATGTTATCTGGGTGCAATGTACGACCAGTACCACCACCAGAAGCTACTGAGAAGTATGGCTTACCAGCAGCAATACGCTCCTTCTTGTATGTACCAGCAACTGGGTGCTGGAAACGTGTAGGGTTTGTAGAGTTACCAGTGATAGATACATCTACATCCTCGCTCCAGTTGATAGCAACACCCTCGCGAACGTCGTCAGCGCCGTAGCAGTTAACCTTAGCACGTGGACCGTCGCTGTAAGCGATGCGGTTAACAACCTTCAACTCACCTGTGTAGTAATCAAACTTTGTCTGAACGTATGTGAAACCGTTGATGCGGCTGATAATCTGAGCAGCATCCTTACCAAGACCGTTCAAGATAACGCGCAATGGGTTCTTGCGAACCTTGTTAGCCATCTCAGCAATCTTGATAGCACCCTCAGCAGCAGCGAAAGACTCGTGACCAGCCAAGAAAGCGAAGCACTGAGTCTCCTCACGGAGCAAACGAGCAGCCAAGTTACCGTGACCGAGACCAACCTTACGGTCGTCAGCTACAGAACCAGGGATGCAGAAAGCCTGCAAACCGATACCGATAGCCTCAGCTGCGTCAGCAGCAGTCTTAGCACCTTTCTTGATAGCGATAGCAGCACCAGCTACATACGCCCACTTAGCGTTCTCGAAGCAGATACGCTGAGTATCTTCACACATCTGATAAGGGTCAACACCTGCGTCCTCGCAGATTTGATTAGCCTCTTCCAAGCTCTGAATACCGTTAGCATTAAGAGCAGCAAGAACCTGCTTCTCGCGACGTTCCTGACTTTCGTAACTTACTTTTCTAATCATATCTGTATCTCCTTATTATTCTTTACGTGGATCAATTGCTTTAACAACACCCTGCTCAGCAGTTGTACGACCGTAGCTACCTGTGAACTTCTTGACAGCCTCGTTAGCGTCCATACCGTTCTTGATAGCCTCCATCATCTTGCCGAGGTGAACATACTCGTAACCACAAACCTGGCTGTCCTTATCCAAGAACTGCTTTGTGATGTAACCCTCTGTCAACTCGAGGTAACGTGTACCCTTAGCTACAGTACCGTAGAGAGTACCAGTCTGTGAACGAAGACCCTTACCCAAGTCCTCAAGACCTGCACCGATAACAAGACCGCCCTCAGAGAAAGCGCTCTGGCTACGACCGTAAACAATCTGGAGGAAGAGCTCGCGCATTGCAGTATTGATAGCATCGCAAACGAGGTCAGTGTTCAAAGCCTCAAGGATAGTCTTACCTGGAAGAATCTCAGAAGCCATAGCAGCTGAGTGAGTCATACCAGTACAACCGATAGTCTCAACGAGAGCCTCCTGAATAACGCCTTCCTTGATGTTCAAAGAGAGCTTACAAGCACCCTGCTGAGGAGCACACCAACCCACACCGTGGGTATAACCAGAGATATCCTTGATCTCTTTTGCCTGAATCCATTTTCCCTCTTCAGGAATTGGAGCTGGTCCGTGGTTAGGACCCTTAGCGACAACGCACATGTTGTCTACTTCTTTTGAATAGATCATATTCGCTAAATTTTATATTAATGAATATATAAAAGTATAAATTCTTCTTCTTAAATTCATATTGTTTTGCTGAAACATCGGCGTTAAACCTCAATTCCGACCACAAAAGTACAAAAAATATCTGTAAAATACCCAAAAAAGAGTATTCTTTTTAACTCTTTAACCTAATATTTAGATTTTTTCTTGGGTTTGTCCCTATTTTAATGTATCTTTGCAAACTGAAAATAGCAATTTTGAAGATTATGATTGAAGTTAAGATACAGGACGCCGTGCTTCAGCAGGCAGCGGAGGCAGGCATGGATGAATTTGTGAAGGCTTTCGTGGATGCAATCCGCGAGGCGATTGGTGGCGAACTCACTGCTGAGACCATGGCTGAGCTGAATAGCGACCAGATTACGCTCCTGGCGTGGGATACCCTGCACGAGGAGATGATGGATGGCGGTATGATTCAGCTCATCCATAACGGCTATGGTGCCTTCCTCTGGAAGAATCCTACCGACAAGGCGTTCCGTAACTGGGGGCTTGTGGAGCTTTCAAAGCTTATCAAGAAAAGTCATTTCCTCTATAAGAGTCATCATGAAGAAATCGAGGGGGATAT
This sequence comes from Segatella copri, assembly GCF_002224675.1. Taxonomy (GTDB): domain Bacteria; phylum Bacteroidota; class Bacteroidia; order Bacteroidales; family Bacteroidaceae; genus Prevotella; species Prevotella copri_U. Next base: position 29,351 of record NZ_NMPZ01000006.1, on the reverse strand, counting down.
GAGCGACGAGGACTTCATGGCGCTTTATGAGAAATTCCCTGAGTTTGATGATTTCGATGATGAATTCGTGGAGAACGAAGAGGAATGGACCAGCAAGGTGGCTTTCTATATTGATGAGCATATCGAAAACTTCGTCACTATTATATAATATTAAGGTATTAGGATTATGAACAAGAAAGATCAGGAACTCCGCAAGAAGAGTCCGATACAGATACGCAACAAGAAGGCATCGTTCGAGTACTTCTTTGTTGATACTTACACCGCTGGTATCGTACTTACCGGTACCGAGATCAAGTCGATCCGTGGCGGTAAGGCATCCCTGGTAGATTGCTACTGCGATTTCTATCAGGGTGAACTTTGGGTAAAGGGTATGAATATCTCGCCTTATTTCTATGGCTCTTTTTCCAATCATGAGGCTCGCCGCGACCGCAAGCTCCTTCTCACCAAGCGCGAATTGCGCCGTTTGGAAGAGGATAGCAAGCAGCCGGGCTTTACCATCGTGCCTACACTTGTCTTCATTGACGACAATGGACGTGCCAAGGTGGATATCGCCCTCTGCAAGGGTAAGAAGGAGTATGACAAGCGTCAGACCCTGAAGGAGAAAGAGGACAGAAGAGAGATGGATAGAGCCATTAAGCACTTTTAGACCCATGAAGAATATAAGAGAGATTGTTAAGGAGAAGATTCTGATTCTGGATGGTGCCATGGGTACTGAGATTCAGAAGTATAATCTTACAGAAGAAGACTTCAGAGGCGATCGCTTCCGCGATGTGCCGGGAATGATGAAGGGCAACAACGATATGCTCAACATCACTCGCCCTGATGTTATCTCTGATATTTACCGACGTTACCTGGAGGCGGGCGCCGACATCATTACGGCGAACACCTTCTCGTGTCAGCGCATCTCGCAGGCTGATTATCACCTGGAAGACTGTGCTAGGGAAATGGCTTTCGAAGGCGCCCGCTTGGCGCGTATCGAATGTGATAAGTTTTCTACACCCGATAAACCACGCTTCGTAGCAGGAGATGTGGGACCTACCAATAAAACTTGTTCCATGAGTCCGGACGTCAGTGATCCTGCTGCCCGGGAGATTACGTATGATGAACTTTTCACTGATGTCTGCGAACAGGTGGATGGTCTCATCGAAGGTGGTGCTGATGTCATCCTCATCGAGACCATCTTCGATACGCTCAACTGCAAGGCTATGATTGATGCTGCCATCACCATGATGAAGAAGCATGGGGTAGAACTGCCTATTATGATCAGTCTTACGGTGAGTGATCTGGCTGGCAGAACACTGAGCGGTCAGACCGTGGATGCTTTCCTGGCCTCGCTCTCTCCTTATCCTATTTTCTCGGTAGGTATGAACTGTGCCTTCGGTGCTCCCCAGATGAAACCGTTCATCGAGCATCTGGCAAAGGTTGCACCTTATTATATTAGTGCCCATCCTAATGCAGGATTGCCTAACGAGATGGGACAATATGACGAGACGGCTGAGTCGATGGCTCCCCAGATAGCCGAGTTTATCGATGAGGGCATCGTCAACATCATCGGCGGCTGCTGTGGAACCAGTCCGGAATTCATCGCTCACTATGCCAGAAGTGCTGAGGGTAAGAAACCGCATCAGGTGGTGGAGAAGCCTAAGTATATGTGGCTCTCTGGTTTGGACTTGCTGCAGGTGGATGATTCCGTTCGTCTGCCGGTAGATGCCAGCCGCTTCGTTAACGTAGGCGAACGCTGTAACGTGGCTGGTAGTAGGAAGTTCCTGCGATTGATTAATGAGAAAGGTTATGAGGAAGCCATCGGTATTGCCCGTAAGCAGGTGGCAGATGGTGCAGCCGTGGTGGACGTGAATATGGACGACGGACTGCTGGATGCCAAGGCTGAAATGGTGAACTTCCTCAATATGATAGCGGCAGAACCAGAGATTGCCAAGGTGCCTGTGATGATAGACTCCTCGAAGTGGGATGTGATTCTTGCCGGACTGAAGTGCTGTCAGGGTAAATGTATCGTGAATTCCATCTCCCTGAAGGAGGGTGAAGAGGTTTTCCTCTCTCATGCACGTGATGTGATGCGTTATGGTGCCGCCGTTGTGGTGATGTGCTTCGATGAAGTGGGACAGGCCACTACCTATGAGCGACGTATCGAGATTGCCGAGCGTGCCTATCACCTCCTGGTAGATAAACTGGGAATGAATCCGCTCGATATCATCTTCGACCCGAATGTGCTTGCCATCGCTACGGGTATGGAGGAGCATGATAATTATGCCGTGGAATTCATCCGTGCCACCGAGTGGATTCATCAGAATCTGCCTGGAGCACATGTCAGTGGTGGAGTCAGCAACCTCTCGTTCTCGTTCCGCGGCAATACGTATATCCGTGAAGCGATTCATTGTGTATTCCTGCATCATGCCCAAAAGGTGGGTATGGACTTTGGTATCGTAAATGCCAAGGCAAGAATGGATTATGATAAAATACCTAAAGAACAGCTCGAACTCATCGAGGATGTGGTGTTGAACAGAAGAAAGGGTGCTGCCGATGATCTCATCGAACTGGCTGCCGAAATCAAGGCGAAGGCTGATGCGGCAAAGGCTGCAGCCAAGGCAGGCGGTGCGCCAGCTCCGAAGCCTGCTGCTCCAGAGTGGCGTAAGCAGGCTGTGGAGGAAAGATTGAAGTATGCCCTGCAGAAGGGTATTACCGAGTTCCTGCAACCTGATATAGATGAGGCATTGCAGAAGTATCCGCATGCCGTGAACGTCATCGAAGGTCCGCTGATGGATGGTATGAACCTGGTGGGTGAGCTCTTCGGTAAGGGCGAGATGTTCTTGCCGCAGGTGGTGAAGACGGCACGAACCATGAAGGCTGCCGTTTCCATCCTCCAGCCTCATATCGAAGCAGAGAAGCAGGGTGGAAGTACTTCTGCCGGAAAGATACTGATGGCGACCGTAAAGGGAGATGTGCATGATATCGGTAAGAATATCGTGTGTGTGGTGATGTCGTGCAACAACTATGATATCATCGACCTGGGCGTGATGGTACCTGCCGAGCAGATTGTGAAGAAGGCGATAGAAGAGAAGGTGGATGCCATCGGCTTGAGCGGCTTGATTACTCCATCACTGGAAGAGATGGTTCACACTGCCCAGGAGATGCAGAAGGCAGGCTTGCGTATCCCGATCATGGTGGGAGGCGCTACCACGAGCGAACTGCATGTGGCATTGAAGATCGCACCGGTGTATGATGGACCGGTTATCTGGGTGAAGGATGCTTCGCTGAATGCCGGTATCTGTGCCCGATTCCTCAACGAGACTGAATGCCCTAAGTTTATAGCTGAACTTGATGAGCGATACGAACGCTTGCGCAATGAGTATCACGAACAGCAGGCGAAGATTGTCTCGCTGGAAGAAGCCAGAAAGAACAAGCTTGAGCTGTTTTAAACTAAGCGTTTTTTGATAATGTAGCAGAAATGTTTTATAATAGAATATATAAGGTATTAGTAATAAGGATAATATGATCAAGACGGTTATTTTTGATATGGGTGGTGTCGTGATCACCCTCGACGAGAATGAGGCAGGCAAACGCTTTGTTGAGTTAGGTATGAAGGAGTTTGCCGAGAAGATGGATCCTTATAAGCAGTCGGGCTTGAATGGCGATCTGGAAGGAGGAAAGCTTTCCGAGGAGGAGTATCGCCGTCTGGTAAGCGAGAAGGTGGGTCGAGAGGTGAGCTTTGAGGAGCTGCAGCATTGCTGGCTGGGCTATATGAAGGAGGTGCCTGCCCGCAAGTTGATGACCATCAGAAATCTCAAGAAGCAGGGATATCGCGTGGTCTTGCTCAGCAATACCAATCCATACGTATCGGCTTGGACGGATAGTGAGGATTTCTCAGGCGACGGTCACCCTATCGGTGATTATTTCGATGCCATGTATCGCAGCTATGAGGTGAAATATATGAAGCCGGACGAGAATTTCTTCCGTTACGTGATGGCTCAGGAAAAGGCGTTGCCGGAGGAATGTCTCTTTATTGATGACGGCGCCCGTAACTGCTGTGCGGCTTCTGAGGTAGGGCTCTTTACCTATTGTCCGCAGAACGGAGAGGACTGGTGCGATAAAATCTACGATTATTTGAAGTAATGATTTATGGTGATTATTTGCGGTCCAACTGCAAATAATTGCCATTTTATTTTGCATTCTGCAAGAAATAATGTACTTTTGCAGTCGCAAATATTAAATAATTAGACAATGGTTAAGAAGAAAAGATGGCATTGTCTGCCTGGTCAGCCTGTTACAGAGCTCGACAAGCAGGTGATGTTTTGGGAAAATAAGGGTAAGCTCGTGCCTACCCGCGACTTGATTAAGACTCCGGAACAAATAGAAGGCATCCGCAAGAGTGGTGTCGTGAATACAGGTTGTCTCGATGCTGTTGCCGAGATGATCCGTCCGGGTATCAATACTCAGCAGATCGATGACCTCTGTATGCAGTATTGCAAGGATCATAATGCGATTCCTGCCTGCCTCAACTATGAGGGCTACCCTAAGAGTGTATGTACATCCATCAATGAAGTGGTATGTCATGGTATTCCTAAGGAAGAGGATGTTCTCGAAGAGGGTGACATCGTCAATGTGGATATGACTACCATCGTGGATGGTTACTATGCAGATGCCAGCCGTATGTTCATCGTTGGCGGCAAGACAACTCCTGAAAAGGAACAGTTGGTTCGTGTTGCCAAGGAGTGTCTTGAGATTGGTATGGAGGCGGCTAAGCCTTACTCTTTTGTGGGCGATATCGGTCATGCCATCGAAAAGCATTGCAAGAAGTATGGTTATGGTGTTGTCCGTGACCTCTGTGGTCATGGAGTAGGCTGCCAGTTCCATGAAGAGCCTGAGGTTCTTCATTATGGTCATAGAGGAACTGGTATGTTGCTCGTGCCTGGTATGGTGTTTACTATCGAGCCAATGATCAATATGGGAACCTGGCAGGTGTTCATCGATGCCGATGATCCATACGGATGGGAGGTAATTACCGGTGACGAAAAGCCATCTGCTCAGTGGGAGCATACACTCGTGATGACTGAGACGGGTGTGGAGATTCTTACACATTAATATATATGGGCTTAGCCCTTAGTAATTATGGAAGAAAAAAAGGATATATATATATTAGGTATAGAGAGCAGTTGTGACGATACCTCAGCCGCAGTGCTCAAGAATGGAGTATTGCTGAGTAACGTGACTGCTTCTCAGGAAGTGCACCGTGCCTATGGTGGCGTGGTGCCTGAGCTTGCTTCCCGTGCTCATCAGCAGAATGTGGTGCCTGTGGTAGATCAGGCTATCGCCCGTGCGGGCATCAGAAAGGAAGATCTGTCTGCCGTTGCCTTCACCCGTGGACCGGGCTTAATGGGTTCTCTGCTCGTGGGTGTGAGCTTTGCCAAGGGCTTTGCCCGTTCGCTCAACATCCCGATGATTGATGTCAATCACTTGCAGGGTCATGTGATGGCTCATTTCATCAAGGAAAGCGATGATGACCAGAGTGCACCTCCATTCCCATTTATCTGTCTTCTTGTGAGCGGTGGAAACTCGCAGATTGTGAAGGTGAATGCCTACAACGATATGGAGGTTCTCGGTCAGACTATCGATGATGCTGCCGGTGAGGCGATAGATAAGTGTGCCAAGGTGTTGGAGTGGGGCTACCCAGGTGGCCCTGTTGTAGATAAGTATGCCCGCCAGGGTAATCCGAAGGCTTTCAGCTTTGCTGAGCCACATATCCCTGGACTGAACTATAGCTTCTCTGGCTTCAAGACCAGTTTCCTCTACAGTCTGCGCAAGTGGGTAGCTGCTGATCCGGATTTTGTGGAGAAGAACAAGTTTGACTTGGCTGCGAGCATCGAGTTCACCATCGTGGATATCCTGATGAAGAAATTGCGTATGGCAGTGAAACAGACAGGAATCAAGCATGTGGCTGTGGCTGGTGGTGTGAGTGCCAACAATGGTCTCCGCAATGCCTTCCGTGATCATGCCAAGCGTTTTGGCTGGACCATCTACATACCAAAGTTCAGCTATACCACAGACAATGCGGCTATGATTGGTTGTGTAGGTACATTCAAGTATCGTGATGGCGATTTTGCCACCATCGATCTGCCTGCATATAGTAAAGTAACATTTAAGTAAACAGAAATTCTTATGGAATTTGAAACAAAGATATTAAGCAAGGGCATCCAGGAGATGCTCTACAATAGTGACAAGACAGTGGGCACAGCCGAGAGCTGCACAGGCGGTCGTATCGCCGAAGCGCTTATCTCAGTGCCAGGTGCCAGCAATTACTTCAAGGGTGGTGTGGTAAGTTATACCAATGAGGTAAAAGAGAATCTTCTCGGAGTGAGCCATGAGCTTCTGGAGGAGAAGACAGCCTTCTGCGAGGAAGTAGCCAAGGAGATGGTGCTTGGTGCCATCAAAGCCCTGAATGTTGATTTCGCCATTTCGGCAACAGGTGTATCGGGACCTACAGGTGGTACTCCATCTGCGCCAGTGGGTACAATCTTCGTTGGTTTTGGTAGCAAGGATGATGTTCGTGTGGTGAAACTTACAGAGGATTTCGGTCGCGATATCAATCTTGCAATTGCCACAAATACAGCGCTTAAGGGTATGCTCGATTTCCTGAAAGAACATGCTGAAGATTTGAAAAAAGAGGCATAAAATGCTAATTTAGAGCCATAAAGTATTAATAATCCTTAAAAGACAGCGTTCTTTTAGGGATTATTTTGTTATTACCGAATTATTTTGTAATTTTGCACTCTGTTTGGAATAGGTATCAATTAACGAATTACAAAATTAAAGATAGAAATGTCTAAAATTTGTCAAATCACAGGTAAGAAGGCACAGTTAGGTTGCAATGTGTCTCACTCAAAGCACCGTACAAAGAGAAGCTTTGACGTTAACCTCTTCAGCAAGAAATTCTACTATGTAGAAGAGGGTTGCTGGATCAGCCTCAAGATCAGTGCTGCTGGTCTTCGTCTTATTAACAAGGTAGGTCTCGATGCTGCTTTGAATCAGGCAGTAAAGAAGGGCTACGTAGATTGGAAGGACATTAAAGTTATAGGAGAATAATATCATGGCAAAGAAAGCAAAAGGTAATAGAGTACAAGTTATCCTCGAGTGCACTGAGCATAAGAACAGTGGTATGCCAGGTACAAGCCGTTACGTGACTACAAAGAATCGTAAGAACACTCCTGAGCGTCTTGAGTTGATGAAGTACAACCCAATCCTTAAGAAGATGACTCTTCACAAGGAGATTAAGTAAGCTCGCTTACAAGTTTATAAACAATTTTATCAATTTTAATAGACTATGGCAAAGAAAGCGGTCGCTACCCTCCACGAAGGTAACATGGATGGTCGCGCATACACAAAGGTTATCAAGATGGTTAAGAGCCCTAAGACTGGTGCTTACGTTTTCGATGAGAAGATGGTACCAAACGAGGCTGTTAAGGATTTCTTCAAGGACTAATCTGGTTGCATAGGCATTCAGACTAGCGTTCTCTTGGAGACTCGCATAAATACAATAAGGTCGCAATACTCTTATTAAAGGGTATGCGGCCTTTTTTGTTTTTGTTACAGAAGATATTTTTCCTATATGAGTTTATTTTTCTTTCTTTTTTCTTTTGCTATTTCAAAATAAAAACGTAACTTTGCACGGAATAAGTGAAATGTCCGCTTTTGCAGAAAAGGGGATATATATAATGTTTTTAAAGAAGAAAGGAACAAGATAAGATGCCGTTAAGATTACCGGATAAACTTCCAGCTATTGAGCTGCTGAAGCATGAGAATATTTTCGTGATGGATGAGAGTCGTGCACATAATCAGGAAATCAGACCGCTGAAGATTTGTGTGCTCAACCTGATGCCGCTTAAGATCACGACAGAAACTGATTTGGTGAGATTGCTCTCCAATACGCCTCTGCAGTTGGAGGTTTACTTCATGAAGTTGAAGAGCCATACTCCAAAGAATACGCCGATAGAACACATGATGATGTTCTATAAGGACTTTGCGGAACTGTCAAAGCAGAAGTTTGACGGTATGATAGTGACGGGTGCTCCTATAGAGACGATGGAATATGAGGAGGTGGAGTATTGGCCGGAAATCCAGGAGATATTCAATTGGGCACGTACCCACGTTACCTCTACGCTGTATATCTGCTGGGGTGCGCAGGCTGGACTCTATCACTTTTATGGTGTACCAAAATATCAGCTTGATAAAAAGAAGTTTGGTATCTTTCCTCAGAAACCGCTTGATCCGTCACTCCCTATCTTCCGTGGTTTTGATGACATCTTCAATATGCCACACAGCCGCCATACAGAGGTGCGCAGGGAAGACATCGAAAAAGTGCCGGGACTGGATATTATCGCAGAATCTGCAGAGAGTGGCGTGAGTATCGTAATGGCGAGGGGTGGACGCGAATTCTTCGTGACAGGTCATCTGGAATATGCGCCTAACACGCTCGATAAGGAGTATAAAAGAGACATGGGCAAGCGAGACGACGTAGAATTGCCTGAGAACTATTACTTCCATGACGATCCGAATGAGGCACCTTTGGTAACATGGCGTGCCCATGCCAACCTGTTCTACAGTAACTGGATCAACTATTACGTTTATCAGGAAACTCCTTATAACATTGAGGATATTCAATAAGGTTGGAGTCGTAAAAAGAACTAAGATAGGTTAGGAAATGAATGATATTGAAGCAAAGAAGAAAAAAGAAATACACTTGACGGAGCTAGAGCTTCTTGCCCCAGCCAAGAATCTGGAGTGTGGTATCGCTGCTATCAATCATGGTGCCGATGCGGTGTATATAGGTGCACCACGCTTTGGAGCCCGCGCTGCTGCTGCCAACTCGCTGGAGGATATTAAGAAACTCTGTGATTATGCCCATCAGTTTCGTGCCAAGGTTCACGTGACGGTGAATACCATCATCTATGAAAATGAGATGGAGGATACGCTGAAGATGATTGCCGAGTTGGACCGTATTGGAGTGGATGCACTCCTGTTGCAGGATATGGGTGTTCTCTGGGATGTAAGAGCCAATCAACTATGGCATCGCGAGTTGCATTCCAGCACGCAGTGTGATGCACGTTCTGCAGACAAGGTTGCCTGGCTGTCAACGCTAGGATTCGATAGAGTGGTCCTTGCCCGTGAACTTTCTCTTGATGAAATCAGGGAAATCCACAGGAAAAATCCTTCTACGCAGTTGGAGGTCTTTGTGCATGGTGCGCTTTGTGTTAGTTATTCGGGTGTATGCTATGCTTCGGAAAAATGTTTCGGCCGTTCTGCAAACCGTGGTGAGTGTGCTCAGTTCTGCAGAATGAAATTCAATCTCATAGATTCCAATGAAAATGAAATAGAGCATGAGCGTCATCTGCTGTCTTTGAAGGATCTCTGCCAGATAGATCATCTGCTGGAACTTGCTGATGCGGGTGCAACTTCTTTCAAGATTGAAGGACGCCTGAAGGATGTAAACTATGTGAAGAATGTTGTGGCTGCCTATAGTCGGAAACTCGATGAGATTGTTGCTGCCAATCCGGATAAGTATTGTAGAGCATCATTTGGTCGTGCTATCCATACGTTTCAGCCTAACTTGAAAAAGACATTCAACAGAGGATTTACCAACTATTTCCTCAATGGGCGACAGCCGGACATCGCTTCTTTTGATACACCGAAGGCGATGGGCGAGTATGTAGGTAAGGTCAAGGAGATAAGAGGTAATGTTTCCTTCAACGTGGCGACAGTGGCAAGCTTTGCCAATGGTGATGGTCTCTGCTTTATCAACGACGAGAAAGAGCTGGAGGGATTCCGCGTAAACCGTGTGGAAGGTAACCGACTCTATCCGCTTCGTATGCCGGAGCATCTGCGCCCAGGCATGGCTCTCTATCGTAATAATGACCAGGCTTTTGAGAATATTCTATCAAAGAAAACTGCGAGCCGCAAGATACCTCTCCACATCAGAGTTACGCCTCAGTATTTAGAATCCGGTGCTCTTCAGCAGGTGTTGATTGAGATTGGTGCTTCGGTTAATGTTCCTCAATTAGACTCAATGACAACAGAAGGCTTCTTGGAGAAGCATCTCTTTTACAAGATTGATGAGTATTCTTATGACTTTGAAGCACCGTTGGAATTGGCAAGGCGTCCGCAGGGTGATAACATCAGACTGCAGTTGAGCAAGATGGGTAATACGATATTTGAGTGTGATGAAGTTGTTCTTGCGGGTGATCTTGAGAATTATTTCATTCCAAATAGTGTATTGTCTGAGATTCGTAGAGATTTGATCGAGACGGCGACAGAAGGAATTCAGAATATTGTAGATAGATCCTTGGTGAAAGGCGTGGTGGAAGAAATATTCTCTGCACCTTATCAGCTGAATCAGGCTGGTGAGCACGAGTTAAACCCGGAGAAGTTTGTATGGCAGCCTGCCTATGGCAAATGGCCATATCTCTATAATATCGCTAACCGCAGTGCTGAGCATTTCTACAAGGCGCATGGCATGAAGCATATTGAATCTGCATTTGAGGTTGAGCAACCTAAGGGAGAATCCCTCATCATGCAGTGCCGCCATTGCATCCGTTACTCTTTGGGTTATTGTGTAAAACGAGGAGGCAAGAAGCCGCAATGGAAGGAGCCTCTGTTCCTGGAGCTGGGCGATGGCAGAAGATTCCGATTGGAATTCAACTGTGCAGAGTGCCAGATGAATGTCTATAGCACAAAATAAAAACGAAACGGGTTTCGTAACCCAAAATGAAGAATGAGAATAAAACTGATGATAAGAATGATGGTATGTATGTTGGGCATCTGTTTGATGCTCAACAGCTGCTATCATCGTCATAACTCCCATCAACAGCATGCAGCTATGCTGGAGTACAGTGACCGTCAGTTGGATTCTATCTCATTCTCTACCACCCACCATTACACCAACAAATATAACTTTATGGTGTTTAAGGATTCTATCCACTTGATGCGACAGCAACCAGAAGAATTGGTGAGTGGTCTTTCGGTAGATTCATTCTCTGTCAAAAAGAACCAGCTTCTGGTTGTGACAGATATCCGTATGGTGCCACAAGACAGCATAGACTCTGTATGGGTGCAGCTTGCCACTGAAGATAACAGGTTTGGATGGAGTAGGGAATCGAGATTGCTTCCTCAGGTAGTACCGGATGATCCTATCTCTGAATTCATCATGACTTTCAGCAATGTCCACCTGCTCATATTCCTGGTGGTCATCGTAGTCATCACTTTGGCTTATCTGGTAAGAAAGGTATTTCATAGCAATGCCAAGATTGTGCATTTCAATGATATTGATTCGCCGTATCCTCTTGCTCTTGTGCTTCTGGTATCCATCTCGGCAGCCTTTTATGCCTGGATTCAGACTTTTGAACCAGAGATGTGGCGACAGTTTTATTTCCATCCGTCATTGAATCCTTTTGCGGTACCTAAGGTGTTGGGAGTATTTCTTGCCTTGGTATGGAGTATTCTCATTGTGGGACTGGCATGTGTCGATGAAGTTTATCATCGTCTTCCGTTTGGTGAAGCCCTGTTGTATCTGGGCGGTCTGGCAGGTGTATGTGCACTCGATTATATCATTTTCAGTGTTTCCACCTTATATTATATAGGCTACATCCTGCTGGTGGCATACATTTGGTTTGCCGTCAAGTCCTATCGCAGGGGGAATTCCTAATAAATAAGGATTTTGGGTGTCAGGAAAAAGCTGTACCTTTGCACCCGTTATGAAAAAGGATATAATAAATAAGAAAATGATTGCATTGGCGCTGGCTTCCTCAGTTGCGCCAATCTCTTTGTGGGCTGGCACAAGCAATGTCCTGTCCCTTGTTAATGAAAGAGTAGATAACACGAATTTCAAAGTATTCACCGATAGCAGTAAGGTGTTTGATATCGACGAGGTGGTTGTGGTTTCACAACCTAAAGAGAACTTTCGCCTTCGCCAGCAGTCACTCAGCAGTACTTCTGTCGGTGGATTTCAGATACAGAAACTAGGCACCCGCGATTTGCGAGAGCTTTCTAGTTATATCCCTAATTTTGTAATGCCAAACTATGGCAGCCGTCTTTCCAGTGCTATGTATGTGCGTGGCATTGGCAGCAGAGTAAACAGTCCTGCGGTAGGTATCTATCTGGATGGCATCCCGGTGATGAGCAAGTCTGCCTTCAATCTTCATCATTATCAGACTTCCCGTATTGATATCCTGCGTGGACCTCAGGCTACTCTCTATGGCCAGAACACAGAGGGCGGACTGGTGCGTATCTATTCCCGTAATCCGTTTGAGTATGAGGGTACTGATTTGAAGTTGAGTTATGGTTCCCGATATTATCGCAATGTAGAGCTGGCTCATTATCACCGTATCAATGACCATCTGGCGTTTACGGTAGCAGCTTTCAATGATGCACAGAAGGGATTCTTCAGAAATACGAATACCGGTAACAGAGCCGACAAGTATGATGAGGCTGGAGGAAAGATTGTGCTGAAGGCAAAGCTCAACAGAGGATGGAACGTAGATCTTCTCGCCAACTATCAGTATGTTGACCAGAATGGTTTCCCTTATGGCAAGCTGGATTTGGAGACAGGCAAGGCTTCGCTTCCTTCCACCACCTTCGACGGAACCTATTTGCGCCATTCCTTTATCTCGGGTGTTACCGTGAATCATACAGGAGCTGATTATAGCTTTGCTTCTACCACAAGCTATCAGTATCTGAAGGATAAGATGAATATGGATCAGGATTATCTTCCTACCGATTATATGAGCATCCTGCAGGAGCAGCTTCAGAACTCGCTTACCCAGGAATTTACCTTGAAGAGTAATCGTGCTGTGGGCGGTTTCTGGAATTGGACTGCGGGTGGCTTCTTCTCTTATCAGTGGCTGAAGACCAATGGACCGGTCTTCTTCAATGAGGGTATGACCCAGCCTATCGGCAATGCTATCCAGAAGCAGATGTATAATGCGATGGTCAATGCGATGGCACAGAAGATGATTGCACAGGGTATGCCGGAAAAGGCTGCCAAGGCTGCAGCTGCCAAGGCTATAGAGAAGGCTGGAGGCGTATCTATGAATGTGAATATGGGTGCACCGGGATTGTATCATACACCTCAGTGGAACCTGGGATTCTTTCATGAGAGCAACTTCAATATCACCGATCGCCTTACTGCCACCTTGGGCTTGCGCTATGACTTGATGCATACTGCCATCCATTATGATGCCAGTGCCTATATGCAGATGACTGCCAATGTAATGGGAATGTTGGCTACCAATGTTTTGGATTCTTCGCTGGATCACGAGGTGAGTGACGATTATAGCCAGCTTTTACCGAAATTCGGACTTAATCTGAAGATTGATGAGCTGGGCAGTAATGTGTATGCTACTGTAAGCAAGGGCTATCGTGCTGGTGGATATAATATCCAGATGTTCAGCGATGTGCTACAGACCGAACTGAATGCCAATCGTAATCAGGCAATGCGTGGGGATTATCATGTAAAGCATACCGAGGAGGATTACCAGCGTATTGACAAGACCATCGCCTACAAGCCAGAGACTTCCTGGAATTATGAGGCTGGTGCTCATCTGAATCTCTTCGATAATATGCTGCATTTTGACTTGAGTGCTTTCTATATGAAGGTGACCAACCAGCAGCTCTCTGTCATGGCGGGCAATTATGGCTTCGGACGTATGATGGTGAATGCCGGAAAGAGTCACAGCTGTGGTATTGAAGCAGCTTTGAGAGGACAGCTTTTCGATGGAAAATTTGATTGGGCAATGAGTTATGGTTATACTCGCAGCAAGTTTGATAAGTATGTGGATGGAGAAGGCGAGGATGCCGTGGACTATAAAGGAAAATACGTTCCTTACGTGCCACAGCATACAATGGCTGCGATGGCAGACTATCGTCTTACCGACTGGCTGACCCTCGGTGCAAACGTGAATGCACAAGGCAAGACCTATTGGGACAATGCAAATACTTACTCCCAAAAGCTGTATGCAGTTTTGGGAGCACATGTTGATTTGAATTTCAAGGCATTCAATGTAAGTTTCTGGGGTAGAAATCTCACAGACACCAATTATAATACCTTTGCGGTAGATAATTCAGCTACAGGCACGAAAGAATATTTTGCCCAGCGAGGCAATCCTTTCCAATGTGGTGTGGATGTGAGATTCCATTTCTAGTAATCGCTATTCGTTATTGTCGTATCCGTCTGGGATTTTCTTTCCCAGAGCGAGTGCGGCAATGACTTTAGCCCCCGATTTTTCTAGTTTTTCAGCAAATCGAACAATAGATCCTCCAGATGCAATAATGTCATCGAAGAGGATCACTTGTTTTCCCTGGAAGAATGTTTCATCTATATGAAGTGTATCCACTTCATCTCCATCCTCATCCTTTGTTGTTGTGAAGCTGAATGCGTTGTAGGCATTCTGCATACCTGTTGCCGCACATACCTGTTCGCTGAACTTGCGGAATCTGCGCTCAGTATGCTTTCGGGTTGAGGCTGGTAGGCAGACCAGAGTGAGTTGTGAAAGAGTTGAGTGTGAGTTTGTGGCTCCCTCTTTTTCAGAGAATACCGCTTTTAGGAAAGAAGACACCAAGTCGATGGCCTTATCGACAGCTTGCTGGTGGTCTATCTCGGTAGTGAGTTCCGAGTTACCCTTGAAGTTGACGATGAGGTCGCGCTTTTCCCATTCTTCTGCTGAAAGCTCGAAGGTGCCGAATGCGCTGAAAGCAGCGTAATCTACTAGCCAATTGTAGTGAAGGCCATTGCTGAGGCAAGGCCATGATGCGATGTTAATGCTTTTTTCTGCCATAGACAAGATGTTTATAATCGTTCTTCTTTATAGTTTTCTTGAATAGATATTGCTTCCGTTGTCTTTATAGATCAGTACAAAAGTATGAATATTTTTTGAAATGTCGGCATAAAATAGCTTTTTTTTCATTTTAGACTATTTTTTAGCAGATTCTACTTTGATTTTAACAAGATTTCTAGTAACTTTGCACCCCGAAACCTGTTGGGCTTCACGTTTATGGTATGAATAATCATGATTTTTAAAAAAAAACAACAAATGACGAGAAAAACAAAAATGCATGAGTTGCGCGACTACATCATTATCGGTCTGGCAATGGTAGAAGGTAGTATCGGACTCAATTTATTCCTCCTCCCTAATCATATCACGATGGGTGGAGTAGGCGGTATCGCCTCTATCTTCTGCTGGGGATTTGGCATTCCTGCCTCGGTCACTTATCTGGCGCTCAACGTATTTTTGCTGTTGATTGCATTCCGTATCCTGGGTTGGAAATTCTGTGCCAAGACGATTTATGGTGTAGCAATCTTTGCTGCGGTGACTCGCTTCATAGAGATTCATACGGTAGGTATGACGCCTTTGCTTCACGATCAGCCTTTTATGGCGACAGTCATCGGTGCCTTCTTCATGGGTAGCAGTGCTGGATTGGGTCTTGGATGTAATGGTTCTACAGGAGGCAGTGATACGGTGGCTGCAATGATCAATAAGTACTATAACATTTCTCTGGGACATGCCATCATGGTTTGCGACTTGCTCATCATTACCAGTTCTTATCTTGTGCTTCGCTCCTGGGAAATGGTGATTTATGGTTATGTGTGCCTGTTCGTTGTTTCGCTTACAGTTGATCATGTTGTCAACGCCATGCGCCGTTCGGTACAGTTCTTTATCATTTCTGACAAGTATCTGGAGCTGAGTGCTGCCATCAATACGACCGCCGAACGTGGATGTACGGTAATGGATGGCCATGGTTGCTATAGCGGCAAGGATGTTCACATGCTCTTTGTGCTGGCTAGACAGAGAGAATCGCAGAAGATATTCCGCCTGATTGATGAGATTGACCCTACTGCATTTGTGAGTCAGAGTTCTGTAATCGGTGTGTATGGTGAGGGATTTGATAGATTTAAGGTGAGCAAGAAGATTTCCTTGTCTAAAAGATAAGTTCGACCTGTACGGTTGAATTTACCCAATACGCCCTGAAAGGGCAGAAGCTCCTAGCCCAGGGCATCGCCCTGGGTAATTATGAACGCAAAACCGTCGCCCTGTAAGGGCAAAAGCTTTAAAAAACAGGCAATAAACAAAGCTTTTGCCCTTACAGGGCGTCTTGTTGATTGCTATTATACCCAGGGCGGTGCCCTGGGCTAGGAGCTTTTGGGCTTTCAGCCCGTTTCAACCATACTGTTCGCATTTTTTTGTTCAGGTACCTGCTGATACCATCCTGTTCGTTTTTACTTCTTTCTTTCTGTTTCCTTGATGTAGCCGTGTCGGTAAGCATAGAGAAGTTCCTGGAGATCTTCTATCTGCTTGCGTAAATCCTGACCGATATCTGTATCTGCTACGAGCATTCTTCGATTGCTCATTTCTACAATCTGGGTGGTACTCTTGATGTCGGTACCGCGTGTGATGGCATCCTCGGCACTTGTGAAAGGTTCGTGCTGTACGAGCTGGAAACCGCGAGAGTGATAAACCAGGGTGTAACCTGCTATACCCGTCTCGTTATGGTAAGCTTTGGAGAAACCACCATCAATCACCATCAGCTTTCCGTTTGCCTTGATAGGATTCTCTCCCTTTAGGGTTCTTACCGGAACGTGACCGTTGATGATATGGCGATTCTCGCCCTTCAGCCCGAAGGCATCCATGATATGGTCTATCACCTTCTCGTCATCACGCAGCTTGAAGTAGTAGCCCTTTTCCTCTTTGTGGGTCTCCTTGTCGGCGATAAAATATCGCTCGAAGGTTGCCATCTTGCTCTTATCGAAGAGTGGACTGTCTGGACCACACCAGAGATAGAGGAAGTAATCGATGGCATACTGTTTCTCGTCTGGGTCGGAATCCTGCTGGAATGCCGTGCGAATCTGCATTCCGGTATGATGCATCAGTTCCTTGCCGCTATACTTTTCTCCAGGACAAATCTCTACCTCTTTCAATGTTCCGTCTTCGTTGAGTGGACAGGAAGCATGGAAGAGCAGGTTGTTGTTGAAGATGGCATACATGCAGCCATGCTGCAGCATGGTTTTGATATGCTTGTGCAGTTTCTCGCATACCATAAATGAATGGTGCAGCTTCTGTATCAGGACTTCTTCTTCCTCGCTGAGCTTGTTCGGATTCTCCGGGTCGATGGTAGGGAAGTGGCATGTGGACATTTCGTATTCCTTGCCATCAATCTCTACGGTTCCCTTTTCATAGTTTACGTACTCAAAGAGTCGTCTGCCGTCCATTTTCCATTCTGGATGCTTGGCGATGAGTTGACCTTCTATCTTGAATTGTATCACGGCAATAGCCTTGTGCATCAGAGATGTGAGTCGTTTGGTCTTGTCATCCATAGCGGCTGCACCACCCGTCATCTTTGGCTGGAATTCTTCGCAAGGATCATCGCCGTAGGTATCCATCGCAAAGGTTGCCAATGGAATGAGGTTGATGCCGTAACCCTCCTCCAGGGTGGCGAGGTTGGCATAGCGCAGCGACAGTCGGATGACGTTGCAGATACAGGCATCATTGCCGGCTGCGGCTCCCATCCAGAGTACGTCGTGGTTGCCCCATTGAATATCCCAGCTATGATAGTGGCGCATCTTGTCGAGAATGATGTGTGCTCCTGGTCCGCGATCGTATATGTCGCCGAGTATATGAAGCTGGTCGATGGCGAGTCTTTGTATCACATTGGCAATGGCTACAATGAAATCGTCAGCACGTCCTGTAGAGATGATGGTATCTACGATGACATTCACGTATGCAGCCTTGTCGTGATCTTCCGTATGCTCGTGCAAAAGCTCCTGTATGATATAGGAGAAATCGCATGGCAGTGACTTGCGTACCTTGGAACGGGTGTACTTGCTTGACACATCACGGCAAACTGCCACCAGCTGGTGAAGGGTAATGTGATACCAGTCGTCTATATCTGATTCTCTTTGCTTTACCTGCTCCAGTTTCTGTTCCGGATAGTAGATCAGGGTGCAGAGTTCACGCTTGTCCTGTTCACGCAGGGTGTTGCCGAAGAGTTCGTTCACCTTACGCTTGATGTTGCCTGATGCATTTTTCAGTACGTGCAGAAAGGCCTCATACTCGCCGTGAATATCGGCGAGGAAATGCTCTGTGCCTTTCGGCAGATTGAGAATAGCTTGCAGATTGATAATCTCCGTGCTAGCCTCAGCTATGGATGGAAACGACTGTGCGAGTAACTGCAGGTACCGCATGTCGTGATTGATATCATACTGTTTCATATTCGTAATCCTTAATGTTTGCGTCATTGTTTGCGTCAATAATTGATAATTCTAATGTTAATTGCTGAAACACACCATTTCTGTTGATAAGTTATATTTCAGATGCAAAGTTACAGCTTATTCTTGAAAATAAAAAATCTTTCGGCATATTTTTTCTGAAATATTTTGTAGTTTCACTTTTTTGCATTACTTTTGCAAACGTGTAGGATGATAAGTCCGGTATCGGAATCGATTTCTGCCGGGCATCAATCCTCACTTTCATATAAATAAAGATAATATCAATTATTCAATAGACTAGCAATATGAAACAAACAATTTTGGTAACTGGCGGTACTGGTTTTATCGGTAGCCACACCACAGTAGAGTTGCAGCAGGCAGGCTACAACGTAGTAATCGTAGATAATCTTTCAAACTCAAAGATTGAGGTTCTTGACGGTATTGAGAAGATTACAGGTATTCGTCCAGCTTTCGAGCAGGTTGATCTTCGTGACAAGGCAGCTACAGAGGCTGTATTCCAGAAGTATCCTGCCATCGAGGGTATCATTCACTTTGCTGCCAGCAAGGCTGTAGGTGAGAGTGTACAGAAGCCTTTGTTGTACTACCGCAACAACCTGGTTTCGCTCATCAACCTGCTTGAGTTGATGCCAAAATATAACGTAAAGGGTATTATCTTCTCTTCTTCTTGCACCGTTTACGGTCAGCCTAAGCCTGAGAACTTGCCTGTAACTGAGGAGGCTCCTCATCAGAAGGCTACTTCTCCTTATGGTAATACCAAGGAGGTGAACGAGCAGATCATCGCAGACTATATCCATAGCGGTGCTAACATCAAGAGCATTATCTTGAGATACTTCAACCCAATCGGTGCTCATCCATCTGCAGAGATTGGTGAGTTGCCAAATGGTGTGCCAAACAACCTGATTCCTTACGTAACTCAGACTGCTATGGGTATTCGCAAGGAACTCACCATCTTCGGTAACGATTATGATACTCCTGATGGAACCTGCATCCGCGACTATATCTATGTAGTTGACCTCGCTAAGGCTCACGTTTGCGCTATGGCTCGTGTACTCGACAAGGAGACTGAACCAATTGAGTACTTCAATATCGGTACAGGTAACGGTAACTCTACTCTCGAAATCGTAGAGACATTCGAGAAGGCTACTGGCGTGAAGTTGAACTGGAAGTATGGTCCACGTCGTGAGGGCGATATTGAGAAGATCTGGGGTGATTGCACCAAGGCTAACGAAGTATTGGGCTGGAAGGCTGAGGCTAAGCTTGAAGATGTCTTGGCTTCTGCCTGGAAGTGGCAGCAGAAGCTCCGTGCCGACGGAATTATGTAATTACGGTTAAATATATATAAAAAGAAGGAACTTGGCATCTGGAATGATGGCAGGTTCCTTCTTTTTTTATATCTTTGCAGGAAAGTATTTTTTTACGTAAAAGCAGGAATATGAAGAAAACTATACTTACCATATTGATGATGCCATGCATGATGTTTGCTGTGCCTATGGTTTCTTCGGCACGGACAGGTGCTGAGGAAATGATAGACATGGAAGTGCAGAAGATTTCCTTGACTTATTCCGGAGGCGTGATGCATATCACCGGAGCCAACAGTCAGATAGTTACCATCTACAATCTGGCTGGTGTCGCCGTGAAGTCTTTCAGGGTAGAGGGACAGGACAAGCGCTTTAACCTTTCTCTCTCTGATGGTGTCTATATCATCAAGGTAGGAACCTCCTTTACGAGAAAGATTCTGGTTAGACGTTAACTGTTGACTTCTTTTATCATTCATATACGTTTCGTGAAAATACTTAGAATTTTGCCATTCCTGCTCTGTTGGGTCATTCTGTCGTGTAAGCAGCATGAACCCAACGAAAATCAGAACTTGACGTTGGAATACTATCAGGAGCTGGTGAACCCAAACTATGCAATCAATTCCAAAAAGGTAAGAAGATTGATGGATAGCTTGATGAACAATGATTCGGGTTCTACTGTTGCCGACTTGCATACCAAGAGATATTATCGCAATCATGGAGGATTCCTTTGGGTTGACCGCCATGGAATAGATCATCGTGCAGATACGCTGCTGACCTATCTGCAGAAGGTGGATGAAATGGGATTCAAGACTAAGCATTTCTATGTGAATCAGATTACTCAAGATCTGGAAAGACTCCATAGCTTGAATCTGGGGGAAGGCAACGAGGATATCAACCATGTGATGGCTCGTCTGGAATACAGACTTACCAAGTCGTATTTGAGATACGTGGGCGGTCAGAGATTTGGATTCGTCAATCCTTCATTCGTCCTGAATCGTCTGGACAGCATTGCCCCCAATCCATACGATTCCATCAAGCGGGCTGTGAGATACCGTGGCCTTTTTGATGTGAAGATGCAGCATGCCAGTGATGCTTTTTTTCATCTTGCTCTTCAGCAGTTGAGAAGTAGGGTGGATGTTGGTGGCGAAGAAACTGAGAAAAGCAGATTGGCGGCATTCTTGAAGGATGTTCAGCCAAAGTCTCCTTTCTATTATACGTTGCAGGAAAAATTGAAGTCGGAAGGTCTTGACAGAAATCAGAGAATGAAGATTCTTGTGAACATGGAGAGATGCCGGTGGA
Source organism: Segatella copri (assembly GCF_002224675.1). Taxonomy (GTDB): domain Bacteria; phylum Bacteroidota; class Bacteroidia; order Bacteroidales; family Bacteroidaceae; genus Prevotella; species Prevotella copri_U. The sequence goes on along the minus strand of NZ_NMPZ01000006.1, from coordinate 8,474 downwards.
GGGAGGCTGACAGTCCTGCCAGACATAAGAAGTATGTGCTGGTTAATATACCATCTTTTCATCTTTATGCCATAGATGAGCAGGATACGCTTGCGATGAAGATTGGATGTGGCTCAACCAAGACCAAGACACCGATACTGAACAGTTATATCAAGCGGATGGATCTGAATCCGAAATGGTTTGTGCCTCGCAGCATCATGGTCAAGGATATGGTGCATCATGCTGGAAATCCGGCTTACTTCAATGCGCGCAATTACTATATCTCAGATCGTTCGACAGGTGAGGAAGTGAATCCGGCTCAGGTTACAAGAGCCATGTTGCTTTCCGGTAAATATGGTGTGGTTCAGCGTGGTGGAAAGGGAAATTCGTTGGGAAGAATCATTTTCCGTTTCGATAATAACTTCTCTGTCTATCTGCATGATACCTCGAGTCAGACTGTTTTCAGCCGGGAAGACAGAGGCGTATCGCATGGATGCATAAGGGTAGAGAAACCTTTCGAACTCGCTAAATTCCTGCTTCATGAGAAAAACGAAAAGCTTATCCAGCGCATCAACTATTCGATGACAGCCGATTCTCTAAAGATTAAGAAATTAGTGGTTGGATCGGTAAAGGTGGAACCGCAGATTCCGCTCTTCATCACGTATTACACGCTTTATCCATTTGCCAAGGGTGTGGTAAGCTATCCCGATGTCTATGGATATGATGGTGTGATATTCGAGCAATTAAAAAAATATCTATAGCCGGAAAGTAGGCAAGTAATAAGAATTAAAGAATTAGTATTATTAAATAGGAAAACTTCATGATACTCAGTGATTCTGAACTGGTAGAGATGCTTCGGGAACCACGCACCCGGCGAGAAGGATTCGCAGTGCTGGTTAAGCAGTATAGTGAAAAACTATACTGGAAGGTGCGTCGTATCGTGCTCAGTCATGAAGATGCTAATGATGTTCTTCAGAATGTATTCATCAAGGTATGGAGTAATCTGCAGAATTTTCAGGGAAAGTCTTCGCTTTCTACCTGGCTTTATCGTATTGCCATCAATGAATCACTCGATTTCCTGAGAAAACAGAAACTGTCAGATAGAGTAAGTGCTGATGAAGATGTTTCCGTGGCATCCAGGTTGATGAGCGACGAATATTTTGATGGTAATGAAGTGCAGGCCAGGTTACAGGAAGCGGTGGCAAGATTGCCTGAAGTGCAGAGGACGGTTTTTAATCTTAAATATTTTGAGGAAATGAAGTATTCTGAGATGAGTCAGATTCTTAATACCAGTGAAGGTGCACTGAAAGCTTCTTATCATCTAGCAGTGAAAAAAATAACAGAATATTTGCATCTGTTTGATTAAACCTTATGAGATGTAAATCGTCTATTCAAATAAAAGAAGAAAGGATATTGCAATATGATGAACGAAGAGAAAAAAATAAATGATATTTTCGGCAAGGAAAACCATTTCAAGGTTCCTGAAGGTTATTTCGATAACTTTGCAGAACAGATGATGGCAAAGATTCCTGTGCAGGAAATTGATACTCTTGAAGAGACTGATAGGGAACTTCAGGAGAATAAGGCTAAGTTCGTGCATTTAAGCCTGTGGAGACGTTTGCCTCTCAGAAAGATTGCTGCCGTCTTAGCCGTGACTGCTATGTTGGGTGGTGGTGTGCTTTACCAGCTTCAACAGTCAGAGAAGAAGCATCATGCTTTGGCGCATAACGAAACTCCAGCCATTGAGAGTTCACACGTCACAGACGGGGATGATGCTGCCTTTGAGCAGATGGCTGATTATACGATGATGGATAGTCAGGATTTCTATGCTCAACTTGTTGCGGAGAATTGATGTAGAATAGATTAAAAAAGACTTATAGATGAAAGAAGATAATAATAGCATGCATAGAACAAGACATCTAATCCTGATTATTATGTCAGTTCTTGTGATGACCATGATGGGGCTGACCTGTCATGCCGAGAATTCTCAAGGTCAGCGTCCGCCATTTGACCCGAAGCGTTTTGAGGCAGAATTGGAGCAGTATATTACAATCCATGCGAGTCTCACTCCGCAGGAAGCAAGTAAGTTCTTCCCGGTTTACCGCCAGATGATGAAGAAGATGCGTTCTTGTTTTGATGAGATGCGTAGGTATCATTTCGTCAATCCGGCAGACGAGAATGGTTGTGCTGAGGCTATCCGCCGCCAGGATGAGTTGGATATCGAGATGAAGCAGTTGCAGCAGGAATATCATAATCGGTTTATGTATATCCTGCCTGCCAGCAAGGTGCTTAAGATCATCAAGGCAGAAGAAAAGTTCCATCGTCAGGCGTTTAAGAGAGCCAGACAGTGGCACCAAAATCACCCTAAGCATGTGAAAAGATAATGTATAAAGTCGCAAAGGTGTTATTTATAGTAACATTTTTGCGATTTTATTTTGTTGTTTCCCCAAATTATAGTAACTTTGCACATCAGAAACAAAAATATATAATATAATAAGGTATGTACAGAACACAAACTTGTGGAGAGCTTCGTCTCTCTGATGCTGGCAAGGAAGTTACACTTGCCGGATGGGTACAGCGCTCAAGAAAGATGGGTGGTATGACATTCGTTGACTTGCGCGACCGTTATGGTATCACACAGTTGGTTTTCAACGAGGCAGATGATAAGGCCTTGTGTGATGCTGCCAATAAGCTGGGTCGTGAATATTGCATCCAGGTCAAGGGTACAGTTAGTGAGCGACAGAGCAAGAATCCTAAAATGGATACTGGTGATATTGAAATCCTGGTAAAGGAGCTGAATGTGCTCTCTCAGAGTCAGACACCTCCTTTCACTATCGAAGATAATACTGATGGCGGTGATGATATTCGCATGAAGTATCGCTATCTCGATTTGCGCCGTCCTGCGGTTCGCAAGAATTTGGAGTTGCGTCATCGTATGTGTATCTTGATTCGTAACTTCCTCGATTCACAGAATTTCATGGAGGTTGAAACTCCTATCCTCATCGGTAGTACACCAGAAGGTGCTCGCGACTTCGTTGTTCCTTCTCGTATGAATCCTGGTCAGTTCTATGCTCTTCCACAGAGCCCTCAGACTTTGAAGCAGCTCCTGATGGTAGCAGGTTTCGACCGCTACTTCCAGATTGCCAAGTGCTTCCGTGATGAGGACCTTCGTGCAGACCGTCAGCCTGAGTTTACTCAGATTGACTGCGAGATGAGCTTCGTAGATCAGGACGATGTTATCAATCTTTTCGAGGAAATGGCTCGCCATCTCTTCAAGGAGATTCGTGGTGTAGAGCTTCCTAAGCTGGAGCAGATGACATGGCATGAGGCTATGCGCCGTTTCGGTAGCGATAAGCCAGACCTTCGCTTCGGCATGGAGTTTGTAGAGTTGAAGGATGCTTTCACAGGCAAGGGTAACTTCTCTGTATTCGATGAGGCTAAGTATATTGGTGGTATCTGTGTTCCTGGTTGTGCTGACTATAGCCGCAAGCAGTTGAACGAGTTGACCGACTTTGTAAAGCGTCCACAGGTAGGTGCCAAGGGCTTGGTATATATCAAGTATAATGCAGATGGCACAGTGAAGAGTAGCATCGATAAGTTCTACTCTCCAGAGGAACTTGCAGAAATCAAGACTGTAATGGGTGCTAACGATGGCGACCTCGTTTTGATTCTGAGCGGCGACAATGCCAATAAGACTCGTATCCAGCTTTGCTCACTCCGCCTTGAGATGGGTGATCGTCTGGGCTTGCGTGACAAGAACGTGTTCAAGTGTCTTTGGATTATTGACTTCCCTCTCTTCGAGTGGAGTGATGAGGAGCAGCGCCTGATGGCAACACACCACCCATTCACCATGCCAAATCCTGATGATATCCCATTGCTCGATGAACATCCAGAGCAGGTTCGTGCCAAGGCATACGACTTCGTCTGCAATGGTATCGAAGTGGGTGGAGGTTCTCTCCGTATCCACGATACTCAGTTGCAGGAGAAGATGTTCGAGGTTCTCGGTTTCACGCCAGAGCGTGCTGAGGCTCAGTTTGGCTTCCTGATGAACGCCTTCAAGTATGGAGCACCACCTCACGCAGGTCTTGCTTTCGGTCTTGATCGCTTCGTGAGCATTTTGGCTGGTCTCGACAGTATCCGCGACTGCATCGCATTCCCAAAGAACAATTCAGGTCGCGACGTGATGCTTGATGCTCCTTCAGAGCTGGACCCAAAGCAGCTTGATGAGCTGGAGATTAAGCTTGATTTGAAAGATTAATTATAAATTGCACTGCATTTATCTTGATGTAAGTCAAGAAATGCGGTGCAACTTCTTGTGTACAAGCACTTTTCTGCTTTAAAATGCTAAAATTTAAATTATTTTTTTTAATTTTGCATCAGAATAATTAAGGAAATGCTTAAGAAACAAACATTTCTCAAAACAAATTATTACTAAAGACATGGTAGAAAAGAAAGCAACAACTAAGACAGCTGCCAAGAAGACAGCTACTAAGAAGGCTACAGCAGCAAAGACTGCTACAGCTACAAAGAAGACTTCTACAGCTAAGAAGGAAGTTATCTATTTGACTGCTGAGAACGCAGGTTTCCGTGCTGGTGATGTTTACCAAGCATTGGCAGCAGCAGAACAGTCTCTCTCTTTGGAGGAGGTTGCTAAGCAGGCAAAGATTAGTGTTGAGGATGCTATCCTTGGTATTGGATGGCTCTTCAAAGAGGGTAAGATTAAGGAAGAGGACAACAAGGTAGCTCTCGCTTAAATAAGAACCTTAAGAGTCGCAGTTTCTTAACTTAGTGGAAGAAACTGCGGCTTTTCTGTTTTTTATTCACTTTTCTTCCTGTTTACTCTTCTTTCGATTCACTCTTCTCTGTCTTTATTCAAATTTCTTTTCACCATAACCATCTAGCATAATTTATATGAATTTAGAACAAGAAATATTCAACGTTTTGGTACAAGCCGGCAGTCAAGGTCTCAAGTTGGAGAAGATTGTCCGTCATGTTTATAATTCTTGTAACTCGATTTTTACCCCTCTAGATTATAAATATGTGTATGGTTTTGTTTCTCAGTATCTTATTAAGAATTCCAAGAATCCAAGTTCTATCATAGAGAAAGGCAAGGGATATGGAGTTTATCGTATCAACTATAAGAGTTCGGCTATGCAGCAGCTGATGCTTGATTTCTCTTCTGCCTCTATACAGAAAGAGGAGGATGACTGCGAGAACAGCAAGCAATCGCAGGAACTTGATCTCTTTGGTAATTGATAGAAGTCTGGTAAGTTATCTAACTAAGTTACGTTATCTAACTAAGTTAGTTACGTTGTCTAATGAAGTTAGTTACGTTGTCTAATGAAGTTAGTTACGTTGTCTAACGAAGCTAGTTGCGTTGTTGTTAGAAGCAACGTAAGTCATCGAAAGGAGCAATAGAAGTTGTCCGAAGAAGCAATGGAAGTTGTCTGAAAGATTAATTCTTGTTTCCGGAGTCATAGTCTTTTCAAAGCGCACAACAGCTGTTGTGCGCTTGCATAACAGCTGATATGCGCTTGCACAACAGCTGATGTGCGAGTGAAATACACCTGTTGGGCACCAACTTGATTTTTTTCGTTATCCTGATGGGGGAATCTGTCAGTTTGTTCGTATTATAATTGTATAATGAAATATGGAATGAGCATTTCTATCAAATGCATTTCTATACTTTAGGTTTAGTAATAACAAACAATTTTAAATAACGGACAAATGGCTAGAAGATATTTATTAGGTTTTGATGTGGGTTCAAGTTCTGTAAAGGCATCTCTTACAGATGTAGATAGTGGTGAGATTGTTGCTTCTGCATTCTATCCTGATCATGAAGCACCTATCATGGCAGTAAAGGCAGGATGGGCTGAACAGGATCCGCAAATGTGGTGGGACAATGCCAAGTTGGCTCTCAAGAAGATTATGGTGGAGTGTGGTGCCAAAGGTGAGGATATTCTTGCTATCGGTATTTCCTATCAGATGCATGGTCTGGTTTGTGTGGATAAGAACCAGCAGGTTCTGCGTCCATCTATCATCTGGTGCGATTCCCGTGCAGTTCCTTACGGCGAGAAAGCGTTCCATGATTTAGGTGAGGATCTCTGCTTGCGTAATCTGCTCAATTCTCCAGGTAACTTTACCGCTTCCAAACTGGCGTGGGTCAAGGAGAACGAGCCTGAGCTTTTCGATAAGATAGATAAGATTATGCTCCCTGGTGATTATCTGGCGATGAAACTATCCGGTGAGGCACAGACTACTATCAGCGGACTTTCTGAAGGTATGATGTGGGACTTCAAGGCAAAGAAACCAGCCAAGTTCCTGCTTGATTATTTCGGATTCGATGAGAGTATGCTCGCAGATATTGTTCCTACCTTCTCTGTTCAGAGCGTAGTCTGCAAGGCTGCCGCTGAGGAACTTGGTCTGAAGGAGGGAACTCCTATCTCTTATCGTGCAGGTGACCAGCCTAATAATGCTGTCAGCCTGAATGTGTTCAATCCTGGTGAGATTGCCAGCACCGCAGGAACTTCCGGAGTAGTCTATGGTGTGCTCGGTGATGTCAATTACGATCCAAAGAGTCGTGTCAATACCTTCGCACATGTTAACTATACAACGGAACTCGACCGTCTGGGAGTGTTGCTTTGTATAAATGGCACAGGTATTCTGAATGCTTGGGTACATCGTAACATCACGCCAGATGTAAGCTATGCAGATATGAACGATATGGCAGCCGGTGTGCCTATTGGCAGCGACGGCGTGAAGATTATTCCTTTCGGCAATGGAGCAGAGCGCGTATTGGAAAATCGTGAAGTGGGCTGTTCTATCCGTGGCTTGAGCTTTACCAAGCATAATCGTGCCCATATCGTAAGAGCTGCACAGGAAGGTATCGTGTTCAGTTTCTGCTATGGTATGGAGATTATGCAGCAGATGGGTATGGATATCAAGAAGGTTCATGCAGGAAAGGCAAATATGTTCCTCAGTCCTCTGTTCCGTGATACCCTGGCAGGTGTGAGTGGTGCAACCATTGAACTTTACGAGACCGATGGTAGTGCTGGTGCTGCCAAGGGAGCTGGTATCGGTGCCGGAATCTATAAGGATCACGATGAGGCATTTGCATCTCTTAAGAAATTGGCGGTAATTGAGCCTGATGAGGCAAATCGCAGTGCTTATCTTGAGGCTTATGCTGACTGGAAAGCTGAACTTGGAAAGCTCTAAGTTTTGCATTGATACTGGGATACGGGAAGTGCTCGAATAACACGAGTTTTTTCAAAATATGGTAAAGGATGGAATAATTTTCCATCCTTTATTTGTTTAAACCAATTATTTTTATTACTTTTGCGGAATATTATATAAAAAGGTATAAATATGGCTCATAAAAATAATCATTTGGTAATTATGGCAGGTGGAGTAGGCAGTAGATTCTGGCCTATGAGTACCGTGGACAAGCCTAAGCAGTTTATTGATGTCTTAGGAACAGGTCGTACACTTTTACAGCTTACATTCGATCGTTTTGAGGGTGTCTGTGACCCGGAGAATGTTTGGGTAGTAACCAATAAAAAGTATGCAGCCTTGGTTCACGAGCAGTTGCCTGAGATTCCTGAGGGTAATATTCTGCAGGAACCATGCAGAAGAAACACAGCTCCTTGCATCGCCTATATCAGTTGGCGAATCAAGGAAAAGGATCCTCATGCAAATATTGTTGTATCTCCTTCTGATCATATCGTTACCAATGCCAACGAATTCAGAAGAGTGGTAACATCTGCCTTGAAGTTTACTGGTGAGACTGACAGCATTGTTACTTTGGGAATGAAGCCTACTCGCCCAGAGACAGGTTATGGCTATATTCAGGCTGATCTCCGTACCCCTTCAGCCCGTAACAAGGAAATCTTCCGTGTTGATCAGTTCAGGGAAAAACCAAATTTGGAGACAGCTACTCAATATATTCAAGATAAGAGTTTCTTCTGGAATGCCGGTATCTTCGTGATGAGTGCCGCAACCATCGTCAATGCCTTCCGTGTTTACCAGCCAAGCATTGCCAAGATTTTCGAGAGCATGCGCAGTATTTATGGTACAGATAAGGAGCAGGCTGAAATTGATCTGCGTTATCCTGAGTGCGAGAATATCTCTGTTGACTATGCTATCATGGAGAAAGCGGAGGAAATCTTCGTGATGCCTGCCGACTTTGGATGGAGTGACCTCGGTACATGGGGAAGCCTCCTGGCACAGAGCCATAAGGATATGTATGGCAATGCACTGATTGGAGATAATATCCAGATGGTGGAATCCAAGAACAATATCGTTCATACCATGAATGAGAAGAAGGTTGTTATCCAGGGCCTGGATGGCTATATTGTAGCAGAGGAAGACGGAACGTTGCTTATCTGCAAATTGTCTGAGGAACAGCGAATCAAGATTTTCTCAGGTAGTGAGAAGTAATGATTGATATCTATATATACAAAAAAACTCTCCATTGAAGGTTGAACCCCAATGGAGAG
>NZ_NMPZ01000005.1 GCF_002224675.1 Segatella copri | reverse complement strand
ATTGCCTATTTGTCTTTTGTCTCACACCGAACGGCGTGAACACGTGCATCGAACGATGTGAGTGCGTGCGGCGTTCGATGCACGTGCTTACACCGTTCGGTGCACGGCATATAATATACTCACTTTGCTCTATCAGAATAGTTATCTTACGCTGTTAGAATACACGTTTTGCACAGTTCTTGCTGTATGATACATAAAAAAGCCCTATATCCGAGCAGGGATATAGAGCTTTACGAGATTCATTTATTAAAACGTATTATCTATAGAAATCTAACCTTATTCAGTATGGATGCAATATTCTTCGTGTTTTTGAGTTTATCTATATATAGAATTGAATTTATCTCTCTATATATAATAAGGTGTAATTCAAAAAATGAATATGATGAAAAAGAATATTGCTATCGTGATGATGCTGTTGCTTTCTGCTATGGGGGCAATGGCGCAAGGTGGGGAGAATCCTGTAGGTAAATTCTCGGTGATACCCCGAGTAGGTGTGGCTATTGCCAATCTGAGTGATAATTCCATCTATCTGCCAACGGAAAACAACCGGGAGGTGAAATCCAAGAGTAAGGCGGGATTCCTGGGTGGACTCGATGTGGAGTATCGTGCCACAGATTACCTGGGTGTTTCTCTGGGTGCTTATTATGCCCGTCAGGGTGCCCGCTGGGGTGATTATGAGATGGCTGTGAATGGGGATACGGGTAATAATGGTATCAAGAAATATACGGGTGTGAAGGATCATCGCCTGAATCTTGACTATGTTCAGGTGCCTTTGATGCTGAAGGCATACGTGGCTCCTCAGTTTGCCATTATGGCTGGTGCACAGGTGGGGTTCTTGTGTGGAGATGGCAAGATGCTGTCGGAAGAAACTGATTTGGAGAAGGATAGTAAGACGGGTTCTACTCTTTACAAGGAAAGCCGGGATGTGGAAAGCACATACGCAGCCAAGAAGGTGAATGTGTCTATTCCTGTGGGTTTATCGTATGAGTATATGAATGTGATTCTGGATGCCCGCTATCATATCGGTTTGACCAAGGTGAATAAGGTAGATGGCGGAGATTCCAAGAACAAGGTCTTCACCTTTACGGTAGGCTATCGCTTTGCCCTTTAGTTGATTATATCACTTTTACTCCTTTAGCTGAAAAGAAAAAGCTCTATATCCTCAGTATTGAAGATATAGAGCTTTTTTCGAAACGATTATCCTACCTGGCTTCCTGGCTTTACCTGACCCAAGAGAGAGGTAACATTGAGTGAGCCATCGAAGTTAACGGCAGAGAGAATCATACCCTGACTCTCAATACCCATCATCTTGCGAGGAGCAAAGTTGGCAACGAAGAGTACATCCTTGCCGATCAGCTGCTCTGGCTCATAGTATGCAGCGATTCCTGAACAGATAGTACGCTCTACGCCTGAACCATCATCAATGGTGAACTTCAGGAGCTTCTTAGATTTCTTCACCTTCTCGCAGTTCAGAATGTGACCTACGCGGATGTCGAGCTTTTCGAAATCATCGAAGCTGACCTCTGGCTTGATAGGAGCAGCCTTGTAGGAAGCTTCCTCGTTAGCCTTCTTGGTGTCAGCGAGTTTCTGGAGCTGCTTCTCAATCACCTCATCCTCGATCTTCTCGAAGAGCAACTCAGGCTCACCAAGCTGTGTACCAGGCTTGAGGAGGTCTGTACTGCCCAACTGAGTCCACTCGAAGGTTGGCATATTGATCATCTTGCGGAGTTTCTCTGATGAGAATGGCAGGAATGGCTCAAAGGCGATGGCAAGGTTGGCAACCAGCTGGAGGGAGATGTTCAAGATGGTCTCCACACGCTTAGGATCGGTCTTCCAAACCTTCCAAGGCTCGCACTCTGTGATGTACTTGTTACCGATGCGTGCCAGGTTCATGGCCTCCTTCTGGGCCTCACGGAACTTGAATACGTCGAGATACTGCTCAACCTTCTCCTTCACATCCTTGAACTCAGCGATAGCCTTCTGGTCAACCTCCTGCAATTCGCCACAGGCAGGAACCACGCCGCCCCAGTATTTCTTGGTGAGTTGGAGAGCACGGTTTACGAAGTTACCATAAACGGCAACCAACTCAGAGTTATTGCGCTCCTGGAAATCCTTCCAGGTAAAGTTGTTATCCTTGGTCTCTGGAGCGTTGGCTGTCAATACATAGCGCAAGACATCCTGCTTGCCAGGGAGATCTACGAGATACTCGTGCAACCATACTGCCCAGTTGCGAGAGGTAGAAATCTTATCATCCTCAAGATTCAGGAACTCATTGGCTGGTACGTTATCCGGCAGGATATAGTCGCCGTGAGCCTTCAGCATGGTAGGGAAGATGATGCAGTGGAACACGATGTTGTCCTTTCCGATGAAGTGAACGAGACGTGTCTCTGGATCCTGCCACCACTTCTGCCATGTACCCCATTTCTCTGGCTGTGCATCGCAAAGCTCCTTGGTATTGGAGATGTAGCCGATTGGAGCATCAAACCAGACATAGAGAACCTTGCCTTCTGCTCCCTCTACAGGAACAGGAATACCCCAATCCAGGTCGCGGGTCATCGCACGAGGCTGCAGATCCATATCCAACCAGCTCTTGCACTGTCCGTAAACATTGGAACGCCACTCCTTGTGACCTTCCAGGATCCACTGCTTCAACCAGTCCTGATACTTGCCCAGTGGGAGATACCAGTTCTTGGTAGGCTTCTTGACGAGGCCATGACCAGGGTTGTTCTTATTGGTAGGGTTGATCAACTCTTCTGGAGAGAGGGTCGCACCACACTTCTCACACTGGTCACCGTATGCACCTTCTGCACCGCAGCGAGGGCAGGTACCCACGATGTTACGGTCGGTAAGGAACTCGCCGGTAACCTCATCGCAGAACTGCTCTTCTACTTTCTCCTCCAAAACGCCCTTATCGTAAAGAGTACGGAAGAAATCAGAAGCAAACTTATTGTGAACCTTAGAAGTTGTGCGGCTATAGATATCAAAAGAGATACCGAAATCCTCGAAGCTCTTCTTGATGAGGTTGTGATAGCGATCCACTACTTCCTGTACGGTAATGCCTTCCTTCTTGGCACGGATGGTGACAGGTACACCATGCTCGTCGCTACCGCCGATGAAAACAACGTCTTGCTTTTTAAGGCGAAGATAGCGTACGTAGATATCGGCTGGCACATAAACACCTGCCAGGTGGCCGATATGCACACCACCGTTAGCGTAAGGCAATGCTGCCGTAACAGTGGTACGTTTGAAATTCTTTTGTTCCATATTAGCTAATATATTTTTGTTATTTGGGTGCAAAATTACAAAAAAATGTTGGAAATGCGGAATAATTAGGTGCCCTTTTTCTCCTTTATATATATAATAAGGTGTAATTTGATAGTTTTAGATAGGAGAATTCTAAAACTCAGATACTAAAAAAGGCTCTAGCTTTCCAGCCCGAGCCTTTTTTGTACTTGCCCTTCAGGTCTTTCTGATAAGGGTAGCACAATCATTGTCATTTACTATTGTATTGAGTATTGCTGTTTTAATAATCAATCTTCTTACTGTGCAATAAAAAATACCCCTTCTTTGGACGAATTTCTTATATGTTTTGGCTGATAATTGTCTTAGAAATGTCCTCTTTCTGCCCAATCTCCCCTATCTAGTGTCCGATATCCGATAGCTTCTGCCAGGTGTTGAGGTTCTATCTGCTGGCTTCCGGCAAGGTCGGCAATGGTACGGGCAACTTTTAAGATACGGTTGTAGGCACGTGCAGAAAGGGATAGTTTCTCCATTGCCATTCTGAGGAGGTTGATTCCTTCCTCTGTTGGTTCCGCAAATTGATGAATCATACGTTCCGTCATCTGGGCATTACAGTGTATTCCCTTGAAATCCTTGAATCTTTCTGCCTGAATCTCTCGGGCTCTGATTACTCTTTCCCTGATTCTGGCACTTGGTTCGCCTGGGGCTGCCTTGGAGATGTCCTTGAAAGGTACAGGACTGATTTCGCACTGGATATCGATGCGGTCGAGTAACGGACCGGAAATCTTGTTCATGTAGCGTTGTATCTGTCCCGGGGTACAGACACAATGATGCGTAGGGTCACCATAGTAGCCGCAAGGACATGGGTTCATGCTTGCTACAAACATGAACGAGCAAGGGTAATCAATGGCGTATTTGGCTCTGCTGATGTTGATGTGGCGGTCTTCCAGAGGTTGGCGCAGAACTTCCAGGGTGGTTTTGTTGAACTCTGGCAATTCGTCACAGAAGAGCACGCCATTATGGGCAAGAGATATTTCGCCGGGTTGTGGAGAGGTTCCTCCACCTACCAGTGCTACTTGCGAGATGGTATGGTGAGGCGCCCTGAAAGGGCGCTGGGCAATGAGGGATACGTTCTTGGCTAATTTGCCAGCTATAGAATGTATTTGGGTAGTTTCCAGACTTTCTGAGAGAGTAAGGGGTGGAAGAATGGAGGGGAGACGCTTTGCCATCATAGATTTTCCCGAGCCGGGAGGACCTACCATGATGAGATTGTGACCGCCGGCAGCGGCTACTTCCAAGGCACGCTTCACGTTTTCCTGGCCCTTTACATCTGCGTAATCGTAGTCGCAATGAACCTGGTTCTCGTAAAACTCCTTGCGAGTATCTACAATGGTTGGGGTGGGGGATGATTTGTCGCCAAGAAACTGGATAACATCAAAGAGGTTTTTCATTCCATAAACCTCCAGATTGTTCACAACGGCAGCTTCCCGGGCGTTTTGTTCTGGTACAATCAGACCTTTGTAGTGTTCAGACCTTGCCTTGATGGCGATAGGTAGAGCTCCCTTGATAGGTTGCAATGTGCCGTCAAGGCTCAATTCGCCCACCATCATATATTCTTTGAGATGATCTTCGGGGATGTTGCCATTGGCGCCTAAAATGCCGATGGCTAGAGGTAGGTCGAAACTGCTGCCCTCCTTGCGCAGGTTGGCGGGTGCCAGGTTAATGGTAATGTCGGCTATTGGAAATTTATAGCCGCTATACTGCATGGCTGCTGCGATACGGTTACGGCTTTCCCTGACCGCTTCGTCGCCTAAGCCCGTAAGGTGATACATTACGCCTGTGTTGAGGCTGACTTCTACAGTTACAGTCGTGACTTCCAGTCCGTTGACTGCTGCACAATAGGTTTTTACTAACATAAGCTCTTTTTTAGAAGGTTAGAGCTCGCGGTATTATTTCAGCAGTTGGTCTAGTTTGTTGTATAGATCTTGCTTGTTAAGGCCTCGGGCTGTTATTTTTCCATTTTGAAGTATGATGTTGTCGGGCATCGAAGTGAGTCCCAACTTCTTCAAAGTCTTGTCTTCCAGCATTTCACCATTGCATACTACAGCCCAGTTGATAGAGTCGCGCTTCATATTCTCCTGGCAGCTGCTCTTGCTTGCATCCAGGCAGAAGCCCATCAGCTTGAGTTTGCCTTGTGATGAGCGTTGGCGCTTCTTCAACTCTCTCTGTATGTCCTGACTGTCATAATTGAATGTAGCCCAGGTATAGATGACTGCAACAGGTGAACTGATCAGGTCTGTACTGGAGATGAGTTTTCCTTTGGTGTCGTATGAAGTGAAAGTTGGTAATTTGGCACCAACTTCTGCATCTTTCATGGCAGAAATCTGCTGCTTCAGTTTACCTACCTGAATATTCTTAGGCTGTTCTTTCTCCAGCAGAGTAAGGAGAGAGAGGGCTTTCTTGTAATCTGGTTGAGGTGTGGCAATGAAGTATTTCTTGATGAGAAAGAGGCTTACTACCGATTTTGCGTTGTCTTCGATGAAGAGTTCTGCCTGTTTCTTTTCCTGTGGAGGAGTATTGCCAAGAATTGATTTGCGGAATTTGGTCATCAGCTCATTGTTCTTGGTGCCCTTTACCTCCATTTCCTTCAAGTGGGAAGCATCGCCTTTCAGCTCCACAGATTCTCCTGATTCTGCGAAGATAGGTTGCTCAGAGAAATTTGGGAAAACGATCATCAGCGTACAATCGTCATGGCAGGGCATCTCGTATGTGAATCTACCGCCTACAACTTTGATGGTATCCACGCCTTCCATGCCGCCATCTGTGCTATAAACATAAAATTCACCTTGATTCATATTTAAAAATTTGCCCTCAAGTTTAAAGTGACCACTACTGACACCACATGATGTTAGTAAAATCGATGAAATAAGAAATATGATGTATGCAAATTTTTTCATAAGAAAAATTTTAAGGGAGGAGTGCCGCGAGCGGGACTCGAACCCGCACAGCCATTACTGGCCAAGGGATTTTAAGTCCCTCGTGTCTACCAATTCCACCATTGCGGCATGGTAAACGTTAGAGTTGGAGCGGAAAACGGGACTCGGACCCGCGACCCCAACCTTGGCAAGGTTGTGCTCTACCAACTGAGCTATTTCCGCGTTACTTAATTGCGAGTGCAAAGGTAATATAATTTCCCGGTTCCACCAAATGGATTTACAACTTTTAAGAAAAAACACGCCATTTTTCTTCAAAAACGTGCATTTTTTCTCGTAGAAACCTAATTTCCTACTGTCAGCACGCTGCCAATACCTGTGTAGGTTACCCGATATTGCATCAGCATCTTGTCTTCTTTTCCATGTCCACCGCTTGTGATGGTACCATTTTCAAGGCTATATACTCTTTTGCATTTGTTGCAGATCACCGATTGTCTGTTGCCTGTCCACTCCAGCGGATAGTTGGTACCGCCATATTGCAGGATGCAGTTCAGGCATTGTCTGTCCCATGCTACATAGCCATTGAAGTTGGATGTGCCGAGGATGAAACCATTCTTGGTGGCATCCTTCTGGTCGTTTCCTGCTCCTAGATAGCTATAGTTGGCATAGTTTTCTTTGGCTGTAGAGAGGACGATGGTTTCAGTATGGCTCTTGCCATCGTTGAGGGTGGAATAGATATTCCAGGCACCATTTACCTTTTTGGCACTAATCATGGTGTAGGTGCCGGCTCCTTGGAGAGCAGTCTCAATGCTGCTTCCTGGATGGTAGATGGTTCGGAAGATAAACTGGCATGGGTATCGGGTGCTGATGCTGTTGTCTGCATCGCAGGATGCCAGAAGCGAGGAGGAAAGAATGAGACAGATACACAAAAAGGTGAAGAGCACAGCTTTTGCTGCCATACTCTTCACCTTATTATATATATACACCTTATTATATATATGATTATATATAGATGTTTTTTTCTTCATTGAGTTCAAAAGATTCTAATGTATTAAGAGATTTCTTTGATTTCAAGATTCTCTTTGATTTCATGGGATATCCTTTATTTCAAGAGATTCTTTTCTGCATTCTCCATACGCTCGAAATGGAACTCAGAGAGAGTCTGTTCCATGAGTGCCTGGATCTTGTCGTTGCAGAGATTGCCGATGCTTCCCTCATGGGTATGATGGATATCCTTGTTAGGCTTGAATTCACCAGCTTCAATCTCCAGTCCCACAGTCTTGTAGGCATCACGGAATGGCATTCCGTTAGCGGCAAGCTGATTTACTTCCTCAACAGAGAACATCGGATCATAACGAGGATCATCGAGGATGTGCTCGTTAACCTCCATCTTGTTGATGATGTAGGCAGCCATCTGCAGACAGTCTTTCAACTCGTCGAAAGCTGGGAGGAATACTTCCTTGATAATCTGAAGATCACGGAAATAACCTACAGGCAGGTTGTTCATGATGAGCATAATCTGCTGTGGCAAGCTCTGGAGCTTGTTGCTCTTGGCACGAATCAGCTCGAATACGTCTGGGTTCTTCTTGTGAGGCATGATGCTTGAACCGGTGGTACACTCCTTAGGCAACTTCACGAAGCCGAAGTTCTGACAGTTGAACATGCAGGCATCGAAAGCCATCTTTGCCAGGGTTCCTGCCACGCTAGCTATGGCAAAAGCTACGTTGCGCTCCATCTTTCCTCTACCCATCTGGGCATAGACTACATTATAGTCCATGCTGTCGAAACCGAGCAGTTCGGTTGTCATGGTACGGTTCAGAGGGAAAGAGCTGCCGTAGCCTGCTGCGCTACCCAGAGGATTGCGGTTGGTCATACGGTAGGCTGCCTGAAGGAAGAGCATATCGTCAGCAAGTCCTTCTGCATAAGCGCCAAACCAGAGTCCGAAAGATGAAGGCATTGCCACCTGCAGGTGGGTGTAGCCAGGCATCAATACGTTCTTATATTGGTTGCTCTTCTGGATCAGCTCGTCGAAGAGAATCTTGACCGCATCAACAATCTCCTTCAACTCGTGACGGGTGAAGAGCTTGAGATCTACCAAAACCTGGTCATTGCGTGAGCGTCCTGAATGAATCTTTTTGCCCATATCGCCCAGTTTCTGGGTAAGCATCAGTTCTACTTGGGAATGAACATCCTCCACGCCGTCTTCGATGACAAACTCGCCTTTCTCGGCGATGGCGTAGATATTCTTCAATTCTGCGAGGAGCTGGGTAAGCTCATCCTTTTCCAAAAGTCCGATGCTTTCGAGCATGGTGATGTGTGCCATACTGCCAAGCACATCGTATTTGGCGAGATAGAGGTCGAGCTCACGGTCGCGACCTACGGTGAATCGTTCGATTTCCTTGTTTACTTCAAAGTTCTTTTCCCAAAGTTTATGTGCCATAATTTCTTTATTTTTAATCCTGGTAAGGAATCATCGCCAGTGCATCTGCAATCTTCTCGATGCCTTCCTGCAATGGCTTCTTCACCATACCCTTGATAAACATATTGAGCTCAGCCTTGATGGTGAGTTTCATCTTGCAAGAAAATTCTCCTGTAGGGAGCAGCTGAATCCAGAAATTGAATGGGATAGGGCTGTTCTCTGTTTCAAACTTGATGGTTTTTGGAAAATCTCTGTCGATGATGCGCATCTTGAGGTCGCCCACCATAGGAGCGTTGATAGTGATGCTGTCGCTGTCGAATCTCAGATCCTTGAGTTTCTCCATTTCCTTTCTCTTGTCCTCAGGAATCTGGTCTTTCACCTGCTCGAAGCGATCTTTGAGCACCTGCAGGTTGTTGAGGTCGCTCAAAGTATTAAAAACAGATTCCTGCTTGTGAGGAATCTGTTTGATATTACTTTCGAATGTACTTGTACTCATTATTGATGGGTAAAAAATTACTTCTTCCAGTTAGCTGGATCCTTGCGCCACTCGTGGAGCAACTCTACGTCTTCCTGCTTGATGTAACCAGTCTCGAGAGCCTCTTCTACCACGTGCTCGTAGTCTGTAAGAGTAACCAACTTCACGTTAGCATCAGCGAAAGCCTTCTCTGCTACTGGGAAACCGTAAGTGTAGCTAGCTACCATACCTACAATCTCGTTGCCGTTCTTGCGAAGAGCCTCTACAGCCTTGAGTGAGCTGCCGCCTGTAGAAATCAAATCCTCTACAACAACAACCTTAGCCTTAGGATCGAGCTCACCTTCGATGAGGTTCTGCATACCGTGATCCTTTGGTTTAGAACGAACGTAAACGAAAGGCAAGTTCAATTCGTCAGCCACCAATGCACCCTGTGCAATAGCGCCAGTAGCTACACCTGCAACAGCGTCAGCCTCTGGGAACTGCTCCAGGATGGCGTGTACGAGTTCGAGCTTCACATAGTTGCGGAGTTCTGGGAAAGAGAGGGTCTTGCGGTTGTCACAATAGAAAGGAGACTTCCAACCAGAAGCCCAAGTGAAAGGATCGTTAGGCTGCAATTTGATAGCCTTAACCTTCAATAACTTAGATGCGAATTCTTTCTTTAGCTTGTCCATAATTCTATAAGGATTAAATAATTATAATTTATATCTGCAAAGGTACGACAAAAAAATGATTAATCATCATAAATGGCTTATTAATTATAGATTTTTAATCGTGTGTCCATCCGATGGTGGTGATGCTGAATTTCATCTTGCCTGCCTTCTGCAGTTCTTCGCAGCAGGAGATGAGGGTGGCGCCTGTGGTGCAGACGTCATCTACGATAAGCAGATGCTTGCCGGCAAGATCGGTGATGGGATGTTTGCCGTCTTTGTCGTGATAGGTATCTGATAGCTGGAATACATGCTTTACGTTTTCCAGTCGCTGCCATCTGTCCTTATGGGTTTGACTTTCGGTGAAGGTTACTCGTCGGATGGCATCTGTGATAATGGGGAGATGGGTTCTTTCCTGTATTCCTCTGGCTATTTCCTCGCTCTGATTATAGCCGCGGGTCTTCCTTCTTGACTTCGTGATGGGGATAGGGATGATGGCATCTATATCCTTGAAGAAGTCTGATTCGATACCTTTGCTGGCGATGAGTCTGCCCAGATAGTTTCCGGTATCTGGACGATGATGGTATTTCAGTTTGTAGATGATGTAACTTGGATTGGAGTGGCTGTGATAATAGAAGAGGGCGGCGCATTTTTCGATAGGAATGCGCCCCCAGAACATCTTAGCCATATTGTTCTCATAGGGGGCTTCCCAGGTTGGGGTAATCGGGAGGTCCTGGAGACAGGTGGCGCATAGCATCTCCTCTGTGCCCAACAGTCGCTCATCGCAGATGGCACAGTAACGGGGAAAGAGAAAATCTATGATGTTTCCTAACAGGCTGAGCTTCATGTCGTTACTTTGAACTTTGAAATTTGAACATTGAACTTTATGATTAGCTTCTAATGTTTACTTTGAATTTAAACCTTTAGAAGTCGTCTTCGAAATCGATGTCTCCCAGATCTTCTTCTTTCATTTTGTCGATGCATTTGTGAATTACATCCATACTATAGCCTCTGCCGAGGGCGAAGCGGATGAGTTTCATCGAGCGTTCGTAGTCGTTTTTGGCTTTGATGTTTTTGTATTTGTTTTTTAGGAGAGGAAGGAGGGTTTCCAAATACATGTCGTCCTCGATTTCTTCGAAGATTGGGTCGGAGATTTCCTTCGGGATGTGCTTCATCCAGAGCGCCTGTTCCACTTTCCTGCGGCCCCATTTGTTGTATTTTATCTTGTCGTTGATAAAGAAGCGGGTGAATCGCTCGTCATCGATGAATTTCTTCTGGGTCAGGAATTCCATATTTCGGGCGATGGCATCCTCTGGGAGTTCCCACTTCTTCATCTTGTCGAGCATTTCCTGCGAGCAATGTTCGGCTTGTGTGCAGAGAGTGGTGAGCTTCAGGAGTGCCTGCTGCTCTGTCATCGGCTTCTTGGGGCGCTTGGAGTTGTTATAATATTCCATAATGCATTTATGTTTTATTGGGAGGATTACAAATCCTCCGGTTTTGATAGGTCGAACCTTTTTTTACTGCGGATTGCAAATCCGCAGGGACGCCTGGCGGTGGATTTTCTGGAATCACCAGGCGTTGTCTTCCGTTAGGCGTTGTCTTCCGTTAGGCGTTCCGCCGGATTTGCAATCCGGCGTCAAAAAATGTTCGACCCTATTATTTTGCGGATTTGCAATCCGCTTATCTAATAGACTATTTCATAGCTCGCATCATTCTCTTCTTTCCGAAAGCATCTTCTTTGGTTTCAATATTCTTGAAGCCAAATCCTTCGAGCATTTCTCTTGTCTCCTTTTCGTAAAGAGGGTTGATTTCGAAATAGAGCATGCCCCAGCTTCGCAATTCTGTTGAAGCGAACTCGGCGATAGCTCGATAGAACTTCAGTGGATCTTCATCGGGAACAAAGAGGGCGAGATCGGGCTCGTAATCAAGGACGTTTTTCTCCATATCTGCTTTCTCCTTTTCGCAGATATAAGGAGGATTGCTCACGATGATGTCTGCTTTAAAATGTTCTTCTCTGTTTGTTTTACACATTTCAAGCAAGTCAAAGATATCGACATTTTTGAAGATAGCTTTGGACGCTAACTGCTTGGCATTCTTTGTGGCAACATTGCAGGCAGAGTCGGAAATGTCTATTCCTAATACTTCTGAATCTGGAATGTCAAGGCTTATGGTAATGGCAATACAGCCAGAGCCGGTACAGAGATCCATGATTCTTGGTCGAGGAGAGGCTAGTTTAGTATGTCTAGCTTTTTTATAACAATGTACCATTTTGATGAGGAATCTCAAACGTGAATATTTGCGTTTGAACCATCCTTTTCCCTCAAACAAGTTTACGTCTTCAAGGGCAACGTCAGGGCTGATGTTAAATTCTTCTCTGATAATTGCCTCTTCTTTTTTCAAGTTCTCGTTCTGTGTTTCCGCAATCCATTGGCAAAGCTCGGCGGTCTCTGGTCTTGGGATGAGCACGCCCGGCTCTACATGGAAGGTTCTTCCTGCAAAGTCGGTCTGCCCCAGCACGTACTGCACTGGCTCGCCTTTTTGCAGTCTATAGACAATTTCTTCGAGTTTTTTGCCCTCGTCTGCGGATAATTCATTAACTTTGCCGCCGATAATGTCGGTCAGAGTCATTCCGTACTTCACATCAAGCACGGTGCGGACGATAGCCTGTGCTTCGCCAGCATCATAAAGTGGGGTGAGGGATTGCCAAAGTTGCTGATACGTTTTCATCTTGATATTGCTTGTTGCGATTTGATATTGCTTGTTGCAATTTGATTTGAGAGCAAAGGTACGACATTTTATCGAAAATGAGTAAGAAAAACGAAGAAAAATAGGATATGGAACAAAATAAAGTATCTTTTCAGAATCCGCTGACGGGCGAACCGCTTTGCCAGCAGGAGATAGATGAAATGTTCATGCGCCGCTGCCTGCAGTTGGCGAAGAACGGTAGGCAGAATGCGAAGCCTAATCCGATGGTGGGCGCCGTCATCGTGAGCGAAGAGGGCAGAATCATCGGAGAGGGCTATCATGTAAGATGTGGTGAGGGGCACGCTGAAGTCAATGCCTTTGCTTCTGTGAAGCCCGAAGATGAGCATCTGCTGAAGGAAGCCACCATCTACGTGAGTCTCGAACCCTGTTCTCATTATGGCAAGACGCCTCCTTGTGCCGACCTTATCGTAAGAAAAGGTGTAAGGAGATGTGTCTGTGGCTGCGTGGATCCTTTTGCCAAGGTTCAGGGGCGTGGAATCCAGAAGATTCGCGAGGCAGGAATCGAGGTAACAGTAGGCGTTCTGGAGTCGGAATGCCTCGAACTGAACAAGCGCTTCATCACCTTCAATACCCATCAGCGACCATACATCATCCTGAAATGGGCGCAGACTGCGAATGGTTTTCTGGATAATAATTATCAGGGAATGGCGATTTCGTCGCCTTTTACCAAGATGCTTTCGCATAAGCTTCGTGCCGAGAACGATGCCATCCTGGTGGGTAGAATCACCGATGAGCGTGACCATAGCCAGCTCAACGTAAGAGACTGGAGCGGCAAGGATCCGATGCGACTGGTCATCGACCGCCATCATCCTTGTTTCGAGGGTTTGGATTTCTCCAAGGGTAAGGAAGAGGTATTGAAGCAGATGATGCAGTACCTATATAATAATAAGGTGCAATCGCTGATAGTAGAAGGTGGTGCCATCACCCATCAGGCTTTCCTCGATGCCGGATTATGGGATGAAATCAGGGTAGAAACATCTTTATCCACATCTGTGGAAAACGTGGTAACTGCCGGAACAGCAGCACCAAAGCTTCCTCATAACATCCGGTTAATCAACCATGAGGTGTATGATAATAATATAATAAATAATTACGAACGAGTATGAGCAATAGATTTACATCGCGCCTGAGCGATAACGATGATTTCAAGCGAGACGAGTTGATTCGCAAGATAGAGCATTCTGTGGAGCACATGACGCTCGCTGAACTGGAAGCCCTGTCGTATGATATGTTTACCAAGGGTTACATCCAGGATTACTAAACATTCAAACATCATACAATATAAAAAAGGTGGGTGCTACAACAATTCGTGTAGCACCCACTTTTTTTATATCTTATTCTTTTTCCTTATTTCGCCATCGGAGTGAAGCGCAAGGTGAACTCATGAGCTCCTGTTGGAGTCATGTACTGTGGCAGACAAGAGTCACCACCACAGCTGCGGTTACCGATGCCACGCTGCCAGAAATCGAAGTGAGCGAAAATCTGGTTAGAGCGTACCAGGTCGTAAGGATGCTTGCCACCATAGAATACATCGTAGTTGAACTGGGCATCATCGAAGTGAGACAACGAGAAGGCTACCATGCCCTCGGTGGTAATCTGCAACTTCGTGCTGTTGTTGTCGAGTGTCAACTGGCGCAAGCCCTGGCGGTCGCCCATGGTCTGAGGAGCACTCTGCTCTTCGAACATGCCATCCACGGTGGTCTTGTACAAACCTAACAACGAACCTCTCTGGCGGTCGATGTAGTTGCTCCAAGGACCCTTGGCATAATACTCCACATTCTCGAAACCTGGAGCAAACTGCATGGCAATACCAATTTTTCGGGTTTCCTCAGAAGAATTGTTGGTAGTTACCTTCATATCCACGGTTCCGTTAGGATAGATGATGTAAGCAATCTGGTGAGTATCCTTACCGTTGGTAACGGCAGTTTCCACAACCACGTTCTTGCCCTGCTTCTTAGGAGCCTTCACCATCATTTTCTTGCCGGTGAGTGCACCCTCTTCCTTATTCTCGTTCTCGGCAACACCACCTGTAGCACCCAGGTTCACGTTGTCGTTGGCGATGCGGCGGAAACCGTTGAAGTCAGGACCAGCGTTAGGCTGAACGAGCTGAGTATTGCGATAAGTCCAGTTGGCGATGGTTCCATCCTCTGCGAATGTGATGCTGAAATCCTTGCCGGTGATGGTGTTATCCTTCACCTTCAGCTTGCCCTTCTCCTGGATAGCTGGCAACTTGCCATGGTCTTTCTGTACGAAGGTAGGGTCGGCTACAGATGTGCCTGCTACATTCTCTGCAGAAAGCTTGAACTGCTGCTGAGCCATCTCATAACCTTGCTTGCTCCAGGAAGTTGACTTCTTCAGAACGAGGCTGAAGGTGATGACATACTCTGCCTTATCATCTACAGCGGTGGTGTATGGGATGTTGATATCGCAGGTCTTGCCTGGCAATACAGATGGGATAGCCACCTGGTTTTTCTCTACAGAAACGCCATTGCGGAGCACCTCGTAGCTGAGATTATAGATATCAGCCAGGTTGGTGAATGCGCACTTGTTCTTCAAGGTGAGTACGCGGCTGTAGAAAGATTCGAAGTTCACGTCTCTATAAACATACTTCACCTCGGTGAGCTTAGCCGTCCACTCTCTGCCTGGAGTAATGATACCGTTGCTCATGAAGTCGCCCTGGAATCCTCTGTAACCGTTGTTCATCTTGGTATAGTCGTAACCGGATGTGTAGTAGTGGAGTCCGGTCTTAGGATCCTTCAGAGGAAGACCCTTGCGGATGCGGCGTGTATCGTAGATTCCCTGGTCAACCCAGTCCCAGATGCAGCCACCGATAATACCTGTACTTGCCTCGATGAGATCCCAGTATTCCTGCAGGTTACCTACAGCCTGACCCATTGCATGAGCATACTCACAGATGAAGTAAGGCTTGTTGTTGAGGCCATCCATCTGCTTCTTCACCACCTCGATTCTTGGATACATGTCTGAACCGAAGTCGGAGTACTTGGCACCGTGCTTGTAGCCCTCGTAGTGAACCCAAGCGTCGCGACCAGGCAAAAGCTCCTTCACCTTATCGTAGGTAGCCTGGAAGTTGTCGCCACCGCCCGACTCGTTACCGAGTGACCAGAATACCACGCTAGGATGGTTGCGGTCTCTCAATATCATACGTTCTGTGCGGTCAACGTAGGCTGCGCGCCATGTAGGGTTGTTTGAGAGAGATTGGTTGTTGTGGCACTCTACGTCAGCCTCATCCATACAGTATAATCCGTAGTAGTCGAACATCGCATACATCTTAGCCTGACGAGGATAGTGGCTGGTACGAACGGTGTTCACGTTAGCCTGCTTCATCAGGATTACGTCGCGAAGCATGGTTTCCACGTCGATGGCGTGACCATAGAGTGGGTGAATATCCTGGGTGTTAACACCCTTGAAGAATACTCGCTTGCCGTTTACATAAACCAGTTTATCCTTGATGGTCACCTCTCTGAAGCCGTATTTGGTAGAGAATACCATCTCTTCCTGGTCGCCAGTCTTCTGGCGAACGATAACGGTATAGAGATTAGGCTGCTCTGAGGTCCAAGCCTTCAGACCGGTGAGGTTGTCGATGCTAAGGCGACAGTTCTTCTGAGCATCCTTGGCAGTCATCGCTACCTGAGCAGACTGCTTGGCAACAGACTTGCCCTCTGGGTCGAGGAGTTCAATCTCCAGCGTCTTCTCAGATTTCTCCTTGGCTGCGTTATCGATGGTCAGGTCAACATTCAGGTTGCCTGATGTATAGTCGCTGTTTAGGGCAGATGTGATGTAATGGTCTGCCACGAAAGTCTTTGGAGTGGCTACGAGATAAACGTCGCGGTGAATACCACCGAGGTGCCACATATCCTGTCCCTCCAGGTAAGAACCGTCGCTCCAGCGGTAAACGCGGACTGATACGTTGTTGTCGCCCTTGCGGACGAGGTTGGTAACATCGAAGTCAGCATCGGTATTGGCACCCTGTGAATAGCCGGCATATTTTCCGTTTACCCAAACCACGATGGCGCTGCAGGCACCGTCGAAGTGCAGGAACACACGCTTGCCTGTTTCCCAACCCTCAGGCAGGTTGAAGTTACGGCGATAAGAACCTACCGGATTCTTGTCGAAATTATCCTTGAAGGCTGTGATGAACGGCGGTTTGTTCTCGAAAGGATAGCCCACATTATTATATACAGGCACATCGTATCCAGCCATCTCCCAGTTGAGAGGCACCTGGAGTTCTTTCCATGAAGAAACATCGGCGTTGTCTGCCCAGAAATCATCCTTCTCAGGCTTGCCCTGCTTCCAGTCGGCTGTGTAGTGGAATTTCCACTTTCCGTTGAGCAGGAGATAGTTGGCGTGCTTAGGAGTTAGCCATGGGAATTTGAAGTAATCGTCCTGCTGCATGGAAGCAGTAGAAGAATAAGGCACGAAAGTAGCATGGGCTTTTTCTTTGCGATCCGCAAACTTAGTCTCGTCTTCTACCCATTTGTCGGTAAATGGACAGACGTCAACTTTGGTCTCCACCACCTTCTTCACCTTTTTCTTGGTGTGTCTAGGTTGTGCAATAGCTGATGCGCTGAAGAGGAAGGTTAATGCAACCGCAGCTCCCCAAAATAAATGTTTTTGTTTCATTGTCTGGTTGAATTATTAATAATTACAAGTTAGCTAGTTATGAATCTGTTTAGATTTGGTGCAAATTTACGATTAATTCCTGAAACCTCCAAATAATTTTTGTATTTTCGTATCTTGGAGGATAAAATAAACCGACCTGTATGGTTGAAATTACCCAATACGCCCTGAAAGGGCAGAAGCTCCTAGCCCAGGGCATCGCCCTGGGTAATTATGAACGCAAACCCGTCGCCCTGTAAGGGCAAAAGCTTTCAAAGAACCATGCAGTAAACAAAGCTTTTGCCCTTACTGGGCGTCTTATTGATTGCTATTATACCCAGGGCGATGCCCTGGGCTAGGAGCTTTTGGGCTTTCAGCCCGTTTCAACCATACTGTTAGAAATAAACAGCCCCAGTCCTTTTGGGGGCTTCATTGATGACCGGTGCCTGCTTGCGCCTTGTAAGTATTATCGCTGTTGCTTGTAAGTACTGTCGCAGTTACATCGGTTTTACGTAAAAAGTCTTATCCTTTTCTTCCGAAATCGGCAGGAATCTCGCCCCATTTCTTCGTTTCCCATTTAAAGATAGGTACGGTGATGGGGTGGGTGCGGAGCCAGTTTTCGGCACGTGCGATGACCTGATAGAGCTGCTCGGTTTGAGGAGTGCGCTCCAGCTTGGTCTTGCATTGTTTCTTGTTTACCCAGAGCTGGGCATTTACGCTGTCGCTGTAGATTACCTTGTCGGTAATGCCTTTCTGGGCCATCAGAGCGAGGGCGTGGACGATGGCGAGGAACTCGCCGATATTGTTGGTGCCGTGGATAGGACCATAGTGGAAAACCTGTGCACCAGTCTGAAGGTCAATGCATTGATATTCCATCGGACCGGGATTTCCGGAGCAGGCTGCATCCACAGCCCAGGCGTTCGCCTTCACCTCATTGGGCAAAGGCAAGACTGTATCGTTTCTCCATGAAGGAGGATTTACTGGCATTTTACTCATTTGCGTTTCTTTTATTTATTTGATAGATGATTTGTGTTTTACTGAACCGCATACGAGAGTTCTGTATTGGTATTACTGACCTATATAAAAAAGAAATGAGCAAGCCCCAAAGTCTGGCTCTGGGGATGCTCATTATTTGTCAATAGTCAATATTCATTTTTTAAATTGTAGGTTAATTATATCTTGAGAAGTTTTTCAGGAGTGCTATACTCCTGATAACTTCTAATTACCTAAAATTTTACATTCTTTCTGGAACCTCGATGCCGAGCAGAGCCATACCATTCTTCAGAATCTTGGCAACATTGGCTGCGAGAACCAGGCGGGTAATCTTCTCTGCCTCGCTCTCAGCATTCAGGATGCTGTAGTCGTGATAGAACTGGTTGAACTCCTTGGTCAGCTCGTAGCAGTAGTTGGCAATGCCACCAGGGTTGTAGTTGTTGCCAGCATCGGCTACGGCAGCAGCGAAGTCGTTCATTTTCTGGATGAGGTCGATCTCCTTCTCGTTGATAGGAGCATCAGCGCCCAACTCTGCAGGAATTTCGATACCCTCGGCAGCAGCCTTACGCATGATGCTGCGGATACGAGCGTAGGTGTACTGGATGAAAGGACCTGTGTTACCGTTGAAGTCGATACTCTCCTCTGGGTTGAAGAGCATGTTCTTGCGGGCATCTACCTTGAGGATGAAGTACTTCAACGCTCCGAGACCCACGATGCGTGAAATCTCCTGGCGCTCTTCCTCGCTCATGTCCTTGAACTTGCCAAGCTCATCGCTTGTCTGTCGGGCATCCTTGATCATCTCTGCCATCAGGTCATCTGCATCTACTACGGTTCCCTCGCGGCTCTTCATCTTACCGTTAGGCAGCTCTACCATTCCGTAAGAGAAGTGAACCAAGTCCTTACCCCACTTGAAGCCGAGACGGTCGAGCAGGATAGAGAGCACCTGGAAGTGGTAGTTCTGCTCGTTACCTACTACGTAGATCATCTTGTCGATAGGGAAGTCCTTGAAGCGGAGGTCGGCAGTACCGATGTCCTGAGTCATATAAACAGAAGTTCCGTCAGAACGGAGCAGGAGCTTCTGGTCGAGACCCTCGTTGGTGAGGTCTGCCCATACAGAGTTATCGTCCTTGCGGAAGAAGAGACCCTTCTCCAATCCTTCCTCTACCTTCTTCTTACCCTCGAGGTAAGTATTTGACTCATAATATATCTTGTCGAAACCTACACCCATCATCTTGTAGGTCTCATCGAAGCCAGCGTAAACCCAGCTGTTCATCTTCTGCCAGAGAGCGCGAACTTCAGGGTCGTTGTTTTCCCACTTCACGAGCATTTCGTGAGCCTCCTTGATCAATGGAGCCTCTGCCTTTGCTTTCTCTGTGGCAGCTTCTTCTTCCATGCCCTCCTTCATGTACTGAGCCTTGAGCTCTGCGATTTCCTCACGATAGTGCTTGTCGAAGGCTACATAGTAGTCGCCGATGAGGTGGTCGCCCTTCTTGCCGGAAGTTTCAGGAGTTTCGCCATTGCCCCACTTGAGCCAGGCGAGCATAGATTTACAGATGTGGATACCACGGTCGTTAACGATGTTTGTCTTGATAACCTTGTTGCCGTTGGCCTCCATAATCTGAGCCAATGACCAGCCGAGCAGGTTGTTGCGCACGTGACCGAGGTGGAGAGGCTTGTTGGTGTTAGGAGAAGAGTACTCGATCATGACGAGCGGGCTATTCTCAGTAACAGGCTTCTCGCCGAACTTAGGGTCAGCGTTGATGGTGTTCAAGAGTCCTACCCAAGCGGCAGGAGCGATAGAAAGGTTGAGGAAACCCTTAACCACGTTGAAGTCTGCGATAACGTTAGCGCAGTTCTCCTTCAGGTAGTCACCAATCTCGAGTGCAGTTCTCTCAGGAGTCTTCTTCGACATTTTGAGGAATGGGAATACGACGAGGGTAAGGTTACCTTCGAAATTACTCTTGGTCTTCTGCAGGGCTACCATCTTTTCAGGTACGTCCTGACCATAAAGCTCCTTCACCGCCGCGATGACAGAGCTGATGATTTCGTTTTCTATCTTCATTATCTTTATATCTTTTTTTACCGGTAAAAAATCTATTTATTTATAGCTTGTCGATGAGGGGAAAATAGTTACCCTTATCGCTTAATCGGCTGCAAATTTACAAATAATAATTGGATTGTGCAAAGAAAACGACTTGTTTCTTTGCACAATACATAAAAATATCTCATCTGCGTAGGCTCTTGCTTGGTATCTCTTAACCTTCGAGGATGATGTCTGCCACGTCCTGAGGTGTATTCCAAAGGATACCATCTTGCAGCTCATCGTCGGTAAATCCATTGAGAGCCTCGGTAGCTTCCTTCTCGCTGAGCGCAGGAGTACCGTCTTCGTTCTTAGCATCGAGCAGTGCCTGTAAGATGGCAGCTCTGTATTCTTCTATTGTCATCATTCGTTTTGTTGTAAAGTTTAATGTGTTATTTTATATTTTCTGTTATAACTTACTTAATGATTTATCTAATAATGCTTTTGTCGTAATGACAATGCAAAAATAAACAATTATCCACAAATAGCCATAATTATTTTGCTAAAAAAATAAAAAGCCCTCAACATATAGTGGATTGTACTATATGTTAAGGACTTTTATGCTATTGCTAGTAAATGGATGTTTTACTTCAAAACTTTAGCCAAGAAATTGCTGGCGATATGAGCGGCTTGCTCTTCCTGACCGCCGAATCCGTGGTCGGCATCGGTCATCAAGTGCCATTCGCTCTTCTTGTTCAGATAGTGGAAACGCTGACCATAGGTGTAAGGCACTACTCGGTCGGCATCGCCATGCAGGATGCACTCGGCTCCGTGGTAGTTCTTGGCCGTCTCGTAGATAGGCAGAGTGGTGGCTGTGCGGATATAGTTGCCACCCAGGGCCTTGCCGTCCCACATCTCTATCTTGGCTGGAGGATTCTTGGGGTCGTACATCTTGCCGAATGTATTGCCACGCAGGGCATCGTCACGGAGTACGGCGGCAGGGGCAAGGAGCACCACGGCTTGTATCTTCTTGATATCCTTGTCAGCTTGTGCGGCTAGCTGTCCGCTGGTCATGGCTGTAACCACGCCACCTTGTGAGTGGCCGCCCATCGCAATCTTGCTCACCCAAGGCAGCGAGGAGGCATAGCGCAAGATGCATTTGGCATCTTCTATCTCATTCAGTACGGTCATATCCTCAAATTTTCCCTCGCTCTTGCCATGGCCATTGAAGTCGAATCTGATCACGGCAATGCCTTTCTTGTTGAGGCTGTCTACGAGGCAGTCGAAGAGTTTTCCCTCCTTATTGCCGCCAAATCCATGGCAGAGCACGAGGAGCGGAGTCTTCTTGCCTGCCTTCGCTTTGGCATTTGCTTGGCTTCCGTTGCCATTGGCTGCATCATTGTCTGGACGCTGGATGACTACATCGAGTTTGCCATGGTCGCCCTGCACGGTGGTATGCTCGGTTGAGGCTACTGCGCCGAGTGAGAACAGGGCGCAAGCGGTAAAGATAATTGTTTTTAGATTCTTCATATTGTATGTTATTATTTTATTTGTAAGTTTCGCTTGCAAAAGTACATAAAAGCCTTGAAACCACCAAAAGTTTTTGTTTCATCTTCTTTATTATATATTTCATTCCATCCGGAATGTTACATGATAGCCTGCCACATTGTGCTCGGCAAGGGAGAGATTGATGGATTGCATCATCAGCATCTGGCGGGAGATGGAGAGGCCGATGCCTGAACCTGATGGCTTGGTGGAGAAGAAGGGGATGAACATCTCCTTTGCCACATCGGCAGGGATGGGGTCGCCATTGTTGCTGAAATAGATGCCTGAGAATTGTGAACTCTCGATGTTCTCTGGATGTTTGTGGAAGCATCGAATGTCGATGGCTGAGGCGTGAGCCTCGATGGCATTCTTGGTCAGATTGATAAATACCTGGCGCAGCATGTTCTTGTCGGCAGACCAGGTGGCATCTTCGGGGATATGGATGTGCCATTCTATCTGAGGATAGAGCGGCTTGATGCCTTCCACGAAATCCTTGAGTGGAATGTTCTCGATGACAGGATTTTGTAGCTGGGTGAGCTTGCGGTAGCTGTCCACAAAACTGGTGAGCGATTTGCTGGTATCTCGAATGGCTCGGATGCCTTCCTCATAGGACGAACCTTGGATGTCGGGATTGCTAAGATAGGCTTGGCAGATGCTGGAGATGGGGGCGGTGGCATTCATAATCTCATGGGTGAGCACACGGGTTAGCCTTTGCCAAGATTCCACCTCGTGCTGCGCCACCAGTCTGCCGATGTCGTTCTCCATGTCGTTGAGGGCTTGCTGCAAGGCTCGTTCTCCAAAGAGTAATCCCTTGGTGGATAGGCGGAAGGAGTAATCGCCATTGCGAATAGTCTCTTGCATCAAGAAGGCACGGCTCTTCAGGTTGCGCTGGTGACGCAAGACGAGATAGATGATACCTCCTATGACGAGGAGTATGATACCTATTATATATATGTGGAAAATGGTGTTCATATCAGATGTTTATAATCATGAATGATTGTGATAAAGAATTATCGCTTGAGCTTGGCATAAAGCGTTTGGCGAGTGATGCCGAGCAGTTCGGCGGCACGAGAGATGTTGCCGTGGCATTGATCCACCACCTTGTGGATATGAGTGGTCTCGATGCTCTCCAGAGTCTCCACTTCCTGGCTTCGGTCGATGGCATCTTTTAGGGTTCTGATGAGTTCGTCATTATCCCAGGGTTTGGTGACGAAATCGGCGGCTCCGCTTTTCAATCCCTTGATGGCTAGCTGCACGTCGGCAAAGGCGGTGATGAGCACCACGGGGATGTGGGCATGGAGCCGGCGGAAGGTGCGGAGCCAGAGCAAGCCGTCCTGACCGCTGTTTACGCCAAGTGAGAAGTTCATGTCGAGCAGGATGAGATCTACCTGCTCCTGTTGCAGCAACATGGGGGCGGTATCGGGGCGGGGCAGGGTGAGAATCCGTTCGAACGTATTACCCAGACAGATCTTCAGCGCCGTGAGTATCGACGGATTATCGTCGATGACAAGAAGGGTTCCATATTTCATATCTTTATTTTTTTGTTTGCAAAAGTACGCTTTTTTCCCGAAACGACAAACAAAAACGGGGCTGTTGTGTGATAATCATACAATAGAGTGTATGAATTTCATACAATCCACCTTCCGGGCTGCCGGAAATCTTGGCAGAAAACGGGAGAAGCCGTAACTTTGCAGCAGCTAACGAAAACAGGGAACTGCTATTCTTCCTTTATCGTTTGATTTTAGTGAAACAAAAAAATAAATGAGTATATGATGAAAAGTTATGTGAAATTCTTATCACGCAACAAGCTTTATGCCACCATAGAGGCCTTGGGCCTCTCGGTGGCACTGGCTTTTGTGCTGATTCTCGTTTCCTACGCTACTGCAGAGTATCGTGTGGGAACGAATCTGAAACAGGCGAAGGAACTCTATGTAGCAGGTTCCGGCGATTATCTCGGAATGACCTGGGGCACAGCCAAGGAGTTCTTTCCTTCCATCCCGGAAATCAAGGGATGGACAAGATTTGGTGAATATTATGCTCCGCAGGGAGCCATGATAGATGGACAGTATTATGAGGCAAAATATCTGGCTATCGACCCGAACTTCTCCCAGTTTATGGGTTACAAATGCCGTGGTTGTGCGCCTGATCATCTCCTTTCGGATGCTCATCAGGCAATGGTTTCGGAATCTTTTGCCAAGAAAGCCTTCGGCAACGCCAATCCTATCGGCCGTACCATCCAATGCGGTAAGCTGCAACTCAAGGTGGTGGGAATCATGGAGGATTTCGACCGTGAGGACCTTCTTAACCCATACGATATTTTCGTGTCGATGAAACTGATAGAAGCTGAGGCTCAGCCGATGGATCAGTTTGGTTCCTGCACTACGGTGGCGCGACTGGCAAAGGATGCTGACCCGGAAAAAGTGAGACAGACCTTGCTCGGCAAATACATGAACTACTGGAAGGGATGGAAGAAGGATTCGGATGGAGTCAGCTTTATGTGGGGTTGCCAGTTTGTAAGATGGGACCAGATTCATTTTACGGCTGATAGTGTCGCTATTTTCAAGCATGGCAATCGTACTCTCGTGAATATCCTCCTGGTAGTGGCGCTGGTTCTGCTGCTTTCTGCCTTGTTCAACTACATCAATCTTACGGTGGCTCAGATTGGCAACCGTGCGAAGGAGATGGCTACTCGAAGACTGCTGGGTGAATCGGTAGGGGGCGTGATGCTGCGTTATCTCAAGGAGTCGGCGCTCTTCACGGCAGTCTGCTTCCTGCTGGGCTTGTTGATTTCCTGGGCATTCATTCCGTTGTTCAATTCTATGTTGGATACGAAAATCGACCTGTTCCATTCCTTCGACCTTCTGTGGTTCCTGCCGTTGGCTTACGTCATCATCTCCATCTTTGCGGGAATCCTTCCTGCCATCGTGGTTTCCCGTTTCAATCCGATAGATGTGGTGAAGGGAACCATCCGCATGCGCAGCAAGATGTGGTTCAGCAAGATATTTATCGTAGCCCAGAACGTCATCAGTATCACGCTGGTAGTCATGGCGATAACGATGATGCTCCAGATGAAGCATCTTGCCGATTTGCCGTTGGGTTATCAGACGAAGGATATTGTTTCCATCTTTTCTTCCTTGGATGGTTCGCCGGAGAAGATGTCTATTCTCAAAAACCGTCTGAAAGCGCTTCCAGAGGTGGAAGAGGCAACTTACGGCAACGCCAATCCTATCAGCAGCTGGAAAAATGGCGTGCAAGATGACAACGAAAAACTGATAGGAATGCTCCGTATGTTCTTGGCTGATTCCACGGCGATGAAGATGCTGGGAATCAGGGTGATTGAACAGTATTGCGAACCAGCCTATGGCAAGATTTGGGTAACGGAAGATGCGAAGCGTGCCTATGGCGTTTCTGCCCACAAGCCGTGGTTTGGAATGAGACTGGAAAACGGAAAACACGAATACGAGGTGTGCGGCGTGATTGCCGATTACCATAGTGGAGATGCGTTGAGCGAGAATGAGAAAACAGAGCATAATGCCATTGGAGTCATCACCCCGCAGCAGGGCGGATGGGCTGTTCTGGTGAAAACCCGTGGCGATCATGCCCAGGCGCTGCAGGCTATCCGGAGTACCTGCAAGCAGGTGGCTAAGGAACTGATGGGCGTTCCTGCGGAAATGGAGGCGGAGTATATGGATGATACTTTGAAGAATAATCTCAAGGACAAGCATAATATGATGGTGCTCATCATCACATTCATGAGCATTTCTATCCTGATTTCTGCCCTGGGTCTCTTCGGAATGTCGGTTTATTACGGCAACCAGCAGAAGCGCCAGATTGCCCTGCGCAAGGTGATGGGTGCTTCGATTGGGGATGCGGCTTGGCAACTGGCTAAGAGATTCCTCGTCAGTTCGCTGGTGGCTGTGGTCATCGCCATCCCTATCTGCGTGAAGCTGATGCAGACTTATCTTATGGATTTCGTCCATCGCATCTCCTTCCCTTGGTGGGTGTTGCTGGCTGGCGCCATCTTTACTTTATTGATAGCCTTTGTTTCGGTTATCGGCTGCACCCTGCGTACGGCGATGTCAAATCCGATAGACAGCATCAAGGCTGAATAATGAGTCATAAACTTTAAAAAAGATTTCTAACGATGATACGAACAGAGAATTTAACTAGAATATTCCGCACGGAAGAGGTGGAAACCATCGCCCTGAACGGCGTAAACATAGAGGTAGAAGATGGTGAGTTTATCGCCATCATGGGTCCTTCGGGATGCGGTAAGTCAACCTTGCTGAACATCCTGGGCTTGTTGGATAGTCCTACGGAAGGCAAGTATTGGTTGAATAACGAGGAAGTGGGCCATCTGAAGGAGCGTGAGCGTACCGCCTATCGCAAGGGTCGCATCGGCTTCGTGTTTCAGAACTTCAACCTCATCGATGAACTTACCGTTGAGGAAAATGTGGATTTGCAGCTGAAATACCTCGGAGTGGGGAAGGCGGAGCGCAAGGAGCGTGTGCTCGAAATTCTGAGAAAGGTGAAGCTGAGCCATCGTGCCAAGCATTATCCTCATCAGCTTTCGGGCGGTCAGCAGCAGAGGGTTGCCATCGCCCGTGCCGTGGTGGGCAAGCCTAGCATCATCCTTGCCGATGAGCCTACGGGTAACCTCGATTCCAAGAATGGTATGGAGGTGATGCAGTTGCTCAGCGAACTGAACGAAGAGGGAACCACCATCGTGATGGTGACGCACTCCAAGCACGATGCTACCTACGCCAGTCGCATCATCAATCTGTTTGATGGACAAGTGGTGGATGCGGTAAATGATCAGCTTTGATTTTTGGTTTCGAATGATTAGCTTTGATCTGCGGTTTCTGTCCAACAATTAGACGGTGGTGTCTAATTGTTGGACAGTTTGTTTAATGAGGGTTTTTATTTAATGGTTTGATTATCAGAAGAAATGCTGTTTTGGCACGGCTCTTGTCCTAATCATGCCAAAATGAAGAAGATTATGAAAAGAATAGGAATATTGATAGGATGGTTGGTCTGGGCGGCTGGTGCCTCGGCACAGAGCTGGAGCCTTGACGACTGTATGAAATACGCCGTGGAGCACGCCACGGAGGTGAAGCGGGAGGTGGTAAACGCCCGCCAACGCAAGCAGGATTACCAGCATGCTGTGGCAGGATTCCTGCCTACCGTTACGGGCGGCGTGCAGGGACAGTATGCCTGGGGACGAAACATCGACCCGGAAACCAATACTTATAATAATGTAACGACATTCAACAACTATTATCAGCTTTATGCCGAACTGAATGTCTTCGATGGTTTCGCTACCATCAACGCCTTGAAGCAGGCTAAGCTGAGCCGGGATTATTCAGCCACGGCGATGCAGAAAATTCAGAACGACCGTGCCATCGACGTGATGCAGAAATATGTGGATGCTGCCTATGCTGAGGCAAGCATTCGGATAGCAAGCGAGAAACTGAACGAAAGCAAGCGGATGCTGGCTAAGATGAAGCGCCTGTATGAACTGGGCGAAAAAGGGCGCCCGGATGTAGTGCAGATGGAATCGCAGGTGGCGGAAGATGAATACAATCTTACGCATCAGGAGAATGTGGCAAAACAGAGTCTGCTTGCCTTGAAATCGGCGATGAATTTTCCGGTGGATGAGGAACTGAAAATTCTGATTAAAGAGGAGCAGAATTTGAAGTTAACGTCTGATAATAAAGAGGTTTCTGAATCTGGAGTAAACTACGAAACCGTTTACCAGGGCTTCCAGCATATTTCTCCCGATTTGAAGTCGGCAGAATACGAAGTGGAGCGGGCGCGGTATGATTACAAGATAGCAAAAGGCAGATTGCTGCCATCACTCTCTCTCGGTGGTGGCATTTCGACCAACTATTATAAGAATCTCTCTCAGAAAGGGCAATACGATGGGTTTGCCTCGCAGTTTCGCAACAACCAGGGCGAATACCTCGCGTTGACCCTTTCCATACCTATTTATAATAGCGACCGCTGGCACAGCGTGAAGAAAGCACGCAACGACTGGCAACTGGCACAGGTGAACCTGGAGGAAACCAGGCGCAAGCTTCACGACCAGATAGCCCAGGCGGTAATGGATGCAGAGGGTTACGCCAAGGAGTTGCACCAGATGCAGAAGAAGGTGGCCTCCGATTCGCTCGCCTATCACATGTCGAGCCGGAAGTTTGAGGAAGGAATGCTTTCCACCTTCGATCTTCATACCGCAGCCCAAACGCTTCTGGAAAGCAGAATCAAGGAACTCCAGATGCAGATGCTGCTCATTATCAAACAGAGGCTGGTTGCTTATTATCAGGGAGAAAATTTAATTAAATAACAGAACTTTCGCAAGTGGTTCAGGTACGGGCTGAAGGCCCAAAAGCTCCTAGCCCAGGGTAACACCCTGGGTATAATAACAATCAGCAAGGCGCCCTGAAAGGGCAAAAGCTTTGTATATTGCCTGGAATTTTAAAGCTTTTGCCCTTACAGGGCGACAGGCTTGCGGCCATGATAACCCAGGGTATTACCCTGGGCTAGGAGCTTCTGCCCTTTCAGGGCGTGTGGAGTGCTCTTGCAAACTTGAATACATAAAATTATGGACATAAAAATAGAAAAGAAAAAATATCTCGTGCCTCGCAAGTATTGGGCATGGATTGGCGGAGGAGCGGTTTTGATCGCAGTCCTCATTTGGTTGGGATTGAGCAATTTCTCTTCCACCCTGAAGGTGGACAGGAAGGGATTGAGCATCGGAACCGTGGAGAAGGCGCAGTTCAACGATTATGTTTCGGTGGATGGACAGGTGGTTCCTATCTCCGTGGTACAGATCAGTTCCGAGGAAGGCGGTATCGTTCTGGAGAAAGTGGTGGATGAAGGTGCCCACGTAAACAAGGGCGATGTGATCGTGAAACTGAGCAATTCAAATCTCGACCTGGAGATTCTGAATGCCGAAAGCGAACTTGCCGAAAAGCAGGACATGCTTCGCAATACCCAGATTTCGATGGAACAGGACCGTCTGAACAATAGCAACGAGGAACTGTCGCTTTCGCAGGATGTCATTACCAAGCGCCGTTCCTATCAGCATCAGGAGGCGTTGCACAAGGAAGAACTCAATTCGCGCGAGGAGTATCTCAAGGCAAAGGAAGATTACGACCTTGCCGTCAAGAAGCATGCGCTCATCAGCAAGCGATTGAAGAAGGATGCCCAGCTCCGCCGTTCGCAGATGGATCAGATGGGCGATAATCTGGAAGCCATGCAGAAGAATGTGCAGCTGGTTCGCCAGCGCAAGGAGAAGCTGAACATCCGTAGTACCATTTCGGGCGAAATCGGTTTGCTCGATGTGGAGCTGGGGCAGAGCATACAGGCAGGACAGAAGATTGGAGTCATCAACGACCTCAGCGATTTCAAGGTGCAGGCGCAGGTGGATGAGCATTACATCGACCGGGTAAAACCGGGACTTACTGCTACCTTCGACCAGAACGGCAAGCATTATCTCCTGCAGGTTCGCAAGGTTTATCCCGAGGTAAGAGATGGTAGGTTCCGTATCGACTTCATCTTCAAAGGTGTTCGCCCAGGCAACATCCGAACCGGTCAGACTTATTATGTAGATTTGCAGCTCGGTCAGTCGAAGCAGGCAATAATTATCCCTAAAGGCACGTTTTATAGTGTAACGGGCGGTCAATGGATCTTTGTATTAGACAAGAGTGGCAAGAAGGCTTATCGCCGCAAGATAACCATCGGTCGCCAGAATCCTCAGTATTATGAGGTGATAGAGGGCTTGGAGCCAGGCGAGCAAGTCATCGTTAGCGGCTACGAAGCCTATAAGGATAATGATGTATTAGTGATTAATTAGTAGTGATTAGTGATTAGTGATAAATAGGGCTAACGCCCTTGAAACAGGATATTTGATATGAATCATATTATTAACGCATTCAAGAATCTGCCTCGAAGGGGCCAGCACAATTTCGTGAAGATCTTGTGTCTGGCGCTCGGATTGGCAATCAGTTCGGTAATTATTGCCGAGATTTATTTCGAGCAGACTTACGATACGTATTTCCCAGGATGGGAGAGGACGTATCAGATTTCAGAAGTGGGAACGATGCCGGGAGACGATGGCAATAAGTCTTTCAATTTCGCCCAAACCTCAGGAGCTACAGCTCCGGGCATCAAACAGTATGCTCCATTTGTGGAGGCTGCTACACGACTTGTTTTTATTGGAGATTTCCAATGTAATATGGAAGACCAAAATGCAATCTCTTGTAAAATAGCATTGGCGGATAGCTGTTTTTTTGATGTCTTTCCCCAAAAGGTAACGATTGGCAAGGCAAAAGAAGTCCTTTCTCGTCCATTCTATTGCATGATAGACTCAGAGACAGCGGCGAAGATGGGCGGCAATGTCGTGGGTAAGCATTTCACGATGGCAAGTTATCCTGGACATACCTTTACTATCGGAGGTGTATTTGAGAGTTTCCCATGGGGATCCTCTTGGCATTCTCTTCAAGTGTTGGTGTCATTGGGTAGTATCGGGGATATGTTTGGTTATGATGGAAGGCAGCAATGGACTGGAAATGATTGTTATCAGTCTTTTATCCGATTGTCAAAAGGGCATAAGCCAAGTGAACTTCATCCATATATCAACAAGATGAAGCAAGACCACTTCCCGTTGAAAGAATGGAAGAAAGCGGGTATTTCATTAGATTACGACTTTACCGTTCTCAGCGAAATGTACACGCAAAGCCCTTACATCAAGAAG
Organism: Segatella copri; assembly: GCF_002224675.1. GTDB lineage: Bacteria > Bacteroidota > Bacteroidia > Bacteroidales > Bacteroidaceae > Prevotella > Prevotella copri_U. The sequence goes on along the minus strand of NZ_NMPZ01000005.1, from coordinate 144,611 downwards.
ATGGGATGGATCATGGGTATCATCGCTTTTGTATTGCTTTTCACTTCCGTGATGAATTACCTGCTCATCATCGTGGGTAATCTCGTAACGCGTTCTCGTGAGATGGCTGTGCGTAAATGTTATGGAGCGGAACCCAAGAACATCCATGCCATTGTCTTCTCCGAGGCGTTGGTACATGTTGGCTTGTCGATTGTTCTTGCAGCTATTTTAGTATTTCTCAGCAAGGGAACGGTAGAGAATTTCCTTTCAGCCCCAGTTAGTGTCTTGGTGCTCAATCGAGGTTGCTGGATATTGGTAGCAATTTGTCTCTTAGTGCTTTTAGTGGGTGGGTGGATGCCTGGTTGGCTTTACTGCAAGATACCTGTAGCGATTGCTTTCAGGGGGTATAGTGAGAACCGTAAGAAATGGAAGCTCATCTTGCTGGGTGTTCAGTTTATCATTTCGGGGCTATTGTTCAGCTTGCTCTTTGTGGTCAATAATCAATATAATATGATGGTAAACTTGAATCCTGGTTACAAGTATGATAAGGTGGCATTCGTTTTTGTAGAAGGACTAGAGAAAGACCAACGAGCGCAATGTCTATCGGAAATTAAGCGAATGCCTGATGTCAATATGGTGGCATCTTGCTATAGTGTTCCTTTGCAAAGTTATAGCTTTAATGGTAATAATCTTTCTTTGCCTGGCGACAAGCGTACTATCCAAATCATTCATGATGCAGGTGGAGTGGATGACAATTACTTCAAGATGATGGACGTTGAGTTTGTAGAAGGATCTTTCTTCACAGAGCGTAATGATAGTTCTCGACAAATTATCATTGACGAGAACTTGGCTAACAAGCTCGTAAAACTTGGACATTGGAAAGATGGAGCCGTAGGTAAGAGGGTTTGGGTATCTTCTCATTGTGATGAGGATGAAACGATGACGATTTGTGGCGTGGTCAAGAATGTGAGGTATGGAACGATTAGCACGTCGAATGCTGATACGAACGCTACTCCTTTTGTCTATTTCTATGGTCGGGCTAATCGGTGTATGCTCGTCAAGTTTAATGACTTGACGGAAAAGAGTCTCTCTGACTTAAAGAACGAGGTGCAGTCGCTGTATCCGAATAATGAAGTGACCGTTTATGATTATGAATCCGAGTTCAAGGCACAGTATGCTTCCCAGCTTAATTTCCGCAACGGAATCTTGGTTGCCGGCATCGTAACGATGATTATCGCCCTCTTCGGATTGGTGGGCTATACGAGTGATGAGGTAAACCGCCGCCGTAAGGAGATAGCGATAAGGAAGGTGAACGGGGCGAAGGTGAAGGATATTCTTCGCATCTTCCTGAAGGACATCATGAAGATTGCCTTGCCTTGCATCATCGTGGGCGACTTGGGGGCTTGGCTGATAGCCAGACAATGGCTCATGTCGTTTAGCGAGAAGATTACGATGACGCCTTTGCTGTTTATCGGCGTTACCATCATCTTGCTCGTCATCATCGGGCTTTCCGTCGTCATCAACTGCTACAAGGTGGCGAATAGTAATCCTGTGAAATATCTCAAGGATGAATAAGTCTCCCACAGATTTCACAGATGACACAGATTTAAGGGCGTATGCCCAAATTAAACATTAAACATTAGAAGAAATGATAAAAGTAGAGAATCTTTGCAAGTCATTCCGCACAGAAGATGTGGAGACGATTGCTTTAAATAATGTATCTTTCACAGTAGAAGACGGCGAGTTTGTTGCCATTATGGGACCATCCGGTTGTGGTAAATCCACCTTGCTCAACATCCTCGGTTTGCTCGACAATCCTACATCGGGAAAATATTTCCTGGGTAATCACGAGGTGGCAAACTTGAAGGAAAAGGAGCGCACGGATGTGAGAAAGGGAGAAATCGGTTTTGTGTTCCAGAGCTTCAATCTGATAGATGAATTGAACGTAGAGGAGAACATCGAGCTTCCTCTTACCTACCTCAATATTCCGAAGGCGGAGCGCAAGGCAAAGGTGCAGGCGATTATGAAGCGAATGGCCATCAGCCATCGTGCCAAGCACTTCCCTCATCAGCTTTCTGGTGGTCAGCAGCAGCGAGTAGCTATCGCCCGTGCTGTGGTCTTCGGTCCCAAGCTCATCCTTGCCGATGAGCCTACGGGTAACCTCGATTCCAAGAATGGAGCCGAGGTAATGCATCTGCTTACCGAGCTGAACCACGAGGGCACCACCATCGTCATGGTAACGCATAATGAGCATGATGCCAAGATAGCCCATCGCACCATCCGCCTGTTTGATGGACAGATTGTAGAGGCGGAGGGCAATCAGTAATTATTTGACTAAGTTTAATATGGCTTTTATAAAATCGTGTGATAAGCCAATAATTTCCAGGATGTCATTTTCGGAAATTTCGTAGGCGCAGTTGTAATCGGCTTTTTGCCTTAATTGGAACATACGGGCGAGGAAACTGCCATAAGAGATATCTACGATACCAGTCTTTACGAAGTGTAAACTGAATTGGGTGTTAATGCCGGCATGAGTGTGGGCATTAACACCTTTTGCTATGAATAGAGCTTGTACGGCATGGAAGCAGGCATAATAATAGCGATTGGCTGCTAAATCCCAATGCTTTAGTTCAACCATTTCATCTGCTTGAGTTAAAAAGCGCTTGGCTTTTTCTACTTGCAGACTGATTAATGTGTCTTTGTTTACTTGATCCATAACTTTTATATTAAACTAATGCCGTCTCGATTTACATTCTCGTAAAAAGGGGTGAAGCTATACGATTCCCATTCTTTCTTTGTGTAAAGAATGGGATTGATTTCTGTTCCGAGGTCGCAACCTAACAAGACAAACGGGTAACTTACTTTGTCATAGTCTGTTTGTTCCAGTTTGTCTTTGTCTAAAAGGATAAGAATGTCCCAGTCTGAATCGTTACGAGCATCACCTCTCGCTCTTGATCCATACAATATAGCCTTGCTTCCTGAAGGAATAGCAGATTTAGCTATATCTTTTATCTTTAATATGGTCTTATCATCTGTTGACATAAGCTTAATCTTTTATAATGGCAAAGATATGGTAAAAAAGCGAAAGTGCCAAACTTTCCTCCCCAAAATTATACTTTTTTATGGGATGATGATGCGGAAGGTGGTGATTCCCTGTGCCTTGTCCTGATGGAGCGAGAGGCTGCCGCCGCTTACTCGCATGATTTGGCGGGAGAGGGAGAGACCGATTCCGCTTCCTTCCGGCTTCGTGGTGAAGAACGGGATGAAAATGTGGGAGGCTACATCTTCGGGGATGAGACCGGCGTTGTTGCTCACGTCGATGATGATGGATTCCTGGGCATTGGCGTAGGCTTGGAGATGGATAAATGCCTTCTTGCTTGCCGCGGATTGCAAATCCGCGGAGCGACATTCCTGCTTGTTCCTACCCTGCTCATTTCCATCTTGCTTGTTTCTTTCTGCAGATAACTTTTCCTGCCCGTTGAAAGCTTCTACGGCATTCTTCAGAAGATTCGTTACCACGTGAGAGAGGAGGCTCTCATCGGCGTAGGTCAGCAAATCCTTGGGAGAAACTTCTATCTCTACTTCGTGGTTGCAGAGCAGCGCCATTCTTTCCAGGAATGGTTCCACATAGAAGAGAGTAGGCTGAGGCTGGGGAACATGGGTGAAGCGGCGATAGTTGTTGACGAAAGCCAACAGCTCGGTTCCTGTTTTGTGGATGGTTTCCAAGCCTTGCTTCAAGTCTTTATCCTCTGTAACTCGGGTAAGTAGAGTTTCGCTCAACGAAGTAACCGGCGTGATGGTATTCATGATTTCATGGGTCAGCACACGAATCAGTTTGATCCAAGAATCTACCTCCTGATTGCTCAGCTCGTGGCTCACGTCGCTCAGGGCGATGATGCGCACGTGCTTGTCTTTCAGCATGGCTTGCGTCTCATGTTTTGCCAAGTGTTCATCCTTTAGTTTCCCTTTTACCTGGTTCATGTGGGTAAGCACATCCGTATCGAGCAACCGGAGGGCAGCCTGATTATGTTGCAGGATGTTGTCGTGACTATCCACCACCAGGATGCCCGTATCCACCGCATTCAGAATCTGCTCGTAATATTTCTCCCGATCCATCTGCTCCTCTCTCGTATGTTGCAGGAAGAGCTTGATTCGGTTGAGGGATTGATGCAGAATCTTATCCTCCTTAAACCTCTTCTCCGTAGGAAAACTGAAGGAGAAATCCCCATTATCTATCGCATCAAAAAGGAAGGTTACCTTCTTGATGTTCCGGCGATAGTGGCGGTAGAGGCGAATGTAACCCACTACAGCCACGAGCAAAAGCACGATAATTATAATTAGTTTATAATCCATATCGCTTAATCTTATTATAAAGCGTTTGGCGGGAAATACCTAACCTTGCAGCTACCACCGACAGGTTTCCCTCACATTCCCTGATGGTTTTCTCTATCATTCGGCTCTCCATCTCGTCGAGTGTCTGAACCTCTTCCAGGGGTTTCTCTCTTCTCTGCTGGTTTCCATCGTCAATATCTTCGGCAGAAATCATTCCGCCATCAGATAGAATCACGGCTTTCTCGATGGCGTGCTGAAGTTCACGGATGTTGCCGTACCAAGGCAAACTGGTAAGTTTTTTCTCAGCTTCTTCCGAAAGACGGAGATTCACCTTATTATATAAATCGCCATATTGACGGAGGAATCTTTCTGCCAATGGAACGATATCTGATTTTCTCTGTCTCAGGGCTGGCAATTCCAGATGGATGGTGTTGATGCGATAGAGCAGATCCTCTCTGAATTCGCCATCGTTTACCATCTGCTGCAGGTTGCGGTTGGTGGCGCAAACCAGTCGTACGTTGATGGGAATCTGCGTGCTTCCGCCCACTCTTACGATGCTTCTGCGTTGCAGGGCGGTAAGGAGTTTTGCCTGAAGACTGTAGGATAAGTTTCCTATCTCATCCAGGAAGATGGTACTGCCGTCGGCAAGCTCAAACTTGCCCGGTTTATCCACCTTGGCATCGGTAAAGGCACCCTTTACATGACCGAAGAGTTCGCTCTCGAAAAGGGTTTCCGTAATGGCTCCCATATCCACAGGCAGCATTTTCTTTCCACATCTTGTGGATAAACGATGTATCTCGTTGGCTAACACCTCTTTACCCGTTCCGTTTTCGCCCGTAATGAGGATGTTTGCATCGGTTGCGGCAACTTTTTCCACAATGCTTCTCAAATTGTTCATAACATCGCTATTTCCCCAATACATAGCACTTTGTGCATCTTTTCCACAAAGTTTTCCACCTTTTTTGCCAATAGCGTTATCCACAGCTTTGTTCTTATCCCTAGCCTCTACCAGCGTACGGATCATCTTCTCGTTTTCAAAAGGCTTCACGATGAAGTCGGCGGCACCTTCCTTGATGCCTGTTACGGCAAGTTGGATGTCGGCATAGGCGGTAAAGAGCACCACCTCGGTTTTCGGGCTGAGGCTCTTGATTTCCCTGAGCCAGTACAGTCCCTCGTTTCCCGAATTGATTCCGCTGGAGAAGTTCATGTCGAGCAGCACTACGTCGGGATGCTCCTCTCTCAGCTTGGCTGGGATGGAGTTAGGGTTGGCGATGGTGATGATGCCATCGAATATGGGTTCCAGTAGCATCCTCACCGTAGTAAGAATGTTGCGGTTGTCATCAACAATCAATATCGTTCCTTGTTTCTTTATCATGGTGCAAAGTTACGAAATATCATCGAAAAGCGGTCATTATTGTCTAATTATTAGACGAAAAAATGCCGATAATGGCGCCAAAAGTTGCTTTTCCGGCAGCTTTTGGCATCCTTATCGGCACTTGTTTATTCAAAATTCTGATTCCTGATGAGGAATTGCTTATCCTAAAAGGGGATTTACTTATTCCAAAAGGGGAGTTACAACTCTATCGGAACCACTATCTTTATACTGAAGTTGCGGCCCATATTGTAAACGCCTCTTCTGCCTGTAACCTGGTTTACGTCAAGATACTTCAGACGGCTCAGGTGGTTCTGGTAAGCACGGTTGGTAAGGTTCTCGCCCGAAAGATAGAGCGAGAAAAGGCGCTTGCCATGGAGCTTCACGTCGGTACCGGCATACATATTTAATAAGGTGTACGATGGCGTAGCGGTCTCCGTATCGTTGACTGCGAAATAATGGTTCTGGCGGAGATTGCAATCCATCTGTAGCTTTACGAAGAGATGGTCGAAAGTCTTGCCGTCGCAGACAAACTCATACCTTACATCCGAAACCCAGCGAGGGGCTGGGGTGAATGGCAGATACTTTGATTCGGATGGCTGATGCAACTGAACCGAATTGACGTAGGAGAAGGTGTTGCCGATATGCAGATGCTCCACAGGATGAATGTCGATGCTTGCCTCACCACCCAGAATGCGGGCGTCGCCCGAAGTAAACTGATAGGCTGGCGTGTCGTTGATGAGGACAGGCTGATTGTTCTCATCTGCCAACTTCTCGCTGTAGATGTAATGGTTGATGCGATTGGCAAACAGCGAGAGCTCTGCCGAAATGATAGGCGAAGAATAATCCAGACCAAGGTCGAATTGCCAGCTGTTTTCCGGCTTCAAACCGGTATTTCCCAATTCGAATCGTTGGGTTCCCTCGTGCACACCATTCGATGATAATTCGCTGATGTTTGGAGCACGGAATCCTCTTGCCAGGTTCAGCTTCAGATTGAAATCGGGCAGGATTTCATAAGCCAATCCGATGCTTCCGGTTACTCCCTCAAAGCTTCGCTTAAAGGCCTGGAAGCGGAAAGAATCATTCGATTCAGCATCATCCTCTTCTCTCAAAGCCTCGCTGTGCAGATGGCGATGATCGTATCTGATGCCGCCGCTCAGGTTCAGTTTGCCTATCTCCTTGCTCACCGTGGCAAATACACCATAATCGAAGAGATGATAGGCTGGAATCAGAAATTCAGAACCTTTATTAATCGACTGCTGCCACATGCCGTTGATGCCCGTAGAGAACTTCCATCCATTCATTTCCGGCGAGAGATAATGCAGGTCGTAATTCATGGTATGGAGCATGAAATCGAGTCCGCATTCCTTTGGATTCTCTTCCTCCTCAAACTCCTGACGGCGGTTCTGCTGATAACCCAGGAGAAACTTCAGATTGCCGTCGCCCAGGAACCAGGAATTATCAAGTACAGCCTTGTAATGATGAATCTGCTGATAAGGCATCGGCTTGCCGTAACTCTTGGCATCGTAGCCTTCCGGAATTTCCAGTTCGCCCGTTTTCTCATCTCTTTCTCCCTCTACGATGCCCGGAGTGAGATGATAATAATCGAGTGTGAGATGCGAATGCCCCTGGCGGTAGTTCCAGCCTAGAAGCTGCGAGAATGCCTGCTCTCTGAGTGATGAACCGAATACATAACCATCGTATTTATTCTTGTAGGCATGCGCCATCTTTCCGCTGTAGCGGGTGTTCCATACAAATCCGCCCTGGTTGCCGGCAAAGTTGAGTGAATAATCAAAAAGGCCGTTGTTGGTTTGATAACCCGTTGAGAAATTTGCTCTCATGTCGCCCTTGGCAAGGGTAGGAGTGGAGTGGAAGATGAGGACGCCTGCCATCGCATCCGATCCATACATGAGACTTGCCGGACCTTTCAGAATCTCTACGGAATGAACCGAAGCGGGGTCGATTTCTATTCCGTGTTCATCGCCCCATTGCTGTCCTTCCTGTCTGATTCCATCGTTTACCACTACCACGCGGTTATAGCCCAGGCCACGGATCACGGGCTTTGAAATTCCGCTTCCCGTGGTAATCTGCGAAACGCCTGGCTGGTGGGCGATGGCGTCGATGATGTTGGTAGAAGGTTGCATTTCGAGCTGGCGGGCAGAAACGAAGGAGATGGGTGCGGGCGATTGCTTCAGTTTCTGGCTACCCGTCAAGCCTGTTACCACCACTTCGTTCAGTTTCACGCTCGATTCCGTCAGCGGCTGGTGTCTGGTAGAATCATTTGTCTCTTCTTCATGAATGTTTGCGTCCTTCTTATCATGATTTGCTCTGTTTATAGCCATAGCAGGGGCTGTTGCCGATGAGCACAGACTCATCAGCAATATTGATTTCAATATTGTTCTCATTATGTTATTTGTTACCTTATTCTGTTAATATTCAATTATTTATAAAAATAGAGAATAAGGTGGAGCACGGGTAGATTTTACCCCCTTCGCCCTGCACAAGCAAGGAGAGCAGAAGGCACGGCGAGGGGAGAGATGGAGCACGGCGATGGCAACCCAAACCACGAGGGATGGAGCCAGATAAGGAGTGCTTTGCAATTGGCAAAGCACACAGTCGTGCATGGTATTCTGCAGGGCTGTCAGATGGCCGTCGTGATGAACATGATGGGCACAATCGGCACAATAGAAATCAGCATGAGTTCCCTGCGCTTCACCATGATGGTGAAACGTAACGGCCAGCAGCATCGGCAGGTAAACCAATAGCAGCAGCCAGGAAATTCTGATTCTCTTATGCGTTATCCGCTGCATTTAACAATATTTATTTTCTGCAATTATCTACAGTCTTCTGATTTTTCCGTTTGCAAAGTTAATCATTTCTTCCTAAAATGCTGCAATTCCCAATTATTTTTGTATTTTTGCAACAAAATTTTTAAAATAGGCGTACCCGATTCCAGGGGGATGTTGTATTATGAACAAAGTAGAATCATAAAAACAAGAAAAATGATGAAAAGAACGACTTCCCTTTTACTGTGTCTTGTCTTGAGCATTTCCCTATTTGCTCAAAGCAGAGGTATGACCTTTCAGGTGCATAACGAAACGCTTACTTCCGTGTTGAAGAAGATTGAAAAGGCGGGCGAGAAGAATATCCTCTTTGCCTATCAGGCTACCGACCAATATCACGTAACCGCCAATATCCAGGCTAAGCGACAGAAGGAAGCCCTGGAGATGGTGCTGCAGGGAAAACCTTTCTCCTTCGTAGAGCACAACACCTATTTTGCCGTTCAATACACGGGCAAGACAACCCGGGTGGAACAGATCAAGGGCAGGGTGGTGGATGAGCACCAGAAGCCTCTGCCTTTCGCCAACGTGGTGTTGATTTCCTCCGTCAGCAAGGCTTATGTGGCCGGTTGCGTAACGGCAGAGGATGGAAGCTTCGTGCTTCCTTATGCCGATAAGGATGTGATGCTGAAGGTTTCTTTTGTGGGCTATAAGTCGCAGACCCTGGCCTGCAAGCCTACCATGCACATCGGTCTGCATCCCGACACACAGCAGTTGAAGGCGGTAACCATCAAGAGTACCCGCCCCAATGTGGTGTATAAGGACGGTGCCTTCACCACCCTGGTATCAGGTACCATCCTGGGCGAACTGGGTTCTGCAGAAGATATGATCAGCCAGTTGCCCTTCGTTTCGGGAGAAGCAGGCAGTTGGGAAATCATCGGTCGTGGAGCGCCCGAGATTTATCTCAACGGCAGGAAACTGGAGAATCTGAACGAACTCAAGCGATTGAGCGCCAAGGATATTCTGAAGGCAGAAATCGTTACCGTTCCCGGAGCGCAGTATAGTTCCAAGACCAATGCCGTAATCCGTCTGCGTGCCGTTCGCAAGCGCGGACAGGGCTTGAGCGGAAGCCTTTATTCTGAATATATACAGGGTCGTTATTCGCCTCATGGCTATGAGGATGTGCAGTTGAACTACCGCACGGGCGGACTCGATATCTTCGGCGAAGTGGGAGCGGGATTGGAACGCTCGCACACCACCGCCCATTCAGAAACCCAGCTCCATACTACCAGCGACTGGGAATTCAACAGCCGTAGAACCACGAAAACCCTTGGTGGAGAGATTCTTATGAACGCAGGTTTCAACTATGAGATTTCCGAGCAGCAATCGCTGGGTATGCGCTATGAGACAATCAACATGATAGGCAACAACTACACCCACAGCTGGGGAGCAACCGATGTGTGGGAGGATGGTAAACTGACGGAAAGCATGGGCGTAGATCTGTTTTCGAAAAGCAAGCCCCATTGGTCGCATAGCGTGAATGCCTATTATAATGGCGATTTCGGCAAATGGAACATCAATTTCAATGGCGACTTCTATAATAAGGTGAGCCAGAGCACCCAGACGGCGATAAACGACGGACAGCTGGATGCGGAATCAGAGAGCAAGGTGAAGAGTAATCTCTATGCTGCCAAGCTGGTGGTGTCGGGACCTTTGTGGAAGGGTAGGCTTTCCTTCGGAACGGAAGAGATGTTTACTAACCGCCACAACGACTTCACCCAGAGCGGCTTTTCTGCCGATGCCTTCAACCACATCCGCCAGTCTATCTATGCCGGATTCCTGGAGTATTATCTGAACATCGGACACATGAACTATGGAGCCGGTTTGCGATACGAATACCAGAAAACCGATTATTACGAGAAGGATGTGCTGCAGGCGGAACAGAGTCCCAGCTACAGGGATTGGATTCCATTTGCATCCATCGGCTACAGCAAGGATAATCTGAATCTTGCCTTCTCCTATCGTCTGAACAAGTACAGTCCTATCTACGTCATGCTTCAGAGCAGCATCGACTACGACAGCAAGTACGAGTACAAGTCCGGTGACCCTCATCTCAAGCCTCAGAAGCAGCACAGTTTCAACCTGTCGGGCAATTACAAGTGGTTGTCGTTTATGGCTTACTACAACTATGTACTTGATATGTACATGACCTGGTACAAGCCTTACGATGAGGTGAATCATCCGAGTGTGCTTTTGCAGACGATGGCTTCAGTGCCTCATTCCTACTATTGTGGAGCCAATATCCGTGTGGCGCCTTCGTTTGGAATCTGGTATCCTAACCTCACGGCGAGTGTCTTCTACGGTCATGATAATGTAGATCATCTCAATATCCCCGAGTTTGGCAAAAACCAGCCTCAGTTTACATTCAGTATGAACAATAATCTGAGGCTTCCCCACCGGTGGTTCATGAATCTTTCGGGCAATGTCAGCACGAGGGCGGAGATGGGAATCGGAAGAAGGAAATGTACGGGCAACATGCAGTTCCGGGTTTCCAAGAACTTCCTGAAGAATGATGCCCTCAAGGTGATGTTTGTAGTGCAAGACCTCTTGCATACAGGATATTATTATTTCGAGGCAAACGGCACGCAGTCGCATCGCACGTTAACCCGATATGCAGATAATCAGAAAATTCTTATGAATGTGAGATATACATTCAATGCAACAAGAAATAAATATAAAGGTAGTGGCGCAGGACAGAGCGAAAGACAACGACTTTAAGCAGCTATTCCTGGAAATGTATCCTCGATTGGTGCGTTATGCCGTGTCCCTTTTGGGAGACGGCAACGAGGCCCGTGACATTGTGGGAGATGTTTTCGAGAAGGCGTGGAACCAATTCTCCTCCTTGCAGATGGAAACAAGGAGGAGCTGGCTCTATGCATCGGTGAGAAATGCCTGTCTCAACTGGCTCAAGCACCAGCAGGTGGAGCAGACCAACGTAGAGGCGCTGATAGAGGCCACCCGATACGATATGAGTACCCAGTATGAGGAACACGAGCGCCTGCTGCAACAGGCGGAGCAGATAGCGAGAGAGCTGAAGGAACCCACCTGCACGATTCTCCGCCTCTGCTATTTCGAGCATCTCACCTATCAGCAGGCAGCCGACAGGCTGGGCATCAGTCCCAACACCGTGAAGAAGCATATTTCCAAGGCACTCGCCATCTTGCGCGAGCGAATGAAGCATACAAACATAGAGAATTAGGAGGAAAAATCATGAATAAGAATCAAGATCAAGAACTGGATTATAGAATGGATTCTGTATCAGAAAATGTTTCTGAGAATGCTTCTGAGAAAGTTTCTGAGAAGATTTCTGAGAAAACTTCAGAAAATGTTTCTGATGCCCGGCTTTCCCAGATATTCGGGGAAGCCTTGGGCGATGAGCCTTCGAAGGAAGAAACGCTGGCAGCTTGGGAAGCCTTCGAGAAGAAGCATATTTCTTCTGAGGAGGAACATCTACAGAAGGCAGAAGATGAATTGTCTGAGAAAAAGATAGAGGATGAAATCGGAGGAGAATCTTCATCCAGAAAGATTTCCAAAGCCCGAATCCGGGCTTGGATTACTGCCTCAGTTGCAGTAGCGGCAAGCCTCTTCCTTTTTATTTTCCGTTCATCCCAGGAGATTTCTCAGCCTACGGAGTTCTCCATGGAACTTTTCTCGGAGGTCACTTCTCCCAAGCAGGTGGAGCAGACCCTGAGCAATGGCTATTGCGTGGTTTCTACCCCGGCAGCAACCACCACATTGGTAACGCTGAGCGATGGCACCAAGGTGATGCTCAACGCCAATTCTACGCTCGAATATCCTGCATCTTTCGATGATGCAGAAGTCCGGGAAGTCCGTCTGAAGGGCGAGGCTCATTTCGAGGTAACCAAGAATCCTCATCGTCCTTTTGTGGTAAAGGCGGGCGAGATGCAGACGCAGGTATTAGGTACTATATTCGATGTGAAAGCCTATCGCAAGGATGCCCCAAAGGTAACCCTGATGCAGGGCAAGGTGAAGGTGAGCAATGCCGATACGGAGGTAGAGATGCGCCCGGGGCAGACTGCTACGCTCCAGGCGGATAAGATAGTAGTGTCTAAGGCTTCCCCTTCAGCCTCCGACTGGCTGGAAGGCGATTTCGATATGGATCAGGTTACGCTGGCAGAGGCGATGAGCGACATCGGAGCCTGGTACAACAAGACCGTAGTCTTCCAATCCCAGGCGAATATGGGTAAGCTCATCCACTTCCGCTTCTCCCGCAGGGCAAGCTTGCAGGAAATCATCACGGCGCTGAACGAGATGGGTGTGGCAAAAGTCAGAATAGAAAAGGGCAAGATCATGGTGCTTTGAGCCATGGTCTTGCCTATTCCTATTCCTATTCCTGTTCCTATTCCTATTCCATCAAAATCGATTCCTACAATCGGCTGCAAATGTAGAAAGTTTCCTTCTAAAAAGGAAAGAAATCGGCAATTATTTCCTTTTAAAAAGGAAAGTTTCTGTTTTTATCTAAAATCTCTTTTCTACTTTAAAACATTGTACTACCTTCCTGAAGATTGGGATTTGAGTGAGATTCTATTTTTCATACATTCTCATTGCGTCTCGATGCAAGTCGTGTATCTGTTCAGCCAACCATTCTGGTGAGAGAATTATCAATAGGCTTCCCCGGCTCATTAAATATCCAAAGAAATCTACGGTAGGGCGCATGGTGATTTCGAAGTCCATATAGTTGTCGCCTTTTGCGATAGCTTTTTGAGTAGCATGGAGAGGTAAGTCTTTTACTCGATACTGTTCGTAATCGTAAGCTCTAAATCTAATTCGTTCAACAGAAGTACCGTCGCCAATCAGCACTCCGTAATATTCCTTGAAGTAATCTTGAGCGTTGAAGTCTTGAGTTATCTCAAATTTGGTATCTGTGAATTCTATGCTTTTGATTCTATCAAGTGAGAATAGGGCATAGTAATCCTTTACTTCTTGGGTTTCTGCTTCTGTATAATGGAAGTGTCCCAATACATACCAACGTTGCTTATGCAATTTTATGCAATATGGCTCGATAGTATAGCTTTTGGCATTTGTATTGCCATACCTCTTGTAAAGAATGGTTATCTTGATGTTTCGTTTCATGGCATCAAGGATTAGTTTGAGGCTTTCGCCTTCATAGGGTACAGTTTCAAGCACAATCCTATCTTGAAGCGATACACATTCGCTAATAATATTGTTGGATGCAAGTGTGGCTAACATCCAGTTTTGTATGGAGTCGGACTCTAATGCTTCAGGATTTCCAATAGAATATTTATATCCGTTTTTCCTGTTGCACTCGATGTATATGCCAAAAATGTCTTCTATGGCATCTTTGTGTCGATTGAAGGTTGAACGAGCCAATTCTATTCCTTCGCTCATGTCTGTTTCAAGCCATTTCTTTTGAATATCTGTAAAAGAAATAGCTCGGGCTTTGTTGATGGTGTTTACCAACCAAATGTATTCTTTGAATTTCGCTTGAGTTCTCATGTTATATACGATTTTATCTACATTAAATAACGAGATTTTTGTGATTTTATTGATTTGTGATACTTTTTTTCTTAAAAAAAAGAACTTGTCCTATGATTTGATACAGGTTTTTCTTATCTTTGTGCCGACATAACAAATAATTTCATAAAATATGAACTATGATGAAGTAAAATTACGCCGTTTGATAGGTAAATGTCAATGGACTTTTGCCAAGACAATGCCTACGTGTCCTCATGAGTACATTGTGAGGAATAAATGTGCCTTGTCTGATGAGGAATTCGTCTTTTTTGTCCAGTCACAAAGAGAATTTGGTGTTCCACAACAATGGTGGAAATATAATTTCCCTTATCTTCATATTGATGGGTATAAGTATTGGACGATGGGAGATACCATAGAGAATACTATCATTATCAATAGGGCGAAAGACGATAATTCGCAAATACATATAGTTGAACAACAATCAGTTGAACAACAATCCCAAAAGGATAAACTTACGTTGTCTATAACTACTGTTGGTGATTTGCTTCTTCGTCAAACGATTTCGAATGGCGGGGAACCCATTAATGGTGTGAATCTGTCGATTCCGATCTATCAGCGTCCATATAAGTGGACTGCTCGTAATGCAATACAGTTGCTTGATGATATTATCGAAGCGATGAATGAAAATAAAGAAAGTTACAGGGTAGGTACTCTGATTCTTCATCGAGCATCAAGCCAAGGCTCGTATGATATAGTTGATGGCTTGCAGAGAATCATTACGTTCTCTTTGTTGTTAAAGGCTTTGGGGAAGAACGATATAGCCTTTCTCCAGCAAGAATTATATGATAATGAGTATAATGCCCGTAATATATCCAATAATTATCGAGCATTGGAACGACGCGTCAGCAAACCTGATTTGGAAGCAAGCCAACAACAGAAAGAAGACTTTTATGTAAAGGAACGGGAGTGTAGAAGACTGGAAGAATTTGTAGAGAACAGATGTGAACTTATTGTTGTTGTCACATCTGACGTTTCTGAAGCCTTTCAGTTCTTTGATTCTCAGAATGCTCGTGGCAAAGCTCTATATCCACATGATTTGCTGAAAGCTTATCATTTACGTGAAATGATTGGTATAGAGGAGAATGAGGTTGAAAGAATCGTCAAGGGATGGGAACAAATATCTCAAAGTGGTTTGGCAGATTTTTTCGGAAACTATCTGTATCGTATCAAAGAATGGGTAAATGGCAATAGGGCAGAAGTGTTGGATGAACGTAATATCCACATGTTCAAGGGGATTACTCGTTCTGCACGAACTCCTTATGCTCAATTCTATAAGAGTGCTTATTGTTATGCAGATATGGTAAATTCTTCTGCTATGCCATTCGTTTCTGGAACTCGCAATATCAATGCATTTCAATTGGACGCTCCAATTATAGCAGGCAAACCTTTCTTTGAATATACGAAGCATTATTATGCCATACTAAAGGACATTCAAGATAATAGCAAGTACGAGGGGTTCTATATCAACGACAATATTATAGTGAAGACATTGGATCGCTATTTCAAGAAGGGAGTAGGCAATGGTATTGCTCGATTGCTGTTTGATACTTCGGTACTCCTGTATGTAGATAGGTTCTGTCCGGAGTCATATCCAACCAAAGAAGATATGGAGCTATTTGAGCAATTTGTCGTTTATGCCTTTGTTTGGGCTTATTCGCTTAGAGCGCAATATACAAATCTGGGATGGCTTTCTGCTCAGAATTTCATTATGGGGGCTAATGAGAATTTGAAAAATTCATTTAATATGTACAAGTTGATAGCCAGGCAGGATACTCCCACTACATTACTCAGCGTGTTGGCAGACAAGCTAATTCCTTTGTCTAATAGCGACTTAAAGGATGGGAAAAAGAATGGCAGAACAAATGCCGAGAATTTGGATGGGCGTGATGGTGATGGAGTCTATCTGAATTATCTCTATTTCTTTAAAGTAAATCGTTTTTATAAATAGTAGAAGACAATGAAAGATTTGAAAAGTATTTTGAAAGAGTGTTCTATCAAGGAAATCTATTGTGATAATCACGGAGCACCTATTACATACGTAATTCCTATCTACCAACGTAACTATGCGTGGGAACGAGATGAAATTTGTGCTTTGATAAAAGATGTCCATGATTCTATGGATATGGGCAAAACGGTTTATTACATAGGTACTCTTGTCACTTATAAGCGTGATGAGAACAAATATGAGGTGATAGATGGTCAACAGCGTTTGACTACGATTTACATCATACTTAGAGCTTTGGGAGTGCATGACATTTATAATCGCTTGACTTATTCGGCACGAAAAGCTTCAGCTTCGACGATAGAGGCATTATCAGGGCGTGGAGAGAAAGAGGACCTTGGCGAGATGCCTGACCTTGGTATCAAGAATGGCTTCGATTCCGCAAAAGCAGGATTGAATGAGATTGTTGGTTTGGCTCAAACTGATGTGGATAAATTCAAAGAGTATTTCTTGAATCATGTCCATATCATACATTATCGAGTGCCGAAGGATGTGGATTTGAACCATTATTTTGAGGTGATGAACTCTCGTGGCGAACAGCTGGAGAAGCATGAGATTGTTAAGGCAAAATTGAGTGAACAATTTATCGGGGATAATACCTCAATGGAGAAGTTCAGCCGTATCTGGGAAGCATGTAGTGATATGTGCTTCTACGTTCAGCAAAAAATGTCTGATATGAAAACTGTTTTTGGTGAGAACATGGATAGTTTCGTCTTAGAGTCGTTTGATGCATTTGCCGACATGCCAGCTAATGCTGGTAATTCTTTGGGTAGAAAAACGATTGCAGAGTTGTTGAATACTCCTGTTAGGCCTGTGCCCCAGAGTACGACGTTAGATGAAAATGATAGATTTCAACCAATCATAGACTTTCCTAATTTCCTCTTGATTGTGTTGAAGATTACGAGGATGAAGGAACAAGGATTTGATCCTTTGAAATTATCTCTTGATGACAAGGAACTGCTTCATGAGTTTGAGAAGATTAACATCACGGCCGATTTCGTAAAGCGGTTTGCTTATAATCTGTTGAAGGCTAAGTATTTCTTGGATAATTATGTGGTTCATCATACGCTCGGTGAGGACCGTATTTCTGAAAACCCGTGGAAGTTGCAGCGTTACTATAAAAATGGAAATGCTGTCTATCTGAAGGATTTGTCGGAAGACAAACCTGTGCAGGCAGAGCTGGTACAGTTGCTATCTATGTTCGAGGTAACTTTTACGGCGAAGCAACGCAAGAACTACCTGTTCTATTGTCTGTACCATTTGTTTGAGAACGATAATATTAGTGATTATCTCGTCTTTATGAGAGATTTGGCTGATAAGTACTTCTTTGATGTGTATCTGAATGCGGAAAAACTCAATGAAAGAAACCAGCCAAAGCCTAATAGCTTTGATGACACGATGATACGAAATGGACATCTGAATGTAGAACAGGAAAATGTAGAATGCGACTTTAATCGCATCTATCCTAAGGGAGCGCCCAATATACCTCTCTATGTGTTTGATTATACAGACTATAAAATATGGAGAAAGTATGCGGAGGAGCTACGTGGAGGAAAAGCTAAGAAAGGAGATGCAAAACGTATCGGATTCTTCCAAGATTTGGGATGTAGTGATTTTGAATTAGAGGTATTTAATAACTTCTATTTCTCTCGAACTCGTAAGAGCCTTGAACATTATTATCCTCAGGCTAAGGCTGGTAGCGATAAACCTATCAGCTCAGAAGACATTAATTGTTTTGGAAACTTTGCCATGATTGGTTCCGATGCTAATAGCTCCGGTTCTGACTGGAATCCAATTGATAAGAAAAACCGTTATTTGGATTCAAAGTCAAATCAAGTAAGTACAGCATCTCTAAAGTTCAGAATCATGTTGCAAATATGTCAAGACAATTATGATGATGGGATTAAGAATGAGACGGCTAAACGTCCTTTTGGATTGGAATGGAATGTGGATGATATGAATGAGCATCAAGAAAGAATGCTTAAAATCGTCATGAAAAGATAATACTATAAGATGCTGATTATTTTGTAAATAAGAATAAGGGACAGGAAATCCTCCCGAAGTCTGCATCCGAAGACCGACGTGTGAGAGGCGTATCCTGTCCCTTTGTAGGAAAGCACAGAAAGGTCAAGGCCACGCCGCACCATACAGGTCCCTACGACCTGACCCGATATTAGGGTTAGCTTTCGACACAATTCTGTGCTTGTTGGTTTTGCTTGATGCGAATGGTCAAGCGAATTTGGTTCTCGTAATGGGCATCTTCGTTGATTTTGCTGATGCGGCATTCAAAGATAGATGCCCACCCCATTTCCAATAATTGGGCAATCTCAGTATTGGAAGTGCGAGGAAGATAGCCCAGCAGATATTCCTCTTTCTCGTTGTTATCTGCCACCTTTGAGTAAACCACAGCGACTGCATTCTTGTCGTATGGGTTCTCTTGGTCTCTTTGTAATTCAAGCAGAGTGCCGACCTTCAACTCTTCCCAAACTTCATTGGCGTCATGATATTGGCGGCCTGCGAGATGACATTCCTTGAAAAATAACTTTTTTTCTTCATAACTTTGCTATTTTGATTTCTGTGTGCAAAGTTAGCTTGCACTTGTGCCAATTCGTGGGACAGCAAGTCTTTTTTTATGTGTTTAGAGGAAATATTTTAAAGTATACTTTGCAAAAATACGAAAATATTTCTAACTATACTTCGAAAAAATTCTAAAAGTTGCTTTATTTAAGTAATTTTTATGCTTTCCTTTGGGAATATGGATAAGCGCATCCACTTCCGCTTCTCCCGCAGGGCAAACTTGCAGGAAATCATCACGGCGCAGAACGAGATGCCTATTCCATCAAAGTCGATTCCTACAATCGGCTGCAAATGTAGAAAGTTTCCTTCTAAAAAGGAAAGAAATCGGTAATTATTTCCTTTTCAAAAGGAAAGCTTATTTTTTTCTTTATCCCAATCTTGTATTTTTAACTCCGATTTGCTTGTTGTTCTCAGAAATTTTGCTTAACTTTGTGCCAAAATCAAAACGGTGCAGATTATGGCAGCAAAATTCTATCCAGTAGGCATTCAGACATTCTCGGAGATTATCACCAAGAATTATCTCTATGTTGATAAGACCGGTTACATCCATCAGATGACCCATTCCGGCAAGAAATATCTTTTTCTGAGTCGCCCTCGTCGATTCGGAAAGTCGCTTCTTGTCTCTACCTTGCAAAGCTACTTCGAAGGAAAGAAGGAACTTTTCAAGGGATTGGAGATGGAAAGGCTGGAACAGGATTGGGTGGAATACCCTGTCTTGCATTTTGATCTGTCGGGTGGCAAGCACATGCAGGAGGATGCGCTGGTACGCTATCTTCTCTTTATTCTGAAACAGCATGAAGAGAAATGGGGAATCATGACGGATGCGCCCGACCCAAATGTAAGATTGCTCAATCTCATCAGCCAAGTTTATAGGCAAACCGGCAAGCAGGTGGTCATTCTCATCGACGAATACGATGCGCCCCTCCTGGATGTGGTGCACGAGGAAAACCAGCTGGTGGCTCTCCGTCAGATTCTTCGCAATTTTTTCAGTCCCTTGAAGGATTCTGACTCCATGCTTCATTTTGTATTCCTCACGGGCATTACCAAGTTTTCTCAGCTCAGCATCTTCAGTGAGTTGAACAACATCACCAATATCAGCATGCTCCCCGAGTATGCGGGCATTTGTGGTATTACCAAGGAGGAGATGCTTACCCGGTTAAAAGAGGGGATACAGGAATTGGCCGAGGCAAAGAACTGGACGATGGATGAGACGCTGAGCCGACTCAAGGATTATTATGACGGCTATCATTTTGCATCAGAATCGCCTGATATCTTCAATCCGTTCAGTTTGCTCAGCAGTCTTTCGCTAAAGCGGGTAGAGCCATTCTGGTTTTCTACGGGAACTCCTACCTATCTCATCAATATGATGAAGAAGTTTGGTGTCAACTTCAGCGATTTCGCCGAATCCATGGAAGCGGGCGTTTCAGACTTTGATGCGCCTACAGAAACGATGACAACTCTTACGCCTCTGCTCTATCAGAGTGGCTATATTACAATCAAGGATTATGAAGAGGCTTACGATTCCTATACTTTGGGTATTCCGAACAGAGAAGTGCGGCTGGGGTTGACCAAGGCGCTGATTCCTTACTATGTAACGCCTAACACGCAGAATGCCAATAATACGACCCGCAATATGGCTCGTGCCTTCGATAAGGAAGACCTGGGACTGGTCCTGCAGTATTTGCAGACTTTCCTGGGCACGGTTCCATATTGTGCCAATACGGACTATGAGGGGCATTATCAGCAGATGTTCTATGTCATCTTCTCGCTTCTTACGGCTTGGATGGTAGATGTAGAAGTACATACTCCGAATGGCAGGGTTGATATCGTGGTTATGACGAAATCTCGTCTTTACTTGATAGAGTTGAAACTTAACCAGAATGCCCAGGTGGCGATGCAGCAGATCAATCTCAAGAACTATCGCCAGCGTTTTGCCTTGTCGGGTCTTCCTATAACCAAGGTCGGGGTTAATTTTGATAGTGCTACGCATAACATCACGGATTGGGTCGTGGAGTGAGAAATGCCTTCTAGAGAAGAGGGGATTTCCCTGGGGCTGCGTTCCAGTTACCCTGCTAAATCTTCCAGATTCCAGTTCTTCCAATTAATTTTAAGAGGGTATGCATCTTTCGCTTGTCCGTCTGCTTTACTTTTTTATATTGTGTAACATGTTGATTATTAATTAATTGTATATATAATATATATATAAATATATATAAAAATGAGGGTAGGAGGGATATGCTGAAAAATTAATTGGAAGATTTGGAATCTGGAAGATTTTCTAATTTGCTTTCTTCTAAAAGACTAATAGTCAGATAGTTAATGCAAAAAATAGCGTTCCAATTGATTTGAAAAATCTCAGTCTCAGTCTCTCAGTTAAAAAATAAGGGGGTATCATTCCCCCCTTTTTTCTATTCCTCTTCTTTCTTCTGTTTTGTAACTTACTGATTATTAATTAATTATATATAAATATATAATATATATATAAGAATAAAAGAAAAAGAGGGGGTACTTGAAAAATAACTGAGACAACTGAGACTGAGATTTTTGATGCCTTTAACTGAAATCAAAAACAATCCTAACTCCCTATCAAGCAGATGTTTATGTGGATGGTATTCGTGCGTCTAAGTTTGTCACCATCTTCTCGTAATCAGAAAAATGAAAATATTTCTTCCAAAAAGCAGGCGTTTTTGGGCTTTTATTTGTATCTTTGCCCTGTCGTTTGATACGATTTCAACAACAAACAATTCAAAACCTAAAAAAATAGTTGGATTATGAACATATTTAAAAAGCTATTTGGTGGCCAAAAGACTACTGAGGAAGTGAAACAGGAGAAGGAAAAAGACTTCGACATGGTGAAATATGATGGTGTTCGTGCTCTCCGCATGCATCAATTTGACCTTGCAGCCAAGTCTTTGGAACACGCTCTGCAGCTGAATGCAGATGATTTGGAATGCCGCGACTATCTCTCGCAGGCTTACATCTCTATGGGTGATCTGCAGAAAGCCTATGAGCAGTTGCAGATTCTCTCGGAAGCCCAGACCGACAACGTGGCGGTGTTGCTGCGTATGGCGGATGTGGCGTATATGATGGAGAACTATACTGCCATGTCGGAGGTATGCGATAAGGCTCTTCACCTGGACACATCGAATCTGCAGACCTATCTCTATTCTGCCAAGGCTTGCCGGGGATTGGGCGAACCCATCCGTGCTGTGTCGATGCTGACAGAGGCGATAGGCAAGCGTGAGGATTTCTATGCCGCCCGATTGCTTCGTGGCAGCATCCTGTTGGATCAGGCTCATCTTTCCGAGGCAGAACTCGATGCAACTTTCCTCTATGAGCATATTCCGGGCAACGAGGATGTGCTGTTACTGAAGGCTCGTGTAGAGAAGGCGCAGGGAAAGATGGAGGAGGCTGAACAGACCTACGGTAAGGTGATGGAGGTAAATCCTTTCTCTATTGATGCGTATCGCGAGCGCAGCGAGGTTCGCAGAAGTCTGGGTGATAGTGCCGGTGCTGCCGAGGATGAGGCTGCAGCCAAGGAAATGGGTGCCGAAATTCCGGAACCATCAGAGGGAATAGAGCAGAAAATCAAGGAAAAAATGCAGCAGATGGACCCCTATAAGGTTTTCCATAACGAATACTGAATAATAGAATTTCATCTTTCTAACTGGAAAAAATATTTTCCCAGTTAGAAAGATTATTTTTTATAACTACAAGTCGTCATTCTATCTGATACCATTATCTCTATCGCTATTGTTCAGCTTACGGCTGCCTGTATGGTATCTGCGGCCATGGCTGAAGTTGAAGCTGGCAGCAAAGACAAGCATGTTGCCCTGGTCAGCAAGGCGTACCTTGTTCTTCTGCTGCACATACTTGTTGAAAAGTTCATCCTTATACACGCAGCCATGAGGATAGAATACGAATAATCCGAGAACGCCAAACTGCCAGTTCTTATAACTGTAGGTTACGGCAAGATTGGAGGTTGGCTCTCCGCCGTTTGTCTTTTCTCCCCAAAAACTCTTTTCCACCTTATAGGCACCATAGCCAATGTTCCAATTGCCCGTCATGTACCGAATTTCTGCTCCATAACTGAAGTAATTGAACTCGTGGGAATAATCCAAACCCTTTGTCTTGACATTCTGATACTCGCACATAAGGTTCAAATCCAGATGATCCTTGATGAGGTGAACTTCAGGAGTCAACAGCAGGTGCTTGTAATCATGACTCTTCTGATTCTCCGGTTTGCTCACAAAGAGATAAGAGCCATCCTCCCGCTTTTCGGGCAAGATAGAAGTAGCTATAGGCTTGTCGTAATACGTCCAGTTTCCCTCCAGGTACACAGACATCAGCGGAATGTTCCAGGAAGCCGACAAGGTATTGTTGTAGCCGGTAAATGGCTTCAGACCGCTATTGCCGTCACGCGCCTCAAAGCTGTTGGAATATTGGCGCAACTCGCTCAAGTCGGAAAGGCTTGGGATGTCTGACGTGATTTTGCTGCTCCATTTAAAACTCAGATGGTCGCTAGCCTTTGCCTGTAAAGTTACCTGTGGTCGAAACAGCCATTTGCTGTATCCGTTCTCCCCCTGATGGATGGAAGACCTGGTTGCACCAACTCCCACCTGATAACTGAACCACTTCTGCTGTCCCTGTAGCTGGGTGAAAAGATAGAGATTGCTGTACTTCAATTCCGTATCAGCATTACTGCTTCCCACATAGATGTTATCTGTGTGGCTGATATTATATTGTCCACCTACCGATAAAGCCATCTGTTTCCAGTTCTTGCTGTATGTTCCTTCACCAATAAGAGAGCGCTTTCTACCAGTTGCATCATAACTGTAATCGGTCAGCGGAGCGTTCTTTACAGATTCCTCCGGCGATTTGTTGAACGTATATTCCCTCATACGATATTGGTAATCTGTGCCGATGTAAGTACCCACCAGGTTCAGAGCCAGGTTCTGGTCATGGGGCATGTTGAGCGAATAATAAATGTCCAGAGATGGAATCTGCTCCAGCATTTTTCTGTTGTTTTGCAGATATTGATTTGCCTTGCCGCTTTCCTGATAAAGCTGGTTCATGCCTCTCACAGGACTGTTGTGATTGTAGAAATTCAACCGTACATTCAATGTATATTTGTCTGGTTCACTAAGATTATAACCAAACTGTACATTATTGGTGGTGTATAGGAACGGAGAATCATAACCTAAATAATTGCGATGTAGAGTTTCTCCTGTGGGCAGATGATAAGTACCGAGACTCTCATAGCTTCGTTCCTCTACCGAGCGATAGGAGAAACTGTAGTTGATACTGAATTCCGATTTCTTCACATTGTATTTGAAATAACCGTCGCTATTATTGAAACCTGCCTTGGTGCCTTGCATCGTAGAAACTCCACCCACATAACCGGCATAACGTCGGCGGACCTGGTAGTTGATGACTGCATCCAGATTGCTGTCTCCATATTTGAGTCCTGGAACATTGATGAATTCCACCTTTGTAACTTCATCCGGCTGCAAAGCCAATACATCTTGCATGCTAGCCTTGACATCGTTGATGCGTATTTGCACATCTCCGCCCTTTAATGACTGAACTTTGCGTTCTGCTCGATTTACGATAATGGTAGGCAAAGACAAGTTGTCCAACAGATCATAACCATTGGAAGCCGTTTTCACCTGCTCTTTTGTAGGGAAGATGATTTGTCTATCTACTTTTTCTACAACCCTTGCGGCTTCAACGGTCACACCTTTCAACAAGTATGAATTCGCCTGCATCCTCACATTTCCGATACGGGCAATAGGTACCAGCTTGCAAATCGTCTTGTAGCCTACGAACGAAACCTTCATGAGGGCCTGTTTCTGCTGGCAGGGAATGACGAAATCGCCATTGGCGTTGCTCACGCCTCCACAGAGAAAGGAGGAATCCTTCGGGTTGAGCAGCTGGATATTGGCGAATTCTACAGGAAGATTGTGATTGTCTATCAGTCTGCCTATCAGCTTGCGCTCGCTCTTGCGCATGCACTCCACGGTGATGAGGCTGTCGCCCACGGTCATCTGCATCGGATAGAAACCGATTACCTTACGGATGGCATCGGGAATATTGGTAGTCTTCACGTTCTGGGTAACTGTGAAATCCTCCAGTTCGTTGTAGATGAAACTGATTTTGTAACGCTTGGAAGCCTTGTCGAGGTCGATGAGGACGTCCGACATGCTGCGGTCGTGATAGTTGCGCTGGATGTGCTGTGCGCTCATCGCCAGGGCGAACGTGCACAGCAGGAATATGATGGCTGAAAATCTTCTCATAATGATGTTGCTTTTTATTTGTTATTTTACAATCAGCTCGTTTTGTTGCAATTCGATGTTTACATTCTCGAATTGGTTCAGTTCTTTTACGATGTTCTCGATGCTCGAATGACTGTTCCATTCGTAATAGAGGCGGAGGGTCTTGTCCTCGTTATTCTCAAACTTTACTTGTAAATCATAATAAGAAGCAATTTCAGAAAGCATCTGCTCGAAAGCCACATTCTCGAAAGTCTTGTGAATGGCTGGCTTTTCTGGTTTCGGATGAGTCAGGGAATCCTTTGCTGCTACCTGCTTTGCGGAATCTGATTTTATGACTTCCGGATGAGTGTCTGCGGTTACCTGGGTTGGTTCCTGGCTGCGCTTGATGTAAGTATGGATTGCGGCAAAGGCAATACCCGAAATCAAGACAAAGCCGGCGATGGATGCTGCCAGTTTACGCCAGGAAGTTATAGGATGAGTTGCTTTTTCCTGAAGTTGATGCTCCTGGCTGAATTTCTCCCATTCCTCATCTGCATTAATAATAGGAGAGGGGCTTTCAAGTGCAGAATCCACTTCCATCATCGTCTGATAGAGTTTTCGGCATTCCTCATCCTGCAATATTTCACGAATCTCCTCATCAGAATACTTCTCCTGATGGTCGATGATATCCAGTATTTTTTCAAACTTGTCCATAATAAATCTGCTAAGGGTTAAACTTTTGCTTTAATTTTCTGATGCCTTGCGCCAGATGCTTATAAACTGCCACTTCGCTGATGCCCAATTCCGTAGCAATCTCCCGATATTTCAGTTTCTGCCGAAAGCGGAGATCGAGTACCTTGCGGGTTTGTGGCGTGAGTTCAGCATCCATATAAGTCTGAATTGCCTCGTACTTTTCTGTCTCCCTGTCTATTTCGGCAATCGTCGCTTCCAGGGGAGCTATCGAAGGCGAAGTATCGGCTTTCAGGAGATGATGAACCCGGTCTTTCATCTTCTGTCGGCTCAACAGGTTGAGGCATTTATGGCGCACACACACCAGAAGATAGCTCCCGGCGTTGGTGGAAGGCAGGGGCGAATCGCTGGTTATAGTCTCGTTATCAAGACCCCGTTGAGTCTTTCCGTTGAGCACATCGGCAAAGACTTCGCCCACCACATCCTTGCTGGCTGCATCATCCTTCAGAAGTACCCTGGCCAATTGGTACATCCTCAGATAATGCTGCCGGAAGAGCAGTTCTATCGTTTCTTTGTTTATTTGCATTACTTTATTTCTTTTCTTTTGCCTATATTACAATCGAATTTTCATTTTCCTAACCCTTAGCAGAATATTTTTTAATGCAAATTTTTAAAACGTCAAAATTACTCTAGCGGACTTGCTCCTTCTTCAGATGCTTGTTGTACTTCCCTGAAAAAGGTTGTCACTTAGGAACAAACAGAAGTGACAATGAAACGTAAGACAAGAATTGAACGTGTGTATAATGAGGATACTGGTTGGTTTGAGACCCGTGAGGTAGAGTTGAATAGCTACTCTTTTACAGATGATGATCGTATCATGATAGTTCGAGAGTATATGGAGAGTGGGCTCCCAGCAGAAGAAATCATCAAGAAATACTATATAAGCAGTCGTACTGTGCTATTTTCTTGGATGGATAAGTTCTTAAATGAAAAAGATTTGTTATCTTTGCCGCCAGAAGACCAAAACCGTGACGATATGGCAAAGACAACAAATGAGCAGTTGAAAGAGAAAGATGCAGAGATTAAGCGTCTCCGCAAGGCTTTGGAGTTAGAGAAGCTTCGCTCTAAGGCATTCTCCACCATGATTGATCTCGCAGAAGAAACCTTCAATATTCCTGTGAGAAAAAAATCTGGTACCAAACAGTAAGCTTGCTCCGCACAGAGTGCCAGAGCCAAGGTTTAGGCACTCTATGCGGGCTGTTTGGTTTCACCCGGCAAGCATATAATAAGCGCAATGTCTCTGACGGCTTTGCTGAAGAGGCCATTGAGTCTATCATCATTGAAAAGGCACGTGAGTATCGTAAGTCGAATCCTGGCTTAGGAGCTGCAAAGTTGCATGTCATATTGAAACAGATGTTTGAGGATACAGGCTGCTTCCCTGGTCGTGACGCATTTATTGAGATGCTGCGTAAGCATGACCTCATGGTACGTATAAAGCGCCGTAGGCGCTATAAGACAACAGATTCCGACCATAATTATCGCAAATACCCAAACCTGATTAAGGGAGTCGTTCCTACCCATCCGAACCAGATTTGGGCAAGTGACATCACCTATGTTGAAACCAATGAAGGTGTGTGCTATCTCTCGCTTATAACAGACCTGTATTCCCATAAAATTGTTGGATGGGCTGTTGGTCCAACATTAGAAACAGTATATCCATTAGAAGCGCTTAAAATGGCATATAAAAGCATTGATGAAGAAACTGCAAAAGGACTCATTCATCACTCAGACAGAGGAAGCCAGTATTGCAGTCAGAATTATGTATCTATCCTAAAAAGTCATGGCTCACAAATAAGTATGACTCAAACAGGAGATCCTTTGGAGAATGCCATAGCAGAACGTGCAAACGGCATTTTAAAAACGGAATGGCTTTATAGGATGACAATTCCTACTCGTAAAGTATGTAAGAAGGAACTGACCAGGATTATTGCGTTTTATAACGACGAAAGACCGCATATGAGTATCGGTAATCAAACACCATCTGTTGTACATACTCAAGCGGGGCCACAGCAGAAAATGTAGAAAAATCTTTGGGAAAATTCTTCTAATTAGTTGAAAATGTGTATCTTTGCATTTGAAAGAATATCATCACCGTAACCTTTCTAGGGATAGCTCCTTAAAAAGAGTAACCTAGTTAGGTATAATGGGGATTCGCTGACAACCCATATAGTGATAAAAATAAAAATGCGTAACTCATTTAGTGATAAGAAAAATAGATAGTAACATATTTAGTTTAACCATCCTAAAGGTGACAACTTTTTCACGTATAAGACATGTAGATTGCGTTGAAAAATGATGCTTGTCGTCTATAAACGATAAAATCTATGCATTTTTATCGTCTATAAACGATAAAAAGTTATTGTTTTTGTCGTCTATAAACGATAAAATGTGTATCTTTGCACCGGATTCAGTAAAAAGAAAGGGAATTATGACGAAGGATTTGATTAAATTACTGATAATTGAGTATCAGGCTTATGTTACTCAAGTAGAACTGGTTCATCGTGACGTAGAGCTCATGGATGGACAGAATTACGTGTTTGTAGGATTGAGACACGCAGGAAAATCGTATCTGATGTATCAGCGCATAGCACAGCTGCTGGAACAGGGGCATAAGCGGGAGGAAATCCTGTACTTCAACTTCGAGGATGACCGTATTGACTCCTTGGATGTGACCGACCTTGACCTGATAAAAACCTGTTATGAAGAAATGTATGACAGTCGTCCTATCTTCTTCCTCGACGAGGTTCAGCTGGTAGATAGATGGGAAAAGTTTGCCCGCAGGTTAGCAGATCAGAAATATCAGGTTTACATCACGGGTAGTAATGCCAAGATGTTGAGCAGCGAGATAGCGACAACACTCGGTGGCAGGTACATGATATATGAGGTGTATCCCTATTCCTTTGCCGAATATCTGAAGGCGAGCGGTATTGATGTAAAGGCAAAGAATGCCCTCTATGCTTACGCTAAGGATATTGTAAGACTCTCTAATATCTATTTCCAGCATGGAGGTTTGCCAGAGACTGTGGGGATGAAGGAGCCAAGGTCGTGGATGAGCAATCTCTTCAGTAAAATCTTCTTCGGTGATTTGGTGGCTCGATATAAGATTCGTAACGACTATGCCCTGCGAGTAATGATTCGCAAGATGGCAGAAAGCGTGAAGCAGCCATTATCTTACAGCAGAATAGCCAGTATCGTGAGTAGTACCGGAAAAAAACTCAGTACGGATGCCACGATAGATTATGTCGGCTACATGGCTGACACCTGGCTCATTTTGCCGTATGAGAATTTGTTCGGAAAGTTGCAGGACAAGGAATCCAACCGCAAGTATTATTTTACTGACAATGGTTTGCTTCATCTTTTTCTTGTAGATGCAGACACTTCGTTGCTGGAAAACATAGTTGCCGTCACGCTCAGGCGGAAATATGGTGACGGCAGCTATTTCTGGAACAGCAGGAATGCCGAGGTAGATTTTGTGATTCCGGAAGAAGAATTGGCCATACAGGTTTCCTACTCTATGGCAGATTCCGATACTTTCCGGCGGGAGACAGATGGGCTGATCAAGCTTTCTTCTGTCCAGAATGTCAAGCGGATGATTGTTGTGACAAAGGACGAGGAGGATATTGTAGAGAAGGATGGTTGCCGCATAGAGATAATCCCTCTATGGAAATGGTTGCTGGAATTCTGATAACAGACAAAAAGGCTGAACTTCGGGTGAGGAAGTCCAGCCTTTTGCTTATTTGTGATTTCGGGAAAAGCGAAGACGGCTTTTACTTGAATGCGCCAGCATCTGAATCGTAGTTGTTAATGTTCTTTCGGATGTTCTTCTTCTTTCCGGAGAAGAAATTGTAGCTGACACCCAGCATCAGCATGCGGCGATTATCCTTGATGATGTGCTGTTCCGTCTGGTTCATAATCGGATTGTCGAACGACTGGCTCTCGTACTTGGCAGGAGCAAACATCCACATGCCATAGAGCGAGAAACGCCAGGCTCCCTTCTGATAAAAAGCAGAGAATTCGCTCTTAGGCTCATCCGCCTTGCGATAGTCCAAAACAGCCATCTTCGACGGAATATTTCCCTGGTAAGATGCTCCCCAGTTTCCCTTCCGGAAGTTGATGCCATATTTGAATGGACTCCACCAGTAGCAATGGCGACCATAGGAATTGCTGATTACCTCTCGTTCAAAACCTCCACCCACCATCAGTTTCAAAACCTCGTTCTTGAACGGCTTGAACTGAAGATAATAGCCTGTGCCATAACGCCAATAGAAACTGCCGTTTTCATAGGTAGAAACTATGCTGCGCTTGTCGTTCACCGTGGTCCAATAATAATAAGGTGTAATTACCTTGTCATTATAGATTCCATAAAGTGCTACTTGCAGGTAGAGCATCGCATCATTATAGGTGTATCTGAATATCGGTCCCCATTCCATCGTAGCCTTTACATTTGGGTTGCCCTGCTTCATCAGTCCGGGGATGACAATCGTCATGTTCTCGCTCAATGTTGAGATAGCTGGGTAATTGGTGCCGCTGGATGATAGCAGCTGCAACGAACCGTTCTTCAGCTTATAAGATAAATACAGCAACGGATGAATATAGTTGTTGTTATAGGTGAGATCCTGATAGCTCTGGGTTCTCCACGTGCTCTTTACGCCTATGCGATAGGTAAACTTGCCGATATGGTTCTGGTATTGGGCATAAACCGTATTGATCTTGATGCATGAAGAATACTTGGATGGCTCATAGCCGGAAAGGATATTGCGCACATTATAGTTGCTCCACTTATTCCAGGTATAAACTCCTACCGATAGCTCTCCCTGCTCCCATTCTTTGGTATAATCTGCTTCTCCTATCAGGGAATAGATGTGGCTCCTGGAGTGCATGTCGTCATCGGTCAAGATGCTATCCTTGTCGGAAGTCCATTGCCGGTTGAGCATTTGCTGCCTGGTGTTGAAGTAAGAGCCGAGCACGTCCACATCGAGTGTCTGCTTATGGGCAAACTGCTTGCTGAGATAGAGATCTACTGCTGGTTTCACGTAATCTACAATATCCTTCGTGTTTCCGAAACCATCCTTCCAAGCCTCGTTTCCTTGCGTTGCAACCTCGCTATTTCCCCGGTTGAACTTATGAGACAATTCTGGTGAAAAGGTGACCTGGAAGGTTACGTCATCTGGTTTGCTGTAAGCATACTTCAGGTTGAACTTGTTGTCGGTATAGCCAAAACGCTTGTGCAGATGGTAATCATAGACAGCCTGCTGGTCGTCAAGCGTAAAGGAATACTGGTTGTCTTCTATCCAGTTACGATAGTTTCTCACGTTGATGTTGTAATCGAAGGAAAACTGATGATTGCCCTTGTTGTACTTGAAATACACATTGTCATCGCTAAACCCTGTAGTCAAGGCACTGGACACATCAAAACCGGTAGTATAACCCGTATCAAGCGGCTTGGTAATAATGTTCATCAAGATGCCCACATCGCCGTATCTGATAGGAGGATCTTCGTAGTATTCCACCTTCTTTATTTTATTGGCGGCAATAGCCTTCAAGTCGTTCTCGCTCGTCATCGGCACGTTGTTGATGAGAATCTTGATGGATTTGCCTGTCATACTGGATGTCTTGCCGGTCATCGGATCGGTATAGATTCCCGGGAGTGTTCCCAGGAGATCCTGTGAATGGCGTGAGTTCTTGATCTGTTCGTCAGAGAATGTATAAGAGGCATGGTCTCCGTGGTCGATACGCAGCTTGCCCTTTACTTCCACCTTGCCCAGTTGATAGGCATTCGCCTGCATCTTCACATTTCCGATATGGGCAATAGGTACCAACTTGCAAATCGTCTTGTAGCCCACGAAAGAAACCTTCATGAGGGCCTGTTTCTGCTGGCAGGGGATGACGAAATCGCCATTGGCGTTGCTCACGCCTCCACAGAGAAAGGAGGAATCCTTCGGGTTGAGCAGCTGGATATTGGCGAATTCTACAGGAAGATTGTGATTGTCTATCAGTCTGCCTATCAGCTTGCGCTCGCTCTTGCGCATGCACTCCACGGTGATGAGGCTGTCGCCCACGGTCATTTGCATCGGATAGAAACCGATTACCTTGCGGATGGCATCGGGAATATTGGCTGTCTTCACGTTCTGGGTAACTGTGAAATCCTCCAGTTCGTTGTAGATGAAACTGATTTTGTAGTGCTTGGAGGCCTTGTCGAGGTCGATGAGGACGTCCGACATGCTGCGGTTGTGATAGTTGCGCTGGATGTGCTGTGCGCTCATCGCCAGGGCGAACGTGCACAGCAGGAATATGATGGCTGAAAATCTTCTCATAATGATGTTGCTTTTTATTTGTTATTTTACAATCAGCTCGTTTTGTTGCAATTCGATGTTTACATTCTCGAATTGGTTCAGTTCTTTTACGATGTTCTCGATGCTCGAATGACTGTTCCATTCGTAATAGAGGCGGAGGGTCTTGTCCTCGTTATTCTCAAACTTCACTTGTAAATCATAATAAGAAGCAATCTCTGAAATCATCTGCTCGAAAGCCACATTCTCGAAAGTCTTGTGAATGGCTGGCTTTTCTGGTTTCGGATGAGTCAGGGAATCCTTTCTTGCTACCTGCTTTGCGGAATCTGATTTTATGGCTTCCGGATGAGTATCAGCCGTTACCTGGGTTGGTTCCTGGCTGCGCTTGATGTAAGTATGGATTGCGGCAAAGGCAATACCCGAAATCAAGACAAATCCGGCGATGGATGCTGCCAGCTTGCGCCAGGAAGTTATAGGATGAGTTGCTTTTTCCTGAAGTTGATGCTCCTGGCTGAATTTCTCCCATTCCTCATCTACATTAATAATAGGAGAGGGGCTTTCAAGTGCAGAATCCACTTCCATCATCGTCTGATAGAGTTTTCGGCATTCCTCATCCTGCAATATTTCACGAATCTCCTCATCAGAATACTTCTCCTGATGGTCGATGATATCCAGTATTTTTTCAAACTTGTCCATAATAAATCTGCTAAGGGTTAAACTTTTGCTTTAATTTTCTGATGCCTTGCGCCAGATGCTTATAAACTGCCACTTCGCTGATGCCCAATTCCGTAGCAATCTCCCGATATTTCAGTTTCTGCCGAAAACGGAGATCGAGTACCTTGCGGGTTTGTGGCGTGAGTTCTGCATCCATATAAGCTTGAATTGCCTCGTACTTTTCGGTCTCCCTGTCTATTTCGGCAATCGTCGCTTCCAGGGGAACTATCGAAGGCGAAGTATCGGCTTTCAGGAGATGATGAACCCGGTCTTTCATCTTCTGTCGGCTCAACAGGTTGAGGCATTTATGGCGCACACACACCAGAAGATAGCTCCCGGCGTTGGCGGAAGGCAGGGGCGAATCGCTGGTTATAGTCTCGTTATCAAGACCCAGTTGAGTCTTTCTGTCGAGCACATCGGCAAAGACTTCGCTCACCACATCCTTGCTGGCTGCATCATCCTTCAGAAGTATCCTGGCCAATTGGTACATCCTCAGATAATGCTGCCGGAAGAGCTGTTCTATCGTTTCTTTGTTTATTTGCATTACTTTATTTCTTTTCTTTTGCCTATATTACAATCGAATTTTCATTTTCCTAACCCATAGCAGAATATTTTTTAATGCAAATTTTTAAATAAATGAGAGCTTGGTTGTGCGGATTGCAAATCCGCAAGAAGTAGGTCGAACCTTTTTTGACTCCGGATTGCAAATCCGGAGGAACGCCTAGCGGACTTGCTCCTTCTTCAGATGCTTATAAAGCCACAGGAAGGCGGGAATGAGGAAGAGATCTGCCATGACCCATGCCACAGGATCGCCGAAGCAGACTCCCGTCCACGCCAGGGCTGGTACCAGCCAGAGACTCACACCGCATCTCGCTATCATTTCCATTACGCCACTCAGCATCGAGAGGTTGCTGTAACCCAATCCCTGAATGCTGTAGCGCAGGATGGTGAGCAAGCCCAGACAAGGATAGAAATAGTTGGCTATGCGCATAAACTGTGCTGCATAAGTTACCACCTCAGCCTCGCCCTTATCCACGAAGAGCATCATCATCTCGTCGGCAAACGGATAGATGAGCAGGAAGGTGAAGACGAAATAAACCAGCATCATCCTGATGGAAGCTCTTACGCCCTGACCGATTCTATCCAGCTTCCTGGCTCCCAGGTTCTGACCGCAATAGGTAGCCATTGCCACTCCGATGTTCTCGAATACGCAGGTAAAGAGATATTTGATGCGCATAGAGGCTGTGAATGCCGCCACATAAACCGTTCCCAGAGCGTTGTTGGCACTCTGCAGCATGATGAGGCCGATGGCGGTAATCGAGAACTGCAGACCCATCGGAACACCATTGTTCAGCAGAATGCTTACCTTTTTGTTGTCGAATTTCCTTTCCTCACCCTTCGGAATCAGAATCTGCATTTTCTTTTTGATAAACCAGATACAGAGCAGCACGGAGATTCCCTGCGAGAGCCAGGTGGCAATGCCTGCACCCTCTACGCCTAACCCCATGCCGAGAATGAGAATGGCATCAAGAATAATGTTGATAACGGAAGCTGTAATGAGAAAATAGAAAGGCTGCTTCGAGTTGCCCAGGGCACGGATCTGACCTGAGAGCAGGTTGTAGGCGATAGTGAAAGGAATTGCCGCAAACTGCAGCATCAGGAAGATGTAGGCATCATCGAACACCTCCTTCGGCGTATTCACCAGGTGCAGAATCTTTCCGCAGAAGATGCAGGAAAGAAAGGTGATGACCACGGCAAACACCACGGCGATGCGGATGCTGTTGCTTACGTAAGCCCGCATCTTGGCGTAATCCCTGGCACCGAAAGCCTGGGCGATAGGGATGGCAAAACCGGCACAGGAGCCGTTGCAGAAGCCCATGATGAGGAACATGATGGAGCTGGATGCGCCTACTGCCGCAAGTGCTCCCACGCCAATCCATCTTCCCACGATGGCGGCATCGATGATGAGATACATCTGCTGAAGGATGTAGCCCAAGATAAGTGGAATCGCAAATTTGATGATGGCTCGCAAGGGCGAACCCACCGTCATGTCGTTTGTTGACTTTGAACTTTGAGTTTTGACCATTGAACTGTATGATTAGTTTTTGTTATCCTAAAAATATGAAAGAGGGGGAGAATGCACTCATTTTATTTGAGCGCATCTCCTATCTTCTGTCTGATTTGTGCCATTTTGTTGCGGCGCTCAATGGAAAACGTATCCCCGTGGGTTTCCACATAATCGAAGAGCATGAACGCCTTGTTCAGCAGTTCATCTCTTGCGGGCTGCCCCACCATGTCCGCCTCGTGATAGTAGAGTTCGGCAAGCATGTCCATCTTGGAGAGTCGTTTCTCCTCGTCGTCGATTCCTGCCATTGCCTTCATCACGTCCTCGATGGTGGCGATGCTGTAGAAGGCATAAGGGCCCACGTATTGATTGTAGAGCTCCTTAATCTTCTCACGTCTCACCTCCACCTCTTTCTTTTCGAGCATTCT
The DNA here is from genome assembly GCF_002224675.1 of Segatella copri. Lineage (GTDB taxonomy): Bacteria > Bacteroidota > Bacteroidia > Bacteroidales > Bacteroidaceae > Prevotella > Prevotella copri_U. The sequence continues at coordinate 109,491 of NZ_NMPZ01000005.1, read as the reverse complement.
TTCGAGTGCCGCCATAAACTCGCGAATCAGTCGCTGTATGTAGTCTCGTTGTAGCATATTGTTTTATTTTGTTGTTATTGTTGCGTTATCTAATAGACTCATTGGTATTGCTATGACTAAGGCAAAGTTCAGGGAGTATTGTGAGAAGAGTTCCTAGAAACTCTCCTCTACCCCGTACAATGGGACATTCTTCATCCACTCTTGCTCCTTGTATGGCGACATGGAGAAGCGGATGGCTCGCAAGTCGGGATGGGCGTCAAAGAAGGCGCGAAGTGACTTGGAACGCAGGTTCTCTTCCGCTTTTACCTCTATCGGAGTTATCACCCCTTGGTGCTGGGCAAGGAAGTCTATCTCCAAGCGAGCGTCTTCCCTACTATAATAATAGGTGTAAATGTCCTGTTGACATAATAGCTGGGTAAGGACGTAGTTTTCCGTGAACGCCCCCTTGCTCTCCGTCATGGCTTTGTTGGAGATGAGCATTTGGGCAGGTTCCATCTCGCTCAGCGCACCCAGGAGGCCGACATCCAGGAGAAACAGCTTGAAGGCATTGAGGTCTTCGTAAAACTTCAAAGGCATTCCAACTTCTCTTACTCGGGAAATGCGATAGGTGAGACCTGCATCCACCAGCCATTGTATTGCCATCTCAAAATCCTTGGCTCGTGCTCCGCTTCTCACCGCTCCATAGATGAACTTCTTGTTTTCCTTGGCAAGCTGGGAAGGGATGGATTGCCAAACCATGCTGATGCGAGTGGCTTCATTTGGGCTGACATGCTTCGACATGTCACTACGATAAATGGTGAGAATGTTGTTCTGAACCTGTCTGACGAGATTTGCATCGTTAGTTGCAAGATAAGTTTTCACAGCCTCAGGCATTCCCCCTACAAAATAATATTCTCTTAATATCTTGATGAGTTTATCATGAAGTAATGTGATGGTCTTCCAGTCTTTACTTTTCAATATGTTCAGCAACTGTTCTTCGTCTTTTGCCATAAGAAACTCTTCGAAAGACATAGGGTAGAGGCGAATGATGTCAACCTTTCCCACTGGGGCGGATTCTCCTTGGTGCATGGCAACGCCTAAAAGTGAACCTGCTACAGCCACATGGTATTCTGGTGCATTTTCACAGAAATACTTCAGCGAGGAAAGTCCCTTGTGAAGTTCTTGTATTTCATCCAGAATGATAAGCGTTTTGCCAGGGATTATAGGCTGTTTGCTAATGGCTCCGATAACCATTAGGACTCGCTTCATATCATAATCTTCTGCAAATATGTTGGCAATCTCAGAGTTTCCATCACAGTTGATGTAGGCAACGTGGTCATATTCCTGTTTCCCAAACTCCTGGAGGATATAAGTCTTGCCTACTTGTCTTGCTCCTGATAAGATTAAGGGCTTTCTGTAAAGGCTCTCTTTCCATGCTTTTAATTGTTCTATGATCGTTCTTTTCATCCTTACATACATTTTGAAGTTGTTAATGATGTTAATAACTTGCTGTTATGATGTTTAAACCGCTCTGTCGGTTGCAAAGATACACTTTTTTACACGAACTTCCAAATGTTTTCAACACTTTTCTACACGAACTTTCCTTGCATACATACACTTTTTTACACGAACTTCGTTCTTATTCATCATTATTGAGCCCTTCCACATACTCCCACAGTTTCTTGTAGAAAGGATGCTTCGTCATCGTGTCCTTGTTGCCCAGGATGATGAGCTTCATGCGGGCTCTCGTCATCGCCACGTTCATGCGGCGGAGGTCTTTCAGGAAACCTATCTGGCCTTCATCGTTGGAACGTACCAGCGAGATGAGAATCACGTCTCTTTCCTGCCCCTGGAAACCATCCACCGTGTTTACGCTGATCAGACGGCGGTAAGGCTTGAAGAACTCATACTTCTTGATGAGCTTCTTCAGATACTGCACCTGGGCACGATAAGGCGAAATGATGCCTACGTCGATGCTCTCGCTCAATACCCGCTGCTTGCCTATCTTGGTGAAGTATTCCGCCAGGGTGAGCAGGGTAAGCTCGGCTTCCGCCTTGTTGATACGCCCGAAACTCTCGCCCACAAACTGCTCCTTGAAGTTCAAATCAGAATTCTGATTGGCTGCAGATACAGAAGATGCTGTGGAAGCAGAATCCTCAGGAGCATCTTCTCCTTCTATCGTTATCTGATTCTCCTCGTTCGAAGTATCAATCCACGTAATCGGATGGTCGTAATCCAATACGCTTCGGTATTTGATCTGAGGCGCACTCTCCACCTTGCCCCCGTAGAACCAGTCGCTGGAGAATCGCATGATTTCGTCGTTCATGCGGTATTGGATTTTCAGCAGGGTTACTACCTCCGGCTTGTTTTCGGCGATGCGCTCCATCAGGGTCTTGCCAAGTCCGGCTCTCAATGCCGCAATACTCTTCACGGTAGGTGGCAGCTGACAATGGTCGCCCGCCAGAATCACCCGGCTGGCTCTCTTCATCGGAATCCAGCAGGCGGCTTCCAAAGCCTGGGCTGCCTCGTCGATAAACAGGGTGCCGAACTTCATGCCTTCCAGCAACCGGTGGGCAGAGCCCACCAGGGTGCAGGCGATGACACGCGCCTCGCCAAAGAGTTCAGAATTGATGCGGATTTCTATCTCGGCGGCACGGCTCTTCAGCCTATCCATCTTCTGATGATAGTTCTCGCTGCCTTTCTTCCTGTTTTTTCTTAATTCTCTGATTGCCTTGCGGATAGCCCAGAGCTGCGGATAGTCGGGATGACTCTCGAAACGGCGCTCGTAGGTGAAGCCCAGCATCTTGTCGTTCACACGGGTAGGGTTTCCGATACGGAGCACGTTGATGCCTCTATCCACCAATTTTTCAGAAATCCAATCCACCGCCATATTGCTCTGTGCACACACCAGCACCTGACTCTCTCGCATCAGGGTTTCGTTGATGGCTTCCACCAGGGTCGTGGTCTTTCCGGTTCCCGGAGGTCCATGAACAATCGCCACATCCTTCGCCCAGAGCACCTCATTCACAGCCCTTTCCTGGGTAGGATTGAGCCAAGGGAACTTCATTGGTTCGAAGGAGAATCTGCCTGCCTTCTGATGCGAATAGAATAAGTCGCGGAGATAAGCCAGGCGGTTGTTCTTTGCCTTCATCACTCTATCCAAAGCCTCGAACATCAGCTTGTAGCTGGTTTCATCAAAGGATAGCTGCACGCCGATAGGCTCCGCAGATTGCTGCAAGTCGAGCAATGGGGCAGAGTCGGGCACGGTAATCACCATTCTGTCGCCATCCACATAGCTCACGGTTCCGGTAAAAGAAAAATATTTGATACTTTGAACTTTTCTGTCCTGGTTCTCATTCTTGTCCATCTTCTTGACCATAAAGAACATGACGGGGCGACCGAACTCAAAGTTGTGCTCGATATCCTGATCAGAGGTGCGGAAGACCTCAATGGCTGTTTGATTCAGCGAATTATAAAAGCTTTTTCCCACACGGAGCGGGAACCAGGCATCACCTCGTTTCACCTTGCGCTGCATTCCCATCTGTTCGGTGAGCTTGCGGAAGGCTTCCTTCTCGGTGTAATACTCCAGCTGGAGCAGGGTGCGTTGTTGCAATAATGCCTGAATTGGTGAAATCTGTTCCATATAGGATGCAAAGTTACACCAATTCAGGCAAAAATAAGAAGATAATAGGATAAATTATCTAAAATTTATTTCATGATGCGTTCTACGTCCTGGATGGTGCGGTTGAACGGACCATTGTGCTCCAGCTTGATTGTGCACATGGCAGCCGCAAACTTGCCAGCCTCGGTAGGAGTGGCGCCCTGCAGTCGCTTGTAGAGATAACCGGCAGAATAGGTGTCGCCGCATCCGGTAGCATCCACCACCTCGTGAGGAGGATAGGCGGGAATCTCGTAGAAGGTGTCATCTACATAAATCAGAGAACCCTCGCTGCCCAGCGTGATGATTACCTCGGTAACTCCCCACGAATGTATCAGCTTCGCAGCCTCGCGTGGCTCCTTCAGCCCCGTGATGGTCTCCATCTCCGTCTCGTTCACCTTCAGATAGTAGGTGTTCTTCAGCACTTCCAGCTTATCCTTCCAGTCTATCGGATACACCTTCTCGTCTCTCACCTCGCGCAGATAGCCCTGCACGTCGATGGAAACCCTTCCGCTGCGCGAGAGGAATTCCACTACCTCGGGCGAGAAATCATCGCTCAGCAGACTTCCCAGGTGATAGACCTTCGCCTCCACGTGCTCCAGCTGTCTGATGGTGAATGGATCAGCCTTGGCAAGCACACGCTGCTTGCGCTCGTTCTGGTTTTCTCCGTAGATATTCTCGAAGAAGACGGTATTGCGCGAAGGATTGAGGGTTACTTCTATGCCCGCCTGGCGCATCTTTTCTACAGGCTCTGTTTCTGTTGGATCCATTGCCGTGATGAGCGAAAAGCTCACATCCTTGGGCAGTTGGTTGATGGCGTAGGCGAAGTAGAACGATGTGCCGCCAGCCATGTAAACAGTTCTGTTTGGGGTAACTATCTTGTCTTTGGTTACGTGCCCTATACAACAAATATCTTTCATCTATTTCTATTTTAAACGGGTGCAAAGGTACAAAAAAACTTTGAGTTAGATTTGGTTTTTTGCTTTAAATTCAGCTTTTATTGCAAATATTTAGAAGAAAAGGGCATTTTTCTTTTGTGATGTTCTTTATTTAATGTACCTTTGCAGCCGAATTTAGAAAATTGAACATTATCTCGAGAAAAGATAGAAACTTATAATTATGTGGTTTGATCATTTAATCAACGTGCATTCGGCGGTGCAGGGCATCGTCATTCTTTCATTGATTTGTACCTTAGGTCTTGCCCTGGGCAAGATTCATGTCAAGGGAATCTCCCTCGGCATAGCTTTCGTATTCTTTGTGGGCATCGTGGCGGGCCATCTCGGACTCTCCATCGACGAGAACATGCTGGAGTTTGCCGAGAGCTTCGGACTCACCATGTTCGTGTATGTGCTGGGTCTCTATGTGGGTCCTAACTTCTTCGGTTCGATGCGCCACGAGGGCATCTCGCTCAATCTCTGGAGCCTGGCAGTCATCGCCGTGGGCACCGTATTTTCGCTTGCCCTGTGCCTGGTGCTGCCCGTGAGCCTGCCCGATATGGTGGGCATTCTCTGCGGTGCCACCACCAATACTCCGGCTCTGGGTGCTGCTCAGCAGGCGCTGCAGCAGTTGGGATTGCCTAGCGGCGGAGCAGCCCTGGGCTGTGCGGTAACCTATCCTCTGGGCGTTGTGGGCGTCATCCTGGCGATGATGTTCCTGCGAAAGCTCTTCGTAAAGCCTGAGGACCTGGAGATCCGACGTGCCGATGAGGATGACCATACATCCATCGGACAGTACGTCATCGTAAACCCGGCTCTCAACGGCAGTACCATCGCCGAAATCTCGATGATGACCCATCGCAAGTTCATCATCTCCCGTGTATGGCGAGGCGAGCAGGTCATCATTCCTGAGGCTGATACCGTGCTCCATACCAACGATAATGTGCTCGTGGTTACCAATAAGGATGAGGCAGCTGCCATGCAGATACTCTTCGGAAAGAAGGTGGATAAGGAGTGGAATAATGATAAGGTGGACTGGAACGCCATCGATGCCAAACTGGAGAGCAGAATCATCGTGATGACCCGTCCGGGACTCAACGGCAAGCGACTGGGAAGCCTGCAGATGCGCAATACCTATGGCGTGAATGTGAGCCGAGTGCTGCGTGGTGATATCCGACTGCTGGCTACCGACGACCTCCGTCTGCAGTATGGCGACCGCCTGACGGTGGTGGGCGACCCTACGAGCATCGACCATGTGGAGCAGTTTCTGGGCAATGCCGTGAAGACGCTCAACGAGCCTAACCTGGGCGCCATCTTCCTGGGTATCATTCTAGGACTCGCCGTGGGAACCATTCCGCTGAATATTCCGGGAATGACGGCTCCCGTACGTCTGGGTATTGCCGGTGGTCCTATCGTAATGGGTATTCTGATTGGTGCGCTGGGCCCTAGGGTGCAGTTCATCTCCTATATGACGCGTAGTGCGGGACTGATGCTCCGCGAGCTGGGTCTTGCCCTGTATCTGGGCTGTCTGGGCCTGTCGGCTGGTGGACAGTTCTTCGAGACGGTGGTTCGTCCCGAGGGCTTGATGTGGGTAGGCATCGGTTTCCTCATCACGGTGGTTCCGGTTATCATAGTGGGCTTCATCATCCTGAAGACCAAGAAGTACGATTTTGGCAGCATCTGCGGCATTCTCTGCGGCAGTATGGCGAATCCGATGGCGCTTACCTACGCCAACGAGACCCTGGATGGCGATACGCCTAGCATCAGCTATGCTACGGTTTATCCGCTCGGCATGTTTATCCGAGTCATCATCGCCCAGGTCATCATCATGTTCTTTGTCTGAAGGGCTTAACTTGAAAAACTTGAATAAAAATAGACAGAAAAAAGGCTGATTCCGTTTAGAAATCAGCCTTTCTCTTTATCGTTATTTTCTTACCCGTCAGGGGATGTTCGAAGGTAATCTCCTCGGCATGTAGATGCAGTCGGGCAGCCTTCTCGTTGCCGTAGAGCGGATCGCCCAGGATGGGTGCATTCAAGCCCTCCTGATGGGCACAATGCACACGCAGCTGGTGGGTTCTTCCCGTCTTGGGATAGAGGGCGATGCGGAGGTGTGAGCCGTCGATGCGCTCCAGAATTTCATACTCCGTGATGGCCTCCTTGCCCTGCTCGTGATTCACTATCTGGCAAGGGCGGTTCAGATAATCGGGCAGCAGCGGAAGGGAGATGATTCCCTTTTCCGGAATCTCCTTTTCCGAAATATCCTTTCCCGAAATGTCTTTTTCTGAAATGATGGCGATGTATTTCTTCTGCACCCGATGGTTCAGAAACTCCTTCTGTAGGCGATGATAGGCAAATTCGGTCTTGGCGATGATCATCAGTCCGCTGGTCGCCATGTCCAGCCGGTGAACGATGAGCGGACCGGTAGCCTCGGGATATTTCCTTCGCATCAGCGCATAGACCGATGGCTGGGCAGCGTCCTTTCCCGGTACAGAGAGCAGTCCTGCAGGTTTGTGGATCACGGTCAGCTCGCAGTCTTCGTAGAGCGTTTCCACCTGCTCATAGAGCATCTCTACCTGCTTAGGGAATGGTTCCTTCTGTCCGCCGATGCCGTTTTCTGCCGATGCAGGGCTTTCGAATACCGATGGCGGCAGCATCCAATGCAGTATCGGCTTGCACTTGCCGTTGCAGGCTGGATAGAACTGCAGGTGGTGACGGATTTCCTCCTTCGGACTTTCTCCCCACCAGAACATAGCCATCTGCAGCGGTTTGTAACCATGCTGGTATGCATATTGCAGCAGTTTCGGTTCGCAGCACTCGCCACTTCCGGCAGGCGGCACCATCTTCAGGGCTGCAATCCTGCTCGTAGCTATCGCCGCCTGCGGATACTCCTTCAGGGCTTCATCTCTGAAAATCTCCAGCAGATCCTTGCTTTCTCCCTCCTGGTTCAGCATTCTGAACTGCGAGAAAAGCCATTGCTGCAGGGCATCAGAGAGTTGCTTGCGCAACTGCTTCAGTCTCAGTATATTCTCCTGATAATCCTCAAATTCCGTTTCCAGGGCTGTCTTTTCCGAGAGCGATTTCTTCAGTCGGCGCAGTTCAGCCTTCATAAACTGGCTTTCCCTGATCATCTCCGCCTCTTCCGCTTCTGATAGGTTTCCTGCCTCTCTGCGGCTGTCACGCTTTGCCTTCGCTTCCTTTATCTTCTCCTGATAGGCGGCGATGGTACGCTTCCGCTCCTCCTGCAGTTGCCGGATCAGGGTTCTGGCTTCCTTCATCCTTTCATCCTTCTCCAGGTGGCTGATGCTCTGGTTGATACGTGAGATTTCCGCCTCGTGGGTCTTGAAGTAGCCGTCGGGCTGCAGATAGTCGAATACGGCAGGCACGAAGTCCTCCCAGTCGCTTCTTCCGCCAATCTGTCCGCTGTAGGCTGCCAGGTATCCCCATTTCGGGGCCTTGCTATCGGCAGCTGGGTATCCCCATTTTGGGACATCGGTATCTGTTTTTACATTTTCTACGATGAGCACGCCAAACATTTTGCCGTGCGCAATCTCTTCCTGCCAGTCTTCTCGTCTGGCAAGCATCTCCTGCACTTCCCTGCACGCCTGGATGCAGAGCGGATGCGGTTCGTAATCCAAAGGATTGTTCATCCTTGCAGGAACATTTTCTGAAGTATGATGGAATGGATGGAAAATCATGCTGCAAAGTTACAAAAAAAATGCAGAAGTCTTGGTTTATCCACAGAAAAATCTTACTTTTGCACCATTAAAGGAAAAATTAAGATATGCAAACGAAAAATAACAATATATTCTACCATCTGGTAGCCTTCCTGACGGTGGCGATCTGGGGAACCACCTTCGTTTCCACCAAGGTGCTGATGCTGAACGGGCTTTCTCCTGCTCAGATTTTCACCCTGCGTTTCAGCATCGCCTACGTGCTGATGCTGGCGTTCAATCATCGCCGTCTCTTTGCCGATTCCTGGCAGGATGAGGCTAAGATGGCGCTGCTGGGCATTACGGGCGGTTCGCTCTATTTCTGCAGCGAGAATGAGGCGATGAATTTTACCACCACCACCAATACCTCGCTCATCGTCTGTTCGTGTCCGCTCTTTGCCACCCTGCTGGTTCGTCTGGTCTATAAGGATTCCAACCGCATTCATATCGTCCAGCTGCTGGGTTCTCTTCTGGCATTTGTGGGTATGATCATCGTGGTATTGAACGGCAGGTTTGTGCTTCATCTTTCTCCGGTGGGCGATGCATTGGCGTTTACGGCGTGTATGTGCTGGGCGATTTATTCGCTGCTGATGAAGTCAACCACGGGCGATTACAGTCCTGCATTCATCACCCGCAAGGTGTTTTTCTATGGTGTTCTTACCATCTTGCCTTATTATATCTTCATTCCGGGTTTTCCTCCGCTCGAGGTATTCACCCGTCCTCAGGTATTTGGCAATCTGCTCTTTCTGGGCTGCCTTGCCTCTATGATCTGCTTCCTCACGTGGAACTGGTGCATCTCAAAACTGGGAACGGTAAAGGCTACCAACTGGGTCTATTTCAATCCGATAACGACGATGATTTTCGCCTCGTGGGTGCTTGGCGAGCAGATTACCCCCTATTTCCTGGCTGGTGCCGCCTGCATCCTGATAGGAATGTATGTGGCGGATAAGAAAACGAAAGGGGAGCAGTAATTTAACCTTCCAACACCCATTTCCATGCAGGTCTTATTTCTATCTTGAGTCCATCACGCACAATCTCCCCTTCATCCTCATAGGTAATTATCATGGCTCGTTTCAGAGGATACAAACCATGCAAGGTTACTAATGCTTTCACTTCTCGCTCTATGGTTTCTTCGTCGCTCATCTGATAGCTCGCCTGCACAGCTAGTCCCTCATCAGGCACATAGAAATCAACCTCAATATTTCTATTGTAATAGTATAAGCCCTTGCCGTATTTTTTATACAATGTAATTGTACAAAGATTCTCCAGTAATGAGGTGTTTGGATTGTTGATGAAGAGATGCAGCAGCCCATTATCTACAAAATAATGTTTCTTTATAGTTTCTTTCTCCACGAATTTGGAAGCATAATTGTCAATAGATATCAGCAAGCATGATTCTTGTAGATAGCGAACATATTCCATAACCGTTGATGGACTACACGGAGTTCCTGTTGCTTTTATCAGATTGCTCAAACGATTCAAGGAGCATGGTTGTTTCACGCTTTCTGCCAATCTTCTTACACAAAGGCGTAAGGCATCCTCGTTCTTCACCTTGTGCCGAACTACCAAATCATTAAAGAAAATACGATTATACAAGCTGTTTAGCCATACTCTCTTTTCTTGAAAATGCACAAGCTCAGGAAAGCCACCCCAATCAAAGTAGGTTCGGAAATGGCGTTGCAGTTCATTTGCTTTTCGTCCATATTGCCAATTCTTTGTAACCAAGACTCCAACTGCTTTTAGATATTCAGAAAAGCTATATGGAAACACGCTGATATCCAAATATCTTCCTCCCAATACTGTCTCTATGTCACGACTCAGCATTTTGGCATTGCTGCCAGTTATATAGACACGATATTTTTGGTTGGCTAGACGGCGTGCAAAGTTTGCCCACCCTTCAACATTCTGTATCTCATCAAAGAAGAAGATGGGCTGGCTATCATACATGCTATGATAGGCTTGCAATATAAGGTCGAAGTCTGTTGCCGACATTTCTTGCAAACGTTCATCGTCAAAGTTGACATATACAATATTTTCTATCTCAACTCCATTTGCCAGCAATTGCTGTATTCTCTGGTATAGCAAATAGGATTTTCCTGCTTGTCTTACTCCTACAAACACATAATTGCCATACTCCTCTAGGTCTAGAGGGCGCTGTACCAAAGGAATACGACCTATATATTCTTGGTTCTCAGCTATTATCGTTCGAAACAATTCCTTTTCCATATACTTACTTTTTGCGGCAAAAGTACAAATTTTATTTGATACTACAAAATAAAATAGCATTTTTTATTCGCTGCCACCGAATAATAATGCTTGATTTTGTTCGGTGGCAGCGAATAAAAACGAGGGAGAGCAGTAATAGATATAAAAACGAGGGTGCGTCATTAGTCTATGACGCATCCTCTTTTTAGTTTTTGTGTTGTTCTACGACATGCAGCTCGTCACGCCCAGAGAGGCGGCGATAGCGGTTAAGATAGATAGTACTATCTGAAATACAGTTTTCCAGGTTTCTTTCTTCATAGGCAGTTTTTTTTAGTGATTAATGATTAGTGATTACAGACTTACGTTGTCGTCGCCGCTGTCAGTTCCGCCGCCAGTGCCCTGGCTGGTGTTGCCTCCACCCGGTGTATTCTCAGAACCTCCGCCATCCTCAGCCCCGGTGGTATAGTCATCGTATGCCACGATCTTGGTGAGCTTCTTAAGCTCGGCATTGCTCCAGCTCTTTGTGTTTCTCACAATCAGGTGCACGCCCAGCACGCTTGCCGCTGTCACCTTCTCCTTGCTCACCTCGCCACGTGAAGTCATACCGATGGAGAACAATCCGAGGTCGGAGAAACGCACGCTCTTGCCATCCAGAATCAGATGCTTCAGGCAATCCAAAGTATCCATCAGCACACCGTGGATGGTGCCTCGGCTGTATGGAGAGTTGTGCTCAGAGATATGAGTCACGAAGTCCTCGAAACTCATCTCACGGTCGCTCACGGCAGTAGCATACCAGAGCTTCTTACCTGCGTTCTCACCCGTCTGAGGGGTACGTGTAATCTTACGATACTTACTAGTTCCTTGTCCCATAATCAATCAGTTTTTAAAGGGTTAATAATTAATTTTTAATGGTTACTAATTCAGTTTTTTGTCACTCATCCGATTGGCGCCTTATCTCTGAATGACGGTGCAAAGATACGGCTTTTTTCTGGAACCGCCAAATTTCAGAGTGTGATAAGGGCCGATTTTCAGCAGCTTTCAATTTGAAACTGCGTTAATAATCCTAACTCGTAAGATAAAGAAGAGAGAAATATCGAGTTGTTGTTTGAAAAATATAGAAATCCAGCCTAAACTACTATTAAATAAACCTTTAAGCCATTATGAATCTTCTATCCGTACTCCTCTAAAATCGTACTCAATTACTCAGTTACTCAATTACTCAGTTTTATTCTGCCCGTATGTTTCTTCTTGTATAGATAGTATATTATATATTTATATAATATATAAATATATAATATAAAAAATATACTTTCAATTTGTAACCAAGTTGTAGGTGTGGGGGTCTGAAAAGAAACTGAGTAATTGAGTAACTGAGTAATTGAGTCAAACCGAGCCAAATTCCAGCTTCGTGTCTGTATCAACAGATAATCTCCGTGTGGCTTCTTCTGATGTAAATAAAACTCTAAATATGACTCTCAAAATACGCTCAAAGATTTTGCATATTCCTCTACCGCCATCTGATCTACCGCCATCTGATAAGTAGGTTCACTACCTACTGCTTCTGTGATAACATCCGGCACATATCCACTCGTTACCTCAATTTAGCAGGTATTTAATTAAAAATACGTTTATTATTGTTAAAGCATTCTAAAACGGGGGGGGGGGATTTTATAGAATCTACAAAATTATATACCTTTGCAACCAGAAATCAGTCTCCAAGTAATATACAAGGGGATTGGTTGAAATATGTTGAGGACCATTTGATAAGTCATAATAGGTTTATATTGGTTTACAACAATGTTTATATTGCTTAATAACAATGTTTTATATTGCTTAAAAACGATGTTTTATATTGCTAAACAACAATACAACAGTAAGATTCCGGGTAACCGGATAAATAGTTAATATAGTAAGTGATAAATGAAAAGGAAAGCAGTTTTGCTGTTTTTTATTTTGGGAATTAAAACAGTAGGTTACTCACAAGATTTCGCCCTGAAGACGAACGGACTCTACTGGGCGACAACCACACTCAATCTGGGCGTAGAAAAGGCAATCAGCAACCAGGTAACCCTGGAAGCAGATGTAGCATACAACCCCTGGACATTCAGGGAAGACAAGAAGATGCACCTTCTCCTGGTGCAGCCAGAAATGAAATACTGGCTGTGCGAAAAGTACGAAGGACATTTCGTAGGTATCCACCTGCATGGTGCTCAATTCTTCGGAGGTTTTGGCAGCAAGCTCTACGATGGCTACTTGGCTGGCGGAGGCGTAACATACGGTTACGACTGGATTCTATCCCCTCACTGGAACCTGGAGGCAGCCATCGGTGTGGGATACGCCCACCTCTGGTACAAGCAAAGCCCTAACTTGCCCTGCATCAAGTGCCAGGAAAAGAAGAACGAGAACTATATCGGTCCTACCAAGGCTGCACTATCATTAATCTATATCTTTTAAAATAAGTGCATCATTTAATCACAAAGATCATTATGGATGATAGAATGAAACTCAAAATAGTATATCTGGCTATTGTTGGCGCAGGATTAGCCCTGATAGTGGCTATGTCTTCATGCAGCAACCAGAGCATGGCAAGCGACAAAAAGATTACATGTACTCCCGATTCCTTTATGCTCATGCCAGATAGCAGCAATCAGGCTGCACTCAACCTTCAGGTTCATATCCCGAAGCATTATTTCTCGAAGAGAAGCCGTCTCTTCGTAATACCCGTATTGACAGACAGCGACAGCATCGTGGCTAAATACAAGCCTATAGTGCTGGATGCGCCTATCTACAGAAGGAAGATGGAACGTAAATGGGTACTCGACAGCATTGCTGACCCATACGATTCTGTTGCACTGAGAGTTACAAACACGAAAGTAGATTTGTCCGTGTTATATAACGACACCATCACCCTGCCTGCAAACTTCCATAAGGGAAGCCTCGTGGCAGTGGCTTCTGCCGACGGATGCGGCGAATGCCGTGCCATCAGCCATACCAAGATAGCCGATGTGTTCCGTCCGGAAATCAAGAAGCAACTGCACCTCAACTGGATGATGCATACCTTCGAGATCAAGCCGAAGATAAGAGAAGGAAAGGGCGTGGCACGACTTGAGTTTGTTATCAATAAATATGATATCAATCTCAAGATGAGCAACAACCAGGCTGAGCTCGACCACATGTTGAGCGATATAGCTCCAGTGCTCAGCGACAGCCTCGCTACTCTCACTTCTTTGGGCATCTATGGTCTGGCGTCAGCCGACGGTCCGCTGAAATTCAACACCCCACTTTCCCGCAACCGTGCCAACTCTGCCCTGAAGTGGCTGCTTGCGCACATAGAGAATGGCGACAAGGTGAAGAAGATAGCCCGTATCGGTTCACGCCCTGAAGGATGGCAACCAGTATTGAATGCGATGGTGGCCGCCGGCGATGCCGACAGCACGTTGGTGAAGAACATCCTGACCCGATATGCCAACTTCAACGATGATGTGCAGGAGCGCTATATCCGCCGCCTGCCTATCTGGAACAGCATCAAGAAGAAGTATCTGCAGAAGAGCCGTAGCGTGGAATACACCTACACATACATCATCAAGAACTTCACCACCGATGAAGAAATGCTGCAGATGTACGAGCTCCGCCCAGATGCCTTCAGCGAAGATGAGTTCCTGCATGTGGCACAGATTGCAGAGAGCGCAGAAAAGCAGAAGCAGGTATATGAGACGACTTTGAAATATTACCCTATGTCGAAGATTGCAGCCAATAATCTTGCCATCCTACTCGAGAACGAAGGCAAGGTGGATGAAGCTGAAGAGATATTGAATCGCCAGAAGGCAGAAGAGACTAAGAATAGCCCAAAGGCACTATCTGAATAAAGCACAGCGTATGACAAGATTAAAAGTTATCATATATGGCATGGCACTGGCTATATCATTTACCTCGTGCGTTCGTGAAGATCTGGACCAATGTCCTCCTCTGCGTATCAACATTGAGGTGAAAGACAAGAATTATTTCAATGTCGACCAGACTGCACCCGAAGAGAAACGAGATGAGAATCAGCCATTTAGGTCATTCGTTCCGTCTCTTTCCTATCGTCTGAGCCGACTCAACGACGACGGCACACAGCAGGTTATCGTAGAAGAAAAAGGTTTCGAAGTAGAAGGTGACGGATTAACTTATCCTGTAAGCTTCGACCCCGACATGCCTTTCGGAAAATACGTCTTTACGGTATGGGGAGGTATGAGGAAGCGAGGCGAACTCAATCTGGATAAAAACGAGCTGTTGCTGCATCCGGAGCACAGTCAGGGCGATGATGTTTATCAGGTTTGCGATACCCTCGTCTATGATGAAAACCATTATTGCTATACCAGCGAGATGGAGCGCACCAAGGGAAAACTGGTTATATGGACAGAGAATCTTCCTGCCGGGTATCATGTGATGGATACTGAAGTAAGCGATCTCTATGGAATAGTAAATCCAAGTTTCCTATATTCTGAAGAGACCAGCGTCTTTCATGAATCGGAAATTGAAGCTGGCGCCAAGACCAAGACCTCTATTTTCCTGGCTCCTTCTTTCCAGAAGGAAGAGTCAGTGGTGGATGTCAATTTCTATAAGAATAGTGGCGAAGGCGGCAATTCATCTGTGTTGTCACCTGATGACGTGAAGGTAAGCATGGAGCGCAATAAGATTACGGTGCTGAGATATGTGTACGATTCCAAACGCAATCGCTTCACCATCTATATGAAGGTGAACGACAACTGGGAGGAAATTCACGGCATGATATTGGATTGATAATTAATTTATACTCAATTTTTAAATTTATAATTTATGAAAAAAGGTATGTTTTTTGCGCTTGCAGCAAGCAGCTTGCTGTTCAGCGCATGTAGCAGTGACGACGCTGTGGTTAGCACAGTGGGTCAGAATGAGGCAGTACAGCAAATTGTATTGCAGGTAGCAAGTAGCGGTGATGGCTTGACAACACGTGCAGGTCGCCCATTGTATTCTTCACAGGCTTTGCAGACTATCCAGCATGTTCGCGTAATAATTTACAAGGATGATGCAACAAAGACTATTGTCAAAGACAAACTGTTGAACTGGAAAGATAGTAAAACGTATGACAATCATGGTCGCGAGCTTACTCTTACTTACAAGGGTGATGAAAGACTGGGTGAAGGTAACTACAAGGTTATGGCTGTAGGTTACAGCGATAACAGTGACTACACCTATTCTTTGGATGTAACAGGTGCAGCAGCACTTACCGGTAATTACAGTGACATCACTGCAACCTTGAAGGCAGGCAAAGTAGCAGAGGAGGTATTCGCAGGTGATGCAGCGCTTACAATCAACGCTGACAAGAAAATCACCAACCTTACTTCTGGTGAAGAGGATGGATTGGATGTAACCTTGCATCGTCAGGTAGCTGGTAGCTTCGGTTATTTCCAGAACATTCCTGCAAGTGTGAATGGCAAAGCAGCCGCAACCCTTCGTCTCGTAGTAAGAGATAAGAATGATGTGTTGACTTTCAACAACTTCAACAGCTCATTCACTGCTAATGGAGCAACTGGCAGCACTATCAAGTATTATGTTAATGGTTCTAAATCTACAAGTGCTGCTACTGCAGATGCAAAGTTCAATAACAACGAGGACGGTTATGTGCTCTACTCTATCGATTTGAATACATGGTTCCCTGGTGGTGATCAGAACAAAGACGGTCTGCTGAATGCTGAAGATACCAACTGGAAACACCCTGATAGTGTAAAGACTCAGGTTGTGAAGGGTTCTGTATTCGGAAGCAACTTCGTCATTCCATTTAATTACGCAAAGGGTAAGAACACCATGGAGCTTCAGCTCTTGGATGCTAAAAACAATATCATCAAGACTTGGACCGTTTCTATCCCAGCAGCAGATGTAAATATTGATGCCACAAATGGAAATGTTGCAGACGCAAGTCCTTCTATCTTCAACGTGGTTCGTAACCACATGTACAACTTGGGCGTGAAGACTTCAAATGGTACAACAACTGATCCAGATCCAAATAAACCAGATCCAGATCCAAATAAACCAGATCCAGATAAACCAGATCCAGGTAAAGACGAGCCAGAAGACTTGACCAAATCTCAGAACCTCATCTTGAAGGTGAACGACAACTGGGAGGCTATCCACAAGTTGGAGCTGGGTGATTAATCTTACTACGTGCTCATAATATAGGCAGTATTAAGAAAAATATATCCAAGGGATGCACAGTGCCCGCTATAGGCACTCGCATCCCTTACTATCCCAACATCACAATATTTAATTTATCATTCATTTTATACGTAATTCCCATTCAAATCGAATAGGCGAACATTGAAATCGAATAGGCAAACATTGAAATCGAATAGGCGAATATGATGAGAAAATCTATAAAAAACAGTTTAAATATAATCCTCGCTGCCAGTCTCCTAATGAGCTGCAGCGCAAGCAATGATGCGCCTGATACCCTCGCCGACGGCTCGCATGCCGTGAAGTTGAACATGAGAGTGGGTGTAAGCGCAGGTGTTGTTACCGGCTCACGAGAACTTGATACATGGGATGGAGCACAGCAGGTGAATGATATGAGAATCTACGTCTTCAGATGCCCCGAAGGCAAGAAGGGCACCCCCGAAGAAGCATATACCTATTGCACCCCTATTGAAACAGAAGCAGCCAAGAAAGGTTACTATTCCGTTGACGCATTCAACAATAGAGAACCCTACTATTCTGCCGAGCACCAGAACATGCCCGAGCAGCATCTATACACCTTCGAACCCTATCTGCAGAACGGCTACTACTACCAGTTTCTAGCCATAGGCAGAGATGATAAATACGCAACGAAGAAAGTACTTACAGAACCCAAATTCACTGAAAACGTAACGAAACTGGAGGACGCAAGAATCGCCCTCACCGAGGAGGCAAAAAACAGCGTCAAACTCGGTATCCTCAATACCACAGAGCTGTTTAGCGGCATCCTGCAAGACGAGAAGACCCAAGAGAAAGCCCCCGTGCTCGTAACGGAAGAGACGAAATACTTCCACCGCACGCTGACCGCCAGCCGTAACGTGGCTGGTCTGATGATTTACGTAGAAAACATCCCGGCACAGGTGGAGTCGAATGCAGCAGGAGACGTGAGCCCCGTTCCCTTCACGCCCACCTCTCTATCCGTTGTAGCCACCGGCATCAGCACCGAAACGCTGATATGGCAGAAGCAGGCACCAGCAGATGCTGAACCGTTGACTTATCAGACGTTGGGCACCATCGACCTCACCCCCTCAAACGGATGGACCGTAGATGCTACAGAGAACATATTCAAGCGAGCTGAAGACTCCCAGAAAGGATGGAAGGCAAACAGCTACATGATAAGCAACTTCATGATGCCTACACCAGAGGAAAAAATGCAGAAAAGCAAGAACTCGGCAGAGAACGAGACCACCTTCTATCTGCATTACACGGATGGCACGCACCACAGGTACGACAACATCAGGAAGTCTACAACCACTGGCGACAAGTTCAAATTCCCTATCCAGGCAAACCACCTGTATTGCCTGGGAGCCAAGAGCAAGACCGTGAACCAGCCATACGACCTGAAGGAGTATTACGAGCCGGTGATGACCGACGTGAAGGTTGAGATAGAACCAGCCTTCGAAAAAAAACATGAATTTGAAACAGAATAAACGTTACAAACAGCATAAAAACGGAAATAGAATATGCAGAAATCAAGATTTAGCATCTATAAGATAAGCTCCATCAAGATGAACGCCATCAGGATGAACGCCATCAGGACAGGCATGGCGGCAGGTTTTTGCTTCCTCCTCGCACTAGCCGCAGGATGCAGCAGCGATGCCGATCTGCCACCTTATCCAGATGGCAGCAATGGAGATGCAGGCATGAATCAGCCTTCGGAAAACGAAGATGAAATTACGACTGTTCCCATCACCATCACTCTGGGCGGATTAAGCGGCAGCGATGGCAATGCCAAGCAAGATGGCAGAAACACCCGTGTAGCTCCTCCTGGTGCAGGATCCTCTTCCTCGTCGGGCACAATAGGCGAGGACGACGGATATACCGAGACCGACAACGTCGATGCCGTAAGGCTGATAGCTTTTCGACGAAGAGTTCAGAACAATGGAGAAAAAACTGCAACCTATGATGCTGCAGTCAACGATATCCAGGGCTTCGAGTACGACCCTACCAACGACAGGGTGATTAACGGGAAACCCACGTTAGAAGACGGCAAGGAAGACGATTATCTTTCGGGAAAGCTCCACAAGCACTATGTGGTAAAGGGCACCTTCGGCATCAGCAGGGGCTACGAATATCGCATCATTGCCCTCGCTTACAATAGCCAGGAGAAATCGCCCTATCCGCAGTATGAGGAAAACAAAGTGGTTACCACGGAAATGCTCAATATCAAGAGAGGTACTACATTTCAGGAGTTCAAGGCCACGTTTGCAAGTTACCTGGTCGATGACAAAACCGAAACCCCCAACAACTGGCTTGACTATCTAAAAAAAATAGTTCTCACACTAAATCATGTAGATTGCTTGAGCCGCCAGCTCATCACGGTGCCGCAGCTCTTCTATGGCACCCTCTACCAGCAGGGGGATGATACCCAAAATCCAATCATCTCTTCTGCTGATTACCAGAAAGAAAATCTGGGAAACAACACCCCTACGCCGCTTGTAGGAACACTCTATAGAGGCATGGCAGAAGTGGAGGTTCATATCACTCATGCCGCCCATTACAGCATTACAGCGCAGACGCAATGGTATTGCCTACTTGCCGACACCGTGCTTACCCAGATGCCTCTTACCAGCTACGACGGTTTTAAGCAGGGCAGTGTACCTATCAAAAAGTATTCAGAAAAGGGAGGCTCCTATACCGCCATTGCCTATGCCCCCTTCCCAGGTGAAGGCAACGAAGTGGTTCTCAAGGCATTTGTGCTGCCAGGCAAGACCCATCTTGCCGTGAGAATAGGCCTTAAAGCCTATCCTTACGCCCACAACTATCAGATAAAGGCAAAGGATATGATGTCTTCTGAAGCAGCTACGGGCGTTATCGTGGTAGATGGAGTAAGCAACCTCTTCTATCTGAGACGAAACCATAAATATGTCTTCACATACGATGAGCAAAAGACACTTACAGACTCCAGACATTTGCTCGAATAAGATCAAGAGAATTATCAAGACATTATGCTATGTTTTAAAATCAAACAGACAATGAAACTGCATTTTATATACAAAACTTTCATATCATTTTTGTTGGCATTCCTGCTGGCTGTGCCCGCCTCTATCCAGGCGGCACAACCCAAGGATGACAACACCAGTCCCTATTTCGAGAGTGCTGCCGTTAGAGACTCGTTCATGAACTGCAAGAAACCCATCTGGACCAACAACTGGGATGATCTGCCAACCGACACGCTGGAGAAACATTTTGTGGAGTTCAACAATGACCCCAAATATGGCAACATGACATTCCGTGAGCTGCGCAACCGCCGTGCCCTTACAGGCGAATCGTGCACCATTAACAAATTGATTGGTGTGGTAGGCGTAGGCAGCTGGACCAAGAATATGGGCGCCCTTACCGACGATTCACTCGACAACTATGCACAGGTGAACTCCGTGGTAAGAGCAGGCGTAACCGTAGACCCGATAGTAAGTGTAAAAGATATGGATAATTACTATTCCAAGGGAACGGTGGCAGGCTTTGCCATCGTGGCTGGTTCGGGTAGCAGCGTGCTGAGCCTCGATGTAATCAAGGCATTCTCCATCGGATTCTATCGCGACGGCAAACTGAAGGGTGTGAAGGCGGTAAGGGAAGGACAGGATGGTTCGGGAGTAACACTGAAGCTGCTCCAGATACCGGGTTCCGACAACATCTGCGCTATGTTGACGGCAGAAAGCGACTGGCTCTTCGATGAAATCAGTCTCGACTGCTCGGGCGGTATCCAGGCAGAAGTGGCGAATATTCTGAAAATCAAATATGCCTTCGTGGGCGAGCCTACGGAGTTTACCATCACCGATGGAGGCATCCAAAAATACAACGAATATTCCGAGGGCGACAAGCAGGTGTCGCTCCAAGAGATGAAAGGCTGGCGCCCTATTCTCCTCGGCATCCCCCTGCCTTTCCTGGACGACGATATAAAGAAGATGACAGATGATAATTTGGACAATTTCGCCACCATCGTCCCTCTTCTTAACGTGGGTTACCAGGGAGGAGCCAAGTTTATGATGAAGAACGACAAGAACCCGCAAGGCGAAGCATTCGAGGCGGGCATGGAGGCTGGCTTCAAATACAAGATGGATGCTGTGCTGAGCCTCACGGCGGGTACATGGATTAACGTGCTGCTCTTCGACCACAAGGGAAACAAGGTGCAGGAAGAGACCATTTCTGCCCAGGTGCTCAACCTCTCGCTGGTGCAGATTGGCGACGGAACGGTGAGCATCAAGGCAAAGGTGCCGTTTTCGGGATGCGAAATCAGATTCCTCACGGTGCTCGGAGTCAACGTGGGCGCCATGGGTATCCATTACGGATTCGTAAGAATGGCTCCAGATGTATCCCATCGGTGTCCCATCAACCCTACCATCAGCAGCAATGTCTGCCCATCGCAGACTTCCTTCAACCTTCGCTCCAACCCCAAGGTGAGCGTAACATGGGAGCTGGTGAATGCATGGGATTTGAAAAATAACGATATTCTTGCCACCACACCTGTAAAGGTTACCTCTGCTGGTCAAGTTACCAATCTGGGACCTGGTAAATATACCTTCAAGGCCACGGCTCAGGACGGATGTTATGATGAAACCACCATTACCGTAGGTGGTTTTAATGATGGAAATACAACTTGCGGCAAACCGCTTATCAACGATACTGAAAAAGCCGTCTATGCTCTCTCCACCGACAAGCACGCTACCTCAGGTTCGCTGATTTCCATTTCCGACCTCCAAAATCCTCAGAATATTCTCAACAAGGATGATACTTCGTATGCAGAATACATCAGCGGTCTCAACCTGGGCAACAACCTGGGCATCATCGGTATCAAAAGAATAGAGGAGAATAGTCTGATATATGATGCTACCGGCCGACACGAAGGTGAATCAGAGCCGGAAGCCGTCAAGAGAGCTCAACCCAAGCGCATCGGATTCGTGGTAGAAGCCACGGGAACGGTGCTGAACCTGCATGCACTGGAGTTCTTGCATATAAGATGCTATCATAACGGCGAGGAAATATATAGCCATCTGATAGACGAGAACAATGCCATCAGTGCCGACCTGATAGGTTCAGAGAAAGTGCAGAAAGTGAGATATTCCATCGAGGTGCCTTCCATTGACAAGAATGGAAAGCCAACCCAGATGGACGAGTTCCAACTCTGGTATTCGGGTGCAGTCAATCTGGGCGTTTCTAAACTCCGTATCTACTATGCCTTTATCGAGGAGGCTTCCGACGACTGTTCTTCGCCACTTGCATGTAGCAGTATGGTGATGTCGCATAATCATTCACATACTACCATCAATGCTAATGAAACCAAATTTGGCGGAGCGGTGAGTGTGGCTACTGTAGATGATAACTTAGGTTATCTGGTGGATGATGACTTGAATACCTATATGGCGGTTGCCAATACGGTAAGTCTGGGAGTTGGTCAAACATTCGCCGTAAAGATGGGTAGAACACTCGACTATCATCATCAGCTGGGAATTGTCATTGACAACAAGACTTTCCTGGCAGCCGTAAACGTAGGAGACTGGCTAACGGTAGAAACCTTCAAAGAAGGTAATTCTACGGGAGATAAATTTACCGACTGGAAGGTGATTTCCGCTAAAGTAGCGGGTTATGGCGATAAGAATATCCTCTTCCTTCAGCCAAAGAAAGCGTATGACGAGGTGCGATTTACTTTAGGCAAAATTGTAGGCGCATTGGATGTGCAGAAATTCTACGGACTCGTGACACGTGGTGATATTGATAATGATGGTATTCCTGACTGTAAGGACAACAACTCGTGCGTAAATGGTGTAGATGATATCGTTGTCAACAATGTATGCGTAGGAGATACGATTGTCGTAACTGCTACCGGATTGACCGGAGTAGATTATCATCTTTACTTCGGTGATAAGAATGCGGGAGATAATGGCATCGTGTCTCTGCATTCTACATCAGACACCAAGAACAATATAAAATATTCTTATATCACCAAGAAGCCGGGCGAATATCAGCTCACCTTCTTCGACGGCAGCTGGACGCCACTCTCTTCAGTAGTATATCAGGTTCATCCATTACAGACCCGATGGCTTCCGAGTGCATCTACCAATGAATGGAACAAGTGGGACAACTGGAGCGACGGTTCGCCTTACTGCTGCACCAACGCCATCATCTCGTCGGATGCCGATAACTTCCCAATGCTGGGCACGCCAGTGAAGCCAGCCGACTACTGCTGCAAGGACATCTTCTTCGAACCCCGTTCGGCGGTGGATAACGTGCCATCGCTCAACTATCGCAAGGCATGGGTAGAACTGGAGCAGAAGCCGAACCATTACTATCTGCTGAGTGCACCGCTCAAGCAGATGTACACGGGCGATATGTTCATGCCTGCCGACACCACGAAGGCGAAATACTTCGAGGATCTGAACGAAGGAAACTGGAAGGAACAGCGCTTCAATCCGAGCATCTACCAGCGCCTCTGGGCGGCTGCGCATCCGGGTAAGATTTATTCGCTAGACAGCAAGGAAAATCCGGTTTTGACGGATGAAACGCTTGCCGTGAACGAGGCCACCTGGTCGCACAACTTCAATGCCGTGGCTAAGCCTTACGGCATGGGTGAAGGCTTCTCTATGTGGATAGACAACGGCAATCTGCCGGCTACCAATAAGTTCAGTATCCGCCTGCCTAAGGCGCATAAAGAATATAGTTACTTCGTGGATTACGATCAGGAGAAAGTGGCTAGTGAAACAGTGACGAAAGATGCAGATAAGATAAACCGCTTCATCTACGAATCGGATTCTCCGCAGGAAGGCAACTTGACGATGGAATATAAGTATCTGTCGGAAGGCAAGGAAGTGACGGAGCACCGCACGGTGTTCGTGGGGCAGAGCGAGTATTATATTACGCTGAAATCGGATATTCCTACGCAGACCTTCGTGCTGGGCAACCCATTCATGAGCCGCCTGAATATCAAGAAGTTCCTGGAGGTGAATGAGAACGTGAACAGTGTGAAGGTGGAAGTAGAGAATGAATCAGGAGGTATGGAAGAGCAGACTGTAAGCAAGGACGCTTCTACGGGCAACGCCACCACCATCGCCCCAATGCAGGCATTCTATGTTACCACAAATGATGCGGCGAGTAAGCAAATCACCCTGCTGCTCACCCCAGAAATGATTGGTGGAAGCAAGAAGGCTACTGAGGAAAGTAAACCTACTGAAGCCAAGGGACTGAAAGTGTGTGTGGAAAGCCTGAAGACGCGAAGCAAATCAGCAGCTATGCTGGTGATGGAGAATTCAGAAACTGCTTATGATGTTTCTGCCGGTTCTTCTTTCAAGAACTCTGTATTGGTTCCAACTCTTCTGGATAGTGAAGTGAAGTCACCTTTGAAGGTATTTGGTATTCAGCAGAGTCACGCTTACGATATCCTTCCGATGACTGGAGATACACCTTTAGGAATCTATCTGTCGCAAAAGGATAGCATCCGTATCGAGGTAAAACCTATTCAGGGTGTTGATATGAGCGGATATGTTCTCCATGATATGCTTTCGGGTGCCGATTATTCACTCGATTCTCCTGTCATGATTGCGGATGCCGAGACCTCATTAGGCAGATTTGTTATCAGAAGCCGTTATGGAAGTACAGATGTGACATCTGTTGATACTGATCAGCGCATCAGTGTTGTTCAGGAAGGTTCTTCTGTCCTCGTGCAATCTGCCAGCGGTCTGCTCAAGAGTGTCAAGGTCATAGACCTGAATGGCAGAATCATCAGCAGGGTACAGGGAAATGGTTCAAGGTGTTTAAAGGCGAGCATAGCCACAGGCATTCAAATCATACACATAGAATTGACAGATGGTAGCAGTAAGGACTATAAGATGATTTTCTAAGTGAAATCAGAATAGCGAATAGCTGCACAAAGATATTTGATGGATTAGAGCCTATTGATAGCAGGTATATGTGAATATGCCTCCTTCATATTACATCATTTACTTATAATTATCCCTGCCAGCTTGTGAAAGCCGGCAGGGCTTTTATAATAGTCTTTCCCGAAAGAGTAACAACATAACAATAAGGAACGCAAGCCCCGCCTAGCAGAGTAAAACGCTCTCGCTAGGCGGGGCTTTTGCATATACTTAAAAACCATAATAATATGAAAGAAGAAAAACAAAAACCAAAAAGCAATCACTGGGCTCCTGATGATGAGGAAGCCAAGAACTTTGTCAACCAGCCGGGCTATCAAAAAGGTGCCATGGGTATGGTTAACCTGATCGTTGATGTAATGAATGATACCCATGAATATAAAGAGGCGATTTTCTGCAAACATTTACTGATGGAATGCAGCCGCAAGCATCATCTTGATTTAGAAGAGCAGATAGAACGTGTGGTGGCACATGCTCAGGATATTGATGAGTTTGGTAAGTATATGAAAGCCAAGAATGGCGAATTGACCCCCAAGCGTATATCTGAGCAGGAGTTTGCTTATGCCATCGACCAGCTGATGGAGTCTGTAGATGAATCTGGCAAGTACATATTCAAGATTCAGCGCCACTGGATTGCCGTGTTCAGAGTAGCCGTAGATTTGCATTTAATAGGAGAGAATGACTACAAGGGTTTCTGTAACTGGATAGATACGATTCACCCGGGAGCTTTCAGAGTGAAGCTGACGCAGGGTGATCTGAAGCAGATCAGCAACTCGGATTGTTATATGAAACCATTCGATAAATGGGGATATGCTCCGATGGGAAACGTGAAGAAAGAACCTTATATCGCGATGACCCATGTGGTGGTTTGCTTCAGAAATCTGTTGGGAATCGACGAAAAAATTGCTTGAAAACGGCTCAGAAATAACCCTCGTTATAACTTTATAACCCTCGAAATAACCGCAGGGTTATTTGCTTGGTCAGTATCGGATTTCGCCGTACCTTTGCCTCGCAATCAGATGATAAAGTCTGGTTGCGGGGCTTTTCTGTATCTGGAAAACCGGTACCATTTCCTGGTACGGAATTTAGCGGATAGTCGCAGCCCCAACGTGATAATACATATATGAATATGGATAAGAACAATATGAAGCCGTATGTTTTCAAGCATCCGGAGTATGAATGGAGAGTATTTCTAATTAACAACATATCTTTCTAAAACTTCAATATATATGAGCAAGAAAAGTTTTTCTGCAGCTGCAGAGGCTGCTGTACAGGCGCTTTTGAACGCCCAGAAGGTAGATGCCAGTATCATTACTGACGAGTGTGGTAACGTAGCTATCCGCAAGGCTCCCTGGAACGATGCGGAAACCATCTGCGAGGTGCCAAAGGTGATTCCGGGCAGAATGATCTGCAGCGGTGGCGAATGCGGCGACCAGCTCGACTTCAAGCCTTACGCACAGTCGGGCGGGAAGCTATATACGGAGATTATCCATACCTCGCATGGTGCCCTCCGTACCTCGATGCAGCGTGTGTTCGTCTCCTTCTCTTTCCCGAAGGAAATGCACAAGTCGGATATTCTGAAATATCTCTACAAAGAGATGATGGAGATGAAGGGCAAGGCTAAACATTTCAAGGAGGATATAGCATGGGAACAGTACAAGTAATGGCTCTGAATCCGGCACGCAAGGGCAATATGGGAAGCTTGAATTCTTCCCAGCCCCTGTATGTCTATGACACCCTGATAGCACAGCCGTGGCTGAAGGGTGTGATTGCGCAGATACGTGGGGAGAAGGCTATCCCCGGCGTAGATGCTGGTGATGAGAAGGCGGTGAAGAAGGCTAGAGAGGGGCTGAAGAAGCAGCTGCCTATCCGTGCCATTCATTATTCTAAGTTCAGGAATAATCACCGCTCCAGTGAGGATGCGGATCCTGAAAGTTTCCTCTTCCAGACGACTATTGATGTGGATGATGTGGATTATGTGGATGCTGCCCTGGAGAAGGCTCGTGAGCTGAACTGCAGTAACACGATATGGAAGGGGAAACTGCTGCATCTGGAATATTCGGCTAGAAAGAAGCTGCATATTGATATCCGTATGCCGATGGGTATGACGATAGAGGAGACGCAGAAGGCGTATTGCGAGGCGGCTGGGATTCCCTACGATAAAAGCTGCATCACGCCGGAGAGAATCATCTTTATCACGGATAAGGACTCGGAGATCTACCGCTCCAAGGAGTGGTATGGGGTTCTGCCGGATGAGGAGATTCAAGCCCGCAGAGAGGCATTTCTCAAGCGTGGGCTTACGATTGATGGTAAGGGGACGGCTCGCTACAGCTTGCTTGCCGGGGATTGCAAATCCCCGGAACGCCTGGCGGGGGACTTTCAGGGGCAAGTACCTAATAGCAAATCCCCGGAACACCTGGCGGGAGACTTCCAGGGGCAAGTACCTAGCGATAGTAATCATAAAGTTCAAAGTTCAAATGTTAAAGTTCAAAGTAATGACGATGTTCAAGACAATCGATTTCAGGGCACTGACAGCCATTCTGCTGTTTCTTCTGGCGCTGCTATTCAGCCTGCCCAATCTGGTAATAGCCATCGTGCTGATGATGATTATATCAGCCATACTGGAGGTTCTCAGAATGCTGATGCCAAGAATCTGATAGCCTTCGACCTCTTCCAGGAATCCGCAGGACTGAAGGGGATGAATATCGATACCATCGGGTCCAGGCATTCCTCTCTGCTCGCTATTATGAGTGCTGGCGCTTCTCGTGTGATGAGTGAGGAGGAACTGATGAAGGTAGTGGCGAAGAGAATGCCGAGCTATTATCAGGAGAATGACTGCCATCAGCTGATTCACGATTTCTATGCGAAATATGGGGACAGCTCCAAGCCGTTTTCGAGGGATGTGATTCGGGTGAATGCTCAGGCGGAGCAGGCTGCTAAGAGCTTGCTTGCCGGGGATTGCAAATCCCCGGAACGCCTGACGAGGGACTTTCTTGCTGGACAAAATGGTTATAACTCGCTTGCCGGGGATTGCAAATCCCCGGCAAGCCTGACGGGTTCAAATCTCTGTGTTCAAAGTTCCGAAGACGAGGAGTATCCTGCTCCGCCTCCGATGCCGAAGAAGCTGCCGAAACTGGTGGAGCTGCTGATATCCAAGACTCCGGAAATCTATCAGCCGGCTGTGGCGCACGCCATTTTTCCTTCGCTCGCTACCCATCTCTGGAGAACCAGATTCAGATATATCGATAACGTGGAGCACGAAGCTACCCTGATGACCTGTCTGCTTGCAGGCACAGGCGCAGGTAAAAGTTGCGTACAGAAGCCTATCGATTTCATCATGGAGGATATCCGTAAGCGCGACCAGGAAAACCTGAAGCGTGAGAAGGAATGGAAGGATGAAATGATGCGTAAGGGTGCCAACAAGGATAAGCGCAAACGCCCTGAGAATCTGATTATCCAGGAGATTGATGCCGATATGACCAACCCAGCCTTCGTGATGCGTACCGCTGAAGCCAAGGAACATTTCCTTTATACTTCGCTGAACGAAATCGACCAGTTTGATGCACTCAAAGGTAGCGGTTTTCAGCAGTTCCGCATCATGTGTCTCGCCTTTGATCCAGGTAACTTATATGGACAAACGCGAGTCGGAACCCAAAGTGTCACCGAACGTGTCACCATCCGTTTCAACTGGAATGCTTCTACCACCATCCATAAAGGCATCAGGTATTTCAAGCGTGTGCTGACCGACGGTCCGGTTTCCCGTATCAACTTCTGCACCATCCCGGAAAGAGACATCGGCGAGGACATTCCTATCTATGGAACCTATGATGAGGAATTCAGAAATTCTCTGAAACCTTACATCGATAATCTCTGTATGGCTTCGGGGCTGGTGGAGTGCAAGGAGGCTTTTCATCTTGCCGAGGTGCTGAAGGATGAGAATGCGGAATTCTCCCGTCTGTCGCAGGATAGGGTCTATGAGAATCTGAGCTTCCGTGCCAACGTAATCGGCTATCTGAAGGCATGTGTGCTCTATGTGGCGAACGGTTACCAGTGGGAGCCGGAGATTGAGGATTTCATCCGCTGGAGCGAGCGTTACGACCTCTACTGCAAGATGCGTTTCTTCGGTGATGCCATCAAGAAGGCGGAACAGGAGTGCGATCAGGAGAGCAAGAGAGGTCCGGCAAGTATCCTGGGATTCCTGCCAGAGGAGTTCAACTATCAGCAGGTGGAAGCCTTGAGAGTTGAGCATAAGATGAGTGCGAAGGGCACGATGAAAATGCTGAACAACTGGCTCTTCCGTGGCTACATCAAGGTGAAGGAGAAAGACTCAAATACTCAGTTACTCAAATACTCAGTTTTTATCAAAACCCATTCCAAGAGTGGGGATTGAATCGCATCAGGAAAATATTCTTGAAAATAATGAACGAAAAAATCTATTGTATATGGAAATTGTTGTAGAAAGAATCGCAAAGAAGAATACTTATACCATCGGCCGACTGTATCTGTTGGCTGATGGTGATGTGAAACGTAAGGCGCTGTCGGGCAAGACTGCCGGCGACAAGCGCAGTTTCGAACATAGTTTTGATTTGGAGAAGTTGTCTAAGGACAGCTACTTCTGTGATACCCTGGAGCCAACGTGGCGCAACCTGAAGGGCGTGGAGCTCCAGCCCGAGGAAGTGAATGCCCGCTTCAGCAGAGAGAGCGGCAAGGTGGCAAGAAAGATTCCGGGCCATACCGCCATCCCCGAGGGCTCGTATCGTGTGCTCATCACCAAGTCGCCCCGATTCAAGAAGTGGCTGCCGTATGTGCAGGGTGTTCCCGGTTTCGAGGGCATCCGAATTCATGTCGGCAACAAGCCCGAAGATACCCAGGGCTGCATTCTGGTGGGCGAGAACAGGGTAAAAGGTATGGTGGTGAACTCCCGTATCTGGCTTCATCGTCTGATGAAGCGCATCCATGCGGCTGAGAATCAGGGGGAAGGTATCTGGATTACCATCATCTAAAAAATGCAGTGCGCTGCAAATTTCTTATGGAAACTAGGAAAATTTGCAGTGCGCTGCATTTTCTATTTCAATCTTCATTCCTTCCGGGTTGAACCGGATGCCGTCGCGATCTATGAATCTCGAGAGGGAACCATCGGCGGCAAGCGACTTCGGGGTGCCGATGGAGAGACGGTTCTGCTCCATCAGCCAGAGACTGTCGGAGAGCTGCAGCGCCAGCTCTACATCGTGGGTGGAGAGCAGGATTGCCTTGTGTTGCTCGTGTGCCAGGCGGCGGAGCATCTGAAGGGTTTCTACCTTGCTGGGGAAATCGAGGAAGGCGGTAGGCTCGTCGAGAATGATGATGCGGGTCTGCTGGGCAAGCGCCTTGGCTATCATCGTCTTCTGGCGCTCGCCATCGCTCAGCTCGGAGATGTTGCGCTGGGCGAGGTGACGGATGCCGACCTGATGGATGGCTTCATCCACTATCTGCTGATCTGCCGGAGTCAGGGTGCCCCAGAAATTGGTGTAGGGAGACCTGCCGATGCCTACAATCTCCTTGACAGACAGCTGGGGAACATCGATGCGGGAGGTGAGAACCACGCCAATCTGACGGGCTAGCTGCTGCGCCGAATAAGCGGAAAGAGGCTGATCCTGAAGAAGGATTTCGCCATCCAGGGCTGGCTGGAAACCGCAAAGGGTTCTGAGCAGGGTGGATTTGCCCACTCCGTTGGCACCGATGAGGCAGGTGAGCTCGCCCGGATGCAGGGAGGCAGAAACAGCAGAGGCTATCACCCGGAGCTGATGCTTCGGACGATAGCCAATGCTTAGATTCTTGAATGTAATGCAGGATTCCATCAAAAATATTTTTCCTTGTTGTTTTCGGACCTGTGATTCCTGGAATGCAGGAATTACTTAGCTGCCAAAACCTCAACCTCTACGAGTGCGCCCTTAGGCAACTTCTCTACGGCTACGGCTGAACGGGCTGGATATGGCTGGCTGAAGAACTCGGCATAAACCTCGTTCATGGCTGCGAAATCGTCCATGCTGTTCAGATAAACGGTAGTCTTCACTACGTGAGAAAGGTCGGTACCGGCTGCCTTCAGGATGTTCTGGGCATTGGTGAGGCTCTGACGAGTCTGCTCCTTGATGCCACCCTCTACGAAATTGCCTGTTGCAGGGTCGATAGGAATCTGACCTGATGCAAATACGAAACCGTTTACTTCGATCGCCTGGCTATATGGACCGATAGCTGCAGGCGCATTGTCTGTGTGAATTGCGTTCATAATTAATTTCCTTTTTCTATTATTAAATCAATCTGGATGCAAAGATAAGCATTTTTCGCCAAAACGGACCTATTTCGCATCGAAATTTAATAAGTTTTCTTACTATATTCGCTCGGTGTACATCCAAATTGCTTCTTGAAGCTGGTTGAGAAGTGAGACAGGGTGTTGAATCCCGTCATATAGGCAATCTCCGAGATGTTGTACTTGCCCTCCACGATGAGGGTGGCGGCACGATTGAGCTTATAGGTCTTGAAGAAGACGCTTGGATTCTCTCCTGTGAGTCCCTTGACCTTGTAGTAGAGCTTTGTGCGGGAGATGTGCATCAGTTTCGTTACCTTGTTGACATCCAATTCCGAGTTGGCCAGTTCCTGCTCCATCATATGATAGAGTTCATCCATAAAGAGTTTGTCTTGTGGCGACAGTACTTCCTCCACGTTCTTGTCGGTCTCCGTGGCGTTGGTCAGGATGGTCTTGGTCTTCTCGCGGTTGGTGAGTTGCGAGTTGATCATTGCCAGGAGAACCTTGGGGGTGAATGGTTTGGTAACGTAGGCATCAGCTCCACTGTTCAGACCCTCCACTTGGTTTTCGGTGGTGGTCTTTGCCGTTACCAGGATGACTGGGATATGGCAGAGCTGGATGTCTTGCTTGATTTCCTTGCAGAGATCATAGCCGCTCATTCCCGGCATCACCACATCGCTGAGGATGAGGCTAGGTTCTTCCTCCCTTGTCGCCTTCAAGGCACTCTCGGCATCGAAACGATAGATGATGCGATAGGATGACGCCAGGAGGGTGCGAAGATAATGCACCACTTCGGTGTCATCATCTACGATAAGTATTTTCGGACGGTTGTCTGTACTGTTGTCTTGACTTACCTTGTCTGCCACTTTCTGACTGTCGTGCAGTGGAAAAGCCATCTTCTGGTCTTGCTCCAAAGGGGCTTTCTCGTTGGCGGCATAGAGGCTCTCCTCGGTAGGCAGGGTAACGGTGAAGATGGCTCCCTGGCAGTCCTTGCGATTGCCCGCCTTTAGATCGCCATGGTGAAGGATGGCCAGGCTGCGGGCATAGTAGAGTCCGATGCCTGTACCCCAGTTGATGGTGCCTGTGGACTGGTTGTTCAACTGATAATATCGCTTGAAGATATTCTCCACCTCATTCTGTGGGATTCCCTTGCCGGTATCAGCCACTGTGATGGTGATGATCTGTACTCCCTTGTTAGTGGTACCGGTGTCGAAAGATACATCTATCTTACCGCCACGAGGGGTAAACTTCATGGCGTTGGACATCAGGTTGTTGATAATCTTTTCCAGTTTGTCGGAATCCAGAAGCATCAGGTAGGAACCTTCTAGTCCGTGACAGTTCAAGGTGATACCTTTCTCCTCGGTATTCACGATGAAGAGGTCCATGATGCGTTTCATCTCGGAGATAATGTCGGTTTGCTTGACGTGCAAGCGGAGTGTGTCGTTCTCCAACTTGTTGAAGTCGAGCAACTGGTTGACGAGTCTCAGCATTCTATCCACGCTTCGGTTGATGATGTTCAATAGCAACTTGTCGTGCTTGTTGATGCTTTCACTTTCACAGAGTTGTTCCACTGGTCCCGAAATCATGGTGAGTGGTGTCCGGAACTCATGCGAGATGTTGGCGAAGAAACTCATGTTCATCTTGTTGATGCGCTGTTCCTGCTCCTTCTCATCCTTAGCCTTTTGAACCATGTTCTTCTCAATGCTGATGCGCATCTTCTGCCGATAGATCACGAAGCCGACGCATCCCATTATAATAAGGTATAGGCACCATGCCCACCAGGAGTTCCAAGGCTCAGGGGCGATGCTTACCTGTATGCTTTTTTCGGCGATGATATTGTCGGAGTCGTTGCCTACCATCTTGACCTTGAAGGTATAGTTGCCAGCTGGCAGATTAGAGTAGTACGCCTCGTTGTTATTGCCTGCATCAATCCATGTATTGTCGAATCCTGCCATTTGGTAGAAGTAATGGATGTGCTTGTAGTCGCTGTAGTCGATGGCCGAAAAGGCGATGCTGAAGCTGTTTTGTTTGTAGCTTAGGTGGATATGGGGTGATTCCTCCATACTCTCCTCGATGCATCCGTTCTTGCCGGGAAGCATAATCTCATTATGTACCTTGAGTGTTTCGAAAAGCAGACTTATCTGTTGGTTCGTGTTTACGTTTTGCGGATTGAAGATGGTGAGTCCCTGGGTGCCGCCGAAGATGAGTGTTCCATCTGATAGCTTGCACGAAGCCCTATCGTAGAATTGGAAGCCTTTCACACCGTCAGCCTCGTTGTAGGTGGTTACCTTTTCTGTTTTTCCATCTATCTTGTTGAGTCCATACAGCGTACTAACCCAAATGTTTCCATCTCTATCTTCCTCGATGCTGGAAATGTCGGAGCAGGAGATTCCTGCTATGGTGGTCAGCTTGCGGCTCTTTGCGTCATACTTCAAGAGTCCGTTGGTAACTGTACCCAACCAGATGTTGCCCTTGCGGTCTTGATAGTTCTTGGTAGGGATATACACACTTCGCTTGATGCACTTTTTCCAGTCATCCGGATTCACTTTAAACTCTTGGACATCGAAGTTGTTTCCATTCATTTCCAGGATAGGTCTGTAGAAGGCAGATATGAGCATGCTGCCATTCTGCAAGAGCATGATGCTGGGAATGAAGCAGAAAGTGGTAGGGAAGAGTTGTTTTTTGGTCATCTCTCCACTTTGTGCTGAAATGCAGTAGATGTTGACGGATGCCGTGGATACCCAGATGTTTCCCTTTGCATCTTGGCAGATGTCCATAGGCATGAAGCAAGGGTAGGAGGCTACCTTGTTGAGATTGTTGCCATCGTATTGGTACTTTGCCACATGGTCGCCATTGGCTAGCCATAGATGATTGCTGCTATCCACAAAGATGTTGGTGGTGGCATTCTTCCTGTTGCCGTTGCTATAGGAAATCATCGGTATGTCCTTGAGTTGCTGGGTTTGCAAGTCATACATATAGAGTCCGTTCTTCTTGGTAGAAATCCAAAGGTGATGATTCCTGTCGGTGGCTACGGAGAGTACGGGCTGTTTGCCGATGGCACGTTGAAGGGCAGGCATGCTATTAAACATATCCTTGTATCTATAGATGGTTTTTACGCCATCGTCTTCAGAACCAAGCCAAAGGTTGCCCTTGGAGTCGGTTAACATCTTGTTGACTTCCATATCAGGCACTTCGAATGGGAAATTCTTGTCGCTTTGTGGCAGGATGGTTCCCTTCTGGGCATTGAAATAGAGTAATCCGTGCTTGGTGGTGCTAAGCAGAAGGTTGCCTTTTGCACCATAGGGATGGATGCAGTTGACCATGTCGTTGGGGATTTGCAAGCCTTGCAATGCTGCAGGGAGATGTTGCCATTTCCTGGTATCCGTATCAAAGAGTTGCATTCCATTGTAGCCAGAGATGTAGAGCTGATGCCCATCGAGGAGAAAAGAGGCGATGGGATAACTCTGTACAGGGCTTTGGACGATAAGTTTGAGGTCTTGGGTGCGATATCCCTTGACAGAGTAAGAGGTAACAATCCACATCACATCTTTTCGGTCTATATGGCAAGAGTAGTTATAGCAGTTCTTCTCCACCATCTTGGAGAGCCTGGTGATGGCTTTGTTGTTTTTTTCGTCATATTGATATAGGTCTGTTGTCGTGAGAAGGAAGATTCTTCCCTCCTTGTCTTCCAGGATTTTTTCGATGTTCTTGTTATTGCCATTGATACTTACTCGTTTGAAATTGCCATTGGCCTGGTATAGGCATACGCCATTGACGGTGGCTACCCAGAGTCGGTTGTGGGAGTCACGATAAATGTCGGTAATATTGTTGTCGGGCAATCCCAGTGAATCGTCCACGCAGTAGTATTGGTGATACTGGTTGCCATCATACTTGTTGAGACCACGGAAGGTACCTATCCAGATTTGTCCGTATCTGTCTTCGCAGATGCTCTTTACCTTTTGGTTGGAGATATGATCAGACAGGACGAGGTTCTTCTCGGGTGAAGAGACTTCGGGGATGTCTTTTTGGTCCTGGCAATCAGTAAGAAGAAGGGCTGCCAAGAGGATGAGTACGTTATAAAATACCTTTGTTCGTTTCATAATCGATGGTTTTGATAGTTGCTGCAAAAGTACTATAAAACCTTGATATATACAAGGTTTATAAGACTTTTTAAACAAATACGCAAGTTTTTGAACATATAGAAAACCCCATTTTGAACAAAAACGTAACACAAGAAAACAAGTTAGAAAAAGGTGTATGATAAAAAGCAATACCTTTGCAGCCGTAAACAATCAACTGATTTACAAGAATAAAAGCTTAACTAACAAAGTATTATCTTTAATGAGTAAAATCTATGAGAAAAATGAATGATTACAGAAGGTTCCTGACCTTCGTGTTCTTATTGATGATTTCCGGTTCTGCTGCCTTGGCGCAGGAACTGATGAAAGTCGCTGGTCTCGTAGTTGACCAAAATGCCGACCCTTTGATTGGTGTTACCGTGCGTGTGCAGGGAGACAACAAGGGTGGCACTGTAACCGATATGGATGGTAACTTTACGATCCATGTGCAAAAAGGTAAGACCCTTGTCTTCTCTTATCTTGGCTATAAGAATAAAGAGGTATTAGCCAACTCTTCCAAGCTTAAGATTACATTACATGAAGACAACAAGGTTCTCGATGATGTGGTGGTTGTAGGCTATGGCGTTCAGAAGAAGAGTTCTGTAACAGGTGCCATCTCTCAGGTGAAGAAAGAGGATATGGAGAATCGTACCATCACCAATGCCAAGTCTGCTCTTCAGGGTAAGACCGCAGGTGTACAGATTGTCTCTTCTTCTGCTCGTCCGGGTGCATCACCAACCGTTCGTATCCGTGGTTTCTCTTCCAATGGATCTTCCGATCCTCTCTATGTAGTAGATGGTGTGCGCCTAGGCGATATTAGTGGTATCGATCCTAATGACATAGCATCTATGGAAGTGTTGAAGGATGCCGCTTCTGCTGCCATATATGGTGCAGAGGCTGGTAATGGCGTGGTTCTCATTACTACGAAGAAGGGTTCTGTGGGTAGTGGAAAGATAACATATGATTTCCAATATGCCATCGAATCGCTTGCTAAAAAGCCTAAGTTGCTCAATGCCGAAGAATATATCCAATATATGAAAGAAGGTAAGACCTTTACCGAGGATTATCTCTTGAAGAATTGGGATGGAACAACCAATACCTCCTGGGTAGATGCCATCTATGGCAAGGGTAAGATGCAGAAGCACAACCTGGGCTTTACGGGTGGTAACCAAAATGGCAACTACTATCTTTCGCTTACTTATCTTGACAATGATGGTATGGTAAGAGGTAATAATGATCTCTATCGTCGTCTCACCGCTACCATCAATGCTGAATATCAGATCAAGCCATGGCTGAAGGTGGGCACTACTAACCAGATTGAAAAATATAACGCTCGTTCTGTTTCAGAGGGTTCTGAGTATGGTTCTATGATGGCAGCTGTGCTTTCTATGGATCCATTGACCCCCGTTGCATACGAGGGTGGAAACTTGCCTGCTCATGTTGCTAGTGCCTTGGCAAGCGGAAAGCATCTCTTGACCAATGCGGCTGGTAACTACTATGGCGTGTCAGCTTTCTATGCAGGTGAGCAGTTCAACCCATTCGTGATGCGTGACAATGGCATATCTCGCAACAGTGGATTCAATGTGAATGGTTCCATCTATGCAGATTTCAAGCCTATCAAGGATCTTGTGATTACTTCTCGCTTTGGTTATCGTTTGTCGGGTACTCGCAGTTCTTCCACTTCACTTCCTTTCTATGGAAATGCAACGCAAAGCCGTGATTATGTAGATCAGAATGCATCTTCTTCTACCTCTATCTATTATCAATGGGAAAACTTTGCCAACTATATGAAGAGACTCGGTGACCATACCGTGAATGCCATGGTTGGTATGTCTTTCCAGGAATCTACCTACGATTACGTGCAGGGTGGTTTGCAGGCTAATGGTGAAGACGCTGTCAAGAAAAACAATCCATTGTTCTACTATCTGAATTTCGCATCCGCTTCTGCTACCAAGTCTGTAGGTGGTGAGAAAACTCGCTCAGCCAAGTATTCTTACTTTGGCCGTTTGAGTTACGATTATAAGAACCGTTATTATCTGCAGGCTTCCCTCCGTGCAGATGCTGCCGACTTGTCTAAGCTTCCAGCTACCAATCGTTGGGGATATTTCCCAGCTGTGTCTGGAGGTTGGACCATTTCCGAGGAAAAGTTCTTCGAGCCTTTGAGAGATGTTGTGACTAGCTTGAAGTTGCGTGCCAGCTGGGGACAGAATGGTAGCTTGGCTGCCTTGAGTGGCTATGCCTACAGCACCGATATGGCGCAGGGTAGCATTTATCCGTTGGTTCCTGGTAATAATTATACAACATCTGTTAGTCCATCCAGTATGGGTAACGATAAACTGAAGTGGGAAACATCAGAGCAGACCGACTTGGGTATCGATGCGCTCCTCTTCGCAGGCAGAATGAACTTCAGCATGGACTATTTCGTGAAGAAGACCAAGGACTTGCTCGTGGGTGGCACCACTCCATCTCTGGTTATCGGCGGCACCACATCTCCTATCAATGCTGGTAACGTAAGTAACAAGGGATTCGAGTTTGAACTCGGTTGGAGAGACAACATCGGTGATTTCAGCTACAGTGTACGTGGCAACCTCGCTACCTTGAAGAACGAGGTTACTTATCTCGACCCATCCTTGACCCGTTTGCAGGGTACTACCTTTATGAATGTGCCTCTCACATACTTCGAGAAGGGTTATCCTGTGTATTATTTCCGCGGCTATCAGTTTACAGGCATAGACTCAAAGACGGGCGATCCAACTTTTGCCGACCTGAACGATAGTGGTGATTTGACCGATGATGACAAGATGGACTTGGGCAGTGCCATTCCAAACTTCACCTATGGTATCACCTTGACCGCAGCTTACAAAGGTTTCGACTTGGCAGTATTTGGTTCCGGTGCATCAGGCAACAAGATATTCAACTGCATCAACCGTACCGACTTCCCTATGGTCAACAAGATGAAGGAACTCTTCTATGACGACCGTTGGACGGAGAGCAATCCTAATGGTAGCAAGCCACGTGCTGGTGCCAACAATATGGACAAGTATGCTACATCCAGCGCAATGGTATATGATGGATCTTATTTCAAGATTAAGCAGATTCAGTTGGGCTACAGCTTGCCGAGAACCCTTCTCAAGAAGGTGGCAATCAGCAACTTGCGCCTCTATGTATCTCTCGATGACTTCTTCACCATCACCAAGTACCCAGGCTTCGACCCTGAGGTTTCTACCAATGATGTAGTGGGTATGGGTATCGACAAGGGCGGTTATCCAACCTCAAGAAAGGTAGTAATGGGCTTCAACTTGGAGTTCTAAGGTCTGGAGGTTCATATAACTAACACTATACATATTCTATATATATAATAACATTAGGAAATTATGAAAAAGAATATCATATATAGTCTGCTTCTCGTTGTGGCAGTGTTATTTGCCGGTTGTGAAGACAGACTCGATATAGCAAAGCATGGCAATATGGGTGGTCAGGATGATTTCTACAAGACCAATGAGCAGACCGAGCAGGCGGTGGCTGCCATGTATAGCCGTGTGAAGGGATTGTATTATACTTGGTTCTTTACCAAGAATATGCTTTCGGATGATGCTTGGTGTGGCGGTGGTAGTCGTGGCGACAACAACTCATACGAGCAGTTGAATGAATATACCTTCGATTCTAGCAACGGTAATATCGAGGGCCTGTTCTCGGGTCTCTATGGTGTCATCTATCAGTCAAACCTCGTCATAGAGAAGGTGGCTAATGATACGGAAGTCAAGAAACGTGCCATAGCCGAGGCTTATTTCTTCCGTGCTTGGGCTAACTTCGAGCTGGTTACCCTTTGGGGTACAGCTCCATTGGTAGATCATCTCTTGGCTACAGGTGAGTACCGCCAGCCAAACAGTACTCCTGAGACACTTTGGGCTGCTGTGGAGGCAGACTTGAAAGAGGCTATCGGCATGAATGCCTTGCCTTCCAAGAAGAACAAGGACGATCAGGAGACGGGTATGCGTGTTACCCAGGAAGTGGCAAAGGCTTATTTGGGCAAGGCTTATCTCTTCCAGAAAAAGTATCAGGAGGCTGCATCCGCACTCAATGAGGTGGTGGATTCCAAGAAGTACGACCTCTTCCGTGGCGACTATGACATGCAGTTTCATGCCGTTAACAACAACAACTGTGAGTCTATGCTCGAATTGCAGTGGCGTAACGACCAGGAGCAGGCTTGGAGCCAGTTTGACATGACCTTCCTGATGCAAGGATGGCGTACTGGCAATATGACGCTCGAAGGCAAGGCTGCCGACGAAGTGGCTCAGGGAACCTACGGCTTCTTGAATCCTCGCAAGTCTCTCTATGATGCATTTGTAAAAGCAGAGGGCGAGAATGGATATCGTTTGCAGAAAACTCTGCTCAACAGTGATCAGATGACAGCATACGGCGTGAAATTGAATCCTGGTCAGAATATCTATGGATGTGAAGGATACCTTTTCTTCAAGAACCGCGTATTGAAGAGTGACAACATCATGGATGCCTCCTACTTCCAGGGATTACAATATACCGACCGAAAGATTATGCGTTATGCCGAAGTTCTCCTCCTGGCTGCCGAGGCAAACCTGGAGGCTGGTAACACAGACGTAGCACTGAAAGACATCAATGAGATTCGTATCCGCGCCAAGGAAACTCCATTGACTAGCGTTACCTTGGACGATATCAAGACGGAGAAGCGCTTGGAACTCTGTCTGGAAAGTACCCGATTCCAGGACTTGGTACGTTGGGGTGATGCCAAGAATGCCTTGGCTTCACAGGGTAAGGAAATCCCTAACTACTCTTCCAAGGGCGTAAGTTGGGATTTCTCCAATTCTACTTTCGGATTCCAAGACAAGCACATGTTGCTTCCTATTCCTTTGAAGGAAAGAGAATTGAATCCTAATATCCAGCAGAATACGGGATGGTAATCTTCTAATTAACTGATATTTAAATGATATTGATATGAAAAAATATATAGGTTCAATATTAAGTCTGTTTATTGCTGGGCTGTGTTTCACAGCCTGCGATAACGATGCTCTTGATGGTATGCAGGGGGTATATGCAGATATGCAGAGTTATACATCGCAAGAGGCTACCGTGCAGCCTACCACTAAGTTAAAGAAAGGTGTGAAGTCGCTCAATGTAGATATAAAAGATGTAAAGGGAACTGCCATTCAGATTAGTTTTGGCAGTACCGAGTGGATTCTTCCCGCTGCCTCTTATACCGTAGCTGAGACCGTGGCTAACAAAACTTGTGTGGTCAAGGTGAATGGTGAGGCAATGAAGAGTGGCGACATCGACGTATCTCTTATCGGGGGCAAGTATTACTTGAACGGTTTGTTTGCCAATGCCGCTGGTCAGCATGTGAAGCTGAATTATGTAGGAGAGCTTGCCTTCATCGTGGGACAGGATGACCCAGAGGCATCGGGCTATACTCTTACTATCACTCCAACTCAGATTATCGATTGGTCAACAGGTGCTCCTGTCGTCGTGAATCCTGATGCTACCAAGTATATCATCTCTATCAACAATCCAGCAGGTCAGCCTGCTGCTTATCTGGAGGCCGTGAATGCCAATCAGCTCGGTAATGCAGACTTGGCTGGTGAATATACCATTCAGGGGAATGCTTCAGAGCCTTGGTTGATGGGCAATGGTTATGCTTTCCCTCAATACGGTTTCATGGGTGGTAGTTTCTTCGTGGATGAGACTGGTGTTGCACAATACATCACAGCTGGTAAGATCATCATCTCTACCGCTAAGGATGCAGAGGGACAGGACTTATTCTCATTCGAGGGCGCTGACCTTGATACCCAGAGTGGTGTGGATGGAGCGGCTGGCAAGGGATCTCTTAAGATTAAGTTTGCTGCCATCGCCAAGTAACAAGTAATAAATTAAAAAATAAAACGTTATATTCAATGAAAAGATTTTCGATATTAGCAATAGCATTATGTGCGATTGGTGGCTCTGCCTTCGGACAGCAAGCCTTGTTCGGAGGGCAGATGCCTCTCTCTCCTGAGATTCATGCAGACAAGACCGTTACATTCCGCTGCATGGCACCAGGGGCTCAAAAAGTACAGATAACTGGTGACTTCCTGCCAACCAAGAAAATTGATACCCCGATGGGTAAGTATGATATGCCAGGAGTAGCCGATTTGAAGAAGGATGAGAAGGGCGTGTGGTCTTTTACAACCACTGCTCCTTTGGCACCAGAGCTTTATAGCTACACCATGATGGTGGATGGCGCCAGTGTTACCGACCATCTCAACGTCTATACCGTGCGTGACATCGCCAACGTTTCCAACTATTTCCTGGTAGGCGGTGGAAAGGCAGATCTCTACAAGGTCAACAAGGTAGCGCATGGAACCGTATCAAAGGTCTGGTATGATGATGCCAAAGCTGGCCTTACTCGCCGTATGACAGTATATACTCCTGCAGGTTACGAGACCAGCAAGCAGAAATATCCTGTGCTTTATCTCTTGCATGGCATCGGTGGCGACGAGGAAGCGTGGATGGATTTGGGACGTGCTTCGCAAATCCTCGATAACCTCATTGCGCAAGGCAAGGCGAAGCCAATGATCGTCGTCATGACCAATGGCAATATCTCTCAGGAGGCAGCTCCAGGACAGACATCGGATAATCTGATAGTTCCTACATTGGGATTGCCTAAGACCATGGAGGGCTCTTTCGAGGCATCTTTCCCTGAGGTAGTGAAGTTCATGGATAGTCGCTATCGTACCATCGCCAGTACTCAAGGTCGTGCCATAGCAGGTCTTTCGATGGGTGGTTTCCACTCGTTCTATATTTCTATCAACAATCCTAAGACCTTTGGTTATGTAGGTTTATTCTCTGCAGCCATCGGTAAGGAGCAGAGGAGCGGTGGCGCCAATGAGTATATCTACGACAATGTGGATGATAAGTTGGCTAACCTCTTTGCAGCCAAGCCAAAGCTCTACTGGATAGGCATAGGTAATTCCGATTTCCTCTACAAGGACAACGTCGCTTTGCGAAAGAAACTGGATAGCAAGGGCTACAAATATACCTATATGGAAACTGATGGGGGACATATTTGGCGAAATTGGAGAATCTATCTCGCTGAATTTGTACAAAAAATATTCTAATAATTACCAGGAAGGTCTTCTAAATCTTAGGAGACCTTCTATAGAATGAGACTAACAATTATTAAAATTAGATAACAATGAAAAAAATTACATTCTTGGCAACTGCCTTGCTGATGAGTCTTGGCAGTTTTGCCCAACAGGCATTGTTTGACAATGTTCCTGTTATCTCACCTGAGGTGAACGCCAACCATACCGTAACTTTCCGCTTGAAGGCTCCTAATGCCCAGAAGGTGCAGGTTACTGGTGATTTCCTGGCACCGAAAACCATTGATACACCAATGGGAAAGTATGATGCTCCTGGAGTAGCTGATATGACAAAAGATGAAAAGGGTGTTTGGACTTTTACCAGCCAGATGCTTTCTCCTGAGTTGTATTCTTACAATTTACTTTTGGATGGAGTGAAGATCGTTGACCCGGGAAGCGTGTATATCACTCGTGATATTACCTCAGAAACCAATATATTTATTCTTTCAGACAAGAAAGGTGATTGTGGTGACCTCTATACTGTTAACGAAGTGCCTCACGGAAATGTGTCTAAGGTATGGTATGATAGTCCTACACTCAAGATGCAGCGCCGTATGACGGTCTATACTCCAGCAGGTTATGACAAGGGTAAGGATTATCCTGTACTCTATCTGCTCCATGGCGCTGGTGGCGATGAGGATGCCTGGACTACTTTAGGACGTGCACAGCATATTCTTGATAATTTGATTGCCACAGGTAAGGCTAAGCCTATGGTTGTGGTGATGACAAATGGTAATCCTAATTGCCAGGCTGCTCCAGGTGAGTGGTCGGCAGGTCAATACATTCCTTCTTTCTATGGCTATCAAGGTGCCAAGCCAGCTGCCACCATGGATGAGAGTTTCCCTGATGTGATGAATTATGTGGAGAGCCACTATAAAGTTGCTAAGGACAAGGCTCATCGTGCCATCTGTGGACTCTCTATGGGCGGTGGTCATTCTTTCGATATCTCTCGTCGTTTCCCTACCAAGTTTGATTACATCGGACTCTTCTCTGCAGGTTTGCATGTGGGTACTACTGGCGATTTCCGTAGTGACTTCTACAAGCAGTTGCAGGGGAATGAGGAGGCTAAGACTCAGTTGGCTACTCTGTTTAAGAACAAGCCAAAGTTGTATTGGATTGGTATGGGCAAGACCGATTTCCTCTACAAGAGCAGTGCAGACTTGCGTCGCTACTTCGATGAGAAGGGGTATAAATATACCTATTTGGAAACGGAGGGTGGACACATCTGGCGTAATTGGCGTGTGTATCTTACAGAGTTCGCACAGAAGATTTTCAAATGATAAGATAAGTTTTTCAAGTAATAGTTTTATAAACATTAAAAAATAAGGTATAGACAATGATAAAACAGATTTTAGTTTCTTCATGTGTGCTTTTTTCTGCGACTTTCGTAGTGCAAGCACAGAACCCAAAGTTGGGTGTGTCTCCTATCCAGGATGTCATCAATGCGATGACTCTCGATGAGAAGATTCAGTTGGTGGTAGGTTCTACGGGTAAGTATGAGAGCCAGATGGAGGCTACCATTGGTAACCAAGGTCAGTTGGTACAGGGTGCCGCAGGTCAGGTGAATGGTATTGAGCGTCTGGGCATTCCTGCTACGGTTGTAGCCGATGGTCCTGCTGGCCTTCGCATCGACCCTAAGCGCAAGGATACCGACAAGACGTTCTACTGTACCCACTTCCCTGTGGCTACTGTGATGAGCTCTACCTGGAACAAAGACTTGGTGTATTCCGTAGGTACCTCTATGGGAGACGAGGTGAAGCATTATGGCGTAGATGTCTTGTTGGCACCTGCTACCAATATTATGCGTAATCCTCTTTGTGGTCGTAACTTTGAGTATTATTCAGAAGATCCATTGTTGGCTGGTACCATTTGTGCTGC
Organism: Segatella copri; assembly: GCF_002224675.1. Taxonomy (GTDB): domain Bacteria; phylum Bacteroidota; class Bacteroidia; order Bacteroidales; family Bacteroidaceae; genus Prevotella; species Prevotella copri_U. Next base: position 65,460 of record NZ_NMPZ01000005.1, on the reverse strand, counting down.
TATGGTGAATGGTATCGAGAGCAACGATGTAGGTACTTCGTTGAAGCATTTCGCACTGAACAACCAGGAGACCAATCGTACTCGTAACAATGTTATCGGTAATCCACGTACTTTCCGTGAGATTTACTTGAAACCTTTCGAAATCGTTATCAAGGAGGCTCAGCCTTGGACAGTGATGACTTCTTACAATCTCATCAATGGTACGATGTCTAGTGAGCGTTGTGACTTGATAACAGAGATTCTTCGCCATGAGTGGGGATTCAAGGGTATGGTGATGACTGACTGGTTTGGTGGTCTTAGCGCAGCTGCCCAGATGGAAGCGGGTAACGACCTGTTGATGCCAGGTAAGGCAGACCAGGTGAAGGAGATTCGCAAGGCTGTGCTCAATGGTCGCCTGTCGATGGAAATCCTCGACCGCAATGTACGCCATATCTTGGAGTATATCATGCAGACTCCTCGTTTCAAGCAGTATGTTGCTGACAACAACCCTGATTTGAAGGGACATGCTTTGGTGGCTCGCAATGCCGCTACCGAGGGAATGGTGTTATTGAAGAATAACAAAAATGTATTGCCACTCGTTCAGAAGATTAAGAACATAGCTCTCTTCGGCAATACTTCTTATGATTTCATAGCTGGTGGTACTGGTTCCGGCAATGTTAACCATGCTTATGTGGTAAGTTTGTTGGATGGTTTGAAGAATGCTGGCTATCAGGTGGATGGCGACATCCAGAAGTCATACATAGAGTATGCTCCAAAGGCAAAGGCAAATTTGCCAAAGCCAAAGAATCCTTTGGAGGCTTTCTTGCCTGGTCACTTCATCCCTGAGATGAGCCTTGCTGAATTGAATATGTCTGCTGCCGTCAAAAACAACGATATGGCAATCATCACTATTGGTAAGTCGTCTGGTGAGTTCTTGGATCGAAAGATTTCTGATAGCTTCAATCTCACCAAGGAGGAGAAGGATATGATTTCTGGCGTTTGCAACGCTTTCCATAAGGCAGGTAAGAAGGTGGTTGTCATCTTGAATGTTTGTGGCGTTATTGAGACCAAGAGTTGGATTGGCGGTCCTGATGCTGTATTGTTGTCTTGGTTGCCTGGTCAGGAGGGTGGTAACTGTGTTGCTGACATCTTGGCGGGTAAGGAGAATCCTTCTGGTCGTCTTCCTATGACATGGCCTGTAAGTTATAACGATGTTCCTTCTAAGGCTGATTTCCCTAACCCTGAGACTGTCAAGGTTGATGATGTGCTTGGTATGTTTATGGGCAAGGGCATCGGTAGCAAGGGTGACGTGAAGAATGTGGATTACACCGAGTATAATGATGGTGTTTATGTAGGTTATCGTTATTACCAGACTAAGAAAGTGCCTGTATCTTTTCCTTTTGGTTATGGTATGAGTTATACTACCTTTAAGTATGGCAAACCTGTGGTAACGAAGGATGCACAGGGCAATATCAAGGTCCTGGTGACTGTGAAGAATGCTGGTAAGGTAGCTGGTAAGGAGGTTGTTCAGGTATATGTGGCAGCTCCTGGCAAGGATATGGATAAACCAGCAAGGGAACTTCGTGGTTTCGCCAAGACTAAGAATTTGCAGCCTGGTGAGTCGGAGACAGTTTCTATCGACATCCCATACAAGAACCTGGCTTCTTTCAATGAGGTTGATAGTCAGTGGCAGGTTGAGGCTGGTGATTACAAGGTGATGGTGGCAAAGAATGCTGCCGATTTCAAGCCTCTCACTACCGTGATTACTGAGGAAGCAGGTGTAACCGAGAAGGTTCGCCCTTGCTTGCTCAAGGAAGTAAAGTAGTTCTATCAAAGATAAAGCTCAATAATAAAAGAGCTTGATGGTAATAAAGAGTTTAATAAGATATAAAAAGAGGGTGCGCTATCAACTGACGGCGCACCCTCTTTTTATATCTTATGGATTTTTTTAAAAGTCTCTTCTCTTATATGATCCAGAGATGGAAGCCCTTCTGCTCCAGGGCACTCTTGATTTCCTTGACGTGTTCCTCGTCGCGGGTCTCCATGGTGACACGGAGCACGCAGGCATTCACCTTGTTGCGGTTGGCAGAACGGTCGTGATGAACTCCCGTGATGTTGCCGCCCAGGCTTGCGATGACGGAGGCTACCTCTACCAGCTCGCCCGGCTTGTCGTCCAGCTCCATCTCGATGGTGCAGAGACGTCCACTCTTTACCAATCCACGGTTGATGACACGATTGAGGATGGTTACGTCGATGTTACCGCCGCTTACCACGCAGATGGTCTTCTTGCCCTTCACCGGTACCTTGTTGTACATCACGGCAGCCACACTTGCTGCTCCGGCACCTTCTGCCACCATCTTCTCGCTCTCGAGGAGCTTCAGGATGGCTGCGCAGATCTCGTCCTCGCTTACGGTGACGATTTCATCCACATAGTTGGAGCAGGTTTCGAAGGTAATCTTTCCCGGTTCCTTCACGGCGATGCCGTCGGCTACGGTTGCCACAGATGGCAGCTTCTCCTGCTTGTGGTCGTGGAGGCTCTGAACCATGCTGGCTGCTCCCTCTGCCTGGACTCCATAGACCTTGACGTTGGGGTTGAGCGACTTGATGGCGAAAGCGACTCCCGAAATCAGTCCGCCGCCACCTACCGGTACTACCACAGCTTCCACATCAGGCAGCTGGTCGAGGATTTCCAGTCCGATGGTTCCCTGTCCGGCAATCACCTTCTCGTCATCGAAAGGATGCACGAAGGTATAGCCGTGCTCATCCTTCAGCTGCAACGCCTTCTGGTAAGCGTCATCATAGACGCCCGGAACCAGGCAGACCTCTGCACCCAGACGCTTGGTAGCCTCTACCTTGGAGATAGGGGCACCCTCGGGCAGACAGATGAGGCTCTTCACTCCCATGGCGGTAGCGCCGAGAGCCACACCCTGTGCGTGGTTGCCTGCCGAACAGGCAATCACACCCTTCTCCTTCTCTTCCTGAGAGAGTTGGGAAATCTTATAGTATGCACCTCGAATCTTGAACGACCCCGTCTTCTGGAGGCATTCCGGTTTCAGATAAACATCACTATCTGGGTTGATTCTCGGTGTGTGAACCAGCTCAGTTTTTCTAATCACGTGGCTCAGCACGAAGCGGGCCTTGTAGAAATCGTCAAGTTGTAACATAATCGTTGATATGCTTTAATTCTGTTATCTGTCAGGATGATAGTTCCTGAGTGATTTTTGACTGCAAAGGTACTCTAAAAGGAAGAAAACACAAAATATTTCAATTTAATTTTTGTTATTCGATGATAATATGTGATTATTTTGGTATTAAAGCTTTTGCCCTTACAGGGCGATAGGCTAGCGTCCATAATAACCCAGGGCGATGCCCTGGGCTAGGAGCTTCTGCCCTTTACCTTTCCCTTCGGCCGGTGACCGTTGGTTCAGGGCGTGTAGGGCAAAACGTGCGAAAGTTCTGTTAGATTATTTATGCAATTACATGCCGAAGTGCTCCAGTGCCGCAGCTACGCCATCTTCCTCATTCGAGAGGGTGATGTAGTCGGCATCGGCTCTTACTTCCGGGGCGGCATTCGCCATGGCTACTCCCATGCCTGCAAGCTTCAGCATACTGAGGTCGTTGTAGCCATCGCCGAAGGCTATCATATCGGCAGGGGTGAGATTGATCTTCGCCAGGAGTCTTCTCAGCGACTGCGCCTTGTCGATTCCCTTAGGCACCAGTTCGAGGAAGAATGGGGCTGAGCGGAAGACGTCCATCTTATCGCCCACCATATCCAGCAGTTCCTGTTCAGCCTTGAGCATATCCGATGGGTCGCCCGTCATGAGGAGCTTGGTAGGATGAGGCTCCAGTGCTTCGAGCAGATTCTCTACCTTGCGGATGTTCATCTTGTTGATGCGCGATTCTTCCTTCACATACTGATCGTTTGGCATTTCGGTGATGATTTCGTTGACGGCATAGCCCAGCAGGGCATGGTTCTTCTCTTGCGCGTACTTATATAATACAGGGATTACCTCATCTGGCAGAAACTGGGTGAAGAGTTTCTCGCCGGTCTGGGCATTCACGATGTTGCCACCATTATAGGAAAGAATGTAGCCCCCTCGCTTCTGCAGTTCCAGGCATTCTGCCACCGGCTCGATGCCGTAGGTAGGGCGACCGGATGCAAGGATGATGACGGCTCCCTGGCTGGCAGCCTGGAGCAGCGCTTCGCGGGTTTTCGGAGTAACCACCTTCTCGTGGTTGGTCAGGGTGCCATCCAGGTCGAGTGCGATGGCACGGTAAGGAATCTGTTTTGCTTTTTCCATTGTTCTATGTGATTCTTTGTTTTTTATGCGTGCAAAGATACAATAATATTCTGAAAAATGGGAAGTAAAGTGTATTTTTGCTAATTTTGTTCCCAAAAAGGTGGTCATTTGAACGAAATGACTCTGTTTTTATCAGTGCTAAATGGTTTTTGAACGATTAGTGCCTATCTTTTGTTGTTTGATATACACTATATTCGAAAATTATTGTTATCTTTGCACCGCAAATCATATAACAATAATAAATTTTAAACCTATCAATATGAAGAGATTTATTTCTGCAGTATTGCTTTCTGCAGCCGTAGCTATGCCTACGATGGCGCAGAAGCAGAAGACATTGGGCAATGGCTATCCATTCACTCAAGTACCATTCACCAGTGTGAAGATTTCACAGAATACTTTCTGGGGTGCCCGTCTGAAGGCTGCCCGAGAGGTAACCGTGCCATTGGCTTTCAGCAAGTGTGAGAGCGAGCACCGTTACAAGAACTTCGAGATGGCTGCCTATACCCTGCAGCATCCTAACCACCCGGGCTTGGATACCAAGGAGTGGGATGTGAGCAAGTTCATGGGCTTCTCTTTCGATGATACCGATGTTTATAAGACCATCGAAGGTGCCAGCTACATCCTCCAGACTTATCCGAACAAGAAGTTGAAGGCTTATATCGACAGCGTGCTCGATGTAGTAGCTGCTGCTCAGGAGCCAGATGGCTATCTCTATACCGCCCGTACCATCAACCCAAAGCATCCACACGGATGGTCGGGAAATAAGCGTTGGGTCAAGGACGAGGAGGCGAGCCACGAGCTTTACAACCTCGGTCACATGGTAGATGCAGCCTGTGCTCACTATCAGGCTACGGGTAGCACCAAGTTCCTGAACATCGCCAAGCGCTATGCCGATTGTGTGGTAAAGGAGGTTGGACCTAATCCAGGACAGGTTACCATCGTTCCGGGACATCAGATTGCAGAGATGGCTTTGGCTCGTCTCTATACCTTGACCGGTGAGAAGAAATATCTGGATGAGGCTAAGTATCTGCTCGACTATCGTGGCAAGACCCATATCCGCAACCCATATTCTCAGAGTCAGGCTCCTATCCTGGAGCAGAAAGAGGCGGTAGGTCATGCGGTGCGTGCCGGATATATGTATGCCGGAATTGCCGATGTGGCTGCCCTGACCAAGGATTCTGCCTATATGACGGTGATCGACCGCATTTTCAATAATATCGTTGGCAAGAAATACTATCTTACAGGTGGTGTAGGTGCCCGCCATGACGGTGAGGCATTCGGTGATAACTATGAGTTGCCAAACATGACTGCCTACAACGAGACCTGTGCAGCCATTTCTATGGTTTATCTCTTCGAGCGTATGTTCCTCCTTCACGGCGAGAGCAAGTATATCGACTGCATGGAGCGTACCTTATATAATGGTGTCATCTCTGGTATGAGCATGGATGGTGGCAGATTCTTCTATCCTAACCCATTGTCAAGCGACGGCAAGTATAAGTTTAATGCCGATGGCAACACCACCCGCCAGCCTTGGTTCGGATGTGCCTGCTGCCCAAGTAACTTGTGCCGTTTCATCCCTTCTGTTCCAGGTTATCTCTATGGCGTGAAGGACAATAATATCTATGTGAATCTCTTTGCCGGCAATACATCTACCATCAAGGTAAATGGTAAGGATGTGGTTTTGGAGGAGACTACCGAGTATCCTTGGAACGGCGATATCAAGATTGCTGTGAAGAAGAGCGGCGTAAAGAATGCCAACCTCCTGGTCCGTATTCCTGGATGGGTTCGCAACCAGGTGGTGCCTAGTGATCTTTACAAGTATAGCGATGCCGAGAAGCCTGCTTATAGCGTAACCGTAAACGGCAAGGCTGTGGCGGCTGACCTCGATGCCAACAAGGGTTATCTCCCTGTCAAGAACATCAAGAAGGGTGATGTCATCCGCATCCACTTCGATATGCCTGTGCGTACAGTAGTTGCTAATGGCAAGGTAGCAGATGATAAGGGTAAGGTTGCCGTAGAGCGTGGACCATTGGTTTATTGCGCTGAGGCTGTGGATAATCAGAACGAGCCGGTGCTCCGTGCCGTTATGGCCAAGAAGCCTGCATTCTCACTGGTAGATAACTACAGCATCGAGAACACAGAGACCAAGGACGCTCCAGCCTTCTCTGTCAAGGCTATCCAGACCTCTTCTCAGGTGCTCGACCAGGCTGCTGACGGCACCGTTTCTGTCAAGAACCAGAAGCTCACCCTGATTCCTTACTATGCCTGGAATCATCGTGGTGCCAACCAGATGAATGTCTGGTTCTATCAGAACTTGAATGCTTTGGATAAATAATTTGCAGTTTTATAAAATAAGAAAGCCTGGCAACCGTTATTGCCAGGCTTTCTTGTTAATATAGGTTAATCCCATTAAGAAAAACACTTCTTTTCCGTTTATGTTGTAGTTTTGAACAAATAAAACAAAAGAGAGCTAATGACAGAGAATGAATTCATCCATATCGTTCCGCAGTTGCGGCAGATAACCTTGCAGATCAGTCAAGGTTATGGTGTTGGCTGCGATGAGGCTGAGGATATCGCACAGGATGCGATGCTCAAGCTCTGGGCCATCAAGGATGATATTCGGTCTGCTGCTCATGCCAAAGGTTCGATGGGTTGCATCGCCAAGCATCTTTGCATCGACTTCTTTCGCAAGCGGAAGATGATTTCGATAGATGCCCAGCCTTTCGATAAGTCGCCTAGCCACTATGCGCCGCCCGATGTGGAAGTGGAAAACTCGGAGAACGAGCTGTGGCTGCAAAAACGCCTCAAGGCTCTGCCCTCCAACCAATATCAGGTGCTTTATCTGCGACAGGTAGAGAAGAAAAGCTTTGAGGAAATAGCGCAAATCGTGGGCATCACCCCTGAATCTGTATCTGTCTTGCTTTCGAGGGCAAGAAAGCAGATGTTGCAGGAAATCAGAAAAAGATGTCGATAGCCCTTATATATAAATAGGTATAATCAATAAAGGAGGAAACTGGATATGAACGAAAAAGAAAAGGACATACGACTGTTGCTCGACCGATTTATGGCTGGTGAGACTTCTCTGGAAGAGGAGGCTCTGCTAGGGGAGTGGTTTCGTCAGCATCCCGATGTGAGCGATGACTTGAAGGAATATCAGCTGATGTTTGGATATTTCGATGAGGGGATGCCCCTGGACCATGAGGCGGAGGAGCATGTAGAAGATGCTCATCCGAAGACTAAGGCACGAATGCGTCGCCTATGGTTGCCGATAGGTATGGCTGCATCCATCGCCCTGCTCTTTGTGATTGCCATTCCTTGGATAGGTCAACAGACAGGGCATCGGGACGATTCGAAGATGGCTCAACTCGATGGAAAAACGACTCAGGAGGATGTTGATTCTGCTGTTGTCCACGAGGAGAAATCGACAGATGCCAATCTTTCCATGCCTGAAAAGATAAAAAAGTCGGGTGATTCCATATCTCCCAAAACGAGGAAGCACAAGCAGAGGAAATATCGTCAGCATCTGTTTGCTCCTGCTCCTCCAAAGCTTTGGATAGCTCAGAATATTGCTACCGATTCTCTGTTGGCTGAGCCGGAAATGCTTGCCGATGCGCATCTCAGGGAGATGGAGGCACAGCAGAACGAAATGTTCTTCAAACTCTATCTCATCAATGCTCTTCAGACCCAGTCGCTCAATGCCGAAATTGCCAGTGCCTCGTTCGAAAGCGAGGAGAATGTGCATGATGAGGACTATGTGAGTGGTGACCAAGAGGTTTATTAACAAGAAACAATTAAAAAGAAGAAGAATATGAAAACAACTTTTAAATTAGCATTTGTGGCTTGCCTGATGATGCTCTCTTCGGCTTGCCATGCCCAGAAGCCTATACCGGATATCGACCAGGCTTTTGATAAATTCGTACAGGATTTGGTGCAAGACGACCTCGTTACTTCTTCCACGATGAATACCTACAATATAGGTATGATGAAGGGATTTGAGTTCGCCGTTCCCGGAAAGAAGCAGAAAATGGTGGATACCTTTCATAAGGCTTTGTTGAGCAATAGTCGTCTCGCTTATATCAGTTTTACCAAGAAAGCGGGTTCTGCCAGCATTGAGACGAATCGGGTGGGATATGGCAATAACAATTCCACGACCTACTTGTTTGGTGCTCACAAGGACCGCAACTATAACCTGCAGTATATCCGTGACCGCAAGGATTCTACCATGCGATATGTTTATGCCTTGGTATGGTATCCAGGAAAGAATGATGTGGTATTGGGCAGTGTGTATAAGTTCTACTCCAAGGATCCGCAAGCCTATAAAGAGTCATCAACTTATAAGATGAAAGCAGATCAGGGTTTGGATTCTCTTGTTTTTCTGGGCAACATCAGGTATAACAAAAATCTGGTTCGCAGTTATGACTTGGATATGACTCCTCCAAAGGATGCGGCAGAGTTTATCATGCAACTCAACACGCTCCGTGCTGCCTTTAAGAATGCCAGAGACCAATACCCTTATTTGGGAAATCAGGTAACTCGACGTACCCTCCAGACGGGTGTAGCCAACAAGATAATCAAGCTCTGTAAGGGCTATGGCAAGTTGCTGAATGCCGACGAGAAGAAATTCTGCGCCACTTCGCTGAATGGGATGAAGAAGGATACAGACGATGAATATCTGCAGAGCCTTCTGGAACTGACAGCCAATTCTTTGAGGAAGTAGTAAGTTCTGGAGGTATAAACTGAGAAAAAAGTGAAACTCTCTCTCTTAAAATACCGGTTCGTGGAAACGAGGTAAGAATAAAGCCTTCTATCGTCAGATTGCCGTTGCAATCGATGATAGAAGGCTTCTTATTTAATAACTAAAAATTAATCCCATCCAGGATTCTGCTTCAAGGCACCTTGTGACAAGTCGATTTCCTTCAGAGGAATAGCCCACAGGTAATCGCGGTTAGGATTGAACTTGCGAGTCTCTATCAGAATCTTCTTTCCGTCAGGATCGATGCCATAAACAGGCTTGGTAACATCCTTCTCTGTTGTCCTGTAGCTGCGGGTGTCGAAGAGATGGATTCCCTCGAATGCCAATTCCAGACGGCGCTCCAGGCGGATGGCATCGCGCATCTGATCCTTGCTGAGACCCTCTTCCAAACCAGGAAGGTTCACACGCTTGCGAATCTGGTTCACTGCATCATAAACCTTGGCATCTGGAGCAGAAAGGTTCTCATTGCGAGCCTCGGCATAAGTGAGCAGCACCTCAGCATAGCGGATGTAGATGAAGTTGGTCCAGTCGTAATTTTGGATTCCATAGTTGTCTGGATTGATGTACTTGCGCATGCAGTATCCGGTACGGGTATGGCTGCCGTCACCCATATACTTATTGTTAAAGGTCATCGGACCGCAGGTGGTTCCTGGCCAGAAGATAGAGTAGGCCAATCGTGGATCGCGGTTCTCGAATGGCTTGGCCGGGTTGTAGAGTGGAGACTCTGCGATAGACTTGCCATCGGTACATGGATAAGCATCCACCATATCCTGGGTAGGAGACAAAGCCTCCCAACCACCGAAGTCGCATGGCGAGAAGAACAGACCAATCACGCTACCCTCATTGCCATTCTTAGGATTCTCGACATACTCGCGGTCGAAGAGAATCTCGTTGCAGGTTTCTGCTACAGGCTGGAACAGGTCGCCGTAGTTAGGGTACAGACCAAACTTGCCGGTCTGCATCACCTGTTCGGCTGCAGCTTCAGCCACATCATACTTGTGGTTGTAGAAAGCCATACGGGCTTTCAGGGCGTAGCAAGCACCGGCACTAGCCTTACCATGGTCGGCAGCAGTACGGATTTCCGGCAGGTTAGGAGCCGCCTTATCCAGGAGCTTCACAACATATTCGTAGGTCTCTTCAGCAGAACTGCGGGCTGGAAGTGGCTCGTTCAACTGCAGCGGATGATCCAGGATAGGCACGCCGCCCATATACTTCCACAGGTTGTGGTAAGCGAAAGCCTCGAGGAACTGCACCTCTGCTGTAAGCTGTGCCTTTGCCTTCTCGTTCATGGAAACTTCTCCGATGTGCTCGTAGAATATCTGGCAGCGGCGGATGGTCTCGTAAGCTGCCTGCCAGAGCTGCAGGAAGTGAGGGTTGCTCGATACGGCTGTACCGGCTGACAAGACTCCCTGCTCAGCACCTACGTGAACCGGGATGGCATTGTCTGTATAGCAGTCGGTCATGATAGTATGGTTCTCCGGCTCTATCAGATAGAGGTAGATACCTGTAGCATATTTGTTTGCATCATCCGCAGTCTTCCAGAAAGATATGTCAGACAGCTGGTCTTTTGGGTTTCTCTCCAGGAAGCTATCGTTGCAAGAACTCAATCCCAGACCGCAGGCAAGGATCAGTCCACTCAAAAAATGATATTTCAATTTCATAATCTACTCGTTTTTAAAAGGTTACATTAACTCCGAATGAATAATTTCTTGTAAGAGGATAGTAGTTGCCTGATACTGCCTCTGGATCTACGCCGTCGAAGCTGGTGATGGTAAACAGGTTGTCGATACTACTGTATATTCTCAATCGGCTAATGCCATATTTGGATGTCAGCTGCTTAGGAAGGGTATAACCCACCTGCAGGTTTCTCAACTTGGCATAAGATGCATCCTGAACCCAGAAGCTGGAAGTTACTCGGTTCTGAGAATCCTTCATTGACAAGCGTGGGTAAGCGGCATTCGGATTAGGATTGCTCTCGGTCCAGCGGTTCATGTGAATATCGGTCACCTTACCGCCATTGTAGAATGCATATCTGATTTCTGGCACTGGCATTCCCTTTACATCGGCTGCACCCTGGAGCAAGGCACTCATATCGAAGTCCTTGTACTGAACAGAGAAGTTCAGACCGAAGTTGATCTTTGGGAAGTAAGAACCCAATACCTTACGGTCGCGGCTATCTACTGAGCCGGAATTGTCCAGGTCACGATACTTCAAATCACCAGGCTTTGGAGCTCCGGTAGCCTGAGAAACATGATTCTTCACGTCGGCTTCATCCTTGAAGATGCCATCGCATACGTAGCCATAGTAAGCCCACAATGGGTCACCTACCGACTGTCCTGGAGTGTCACCACCCTTCAGGTCGAGGATCTTGGTAGATACACGGCTGAAGTTGGCGCCTACATTGTAGGTCCAGTCACCGATGCGGTTGTTATGACCCACCTGCACCTCGAAACCGGAGTTGCGAACCTTTCCGGCATTCTGCATAGGAGCACCTACACCCAGTGTATAAGGGATAGGCAACTTCAGGAGAATGTCGCGGGTTTCCTTATGGAAATAGTCGAAGCCGAAGGTCAGCTTGTTGCCAAGGAAGGTGGCATCGATACCGAAGTCGTACTGGCTGGTCTTCTCCCAGGTCAAGTCGCTGTTAGCCAGTGTGCTGGAGATGGAAATACCTGGATACAGGGTGTTGCCGAAGCTGTAGTCGTAACCATACTCGTAGGTAGTCTGGTAAGGATAGTTAGAGCTTACGGTGTCCTGGTTACCCAGGAGACCCCATGAACCGCGGAGTTTCAGGTTATCTACCCAAGAAACATTAAACCAGGATTCCTCTGAGATTCTCCATCCTACAGAGAATGATGGGAAGGCACCGAAGCGCTTGTTCTTTGGGAAACGGGAAGTTCCGTCATAGCGAAGGTTTGCCTCGAACAGGTAACGGTCATCGTATGAATAGTTCAGACGGCCGAATACGGAACGCAGAGAGTATTCTGTCTCTGTACCGTAAGTGGTCTGAGTAGTCACTTCACCGGCATTGATCTGGTCGAGTGTATTTGAGTTAGGCAGGTTCTTTCGTGAAGCCTGCAGGTAGCGCATCTGGTTGTAAATCTGAGAGTAACCCAGCAATGCGCCTACGGTATGCTTACCGAAGGTCTTGTTGTAGTCCAGGTATGCCTGGAGGTTCAGTTCCACCTTCTTGGCGTCATACTCGGTCAGCTGGTTCTGGGTTGTCTTGACAGGAGTATCAGAATCTGCTGTGTAGAAACTCTGGGTATATAAATGGGTAGGATTATCCAGCAGGTTGAATGTGGTGGCAGCAATACCACGCAACTTCAAGCCGTCGATGATGTCGAGATCCATTCCCAGGCTACCCTGGAAGTTGTTGTTGATCTGCTTGCTGGTTCCGCCGTTTCGGGCAGAAGCTACAGAGTTATGCTCGTTCTTGAACAGGGCATAGTTGCCGTTCTTGAACTGGATAGGAGTAACTGGAGTCTCGCGGAATGCGTAGTGCATCAGGTTGTCGATGCCTTCTGCTGGAGCAGTCATCACGCTGCGATATACTGCCATGTTGGTAGTAACCTTCAGGCGCTTGTTGATGTAAGCCTCCAGGTTGGCACGTACATTGAACTTGTTGTAGTTGGTATTCTCTATCAAACCGTCCTTGTCGTGGTAGTTGATAGCCAGAGAGTAGGTAATCTTGTCGCTACCGCCCTTGATGCTCAGGTGATGGTTGTGGAAGAGGCCGTTCTCGCTCAGCAAGGTACCCAACCAGTCGGAGTTGGCATAATGATCCGGGTCAGAACCATCCTTGAATTTCTTCAGGGCATCCTGACTGTAAGGCTCGTTCAATCCGTCGTTTCTGTATGCTTCGTTCATCAGGGTTGCATAGTCGTATGAATCGAGGAACTTAGGCATTCGGGTTGCACTCTGCCAACCTACGTATCCGTCATAGGAAACGATGGCTCTGCCACGTGAACCCTTCTTGGTGGTAATCAGAATCACACCGTTTGCAGCACGCACACCATAGATGGCAGAAGCCGCAGCATCCTTCAGGATAGAGATGTTCTCGATATCGTTAGGATCTACGCTGCTCATAGTAGATTCCACACCGTCGATGACAACCATTGCACTGGCGTTACCCATGGTTCCGAGACCACGGACACGCAGCAGACCGCCGTCGGCACCCGGCTGACCGCTGTTCTGGATAACGGTAACACCCGGCATCTGACCAGCCAGCATGTTGGTTACGTTGGCGCTGGTACGGTTGACCAGCTTATCTGATGAAATGGTGGCAATAGCACCTGTGAGGTTTACTTTCTTCTGAGTACCATAACCTACAACTACGATTTCTTCGATAGCTTCGGTATCTTCCTTCAGTTCGATGTTGTACTCATTGGTAGAGCCTACGGTTACGAAGATGTCTTTGAAACCGATATAGGAAATCTTGAGTTTTACACCCGGACGTGCATTCAGAGTGAAATGACCGTCCAGATCGGTGATGGCAGCATTGGTTGTACCCACTTCGAGCACGGTTGCACCAATCACAGGCACACCATGGCTATCGGTTATGGTACCCGAAATCTGCTTGCCTTTCTGCTGGGTAGCCAGTTCAGTTGCATTAGATGCATTAGATGCATTTGAAGGCATAGGAAAAGCGATTCCACCCAAAAAGATCATACACGCACACAGAGAATAGCTTCTGAGAAGCCTTATATTCTCCTTCTGTTTTTTCTTTTCGTTCTTCATATCATAAAGTTTAGAGATTTTAGAGCCCCTTTTTATTAGGACTGCAAAGTGGGGACAAATATACACAAAACTTTCCTTTTTTTGCATTTTTATGTAGAAAATGTCTTTGAATAGGTTACATTTAACGTTTGGTAACATCAAATGTCAAGGAAACCCATCGCGAATCAGCATCCGCAGTGTTGCCGCTCATTAAAACTTATATATAGGCAAAACCTTGACCTTATATCCATTTTTCTCAATTACTCTTTCCTCATTCATCGTAACAATAGTCAAATTAGAGCATTTGAGTTCCCCCGCATCATATTGGGTATGACGTGTAAGGTAAGGACGGGAAAGCAGAATATCCCGTTCCTTTTTCTGGTTATTGATAATTGTTCTCATTTCTCTTCTGATGAATTGATTAAACCGAGGCAAAGATACAAAAAATATTCAATATATCATTTGTATTGAATAAAAAAGTACTGATTTTATTCAATACGATGGATAAAATGAATAAAATCAGTACTTTTGTTCCTCATCTTTCAGTTATTTAGCATCTCTTTCCGCACTTCACGGGAAACGACAATAGCCTATATGCCATGATGAACAGGTCATTAGTATAAGACAGAGCACAGAGAGGGTGTGCCATAAGCCACATCCCACACGCCCTTTACTTTTCCCTTCGGCCGGTGACCGTTGGTTCAGGGCGTGTGGAGCTTACATGCGAAACTTGAGTAAATCATAAATTAATGTTTCTTGGGCTTCATGTTAAAATGATATGCCACATGCAATATTGCATAGCGTGGCAAGGCATTGACAAATGTCTCGGTTCTACCCTGGGCATTTACCATACGAGTGATGTTGTTCAAGTTGCCCAGGATGTCAAAGCCATCAAGCATCCACGTCAGCTTTCCCTTGAGCATAGTATAGGAAAGGCGGGCATTCCAGAGCAAATCGTCGGTATTCATAGAACTTCCTTCGTAACCACGGCGGGAATACATGGTCAGGTCGGTACCCACCTGAATATGCCAGGGCAGATTGAAAGAGGCTGTAGCTCCATAGTTGAAATCCACTGCATTGATGTGGTCGAAGTCCATTGCCTTGCCGTCAACATTTCTCCAGGCTGCGGATATCTTTACGCCCATGGTAGAAGAGCTACCTACCTTATAGTCCAGCTTCAAGGTTTCATCGAGCAACGTTGTCTGTACAGTGCTGCGGGATGCCTGATAACCCGCGCCTTCAGAGTTACCTATCAGATCTACGCTATTCACGTATTCCACACGTGTCCAGGTTCCAAATGCCAGTCGCTTCATCTTGTCAAGCGGCTGCTCGAAACTATAGGAAGCTGATGCATTCCAGTTACCATTTACATTGTCTGCACGATATTTCCTGACACCCGTATGGGCATCATAGCTATATCCCATAGCCAGGGCATTTGCACGATAGGTGTAGCCCAGGCGAAGGCTCTGGCTTCGCTGCCTGGCAATATTCATAGAGCTGAAGAGAAGATTCACGTCATAAGACATCTCATTTTTCAGGCTGCTGTTTCCCAGCTTCACATTCATAGGGTCTGTCGCATCCTGAATATTCACCATGTTCAGGAGATCAGGGAGCTTCGGGGTTGCCTTGAAGAGCAGCTGGAATCCCTTCGTGTGATTCTTTACCCAGTAGCTCAGTCGGGTAAAGGGAAAGGTAAGAAGCACCGTGTTTCTTACGATGGTTGTATCTACCTCTCCTCTCTCATAGGCAAGCTTCTGGCGGGTAGGTACGATTCCCAGTTTGGCCTGTGCACTCCAGTTGCCATGCTCAGTATCCTTATCCCATGTGATAGACGGAATCAGACTATGCGCATCCTCCGTATATTGACTTACATAACTGTTGCTTCTATCCTTCGTGCGTTCATACTCCGCCACCGATGGCAGCCATCCTATGGAAGAAGAACTCTCCTCTTCCGCCCCATCCAGCTGGTCCAGCAGATAAAGCGAAGAATGGCGTTTCTTGTCACGATGACCAAAACCGTAATACATGGACAATTCTACCGCCTGACTCAAGCGGAAGTTGTAGGCTGCCCCCAGCTGATAGAAAAAGTTCCGGTCTGGATGGTTTCTGAAGTACTGATTGCCGGAATTCTGCACCTGCTTATCATCACCATAGTGTACGGCATACTTGTTGAACAAGTCCTCCTTGCGCTTATCGTAGGAGACCTGTCCTATCAGGTTGATGTAGTCATCAGAGCCCTTGAGCTTGATCGTGCTTACCGCATTGAAACTTCCTGCCATCTGATAGCCTTTGCCCAATCCCTCCTTCTTATATCTGTTAATCAGGGATTGGCGGATCAGATTCTCCGAACCGACGGCATAAATATTATCGAGCATTTCCCGGCTGACATCATATTGCATAGAGGAGAATGTGCCGGAAATATAATTGCTGTACCTGTCGAACTTATCATATTGGAATACCGGCTTCAGGAGCAGGTTTACCTTGTTGTTAAATACGAGGTATAGCTGGTTGACGGCTGTCAGGTGAAAATTCTTCACGGTTTCTTTCTGGCGCTCATAATCGAATGTATTTCCCTTCTGCAGGAAGTTCACACGGTCGGTATTGGTAATGACTTCCTGATTGGAATGGCTCACCTGCACATTGCCATTGAGGTCAAACTTCTGGTTTCTGTCACTCACCGCATAGTCTAATCCGCCCAGCTTCTCCCTATTGTCGCCCTTCGGCATGTCAACGGGGTTCCAGTCTGAGTCGCGGCCAGGCTTTCTGTTGTCATTAAGATTGTTCACATTTCCATAGAAGGTAATGCGGGAATGGTCCGTATAGCGCATGGCAAAGAGGCGACCCAGGTAACGGTCTTTCGTACCTGCTCCGCCCTCAAGGTTAGCCAGCAAGCCGATGGAATATTCTTTCTTGAGATTGACATCCATCACATACGTCTTGTCGTCCTCACGCTTCCGGCCAAGGAATTCGCTGTTCTTGCCATACTTGTCGTATATCTTTATCTGCTTGACGGTATAGGAGGGAAGATTCTCCAGCATGACCTCCTGGTTGCCTCTGAAGAAATCCTTGCCGTTGAGCAGCAGATTCTCAACAAACTGGCCATTGTGATAGATGCGTCCGTCTTTCTTGATTTCCACGCCCGGCATCTGCCGAACCAAGGCATCAAGCATACTGCCCTCTGCCAATACAAAGGCATCGGCATTATAGACAACTGTATCTCCCTTATGATAAAACTTCACCTTACTTCCTACGACATTTACCTCCTGCAGCATCTTCGAATCAGGGCGCAACACCACAGGAGGAAGCTCCCTCAGATACTCCCTCTTCCTCAGGTCACCTATGGAAATGTTGACATACGATGTCTTATAGCCCAGATAGCTGGCACGAATGATATAGTTAGCCTTTACTCTTGGCACGTCAAACTGAAAGATGGAGGAATAACCTTCCTGATCATCCCGGGTCCAATGGTTGTTCGCCACCAAGGTTTCAATAACCGTGCTGTCTGAGGATAAGAGTTGTACGGTGACTCCAGGCACGTCATTACGTGTCTTGGAATCTACCACGCGACTTTTGATAGTCAACTTTTCCTGACCGTAACATGCCACAGACAATAACATGGCAAGAAATAAAGTAAACAGTTTTGTCATAATTTCTATTTTTTAATTGCACAATGATTCAACAAATAATTCTTCAGATTTCCTTTTATTAACGGACAAACGTTGATATTATTGTCTTCTGTATCACGTTTAATGCGATTGTATGGACAGCCACCCCCACACACCGGCAGCAAAAGACATACCTTGCACTTATCATCATCAAATGGGGTCGATGCTGCCAAATATTGGAATAACAACTATGAAGCGGATAATATCTTCTTCTAATGGAAATTGTATTTCCAGCACGATTAATATGTTTTTATCATTAGGGAAAATCTCCGTTCAAAAGTGTTGAATGTGTGTTCAAAAGCTTTGAATGTACATTCAAAAGTGTTGAACGGCGGTTCAATACTTTTGAACGAAGATTTTCCCTAATAACAATTACTTTTTCCTCTAGGCTTTTGGAGTTTTTAGATACGGAATAAGTCATCCATAGTGATAACTCGGTGCGTTATAGTAATGGAACCATATCTTACACGAAAACGAGCTTATTGTTTTGTGAAATTTACACGAAAACAAGATTATCTCGGCTGAAAAGATACTAAAAATATCGTTTCGCGCAAAATAATGAGTCGCTATTTTGCGCGAAAGGGGGTAAAAAGGTCGTTTTGCGCAAAATAATGAGTCACTATTTTGCGCGAAAGGGGGTAAAAAAGCCATTTCGCGCAGAATAGTGATAGGGAGTTGGTATTTATTAGTCGTGGAAATGTGCGGAAAAACAATGGATTTCCACGACTAATCATGCTAATTGATGTTTTTCTGTTTCTCTGCATACTCCTTCGGGAAGACGCCGAACTCCTTCTTGAAGCATTTGGAGAAATACTTCGGAGTGTTGAAGCCCACCTGGGTTGCCACATCGCTGATCAGAATGTTAGGGTTCGACTGGATGATGCGCTGAGCTTCCTTCAGGCGGATGCTGGTGATGAAGGCAATGACCGTTTGCCCTGTTGTGGCTTTCACCTTATTATATAGGGTGGATTCGCTCATCACCATATCCTTGGCAAAAGACTCGCGGTTGTAATCGCCATCTGCAAGATGTTGCATCACTACCTCTGTGGCACGGGTTATGAATGCCTGATCTGGGTTGCTCAAATGTAACGCAGTCTGTGTTTCGCTCTCCGTGCTGGTTTGGAGCGAAACTTCTGCCTGAATCTTCTCTATCATCTTCTTGCGGTTGGCAAGAAGGGCATTGATTCGGACTTCCAGCTCATCAAACTTGAAAGGCTTGGTGATGTAGGCATCTGCTCCTGCGGCATAAGCCTCGGTCTTGTCCTCTTCCTTGTTCTTGGCGGTGAGCAGGATAACTGGCAACTGCCAGAAACTCTTGTCAGACTTCAGCTGCTTGGTCAGTTCGATGCCATCCATAATCGGCATCATCACGTCGCTCACCACGAGGTCGAGTTTCTCCTTCATGATGATGTTCATCGCCTGCTTTCCGTTCTTTGCCGTAAACACATGATAGTTCTTGCTCAATACCTGCAGCATCAGGGCGAGCAGTTCCTCGTTGTCCTCCACCACCAGGATTTTGCTCGCATTCTTACGGATGAAGATGCTCTGGTGGACAGGTGCCAGCTTAGGTTTGTCTTCAGAAGCAGGTTGGGATTCCTGCTTCGTTTCCTGGCTTGCCTGTCTGATAGCTTCCTGATTTACTGCATTTGGTTTGTCAGAGTTGTCTATTTCATTTGGTGCATACGCACTCTTCCTGATAGGCAGGGTAATGGTGAAGGTAGTGCCTTTGCCTTCCTGACTTTCACATTGGATGTTGCCATGATGCAGCTTCACCAGGTCGTGGGTCAGCGACAGTCCGATACCGGTTCCCGGCATGTTCTGCTTGCGGTAGTCGCCATCGAAGAATCGGGTGTAGAGATGCTTCATCTTCTCCTTCGACATACCGATGCCATTATCGGCAATCGTGATGACCGCCTGCTCCTTGCTGAGGCTGAGCGATACATCAATCTTGCCCCCCCATTTATTATATTTAATGGCGTTGGAGAGCAGGTTGTAGATGATCTTATCCATCTTGTCGGCATCAAACCATGCCATGCCTTCAGCCTTCGGCTTCTCCAGGGATAGGATAATCTTCTGGTGTTCAGCCATCGGACGGATATTCTCGCAAGCTTCTTCTATGAACGAAATCAGGTTTCTGCGGCTCACGAGCAGATGCAGCTGTCCTGCCTGCGACTTTCTCACTTCCAGGATCTGTCGCAGGAGTCGGGTGGTGCGGTTGATGTTGTTGTCCATCACCAGATAATCTTCCTCATACTGTGGTGCCATCGCCTTGAGTTTGTAGATGGTGGCAGAGATGACGGTAAGAGGGGTGAGCAGCTCGTGGGTGATATTGGTAAGGATAACTCCCATCTGCAGGCTGTTTCTGGTTTTCACCCGCTCCTTATACCATCGTGCCGTAGCAAAGATGCCGCCAATGAGCATCAGGATATAGAACATGAAGGCTATTCTGGATGCATACCATGGCGGCAGCACCTTGATGGTGATGGTGTAGGGCAGTTCCTGCCACTGACCATAGCTGTCGGTGGCCTTCAGACGCAATCTGTAGGTTCCTGCGCTTAGGTTCTGGAAGGTGGCTTTGTGAACATCAGGCTTGCAGTATTGCCAGTCTTCATCATAACCTTCCAGCTGGTAGGCATAGACATTCTTGCTGGCATTGCCGTAAGTGAGGAGTGCAAATTCGATATCAAACTTCTTCACCTTTGCCGGTATGGTAATCTCCTGGGTATAGTGAGGCATTTCTTTCGAAATATCACTTTTGAGAACAGAGTCCAGCATGGCAAATGGCACGTCGTCTATCAGCAGGTCGGTAATGATGAGCTTGCTGTTCTTCTTGTGATGCTTCATTCCCATAAGAGGAGATGGAGTGAAGGAGAAGAAGCCTGTTCTGCCGCCGAAGAAGATTTCCTTGCCAAACTGATAACTGGCATCCGCCGAAAAATGGACTTCTCCCAAACCGTCTTCCCGGGTAAAGTAAGTGATGTTGCGCAAGTCTTCCGCATCCTGACTTTTCCAGGTAATATAAGCCAGAGACTTGTTGAGCGCTACCCAGATATTGCCGAAAGCATCGCCTTCTATGGAGAAGGTCTGGTCATCCGGAAGATGAATCTTTCGGTTTTGGTATTCAAAACGGTCTTCCACCTTATTATATAGGAAGAGTCCGCCACTGTTTGATATCGCCCAGAGTCTGCCCTGCTTGTCCTCCATGCATTTCTGGGCATCATTGATGGCAAAGAGCTGGTTTTTAGAGCAGTATTGCTTGTATTTCAGCGAACGGATGTTCTTGGGGTTTCCCGAAATGCGGATGATGCCTTCATTATCGGTAGAGACCCAGATGTTGCCCTGCCTATCCTGGCTGATATTACGGATGTCGCAGCTGCTGAAGTCGTTCTTACCTTCTTTCATGGTCAGGAAGTAGCCTGTATTGTCTGGATACACGATACTCATACCATTGCGGCTTCCTATCCACATGGTTTTATCCTTTGATTCGAAAACAGCATTGACAAAGTCTTCTTGGATGTATTTGGTATTGCTGCGATTCAGTTCGAAGGCATTCCCCTCCTTTGGTTTGACTACGACACCATAGTTGTTGACCGCAAACCAGATTTCCCCATTGCTTCTTTTGGCAATGCTGGTGATACTCGTGGTTAGCGTATAGTCGTGCAAACTGCCAAAACCTGGAATTTCACTATTATAATAGGTGGCACCGGTGTATCTGTTGTAGAGCGCTACTCCGTATGGATTGAGTCCCAGCCAGAACCATTTCCCGTCGGTAGTGAGAATTGCATTGACATAGTTGATGGTAGGGGCATTCTGAAGATTTCCCAGATGCCACTGCCTGAAGAGCGATGGTGTGGTGGTAATCTGCAGGACTCCATCATTCTGCGTGCAGAGCCAGATGTTGCCCCCCCCATCTGTGCAGATATCATTGCAGTAGATGAGTCGGCTGTTGCCTATCTGGGTATATTTCTGCCAGCTGGCCTGCGGCAGGTTTTCGTCGAGAAAGCAGATGCCTTCTCTTGTGCATGCCCAGAGAGTATGCGTAGTAGGGTCTTCTACGAATTTATAGAAGATGTCGAAATTATTGGTTGTATAGGGATATTGATGATATTGCGGATTCTTCAGATTGTCCGGATTGCTGATGCACAGCACTCCATATCCCCAGGTTCCTACCCAGAGACGATGGTTTCTGTCGAAAAAGAGCGAGTAGGCAGAATTTATGTCATTCAGCTTCGGGTAGCTGAGGAAAACGTTGCTGCCACGTTTCAGACGCATCAGTCCGGAAGACCAGGTGCCGACGAGAAGGTCGCCATTCTTGTCTTCAGCTACACATTTTACGCTGAAAGAATTGAGGCGCTGTTTCTTTCCGTTTTCATCGATGCGCCAGGCATTCCTGGAAGTATAGGTATAGAAGGATTCATTTTCCGGATTGAAATAAGATAATCCTCCATCTGTACCAACCCAGAGTGTACCATCTCTCGAAACAAAGAGATGGTAGATGATTCTCTGATCTTCGCTTGGCAGGAAATAGGTCTTGAAAACGCCAGTCTTCCGGTTTATCTTTACCAGACCGTTTCGGGTTCCCAGCCAGAGATTGTGCTCGTGGTCTTCTGCCATGGAACGGATGTCGTTGTTGGGGAGAATACCTGGAGAAAGTGCATTCGATTTATACGATTTCACTGTATAGCCATCGTATGATTTGAGTCCGGAATTGGTTCCTACCCACATCATTCCTTCGCTATCCAGCATCATACAGTAGCTTTCTGACGCTGGCGAAATGTTAAAAGATGCAATGCTGCGGTATGGAAATGTTTCCGCTTTAGCAATGATGCAGCACACAAAAGTCAGTATCAAATATATTGTTCTCATCTCGATTATTAGTATTTCTTTGTATTTTGGGTACAAAATTACTACTTTTTCCCGAATTTTTCCCTTATTTTAGCGAAATTTTCCCTAATATATGATAAAAAAGTCCGAATTTTGCAATTGTGAAGCAATAAAAGTTGCCTTGGCGAGAGCGAAGGCGGCACTTTACATTTTTTACATAAACTGTATAATATAAACTAACAAATTAAAATACAACTTAAAATGGAAAATCTTAAGCTAATAACATCGTCTAGAAGATTGATGGCTTTGGCAGCTTTGGCAACTGGCGTTGCTTTGCCTCCACAATCTATCATGGCAGCTTCTACAGCTCAGGTTGTTCAGCAGTCGGGTGTCGTTAAAGGTCAGGTTCTTGATCCTTCTGGTGAGCCGGTAATCGGTGCTACCGTAAAGGTTAAGGGTTCCAAGACGGGTACTGTTACCGATCTTGATGGTAACTTCTCGCTCAGTGCTGCTCCAGGTGCTATGGTCGAAGTGTCTTATATAGGTTATAAGACCATGACGGTAAAAGCTGGTAATGGTCCGTTGAACGTTACTTTGGAAGACGACAATCAGGCTTTGAGTGAAGTAGTTGTCGTAGGTTTCGGTACTCAGAAGAAGGTAAACCTCACTGGTGCTGTCTCTGTAATCGACAGCAAGGAGATTGCTTCCCGTCCTGTTGCCAATGCTACCCAGGCATTGCAGGGTCTGGTTCCTGGTTTGCAGATTTCCAGCTCATCTGGTTCTATGGATGCTACTCCTAATGTAAATGTACGTGGTACTACTACCATTGGTGAGGGTTCCAAGGGTACTCCATTGATCTTGATTGATGGTTCTGAGGGTGATTTGAATACCATCAACCCACAGGATATCGAAAGTGTATCTGTATTGAAGGATGCTGCTGCATCTTCTATCTATGGTTCCCGTGCACCTTTCGGTGTAATCTTGGTTACTACCAAGAAAGGTAAGTCGGGTAAGGTTACAGTCAACTATAACAACAGCTTCCGTTTCAGCGGAATGATTCGTGGCAAGCACATGATGAACTCTGTTGACTATGCAGCATGGGTAAACGATGCTCATACCAATGGTGGTAGTGGTGTGTTCTTCGATCAGGAGCGTATGGATAAGATCGTGGCTTATCACAATGCCACTCCTGTAGGTCCTGGTACCCGAAAGGATGCCAATGGTAACCTGCTCTACGGTATCGATTCCAGCAACGGCACAACATGGAATGATGGCTACGGCTATGGTGTAGATGACGTAGATTGGTATGATGCCTTGTATAAGAGCACAGCCTTCTCTCAGGAGCATAACGCAAGTGTGAGCGGCGGTAATGATAAGTTTAATTTCTATGCTTCTTTCAACTACCTGCACAATGGCGGTTTCATGAAGCTGGATAAGGATAAGAACGACCGTTACAATACGGCAGCTAAGATTGGTGCGCAGATTACCGATTGGCTGCACCTGGATTACTCTACCCGCTGGACCCGTACCGATTTCCAGCGCCCTGCTAATTTGACCAACAGTCTGTATCAGGACTTGGCACGTCAGGGTTGGCCAGTATTGCCTTTGCAGGATCGCAACGGTTATTATTATTCTGCACCTTCTCCTGCCCTCGGTCTGGCTACAGCAGGTAAGGATACCAAGGAGCGTGACATTCTGAACCAGCAGGTGAACCTGTTGATTGAGCCTATCAAGAACTGGAGAACTCATATCGACTTCACTTATCGTTCAGAGAATACTGCACGCCACTGGGACAAGAAGATGCTCTACAACCATGATGTTGCCGGCAATCCTATCGTTTACGACAAGGGTTCCAATGTTCATGAGGATGAATATAAGGAGAACTACTATAACTTCCAGGCTTATACCGAGTACAACTTCTCTCTGGCTAAGAAGCATAACTTCCACGTAATGGGTGGTTTCCAGGCAGAGCAGTTGAGAAAGACCGAATTCGGTCTGCAGCGTAATGGTATCTTGGATGAGTCTCGTCTGGAGGTGGATCTGACCAATGGCTTGAGCTACGAAGGCAAGGAAATCGTTCCTTCCGTGAATGGCGGACGCAACCAGTGGCAGACAGCCGGCTTCTTCGGCCGCTTGAACTACAACTATGACGAGAAGTATCTTTTCGAGTTCAATATCCGTCATGACGGTACATCCAAGTTCCGCAGAAACAATATGTGGAAGACCTTCCCATCCTTCTCTTTGGGTTGGAACATCGCTCACGAGAACTTCTGGAAGCCATTGGAGAATACAGTAAATACCTTGAAGCTCCGTGCATCTTACGGTTCTTTGGGTAACCAGAATATTGATAACTGGTATCAGACCTATTCTACAGTAGATTATAAATCAGTATCAGGTACCTGGCTCCAGGGGGGTAAGAAGACCAACATTACTGCAGCTCCAGGTCTGGTTTCTGCAGCCTTGGGTTGGGAAAAGGTAGAAAGCTATGATGTCGGTCTCGACTGGGGTGCTTTCAACAACCGCCTGACTGGTTCCTTCGATTACTATGTACGTAATACCAAGGACATGGTAGGTCCTGCTCCTGAGTTGCCTGCACTTTTGGGAACTGCTGTTCCTAAGACCAACAATACTGACCTCCGTACCACTGGTTGGGAGTTGCAGATTGGCTGGCGCGATCATCTGGAGAATGGCTTGAACTATGGTGTAACATTCAATGTTTCTGATGCTCAGGCTAAGGTAACCCGTTATCCAAACAACCCTACAGGTTCTTTGTCTAGCTATATCGAGAACCGCAAGGTAGGCGAAATCTGGGGTTATGAAACCATCGGAATTGCCAAGACTAATGATGAGATGAACCAGCATCTGGCTACCTTGCCAAATGGTGGACAGAGCCAGCTTGGCGACAAGTGGGCTGCTGGTGATATCATGTACAAGGACCTGGATGGCGACGGCAAGATCTCTAATGGAAGCAATACATTGGCAGACCATGGTGACTTGAAGGTTATCGGCAACAAAACTCCTCGTTATCTCTTCGGTCTTGATCTCACTGCCAGCTGGAAGGGGTTCGACTTCCGTGCATTCATGCAGGGTGTCATGAAGCGTGATTATTCTGATGCGAAAGAATTTCTGTTTGGAGCTACCGACTCTGGTGTATGGTGGGCTGCAGGTATTACCGGCGTTCAGGACTACTTCCGCGATTCAGAAACCTGGTCTGTTAAGAATGGCTACGAATCAGAGAATCTGAATGCCTATCTGCCACGTCCGCAGTACAGCGGGAAGAACATCCATACCCAGACACGCTATTTGCTCAATGCAGCTTATTTGCGTATGAAGAACCTTCAGATTGGCTATACCCTGCCACAGAGCTTGGTTTCAAAGGCAGGTTTGGGCAATGTCCGCTTCTTCGTTTCAGCAGAGAATTTGTTCACTATCACCGATCTTCCAAGTCAGTTCGACCCAGAGACCATCGATACCGATTATGGTAATGGTTATCCTCTCTCTCGCACTTTCTCTTTCGGTGTTAACGTTACATTATAATTAAAAGGAGATATTAATATGAAATTCAAACATATAGCACTTATGTCATTGGCACTTGCTGCATCCTTCTCTTCTTGTAGTGATTATCTGGAGCAGGAGCCACCATCAAGCTTACCTTCTGATGGATTCTTTACTTCAGAGGCAAAGGTGAAAGCTGCTGCCGATCAGTTCTATGGTGATGTCATGCCAGGACACGCCAACTGGAGCTATGGTCTCTATGCCGGAGATGTGAATACCGACAACCAGATCAACTGGAAAGGTGATGGCAAGTTTGCCACAGGACTTTGGAAAACAGCCAATGATAACGGCAACTGGTCTTGGAATAATATCCGCAACATCAATTACCAGCTCAATTCTATCCTCGAGGCTCAGAAGGCTGGTAAGATCTCTGGTAGTGAGGCTATCATCAACCAGTATATCGGTGAGATCTACTTTATGAGAGCATATTGCTACTTCGATATGTTGCAGAAGTGGGGCGACCTTCCTATTGTAACCGAGGCATTCCCTGACAATGAGGAAATCCTGGTGGCTGCCAACAAGCGTCAGCCTTGCAACGAGGTGGCTCGTTTCATCATGGAAGACCTGGACAAGGCTATCTCGCTGATGCAGGATGGTTTTGACAAGAACCATACCCGTATCTCTCCAGATGCAGCCCGCCTGTTCAAGAGCCGTGTAGCTCTCTACGAGGGTTCTTGGCTGACTTATTTTGCCGGCACAGCTTTCGTTCCTAACGGCGAGGGATGGCCAGGCAAGGCTAAGGAGTATAATGCCAACTATCAGTATCCTACAGGTTCTGTTGATGCTGAGGCTAAGTATTTCCTGCAGGAGAGTGCCAAGGCTGCCGAAATGGTAGCTGACAAGTATAAGGATCAGTTGATGGTTAACACCGGTACTATTCCTCAGAAGGAAGGTGATCCTCAGAACCCTTACTTCAATATCTGGGGTACTACAGATATGTCGGGTACACCTGAGGTTATCCTTTGGCGCCAGTATAGCAAGGAGTTGGGTGTAGTCAATAATGTGGAGGTTGGTGTCCAGCATGGAGACTTTGGTGTAGGTCTTACCCGCTCTATGGTAGAGGGCTATGTGATGAAGGATGGTAAGCCTATCTATAATTCAGCCTATACCTATAGCGACCAGACTATCGCTGATGTTGCTACCAATCGTGACCCTCGTCTCACCATCTTCCTGAAGGTTCCTGGACAGAAGAATGTATTCAAGAATATGTCTGCTTCAGAGGATCACTATGTCATCGACGAGCCATATCCAACCATTACCACACGTAATGCCGAGAATGACTATTCTACAGGTTATGCAATCCGTAAGGGTGGTACCTTTGATAAGGCTAATACAGGTAATGGTAACTGCTACAATGCAGCTGAAATCTTCCGTGCTACCGAGGCACTGCTGAACTACATGGAGGCTGAGTATATGTTGACCAACAGTCTTTCTGGCAAGGTTCTGGAGTATTGGAAGGATGTACGTAAGGCTGCCGGCTTCACAGGTGATGCTGTTAACCCACAGGTTACCATCGATGCTACTGAGATGAGTAAGGAAACTGCCGACTGGGGTTCTTACTCTGCAGGCAAGCAGTTGACCGATAAGATTCTCTACAATATCCGTCGTGAGCGTCGTTGCGAGTTGATTTCAGAAGGTCTTCGTGGTATGGATTTGCAGCGCTGGCGTTCATACGATCAGTTGATGACAACTCCTGCTCACATGGAGGGTATTCATCTCTGGAATACTCCAATGCAGAGCTGGTATAACAACCTGAATGCCGATGGCTCTTCTAATGCCAACGTATCAAGCTCTTCTCTGAGCGAGTACTATCGTCCATTGGAGGTGAACATGACAGCTACCAACAGCTACAAGGATGGTTTCACCTGGCACATGGCTCACTATCTGCAGCCACTTCCTATCAAGCAGTTCCTGCTTACAGCAAGTGATTATTCTTCTGTAGAGAAGAGTCCATTGTATCAGAACCCATATTGGCCAACATCAGCAGGTCAGTCAGCAGAGAAGTAGTCTTCTAGACTAAACTAGATTAAATAAGTATTCTAATCAATCAAGGCTCAGATGAAATTGTCCATTGATGGATAATCTCTTCTGAGCCTTACTCCTATTATTTTGGGGTGGAAAACTTTAGTTAATTAATAAGACGAAACAATAGTTCGTTAATAAAATAAGGGGTATGAAACAGATAATGTTTATAATGCTATTGTTGGCATCAATAGATGTGAATGCACAAGAAAATGACACTGTAAATGTTGAAAAAGATATAGTCCCGATTGATACTACACTACACTTGAGTGATGTTGTAGTCAAGGCGGCTCGTGTGATTCATAAGGTTGACAGAGATATTATCCTGCCTACTGCCAAGATTAAGGAAAACTCCTCCAATGGCTATGATCTTCTGAGAAAATTGCATTTGCCTAATCTCAAGGTGAATGAGGCACAGCAGAGCATCAGCAGTTATCTTGGTGGCGTTCAGGTTCGTATCAATGATATTAAGGCTACGGTACAGGACGTCTTGGCTTTGCAGCCGAATGAGGTTACCCGTATTGAGTACATAGATAATCCTGGAGTGCGCTATGGTGATGCAAGCCTTGCCGTTGTAATCAATTATATCGTAAAGAAAAGATATGTCGGTTACGTAGGTGGTGTCAATACAACTCAGGCTCTTTGGGAAAGATTCAATAACAGTTATGCATTCTTCAGATATAATTATAAGAAGTCTGAGTTCGGCCTGTCTTATGGATTGAACTATCGTTGGTATGATAAGAGACGAAAGGACAGCCATTCTGTATATTTGCAGCCTGATGGACTGGAGCGTACTGTAGATTATGTCGGTCAAGATGCAGAGATGACCTATAATTCTCATAACTTACAGCTTAGCTACAACTTAGCTGATCCTGGTAAGTATTCATTAAATGTGAGATTTGGGTTTGACTGGACCAATTCCCCTTACAACAAGAAACTGCAAAAGGTATTTGAAACTGGGCGACAAGATTTGTTGCTTTTTACCAATGATTTTGGGCATGATCGAAATCCTGTGTTGGATATTTATTATAGTCTGAATCTGCCTAAAAAACAAAGTCTTATCATCAATGTCGTCGGCACTCATTTAGGCTCAGATAACACTCATAGACAGAATGAATATGTATTGCTGGGGGATGTTGATGAAACGTTGAATTCCAGTCCTTTACACGACTATGGCTATGAAGCCGATGGTAGTAAGTATTCTTTGATAACAGAGGCAATTTACACCAAACTGTTGAATAAGGAGCTGTCCTTTTCTGGTGGTACTAACTATGCTGTTAGTAGAACTGATAACAAATATACAGGAAGTCAGAATGTTACTACAGTCTTGAATTCCAATAATGTGTATTTGTTTTCGCAATTGGATGGACGCTTGGGTAAAATCGCTAATTTCCAGTTAGGTGTTGGTGCAAACTATATATCAATAGAGCAAGGTAGTGTGGGGTTTCACAAGTGGACTTTTAGACCGAAGTTTACATTAGCCACTAATTCTATTAAGAATTTTAGAATTAGACTTACAGGCTCTATCAATCCACAGGTGCCTTCGTTGTCCCAGTTGAGCGAGGTGCGACAGCAGGGAAGTACAATGCAAGCAAATGATGGTAATAGTACCTTGAAGGCAACATCTACTTATTATGGTGATTTGGGCTTCACATGGAATAATAAGATAGTTGATGTTTACTGGGGCGGTAATATGAGCTACACTCCAGATGCCATTATGACAAGCATTTTGCCACAACAGCAAGCGGATGGTAGCTATTTGTATGTGTGGAAGCCTGAGAACCAGAAAAGTTTTACTTCTTATTTCGCTTATACGACTTTGGTATTCCATGTCATCCCTGATATCTTTGATATCCAAGGAGAGCTGCAATATCAGCACAAGAGAAGCCGTGGCTTGGATTATTCGCACGATTTCGAGCCTTTGCATTATGGTTTAACGGCATCTTTGAATTTGAAGAAATGGTATGTGGAGTATTATTTTGCCAATGCCTGGGAGAGTTTTTCTGGTGAAACAAGAAGCGCCGGAGAGAAAAAATCCACCCTCACGGTGTCTTATAAACATAAGAATCTTCGTCTAGGTCTAAGTTGTCTTCTTTTGGGCTATCCACAGGGATTTGACTATAAAAATAGAACAAATAGTAAGTATTATATAAGTCGAGGAGTTACTTATATCAAGAATAATGGTAATATGCTTATGTTTACACTTGGCTATACCTTTAGTCATGGTAGAAAATATAAGACAGACAGACGTATATTGAACAATAGTGATAAAGATACTGGTTTAAGATAAAATATGAACTTAAAGCCATTTCCCAAAGATCTGTCAGGAGCGACTGAATGAGATTCAATTGTAGATGGTGTAAAAGAAAGGGTCTATATGCCACGATAACAGGTGGTATATAGACCCTTTCTTTTTATAATTATCTACCTCAAAGTAACAAAAAATATGAGATTACGGCAACTTCTAGGCGAGAAATGTTACCCCCGGAAAGCGAAAGTTAAAAGCGAAATAGGTCTTTCATTGTAACCTGACAATGAATATCGTCTGCATAACCTCCTGGAGTTAGACCGTAGGTGGTAATCATCGTTATGAGGATGGATTTGTTTGTTCCTGTTTCTTTTATGAAAACAGCTTTTCTGTTTCGAATCTTCATGTCCTCCTCTTCGCTTATGGTATATGGAGCATTGGTATATTTCATTTCGCAAAGGTTGATGGTTTGGTCATTTCTATCAATCAGGAGATCTATTTGTACCCCTTTTTCAGATAAATCCTTTGGCTTGTATACCCATGAGTGAGCAGTACTGATGACCGCTGCAAATCCTAATGCTGTTTTAATCTGCTTGATATGCTGTATGCAGACACGTTCAAATGCCCTGCCTGCCCAACCGTTGTGTATGGTTGTGTCCATGTTGGCAGTCCAGTAGTGTTCGTCTTGATTCGTATTTTTTTTGATGAAGTCAAAATAGAAAAGGGTGTAATTATCCATAAGCTGATAGATGGCGTTTTTGCTTTTCCCACCTATCGGCATGAATTTTCTGATGAAACCACATTGTTCTAGTTCTTGTAGAGCATTGGAGAATGTGGTGTTGTCGGAGAGCCCAGTTGCATCTAAGATGTCTTTTCTCAACATACCCATTTTTTTGCTAGCCAATGCTGTGATAATGGAAATATGGGTCGTTGGTCTTTTAAACAAGGATGCATAGAGCGCATTGAATTCCTGGGTAAGTTCCCCTCTCTCTGAAAAGAACATTCTATCGAAATTCTGTGCTACGCTTTGTCCCCTTTTCAGAAAGCTCCAGTAATAAGGAATACCACCAAGTGCCATATAGGCTTCTAGGATCTGGCGTTCTGTATATCCCAGTTTACGCTTTTCGCAGAATGCCTGGCATTCTCTCAAACTGAATGGTTCCAGAAATATCTGGTTTGTTAAGCGATTGTGCAAACCGCCATAATTCATAATGATGTTGTTGATGATCCAAGAGGTGGCACTGCCACAAATGATAAGGATAATGTCTTTTCTTGCAGTTGCCCAACTGTTCCAAAAATGGTCTAGCGAGCGTACAAAGTTTGATTTATGTGTATCCATCCACGGCATTTCATCGATGAAGATTATCTTCTTCTTCTGGGTATCTTTCGATTTTTCGATGAATCGTTCTAATAAGTGGAACGCCTCATTCCAATTAGAAGGAAGTTCTTTTACCTTTCTCATACCAGCAGAGTATAGTGATTCCGTAAATTCACTTAGCTGCTCTTTGAGTGAGGCTCCATATATACCTGTATGTTGAAAGGCAAAGCTATAGTTGAAAGTCTCTCTTATCAGGAAAGTCTTTCCTACGCGTCGTCTGCCATATATAGCTACAAATTGCGACTCTTCTTCTTCGAGTAGCCCTTTGAGAAACTCTATTTCTTTTTCCCGTCCTACTATCATATCTTTCTGTATATTAATTGTTTATTGTGCTGCAAAGATACAAATAAATAATTTATTAGTCGTGGAAATGTGAGAAAAATCGATAGATTTCCACGGTTAATAACAGTAATTAACAGTTTTGCGGTTGTCATATACGGAAAAAGCATCCATCGTGAAACTTTTTGTGTCGCTATTCTGTGCGAAATGGGGTAAAAACATCGTTTCGCGCAGAATAGTGATGGGAAATGAGTTATTAGTCGTGGAAATCTATTGATTTTTCACACATTTCCACGACTAATAACAGAAAACTTCACATGCCCTGAAAGGGCAGAAGCTCCTGGTGCTTGGGCTTTCAGGGCGTGCTGCTTGAGACGCTTCAGCCTGTTCTTGAACCATGCGAAAGATTTATCGTAATTAATAGCTTTGTGGAGGGGAGAAAGGATGAATTGCATTTGTTTTTCCAGCATTTTACCGATTTGTATCCCTTTTGTACCGAATATTAGACCCATAAGAGGGGTTTTTTCTTTAAATTTGCAGACAAAACAAACAATTAGCGTATTCACTAACTTAATAATAACATCAGCAAATGAATAAACTATTCACATTTATAGTGTTGTGGATGATGTCCTGTCTCCCAACCCTGGCACAGGCTCCGATGGACGGAGGTGTATGGAAAGACAATACCGGCAAGCATATCAATGCGCACGGTGGCAACATCTTCAACTACAAGGGTACCTACTACTGGTATGGCGAAAGCCGTTCGCAGGATGGCAAGCCTTACAGCTCTCTCGGCGTAAGCTGCTTTACTTCGAAGGATCTCAAGAAATGGACCAACCATGGATTGGTGCTCCCTGTATCTAGCGAACCGGGCAGCGACATCGAGGGTGGTTGCATCATCGAGCGCCCTAAGGTTCTCTACAATCAGAAGACCAGAAAGTTCGTCATGTGGTTCCATCTCGAATTGAAGGGTCAGGGATATGCTGCTGCCCGCTATGGTGTAGCAACCAGCGATACTCCTTTCGGACCATTCAAGTTCATCCGCTCTGGCAGAGTGAATCCAGGTCTTTATCCTATCGGGTTTGCGAAGCCGGATACCACCGACCTCAAGCATCAGCTTCTCTTCCCTGAACTGAAAGAATGGTGGACTCCAGCCTGGCGCACTCAGATAGAACGAGGTATGTTCTGGATGAGAGACTTCCAGGGTGGACAGATGTCGAGAGATATGACCATCTTCATCGACGATGATGGCAAGGCTTACCACATCTATTCTTCAGAGGAAAACCTGACTCTCCAGATAGCACAGTTGACAGATGACTACATGCAGCACAACGGTTGCTACGTACGAGTAGCTGCCGGCGGACAGAACGAGGCTCCAACCATCTTCAAGCAGGATGGCACCTACTGGATGATTACCAGCGGATGTACCGGTTGGGCTCCAAATGCAGCCCGCATGTTCAAGGCTAAGAATATCTTCGGTCCTTGGGAGCAGTTGCCTAATCCATGCCGTGGAGAGGGTGCCGACAAGACCTTCGGTGCACAGGGTACCTATATATATAAGGTGGAAACTGCAGCACAGAAGAAGATGTTCCATGGTGCCGACTATGTATTCATGGCAGATATGTGGAATCCGAAGCATTTGAGCGACAGTCGTCACCTCTGGATACCTATTTCCTGGGAAAATGGTGCTCCAGTGTTGAAAAAATGATAAAAAACACGGTCGCTCTGCTCGTTTCTAAATTATTTTAATTACATTTGCAGCATGAAATGATAATACTGCAATCATCGTTTAACAGAATTCAACAAACTCATAAAATTGCAACTATCTATGATTCATATATATAAGAATATCATGATCACCCTTCTTCTGGCTTTGATTCCGTTCATGGGAATCAGCGCAGCGAAGAAGAAGGCACAACAGCAGAGCGACCGCCAATATTGGTGCTCACTTGCCTATAAGATGGCTCAGCCCGTGCTGGAGAATATGGCAAAGGGCGAGCTGCAGAAGAATATGCAGACGGAGTTCAGTCCAAGCTTCGACAACCGCAACAGGAAGGTGCTCTATATGGAGTGCTTCGGCAGACTGATGGCTGGCGTGGCTCCCTGGCTGACTCTTCCTGATGATGCCACAGCCGAAGGCAAGCAGCGCAAGCAGCTGCGTGAGTGGGCTTTGGCTTCCTACAAGAATGCCGTAGATCCTCAGAGTCCTGACTATCTCTGCTGGGGCATCGGCGGTCAGAACCTGGTAGATGCTGCCTATATCGCCGAGAGTTTCCTCCGGGCTTACGATACACTCTGGATGCCTTTGGATGAGGTGACCAAGCAGCGATACCTAAAGGAGTTTGCCAAGCTCCGCCACATCGATCCTCCTTATACCAACTGGCTCCTCTTCTCTTCTACCATCGAGAGCTTCATGGCAAAGGCGGGTGGCGATTTCGATGAATATCGCGTGAATTCTGCCTGCCGCAAGGTGGAGGAGTGGTATGTAGGCGATGGCTGGTACGCCGATGGTCCTTCGTTCGCATTCGATTACTACAGCAGCTATGTGTTCCATCCTATGTATCTGGAAACACTCCAGGCAATGGTGGATGCCAAGGTGAATTCCCGCCTCGACTATCAGAAGTACTACGACCGGGAGTTGAAGCGCTGCCAGAAGTACAGCATCATCCTCGAGAGATTCATCTCTCCGGAAGGAACCTTCCCGGCTTTCGGCAGAAGCATTCCTTACCGTATGGCAACCATGCAGCCGCTTGCCTTGATGGCATGGTACCAGAAGTTGCCAAAGGATTTGAGCAACGGACAGGTGCGTGCAGCCCTGACCAAGGTGCTCCATCGCATGTTCGACCAGGAGAATAACTTCAATGAGAAGGGTTATCTCTCCATCGGTTTCTGCGGAAACAGCCAGAAGAACGTAGCCGACTGGTACACCAACAACGGTTCGCTCTATATGACCACCCTTGCCTTCATGCCTCTCGGCCTGCCTGCCGATCATCCGTTCTGGACAGATGCAGCACAGCCTTGGACCCAGGTGAAGGCATGGAACAATCAGCAGTTCCCTAAGGATCATCACTGGAACGACGAGATTGTCACCAAGGACAAGTGGTAATTTTCAGTTTAGAGTTTACTATTAAAAGTTTAGAGTTAAGAGTTAATATAATGCGCAAGATATTGATGATGTTGGTAGCTGCAGCCCTGGCTTTGCCTTTGAGCGCAGCGCAGCCAGCCAAGAAAACCGCCAAGGTCAAGAAACAGAACAAAAAGGAGGTGAAGGCTTCCAGAAAGTGGGACCACGAGCAGGTGGTAGCACTCATCAAGAAGGTAAACAATTACTGGCAGGCCAACAACAAGCCTGAGGTGCGTGCCTTCTGGGACAATGCCGCTTATCATACCGGCAACATGGAGGTATATAAGATGCTGAAGGACCAGAAGATGCTGGATTACACCATCCGTTGGGCTGAGCATAACGACTGGACCGGTGCTACAGAGGCTAATCCAGCCAAGTGGAAGTACAAGCCATACGGCGAGGGTAAGGATCACGTACTCTTCGGCGACTGGCAGATCTGCTTCCAGACCTACATCGACCTCTACAATATCGAGGCAGCCAAGGGCAATGCCGCAGCTTCAGAATTCATGGTGAAGCGTGCCAAGGAGGTGATGCACTACGAGGCTTACTCTGAGCCAACAGACTACTGGTGGTGGAGCGATGCCCTCTACATGGTGATGCCTGTGATGACCAAGATGTACAAGCTTACCAGCGATGTGAAGTATCTCGACAAGCTCTACGATAACCTCCTCACCACCGACGAGATTATGCTCGACAAGGAGACCAACCTCTACTTCCGCGATGGAAAGTACATCTATCCGAAGCACAAGAGTGCCAACGGAAAGAAAGACTTCTGGGCACGTGGCGATGGATGGGTTCTTGCCGGTCTGGCAAAGGTGCTCCAGGATATGCCAAAGGACTACAAGCACTATCAGTTCTTCGTAGATAAGTTCCAGAAACTGGCCAAGGCTGTGGCTGAAATCCAGCAGCCAGAGGGTTACTGGACCCGCTCGATGATGGATCCTGAGCATGCGCCGGGACCAGAGACCAGCGGTACTGCCTTCTTCACCTATGGAATGCTCTGGGGAGTAAACAATGGTTATCTCAACAAGAAAGAATATAAGAAGGTGATAGACAGAGCCTGGACTTACCTCACGGAAACAGCCGTTCAGGAAGACGGCAAGGTGGGCTATGTTCAGCCAATCGGCGAAAGAGCCATCCCGGGCCAGACCGTAGATGCCAATTCCCAGGCAAACTTCGGTGTGGGAGCGATGCTTCTTACCGCTTGTGAATATGATAAATATCTAAACACAAAACTATAATAGTAATGAATAAAAGACTGTTCGTAACATTGAGTATGGCAGGATTGGCAATGGTGGCCTTTGGTGCAAGAAAACCGAAGGCTGCCATTAAGTCGTCTGTAAAGACGGTAGCTATCCAGCAGCCTACTTTCACAGAGTGGCACGACCTCCAAGTGAATGAAATCAATCGTTTGCCTCTGCACACAATGCACTTCGCTTACGATCCTAACGACTTCCCTGGAACAGGTGCTGAGTATCTTGACAAGAAGAAGAGTATGAACTACCTGTCGCTCGAGGGCACATGGAAGTTCAACTGGGTAGCCAATGCTGATGAGCGCCCTACAGATTTCTACAAGACTGACCTTGATGACTCTAAATGGAACAACATCCAGATGCCAGGCAACTGGGAGATGTTGGGCTATGGTCAGCCAGAGTATGTAAATGTTGGCTTCGCTTGGCGTGGCCACTTCGACCAGCAGCCACCAGCTGTTCCTACCAAGGACAACCACGTAGGTTCCTATCGCCGTGAAATCAATATCCCATCCAACTGGGATGGCAAGCGCGTCATCGCTCACTTCGGTAGTGTAACCTCCAACATCTATCTCTATGTCAACGGAAAGTTTGCCGGTTATGCAGAGGATAGCAAGGTTGCCGCAGAGTTTGATATCACTCCTTTCCTGAAGAAGGGCAAGAACCTCATCGCCTTCCAGACATTCCGCTGGTGTGACGGTTCATGGTGTGAGGATCAGGACTTCTGGCGTCTGAGCGGTCCGGCACGTGAGAACTATCTCTATGCCCGCTCCAAGGATCATCGTCTGCTCGATGTCCGTGTAGAGACAGATTTGAAGAACAACTATAAGGATGGTTACCTCAACATCACAGCCAAGGTGCAGGGCAATACCCTGGCATACTTCGGTCTTTACGACCCGGATGGCAAGGAGGTAATCGTTACAGGTACCGATAATGTAAAGAATGGTGTGGCTAAGTATCAGCTCCGTGTGAAGAATGTTCGCAAGTGGAGTGCTGAGACTCCTAACCTCTATACCCTCGTTGTATCTCCTATCCAGAATGGCGGTATGTACTTGCCATACGAGATTGTACAGGTAAAGGTAGGCTTCCGCAAGGTGGAGATCAAGAACAAGCAGTTCCTGGTCAATGGCCAGCCTGTTCTCCTGAAGGGTGCCAACCGTCATGAGATTGATCCGGACGAGGGCTACAACTTGAGTGAGCAGCGCATGATTCAGGACATCATGATGATGAAGCGCATGAACATCAATGCCGTTCGTACCTGCCACTATCCAGACGATCCTCGCTGGTATGATCTCTGCGACAAGTACGGATTGTATGTAGTGGCAGAGGCTAACCAGGAGAGCCATGGTTTCCAGTATGGCGACGATGCGGCTGCCAAGAAGCCTGAGTTTGCCAAGCAGATCATGGAGCGCAACCAGCATAATGTGTCTATGTTCTACAACCATCCTTCCATCGTAACATGGAGCATGGGTAACGAGACCGTGATGGGCGACAACTTCCTGCAGGCTTACAAGTGGATCAAGAGCCAGGACAAGACCCGCCCTGTTCAGTACGAGCAGGCTCGCCGTGGCGAGGGTACAGATATCTTCTGCCCAATGTATTACCCTGTAGCTGCTTCCGAGAAGTATGCCAAGGATCCAAACAGTCCGATGCCTCTCATCCAGTGTGAGTACAACCACACCATGGGTAACTCTGGCGGTAACCTGAGCGATTACTGGAATCTGATCCGCAAGTATCCTATCCTCCAGGGTGGTTTCGACTGGGACTTCGTAGATCAGGCATTGCACCGCAATATCGTGAAGCCTATGAGCATCCTGCCTTACAAGATGAACAATGAGGAGCTTCGCAAGATAGAATATTGCTATGGTGGTGATTACAACAAGTATGATCCTAGCGACAATAACTTCAACTGTAATGGTATCATCGGTCCAGACCGTCAGATGAACCCTCATGCTTACGAGGTGGCTTATCAGTACCAGAACATCTGGGCCAAGATGGTGAATGCCGAGACTGGCGAGGTAAGCGTACATAATGAGAACTTCTTCCGCGACCTGAGCAACTATGCACTGGCATGGAGCCTGGAAGAGGATGGCGTAGAGACTCAGAATGGTACCATCGCTGACCTCGATGTTCCTGCACAGCAGACCAAGAACTTCACCATCCCTTACGACAAGAGCAAGATCAAGGGCAAGGAAGTATTCCTCAACATCGACTTCCGTCTGAAGGAGGCTGAACCATTGCTCACAGCCGGTCAGGTGATGGCTTATGCCCAGCTGCCGGTAGTTACCAAGCAGGCTTGCTCTGGCGACTGCAGCAAGATGCTGGCTCAGGGACATGGCAAGAAGAAGATGAAGCTTGCTGCCAAGAAGAATAATGTGGTAGCTGTTACCACTCCTAACCTCACCTTCAAGATCGACCGTTCTACCGGTCTTATCTCTGAGTATGCTTACAATGGCAAGTCATTGCTCGGCGAGGGTGGTACCCTGAAGCCAAACTTCTGGCGTGCTCCTACCGACAACGATATGGGTGCAGGCCTTCAGAAGAAGTTCAAGGCTTGGAAGAACCCTCAGATGAACCTGAAGAACATCGACGTGAAGAAGGATAAGAAGACCAATTCGGTAACAATCCTCACATCATTCGATATGCCGGAGGTTCAGGGTCAGATGGATATCACCTACGTAGTATTCGCCAATACAGGTGCCGTGAAGGTAACAGAAGACTTCAAGGCTACAGAGGGTGCTAAGGTAAGCGATATGTTCCGTTTCGGTATGTTGATGCAGATGCCATACACCATGGAGAAGAGCAACTACTACGGTCGTGGTCCTATCGAGAACTACTCAGACCGCAAGGACTGCATGCGCATCGGTGTTTACACAGATGATGCCGACAACCAGTACTTCCCATACATCCGTCCGCAGGAGAGTGGTACCAAGAGCGATATCCGCTGGTGGAAGCAGACCGATGCCACAGGCTTGGGCTTGCAGGTGAAGAGCTGCACTCCATTCTATGCCAGCGCTATCCACTTCGATACCGAGGAGCTCGACGATGGCGACGACAAGGAGCAGCGTCACAGCTTCGACCTGAAGAAGTCTAAGTTCACCAACCTCTTCCTCGATTCTGCCCACATGGGTGTAGGCGGCGAGAACTCTTGGGGTGCTTGGCCTTTGGAGAAGTATCGTGTACATTATGGCAACAAGACCTTCACATTTACCCTCATTCCACAGGGTAAATAGTAGAAAAACAGCGATTTGAGCGAAAATCCAATATATTTAGACAGAAAATCCACCTCATTTGGGGTGGATTTTTTGTATCTTTGCATCGGCATTCTGATACGTTATGCGTATTATCCATAGAAATATAAACAAACCTAAAAAAGACAATAACAAAGCAATATGAGAAAAGCTAAAATTTTCGCAGCAATGCTGATGGCGATGTCTTCGCTCGGAGCTTTCGCACAGCATCAGTTTATGGTTCAGGCCAACAAGCCTGGAGTAGAAATCCAGCCTACCATGTATGGTATCTTCTTCGAGGATATCAACTTCGGTGCCGATGGCGGTCTCTATGCAGAGATGGTGGAAAACCGCTCTTTCGAGTTCCCACAGCGCCTGATGGGATGGAATACATTCGGTAACGTAACCCTCAACGACGTGAAGCCAGCCTTCGACCGCAACCCTCATTATGTAACTCTCGAGAGTGCCGGTGCGCGTGAGAAGCAGACCGGTCTGGAGAACCGCGGTTTCTTCGGTATGGGCTTGAAGAAGGATATGAAGTACGATTTCACCGTTTATGGCCGTCTTCATCTCATCGATGGCAAGCAGGGCAAGATCCGTGTGGAGCTGGTCAATTCCAAGAACGATGTCATTGCCAAGCAGGTCATCAACATCACCAACAACAAGTGGCAGAAGCTTACAGCTACCCTGACATCTCCTCAGACCGATGCCAAGGGATTGATGCGTGTATATCTGGAGAAAGGTTCTGAGAGCGTAGATCTCGACCACATCTCTCTCTTCCCAGAAGATAACTGGAATGGTCTCCGTGCCGATCTCGTACAGGATTTGGCTGACTTGAAGCCAGGCATCTTCCGTTTCCCTGGTGGATGTATCGTAGAGGGAACCGACCTCGATACCCGTTATGAGTGGAAGAACTCCGTGGGTGCTCCCGAGAACCGTCCTCTGAACGAGAACCGCTGGAGAGATACCTTCCCACATCGCCTTTTCCCTAACTACTATCAGTCTTTGGGCTTGGGCTTCTACGAGTACTTCCTTCTTTCTGAGAAGATTGGTGCAGAGCCATTGCCAATTCTCTCTGTAGGTCTGGCTTGCCAGTATCAGAACGATGATAAGGATCCTAATGCGCATGTAGCAGTCAAGGATCTCCAGAGCTATATCGACGATGCACTCGACCTCATCGAGTTCGCCAATGGTCCTGTTACTTCCAAGTGGGGTAAGCTCCGTGCCGATATGGGTCATCCGGCACCATTCAATCTGAAGCAGATTGGTATCGGTAACGAGCAGTGGGGACCTATGTACCCTGAGCGTCTGCAGAAGTTTATGGAGCAGATCCATGCCAAGTATCCTAAGATCAAGATCTGCGGTTCATCTGGTCCATTTGCTGATGGCAAGGATTTCGACTACGGTTGGGAGCAGATGCGCAAGTTGGGCGTAGATATGGTAGATGAGCATTACTACAAGAGCCCTGAGTGGTTCCGCAGCAATGCCAGCCGTTACGACAAGTACGACCGCAAGGGTCCTAAGGTATTTGCCGGTGAGTATGCAGCTCATGCCGAGCACGATCCTAACTCTTGGGAGGCTGCGCTTTCCGAGGCTGCCTTCATGACCGGCTTGGAGCGCAATGCCGATGTGGTTTATCAGGCTACCTATGCTCCTCTCTTCGCTCATGTAGAGGGATGGCAGTGGCGTCCAGACCTCATCTGGTTTGATAATCTCAGCTCTGTGCGTTCTGCCAACTACTATGTTCAGCAGCTCTACGGCGAGAACAAGGGTACCAACGTATTGAAGCTTACCGAGAACGGCAAGGCTGTAGCTGGCGAGAATGGTCTCTATGCCACAGCTTGTTTCGACAAGGCTACCAAGAGCTACATCGTGAAGATTGCCAATACCTCTAACGAGGCAAAGGAAATCAACGTTACCTTCAATGGCATCAAGAAGTTGAACCCTGGCAAGATGACTGTTCTTCATGCTGATGATATTCAGGCAGAGAACAAGATCGACAATAAAAATGTGGTTGTTCCTGTAGTATCAGATGCACAGGTTCAGGGCAATGTGTTGAACGTGAAGATGAAGCCAAACAGCTTTGTAGTATATAGATTCTAAGATAATCTATTGTATATGGATTTAAAGTTTTAGTTTTAAAGTTTATGTAGTGTATAACC
The DNA here is from genome assembly GCF_002224675.1 of Segatella copri. Lineage (GTDB taxonomy): Bacteria > Bacteroidota > Bacteroidia > Bacteroidales > Bacteroidaceae > Prevotella > Prevotella copri_U. Next base: position 23,971 of record NZ_NMPZ01000005.1, on the reverse strand, counting down.
ATTTAAGGTAGAAAAATGGCGAATCCCTTGCAGCAGTAATGTTGCAAGGGATTTTTTGGGGAGCACCAGCATAATCCTGTGTCTATAGAAAGCTACTTTCAAATACCTGTATGGTAGAAGTTTTTCTTGAAAAGTTTTGGAGATTAGGAGATAAAGTATTATCTTTGCCCTCAGATAGTGTGTCCTGAGACAGAAGGTGAAGGGATTTGTACCCTATCCACGTCTAGGTTAATAAAGAATATAAACTAATAAACAAAAGAGTTAAGTACGAAGAGCCGTGTGATGGGAGACTGTCAAGCACGGTTCCGAGAGAAGGGAGGGTGAAATTCCCTCTACTTACTCGACATAAAATGGCAGCAATATGAAATATCCTATAGGAATACAGGACTTCGAACAAATCATAGAAGATGATTATGTTTATCTCGATAAGACGGCATTGGTCTATGACTTAGTGACTAAAGGTAAAATATACTTTCTGAGTCGTCCACGACGATTTGGAAAGTCATTGCTCGTTTCTACCTTGAAGTGTTATTTTGAAGGCAAGAAGGAGTTGTTCAAGGGGCTTGCCATCGACAAGCAGGAGAAGGAGTGGAAGCAATATCCAGTGTTCCACCTCGACTTTAATGGTAATAACTTTACTAATCCTGGTGTGTTGGAACAAACACTGATGTCTTTTGTGGAAAGACAAGAAGCAATTTATGGAAAGGATGAGTATAGTGTAACTTTGGGGGATAGATTTGTAAGTGTATTGAAGGAGGCTCATCGGAAGACTGGTCTCCGTGCTGTTGTGCTGATAGATGAATACGACAAGCCATTGCTGGATGTGCTTGATACGAATATTAAGACAACGATTGATGGTCAGGAGCGATTGCTCGAGGACTGGCATCGTGAAATCTTGAAAGGTTTCTATAGTGTCTTTAAGGCTGCCGATGCTTATTTACAGTTTGTCTTGCTCACTGGTGTCACCAAGTTTTCGCAGGTGAGCGTGTTTAGTGGTTTCAACCAGCCTAACGACATCAGTATGGATGAGCATTATGAGGCACTTTGTGGCATTACGGAAGAGGAGTTGTATTCTACTTTCGAGGAACAGATTAAAGCAATGGCTGTGAGATATAAGACCACAGAGGAAGGAATGAAGCACAAGCTGAAGAGGAAGTTTGATGGTTACCACTTCAGTCCCAATATGCTTGATATCTACAATCCTTTCAGCATCTTGAATGCCTTTGGCAAGAATAGGCTGGATGATTATTGGTTCCGCACAGGTTCGCCAACTTATCTGGTTCGTTTGTTGACGCATTTCGACGAAAATATCAACGAAATCGTCAATAAGTATTATCCTGTAAGCAGCTTTATTGACTATAAGGCAGACAAAGAGGCACCTCTGCCAATGATTTATCAGAGCGGTTATCTTACCATCAAGGATTGGGAAATGGATACTAATTCCTATCTTCTGGATTTTCCGAATGATGAAGTGAGGAGCGGTTTTCAGACGTTGGTCAAAGCAGCAAAGCGAAGGTAGGGTAGATTGCGTGGTAGAGACACAGAATTATATCTACATCTTCGAGTTCAAGCGTGATGGTTCGGCAGCGGAAGTCCTGAAGCAGATAGAGAAAATGGGCTACGCCAGGGAATATGCTGCAGATGGAAGAAAGATTTATTCAAAATACAAAAAAATATGAGAAAATTATTTTTGTTATGCTTGATAATGCTTATATCCGTCACTACTATGGCGGAAAGCTATTCTGGTAAAATAATTTCTGGCAATAAACTGCAAGGACTGGCTGATGCAACAATTCAGCTTTTCAATAACAATGTGTTTGTTGGTGGATGCAAATCTAAAACTGATGGCTCCTTTAGTGTGAATACTTCCCAAAAGGCAACAAGAATTTCTGTCAGCTATGTGGGACTTGAGTCTTATACCAGAAAGGATAGTCTCGGACTTCCTGAGAACTTGGGTGTAATTGCATTGTCTACTCATAATGTTGGCTTAAAGGAAGTTACTGTCACGGGAACTTTAAAGCAAGAGACCTATAACAAGGACATTTACCTTATCACCGACTCTATGCGCAAAGGTACGGCAAGCAGTGGACAGCTGTTGGAGAAAATACCAGGCTTTTTGCGTGATTGGGAAAATGACAAGTTGCGTGTGAATGGAGAAGAGGATATTGTACTTTTGGTAAATGATGTGGAAAAATCATCAGATTATGCTATGCGCATAAATCCTAAGCGCATCAAAAAAGTGGAAATTACCTACAATCCAACAGGAAAGTATGAGGGAAGGAGAATGTTGCTGAACCTATCTTTGTTCGATGATTATATTGGCTGGGACTTTGTGCCTTATACGAATTTGCAATATGGCAAAAACAATATGAATCAGGAAACCGTAGGTGAATCTTATACATATAGTGTGAATAAATTGTTATTTAATATAACTTCGGCTTTTTCGAATGTTGTCAATAAGGAAAGTGATTCCTTCACTCGTATGTATGCGGATAATTATGAGAGAAGTTCTCAAGAATTCGATTCTGGTAATCCAAATAAAATCGGCAAAAAACTGGGGTATGACATATCTCTTGGTGCTGAATATCAATTGGCTAAGGGGCATAGTCTTTCTTTTCAGACCAAAGGAACTTTTAATCAGTCCTTGGATTCTACCATGTACTTTATTACGGAGAAGGATAATGGGAATGTGGCCCAATATGAGCAATGGAATAGAGACAAATATTATTCCAACGACTATAATGTTGGATTGTTCTACCGTGGAAGTTTTGGAAAATTATATGTCAGCAGTGATTTGACTTACGACTATTATAATGTTAGGGAGAAAAGAACTTATTGGAGTAATTCCAACTTGAGTGAAACCCCAACGTTGGGTAATAAAAATTATGTGTTTTATGATCTGAGTATAAGTAGGCCATTATCCAAACACTTCGATTTTTATGCAGACTATAACTTAGCGTGGAGAAAATATAATGATACGGATAGAAATACAGACGAATTAAAATATTGGTCTAAGAATATTCGCCATTTTATGTTAGCGATGCTTACTTGGCATCCAGTGGGTAGCTTTTATGTTAGCGGTGGTGCTCTTTGGCTTGGTAATTCTGATGATAATAACGTCGGACATATAGCTAACTATTCCTGGAGTCCTATGGGACGTTTGTTCTACAAGCCTTGGCGTATCGTAACTATCAGGAGCAATTTCCACATTTCAGCAATGTATCCTAATTTGGATCAATTAACTGCTACGGAATACCAAATAGATTCAAAGATGATTCATGGTGGAAATCCACTGTTGAAATCTTCAAGATTGATTTACTTGGATGCGACCATGAGTATAGATAAACTGTTTAACATAATATTTGTAAACTTTTATAATAAAGACATGAATGAGTCGCTTTATTATTCATTGTTACCAACAGGTATGGTGAAAGAAAGTTATAAAAATGCAGATTGGCATCGAATGATGTTCATATTGTCAGGGGATTACAAACTTTTCAAAGATTGTAATCTTGGTGTAAACCTTTCTTATTTCCATGATGTTGCATCTGTAGAGGAAGGTATCAAGAGAAAAGGTGATATTTGGAAGATGTATATGCAAGCCAGGTATAAAATTAGCCCTTTGAAATTGAATGTGCAAGCATCTTACGATTTGAATTATGCTACAACTCCTACTTTGCAAGGTAAATATACGAAGCATCTAGGATATGCTAAAATAGTATTGAATAGATTGTTTTCAAATGGTAAACTTGAGGGGACTTTGACCGCTACGATGCCTGCCAATATTGGAAAGCGGAAGTTTGGATATGAATATCATTTGCCCTATTTTACAACTGTGACAAATTCTTCTAGAAATAGTACTTACGGTCCATACGTAGTATTGGGAGTTAAAATGTTCTTGCATGGCGGTAAGCAAGTGAGAATGAGACAAAATTCTTTCAATGTTGATGCAGAAAAATAATAAGGTAATGGATATTGATGCAAAATTAAAGGCAGTAGCCCTCAGCGATAATAAGTTGGGGCTACTGCAAGGCAAGTTGGGAGCGAGCATTTACTTCTTTGTGATGAGTAATCATAATGATAAAACTCTTCTCTTCTGAGTCTATGTTTCTATGTATATATTCTGTCATAATCGTAACTATTTGAATAACAGGCGCAAATATAGCGAAAATACTCAAATCCGAGAAATAAATCGCGTTAAAATACTCAAATCCGAGAAATAATCGGCGATAAAATACTCAAATCCGAGAAATAATATGCGTGAATGAATCTTTTTTCCACAGTTTTTTGTCGCTTAATCAGTTCTGTTTCTGATTACTTAAGCTGATTTTTTTGTTATCGGATAAGCCCGAAAAACCGACGTTTAGACGCTTCTGGCAACAAATAGGCACGGTGGTCGGGAAAGGGAGGTTGCGAATATACATTTTTTTATATATCTTTGCAATCAATAAGAATCTTTTTTGTATAACCGATAAACATGTAAGGCTTATGAGACGGAAAATTCACAGCTTAACTTTTGTGTTCATGGCATTGTTAATGATGTTGATGACGTTCGCTTCATGCAGCAAACTTCAGGATTTGCTGAATGAGGGAGATGATGATGACGACGACGATGGAGGCATTAATCCGCCGGAACTCGTAGAAGGAAGAATGGAAGACATCGCTCTTTCGGGTATCGTGAGAGATGCCAGCGGCACTCCAATCGAGGGTGTGAGCATCGTGAGCGGCTCTTCTGCTGCTACTACCAATACCGACGGATTCTTTGAATTCGACCAGATTCAGGTAGTAAGTGTCCCGAACGACCGCTCGGTAGTGAGATTCAGCAAGGCGGGCTATTTTGATGTGGTGCGCTCTATGGATGCTGACGATGGCGCAAGCTGGGAGGTAGTGATGTGCAAGAAGGAGAACAATGATTTCACCAGTATCAAGACCTATTCTTCTTCATCCGACCAGACCCTGCAGGCTGGCGAAATGAAGATTGATATGCCGCAGGATGGATACAAGGTGGATGGCACCGGAGCCGGCTATACCGGAAAGGTGAAGTCGGAGATGGTGTATCTGGATCCTAACAATGAACGATTCTCTGAGATGATGCCGGGTGGCGACCTCGCCGCTGTGCGCTCCGACAACTCCAGCGCCCAACTGGTTTCCTACGGAATGACCGACCTGAACATGTATGCCGAAAATGGCGACAAGCTGCAGCTCAAGGATGGCTGCAAGGCAAAGCTTACCTTCCCGATACCAGCCGGAATGGGTGAGAATCCGCCAGCCAGCATCCCTTTGTGGAGCTTCAATGAGAAGACTGGTCTCTGGGAGGAAGAAGGAAGTGCCGCATTGCAGGGAAATGTATATGTAGGAGAAGTGGCTCATTTTTCCTGGGTCAACCTGGATTATCCTGAAAAGCAGGGCACTGTTTATGGATATGTAAAGGATGATACCGGCAAGGTTCTGCCGGGTGTAAGATTGAGCATCGGACAGTTGCTGGCTTCTACTGTATCCAAATCGGATGGATATTATTCTCATGAAGTTCCTGCCAATACAGACTTCAGCATCACTGTGAAGGATCTGTACTATGGTGGCATCAACCAGAAGGTTTCTGTAAAGGTTCCTGCCCTCTCTCCGGGAGAAAGACGTCAGGTGGATATCACGCTGCCTCACCTGGTTCGCGTATATGGCAAGGTGATGAATGAGCGGGGCGACGGCATCCGCTCTTCGGTATGGGTACAGACGGAAAAGGCTAAGACAGAAGTTCTCCAGACCGATAAGGATGGTAACTTCAATGTGTATGTACCGAAGGATATGAAGGGTAATGCCACCGTATATGCCCGGACCTATCGGGGTGATGAGGTTTCCAAGGACATAACCATCAAGGATAAGGATGTATATGTAGAACTGACTGTAGGCGGAAGTGGAGGTGTCAATACCAATGTGATCCACATCTTCTCTGATGTTCTGGGCAATGAAGAATGGCCTGTACCAACCTACACGAGTCCGCTTAGCGGTGTGGTTATCCTGGATAATGCCATGATGCTGATACCAGAAGAAAGAGCTAACATCTTAATGTCTATTATGGTAGCTCAGTATGATAAGGAGAAGACTACCTATACGGATGGTGTAACTGCCTACGTGGCTAATCAGGCTGAGAAGCGCCAGTTCCAGACTATGCCGGGCAAGGAAATGAAGTGCACCGTACAGAGAAACGGCAATGATTTCGTGTTCTCACTGGAAGGAAATGGAGTTTTCTGGCAGGAGGCTTCTGATAATGATGCTGATGAACAGGAAACTGAAGAAAAATATGATGAAAATGCCAAGTTGGTTGGCAAGATGATGAGCTATCAGCTCCTGGCTGCAGCCAAGACACTTCGCAACATCAAGCCGGTAGATGCAGGCTTCCCTTCTTTCACTCCACAGCTGAAGGCAAAGGCTCCTTTGGCGCTGTTGATTACGGAAAGTCTCAATCTGGGCAAGGGTGGCGCCGTTTATTATAATGGTGGAAGCAGCGACTATCAGACTCTGAAGAATGCGGCAGCCAAACTGGGCCTTACCAATATGGGAGAGGACAATGAGGATGGCTGTATGTCGGTAATCTTCTATTCGGCAAAGAAGAAGATTCTGATTACGCTGGATTATGATCCTGAGGCTACTGGCATTACTGACAAGACTACCTTTGAGGATGCTGATGATGATGCTCCTATTTCCATGACTATATTGGATGGTATATCAGAAGAAACGCTCCGTGCCATGATGGAGGATGACGATGATACCCGCAGCACCCGAGTAACAGCCCGCAGGCATCTCAATCTGATATCAAAATGTAAGTTTGATGGCTTTAAGAAGAAAAAAATATTCCAAAAGCTTGCTCGTTTGCGTTAATTTGCCTATATTTGCAAGGTAAATTCGTAGAAAACTCAGAGGGTGTGTCATAAGCCTAGATAATGACTGCTGAGGACGGGCTGAAAGCCCAAAAGCTCCTAGCCCAGGGCATCGCCCTGGGTATAGTAGCAGTCAGTAAGGCGCCCTGTAAGGGCAAAAGCCTTATAAATAGCTTGGTACTTGAAAGCTTTTGCCCTTACAGGGCGGCAGGCTTGCGTCCATCTTAACCCAGGGTGTTGCCCTGGGCTAGGAGCTTCTGCCCTTTCAGGGCGTGTGGAGTATGGAGCTTCTGCCCTTTCAGGGCGTGTGGAGTATGGAGCTTCTGCCCTTTCAGGGCGTGTGGAGTATGGAGCTTCTGCCCTTTCAGGGCGTGTGGAGTATGGAGCTTCTGCCCCTTCAGGGCGTATTGACTGTGACTGATGACACTCCCTCCCTGTAGAAAATAATAGAAATGATGAAAAATGATAAGTTTTGCCTCTGGCAGGTTCTCCTGCCTCTCTTGCCTCTGCTGATGATCCTGGCTTCCTGCCGGAAATCGGCAGAGGAAACTGCTGATAACCTGCGTATCGAAAAACTGCATCAGCTCGATGAACTCCTCAATGCGCAGTCGCCGCAGGCTAAGACGGAAATAGAAAAAGGTATGAAGCTGGCGAAAGACAGCCTCACGTTTTATGAGTATTATGCCAGGAAGGGAAGATGGTTCTGCCAGTCGGCAACGCCCGATTCTACGGTAGGCTATGTGGACCGCACCCTGCGCTTCGCCCTCCGTCAGCCTGATACTCCGCGCCGCAACGGACTTCTTGCCTATACCTACAACTGCCAGGGCATCAACTATCATAATTTTCATCGCAAGGCAGACGAGGTGGTTTCGCTCTACCAGTCTGCCTATGCCTATTCCATGCGTAGCGATGTGCAGCATCAGGCGCCTAGCATCTGTGCCAACCTGGGTGATGCCTATCTCTTCAAGAATCAGTTGCCGCAGGCTGCCTCCTGGTATCGCCGTGCGCTCTTTCTGGTAGATTCCCTCCAGTTGCCTAAGGAGGAGAATGTCTCCCTCTATGTGGGTCTGGCTACCATCTACCTGAAACTCAATGATTTCGATGCATCGCTCCAGTGCTATCAGCAGACGGAAGACCATCTCCCGCAGATGTCGCTGGCTATGCAGGCGTATTATCTGAACAATTACGGCAACTACTACTATTATAAGAAAGATTATGCCCAGTCGCTCCGCAAATTCCTGCAGCTGAAGCAGTTGCTGGAGAAGCACAAGAAGGGCGACTGCTTCGACATGTATCTCTGCAAGCTGAATATGGCAGATGTGTATCTCAATCTGGACAGCATTGCCCAGTCGGAGAAATATCTTGCCGAGAGTGAGCCTTTCATGGTGGCCAACCACGATCGGGAGGCGGTATATTACTGTAATACGATTCATATCGGTCAGGAGGTGAAGAAGGGAGATATGGCGGCTGTTACCCGCATTCTGAACAGCGAGAGGCAGCAGTTCGGCGAGGATCTCAGCAATCTCGTAGCCTTCAACCTGCGCCAGATCCGCAATCAGTATCTGCAGCGATATTACCTCGCCAAGGGCGATTACCGCATGGCATTCGAGAATCTTCGCAGGGATATGCTGAAGAATGATTCGCTGGAGCACAACAGAATCAAGATGAGAGCTTCTGAAATCATGGACCGCTTTACCCAGGATACGCTGAAACTGCACCACGACCTGGTGCTTGAGCACAAGACGGCACAGCTGAACCAGACCCGATTCATCGCCCTGGCTGTAGTGCTGCTGATTCTGCTGCTGTGTATGTTCTTCGTCATCAAGAGCATGCGATCCGGCAAGCGGCTCGAAGAGAGCAGACATCGCGTACTGCAGTTGAAGCTGGAAGGGGCAAGAAACCGAATCTCCCCTCATTTCGTGTTCAATGTCCTCAACAACAAGATCCTGCATGCCGGTACGGCGGAAGCCGACGAGCTGATGGGGCTTGCCCGGTTGATACGCAGCAACCTCGACCTGTCCTGCCAGTCGAAGGTATCTCTGGCCGCAGAGATCGGTTTCGTGAAGCAGTATCTGGCGGTGGAAACTCCGCTGATGGGCGATGATTTCGATTTCTCGCTGCAGATAGATCCCGAAGTGGATGTGGAGAATACGTATATTCCGTCGATGTTTGTCCAGATTCTCGTAGAGAATGCCCTGGTTCACGGACTGAGAGGCTGGGAGGGAAGGAAGATCTTGCAGGTAAAGGTTGGTAGAAAGCAGCCGGGCTATACCGTGGTTTCCGTGCTGGATAACGGCAGGGGATTCGATATCCGCCAGAAGGGGAAGAAGCGTACCGGACTGGGCATCATCACCCAGACCCTGGCAGTGGTGAACGAGCATAATCGCCACAAGATGACCTTCTCGCTGCAGAATCGGAAGGCAGAAGACGGCAGCGTGGCAGGATGCCTGGCGCAGGTATGCATACCCGATGGCTTCGTGATGTAGCAGGACTTGCGAAACTTGAATATAAATAATATAATAAGGTGTATGAAAGTTGTAATCATAGACGACGATAAATCTTCAGGCAAGGCTTTGGCTGATTTGCTGGAAACGAAATACGATATGGAGGTGCTGGGATGCGCGCTCTGTGGGCTTGACGGCCTGGCGATGGTAAATAGGTACCAGCCCGATGTGCTCTTCCTGGATGTCCAGCTGCCCGATGTGAATGGCTTGGATTTCCTGGATAAGCTGTCGGGATTCGTGCACCGCCGCTGCCAGGTGGTGATGTACACGGCATACGATGAATATATTCTGACTGCCTTCCGCAAGCAGGCATTCGATGTGCTGCTCAAGCCTATCAATCCCCAGGAGCTGGATACCATCGTCAGACGACTGGAGAAAGAGGCTGAAAAAGAGGCAGGAAAAGAGCTTGTGGCTGAGAAAGAAGCAGACAAAGAGGCTGAGAGAGTGGTAGGGGCTGGCGTGAAGAATGCACCCGTTGCTAACGGCAAGCTGCTCTTCTATACCAACTCCGTGGATTTCAGGCTGGTGGATAAGGAGAATGTCTGCCTCTTCCAGTATAATCACGAAGTGAGATGCTGGGAGGTGGTGGTGGCGGATAACAGAAAGCCTATCAGGCTGAAACGCAGCGTGAAGAGCACCGACCTGCTTGCGCTCGCCCCTCATTTTATGCAGGTAAACCAGAAGTTCATCGTCAACATCAATTACCTTATCGAGGTGGTTGACAATGTGTGCCATTTCTATCCCCCTTTCGATGAAATCGACTATGTAAAGGTGGGCAGACTCTATAGAAAGAAACTGATAGATAGATTCTTAAGTATTTAAAAACATAATAATTATGATGAAAAATAAGTATTCGGTCATCATCATGATGATTGCCCTCTTCGGAGGACAGACAGCCCTGGCGCAGGAGAAAATCGTGCCAGAAACTCCTCCCGTTCCGCAAGACCGGCTGGACACCCTCTATTACAACAAGAGCTGGAAGGTAACCCCTAACAAGGCTTTCGCCAACTATTATCGCCTGGCACTCTATCCGGCTGATTCTACGGCAGCCAAGGAGTTCCGCACCTACTATATGAGCGGCGAACTGCAGGGCGAAGGCAGCTTTGTGGTCCTCGACAAGAAGGATGATACCAAAAGCCAGTTTGCCGGCACCTTTACCACCTATTTCAAGGATGGACAGGTAGAGCAGAAGAAGACCTATCTGGCAGGGCTGCTCTCGGGCGAATATACCTCTTATTATAATAACGGCAACGTGAAGGAGCATTTCTTCATGAACCAGGGCAAGAAGATGGGGGTAGGAGCCTCTTTCACGGAGAACGGCAGGGTATGCACCCTTACTCCCTACAAGAATGATATCCCTGAAGGCTTTTATGTGGTGGTGGATGCCGACGGCAACTACTCCAAGTATTCGCTTACCGACCACCAGCCTATCCTGGAAACCCCTTCGCCTGATGAAATCCTCACAGAGTATAAGAACGGTGTGGCATGGCCTTATTACAACAAGAACGGACTCATCGTGGGCGTGAGCAATTCGATGGTGGATGAGAACATCGGCGATTACCGCGAAATCGGCGTCTTCATCGTCAACAAGAGCATGATCAATGTGGATATCGACCCTTCTCAGATTGAAATCTACGATATGAAGGGCGGCAAGCGAAAGGATTTCGAACTGGTGGGCGCTGATGAGTATGACAAGAAAATCTTCAAGTTCAAGAAGAAGGTAGCTAAGCGTGCGGTAAAGAACAAGGCGATAGTGCAGACCGAACGCGAGAACAACGTGAATGCCAACCTGGGCGCACAGGTGTTTGATGCCGGAACCTCCAATACGCTGAAGGATTTCCAGACCCGTATCTGCCGGATGCAGCAGCTGGAAGACGGCAACCGTATGAAGTATTCCGACAAGATGCCTGAGGACCTGGGCTATCTGGAGCGCACCACCATCCATCCGGGCGAAGTGGTTTCGGGCTATCTCTATACCACCGACCGCAAGGCTGCTGATCTCTTCGTCAAGGTAAAGATCAAGGGCATCGACTATCTCTTCGAGTGGAAGGCTAGCAAGAAGAAATAACGTGTGTGAGATGTGAATGCTAACGATTAAAAAAATAATGGAAATGATGAAAAAGATTTTGATGATGGCCATTTTGTGCCTCGTATTTACAACAAGTGGTTTTGCACAGTTCAAGAGAACAGCATTCAATCATGTGGGTCTGAATGCAGGCGTGGGTACCGAAGGTATCAGCATAGGTGTGGCGGCTCCTGTTTCCAATTTCGTGGAGCTGGAGGCAGGCGTGGATATTCTGCCAAAGTTTCTCTCGATTTCTGATAAGGTGAACATAACGACAGATGCCTCTATCATCGTTCAGGGACAGTCGGTGAGGATTCCTGATTCCGAGGTGGATATTGATGCAGATTTCTCCCGCACAGCCTTTCATGCCAAGGCGAATATCTATCCTTTCGGCGGCAACAGCAAGTTCTTCGTGGCTGCCGGCTTCGCTATGGGCGGCGCCAAGCTTGCCAAGTTGAGCGGTCACAGCGATGATCTGGCGCAGTTTATCAGTAAATATCCTGAATATTCAGATGATATTCTGAAACACGTTGGTGCGGAACTCTCGGATTACAATATCAAGTTCGACAAGAATGGAGATATCAATGCCGACCTGCGCTGCAATTCCTTCCGCCCTTATCTCGGTCTGGGATTCGGCAGAGTGGTTCCCAAGAACCGTCTGGGTTTCCGCTGGGAAATCGGCTGCCAGTATATGGGCAAGCTGAAGGTCTATCAGAACGGCTCGGAGGTAGATGTCAGGAAAGCTTACAATGATTCGATGGGTGAAGATGGCGGCGACATCGCCGATATCGTGGATAAAATCCAGTTCTATCCTGTGCTCAAGTTGCAGATTGTGGGCAGAATCCTGTAATCAAAATAAGAAAAGTTTGAATTATACATAAAAAAACGGGCAAAATGGTAGCAGTTAGCCAATTATTTCGTAACTTTGCACCCGCAAACTTATAAAATAATAAAAGAAGAATGGCTAATTTGAGATTTGAGGTTGTAGCCGAGGCCTTTAAAAAGAGACCTGTTGAGGTGGAAACTCCCAAGGTGCGCCCTTCGGAGTACTTCGCCAAGTATGTATTCAACCGCCAGAAGATGTACAAGTATCTGCCATCTGATGTGTACGAGAAGCTCATCGATGTGATAGACAACGGTAATCGTCTGGACCGTTCCATCGCGGATGCCGTGGCTGCCGGCATGAAGCTCTGGGCTGAGGAAAACGGGGTAACACATTATACTCACTGGTTCCAGCCATTGACAGAAGGTACTGCCGAGAAGCACGATGCCTTCGTGGAGCACGACGGTAAGGGTGGTATGATAGAGGAGTTCTCCGGCAAGCTGCTGGTGCAGCAGGAACCGGATGCCAGCTCTTTCCCTAACGGCGGTATCCGTAACACCTTCGAGGCTCGCGGCTATTCTGCATGGGATCCTACATCGCCAGTGTTCATCATCGACGATACCCTTTGTATCCCTACCATCTTTATATCTTATACAGGTGAGGCGCTGGACTACAAGGCTCCATTGCTCCGCTCGCTCCATACCCTGAGCGAGGCGGCTACCGAGGTGTGCCACTACTTCTACCCTCAGGTAAAGAAGGTGCAGACCAATCTCGGATGGGAGCAGGAGTACTTCCTGGTAGATGAGAGCCTCTATTCGGCTCGCCCAGACCTGATGCTCACCGGACGCACCCTGATGGGCCACGATTCGGCTAAGAACCAGCAGATGGACGACCATTATTTCGGAACCATCCCAGAGCGTGTGCAGGCTTTCATGAAGGATCTTGAAATCCAGGCTCTCGAGCTCGGCATCCCTTGCAAGACCCGCCATAACGAGGTGGCTCCTAACCAGTTTGAGCTGGCACCTATCTATGAGGAGTGCAATCTTGCAGTAGATCACAACATGCTTCTGATGAGTCTGATGAAGCGTGTGGCTCACAAGCACGGTTTCCGTGTGCTCCTTCACGAGAAGCCATTCGCTGGCGTCAATGGTTCGGGCAAGCACAACAACTGGAGTCTCTGCACCGATACCGGCGTGCTGCTCCATGCGGCAGGCAAGACTCCTGAGGATAACCTCCGCTTCGTGGTCTTCATCGTAGAGACCCTGATGGGTGTATATAAGCACAACGGACTGCTGAAGGCATCCATCATGAGTGCAACCAATGCCCACCGTCTGGGAGCCAACGAGGCACCTCCAGCCATCATCTCCTCATTCCTGGGCAAGCAGCTCACCGATCTGCTCGACCATATCGAGAAGGCTGACAAGGAGGAACTCTTCGCCCTGGCTGGCAAGAAGGGCATGGAGCTGGATATCCCTGAGATTCCGGAGCTGATGATCGACAATACCGACCGCAACCGTACCTCACCATTCGCCTTCACCGGCAACCGTTTCGAGTTCCGTGCCGTAGGTTCTGAGGCAAACTGCGCATCTTCTCTCATCGTATTGAATGCAGCCGTAGCTGAGGCGCTCGAGAACTTCAAGGCTCGCGTGGATGCCTTGATAGCAAAGGGTGAGGATCAGACATCGGCTATTATAGATATTGTACGCGAGGACATCAAGACCTGCAAGCCTATCCGCTTCGACGGTAACGGCTATTCTGACGAGTGGAAGGAAGAGGCTCAGAAACGTGGATTGGACTGCGAGGCATCCTGCCCGGTAGTCTTCGACCGTTACCTGGACAAGGAGAGCATCGAGATGTTTGCCAAGACCAACGTGATGAGCGAGAGCGAGTTGAAGGCGCGCAACGAGGTGAAGTGGGAGACCTATACCAAGAAGATTCAGATTGAGGCTCGTGTGATGGGCGACCTGACCATGAACCACATCATCCCAGTGGCTACCCACTATCAGAGCCGTCTGGCAAAGAATGTAGAGGGTATGATCCACATTTTCGGTGGCGAGGAAGGCAAGAAGCTGACCGCCCGCAACGTGAAGATCATCCGTGAGATAGCCGAGCGCACCGAGTCGATAGAGCGTGGTGTAGAGGCATTGGTGGATGCCCGCAAGGTAGCCAACAAGATAGAGAGCGAGCGTGAGAAGGCTGTAGCCTATCATGATACGGTAGCTCCGAAGATGGAGGAAATCCGTTATCAGATCGACAAGCTTGAGCTGCTCGTAGCCGATGAGCTTTGGACCTTGCCGAAGTATCGTGAGCTGCTGTTCATCCGCTAAGGCTGATTCCGTATCAATTCCGTGCGTAATCCGTACAGCAGGAATGCTCTTCCGATAACTCAGCGTAATCCGATGAAGAAAAATAAAGAATTAAGGAATAAATAAAAAAAAGAGGATGTGTCATGAACTTATGACACACCCTCTTTTTTTTGAGAAGTAATTGATAAAAATCTAAGATTTCTTGTGCAGTTCTACGACATGCAGCTCGTCACGCCCAGAGAGGCGGCAATAGCGGTTAAGATAGATATTACTATCTGAAATACAGTTTTCCAGGTTTCTTTCTTCATACGCAGTTTTTTTAGTGATTAATGATTAGTGATTATTGATTAATTCCGTTAGGCGTTTCGGCGGATTTGCAATCCGCCGTTAAAAAACGTCCTAACCTATTTGGGCTTTGCGGATTTGCAATCCGCATCAGGCAAGATTTACAAACTTACGTTGTCGCCGCTGCCGTCAGTTCCGCCAGTGCCCTGACTGGTACCGCCGCCGCCCTGCGATGTTCCGCCGTTATCCTTGTTGGTATCCCCGCCAGCACCCTGGCTAGTATCACCACCGCCCGGTGTATTCTCCGTTCCACCGCCGTCATCAGCTCCCGATGTATAATCATCGTAAGCCACGATCTTGGTGAGCTTCTTCAGCTCGGCGTTGCTCCAAGATTTTGTGTTTCTCACAATCAGATGCACGCCCTGCACGCTAGCCGCCGTCACCTTCTCCTTGCTCACCTCGCCACGCGAAGTCATACCGATAGAGAACAATCCGAGGTCGGAGAAACGAACGCTCTTGCCGTCCAGAATCAGATGCTTCAGGCAGTCGAGGGTATCCATCAGCACACCGTGGATGGTGCCTCGGCTGTATGGAGAGTTGTGCTCAGAGATATGAGTCACGAAGTCCTCGAAACTCATCTCACGGTCGCTCACGGCAGTAGCATACCAGAGCTTCTTACCAGCGTTCTCACCCGTCTGAGGGGTACGCATAATCTTACGATACTTACTAGTTCCTTGTCCCATAGTCAATCAGTTTTTTAAAGGGTTAATAATTAATTTTTTGACGATGCAAAGGTACGGCTTTTTTAGGTAACCGCCAAAAAACAGGATGTGATAAGCCCCGATTTTCAGCAGCCCCAGATTCCGAATCCCGTTAATAATCCTAACTCGCTCTAAATTGGACTTTGATTGAAAATCAAGAAGTTGGGCGTTTGCCTATATTATATAGGTAACAATATGGAAACGAGCGGACTTCTGCTCGTTTCTGTATTTTGCAATATGCAAAGAACGCCTCAATTCGGGGACAAAGATACGATATTTTTCTAAATCTCGCATAGCTTACAAGGAGAAAAACTTGGAAATTAGAACTTTTTACGTTAAAATCCATATTTGACAAGCAGATTTTGAAGAAAATATTTGGAGTTTCCAATAAAAAAGAGTATTGTTTGCAGCAACAAATCCCACCACGCCTCTCAACGATGCGTACCACGGTGGGACTTCGCTTTTTATAAAGGGTATATGGATTACGACAAACAACCGATAAACGTAGATGAACAGGTTGCCTTGCTCCAGAACAGAGGGCTGGTGATAGAAGAGAGAGCCTGCGTAATAGGCAAACTGGAGAACGAATGCGTAAAGGCATTCCTCGACCACGAGGAAGAGATTCTTGCCGGCACCTTCGAGGGAGCCCTCATCGACCACATCTCGGAGCACGAGCGCAATGCCTACATCACCTGCACCCAGGTTTCGAGAAAGAAGATTTATGCCAGCAAGCCCGTTCTCAACATCGAGCTTTCGGGTTACAAGATCATGGCTACGCTGATGGAGGTATTCATCGATGCCGCCGTCAACCCGTCCCGTTTCTACTCCAAGCAGCTTCTGCGCCGGGTAAGCAACCAGTACGATATCGAGAACGAAAGTCTGGAAGAGCGAATCATGGCAGTATTGGATTACATCAGCGACATGACGGATATCTATGCCTTAGATATTTATCAGAAGATCAACGGAATAAGTCTGCCGATAGTATAGAAACAAAACAGGCGTTTCTTATATTTTTGCGTAAAAGTGTGTTAAATAAAGAAAGATAATAGGAAGAAGAATGCAATAATGGGGGGAGAATAATGTTTCATAAATAGAGGATGGGCAAAGCGCCTATCATGTATAACTCATAAAAACAACAGTTTATGAAAGCAAAGATTTACTTTTTGGCAATGGCTTTCGTCGCTCTCTTGATGGTAGGGTGTAGCGATGATGATGGTATTCAACTCACACAGGATGAAATCATTGGTGATATTAACACAGGCAAACAAGTGGGTATCAAGGGCAATAGCCTTGTCATATATACCACCCAGGGTGCCTGCGTGAATGTGCAAGGAGCCAAGGGCAAGATTTCGGCACAGTCTTCTGATGAGAAAGTAGTCACTGTAACTTGCATCCATGAGACGGGGCAGTATGGTAAGGATGAGCGTATTAGCTTGTCTGCTATCGCTGTGGGAAAGGCTATTGTTACAGTGACTGATGAAGATGGTAATGAGGCAAAACTTGCCGTGGAAGTCAAGGATGTTGAGACGTTATGGGAGACTACACAAGTATTTAGTGGTTATCAAAAATATTGTAAGGTGGAGGGTGTTTCCAAGGAAGATTCTTTGGTGATAGCATCGGATGCGATAGCAAGTAAGCCTTATGAAGCTGTTAAATTCAAGAGCCGTGGTGATGTATTTACAGTATCCCGAATCCAGTTTCTTGCTGGTGGAAAGGTGTTGGTGGATGGGTATTATACTACTACGTATAATGAAGATCACAGTATACTTTATTTCGAGGTTGGAGATGGTAAAGGCGGAACATTGGAGAATTTCTATTTGAAACCAAAAGAAGGCTCGCTTTTCTTCTGGGATTTGACAGATAAATATAAGGAAGCTTATCCGCAGGTAACAAAGGTGGAGTTAGTTTGGGCAGCTGCTAAGCATTTTTAAGTTTTCTTCATCCTCAAATCCGCAACCTATAGGTTTTAGTGGGATTTTGCTTGCAAAACGACAAAATTCATTTTATTGTACATATTTCTTACACAACAGAAATGTCGCAGACACAAAATTCCCTTACCCCATAAAGCGACTTGAGGTAATACGCTGGTTTAATCAGAAAAGCATGGCCTTTAACCAAAGTCTGTCTAGAACAGGTTGGCATAAGCATAGTTGTCTGAGTAAATGTTCAATACATGCCTACGTGACGTCTTAATCCATTTTGCTGGAAAAGAGAGCGTAGAATCTCGCTATATTGATAACCAAACATAGTGCATCTCAATCCCAAGGTGGAATCTATGGTTTGAGCTAAAAGAGCATCAAATTGCTCCATAATAGAAAAAATTCCCCAAAAGGAGTGAGTTTCTCGGATTTTATTTGTACTTTTGCCATGTCATTCAGAATTTTGTTTGTTTTTATTTTGCAACACTAAGATAAGTGAAATTTCTGACATGGCAAAATCCTGAGCAACTTTTTGTTGCTCAGGGGATTATAAAAGTTAAAATTTATAGTGTTGCGGAATTAAGGTATATGTCTCGGTTACCCATCCATAGAAGTTCACAACTCTCAGATTTCGGAGTCTATCTGAAGACCGTCATCTCTCGGACATCGGCATCTTCAGAAAGATACGCCTTTTCTCATACCGACGATTATTATTTCTTTGGCTTCATAGAGGGTGGGCAATGCTGTTTGAATATTGATTTCGAGGAATACACTTTCGGGAAAGGAAGTCTGGCTATCATTCTACCCGGGCAGGTGCATCGTATCATCGACGCTTCCAATCTTTCTGCAAAATTTCTGGTTGTCGACTCGGTATTGGTGGATAAGGAGGAAAAACGAACGCTTGAGAGATACGGTCGCCCTCAAATACAACTATCCGACATATCGGAACAGAAACTATTATTATCACTTCTTGACAGCAAACTGAGTGGCATGGAAAATCCATCTGCCAAAGCAGTCGTTCAGCGACTGACCACCGTCATTGTAGGGTTAGTCGTGGAGAACATTGTAAATGCAACGATAGCTCAATCCAAATTGCAGGGGACAGTGACCAGACACAAGGAAATAGTATGGGAATTTCGGGATTTGTTGGAAAGCAATATCCGAAGCAAACGTTCGCCATCATTCTATGCCGGGCGGCTGAACATTACCGTTGCCTACCTGAATGAAGCTGTAAATTCTGTTCTGGGGACAAGTGTGAGCCACCATATCCAAAACGAGATTATTTTGTTGGCTAAACGTCAATTGGTCTATACTACAGATTCCATCAAAGAGATTGCACATAGTTTAGGCTTTAACGATTACTCCTACTTCACACGGCTGTTTACCAAGGTTGCAGGCGTTTCTCCCACGCTCTTCAGAAGGACTTACCACGAATAGTGCTATCATTACCGTTGTCCGTCTATTGTGAAAGCTTGTATTTCACCGTACCTTTGCAGCGAAATTTATTCACTTAAAAAGAAAGGATTATAAGAATGAACAACGCTGTTAATATTTTGCGAGAAGGAAGTATGATGAAAGCCCTGACAAAGTTGGGGATACCTATTGTCATCGCAATGCTGATTATGGCAATATACAATGTGGTAGATACTTTTTGGGTTGCACGTCTTGGAACTCTTCCTGTCGCCGCTGTATCGGTTGTTTTCCCTATATCGTTGTTATTTCTTGGGATAGGACTGATGTTCGGTGTCGGAGGCGGAGTGTATATATCCCGTCTGTTGGGAGCGAAACAGGTTGTCAAGGCAAGTCAGGTTGCTTCCGTCTCAGTGATAACCTCTGTGATGTTGGCAGCTCTCATTGCCCTTGTGTGCAATGCGTTCCTGCCGGACATCCTACTTTTCATGGGAGCAAACGAGGAGATGATAAGTTTGGCAGAATCCTACGGCAGGCTTTTTATCATCAGTTGTGTCATAGGGACATTGAATGTGTCCATGTCCAATATCATTGTTTCACAAGGTGCGTCGAAGACATCTGCGTCGGCAATGATCATCGGCTCTATCGTTAATGTTGCATTAGACCCCTTGTTTATATACACTTTCAATTGGGGTGTGGAAGGTGCTGCATGGGCAACTATTCTTTCAAGAATCATCACGACAGCTATTTACATCCGTTTCCTTACGAAAGCAGAGGTAAAAGTATCTCTTGCCTTGTTCGCTCCCACGATAAGAATATACGCAGACATCATTAAGATTGGTATCTCTATGCTCTTTTTGCAACTACTCCAGACCCTTTCCATCTGTTTGTTGCAGAAAGCCGCTGTGAAATATGGGGCAGAGGCTGTTGCGGCTGTGGGTATCGTCCTGAAAATCGTCACATTGGGAACAAACGTGGTCTTCGGATTTGTAAAAGGACTCCAACCTATGGCAGGCTATAACTACGGGGCAGGCAATTTTCAAAGATTAAGGGAAGCGGTGTGCTGTTCTCTGATACTCTCAACCTCGTTTTGTGTGCTCTGGAGTATTCTTATAGTCATTTTTACCTCTCCTATCATCAGTTGTTTCGGTAAAGACGAAACAATGCAGGAAATAGCAAGAATTGCGCTTAGAGCCAATACGATTATGTTCTTCACTTTCGGATTCCAATTTGTGTATTCCACACTATATATGGCAATCGGAAGAGCAAGGCAAAGTCTTCTGCTAAACATCGGACGGCAAGGTTTGTTTTTTATCCCTATAATATTGCTGCTTCCATCGTATTGGGAACTAAATGGAGTGCTTTATGCACAGCCTATTGCCGACGTCTTTGCAACTTTAATGACACTGTTCTTTGCTGTCCGAATTCATAAGGAGATAGGTCATAAATCACATCTCACAACAGAGAATCTGCAATGTTGAACCATAAAAGATATGATCCTCAAATCCGCAACCTATAGGGTTTAGTGGGATTTTGCTTGCAAAGCGTCAAAATTCATTTTATTGTACATATTTCTTGCACAACAGAAATGTCGCAGACACAAAATCCCCTTACCCCAGTAACCTCAATTCCGTTAATTCCGATTGTTGTTTTCAATAATTCAGCAGAGTTGAAAGTTCATATCAGTAACCATATAGTTGTAAACAGATGTAATTTAAATTGGGCAATATCCCAATATCATGACATTATTCTAAATGCTACACAAGTAGATAGAATTATCAATACTATTCAACGATATTACACAATAGCTGACAAGGAAGAAATAAGACAGCACGAACATAATGTTCACGACAGGCAATATAGAGCAAAGAGTTTAATAAGGCAAGGCGTTTGCCCGCAATGTGGTGGTCAGTTAGTTTTATGCAAAGGAAGATATGGCTCTTTTTATGGGTGTTCAAACTATCCTAAATGCAAGTTTACACTAAATAAATGAGAGGGGAATGTATTAAGTTTATTTCCCTCTCATTTAGTTTAGTTAGTTTCCAAAAACTTTATTTTGAGCTTTTCATAGCACGTTTTATGCGATTTGATTCTTGCAAAAGCTTATTGGCTATACTATCTTTATAAGTAGCCATTTCAACCATTTCATGATGATGGCGAATAGAATCCTCGTAGGCAGCAACACGATTTCTTACATCATCTATAACTTTCTCATCTCGGCAAACAGAAAAATGTTTTTCGATGTAGCGAATGTTCGGGTCGTCAGATGGAAGCACCATCTTCAATGCCCTATATTTCAAGTCAGCCTCCTCCCAATCTTGGTGCGTTCGCCATTGGGTGAGGTTGCCCCAGATGGAGATAACAAGAGATAAGACCAAGCCACCAATGAAAAGAAGAACATTTTTTGAGGTTGGCTCGAAGCGATGGGTTACAACCTTCTTTTGAGGTGATTTGTTCATCACTTCAAGTTTATCTTGCAATGCCTTTGAGAAAACATCATTCCCTTGTCTCATCTGCTTGACAGCATCAACCAAGAGCTTGCTTCGCTGCTCATTTTTGCCGAGTTCAGCCTTGATAAGGTCAACAAAAACAACAATGGCATCTCTTAATTTGGATATTTTACCTCTGACTTCCTCTTCTTTGATAAACATCGCATTGATTGACTTATCCAACTTGGTTATGTCATTACTTGCAGGAACGGTTTCCGCTCCTGCGTTCTTTGTGGAGGCAGAAAGTTCATCGACTTTCTGCTCCAATCTCTCAACTGTGCCATAGATGGCTTCCAATAGTTCTTCTTTCATGTTCGATTCTAATTTTAAGCTTGTAACTTGCATCAAAGGCTGAAGCCCTTTCTGCGTTTTCTCTTTTTCTTCTTGGCGGATTCATCCTCTGGGAATGGCTCATAAGTTTGGGCATTAGACGGAGCGAACAAGCCGATGGAAGAAATACCACTCCAAGGGTCTTGGGTATGTTCTGCCGTTGGTTGAGTCTGTTCTACTTGGTGACAACTTGGTTGTCCTCCCTGCATAGATTCGGCTCTTGGCGATACACGATTATACTCTGTGCCAAGTCTTGCATCCAACTTGACAAAGCTGTATTCTCGGCTAATCTGCGTACCCTTGAAGCTATATCCATCCTTGCAGAAACGGATGCCTTGAACCTTGGTTCGCTCCTTGTCCTTATAGACAAACTCCAAGAGAACACCTCGCTTTGCAAGTTCATTCTTGAACTTCTGCCAACTACCTGCCGTTCGCAATACACTCTTAATTGCATTATGAATCTCATATTTGGCTCGCTCGGCATTGCGTAACTTGCGTGTATTAGTCTTACTCTTGTCCGTTCCATAGGTCAGTCCATACTTGGATTTTAGAGCCTTGGTCACCTGCTCATTACGCCTGTAATCATTCCTGTCTGATATGAGTTTGCCCTCGTTATTGATGCGGTTATACACAATATGGCAATGTGGATTGTCCGTGTTGTGATGCCTTACGATGATGAATTGGGTATCAGTGATGCCCATCATCTGCATGTATTCAAGGGCTATCTTAGCCATGAATTCATCCGTCAAACGTGGCTTGTCCTCGGGCTTGAAACTCAAAGCTATGTGCCCCACAGGCTTCTTAATCCTTGGATTTAGCTGTCTTTGCAGCTCAAAACTTTGTACTATCTCGGCATTCGTGCCGAGTAACACTCCATCGGATGCAAGGATTTTCGCCTCGTCCTTGCCTGTCACGTAGCGGACGCAACCACCAAATGAGCTGCCCTTCTTTAGCTTGCCTATCATGTGGTATCCTCCTTTCTGCCCATTCTGCATGGCTTCGATTTTGGATTTGCTTGGCGATACTCGCCAAGGATTGCTTTCAATCTTCTCAACAAGTCCACCACATACACATGGGTTTCGTGGAAACCTCTCTGATGCGACAACTTGGTAAGTTGGTTGAGATTGTTTGCCATACCGATGAGGTTCTTGGCAATGGCAACCGTCTCAGTGTTGTGTCCACTGACCACCTCGCCGTTCAAGGCGGACTCACGAATGTACTCCGCCAACTTGCGGTTGGCTTTTCTTGCCCTCAGTTTCAATGCCTCATAGCTTGGCTTTGAGAACTTCACCGTGATAGACTTCGACAGCTTGCGAACCCTGCCCGTAGGCGGTCTTCCGCCCTTTTTCCTATTCTGTTCCTGTATGTTTGTCATTCGATATACTGTTTACAGTTGGTACACTCACTTTCTGCGACCGTTGGGAGCAAAATTCCTTCGCCCTCATGGTGGAGCGAGGTGTTTTGGGGTTCCCAAAACATAACCTCGCTCCCTCTCAGAACACGTTAGTTGGAACTACAGCCTTTCAGCTATCCACGCCCAAGGTCGCAGACCTTAAATTCTCACAATTTGCGCCAAGCCTCGAAGTCCTCTTCATAAAGGCTTAGGTGGTGGCGCACGATGTTCTCGATGATGCCCGATACGCTCATGCGCCTCCCTCCAAGGATGCGGACGACTCGATCAAGACGGTCTCGTACATCGGAACTGACGAAGACTGGCTTGCGGTCGTCAATCCTTGGAACTTGGAGGAAGGTCTGCTGATACTCCTCCAATGTCGCCTTGCGCTGCTTGCCACTGATGCGCTTCAGCGGATTCGGTGGCGATTGAGCCTCGTTCGTTGTAGTTTCCTCTCTATAGGGAGTTGTTGCAGCAACTTTCTCTACAATTGCTCTCAACTCTGGGTTCTCTACATCATCATAGAGAGAATTACAACTACTTGGATTGGCTTTGTTGCCATACGTAGATGGATTAACAAAATCCAAATACTCTTTTTCCATCAGCTCCTTTTGCCCAGGAGTCAAGACTGCATCTTTTGTTCTTGCCATAGCTTATGCTGTTTTATTTGTTAGTATAGTGGTCACGGTTTGCACCATTGACCGATTGTCGGGTGCAAAGTAAGTGTACTGAGTGCAGCCATGCAACTGATTGGGTGTAACGTGGCAATTTAGTTGTGGCTTGCTTATTTGCATACCGAGATAGCTGTGAGAAC
>NZ_NMPZ01000004.1 GCF_002224675.1 Segatella copri | reverse complement strand
GGCTTGGATAACAAGGAAGGCAGGTCTCCATTCATGGAAGTTTTCATCAAGCGTGGACTCAAGGGTGATGTGTTTGGCGTGGAGGAACCACCAGAGTGCTATATGGTCTATACCACGGAGAAGCAGGAGAAGGAAGCTTTGAAGCTCTACATGCAGCTCCTTCATTCTGATTACAGGACAGCGGTCGAGACCTTTGTCAGGGACTGGAAGCTCAGTGGCATCACGAAATCCTTGGATTTTTCACGAAAGGTTCTCAAGGAAAGAAAAGTATTCAATTATAAACATCCATAATATAAGACTATGCATAGATTCCTTGCATTCATCGTGCTTTCTGTTTTCATGTATTCTCCCCTTGCTGCTGTAAGCTGGAGTAGCATGAACATTGATAAGGTAACGGCTGCCGCCATGACAGCTGCTTATGAGATTGAGGCTTTGGAGGAAGGTTCCACAGCCAATAACATCAGCAAGATTCTGGAGCACTATAAGTCTGCGGGTATTGCTTCTGCTGGTATTTTCCAGAGTAAGAAGATGTTGAGGGATGCACGACGTAACCCTGGACTATTCGCTTCTGAAGAGAACTACTATTACCGCAGAATTTTCCACCTGGTGAAAGATGGCATTATGCCCAAGTTCATCACTGTGGGAGGAAAGATGCTCAAACAGCCCGAGAATGCCATCTATTGGGGTCCCTATCTTTTCAGGACAACTACCAATGTGGAGAATCTCTGCAAGCAATTTGAACTGGTAGTTACCAATGGCCGACATTCTTTCAAGGATATACCGTTTCTGATTCTCAATGAAGATCTCCAGAGATTGTTCAATCTAGCCCAACTGGGTGATGTGGATTGGAAGTCGCTCTTGGGAAAGCTGGGAGATTTCGGCAAGGATATTACCCGGGAGGAGATCATGGAGGATTTTAAGAATCTGGGTAGCGTCATTGCACAGGCAGGAAAGGTTACCTATGACAGTAACTTGCAAAGTGCCAGCAAGATTGGGGGAATATTCAAGGCAAAGCCTAAGGAGATAGCCCAGATGTATGAGTCTTTCAAGGACCATTATCAAACCTTTAAGGATGCCGACAACATCAAGGAGATGCTGTTTGCCGTAGTGGGTGAAGGCAACGAAGATGCAGTGGAAAGGCTTTTTCAAACCAGCCACTACAACCTTACAGGCTATATCTCTTCCTATCTCAAGGAACTCCAAGGGCAGTATTATACCCAGAGATGGTATATCTATAAGCATGATGTGGGTTCTGAGATCCTATGTGATTACTCCCCACCCAGCTATGAGTCCTATGGTGACCAGCGGTGGAATGAGGCATGGCATGTTCATGCCAGTGGGAAAAAGAGGGATTCCTATTCCAAGATTCCCTGTTATAAGAATCTTACTCTAGAAGAGGAGGGAGTCGTGAAGAACAAGCTTTTCCAGCTTACAGAATGGAATACTGCCAAATGCCAGGCTTATAATAAACAGAATCCTGGGCACGAGTGCAAGGTTCAGTACTTCAAAAAGCATGAGGACCGGCAACGGCACTATAAGGGTGGAACTTTCAAGCATTCCTATGATGAGCGCTATTGCTTCAACTCCTATGCGGTGCGGGTTACTGACTCTTGGGATATCAGGGAGGAAGTGTATGAGGAAATCTTTGATTCTCAAACCATGGATAAGACAACCTTCATGAATCAGATGAAGGCACGCCTGGAAGGCTATAAGGAAGAAAATGAAGCTTATTTGAAGGATCATCCTTCTGTGACTTTTCTGCTGGGAAGTGATACTCCACGCTACTATTCCATGGCCGATGAAAAGAAGATGGAGGGTTGCAATACCGTGAGTTTCATAGCTCAATGTGAAGATGGAGCATCACTTGGTGAGGGTTCTTTCAACTGGAAGGAAAATGGCGCCCAGGGAAATCAACTGGAATGGCCGAAGTCCAAGGACTTTGCCATGTCCCATTCTCCCGTACTAGAGGATGATGGTTCCAAGGAACTCATCAGGCAGCAAAAGGAATTATCTGATCAGGTGAACGCTCTCAGATCCGAGATCAGTTCCAACGATACCCAGTTGAGATCTCTCCTTGATAGGATCAATCAGGCTAAAAGATATAAGAACTATCCTTTGGCAGAGAAACTGCAAACACAGTATGATGCCCTTTCCAAGGACAATACCCTTCTCAAGAAGCAGCTTGGACATACAGAAAATAAACTCTCTCAGGTTGGCAATGCCCTGGATGAGTACTATCAGGATATGAATGACAACCTGGATGGTCCCTATCGGATCCCTTCCAACATGGCCAGTCTTGCCTCGATGTATCATATTCAATGGCTGGATGAGGGGGAATGGGTGCAGGGCAGTGATGAATATGTCTTTGTAAGGCACGGCTATTGTCCGGATGCCAAGACTGCTGTTACCTATACTGCCACTTTGAAGCTGAGTCGAAAGCCCAAGTATGTTCTAGGTGTCAGGATTCATCGTGCTATTCTCTCTGTGGACTTTAAGCTTACCTCTAGCAGCAGTTCAGAAACAGTACTTGAAGTTCTGAAGCTCGATATGAGCCAGACAGAGCAGCAAAGAGCCGATGAGGTCAACAAGCATCTGAAACAGTGGATGGCTGACCTTCCCAGCTGCAGCATCGCGGTGAGATACAACTATTCAACCCAGGTTGCAGATGAAGAGGATGATGAAGACGGTATCCATCTTCTTCTGGCCAGTGACCGCCTTCAGGTGGCACGATATGTAGAGCAGGAGCTCACTAAGATCTTTGCACAGCTGGTTCTCATAGAAAAGGTAATGACTCAGAGGGAGAGTATTCTTGACTTCCTTAAGAGGCAGATCATTGAGGTAGTGAGCAGAGAAGGAAGAACGGACATAGCTGACTATGCCCTCAGACGCTGGGAAGATGCCAGCTTGAAGGCTATGAAGAAATCCTCTTCTCCGGGCAATAGCGAAAGTCCATAAAATGGCAACATAACAATTAACAAATGACATTTCAATGCAATGAGTAATTTCCAACTTCAATCCTTTTTTCGAAGGAATATTTTGGCTTTCATGATGGCCATCCTGCCCTCAGCCATGTGGGCACAGGATGATCCTCTTTCTCTGGAAGCCATGATAGACAACCATAAGACAGTAAGAACGGTGCTGGATGTCAGAGCCATTATGGAACTGGGTGTGTATGAATATCATAAGGAAAGTAGCAAGAAAATCACGGATTACAGGAAAATAGAAGACCAGCTGGATAAATATAAACGAGGTTTTGAGATTCTGGACCTGGTTCTGCAGGGTACTGCTACAGCCTTCCATGGGGTGAATACCTACCATAGCATCAAACGTAACATGGAGGGATATTGGAAACTCGTTGATACCTATCACGACAAGATTCTCTCACATGGAGCAGTATGGTCATCAGATACCCTGATTCTCAACACGAGTTCCAGAACCGTGGATGAAATCAAACTGGAGACCGAGAATCTCTACAAGTCATATATGGACTTGTCACTCATTCTCTCAGGAGCTTCGGAATGTTCCACGGCCAATCTGATGAAGATTCTAAACAGCATCAATGAAAGTATGGATCAAATCGACTATGCTATCTATCATGCTTATCTGGACATCCATACATATCTGACCATCCGTCTTGGTCACTGGAAAAAGGAAATCTTCATGGCCCGGGGAATCAAGGAAATCGTCAAAGACTCCTATACCAGGTGGCTGGCCGCTGGAAATGAGGCGCATGCCTGTATTCAGGAGAAAAAGCCATTTAGCCATCTGCCTCTGGGGGGTGGTAGTTTAATAGGAGGAAGAAAAGATTAAAATAGAAAGCAATCATGAAACGACTTCATATTAGAAGGCTATTTCTAGCCTTATTCTTGCTGGCAGGTCTCAGTCTACAGGCTCAGGAGGTGACTTATATCCATGAGCGAGATATCATGAACCAGTTCACTACGATGGAAACTGGCAAGGGCAGTCTCTCGCCGGCCTGGTATTACAATGCATTCCATAAGAACTATCAGAAGGATGCCAACGTCAGGAACAAGCTTCTCTACCGAACGGAGGTGATGGCAAACACCATGAAGGAAGTGAATGAAGCAGAGAAGATTGATTCCAGCTATGTAAAACGGGCCAAGGTTGAAGCCCTCAACATCACTTCCCGTTCATCAATCTCGGATATGTCATGGACGTTGGAAAAGAGCAAACTTGATCGGAAGATGGAGCTGTTTAACAAAAACATCAATCATATCGTCTCCTACGGAGGTAGCCCCAGTGATTATCAGAGCTGGCGCAATATTTACAATTGCCTTGAAATGGCCATCAAGGTCACCCATGAATCCTATCAGGACCTGGGTATGAGAAAAAAGGAATATCTTGCTATCTATCAGGATATTGTCAAGAGAAATATGACCTTGGTCAGACAACTTCTTTATTGGAACTCTCTGAAGAAGGGAAAGAAATTTACAGAGAATGATACCAAGATGGAACGAGGCAGTTCCAATACTGTTATAGCTGCTGATGCCTATAGACGATGGCAGGCAGCCATGGCTGTGGATGGCTTTGCTGGTAGCAAGCCCTGAGAAAAGTAGAAACAAAAAATAGAAAAGAAATACAATGGCATTTACATCTTTAATCTTGGACACTTCCACAGGCAGTGTCACAAGTGGAATGAGCAGCTATCTCTCAGACCTCTCCAAGACCATTGGCGTGGATCTGTTTGAGGAAGATATAGACAATGTTGTGTTCCAGACAAATGAGTTTCTGTGCAATGCAGATTTCATCGGTTCACAAGGTCCCTTCTGGTGGATTCTCCAGATGTGTATGGCACTGGGTGCTCTGTTTTCCATTATCGTAGCAGGTTCCATGTCCTACAAGATGCTGGTCAAGGGTGAACCTATCGATGTGATAAAAATCATGAAGATCCTGGGCATTGCCCTGGTGATGTGCTTCTGGTATCCCTCTTCCACCAATAATAAAGGAAGTATCTTGGATGCGCTGGCCTTCATTCCCAACTGCATAGGTTCCTATACCCATGATCTTTATGAAGCTGAAGCAGTACAGGTAAGTGAGAAATATAATGAGCTTATGCCGCTGATTCAGAAGAGGGATTCCCTATATCACAAGGTTGCCCCTTCCCAAAAAGTGGCCAAGGAGCTCATCTTGAGCGAACTTGTACAGGATGCCACCATGCAGGTGGAAGGAGTTGAATCCAATCAGGAAGGCGAGCAGCTGGCGCAGGAAGCCGCTGATAGAACGGTGTTTGCCGGTTTGATCATAGGACTTGATAAAATCGTCATGTTCCTGGCTCTTGTCATCTACCGAATCGGATGGTGGAGTACCATATTCTGCCAGCAGATCATCTTGGGCATGCCTACCATCTTCGGTCCTATCCAGTGGGCATTTTCCGTTTTGCCTAAATGGGAAGGGGCCTGGGCAAAATGGCTCACACGATATCTGACAGTGCATCTATATGGAGCCATGCTCTACTTCGTAGGCTTCTATGTGCTCCTGCTATTTGATATCGTTATCAGTGTGCAGGTGGAGAACCTCTCAGTCATCACAGCAGGAAAGGGGGAGATTACAGGCTATATTCAAAATGCCTTCATGACCTGCGGTTATCTGCTGGTGGCCTCAATCGTTTCCCTGAAATGTTTAAATCTGGTTCCAGACCTGGCAGCATGGATGATTCCTGAGGGAGATACTGCCTTCTCCACCCGTAACTTCGGCGAGGGAGTGGCTGTTTCAGCCAAACAAAGTGCCATGAGTTTGATGCCGAAATCGTAAAATCCTATAAATCATTTGAAATAATGGCCGTATTACAGAATTTAGAAAACAAGATTAAAATGGTAATGATCATCAGCAGCCTCTTTCTCATAGGCTGCGTGGTCATCAGCCTTGGCAGCATAGTCATTGCTAGAGGTATGGTAAGTGATGCCCAGAAAAAGGTATATGTCTTGGATGGAAATGTCCCGGTTCTTGTCAAGCAGACCACCATGGAAGAGACCTTCGATGTAGAGGCAAAGAGTGATATTGAGATGTTTCATCATTTCTTCTTCACATTGGCTCCTGATGACAAGTATATCCGCTATACCATGGAGAAAGCCATGTATCTCATAGATGAGACAGGACTTGCCCAGTATAATGCACTGAAGGAAAAGGGATTCTATAACAATTTGATAGGAACATCCACCATCTGCAGTATTTTCTGTGACAGTATCCGGCTGAACAAGGATTCTCTTACCTTTACCTATTATGGCAGACAGCGGATTGAGCGTAGAACCAATATCCTCATGCGTGAAATCGTGACAGCTGGTAATCTGAAGAAGGTGCCTAGAACGGAAAATAATCCCCATGGCATCTTGATTACCAACTGGCGTACCCTTTACAACAGGGATTTGGAGGAGAGAAAGAAATCTGAGTATTAATCCTTACACATTATATATAATGAATTTAAAGAAAATGGTTATGGGTGAAGAAATGCCTAGCAAGGATGACCCAAAGTACAAGGAAAGATATCAAAAGGAAAGAGAAGCCGGAATGAGATTTGCCGAGAAATCAGGCATCAATTTTCTGGTTTCAAAGGTTCAGCTCTTTGCCAACAGTCACCGGATAGGATTCATCGCACTGGTGTTTACCTTCGTGATTGGCTGTCTTGGTATCAATGTCCTGAACATGGTAAGATCATATAAGCAGCATGCCAGTAGACGAACCACAGCTGTGGAAAAGGTGGATTCTGCCTTATTGAAACGTCAACAGACCAAATAGCAATCATAAGATGAAGACAAATAAGATTAATTTCAGACAGGGAAAGTATTATCTCCCCTTGGTCATCTATGTTCTCGCTTTATTCATTGGGTACGAACTTATTGATGCCTTTCAAATGAAGATTCCGGAAACGGGAAATGGCAATCTCAAGACAACAGATTACCTTTCCAGTGCGCTTCCTGATGCCAAGACTGACAGCTTGTTAGGCAGTAAGATGGATAATACGGAAAGAAAATATGGCAGAATCACTGACCTTACCGGCCTTGAGGGCATGGAGAGTGATCGTGATTCTGTGAGAAAAAAGGAAGAATTTGAGTCTCAGTACAACAAGAAGGAGGCTGAACTGATCAAAAAACAGGAAGCTGAACAGGAAGAGCTCAAGAAACTCAGGGCTATGCAAAGTCGTGTGAGAGAAAATTCCTCCAGAGAATCTGCCTCAAATGATGAGTTTGTGGCTCCAGTAAGCAATTCTGAAATTGCCCGTCTGCAACGAAAGCGAAGAACCCAAAGCTGGGAAGAGATGAATAGAAATCTTTCAGGTGTGGCTTCTTTCTATGATTCAGGTGAGAATGAAGAAGAACGTTCATCCAGCAGATTCCGTTCTTCCGGCAAAGCAAACTCTTCTGATATTCATGAAGAAAGAAAGGATTCGCATGTTAAGAGTCATGAGACGGTATCTTCTTCAACGGATGAAACTCCAGAGATGGTTACCAAGAAGAGTAAAGATGTATCCGATTACTTCAATACCCTTGGCATTGAAAAAAACAAAAGCAAACTTATCTCTGCCATTATTGATGAAGAGGTGAAGGCCGTTGATGGAACCAGAGTTCGTCTGCGTCTCCTGGATGACATTGAAATCGGAGGCACCACTGTCAATAAGGGTACTTATATCTATGCCCAGATGAGTGATTTCGGCAAACAAAGGGTTAAGGGTAAGGTGGAGAGCATCTTCTTTGAGGAAGAAATCCTGAGAGTCAGCCTTTCCCTTTATGATACTGATGGGTTGGAAGGTCTCTATGTTCCTCAAAGCAGTTTCAGAGAAACAACCAAGGACATAGCCTCTTCTGCTACTCAAGGCAGCAATTTGATGGAATCATCCACAGGAGGTACAGGTATCAAGAGCTGGGCTTCGAGAACCATGTCCAATGCTTCCCAAAAGGCAATGAACGCTCTGGGAAGAAATGTCAAGAAGAACAGAGCCAAGCTCAAGTATGGAACCAAAGTGTATTTGGTGGATACATCTTCCAAACATGGCAGGACAAAATTATAAACCATTTAAAAGCATTTGCGACAAAATTATAAGAAATGAAACAGTTCAAGAATAAAGTATTGACACTCATCGTGATGTGTCTGTTCAGTATGGGAATCATGGCACAGAAAACATTTTATGATATGGAACGCCTCACAGTTAATGAGAATGTATCTTCCATCA
The DNA here is from genome assembly GCF_002224675.1 of Segatella copri. Lineage (GTDB taxonomy): Bacteria > Bacteroidota > Bacteroidia > Bacteroidales > Bacteroidaceae > Prevotella > Prevotella copri_U. The sequence goes on along the minus strand of NZ_NMPZ01000004.1, from coordinate 169,704 downwards.
TCACAGCATCAGAGCCTATCCGTATGGTGGATATCTCTACGGATTCCATCGTGGGTGACAAGCCTTTGGATAATGTCATCCGACTCAAGCCCACCTCTTCCCATCATCAGGATGGTGAGGTGATGGGTATTGTGACCATCATCACTGAACGTTATCGCGTGCAATATGCCCTGGTTTATACAAGCAAGATGGAAGAGGCGGTGGCAGATAAGGAAGTGGAGCTTGTTGAACGAAATGCCTTCCATAATCCTGAGATCAGCATGTCGACCCAAGATATGGTGGCATATGCCATGAAGGTATGGAATTCACCAGCCAAGTATAGGGGAACCTACAGCAATCATCATAAACTGAAGATGCGTCTCAACAACATCTATGTTGTGGGAGAATACATCTTTGTGGATTTCTCAGTAGAGAATCTTACCAATTTGCAGTTTGATATTGATGAGCTGCGCTTCAAGCTTCAGGATAAGAAGCAGCAGAAGGCCACCAATGTCCAGACCCTGGAGCTTAAACCGGCACTGCTTCTTGATAGAAGCTTATCTTTCAAGAAGGGTTATAGAAATGTAGCCGTCTTGAAGAAGATGACTTTCCCTAATGATAAGGTTCTCTCAATTGAACTTAGCGAGAAGCAAATCAGTGGTAGAACCATCTCTCTGCAGCTCGATTACGAAGATGTGCTCTCTGCAGATTCCTTCTCCTCCCTCCTACTGCGTGAACAATAAAAGCAAGAAGTATGAAGAAGTATTATGTAAAGATTCTCGAGAAGAGCTTATGGATGATGATTCCGGCTCTCTTGTTTTCCTTATCCTCAAAGGCGCAGAATCAGGGCAGCCATCTGATGGTTGCGGTGGGTGGAGCCTATCCCAGGACCTTGGAAACGACTCTTTCCTATGAAAGAGAAACCTTATATCATAATGCCTGGGAGTACTTTGCCACCTGTACCATCCAATATGATGAGGATCCGGAGGCAGGCCACATTACCAGGACATCGTTTTGGCACAACTATAATACATGGGGTGTGGGTGCTGCCTACAAACCATGTGTTACCAGAGGCAGAAACCACCATGGAAGTCTCAGGGTTGGAGCCAGTGCAGGAAGTGATTTGAACAAGGCAATAGGTGCAGTTCATGTCGGCTACGAACATACCTATAATTTATATGATGGATGGAGTTTCTTCTTTTCAGTAAAGGAAGATATCACCATCAGGGGAAAGGAGCGTTTCAAGACCGGTGTGAACCTGGGATTGAAGATACCCCTTTAACATTTAAAGAGATTCATGACAATGAAACAGAAATATATTTCTATTTTTTGTGGACTATTGACAGTCCTTCTACAAAGTCTATTGGTCTCATGTGACGAGCATGAGCCAATCGACTATGGTCATCACATAGGTTATGTTCTTTGTGAAGATCATAGTTGTATGGACACTGCTGCCTTCTTTTCCCAGAATTCAAAGAAGGCTGTGGGAGTGGTATTTGCAGAAGCAACAGAGAAGCATCCGGCAATGGCAGTCATGCTGAATGAAGCCCATGGAGCTTTCTGTGATTCCTTGGGACTGGCTAATGGAACAAGCCAGGATATAGAAGCTTTTGATGGTTTTACCAATACTGTAGCCATGTTCAACAGTGGAGACCAGAAAACGGGTAAAGGTTCGCCTATAGCCTTGGAGATGTTCAACTTCCATCATCATGGTCAAAGTGATTATATTCCGAGTGTGGCAGAACAAAGACTTCTGATGAAAAGTGCTCCTCATATAAATTCAATTATTGGAAAACTGGGGGGACAGCCAATAGATCTGTCTTTAGACACCTGGTATTGGACATCTACGGAGGTTAAGGACAATCCTAACTACCAGGCTTGGCTCTGTTCTTCTGCCAATGGTGGAATCATGGAAACACCCAAGACTGAAAGCCATAAGGTGAGAGCCATCGTCAAGTTGAACTATCCGAATTAAGAATTTAAAATCAATCTGATATGGGATTTTGGAAAGAAATGGGTGTAAAAGCCCTTGAAAAAGGAAAAGGTCTTTTTAGAGGTGGCAAGCAAGCCACAGAAGCAGCCAAACACACTGAGGAAATTGTAAAGGGAGCTAAAGTCTCCATGCAATCCAAATCAAAGTTCAATGCCATTCCAAAGTCTAAGGAAACTCTTGCAGCTTCCAGAGAGGCAGTTGAACAGGTAGCCATGAAAGAGAAGAATGTTGGAAAAGCGGCAGGAAAAACTTCCAAAGCATCGAAAGAAATGGCAGCAGATGAAGCCAAGGAAGCGGTCAAAGAATCCACTCATCAGGCAAAAGAGGCTACCCAAAAAGCTGTGAAAGGGAATAGTACCCTAAAGAATGCTGCGATGTTCTATACCAAGAACCCAAAGGTTTTGGGCTGGCATGCTGCACTTGGGCTTGGTGGTTATAGCTTGATTTCCGGTGAAGGAGTCATTGACCCGCTTCTTTATCTCATTGGTGGCAAAAAAGCTCAGGAAAATGGTCTTGGAGGTATGGTTGGTCAGGTAGCAGCTGGTGAAAAAGCCCCAAAGATTTATGAAACCGTAGCAAATGCTGCTGGTTCTGTAATCGATGAAGGTGTCGGCTTTTATCAATTCAGCAAAAACTCCCTGGGGAATGCAATGGGTGAAATGACCAATCCATATCAAATGGGGAATGGCTATGTGGGAAATGGCATGGTAAATAATGGTAATGGTCAATACTATGACCCAACCACTCAACAGGTACCTAACCTTTATCAGGCAAGTAATCCTGATACGCAGAGCCAGGAAGGAATGGTTGAACATATGATGGGAGGTATGAACAATCTGGTAAACCAGGTGTCAGGTGGTACGGTATCGAAGATGAATATTCTCGCTTTAGCCCTATCTTCCTATATGATGTTCGGCCGCTTTGGCTGGCTAAGTAAGGCTGCCAGTTTGCTTCTGGGCGGAATGACATTGAAAAATATCAATAACCGTCAGCTTTCCCCTCTGCAGCAAAGACAGTCAAACGTTCAGCAGGGCAATCAGTACAGAAATCCATCAGCAGTGTCCCCTTCACAGGAGACTCCTATGTTCAAGAGTTTGGAAAATCCTATAGAAAGCGAGGAAGATAACATCACCTATCGCTCTAGAAGGATGTAGAAAGAGTAGATACAGCTAAAAACAAGCACAATGAAGAAAAATTATAAAGATATGCTTCTTGAATCTGAAAGTGGTTTCATGATGCCATTCCCCCTGGAAGATCAGGAGGAACTCCAGATCTCTTTAGGCTATGGGGAACAGCAGCATCCAGAAGATGGAACACCATTCAAACATCAGGGTGTAGACCTCCTCACCAACGGAAAACCTCTCTATGCGATGGCCTCCGGCATGATTATCGGTGCCGGGCATGATAGTATTCATGAGGATTATATCATAGCCAAGTATGGAAAATATGAGGTCAAGTATGGTCATCTCATGGAAGCTTATTGTCCTTATGGAACCGTCATCAAGGCAGGACAGGAAATCGGCAAGAGCGGTCCCTTCTTACATCTGGAAGTCAGATTCGATGGAACAACCGTTGATCCTATGGAATTTCTTTCCATGATCTGGGCCAATATCCAGCAGCTGGCAGCAATGGGTATCCATTCTGCTCCTATGGTGGAAAAGCTTGGAGGAAAGAAGGTCAAAACCAAGTATGACAAGGAACAGGATGAGATTCTGATGATGATGATGCGTTGGCTTCCATCGTATATGAATGAACTGAGAACAGGAAGCTATGCTCCTCCGAAAAGACTGCAGACCATGCTCCGGCATATCTTTTCAGAGGCAGCTGAACGCAATTATCTTTTCGAAAAGCTTCCTGATATGGGAAATCCTCTGGGACTTACTGACAGTAGCTTACCTTTGGCAGAAAAGATTCAAAACCTTCTTATAGAAGACTTCCTTGGATATTCATGGTTGCGTTACAATGCATGTCCGGCTTCCTGGAGTGAGACTCAAAAAAAAAACTTTCTCATCAAGTTGCCCAAGATGGATTAGTGATGGATCCACTTTCTGATTTAAGTATTGAAGTGGAAAGCTATGACATCAAGCATGAAGCCTATGTGTATTTCGATACATCGGGAAGAAGATGCTGGACAAAGGCATGGTTCAACGGCAGGGAAAAGGGAGAAAATGCAATTGAGATTACCCGACTACAGGCAATCAAGTTCATCAATGACGAGATTTCAGAGGAAGATTGGCTCAGCAGATTCTATCCCAAACAGATGACAGTTTATCATAAAGCCATCGAGCAAGCTCGTCAGCAGCTCCTCGGTTTCTAATTCCTATCATAATGGCAAACGAAAACAAATATCAAAGCTTATCGCAGATTGACTACTGCATGAGACAGTATTTTAGCCGCTACATGGCGCCTGCTCTGACAAATGAGGTTCGTAGCCTGAGGCAAAAACAAAGCCGGGAGTTTCGTGACTCCTGGAACCAAAATGCGTCCCCTTTCGTACCGGTGAACATGCAGATTAGAAATGCAGACATGCAACTTAAAGTCAATAGCACCTGGTATAAGAAAACATCAGATGATTTGATCAGCCGCTGCAAGGCATGGTGGGGAAAAGACGCCAAGTTTTCCAAAGACTACCAAACATTTCTCGATTCTTTCTATCGGGAGCTGGTAAGACAAAATGGTGGCAAAGGTTCAGAAAAACTAGCAGCTTTTGCAGAAAATTATGTGGCTAGGAGATTTCAGGATTTCATTCTCGAACAATTGGCGAGGGAAAAGGTTCCCAAGAACAGTGCCACCTATATTGCCAGAAAAGCGATGGATGACAGTCTCTTGGGATTGCTCCCCCAAATTGGTCCAAAGAAGGGCGAACATGATTCTCTCATTGAGAAGAAGGCAGAAGACCTGTATAATCCCAATATGCTGGAACAGGGTATGGCTATTAGCGGTGCCATGGCTATTGATGCAGCAATGACGGGTGGTTATGCATCTGGGAATTCTCTACTGGTAAAAGGAGCCAGCAAGGCAGGAATCAAGGTTGCTCCTAAAACCGCATCTTTCCTGAATTCAGCCTGGAGTGGAGCTACTATTGACGGAAGTCTGAGGGCTGGCTTGGCGATTGGTAATAACAAAGGCTGGCAAAATGAAAAGTATGCCAAGCAAGATAGCAAGGAAATCTTTCACGATGAAGATGCCATCAAAAAGATACAGACCGGAAGTGATGCCATCAGAAAGGCAAATACCGAAGTAATGTATCAGCTTAATAGCCAACTGGAACGAAAGATCAAGACTTCTGCTCCTACTTTCTCAATATACAGCAGGAAAGAGATGGATCATTTCTATGCCAGGCATAAAAATCAGGCAGAAAAACTTCTATCTCAGATAAAGGCAGACTTTTCCAGGCAAGCCATACCCTTCAGGGAAAACAGCCAACCTGCTTCTTGGATGCTGAAGCTCGATAAGAAGCGGCTGGAACAATGTGCTTCTGGCTTTTATGCCATTGCCATGGAGATGTCAAAAAGAAAAAGAGAGTGGATTAATGTTGCTGGAAGACATATGACATACAAGGAAGTAAGCCAGCGTGCCTTTGATTATGCACAAGCTGCAGTCATTCTGGAGAAAAAACATGCTGCTCCAAAAGCTGTACTTCATAAAGATTCATGGGATGAAAACATGCGACAGCTCGATGACATCATCAATCAAACGGCCATACCGGCATCTTATACTCCACAAGAAGGATATGTAGAAACCGGTAATAATCCCGCAGGCATACAGAATTCGGGAACTCAATCCGGAAATCAGGAACAAAATTCTACATTATCCAAGGAAATGTTTTCTGGATGGGAAGATGCTTTGGATAAGGTGGGTCTTTCTGGTTTTGGTGATGTAACCAAGAACATGGGCTATGTCTTAGCCATGCTTCCTGATATGATAATCGGCATGTTTACTGGTAAGAATCCAAACCTGCAGTTGGAAGATAATCTACTTCCTCTGTCTGCCATCTTTGGAGGCATGTTTGTCAGAAACCCTCTCTTAAAGCTTCTTTTGGTAGGATTTGGAGGTGCTAACCTGCTGAATAATGCAGGCCATGCAGCACTTGGAATAGCAAAAAACACTGCTGTTCAAAATCCCAACTATAAGAAATATGAGGAGGAAAGTTTGAATCCCAGGATCTCCCACCCTGCCATCAAGGGAAACAGCATGATTGCTGATGTTGACGGAAAGCCCTGCGTCATTGGTATCTCTGAAACGGCTATTGATGCCTATGAGAAAGGCTTCCTTCCTCTATCTACCCTGGCAAATGCAGTGCTAAGAAAATATGATGAAAATTCTGCACTTGCAGCCGGAGAGTATGAAAGGGGTATCGGTCAGCAAGAGCACCTGGATCAATCCAAGGGAATCAAATAGGATGGGCTTCATTTCTGACAAGGTGTAAAGCATCATAGGTAAACGAAGTATTTCAACCAAGTAAATTACGAATTATATATCATTTATGGATTTCGAAGAATTAAACAAGGCTGCTCCTCAGGGAAATGAGCCTACTCGTATTGACAGAGCTCTTGAAAGGTTTGCCAATATGATGATAGAACGCCTGGAGGCCAGCAAGGAGAAAAACTGGGAACAGGGATGGACTAGTGGTACAACCCTGATGGGACTTCCTCAGAATATCAAGGGATGGACTTATGTAGGAGGAAATGCCTTCCTGCTGCAGATGCATACCATGACGAAAGGCTATCATGTTCCGGTTTACATGACAGCTAAGCAGGCACGTGAAAATGGAGCTCTCATCAAGAAAGGAGAACCGTCAGTTCCTGTGTTCAAATGGGGATTGAATGTCAAGGATGAAAACGGCAAGCGCCTGAGTGAGGAAAAATTCCTTCTCCTTTCAAAGGATGAACAGGAAAAATGCCAGGTTCGACCTTATTTGAAGGTATATAATGAATGGAACATAGACCAAACTACCTTGGAAGAGGTCAACAAGAAAAAGTATGATACTATTCTTTCACGCTTTAAAACCGTTCCTCAGAAGGATGATGCAGGTATGTACAAGAATGCTGCTCTTGACAGAATGTTTGAAAAGCAAGAGTGGCTCTGCCCTATTCAGGTAAATTTGGAAACACCAGGTGCCAGCTATAACAAGTCGCGTGATTTCATCAAGGTTCCTAAGAAGACGCAATTCAATATTCATGAGGATATCGAAGAAATCTTCAAGGATGGACAGGAGTTCTACTCTTCTGCCCTTCATGAAATGGCTCATTCTACAGGTCATCCGTCCCGTTTGGACCGTCTTCCTCAGGCCTCTTTTGGTTCAGAAGAGTATGCCAAGGAAGAGTTGGTGGCAGAAACTACCGCTTTTGTCATAGGTAATGCATTGGGATTCTCCAGTAGAATTTCAGAAAATAATGCCGCCTATGTGGATAGTTGGATAAAGACGCTGCGTGAGCAACCCAAGTTCATTGTTACCATCATGTCAGATGTAAACAAGGCATCGCGCATGATTTTGGAAGAAATAGACAAGCAGAAAATAGCCCTGGGAGAAAAAGCCCTCTTAGAGGGTAATCTCGATGGTATTGATGAACAAATTAAAAACGATAAACAATTGGAAGAAATGAAGCAACAGAAAGAGCAAAATGTAGAAACTCCTGATAATTCAAAGGAAAAATCCCTTTCTTCTGCCGAGGCATATTTCTCGTCACTGATAAAAAATATCACTTCTGACAAGGAAAGTGAGCATACTGTTCTTGCCGTTGAAAGCCTCCCCGAGCTTAGAGCTTATTTTCAGGACAATGAGGTGCTGGGAAGCTGGATTGACGATGTAAGTGATGAAAAGCTTCTCTCGCTTGGAGCCAATCTCCTTCCCAAGCTTCATGCTCATGGGGAGGTCAATGAAACCATAAAGCAGAATGGCAATATGAATGATTCAGATGAGAGTAAGGGGATGAAAGATGATTCTCAGAAGAGAGATTATTATTTCTCGTATCAGTATTTGCAGAGTACTGACAGTACGGACGAGTTTGACCGTCTCACCAAATTGGAGAAATGGGAAGATTTGCTTGTTTTAGCTGAGCAGTATGACCAGGGAGATGCTCTCCTTCAAAAAGACACTTTCAAAAATGCAACTAGACAGCATGGTGATGATCTTCTTGTGGAGAATGATCACTATGCCATTGTCTATAACAACACTGTGGGTGGTACTTATGAACTCTTACGTAGAGTCAGCGAACAGGATATCCAACTTTCCATAGAAAGGTATGGATTGGAAAGCGATGCTAGCCAGGATGTGAAAAACATCGCCAATACCATGGAAAGTCAAGAGGTGAAGCAGCCCATCAGAAATGAAAAGGTAGATTCCCATCAATCTCTGTCGGCAGAAAACAAGAAAGAGGAAGAAGCGTTTCTTGATGCTAATGTGAAATCCCAGATGGAAGCTGAATTGGATGTCATTGACCAGAATTTTCAGGAAAATCAACCCATTCCACATGAGGATAGCGATATCACCACTGATGTTGCAGGCAAAGCTGAGCAGATTGCAGCCACAGGAGTTCCTATGCATGAGGCCGAGAAAGAGGCCAAAGCCATCATTGATGATGAGAAACATAGTAACTATCATGAAGAGAAGAGTCACATGATAAAGTAGGAGGAAGAAAAGAAACAGCAGGAAATGACTTCCATTGCCAATGAAAATGCTGCCAAGAAAGAAAAGAAAAGCGAAGCACATCCTGCCTCTCATGCAGATCTGCTTCTTGCTGCACTGGAAAGGGCAAAAAATCATGATGGAGTTTGGATGAATGAAAAAGGCAAGGAAAATGCTGCGTTTCTGGATTCCTTCAAGCCTATCACTGCCTTCAACAACATCATGATGAACTTGCAGAGTGATCTTGAAGGCTTCAAGACCAACCTCTATTCGAGTTATAACAAGGCCAAGGAAAACGATATGCCGGTGATGAGAGGGCAAACCTCGCTTCCTTTCAACTGGACGAAATGGGAATATCAGAACGTGGCTGACCATACGGATACGATATCTAGAGAAGAGTATAACTCTTTGCCAGACATGGAAAAGACCAACTATGCCATCCATGCCAACCGTCAGCGACACCACGTTTATAATATTGATCAGACCATCCTTTCATCAAGTGATGCGCAACGCTATTCTTCGCTGATCAAGGAGAAGGGGCCGCAGATTGAGAACTTTGTTTCAAAACTGGGTACCTCGTCAGAGCAGAAGACTCTCCAATATGTAAGATTACATGAGGTAAAGAACCCGGAAACGGTCATTATGGTCAAAAAAGATAACTTCTATGAAGTTTTTGGTGAAAAGGCAAAGGTAGTCTCACCCATCATTGGTATCGCTTCAACGGAGAAGGATATTGCAGGTGAGAAAGTTGCTCATCTTTCTTTCCCTTCATATGCTCTTGATACTGTGTTGCCTAAGGTGATTAGGGCAGGTAACCGGGTTGCCATCTGTGATACTGTCCATGAACCAAAACTAGGTAAACAGGTTATTCCTGCTACATCTATCCTATCTAAGGCCTATCAGACGGCAGAGAATGTAGCCAAGTCCTCAGGTATTAAGTATGAGCGTGTGATGGTTTTACAGGATGCCAAGTTCGATAACAAGGCAAATACACTGACTATTAGCGGAATGAGCAAAAAGGATGGTAATGAGCACGTCAATGCGATTATGAAGGCGAATGATATTTACCGTGCTGTGGTTGCAACCACAGGAGTGGACAGTCGTCTTGACCGCTCTGGCAGAAACAACTTCCTTCCGGATGATGATGCAAAGCATGAAATGCTTGTGAGGGAACTTACTGCAGGAGTAATGATGGCCCGTCAGGGATTACCGGCAACTTTCTCACAGGACAGTCAGAAGCTCATCCCATATTGGGAAAGAGAACTGAGAGAAAATAGAAATCTCATGGGTATCATAGAACGCGATGTAAACCTTGCGTTGGAGACCATAGATAACCTGGCAGAGAAACGTAAGGTCAATTATGAGGCCATTCGTGGTCAGCTTCCTTCCAAGGACGTTCTCTCCTCTGGGAAAGACTACTCCATCTCGGCAGATCTCAATAGATTGCCTTCCATGGAATCCAAGGAAATGGTTGTGGTACTCGACAGAAAGCAGAAAACTGCCGATATCATTCTTCCTGCCGGTGCTTCCCTTTTGGTAAATAATGAGGTCCCAGGCATGAACAAGACTAGAATTGGTATTGCCCTGAAGAAAGAAGGTGTGAAGATGGTTAGTTTCTATAATGCCGGTGGAAGTCTTGCCCTCAAGGAGCCAAACAGCTATTATAAGGATAAGGAAGTTACGGTGAGCAAGCTCAAGCAGTTCACTCTTCTTCCTCTTCAAACCTTGGATGTAGCAAGTCAAGCGCAGGAGAAAAAGGAAACAAAGATTGAGAAATTCCAGGCAATTCAGGACTCAGAGGGCAAATATGCTTTTTTCATCAAGCCTGAAAACGAGAAGTCTTTCTCCATATATCCCATGAAGGAGCATCTGAATGCCTACTTCAATGTAATGGGCAAGGACAATAAACTCCAGATGCATAAGGCATTGGCCCAAAAATATTATGATATGGCCTATAGATATCCTGATGCCAAGCAGCAGCTCATCATGCCAAATACGGATGGCATTGATATGAGCCGCCTGGAAAAGGTTAGAATATGCGCAGACAAAAATGATCCCAAGACAAAGGTAGTGATAGCCACTGTAGATGGGGAGAGAATGCAAAAGCCAATTTCCAAACAACAATGGTATAATCTCTGGCTGGCTGATGACATGGATGCCTACAAGAGAGCTGTTGCTGCCATTACCTTTATCCCGCGTATCAATCAATCAGTCCAAGCATCACTTCAGCCTGCTCAGGAAAGAGAAGCAAGGACTGCTGCTCCTCAGGAAACACCCCAGAAAGAAGAAGTACAGCAAGAAGCAAAGACACATCGAGGATTTCATCGTTAACATCCAGCCATGGGAAGCTGTTCCCATGGCTATCACCAGGGAAAGAATATGGCAATCAATAAAAATGAATTTTATGAAAAGTATGCCCCAATAGCCATTGAACAGCAGATCAAATATGGTATTCCTGCTTCTGTCACTTTGGCACAAATGGGATTTGAAAGTAGTTTCGGAACATCCCGACTGGCCAGAGAAAGCTCCAATTTCTTTGGAGTGAAGCAGGGAAGCTCCTGGAAAGGACCTGTCAGCTATCATATAGATGACCATAATCATCCGGAGGCTTTCCGGGTGTACCAGGATGTGAGAGCCAGTGTAGAAGATCATTCCAAGGTTCTGCTGCTTCCTAGATACCAAAAGCATTGTGGCTCAAAGAGCTCACAGGACTATCAAGGATGGGCTGATGGTATTATGGCAGGGGGATATGCCAGCAAGGAAGATTATAAATCCGACTTGATTGGAGAAATTAAGCGCTACCATCTTGACAAATATGATGAGATGGCTGTCATTCAAGCCAGGAAGATGGGTGTTGAAATGGGTTATGCCAAGCATCAGAAGAACCCACATATTCCCATGTCAAAGGATTATGCCTTACCGATTCAATTCGAGAATCTCAAGGTAACAGGTCTGTTCCATGAAAAGAGAAGTGGTCATCTTCATGGAGGGGTTGATATTTCCACTAGTGGAAAATATTTGCCTGTATATGCTACAGAAAACAATGGCAAGGTCATTTCTGCCTGTTACGGCAAAGATACCGGAAACATGATCAAGGTTGAATATGCCCTGGATGATGGAACCACACTTCAATGTACCTATATGCATCTGAGCCAGATTCATGTGAAGGTTGGAGATACAGTACAGGCCGGACAACAGATAGGTATATCAGGCAATACCGGACGTTCTAGTGGCGCCCACCTTCATTTTGAAACCAAGATAAAGGACCTTTCCGGTAAGATTGAGGCATTCAATCCAATCTCTTATCTCGCAGCTATAGAGGGTAAAACCGGCAAACAAACGCCACTTTGGAGAAACGGCGAAGATCTGCTGGCTGTGGAAAGAAGCAAATATTCCCCTTCTGTTCAACCGCAGGTAAAGGAAAGTAACTGGAAGGAACTTTTAGCCAATGTCACCCATTCCAATGATCCAACCAAATGGCTTGCCTATTTGATGAGCCAAAATAAGGAATATGGCAGGGATAATGAAAAGGATGCGTTTTCTGAGCTGATCTCGACACTCTTTTCTGCAGCTCTGACCATGGCAGCTAAAATAAAGGCCTCAGAAATGCTGGCAGTAGTCAACAAGGATGCAAAGTTATCAGAATCTGAAGAAGTGAAGGACGATTCCTCCTTGATTAAAAGAAATAGGGAAAAGGTAGATGCTTCCAGGCTGCAGATGCTGGCTAGTACCATCTTTGAAACTGAGATTCCAGAGAACAAGCAAGCTGTTGGACTCAAGACAAGCTTGACATGACATAAATGTATCATCAATCATTAAAACTATAACAATATGATTAAATGTAATGTAACAGCCTGTGGCATTATCGTCAGCAGTGCAGTAGAGAAACAGAACAAGGAAGGGGGAAAATTCCTCGCCTTCACTTTAGTTGTCCCTATTGAGGGAAAAGACAAGAGCGTCAAGGAACTCCATATCGGGGTAACAACGGAAGGTGATCAGACCACCGCCGCTAATTATTCTGCCGGTCGTCGAGTAACTATTAAAGGCAACCTCTACATCAGAAAGGTGGAAGAAGCCGTGTATTACAATCTCCGTTCAGAAGGCGCCATTGAACAGAATGAATCTTCTGCTCAAGACCGTCTGGAAGGAAGTATGGAATTCCGAGGTAAGATTGGTCCAAAGGGTATTGAATGCAAGACAAGCAAGAAGGGTTCTGCTTTCAAGGTATTCTCTGCCTTCTCTTCAGATAAAGATGGAGAAAAGCGTGCCTTTACCTGGGTTAGCTTCATGGTCAATCCATCGGTTGAATGTACTGTAGAGGCCGGTAACTATGTGGAAGTACATGGTGACTTGCTGCTTGATGTTTTCAAGAACAATCTTCAGCTGAACTGTCGCGTCAATAAGATTTCCCCTTGGGATATGAACACGGAAAAAACGGCCCCAGCTGCGGGATAAGGTAAAAAATCAATCTAGATAGAAATTCATTGCCAGTCAAAGTGGTCACTACCTATGACAAGCAATGAATTCTATCTACTCATTCATCAACGGGAATAGCAAAATATGAACGATCAAATCAATAAAGGCATTGGACATCGTCTCAAGAAAGGATGGAACAGTCTCTTCAAAAATAGTTTGAACGAGGCGTTGAAACCATTTCCGAAAGACCATTTCTTTACTAGAGAAGAGATTGAGTTCCTGAATTGTTCCAAAGGTGAGCTGACTCTGCTTGAAAAATGGGCTCTCCAACTCAGCAATTGGGCAAAAGACAAGGCTGAGTGTGCTCCAACTCTACCAGCCGTCAAATGGCAGAATGGACAATTGACAACCTGGATTGGTGATAATGAAGTCATGGAATCCAATAGCCAGCAGGTAGAAAGACTGAAACAGCTCAAGACAGCAGGTTATCAGCTACCTGCATTATATGAGTCTATGATTGCTGAGAAACATGGACTTGATCTGGTGGGTACGTATTTTAAAGATCAATCGGGAAAGAATGAATGCATTATCCAGGTTGAGAGGTTTATCAAAGGGGATGAGACTCAAAAGCCCTCCATCGCCTACTCTCAATTCTGCAGTCCTACATCTGCCCCCATACTCCATACCCTACCCTTGCAAGCATTTCAAGACCTCATCCAATCTCATGATATAGTTAACCTGCAACCCTCTGAATTGAAGAAATGGTTAGAAATAAGAGAAAGAGTGAATACTGCACATGAAGAGTTTCTGGGCTTGGTGGAGATAATCCATCAGTCGTATCCCCTTATTACAGCAGGTATCCTGCCTGATAAGGAAACTTCTTCACTCTACCTCAAGCAAACAGAAAAGGACTTCCTTCCAATGTCTTGGAGTATGAGTAGTTCTGATAGCCTGATAGTTAGTGGGTATGTGGATGATAGAAGAGATAATCTTCAGAATATATGTATTACCCAACAAAATGCCCATGAGTATGTTACGCTTATAAGACTTGTAGAACAACAGGTTGAAAAGGACTGCCTGAATGCTCATTTGGAAAAACTCATGAACACCATGGGAAACAGGATTGGTGATAGTATTCTGTATATACCGGCCACTTCTGATGGAATTCCAACAACTAAAGGTCATGTAGATGGTATTCTTCTTTCCAACACTGGAAAACTTTCTGCATTTAGAAATCCAGGACATAAAGAGGTATCTTTAAGCGAAGATGACCTTCAATTCATCAAAAAGGGCTTGATCGAGGAGGGTGTCAATCAAATAGTCGGGGTGAAGAGAAATCAGATGACAGTGACAAGGCAGGTTAATCAACTTACCAAGGAATTGCCTCTGATTCTTGGTGGAATGGAGCTTTTCAATCAACATTTGGATAAGGCTCAAGAAGTTCAAGTGTCACCCCAAAAGGAAGCAGAAGTCAAAGCTATAAAAGTTCATTCCAATTCAGATGAAGAAGTCTTCCTAATGAGAGACTATGTGCTTTCGCTTCAGGATCCACTTTGTCCACTCTCCGGCAACAAGGAGTTGCTGCCTCCAGATTCTGATGTAAAACAAATTCTAAATCAACAGGAAAAACTGGAGGAAGAATATGATGAATATGTCACCACCATGGATTTGGAAGCCCAGAATCAGATGGAAGAAAAGATCCAGGAAGCCTCTTGCAGATATGAGGAGAAACTCGCATCTCTGGTTAATGACTATCTTTTTCAAAATCTGGATTCCAAGCAGGAACCATCGAACATCGAGAATGATAAAATTTATCAAAGTCCGGAAGAAGCGTTTTTTGAACCTATCAAGGGTAGATGGCATACGGAGGAAAACCTGCAAAAACAGGCGTTTTCACAATACGGGGCCTTAATGGCTGACCGTTTGAGCCTTCAGGTTACCTATCCGAAGCTCCCATGGCTTAAGAGTATGTCCTCTCTCCCAGGTACCTTGGGAGGGGCAGCGTTTGATAGCAAGTTGTCTATCCTTCTAGCTATCTACACTGAAAAGGAGGGCTATGAGGTTCCCGTTTTCTTGTCAGAAGAGGACCTCAAAGAAGAGCATCTTAAGGTGGATATCAGCAGGGAAGCGTTTCTTTTAGCCGATGAAAGCCGATGCAGAAGGATGTATAATATCGAGCAGACCAATTTCGCTGAGAGGTACCCTGAAAGATGGGAAGAGATTAAAAGCCGTTATCAAACATCCAAGGGTGACTCTTCATCCCAACTCAGAACCCTTACCATCAAAGGCCATTATCCCACACTCATTGTTTTCGATGGGAAAAAGAATATGGTGAGCTATAGCGAAAAGGAAAATGTCATTCATATGGCACCTTCCAGTCACTTTGACTCAGAAGATAACTATTTAAGGGACTTATCAATTGGTCTGGTTCGCAGCACCAGAAAAGAGGCATGTAAGCTTCATACGTATGAGCATCTTGTCAAGGAAGACCTGCTTGCCCATATTGGCTGTGCCATGATAGGTCAAAAGTTTCATTTTGATGTAAGAAGTCTTGGCTACAGCAAATATTGGAAAAGCCTGCTGACTCAGAATCCTGCTTTTACCAAGAGCGTCCTCTCCCAGGCGGAACATTCTGCCTCTATTATTTTTCAGTATGCAGAAAAGGCTTGCCAAGCGAAGACATCTGACAGAAGCATAGATCTGCGCACCACGACTCCAATTGACATGGATGTAGATGGCAATGGAGTTGTCGAAAGTCAGGAAAACTTGGCTGCAGATTCAAAGCAGGGAGAAAATGAAAGAAGCCAGCCTGAAGAAACCATCCCCCTTCATGGGGGAAAGTTGAAACATATAAGATAGAGTAAGCCCTGGGAAATGTCTATCCTAGGGCTTACTAACAAAGTATAATCGAGGGTTTGTAACCGAATACCTATATTGAACTTTTATCATGAAAAACAAACATAGAAAAATGAAATAATAAACAGGCATATAGAAATCACTGTAATCTAAATAAGAAAGAATAGTTCTTGTTAAATTAGAGCAGTTATAATGGTATAAAACGCTAATAAATATAAAAATAAGCATTTGTCCTTCAAATATTTATGTTAAAATTTGGAGCTTCTGATATTTTTTTGTATTTTTGCAGTTAAGTAAAACAAATTCTATTAATTGTAAACCACAGTATGTATCAAGACAATTTAGATAATGACATCTATGAAGATGACTACTATGATACTCCGATTGAACGATCTAATTGGGGACCCAATTTATTTGCAAGAATCGTAGAATTCCTGCAGAAGTCAACATCTCCAGACGTCATCCGTTTGGGAATTATTGCAGATGTAAGAAACTCTACTCAATCTGAGGATCCTTCTACCCACTGGGAGAAGGTCGAAACCATGCGCCGCTATACAGATAGTGTCAACAGAGGTTTGGGCTTGCCGGAGGATCCCCATCTCAGGTCACTACTGCAGTCCACTGAATGGACGGGCTATGGACTGTTTTCCATGAACTTCATTTCCAGGATGAATCTTGACTATGCAGGAATCTGTATGGATGAACAGACGAATCTTACTTATGAGAGCATGATATTTCTCATTGCGCTTGTCAAGGGTATGAGCATGATTAATCTCAAGCATCCATCTTCTTCTGAAGAGAACATGAACATATATACATACCTCATACCTAGTCAGTTTTCCACTTTCTCTTATGCTTCTTTCCTTAATGTGGCAAGTAACCGTCTTGCAGACAAGGCTGAATTGACACAGGAAGACATTGATGACCTCTCTCATCTTGCTTTTAAAAGCCGCTATTGGAAACAAGGCAACTAACTAAAAGGCAAAGATAGCAAACTGTTCATCGATGTACTGAAGAATATCCTGTCAGATATCCTGGGTCTCACGCTCAATGTGGATACAGATACTTTCTCAAAGCAAGCCAGGAAAGAAGAACTGGTTGCATCCTTGCCGAAAGAAATAACTCTTTCTCTTAATGATAAAGATAGCCAAAACCTTAGTATCGCAAAAGCTGTAGAAATCGTTCTTTCACAGTATTCTACTCCACAAACCAGAGGAACCCTGCTAAGGGGAGTAATGGGACTTAGACCCGATACTAAGGACAGTAGTTTTACTACAATGCTAGCCAAACTCCATAAGCAAGAGCTGATCAATTATTATGAAGGTGGTCTGATTGGTCTGAAAGGTAAAAGATTTGGAAGAGGCTACAAGAAAGTGGATCGATTACAGAAGACTGGTAAGATGAAAATAGAGTAAGACGCAAAAATAAAACTTAAGAGGGTGTACCACGGATATATGGCACACCCTCTTACTTTTCAATATTGAGCAATATGCATTTTAATTACGCAAGAAAAAAGGGGGATTTTTCTTGTATTCAACTCATCTGGCTGATAGTTACAGCTTGATGCCGTATTTCCTGATGCCTTCTCCCATCATCTCCTCTGGAATGAATATCTTGAGGGTATCGACTAGGGTGTTCAGCATCCGCTCACGGATGTAATCCTCCCTGATATAGAGCGATATGCGCCGCTGCGACAGATAATCTCCTTCTATCTTTCTTACATTCCTCTTCTGTTCCTCACTCAGGAAAGGGAGGTGCATCTCTGGAATGATGGTGAAGCCACCATTCTCATCCACTATCCTTATCAGAGTCTCAATGCTGCCTGCCTCATAGATATGATGACCCTTGCTGCGCGCCTTGCAGAACGAAAAGGCACTGTTGCGCAGACACTGTGCCTCCTTCATAATCCACATGTTCTCATACTCCAGATTCTCTGGCTTGAAAACAGGGAGCTTGCGCCAGCAGCTCTCGGCAAGATACACATAGAACTTCTCCGTGTAGAGCGGTATCTCCAGAATGCCTTCTCGTATATTGTCGGAAATGGCTATGCCGGCATCCGTCTCGCCACGAAGCAGGGAATCGAGCATGAAATCAGCTTTCAGTTCCTGGATGTTGAGATCTACCGATGGATAGTTTTCCCGATAGTATCTGATGAACTTGGGCAGGATGTAGGGGGCAATGGTTGGTCCCACGGCGAGCGACAGACTTCCGCCTATTTCACCCTTATCTTCCATCACGATTTCCTGGATGCGTTCTATCTCCTGCAATGCCGTTTCTGCCTGACGGATAATCTTCTTGCCTGCCGTAGTGGGAGATACGGCCTTGTTGTTTCTTTCGAAGATACGGGTATCCAGTTCTTCCTCCAGTTTCACAAGCATGGCACTGAGCGTGGGCTGCGAAACCTGGCAAGCCTCTGCCGCTCTCGCAAAATTGCGAAAGCGGTTGAGTGCCACAATATATTTCAGTTGCTGTACATTCATATCGTTATTCTATTTATATCAGCCAAGTACAGGGCTTATCTTGCCTTGAGCTTGCAGATGAGTTGAGTCATGTTGCCCATCGGACAGAAAACACACCAGGTTCTCGGACGGTAGAAGATGGTGAGAAGCACACCCACTATCAGGGAAGTGAGCATGATGCCATAGAGACCGAAGGCAAATTGAGCCTTCCAGGGTTCTATCTCTACAGGATATGCCCAGTGCCAGGGAACATCAAAGGTCCAGAGCAGATGAATGGTCTGATGGAGATTCTCTGCTCCCTTTGCCACCATCACTGTGAGGATGATCATCTGGATGAAGAAGAACATGAAGAACAGCAGGAATCCATGACGGAACCATTTGGATGATAACCATCTTGGCGCTACCTTCCTGCGCGACCATCCCAGGGTATTTCCTATCTGCAGGAAAAGCTGACCTCGTCCACAATAGTTGTTGCAATATCCCTTGCCGCCTCCGAAAACTGCCATAAACAGCGGAATCATAAAACAGATGACTCCCAGCCACGCAAACACGATATTGAAGAATCCAAGGGTGAAATAGGTGGCGGATACCAGCCACAGATAATCACTCCACTTCTTGCTTTTTTGTCTTGCCATAAAAATGCTTTTTATCTGTTATCTCAATACCTTGTGCATGACTCCTGCCGGACAGTTCTTTTCACAGATGCCGCAGCCTATGCACAGATCCTCATTCACTATTGCATAACATTCCCGGTTGATGCTGACAGCTTCCTTGGGACATACCTTTACGCAAACACCACATGCCACGCAGCGGTCGTGCTCGCTTTGAGCCTTGTATTTTGCCATCGTTTTCTACTGATCGGTTAGTTTATCCAACTGTTCTTCCAGGAATTCTGCCGCATCGGCAACGCAGAGCGGGCATTCTCTGAGGATCTTTCCCGTACCTACACCCTTGAGAAACTTGCACTGGGTAGCTCCGTTGCGCTGCTGGAATTGGGTCATGATCTGTCTCATCGCCTTGATAGACTTTGCCTTATCCTTGGTGGCAAGGCCCAATACCACACCTGCTCCTACGAGGGCACCGCAGGTTCCTTCCATATTTCCCATTCCCGCTGCAAAGGCATTGCCTACATTCTTGAGGGTATCTTCGTCTATACCTGTATAATCATGATAGGTACAAACCACTGCCTGGGTACAGTTATGAGATCCACAACGCTTCTTTTCTGCTGCAATTTCTTTTCTTGTTTCCATTTTAATCTTGTTTATTTGAAATTTGCTGCAAAGATACGGTTTTTATGATAGATAAACGAAAGTTTTTTGTTATCTTATCATAGATAATATCTATTAGTTAGGTTTTGGACTAACTTAAAATCAAAAACAAGAGGGTGTGTCATCTGTCCATGATCCACCCTCTTGATATCTTTTAATCCATACAATCCTTCACAGACTATATGAATCCTACAATGTAAAAAATTGCCATTTTAAAATGCTCTTTAATTTTATAAAAAAGTGATAGCGCCTCTCACGAGGAACAATTAATCTAACATGCAGAATGGCAATGAAGAACTGATACAAATGTGATTTTATAGAATACTAAAACAAAATCTATATGTATTGTTGGCAAATCTGCTTGATAGCCTTGTCCAACGTATTTTCATCCAATCTGATAGGCTGAAAATGACCATTATTCTCAAAATTTAGGAAATCCACGACATTCCACCATTTTTCAATATCCTCCATGGATACATTCAAAACCCCGGCACAGCAATGCTTATCATGAGAGGTGGGATTTCTGTAACACCAAAGGGAGATATGCAGTGCAGCATGAGAACTGCAAAGGTCATTGAGCAACTGGGTATCTTTTCGCCAATTCTCAAACATCCCATTATCAATACTGTTGGACTTTTCCGAAGAAAGCTCCTCAGAATCAAGGAATAGACCATTATATTCATCCAAAAAATCCATAGCTGCCTCTTCATCCTCCGTGCAGGCATGTCGGTGACACCACTCCTTGAACCTATCGCTCATTCCCGGTGAATGATGCTCAATATACTGAAGAGCAGAGATGTCTCCCTGCTCATACCACGAGAGAAGCTCATGCTCCTCATAGTAACCTGAAAGTATCATACCTATGATAAATAATTCATTAGCGTTATCGATGAAGAGCGTTACTTCTCACTTGATTTGCCTTCTCTTCCAAGGCATCTATCATCTCCTGGGTATAATCTTCTTCTCTAACGTAAGATAAGGCTCCGTCATTTACCCAACATCCATTAATGCCAAAGTTATATAATGGAAGATTTTCTCCTGCTACTTCCTTCTCCCAGGCAACTCTATCACCATTAACTATTCTAATACCCACGTCCTCTGTCAAGTCGATACCAACGGTTACAGGCGAGTTTTCCTTGCTCAGGCATAGAATTTCACCATGCATAAGTTGCTCAACATCACTACTTACCATATCAATGCTCTTTCCGAGTACCTGGATGTTATGCTCAATCACATGAGAAGGCATGGACAAAATCTGATGAGTGGAAGCATCCAACTGGTAATAAAGGGCATCCTGCTCTGAGTATAAAGCGCTTCCATTCCTGAGGATGCTTTGCTGCTGCTCCCCAAATTCCTCCAGCAAGGTACTCTCCTTGTAAGGCATGAGCATGACATCAATGCCATCCTCTACTCTTACCAAGGAAAGCCTTGCGAGGTAATTGCCAGCTTTACCTTCACTATCCTGAATACTAATGGGCAGAAGCGGTGTACGCTGCCCCGAAAGCAACTGTTCCAAAACCTTCATGGGAAGATCTTCTACCATCTCCTGTGTGAGACCAAATGAGGCTAGCAACTCGTAAGGAATCTCGCTATCCTGAAATCTTTCTACTTTATTCATATTTCTTGTTTTTTGCCGCAAAGTTAACTGATTTTTCTGATTTCAACCACCTCTGCATAATCAAAATGAAAAATTAACACTTTTCAGACTGTATCTTGACAGAAATGGCGTTTTTATGTTAAAAATGAAAATCGATTTATATCTCTCAAATATTTAAAAACATTCCTTTTACCTTTGCACCATCATAATAAATAAGGTGACATGAAAAAAAGACTCAAATGGATAATTCTGTGCCACATTTTCCTGCCCTTTCAGGCACTGGCACAGATGCATACGGATGACATGAACTACTGGATAGAGAAATACCAAAGCGTCAGCTATCCCTTAAAAAGCATCCATATCAGCTCCTCCTATGGTAAAAGAGCTGACCCCTTTACGGGAAAAGGCAGGTTTCATCAGGGAATTGACCTGGAGGCTAAATACGAAGTCGTATTTGCCATGTTCGATGCAGAGATTAAAAGAGTGGGCTATGACCCAATGTCTGGTAACTTCATTACCCTGAAAGCCGGCAACTATACCATCAGCTATTGCCACCTTTCTGAAATCTGGGTCAAAGAAGATGAACTGGTTTATGCGGGACAGGAATTAGGAAGAAGCGGATCGACAGGAAGGGCTACCGGACCACATCTGCATATTTCCTGCAGGCTTCATGGTAAAATAGAGAATCCCTACCATCTGCTTACTTTCGTAAGGGACACCCAACTTAAAGCTGTAGATGCATTGGGGCTTAATAAGGATATCAAGCTAAGTCCTGAGGATTTCCTGAGGACCTATGCCCCACAAGCCATGCATCAGCAAAGGAAGTATGGAATTCCGGCATCGGTGATACTATCCCAAATGGCATTTGAAAGTGGATGGGGCACAAGTAAGCTGGCAAGATCAGAACATAACTTCTTTGGTATAAAAGCCAGCAGCCGCTGGATAGAAAAAGGTCTTCCCTACAGCATCCATGACGATGACAGGGAAAACGAAAAGTTCTGCAATTTCTCTTCTCCGGAAGAAAGTATGGAATATCATTCCAGGCTTTTGATGAGTGAGCGCTACAGACGATGCCATCAGTATGCCCCCACAGACCACAAGAATTGGCTTAGGGGAATCAAGGCTGCCGGTTATGCTACCAACATCCACTATGTAAGAAGCTGCGAGAAAATCATCAACCGCTATAAGCTTTATAAATACGACTATCTTGCATCCAAGACATAATCCCATTATACATTATTATATATAACAATAGAAAAAGAACGAATGAAAAGATTAAGACTATCATTCCTGGGCCTCTTCATGAGTGCCGTTGCCGTACAAGGCCAGGTCGTCTTCTCAGAGGATGAAAAGAACTATGTGGCATCTTATGCCTCTTCAACATCAATGGAAACTACAGCTACGACTCCAGGTTCACAAGACATACCGGAGAATGGATTCCATCCGTCTGGCATTTTGTCCAATTGGTATGTATCAGGAAAACTGGCTGCAACAGCATTTGCCGGAACCACTCAAGGATGCGGCGATCTCTTTGATAGAACCACACCCTCACTCCAGGTTGCCTTGGGAAAATGGCAAACCCCTTATTTTGGCACGCGTTTTTCCTTTGAAGGTCTGAAATTCAAAACTGCTCATCTGGAGAAGCATGATTTCAGAAACTACCATCTGGATCTGATGTTGAATGTATCTGCATTTCATCAGGAAAAGAACGAGAACATGTCCAAATGGAAATTCGTACCCTTTATAGGAGCTGGTACAATCCATAACTCCACCCTCCATAAATCACTGTTTGCCATCAACTATGGCTTATTGTGCAGCTATCGAGTGGCCGGTCGTCTCAGTGTCAGTGCAGAATTTGGTGGAATCACCACCAGGGAGAGTTTCGATGGTATGGGTAACGGGAATCGCTTCAAGGATAATCTGATCAGTGCCAAAATGGGATTGACACTTGATATAGGTAAGCAGGGCTGGAACCACAAACAGAATCCTGGACTTATCTATAGAGCTCCAGTAGCAGAAACTGCACCCATGTCCTTCCCAAAGAATAACTATCGTGGATTAAAACAACTCACAGAAAGGGTGAAGGCTAAGGAAGAAATGGAAAAGAGCAACTTGAGGAATCATTTCGATGCACCGATACTTTTCTTCTTCAAGATCAATACCACAGACCTGATTGATGCGCAACAAAAGGTGGAAATCGCAGAAATAGCGGCAGCCATGAAGGAATATAACCTCAAGGCCAAGGTCATCGGTGCTGCAGACAGCCAAACTGGTTCTAAGCAGCATAACAGAAAGCTCAGTATCAAAAGAGCCAAATATATCGCCAAGCTCCTGATTGACGCAGGAGTAGAGAAAGAACGACTCCGTGGAATCAGCCAAGGTGGTATCAATATCTACAAACCCTATACTGCCAACCGCCATACATGCGTCATTCTTTCAAAGTATCAAGCACCAGATGATAAACAGTAAAAAATGAGTGTTCTAAGAAAAAATACAAACCCTAGGAATTGGGATATAGCACCCCAGCTCCAGGCCACGTTGAATGCCAATGGTATGCAAGCCCATCTTATCCAAACTCCTACCGGGCAGTTTCAGCTTGTAACCCTGGCACATAACTCTTCCACTCCAAGGTATTATGACCTCACCTCAAAGCAGGTGGAAAACCTTAGAAACGGAGGAACCAACTCATGGAATAAAAAAGCCTATGAGACTTTTACATCCATAGTTAGAAATGACTATTATATGCCGGGTGCATGGGCCACAGCCAAGAATGCCAACTCACCGGTAAACCACGGACTATGGGGACATACTATCATGGATGGAGAGTATGGCTACCGAGAACCGCGCTTTGGTCCTTTCATGGGAGCCAGATATGGCAGATTCAACAACTTCATGGATAGATATGCGATGCTTTCTCATAGAGGCTTCCATATAAGACGAATTGAGGGCAGACCTTATTTTGCGTCCTCAGCTCCGGTAGTCATTGACCGTCCCGACGGAAAACTCAAACCAGGAGAGTTCAAGAGCGGTGCATATGGTTTCTATGACAAGGGAAACCAGGCTACCGATCCACTCAGTTCTCTGGAGATTCAAGCCAAGCCAAAAGTTCTCGTCCGTCCACAGGGACAGGCAGAACCACTTGATAAGGTAATGGGTACCAACCTCTATCCTACGCCAGAGCTCTTCCAACATATGCTCTCCACCCATGGGGTCATCATTGATGAGAAAAACAAGACCCTAACAATCAAGTCCTCCCAGGTGAATAGAAATCTGCTGTATGAGCTGAAGGATGAGGAACTTGCCAAGCTCATGGCGGAAAACTTCAAACCTTCGGGTAAAAAAAGCTCCAAACAGGACAAAGTTGTAACCATCGATGAGCGCCTTTCAATCATCAACCAGGTGATAGAAGGTGATTTCAAGGATCAGATTACCCGGCAGATGCTCAACTCCAAGGATTATGTGAGTATCTGTCTCAAGCCTGAGGTGGAAAAAGAGCTCTTTATCAGCCATGCAGAAGCCACTCATCACCAAAAGCAGCTTGACGTCATTGCTTTGGAGCACTCCCGTGCCAGCTATCATACAGGCTATATAGACAAATGGAACTCCATTGGAGTGGCGGATGGAAGAATGCTCTCTGAGGACAAAGGCTTCTACCTTCCCGTCAAGGATGGAAGAAGGGTGAGTGTGGGAGAAATCCAGGCCTACCCTACTCATGATGGCGAGAAAACATCATTCAGAATGACTGCCGTCATCAATAATCAGATCATGAGCCGCGAGATATCCAAAGATGAATACATCAAATTCATCAACTATGATGACGAGCATCGCCTTGTGCTATTTGACAAGGTTTTTGACGAGGTAAAGATCAAAGCTGCATCCAATGGCAAAAATGAAGATACCTTCCTCTCAGGCAATCTGGACAAAGCCCATGGAGTAGTTACTCTTGAAGGCAATTATAGTTTGGTGGGTGAATCAACCAAGGCCTATATTACATCAGCCATGGCTTGGAGGGATCAGATTTCCGGCGACTATCTTCTGAACCTGCGAGATTCCAAGGATGTGGGCATGTGGTCGTTCAAGATTTCAGAGAAGGATTATCAGAATTTCAAAAATGCCAGCAATGAAGAAAGAGCCAAAATGCTCATCCAGCTTCTTCCTCTCAAGGATGAAAAAGGCAACAAGCTGGAAGTGATGAAGGAAATCCAGCTCCCACTGTCCAAAGCAGAACAGAATCTCAATACTGGCTATAGCAACGAACGTATGGCCAGCTTCCTCAAGCAACGTGGGTTTCATGTTGAATCACTCTCGAAAAAAGACCTTCAGCAGCTTTTTGCCTCAGAGAGTAAATCCTTGGGAAACATATCATTGGAACAACTCCAAAAGGAAACCAGAATTGCCTTGCTGGGAGATGCAAAGGTCAATGGAGAAGGACTGGAGAACCTCAAACCAAGCAAACAGTGGAGAAGAGACGGTGAACATGGACGAGCCACCGAGGTCAGTGACATCGCTGTAGAACGTCTGAAAGATGCCGATGGAAATGTCATAGAAGGCAAATATAAGATGTCAGCTGTCATCGACGGTAATGTATTTTCCCACGAGATAACCCAAAAGGAGTATAACAAGTTCCTGACGGTCAACGACTATCAGAGGATGAAGCTCTTTGACAAGCTCTTCCCAGAAGTCAAGATGCATACCAAGGATGGTCACGGGTTTAATCTGGGAGCAGCCATACTAGCAGCTGTAACCACAGGTTTGGATGTAGCCAGCAGCCTGGCAAGACCGGCCATGCCACGTCCGGACATCTATGAACATAAGGGAGTTTATTATAAACCAGGGGTGGTATCTCCTGCCGAGGTGGCCGCTGCCAAGTTTGAGAATTTCAATCATGAAGAGTCTCTATCTAGGGGCGAAGGAAGGGGAATGGGCATCTAGTCCCTCTCTCCTTTCAAAGAATAACAATCAATCCATATCATATGCATAACAATGAAAAAAATACATATCAACGGATGACGCTGCGTCCTTGCTTTAGGTACATCATTCTTACACATCTGTTTTTTGTTCCGTTGATATTGGTTTTGGCAGGGATGGATAATCCCTCCTCCACGAACTGGATTTTGGGCTTCCATACCCTCGCCTTCATGTGTGGAGTTGGTGTCATAGTCAGCATCTTATCTCTGCTGATGACCAGTTACACGATAACCTCTGAACAGATCATCATCAAAAAGGGACTTATGGCAAGAACAACCCACTATATAGAGCTCTACCGTGTGGTGGATTATGAGCAGCAGCAAAACCTTCTACAGCTATTGTTCGGTATCAAAACGGTCTTTGTCCTTAGCCGTGACCGAACCAATGGCTGTCTTAAAATGGTGGGAATCGACGCAAGCAAGGATATTGTGGGAGAAATCCGAAGAAGAGTAGAATACAACCAAAAAAGAAAGGGTATTTATGAAATTAACAGTTGACAGGCAAATCCTGCTGATTACTCTGCTTTGCTGGGCATTTGGCATCAAGTGTCATGCACAAGGAGCAGTGACCTCCAACCCCTTGGAATACGCAGCCATCCAGCAGGGAGAGGCTAGAATTAATGGTCAGGTGAAAAGCCAGACTGATGGAATGGAAAACCTGGCGGGTGTGCAGGGAACCATGGTGAAGGAAGCAAACATCATGAAGAAATGGGAAAAACAGTATAACGCCTATCTCACCACTGCACAGGGTTATGCCGAAAAGATAGCTCTGGCATCCACCTTGTTTCAAGATGGCATGCAAACACTTACCCATCTTTGGGAGCTAGACCTTGCCAGAAGAATCAATCCTGAAGGAACTTTTGCTACCATGAGTATGAACAACCTCTATATGGAAGCGGCAGCTGAACTTGCCAAAACCTACCGTATATTAAATAAGGTCATTAAAAAAGGAGGTAAGGAAAGCATGCTCACTGGTGCAGAACGCACCATGCTCCTCTGGCAGCTGAGCAGTGAACTGGAGCAATTGAATAAAAAGCTCCGCAGCCTGACACTTAGCATCACCATCTATGATTTTGAAGATGTGTGGAATCGTGCCATCGCAGGCAAAATAGAGAAAACAAATGCCATGATAGCTTCTGATGCCCGAAAGCGTCAAGCCAAGGCCATGAAGCAGGTGGCTAGGTTCTACAGGGTAAGGCAAGAACATAAACCATGGTTTAAATAATGAAGAACTAAGAGATGAAGCAATATATCATATCATTGGGAGTATTTCTCCTCCTCTCTCCAGGCAAAGGCCCTGAGCGGAGGAGATGTGACAAGAGCCGCGCTTTTCACCACCTATGCCAAGCAAGCCAAGCAAACTCTGCTGGCTCAGAAGAAAGCCATGGGACTCAATCTCACCGGTCATAAGTTCCTGAAGGAGGAAATGGAAGAAATCACTGATTTTCAGAAGCAGTTCAATGACTATCTTGACAGTTTTGGTGACATCTTAAGCATCGCTGCAGAGGCTTATGGTATCTATTTCGAGGTGGATCAGGCATTCAAAAACATCCGTCAGCTCAAGCAGACCTGCTCAGCTTGTCCTGCCAACCTCATTGCTGTGGCTGTCTCTGAGCGGAAAAACAATATCTATACGGATATTGTAGAAAACGGTATCCAGATTGCAGGAGACATCCAGCATCTGGTACCCTTGAAGCAAGATAAGGATCAGAATGCAAAGATGACCACCCAGGAGAGAATCCAGGGCATGAGCAATGTCAGAAGAAGCCTGAGGGCTCTTAACTACAAGATGAGAAAGATGAACAGGCTTGTATCCTATACCGCCCTCATGGACTCGTGGTTTGAACTTCGGGGTAATCCCAAGCGCACCAGAACCATGACGGAGATTGTCACATCCTCGCAGAAACGATGGATGCAAAAAGCCATCAGTGTCAAACATAACAAGTAAGAAATGGAAGAATCAAAAGAATTACAGGGAACCTATACCCTCTTTAGGGGCGTCATTTACGTGACACTCCTGCTGGAATTCTTCATGTATGCCTTCAGCCCCGAAGACCTGGACTTCCTGGGAGGCATCATTACGGGTATCCACAGCCAACTCCAGCATCTGTCTGTGTATCAGTTCCTGCCCTACAGCAAAATCGTGACCCTGATCATGGTCATCATCACCTGCATCGGCACCAAGAACAAGAAGCAGATCGAGTATGATGCCAGGCGCATGGTCTTCTGGCCTATATCCTCCGGCCTCCTGATTACCCTTTTGTCCGTGGGTATCTACTACTGGGACTGGAACTTCAAGATAGGAATCCTGAGGGGAAACATCTGGCTATATATGCTGCTCTCCATAGTAGGAACGATTCTGGTACATGTAGCCCTGGACAACATTTCCAAATACTTCAGAAGCGGCATGCTCAAAGACCGTTTCAACCTGGAGAACGAGAGTTTCGAGCAATCTACAGAATGCGTCAGCAACGCCTACTCCGTAAATATCCCGATGCGATTCTACTACCAGGGGAAGTTCCGACATGGCTGGATCAACATCATCAATCCCTTCAGAGGAACATGGGTTGTGGGAACTCCTGGTTCCGGTAAGACCTTCTCGGTGATAGAACCCTATATCAGACAGCACTCCCAAAAGGGCTTCTCCATGGTGGTGTATGACTATAAGTTCCCCACTCTGGCCACCAAGCTCTACTACCACTATAGAAAGAACAAGGAACAGAACAGACTCCCCGAAGGATGTAAGTTCCGAATCATCAACTTCGTTAACGTGGAATACAGCTGCAGGGTCAACCCTATCCAGCAAAAGTATATCGGCAACCTGGCTGCCGCCCAGGAAACTGCCGAAACCCTGATAGAATCTCTTCAGAAAGGTCAAAAAGGTTCAGGAGGAGGTAGCGACCAGTTCTTCCAGACATCCGCAACCAACTTCCTGGCTGCCTGTATCTACTTCTTCGTCAACTACGGCAAGAAGCCATACGATGAACAGGGTAATGAACTGGATGCAGAATATAGCGAAGACCCGGAGACACATCATAAGCGTCTTACAGGTAGAGTGTACGCAAAAGGTTGCCTGGGGCAGATGGATAAACTGGTAGAACCTGCCTACTGGAAAGGCCAGTACTCCGACATGCCCCATGTGCTATCCTTCCTGAACCATTCCTATGAGGAGATTTTCGAGGTTCTGGTCACAGACCCAGAGGTCTATCCACTCCTGGGACCATTCAAGACAGCCTTCGACAACAAAGCCATGGAACAGCTGGAAGGTATGATCGGTACGCTTCGAGTTCAGACATCGCGCCTAGCTACCAAGGAAGCCTACTGGGTGTTCAGCGGAGATGATTTCGACCTGAAGGTTTCTGATCCTAAAAATCCAAGCTATCTGCTTATCGCAAATGACCCGGAAATGGAAAGTATCATCGGAGCTCTGAATGCTTTGATTCTCAACCGACTGGTAACCCGAGTCAACAGTGGGCAGGGCAAGAACGTCCCTGTAAGCATCATTGTGGATGAGCTGCCGACTCTCTATTTCCACAAGATAGACCGTCTCATTGGTACTGCCCGAAGCAACAAGGTGGCAGTAACGCTTGGATTTCAGGAACTTCCACAGCTGGAAGCCGACTATGGTAAGGTGGGTAAAGACAAAATCATCACCACTGTGGGTAATGTCATCAGCGGTTCGGCCAGAAGCAAGGATACCCTGGATTGGCTCTCAGGTGATATCTTCGGTAAGGTTGTCCAGCTCAAAAAGGGTATCACCATTGATAGAGACCGTACATCCATCAACCTCAATGAGAACATGGATAGCCTGGTACCAGCTTCAAAAATCAGTGACATGGCATCCGGTTGGATCTGCGGACAGACAGCCAGAGACTTCACTGTTACCAAAACCGGCAAGAACGGCTCCATGAATATCCAAGAAGCAGAAGAGTTCAAAACCTCCAAGTTCTTCTGCAAGACAAACTTCAACATGGACGAGATCAAGGCAGAGGAAGCAGACTACAAGAACTACCCTCTCCCCATATTCTATAACTTCAAGTCCACTGATGCCAAAGAACGTATCTTCTATAACAACTTCAACCGCATCGATCAGGAAGTGAAAGATATGATCAAGAAGATACAGACAGAATTCGGCAAGTCAGGAAAAATGGAAGCTCCTGCGTCCAAATAACTATGGATAGGAGTCCGCATTTTGCAGAGTCCTATCCATAAACCTTTATGTTTTTGCATCATATCACTATCTTAAAACAATTGTTTCAACTATTAACTATGACGATATTGCTCGTCAATTCAAGAACATATTTTTCCATGAGCCATCTTTTTCAGTCTTAGAGTTCTATTGTATCAGTTTTTTTATTACCTTTGCAGCAGAAAAAAGATGAAAACAATCAGTATCATGAATCTATCTGATTAGAAGTAAGAAAACATTAATTGAATCTATAATGACAGATATGTCCATAGACATACCGATAGTTCTCGGATTAGCAGCCATCATTGTGATAGCTGTCAGTTTGTACGTCTGCATCAGAAGACGGCTTCAAGCTATCGTGAAGGATAAAAATGAATCAATCACAGAAGAGCTCTATGGTTATGACGCAGGAAAGAGACAGCTAGAAAATGAAATAAACGAGAGGCCCAAGAGTCATGATGACATAAATGATTTCGTTGAGAGCAAGTTTGCTGACTCTTTCATTACCCATGAAAATGAAAGAGAAATTAAAGACTTCTTCAATCCCCTCTACGTGGAACTTAGCTCACTCCTTAAAAGAATGAATATCTTTTCCATCACAGATGAAAAGATAACAGACTTCATCTATCAATATGAACACATATCCAACCTGGTTAAGCAGCACAATGCTCAGCAGGAAGATAGAAACATCAAAGCTACGAAGGATTTCTTTGACCATATCCTCAAGTATCCTTTGGACCTGCAACAGAGAAAGGCTATCATTTCAGAGGAAGACAATTGCCTGGTAGTAAGCAGTGCTGGCAGTGGCAAGACCTCCTCTATAGTAGGAAAGGTCAAATATCTAACTGAAATCAAGCACGTAGATCCCAAAAAGATCTTGCTCATCAGCTATACCAACAAGGCTGCAGCTGAATTGACAGACAGAATGGATATCCAGGGGCTAAGAGGTTATACCTTCCATAAACTGGCATTGGATATCATCGCCAGAGAGCAGAAAGCCAAACCGAGCATCTGTGACAATACAGATTCTCTCTTTGTTTCAATCTTCCATCAACTCCTTGAGGATGAAAAATTCAAGCAGGCAATTCTGGTATATTTCATCGATTACCAGGTACAGGAAACTGATGAGGAGAAAAGATTAAAGCAAAAACGCCAAAAACTTGCCTCCATGAAAGATAACAGGATCAAGGCTGTAATGCCAGACATGGATGGCAAACCTGTTTACGTAAGAAGTGAAGAGGAGAAAAAGCTATGCTTTGTTCTTTCCTCTCTTGGGCTCAAATTCAGATATGAAGAAGCTTATGAGCATCAGGTCTTAGACGAATATCATAGCCAGTACAGACCTGATTTCAGTATCCACTATGAAAAAAATGGCATTCAGAAGCGACTCTACCTGGAGAATTTTGGAGTGGACGAGCACGGTATGGTTCCCATGTGGTTTGCTGAAAGCAAAGGCATTTCATACGAGGAATGCAATAAGCGATATGGCGATGGGATCACCTGGAAAAGAGAACTCCACAGAAAGTTTGGTACCACGCTCATAGAAACCAGCAGTGCTGATTTCCATTATTTCGATATAGCAGAAAAAGTGAAGAAGCTTTTAAAGAAAGAAGGTGTTCCATTTGCAGAAATACCAGGAGAAAAGCTCTATGATATGGTTCTGCCTAAAAACAGCAAGGAGGAAAAGGTATTCATCCGCCTCGCAGTTACCTTCATTACACTGATGAAAACCAACTGCAAGAGTATTTCTGAAATCAGGAACCTGGCCAATAAGGCACATGACGAGAGAAGCCTATTCATCATTGATAACATCATCTGCCCAGTGTATGAGAAGTATGTGGAGTGTATGGAGAATAGCCAGCAGAAGGATTTTACTGACATCATCCTTGAAGCTACCAAGCTCTGTGAGAAATGGCAACAAAGTCCTTATGAGTATATCATTGTAGATGAGTTCCAGGATATATCCATGGATCGATACAGATTTCTGCAAGCCCTGAGAAAAGGTGAACCTAAGTCCAAGCTCTTCTGTGTGGGAGATGACTGGCAATCCATCTACCGATTCTCCGGAAGTGACCTCTCTTTGTTTACGGATTTCGAAAGCTTCTTTGGGCATACGGACTTGAAAAAGATAGAAACCACCTATCGATTCGGTAATCCTCTGGTAAAACTGTCTTCTGAGTTCATCCAGAGGAACCCGGTACAGATAGCAAAGCACATCTCTCCATTCAATGAATCGGCCCATACAGATATGCTGTTCTATGAATATGACAGATATAACTATGCATTTACTGTCAGCAGTATCATAGCCAGCATTCCAAGTGACAAATCCGTATTCCTCCTTGGTAGATATTCCTTTGATGACTACTATCTGTCCCATAACTTCCAAAGCGTGAAAAGAGGCAACAAGTTCTTCTATATCATCAACGGAAGGGAAATAGAGTTCCTCACGGTTCATAAGTCAAAGGGACTGGAGGCAGATTATGTCATCTTGCTTCAATGCAATAAAGATACCTTTGGTTTTCCATCTTTGATGAATGATGATCCTATTCTCAATCTCATTCTTGGCAAGGGTGATGAATACCCTTATGGAGAGGAGCGGCGTTTGTTCTATGTGGCAATCACAAGAGCCAAGACAAGAACATTCATCATGTACCACACCAAGTGTCCTTCCGTCTTCGTAACGGAATTCCTCCATCCAGAAAGACTCAAAGAGGATTATAGCCCTCATAGGAATGCCAATAAACGATGGGGCAGAAAGGGAGATGCATATCTCTTGAAGCTATTCTCAGATGGCATGAGTATCAAGCAGATCTCTCAACTCATGGGACGTAGTCAGACATCAATAGTCATGCGCCTTCTGAAGCTGGGTGTCAGCTTTTAACTTACAGGAGAAATTCAAAAAAGAAAAATGTGCAGACTAAATAACTAGGTCTGCACATTTTATATATTCCTTATGCTGAACAAAGCTATTAAGACTCCCTGTCACTACCAAATATTTGGAAAATACCAACCATCAAAACGGTAGCGGACCCAAAGAATCAGATAAAGGAGGTGGTGGTGGAATGCTACCCTTCTTCTTTAACGGATCTGAAACTTCAAAACCCATGTTATCAACCAGATCGGATGCATCACTCATCAAACCAGTAGAAGTATTGAACTTGGCATAGCAACGTCCCAAAGGTCCCAGTCGATTCTTGGGCACACTTATCTCTATCAGACCATGAAGGTCATTTCCCCGCTCATCCGAATAAATATGATAATACTCTGGACGATGCAACAAGATAACCATATCACTGTCATCTGCCACAGTTCCACTATCCCTCAAATCAGCCAGACGCGGACGTTTCTCCTCCAATCCTTCACCATCAATCCTGTGACGATTCAACTGGGAAAGAATGACCACAGGAACCTCCAGCTCCTTAGCCAGCTCTTTCAAGCGGCGAGTGATGTAGTTCAAGTCAAGATAACGATTGTCTGAATATCCGTCCCTTGCATTGAGCAGCTGTACATAATCAATGAATATGATATGTATGTCATGCTTTTCCTTAACCTCACGGGCCATCTCACACAACTTGTCTATATGATTAATCATCTTGGCTTCCAGATATATGTGAGCATTTTCTGCAGATCTTGATAGCTTATCGAAGGCCACCCATTCGTCAGCATTGAGTTCTCTTGAATTCAATGCCGTAGTCTTGATATTGCAGACAATAGACAGGAGTCTATTGGTCCAAGAAGTATATGTACCCTCTAAAGAAAAGAAGAGCACAGGATGTTGCTGCTTGATGGCAAATTCATTAACCAGATTGAGCGCAAAAGAGGTTTTCCCCATTCCGCACATTCCCCCAATCGTCACCAATGTACCCGAATAGAAGTTCCTCAAGAGTTCATCAAGATGCCTGATACCACTTCTAAAGGTGTTGAAATTCTTGTTAGCTGCCGCATTAATAAGTTGATATCCAACAGTCTGCAGCAGCTGAGATATGGGTTTGACGTTTTCTTCCATTTTCTATATTTTAAAAAATCATATATTAAACCTATCATTTACCAAAAAGGAATTTGAGTACATCCCCAAGTCCAAAAGTGGTTCTGCGATACACCCTATTATAGAGAGATTTCTTGGGATTGGTCAGCAAGCCTATCCCTCTTCTCCCATAACCAGGAATGATAGCACGTTGATTGCACGCTTGGCTCTTCCAGTAGTTCTGGCAGAGATACTGCGCTTAAGTGATGGTGTTCTAAATCCGAATTTCATGATCTTCACCTCCAATTATCTTTTTGATTTACTACTACTCTCCCAATAAGAATATGAAGAACTCTTAGACGGCATTCTTCCCCTTACCTGTCCTCTGCCAGTAACCTGACCATACTTGTCACGATAGGTGATGGTACCCTTGTTACCAGAATGACGATAAGTGCTGGTTCCAGTTTTCTGTCCATATCTATCCTTGTAAACAGTAGTGGTGGTTGGTGAAAATGCCCCCTTTGTCCTGCTGATGGAAGTACCTGTTTTCTGGCCATACTTATCACGATAAATAGTAGTGGTCTTGCCTAAAGGATTGGTCCTGGTTTCCGAGGTTCCAGTCACCACTCCATACTTGTCTCTGTAGACAGTGGTAGTTTTTCCACCACGCACTCTGGTTTCAGATGTACCCTGGTATTCCCCAAACTTTCCTCTGATAGTTTCCTTAAGAGTCTGAGCCTGCAACCCCATGGAAAACATCAATGTGATCAATAAGAAATAACCCTGTTTCATAAGCTACTTTTTTAAGTTAGCGGACGACCATATCCGTTTTCAGACTGTAAAAGTACAAAAATTATAGATACGGCGTCACATTTTTCTTCATTATTTGCCACAAAGGTAGAAAAAATCAGTGCATCCTATCTGCACAGCGCTAAAAAACATAAGATTTTTCGATTTCATCGCAAACTATCAAGTTGTCCTCATGCTATAACCATCATGAGCTTATTCTTAAATGCAGCTTCAAATACAAAAAGAATGTTTGAATTAGCCAAACTTAATATGTTAAAGTATAGTTATCGATGTAACTTTTAAGTGATGTGTAGACCAGGCAGAAATGAAAAACAAAAAAGCCACCAGATAACTCTGATGGCTCACCGATTTGAGATATAAACTAACTATCCTAACTTACTCATTACTATGCTTGCGAGAGAAGTATGGAAGGCTATCTGAAGCCTTGAATACCACCTTGTCACGAGCTGCAATGGTAATCTTCTCGCCTGTTGCAGGATTAACACCCTGGCGTTCCGCTACATGCTTGATGGAGAAACGGCCGAAATCAGGGATGGAAATCTCTCCATCTCCCTCCACGATGTTATCAGCCATCACACCCATCAGAGCGTTAAAGAACTTGGAGGCATCAGTCTTTGTGATGCCAGCCTTCTCAGCAAATGCTGCTACAATCTGTGTCTTATTCATTATTCTAATTTTTAAAAATGTTGTGCAAAAATACTAAAAACGATTGACATGAGCAAGTTATTCCTATGAAAACTACTTTCAAGCCCTACTCCAACCTTCAAAAGAGCCTACAGCTTAGCATTAGAATCTCCTTTGGCAGTGTGGACACATCTTAATCTCGCTATTATGTTCATCCTTTGTAATTAAAATCTGAGATCCACAGTTAGGACAGAAAAATATGTTCTTATCATTATGTCCATTACCCAACATCGCATTCAGTTTTTCCGGCACTGGTTTACCTGCCAATATATAGAGTTGCACCTGCCTTGCATACATGTTATCATCACAGCATGACAGACAATCAGGACAAATGTACCAGTTGTTTGGACATTGTTTTGTATCCCTAGAATCAATCAATCCTTTCTTGCACCTGAAGCAAAAATTCAGATATATTGACTTCCCATGCTCTGGGCAAAAAGGATTGACACAAGAGAAGTAATTGTATCGATTGAATCCACGACTCTTGTTTGCAAACATCAAATGTCCGCATCCTCTACACTTTAATCTTCTAAACTTTTGTAGCACTCTGTTTGCTATTGCAATGAAAGTACGCACAGCATCATCCGGCTCGTATCCAGCTTCTTTTAAATGTAATTTTGGATACCCTATAATTTCAGCCAAATGATATAAGGAGTACTGATACCATCTTACCCTGCTATCAAGAGATTGGTTATTCAAATTATTATGAAAGCATTCATTACCTCTACACCAGAAATATGGTAAATTGATGGCAAAGAAATTTACGTCATTCTGTTTTGGAGCACATAAAGGCACAAACTTAGTATTTAAAGACCTTCTTACCAAGAAATCATCGGAATAGTTATTACCTTTATCAGAAAACGCTTCCCTGAAATAAAACTTATTGATAATATCTGTCAGAACATTCTTTTGATATGGAATCTCGAAATATTCACCATTGAACTCATTTGTACCCAATATAGACTTTAAAGATTCAACGCATCTCTTTGAAATTTCATCAGAAACAAGCTGGCGATATTTCTCTTCTGCAGCCATATATCCAGATGAATGTTCATTTCCGAGTTCAGCTTCAGAAAGAGTCTGGCTTACCTCCTTCCAAAATCCGAATATATCAAGATTTTTATCAGCCTTAATTTTCTGGCGAGGCATAATACGAACCTTCAAGATGTCCCAAAATTCTTCAAGTACTTTAATTTCAAAAGTCTTTTGTTTATATGAAGGAACCAAGAACTCTCCATTACCTAAACAAGTGTATTGAGAAACTAAGTACATAACATACTGACGAAAGTTTTCAATTGAGATCATATCCCAGGAAATAACTGCACCATGGCCAAAATTCGGACTTGTCTGCAACGCTTCGAATTTTTCTTTCTTTATAAATACTTTTAAGCAAGGTACATTTTTGTCAACCACCCATTTATCAGGATACAGTTTAAAATCTACACAACTTAATTGCCAACCAGTCTTTCCATGTTTCTTTAAACATTGTTTACTTAACTCCATATCTAGAAAAGAGCCATCACCATACTTGCATACAGGATATTTTAATCGGTCAAAATAACTATCAAGAAAACTTTTAATAACTACCTCTAAGCCTTCCATGTCATCAAGTCTACTCTGATTTATCTTACAAATATACTGATAATCAATAAAGCCCTTAAAACTATTATTGATTATAACTCCATGATTACAGGAGGGCAAAATTTTATCTAGCTTCCAATCCACAGCAGGATGAGAAGAATCACAATGAGTAATAGCAAAATCCAAAATACCATTGAAACTCTGAAACTCTTTTCCTTTGGTATTATACAGAGTCAAAATGGTATCGCACAATAATGGCACTGTTAATACAACATCATCATTAGGTGTGTTGATACCATATCGGTAACGGATAAAACTATCATACTTATTATCAATGAACTGCTTGATGAGTTCGCAATCGAATCTAGTATTCCCCAATCTCACATCATGAAAGTATCGTTTCACTATCAATAATCTAACAGACTCAGAAACCAGAGAAAATAAAGACGGCAAAATAGAGTAATCATCAAACGATTCATCCGTCATAAACCACTTACGAAGTTTTATCAAAGGATTATTTGTCTTTTCAGCAGATGAATCAACGAGGGGCTTATTACTCATGACAAAATCTACCAGTGAAAAGAGATTGGAATTCTCTTTGTCTATCTCATTTTCACGATAAAAATCCAGAGCCTCCACCAACATAGCTGGCATATATATATCATATCTTACGCCGAATTCCTCGCAAACACCAGTCAATACCTTTTGCTTATTTCTCGATAGGCATCGTCCATGCTGTCTCAAGAGATCAAGAACATAAGAACGTGATTGAGCATTAGGTATTTTACGTAATACACTTATAAGAGTCTGTTGGGAGATAGAACACTTATCCAAAACCCATATCAATGTTACGAATGAATACTTGTCCTCCTGATTCATGCTTCTTGAAACGCAATCAAATAAAATTGCACTTAAATCCTCTTCTGATGGAACGACATCATGAAAGTACATAGTAACCTCATTTTTATTCATTTGTCCGTCTTTATCAGAAACAAACTCTGCCCGTTCAACCTTACATAAACAATAGCCCAAGTTTCGATTTCCAAAATTATCAACAGAAAATTCTATTTTATCTTTATGATTAACTGAAACCCATTTATAATGAACTTCCTGTTTACCTCTATTATCATAACTTTTTTCTGCATGAAGTTTGATGAAGAAAAAAGGATGTTTCCTCATTTCTTCATAAAGGGAATTTTCTATTCTTATTGAATTCTGCATAAGCTATTAAGATTGTAATTGTCATACAAAAATAGTTATTAAATTTTAGAATAGAAACTAATTACTTAAATATTATGATTTTTTATACGAAGGGCTATGAAAAACAAGCACTACTCACAAATCCCTACTACTAAATAGGGAAAATCCACCTTCCATTTAGAGTATCTCCCTTTGTCATCCCGCTAAATCGCCGTATCTTTGCAACCATAATCAAGAGACAGAAGATGTCTCGATGATACTGTAGAAGTAATTTGAATAGTAACCCTTTAAAGAACATGAGTTATGAAAAGATTGATAATGACAATGGTAATGGCAGCAGTCATGAGCATGACCGTTTCTGCACAGAGAATCGATAACACCATCAAGGAGGCACGCATCCTCACAGACAAGATGGCAGAAGAATTGAGCTTGAATAACTGGCAAAGAGAGAAGGCTTACCAGATGAACCTCAACTATCTGAGCAGCATCAATAGCCACCGCGATATCCACTCACAAAATTGGAACCAGCGCAACTCCCAACTTAAGGGTATTCTCAGCTCTGCTCAATGGAAACTCTACAAGAAAGCAAGCTATTTCTACCAGCCAATCAGCTGGAAAAAGGGAGCATACGTACATAACATCTATGCAAGATACCCAAATGCAGGTCATACTTTTGGGGGCAATAGAGGCAACAAAAATGTTGCGACCACTGCTCCTAGTGGAAGACGCCCAGAAATCATAGCAAGACCACAGCAGCCAAACTATACGGCATACCATAAAAATGATAGCAAGTTAAATGGCACAAACTCTGCCAACACTTCTAGAAGCTTTGGCAGCATGAAAAGATAAATAATATATCAACAAATAAAACGTGAATATTATGTGTTAAGGCAGGTTGAGACAACATTACTCTCACCTGCCTTTTTTGTTTCTAATCATCTATCAATCAACTTTCTGGACGTCCTTTCTCAATATCATTTTCGCAAAAAGGTTTATTTGAAAACAAACATGCAAACATGTTTGCTTCCAAACATACATGAAAACAAGTCATTTGTTCCAAAGATTAATATCTAACAGCAGGATAACTCCCTCACAGCAGGGAACAATTTAATTTTTGTTTAACCACATTAAGAAAAAAAACGAACTAACCAACACAAAATCATGGAAAAGTCATAACAGTTTGTTCCAGATGAATTCAGCATTCCATCCTGTGGTAATGTGGCAGGTCTGGGCATCTTCCAATGGGTAAAAAACGCTGAAAGCTGCCTGGGAAGAGGCATTGCCCAAATGTACAAGTATGCCCTTACAAAGGGCAACAAATATAGGCAAGCCGCCCTTTCCACCTTAGACTATTTCTTTGGTCGCAACGCCACAGACTATTGCTACCTGACAGGCTTCGGCACCCAGAGGGTCATGAATATCCACCACCGTATCTCAGCAGCAGATAATGTCAAGGAACCTGTACCAGGCCTAGTGGCTGGAGGAGCCAACAAGGGACAGGAAGATGCTGAATTCGTACCAGCCTATGCTTCCAACATACCAGATGAATCCTACCAGGATAACGTCGGCAGCTATGCCTCAAACGAAATTGCCATCAACAGGAACGCCTATCTGGTGTCCCTGCTTGGATGGATAAACTAACAGGAAATTGGAGATTATTCATAGAAAGACCAAAAGGGGGAGAGAACCAAATTCCTCTCCCACCTTAACGCTATAAATCTCAACTGTAAATCAATCGTCAATACCCAATATTTCTTTTATTCTCAATGTGGCAGCCTTCGCTAACCTCTGCTCCGGGCCCCAACTGAAGGTTTCTGCCTTACCTTTCAAGATTTCATCCATCACCTCTTCACCCACGGAAACCGGTCCCTTGATATTGGTAAGAACAAAAGGGCAACAGTCATCTTTCATGATGATTTCATGCTTCCCTTTTACAAACGGATAGCATTCTTCATCCACTGCTAATACCATCATCAAATATAGCCTATAGCTGCCATCATCCTCTTGACAGAAGAATATGATACGCTCTCCTTTTTCTGGCAAATCATGATCAAAAGTCGGTAAGCAGCACCATCGATAATAAGCCATGCCCTCCTCATAGAGATTCATCTCCAAAGCTCCCCATTGACCTGGGCTCAGGCTCATCGCTCTAAAAAGTCCCTTACTTTCTTCTTTTTCTTCCCTAAGCGTGTCTTCCTTGGATTTTATGGTGATGATGATACGCAGCTTCTCGTATTCACTCTTGGGATTAATTTTAGAAATATAAGCATCAAATGCCCTTTCCCATCCCATATCCATCATGCTAGCCAAGGCTGCATTGTCTTCCCTAGGAACATAGCCTAATATATCAGAAAAGTCCAAGTCCTCAGGTTCCAGAAGAGAAGGATCATTTAAAGAAACGGCCACGGCATTCTCATCATGCTTGTTATCACGATCTCTCATCAAATGTACCTTCCTACCCACAAAGATCGTGTCAAGCATGTCATCTACATGGTGATACGACGTACCTGCAACCCTGCACTCCAAAAACACTCTGCCATCTGGAGACTCAATAGGTGAAGGATCATCTGGCCTATTGAATACTTCCATCATCCCAACAATCCCACTATCATGTACCTCCTCTATACTCTGATCGGTAAACTCCTCAACCAGTTTCTGAAGAGTCTTGTCAGAAGCAATGGAATCAATTCCCTTCTTTTCAAGCTGCTTCTGAAGGGCATAAAGTTCCTCATCACACTTGAGACAACTGCCCATGCAGCTGCCCTCATGCGTACACTCAGAAGGCTCATAGTCAAGCCCATATTTCTTAGCCACGTATTTGCGGATCTTCTTGAGAATCTCGCACTTGTCCTTCCCTTTCTTCATATATCACGTTAAGTTATTATTTTCTGTTTAACACT
Organism: Segatella copri; assembly: GCF_002224675.1. GTDB lineage: Bacteria > Bacteroidota > Bacteroidia > Bacteroidales > Bacteroidaceae > Prevotella > Prevotella copri_U. The sequence continues at coordinate 128,213 of NZ_NMPZ01000004.1, read as the reverse complement.
AAATACTCAAACTCCTGTATATCCTTAAATCCCAAGATCTTAACTTGCTCAATACTACGTTTAACATCTTCATCCGTATTGAAGCCAGGAATGTGGGGAACCCTGATGGTCACATTGTCAACAATCCCATACTGCTTCAAATAGCAGAGTTGATGAGCTGAGTCACCTACCCTCCCTGTATATTTCTCCCTAATTCGAGGATTCATATCCTTGATGTCTACTATCCAATGGTCCACTATAGGTGCAAGCAACTCAATGTTATGAGGATGACAGGCCAAGGCTGTCTCCACCGTTATCTTCCACCTCGTTCCACAAAGCTTTCTGAACTCCATGATGAATTCCGGATGTTCCAGCGGTTCCCCTCCACCAAAACAGACTCCCCCACCGGTTGCCTGAAAATAGATATTGTCTTTCTTCACCCTATCATAAAGCTGCTGAGGAGACAAAATAAGGATACCCTTACCAGGTGTAATCCCATCGTCTTCATATACTGCTCCATGACACCTCTCATTCAGACAATACTTGCATCTAAGCTGACACCCCATAAAGGTTACCAATGTAGTCACTCCCTTCCCATCGATACCCATTCTTAAGGGGCTCACACCAAAGAAGGGCTGCAGAAGACTGTCTGAACCAGGCAATCTGTCAATGGCATAATCATCACTAACACGATTCCAACGATACTCTACTGAATATAGTGCTTCTTGAATTGCCCCTAACTGATAACCAGCCTCTTCTGAAGCCTGTAATTCCACAATTCTAAAGGGTCCATCAGACATGGAAGAAAGTTTGAAACGGTTCAACACCCGACAACTTCTATATACATATATATAACCATCATCCAGATAAAACCCATACCTATCATCAAAAGTGGGCTGAAACGCCTTTAAGATTCGCCTGCGCAGCTCCCTGGAAATGATCTTGTCCACATAAGGATTAGCAACATCCTTCCAAACATGTCGTTCAACATTCGTCATAGCACTGTTCTTGGCAAAGAATGTCCTACCTGCCCTGTATAATGCCTGAAATCTAGAAGGAACATTCACAAGACCTGTCAAACTACACCCTTTTCCATACTTAGCCTTCACCATATACCTGTCACAGCCATACATGGCATCGGCTAAAGCACCTACCAGAATACCATTCAAATGTCTGTCACCCGGCAACTCCATTGCTCGATGTAAGGCACTGCCAAAATCATAGGAAGAGTAGAAAGCACCCCATGCCCGAATCAGAACACCCAGGATGGAACTTTGCTCATTCCATGAAATATCCTCAACGAACCCCTTGAAGGAAGATACATTCTCCACCATCAAGGCATCTTTCTTGGAGGCACCATGACGAAGAGCAAAGATGAGCTTCCACATAAATGCTCCAGCATACCAATCCTCCTTGTCATAAGTAAAACCATACTCCTGATATGCAGAAGCAGTCTCAGCCTCTGTATCATAGAGCCATCCAATTGCAATGGCGCGCAACACGGTAGCCTCAGGAGAAATACGCATGCCTAGACTTTCATGAACCTTGATATCACTTCCTCTCACCTGGGCAAGAGTATCCGCCATCAAAAGCATCTCCTTCATCATCTTTGAAGGAGATGCCTCTGACGATACAAGCTTCCTAAAAAAGAGATCTTTGTCCTGTTCCCAAGTCCAGGCTGCCAAATCTCCTAAAATAGCACCATTCATACCCTATAAGAACACAGTAAATAATACGTCAAAACCAATAAAATACTACCGTCTATAAACACATTATTTATCTAAGGAAACTTCATCAGCCATTGATGTCTCACCACGCATTCCTTTATAGATATAATTAACTGCTTGAAACTCCTGACTATCAATATCATAGGCTGCAATAATCTCTTTCATATCTTTATCAAAGATATAAAGCATGTTGCCACCCACGATTTGTCCGGCATTATTTTCCGCTCTGTATGTATGAATGGCCTTAAACCCAATGAAAGTCACATCCTGATCTTTCAAAGTTCTCAATTCCTTCCCTAATTTTTCACCTTCTTTTTCGGCTTTCACCTTCTTGGCTAAAACTGCATCATACTTAGCCTTATATTCCTTGTAATTCTGACGACCAAAAGCTGACTGATAAGGTCCTTGCCAAAGAGACATACTCGTTCTTAATTGACTGGCTTCTTCTTCACAATCAGAAACCAAGATACCCAGCTTCGCAACCTTAAGCGTCTTTTCATAAAAAGAAGGATCATCATATGGTGCAAATGCACTGTCCAGTTGAGTACTTGAAGGAGCATAAGTATCTGGATAGTATAATGTGCTTTGCAGATTATCCTTGATTAAAGCTTCAGCCTTCTCTTTAGGTGACTGAGAACAAGCTGCCAACAATAATGTGCAGGCAGAAAGAAATAGGATTCTTCTCATAGGTAAATTATTAATTGTCTTCATTAGTTATGGCTTTACCGTGATGTCGAGGGCTAAAATGCGACATTAAGCAACTGTGAGACGTGCACTGCTGCCATCATCATGATTACAGGGCAAAGTTAAACAAAAAATTGGTGTTTGCCAAATATCCAGCAATGTTTTTGATCAAAAAGGAGTGATTTCCCCAAAATCTTTCTCAAAATAGCACGCAAGATAACCCGAACAGAGAAAGTATAAAAAAACAACCCCTGCCTGATAAGAAATCAAGCAGGGGAAATCTTTCATGAACGATATTTGTAAGGAAGAGCTTCAGATACCAAAATGCTTCTGATATTCATCTATAATGAAGCTATCCACCCATTTGTAATAGGCATCCACTTCCTTCGTTGGATAACTCTTGGACCTTCTGATCTTATCAATCAACACTTCACCTCGAGAAACAATCTCACTCTCAATCGGCTCTATCAGCTGTAGGATACCTGTACCTTTTTTGTTGATGAGCTGAGCAATATCGATGTAATTGCTTCTGCTTTTGGTACGAAGAGGAAACAATCTCTCCTTGAGCTTAAAACCATAATGACATAACAGGCTACCTCCGTCTTCACCTTTGAGTACCACCTTTGGAAGTACCCCGGAAGGAGTGATCATCAGTGGTATGGCGACAGTGGCAAGTGGAGAACCGATGATGTTCCATCCTATGGTAAACAAAGGATTCTCTCCTTCCTTTACACCCTGAATCAACTCTGCAGAGGCTGTAAGATAGCGGGGAATGTAATCTATGAAGGGAAAGAACGTCTGCTGAGAATCATCTTCCGGCTCCAGGTTATTCAAATCAATGTGGGTCAATCCATGCTTCAGTAAGCGTGGTACAGTACGCAATATATGCACGGCATCCAGATTATTTGAGAAACTTGCCTGTGTCATATACTCATTGATGGCCATGTAGCGCTCAGCTCCTGCATCCAGCTTTCTGTCACCAATAAAACCATGATTGGTCCTGATAAGGTATCCGTAAGGAGCAACCGATGGGTCATTACAATCAAACTTCTTGCATTGCTTGACTCCCACCTCATAATAGGCACAACCACCCTCGGCATCTATAACCCCGAAGTTGGAATTGGAGTTTCTGGGACTGATACTGTCTATCAGGTTCTCAAAATCCTGAAGAGTGGCACAGATTTCCAGAGCTCTTCTCATGATGATGCCATCCTTCTCGTCACTTATCTTACTGTCGCCATTCAGATTGTAGGCAGCAGTGTTGATGATGGCAAAGCCCTTCTCATTATGCCCTGACCAGACACTCTCCGGCAAGGAATCAGAAGCAGAGGCAACTGCAATATACCTGTACTTCTCTCCCTTTCGCTGAACAATCAGGTTATCCAAGGATGGAGTATCACGGTTCTTCAAAATGAAAGGCCTACCATCCTTGGAAACCTTACCCGATACTAGAACTGAGGTACATGCCTTTATATTATTATAATAAGGTGAAGTACCCAATAGCAACATCGCAACCAATACAATTGGTATTCTAACCATACTCTTTTAAATCTTTAATGAAACCATTTTCTTTTCGGATGCAAAAATACTAAAAAAATCTGAGAAGAGCAATACAACGAATAAGTTAATCTCTCTTACCATAAATCTGTGTAGCAGCCCTAGCGTTCCATCCTTTCATGGATGAATTCATCTACAGCAGTCCCCTCTGTAAAATGTTTCCTCAAAGCATCTATGATTCTATCGTTGATACCAACAGCAGTAGCAAACTCCTCCAAATCAAGTGGATTAAAGACTATCATCAATACTGCCCGCACCAATGCCGTACGCAGAGTTGACTTCTGCCGAGTACAAATGTACTGGGCAATAGGACAGCGTATTGTTGAAAAGGAACAACAGGGAAAAGAACGTGCCGAATACGGAACTTATCTTATAAAGAACCTTGCCAAAGAGATAGAGCCAGAATATGGAAGCGGATTTGGTGTACGCCAACCGGAACGTTGTCGCCAGTTTTATACTATCTATCCAATTGCGTCCACACTGCGGACGCAATTGAATTGGTATCAATATAAGCAACTTATTGCTATTCCCGACCTCGACAAACGAGAGTATTACGAACTGGAAGCTGCCAACGAGGGTTGGTCTGGTCAAAACACGACAATTGCTGAAATTGCCTGAAAAAAAACAGGGCTAAAGTATCGCGTCTGTATGCAGAATTAGTAGATGAAAATGCATTTTTGAAAACAGACGACAGTAAAACTAACAATGTGAAATACAGAAGAATAAGAAAATCATCGTTTGCAGTTTCGTTTGCGGTTTTGCTTCTAAAAACAAAATTTGCAAACAGAATGCAAACAGGAATGACAAAAATGAAAGCCATGAAACAAGAGATACCAACACCTGCATCAATCCGCAAGGCATACGTGGAAGAATATCTGAAACGCAGACCGGATGCAGAGGAGTTTGAGTTTTATGAGGCTATCATGATACATCAATGAGACTTCTCGGCTCAAAAACCGAGAAGTCTCATTTTTATTATTTTCTTATATATCAAGTATTTAAAGCCTATTTTTCAAGCAAAAATGAGACTTTGATACTTTTTTCGAGAAAAAACTTTTTCACGTAGGCAATCGAAGCCTTAAACATGAAGATTATTCGATGATGATACCGCCATTAGGCTGAATCACCACCTTTGCCTTACCATTCTTTCCAACCTTCAAGGTCTTCTTGACAGAAGTGAAGAACTTATCGCCCTTCTTCTTTGGCTGGTCGGTGATATAAGTCACCGTCTTACCGGCAAACATCGGCAAATCCAAGGTTAGAGCCAGAGGCTTGTCTGTGGCATTCAGACCGCCCACAAACCATCTGCCGGCAGTAAGCGCAGCACCGGAACCATTCTCTACACTCGACTTGCGAGCCACTACTGCATACTTTGTTGGATAACCGGCAATAAACTTGGTATCCTCCCATGCAGTTGGTACATTCTTGAGCCAATCCAACTCCCACTGTGGTACATCCTGCAAATTGTTAGGATAGAGACAGATGCAGTTTACGCTGCTCTGATTGGTGATGGCTGTAGCCATCTCAAACACATCGCTGGTATAACGCTGGTGGCGGCTCTTGTTGTCCTTAGAGAAATACTTGTTCATCATCACACCACCCCAGTCGAAGCTGGCAACGGCATTTCTTGAGAACGGATGCATCGTCATCTCGAAGGCCTCTTTCTTGGCATGATAATCCGTGAAATATACATTCTCTGAAGCCAGGGCAGCCTCACTCGAAACATAGTTAGGATACATACGCTCCCAGCCACGAGGCATGGTGCAGCCATGGAAGATGACCTCCAAGCCATAATCGTTGGCATCGCTGAGGATATCCTCGTAAAGCTTCATCGTCTCCTGCTTGTCGCCACCGAAGAAATCCACCTTGATGCCTACCACGCCAATCTTCTTCATCCAAGCCATCTCCTTCTTGCGGGCGATGGAATTGTTCATAATCTGGCGAGGTGTCTGAGGAGCATCATTCTCGAAACCGTTAGAATTGTACCAGAGCATCAGGCTTACCTTCTTGCTCTTGGCATACTTGCTCAACTCTTCGATGCGCTTTCTGCCAATCTGCTTGTCCCACCAGTTATCTACCAGTACCGCCTCGTAACCCTGGGCTGCAGCCACATCCACCATCTTCACCTGGTCATCATAGTTGATGGAACCGTCCTGCCAGATGAGCCAGCTCCAGGTATAACGGGAAGGCTTGTAAGTCTGACTTGCCTCATACAATGGCTTAACTACATCGTAAGGAATAGTGGTCTCTACGACAGGAGCCAGCGATGAACCTACGGTGATGGTACGCCAAGGAGTCTCGCCCGGCAATGGGATACCGGCATATTCAGAACCGATGCCATTGTTCTCACCCTTCTGAGGGAAGGCGATGGTATAGCCCTTGCCCGGCTCGTAATCAGAAAGACGGCAGCCTGGATAAGCGCTCGACACACCGGTTTCGCTGACCAATACCCATCCGTCGCTGCCCACCTTGAAGAGACATGGGAAGGTATAGCCCACACCGAACTGCGACTTCACGTTCATCGGAGCATCCGGAGTATATTCTTCCTCGTAAGATGGCTTGGTGCGCTCCCAACCGGTCATCGGAGTAATCTGAGGACAGAGGAAGGTGGTGGTCTTCTCCGGGAAATTGAATCCGCTCACCTCGTTATATATAATCACCGACTTAGGATTATCCTTCTTAGGACGGCTCATCTCATACTTGTAGGCGATGTCGTTGTTGCTTACATGAAGATGAAGGGTCATGGAATCCTTCTTGCTGTTGAGGAAACCGATGGTAGCATCCACCACATCCTTCTGGATATCACTCTTCTTGATACGGGTCATCTTGTAGGCAAGCGGCTTCACTTCCCCACCCTTCAGGATGCCCATGGTGAGATCCTTTGAAAAATCCCCATAATTGGCAACCAGTCCGAGCGCCGAAGTTCCCAGCATCTGTTTGCCATTGTAATCTACCGTGTAGGAAGCCTTGCCTCCCTCACAAGCAACATTCACTACCAATTTACCGTCTGGCGACTTCACTGTATAGCTGTTAGCCTGCATACCCAAAGCAGCAAGCAACAAAATACCAGCGATACTCATTTTTTGCTTCATATTATTTCCTTCTTAGGTTTGATTTATTTTAATGCTTGCAAATACTCACTTATTGGTAAGCACAGACAATGTAAAAGGACAATAGAAGGCAAATCACCACCAATAATCCCAAACATCATTTAGCATTCTCCACATGTTGGCATTAGCTTTTGTCTCTTTCTCTGTAACTGTTGGTTCATAGCAATCCCAACTATCCAACCCATAGGTGGGGTCTGTGCCCACTCTCGGAAGCTTTGCTTCTCCTAGGCACAGACGCTATTAACCAAAACCATGAACAAACTAACAAAAGTTATGACAGTTTCCTTTATAAAGATACATGTTTACTTGTTATATCCAGGATTCTGAACAAGATTTGGATTCTTATCCATCTCAGACTTCGGGATAGGCAACCAGTACATCTTGTCATCCCATTTACGGTCACCACCCACATCACTTCTCAACTTATCCACCTCATATGTCTTCTTTCCATCAGGATATTTCTTGATAGTGATGGCATGAACGGTAGAACCGAAGTATTTAGGAGCTTCCTTCCAGCGACGTACATCAAAGTAGCGATGCTCCTCAAAAGCGAATTCTATGCGGCGCTCATTCTTAATAGCCTCCAGCAGATCAGTACCTGTAGCTGTGACAGCAGGCATTCCTGCACGCTGTCTTACTGGCTTCAATGCTTCTCTAGCACCTTCTTCGTCACCTGTGTAATATAGCGCTTCTGCCTTGTTTAGATATAACTCTGCCATACGGAGGTGGATCCAGTTTCGGGCACAGAAGTTCCATGAGTTCAAGGCATATCCCTCATCCATAAACTTCTTCATATTGTAGCCCGTTGGTGAAGCATTCCAACTGTCATTGCCAAACTTGGTGTCTTTTCCACCACCAGTGATATTGCCATTGCCGTCAACATCGAAGTAGGTTTCCACATTTCTGGTCATCCACTTGGCTCCATCATATAAGATGGTGGCATAGAATCTAGGATCACGGTTGGCATAAGGATTTGCCTTTTCTTCCGGATTGTTCCAGTCAAACTTGCTGGCAACGCCATCCTTTACCACTTCATAGGCATCCACCAGCTCCTGCAAAGGACAGTTGCCTCCCCATCCACCATAGCCGTTAGGATTGTTGTACTGATCGCAGCTGGAGATGCTTTCACCATCAGCGCTGCTGGTACCCATGCGGGCAAACAGTGTTTCCTTGTTGGCAGCTGTGTTGTCCATGAATATCAACTGATAATTCTTGGAAGGATCACCATTCAGGTTATAAAGCTCATATCCGGCATTCTGTGCAGCATCCAGTGCTTCTGTTGCAGCCTTGGCAGCCTTCTGCCATCTGTCAGGTTCTGGGGTAGTATAGCCTACCTCTGGTATCTTGACATCCTCATTCATAAGAGGACTGGCAGCATAAAGCAGGATACGGGACTTGAGAGCCAAAGCGGCAACGCTGGTTGCTCGTCCATAGTCATCCCCACTCCAGTTAGCCGGCAATTCCTTGGCAGCCTGATCCAATTCGCTAACCAGGAAATCAATACATTCCTTATACGTATTGCGCTTCTGTCCTACAATTTCTTCACGATCGTTGATAGAAAAGCTCTTGGTAATGATAGGCATGGCACCCCATCTGGCAATAAGATCCCAATACTCAAAGGCACGGATGAATCGTACCTGTCCCACCAACTTCGTCTTTTCAGTCTCGTCAGTGAAAGCTACATTGTCCACACGCTCAAAGAAGATGTTGCAGTTGGAAATATTAGTCCATTTGGTACTCCAGGAACGATTGTCCCATCCCCACCAGGCACCATTCATTCTACCCAGGTCTGTAGGACTTAGACGGGCAAAGTTATGGGTTTCACAACCGCGCAACCAGGTAAGTTCGGTCTCATCTACGATTGAACTTTGCATGGATTCTGCGCCATTTACTCCCACCTGATTATATCTTGAATTGACGAAAGCCTTCAAGAGAGCCGGATCCGACCAGAGGTCATTGTCAGAGATTTCAGTCAAAGGCTTTTTGTCCAGGATATCAGCACATGAAGCCAACATCGTGGTAGCCATCAATCCTATAGTAAGGTACTTAATATATAGTTTCATAATTCTTCTAATTAAAATGTGACGTTAATTCCGAAATTGTACACTTTAGACTGTGGAGTGTTCCATGCAGCCCATCCCTGACTGTTCTCCTGTGTCTCAGGGTCGATATTCTTGATACCAGTAAAGGTAAGAAGGTTATAACCCGTCAAGCAGAGGCGGACACCTGATATTGGAGTGCCCTTGAACCAGCTCTTAGGACAGTTGTATGCCAATTCAATGCTCTTCAAGCGCAGATATGATGCATTGTTGAGCCAGAAAGAGTTACGATAGTTACCACCACCAGTAACCGTTGCATCACGGTTATAGGTACGAGGATATTTGGCATTTGGATTGTCTTCCGTCCAGCGGTTGTCATAGAAATCCTTGGTAAAGTTACCGATGATACCAGCCTCCATGAAGGTATATTGCCATACACGGGCTGCACCCTGCCACAGCATGTTCAGACTCCAGTTCTTGTAGGTGGTACCGAGGTTGATGCCATACATGATTTCAGGTACAGCAGGCTTGTCCATTCTAACCTTGTCATCACCGTCGATTTTCTTATCACCATTCACATCTCTGAACTTGACATCACCAACACGTGCATCAGAAAGATGAGGATAGGAATCAAGATCGTCCTGAGTACGGAAAATACCTATAGACTCATACATCAGATAATTGCTGCCCTGCGTACCGATGGTCTTACCAGTACGGCGCTGCCATTCCAAGGTTTCTGCAGGCTCGTCAATATAATCAATTGTACCATGGCTATAGCTGAAGTTACCACTCAGGTGAAGTCCCCAGTCCTTGTTGAGCTGACGATTGTAGCCAAGGGTAAACTCAGTTCCTATGCTCTTACATTTACCGATGTTCTCATCTGGAAGCGAAAGACCGGCATACTCTGGAATAGCTGCATTTCTGGCAGTCAGGATATTGCTTCGCTTGGTTACGAAGAAGTCACCCTCAAAGTTGAAGTAATCAAGGAAATTAGACTCGATACCCACGTTCCAGGTATCAGCCACCTCCCATGTAATGTTAGGGTTGGCCGTACGGTTGAGACGCAAACCTGTATTTGCTTTTCCGCCATTGGCACCAAACACGCCAGGGTTGCTGAATGTATAGGCAGTTACATACTGGAATGCGGAAACCTTGTCATTACCCATCTGGCCCCATGAAGCACGCAGTTTGAGGTAGTCCATCCACTTGACGTGTTCTTTCCAGAACTTCTCCTCTGAAATGCGCCAACCCATGGATACACCAGGGAAGAAACCGAAGCGGTTACCCTTAGGGAAATTCTCGGAACCGTCATAACGCCAGTTGAACTGGAAGAGATACTTGCCTGCATAGTCGTAATCTACACGACCAAAGTAGTTGAGACGGGCTGTTTCGGATGCAGTTCCGTCATTGGTTGCTGAATTGGAATCTCCTGCGAAGAGCTCATCAATGGAAGTAGAAACAAAGTCCTGGCGACGACCAGAGAGATAGTCATAGCGGCTCTTGTATTGCTCCCACGCAACAAACGCACTAACATTGTGAACCAAATTGAATGTACGCTTGTAATTGATTCGGGCATTCATGGTGATACCCAAGGTCTGATGCATATTCTCAGACAGGACATTCTGACCTTGCTGTACAGGAACATAGTCATTGTTCTCATACGAATAGAGATAGAACTTCTTCTGGAAATTCTTATAGAATACATCAGAACGGTCCACATAGAATCCTGCATCGGCAGAGAGACCCTTTGCCAACCAAGGCATCTCCAGATGCATGGTGAGATCAGCATTCAGATAAGAACGACGGTCGCGCTGATACCCCATTGTATCATCCATACCGGTGGCAGGTGCGAAGTTATCCTGCTTGGAAGATACCGTACCATAGTTGGTACCAGGATACCAGACATTCACCATCGGATTATATTTGATAAGATAACGCCAGATATCCTCAGAACCGGTAACAGGAGAGTTGCGGTCTTCCTGTCGGAAGGCAACATTCACGCTGAACTTCAAAAGATCCGAAGGAGTGATATCTATGTTCGATCTTAAGTTATACTGATTATAATTGCTGGCACTATTCTTGTAATAGTTGTCTTGATACTGATAGCCAAGTGAAACATAATATGATACCGTCTTACCTCCACCACTGGCAGAAACATTGTGCTGGGTTTGAACAGCAGGCTTGAGCATCAGGTCAAATGCATCAATATTAGGATAGTTCAAGGGATCACTTCCATCCTTGAACTTCTGAATTTCTTCTGCAGAATACTTACCTGGAGTGATTTCATTCAGCAACTCTGCATACTGCCATGAGTTACACATCTCAGGTAATACAGTAGGAGAGCTGACACCCACATTACCAGTATATTGAACCTTGAGATCACCCTTTGAACCACGTTTGGTGGTTACCAGAATGACACCATTGGCTGCTCGGGAACCGTAGATAGCAGCCGATGCATCCTTCAAGATGGTGATACTCTCAATATCATTAGGATCCAGACGTCCCAAAGAACCGGCGCGGTCAGCCACGCCATCCACAACCAGCAAAGGAGATGCATTGCCGATTGTACTGGCACCACGAATCAGAAGACCAGCGTCATCGTAACCCGGCTCACCACTGCGGTTGTAAGAGATAAGACCAGGAAGACGGCCAGCCAATGTATTGGTAATGTTAGGAGTAGGAACAGCAGCCAGGTCATCACCCTTGGTAGATGCCATGGAACCAGTTACAGAAACTTTCTTCTGCGTACCGTAACCCACCACAACAATCTCCTCAAGAGACTTATTGTCTTCCTTCATGATCACGCTGAGCGATGATGAGTTGCCTGTCTTGATGAGTTTTGTACTGTAACCTACATAAGAAACTTCCAACTCATCACCTGGAGATACTTCCAGCGAGAAATTACCATCCAAGTCAGAGATTGTTCCAGTGCTCTCATGCCCCTTTACTCTAACGGTAGCACCAATGATAGGTTCGCCGTTTCCGTCCTTGATGACACCTTTTACACGTCGCTGGTTTCCCACCTGTTGAGCACCTTGATGCTTGATAGAAGCCTTTGAAATAATGACATTTTTTCCTTTCAAGGTATAGGTTACACCTTGACCTCTAAGGACTTGTCCAATAGCTTCTGCACAATTGGATGCATTGACTGAAACACGTTTGCTGGTGTTTAGGTCTTTTGCTTCATAAACAAAAGAATAGCCGCAAGTCTGCTGCAACTTGTTAAGTGCCTGCTTTACCGTGACATTCTGCAAATTCACGCTCTGAGCCGAAATGCTCATGTTCAAGCACAAGGCAGCAGCAGTTAGAAAGATTTGTCTTTTATCCATAACAAATTTCATTTAAGTTGTTAATTGTTGTTGCTAAATTTGGCTTATAGACGACGTATTTTGCAAAATGGGTAGTGAGAAAGCACATTTTTTCTAAAAAAACATTTTTTTCCTCAATTTCCTACTGAATAATGATAGTCTTACCACTTATTTTATAGGTGAACTTTCCTGTTGCAGCAAGCGCCTCCATGATATCATACACATTTTGACTGTTTCTGTAAAAAACACCATAAAAATGGAGTGAGTTTTGCTTAGATGGAGATATCTTGAATTTGATAGAATAGCATCTTTCCAATACAGCTGCTATGTCCTTGAGAGACTCGCCATTAAAGGCAATGATACCTTTGGTCCACTGACATTTATTAGCCAGAGTTTTTGTATCCAGTAGTGTCATAGCACCAGTTTTCTTGTCAAAAACCACATGCTGATTCGGAAGCAAGGTGATTTCCTGCTTAGATTCAATGCATGTCATATTCACCTTGCCTTCATCAAGAGCCACAAGAGCCTGTGTCTCCTTTGGGTAATCACAGAAGTTGAACTTTGTACCCAACACCTTGACGATGATGTTGGCAGAGTTGACGATAAATGGCTTGGTACTATCCTTCTTGACCTCAAAATACCCTTCACCTTCTATATTGACGATACGGCTATCCACTCCATATCCCTGTGAATATGAAATCCTGGAACCTCCATTAAGCTTCACAATAGAGCCGTCCGGCAAGTTAACACTGGTACTGGAGCCATTAGGGGTGGCAACAACGATATCAGCAAAGGTGTTCTGCAGATTCTTCTGTCCCTGCTGATAAGACAGATAGGTTGCTCCAAACAATATAAGGAGTGAGGCTGCGATACCGCCAATCCACCTATATATATGGTAGAAACGAGGATTCTCTTCCTTCTGATCCTCATCTGTTTCATCTGAATCTTCTGAAATCTTATGCAAGAAACGCTGGTAGGCAGCCTTGTAGTCGTAGCTGTCCAACTCTTCCTGGGTAGTACTGGCTGCCCATATTTCCTTCAGTTCATCAAATGTTTTTTTAGCTTCCTCAGACTGTCGGATTTCGTCTTCAAGAAGAAGGATACCTTCTGAATCGAGATTACCGGTAAAATATCTTATAGCTAATTCTTCAAATTGTATTTTGTTCATATTCTTGATACGTTTTGCTTATTGACGATGTTCTGGTAAAGAAGTGTAGTTAAAAAAATATCTTTTTCAGTTCATTAACAAAAATAAGGATAAAGCTATCAGATAGTGCTCCAGTTTCTCTCGCAATATCTTGAGCGCATTCTTGAGATGATACTTTACTGTATTGACAGAAATGCCTAATTCGTCTGCAATTTCCTTATTTTTCTTGTTTTCCATTCTGCTTTTTATGAACACCTGCCTGCATTCGACGGGAAGCTCTTCGATCGCCTGGATGACTTTTTCCTCCAGCTCTTTGGAAAGAAGAGTTCCATAAGGAGAATCACCGGCAGTTTGGCTATCCATATAATAACCAGCTTTATCCGATAAGCTAGATATGGGCTTTTCATTTTGGTTTCTCTTGAGCTTAAGCGTGTCAAGACACTTGTTCCTTACTGCCGTTACTAAATAGCTTCTGATGGATTTGGTGATATTCAAACTTTCACGGTTTTCCCATAAGTGGTAGATAACATCTTCCACAACAGATTCTGCAGAAAATCTATCATGTAGATAGAAATTGGCAAAATGACACAATATGGCATAATGGTTCCTGTAAAGAATGCCATATGCACTCTCATTACCAGCCTTCAGTTGTTCATAAAGAATTTGTTCTTCTGAGTTCATCACACTTTATAAGATTTGCACACCCAACTTCCGCAGCACTTATCCATAATCTATAGCCCCCCCAAGTTACAAAAAGCGGCTCAGGATTTTCATTTCAGAACTTTCACTCACTTTAGTGCTGCAGTTAGAAAACAAGCTAAATTCTGAATGTCAGCCGCAAAAGTACTAATAAAATCCGGAAATTACACTCATTTTGGAGAATTATTTGCAATATAAGTCAACATGAAATTCATTTCTCACAAAAAGACATACTTTGCACATCTGTAAGAAGAGAGAAACCAAGCTGCATGGGCTACTCAATTTCTCTCTTGGCATTCTATTCTTCTATAATCATCTTGACAGCCTGCGTCACCGTCATCAATGGAGGAATCTTCACTCCCTTCTTGCGAAGATGCTTGGTCAGTTCCTTCTCCACCCAATTGAGTCTGGCTTTTCTTTCATCAGCCACATGACGCAGCTGTTTTACGCTAGGAGGCAAAGCTTTCAACTAGTCATGCAACTCTTTCGGATCACCATATTTAACCTTTTCCTCTTCCAGCTCCTTGATGCGGGCTCTCAGAGCTTCATTCTCCTCCACCACCTTATCATAATAGCGAAGCAAGACCTTCATCTGCTGCTCATAAGGCAGATCTTTATTCATATGATACATAGCTGTTATTTTACGATTATTTTCTTTGTTCCACGACCCTGCTTTACAATATAAGTACCCTTAGAGAGAACTTGATGCACGTTGACAGAGGTCGTACCCCGGTATATCGGAGTTCCGTCAAGAGTATAGATCGAAACCAATCCTGTCTGTCCAGCGGCATCTATATTCAAAATTCCAGAAGCTTCATTTTCTTCTATATTGGAGAAGTTCTTCCATACAGAGGCTTCGGCGTATTTAGAACGGCAGCCCTTAGGGACATATAATGTAGCAGACTGATAAATATCTTCGAAAGCGGATTCACTTACCTGAGGAGGAGTGATGGCATCGCAATGAATTTCTCTGATCTTCGGGCAGTTTTCAAAACATCTTTCCCCAATGAGAGACATGCTGCTTGGCAAGGTGATGGTCTCAAGAGAATTGCAACCTTCAAAAGCACCTTTATCCAAATCTGTAATAGCTGACCCAAGGAAAGTCACATTCCTCAGATTCTGGCAAAGATAGAAACATTGCGTACTGATTCTTGTAACATTCTTAGGAATAGAAATATCCTCCAAGGTTAAACAGCCTCTGAAAGTACCGGATTCAAAACTGGTGATACCCTGATCCACTGGTTCTGAAGGGAACACAACCTCTGCCAAGGAAGAGCAGTCACAGAAAAGATACCATCCACTCGATGACCAATACCTGGAGTAATACACCTTGGAGAGCTTCCTGCACCCCTGAAAAGCATAATTGCCTAAAGAGTTTTTCAAATCCGTAAAGTCAATCGTACTTAAGTTATAGGCAGATGCCAGAGCATTGAGGAATCCTGCATCCTCCTGATTCATGTAATTGCTTACCACTACAGTGTGGATACGCTCTAGATCCGGGAACTTATTCAACACGGTTGCCCTTAAACGTCCCATCTCATCAACAGGTAAATTCACATATAGAGTACCATCAGAGAAGGAAACATTGTCGCTGATTTCCTGCTTGGCAAGATCTACATCCTCTGTACTTTCTTCTATATTCTTAAACAACGACCATCCTGCAGCAGTCTTATAATCGGCCAGGGTTCCTTTTGGCACAATCAGACGGGCACTGGAGAATTGGTCTCCAAAACTATCTTCCGTGGCAGAAGGAGGAACCACAGCATCCAACTGAATGGTCTTTAAGTTACTACACAGATAAAAACATTGAATACCTAACGATTGCACAGTAGAAGGTATTCTTATTTCCTCCAATGATGTACAACCCCTAAAAGTACCACCATCAAGTTTCAAATAACCTCCGCTGATGGGATTCGAAGGAAATTCAACTTTGGCGATGCTGTTACAGTCTTCAAACAATAAAAAACCTGTGGAGTTCCAATATCTTGAGTACTTGACTTCTCTAAGTTGACTGCACCCCTGGAAACGATATGAATAAGTTGATTGGAGATTGGTCATATCCAATGACGACAATTGATAGGCACTGGCTAATGCTGCAAGAAAAGAAAAATCGCTATCACCCAGATATCCACTCAAGACAGCATGCTTGATAGAACCTAAGTCTGAAGCTCTACCAAGAACATAATCCCTCAGATTATCTACTTCATCACTTGTCAAATTACAATAGAGGGTGTCATTTGATAGAGAAACATTATCACTCTTCAAGTCTGACTTTCCAATGTATGATAATTTCGGATCCTCCTTATAATTAGAGAACATACACCAACCGGATGTAGTCTTATAATTAGAGATAGCACCTGTAGGTACATAAATGATGGTCGACTCAAACTGGCTATCATAAGTATCCACTGTGGCAATAGGAGCTACTCCAGACTGACAATGTATTTCCTTCAGATTATTGCATAAATAAAAGACTTGTGTATTCAAGTATGTGACACTGGCCGGGATGGAAATCGTTTCAAGTGATGTACACCCACGAAATGTACCCGAAGAAAATGAAGTCAACGAACATTCAGAATCATCCGGAAAAATCACTTCCTTTAAGTTTGTGCAATCTTCAAA
This sequence comes from Segatella copri, assembly GCF_002224675.1. Taxonomy (GTDB): domain Bacteria; phylum Bacteroidota; class Bacteroidia; order Bacteroidales; family Bacteroidaceae; genus Prevotella; species Prevotella copri_U. The sequence continues at coordinate 111,341 of NZ_NMPZ01000004.1, read as the reverse complement.
AAGTAAATGTCCGGTTTCCGTCCAAAATCTGGAGTATTTAACTGATTCTAAAGACGTACATCCCTCAAGACCTTGGGAAGACATCGTACTACGAAGCTCTGTCATATCAAGATTATGAAGGCTATACTTCTTTCCCAAAGAATGAATAAAGTCTTCATCAGCTTGGGCAATGTATCCCCCAAGTACCATCGTCTTGATAACATTCAAATCGGAAATCTGCGAAGCTCTTTCCTTCAATGTTCCAACATCGGTACTCTCCAAATTACAATACAAGGTATCACTGCTCAAATGAACATCACTCGCATTGACTGCTTGCACAACTAATAAAAATAGCCCCACAAATAATAATTTATGAATGCTCATACACTCCACGTTTTATGCAACACTATACAATATTATCATTTAAGCACGATGAGCAACAGAAGCTGCTTAGGTGTCTGCCACACCAAAAATCATTTGTATAAGTGTTGCAAGTATGCAAACAATCATTGATAGACGGGGCAAATATACGAATAATATTCGAAAATACAATACTTTTATTGAATTATTTCAATTGTTTCTTACTTTTTCCGATATAGAGACGGCTAATACATAATCCCACAATGATACTTATAGAGACGTTCATGGTTTACATCAAGAAATTCCGTAACCTTGTTGTTCTCTATCTTGATATCAACAAGTTCCCGAATCAGCCCAGCAAATCTAGACCAATAACAACAGCTGACATAATACTGAGCTGTCGTTATTGCGGTCATTTTGGTCGTAGATGCGGTCGTTCACGGTCGTTTTAAGTCGTTTTGAGACGTTATTTAGACCATTTGCAGTCGTTTTCGGTCGTGTTCGCGGTCAATTGCGGTCGTTCGCAGTCGTCCCCTCTGATGGACCACTATTAAACAGAGCCGACTTTAACAAGGTGTATGGACCGGTTCTTATATCACTTTTTTCAAAGTCAAGATCAGAGACAAGAACTCTTTCACAAACTCCTGGGTATCTACATAGGCGCAAAACTCGCTATCATAGGGGTAACACCTTGAAATCCAGAATCGGCCCATCTCAGGATGCATGCCTACTGTCTGATGCGAATAATGAAGGTCATATTCTTGTACATGAACAGTGCACACCCCGGTCTTTGTATCGATGATGTCATTCAACCATTGCTTAATACCTGTCAAACATTTGAACGAAAGAGGCAAGTCAAAGACCAATTCATTAATACGGAACGTGAACTGTAGGCTATCTTCTTTTCGTTCCACCTTATACTCAATGTTGTCCTTGATTGAAGGAGGGACAGAAGCCAGGTTAGCTAGCGGACGCAATCTGTCAATCAGCCCATCAACCTTTTCATCGATTAGAAGTTTCCCAACAGTGCCGCTATGATCCTCAAATGGCGGCTCATAATATAGCTCATAGCATCTAGGCATTTGCTCCCAAATAGCTTTAGCGAAGCATAAGCCTTCATAATGCCATGTAATCCAATCAAAGGAAGGCGCTGTCACCGTTTCCACAAAGTCGGTTGCATTCTCGTATCGCTTTACCCATTCCTCTATTCCCGGTACTACGATACTGAAACGAGGACCCAAAGAAGGACTCTCGTTACAAATCTCGTCACCGTATGCAATACCACAGCAACTATCACTATCTATATACAGGACATCAATATCTGGTGATATGCGAATGAAAGACTTTCTATCCATAACTATACTCCCCCTCATTAAAAGTTACTTTCCTTTTCCGGCAAGGGTTTTACCACAGCATCTTTGAGGGTAACGATATATCCCCAAAATGTTCTATCCGTTTTCTCATCACTGCCAAAATCCTTTTCATGGCCATCTGCCCTGAGGATTTCCTCTTGAATGGTATTTGCCTGAGAATATGGGACAACTCTCTTTCCCTTAGGAAACTCACTGCGCTCTGCAATGATTTGGGTAACTATACCACTAATGGAATACTTAGCAAAGCCATGATCCTCTTCTTCAAAATCAATGATGATACCATGAGCATTTTTATACTCTGCAGACATAACGCAAGTCCAATCCACTTTATCACCTACCTCAAACGGATCGCCACTAGTTTGCAGTTGCCACGCTTCGTAATATAGCTTACACTCATCGTAATGAGTCTCTTCCTTGATTTGAAGTTTCTCAATATAGCTTGAAAGACATTCCAGTTCCTTGGACAAATTCGTAAAGCAATTGTCTCCATCCCAATTTAACTGAATCTTACCTGTAAGATGGAGCAGTGCAGCTAAAGGAAAATCAACACCATCGGACCATGCAGTATAGTAACCGTGGATACCGAATGCATTCAGCACACGAAAGCCCTCCACAACAATTGCCTCCTTGAAATCTTCATAAGGAACTGTCTCATGCCATTCTTGAAGAACGTTCTTTTCATCGTCCCTCTGCTGTATATCCATGATGACCATATCGTTTTTTAATAATTTCAGCTCCAGATGCATCTCCCCCGGCTCTTCATCCCATGTAGTTTCCGTCTCTTCGATGTAATCTTCTGATTCATAACCTTCTTTCTTGGCAATGGAAAAATCCAGGCAGGCTTCAATCAAAGAGGCCAACGGATTAGGACCACCATAACCGGCATCACACTTGATCAGCTTATTGCCAATCAACAGCTCAATGCCACAACAACCATAAATGATATACTGAACATGTACTTTAAACTGACTCATACTTCTTGATTTATATTTTTACTTACGATGTTATATTCCCAATTCTCCCATCAGCACCTTTCTGAAGCTGATAGGCAGATATACATTCCCCAAGAAAGCAGCATCCGTGAGCATAGGCGCCATCTCTTTGGAGTATATCCAGCGTTACCGCAACCCACAGGAGTTACCAAGAACTTCTGTTCCGGATGCTCCATGGCATATTGGGTAAATCTCAAGAATGATGCGTATAAGTAACATCCCCGTATTACCACCTGTCATCCAGTAGCGCTCCTCATCTTTATTCAGAATGATACTTTCCAGGTACAAAAATAGGAAGCCATTATGCAATCTATCTGCACTACCAGAAAAAAGATGGTCTCCAGCTGCAAATATACAACTTTTTTTGAATTGCATGAAAAATCTTCAATTCATTGCTGTAAGAATCCTATTTTCTCCCATTATGTATGGCTGTCTATTGCCATAAAAGGAAAGAACATACGCTTCCGAAAAACAAACGAATGACGTGAACCGGTCGAAATATTTCGACCGGTCCTGCTTATATCACTACAACAGGGAACTTGAAACATCACAATTCACTCCAATGCTTTTCATATGTTTCCTTGCTCTCCTTATCCAGATACTCCTGCAAGAACTTAAATGGGAAAGGATAAGTCATCTGCTCACCCCATCGGCCAAAGCCCACCAGTAACATGACCTTCAGTTGCTGGATATCATTCCAAACTCTATCAGGATGCTTTTTCTCAAGGATGAAGATACGACGTACTCTTGGCATCTTGTCTATTTTCTGAGATGCAATGAATTGAATTCTATGACTGTTATTTCCAGATATGTATGAGTAAGCCCCTTCACCGTTCAAGCCCTCAGCCCTCCATAAATGAAAGCCCATGTAGCCACGAAGATACCAATGATTGCAACCATTGGCTTTTCTCTTGAAAACTGACAACGTAGGAATCTCCTTATCATCTTCATCCAGATACCTGGCATAAACTTCATCGATATAAGAAGCATCCAATATAGGAATTTCTTCCGTATCCACGATGAGATACATGTTTCCATCCTTGGCCATCACCTTGTAATCACGAAAACCTTTGATGCGTGATGTAGGACCATAGCCAATGGTATTGGAAACGAATGTATCGAAATCCACTCCCTGTTTGTCAGAAAAGCCATACGCCTTTAAAATCATGTGTCCGGTTTCAATATTTGCAGACAAAGACCCTGCATGAGCCACATCCTTATTTGACTTGAAACAGTAAAACGTCCAATCCTCCATCATTTCCCCTAAGACTGGAGGCATCTGACAATGTATATTGCAATCCTTAACCATCAACTCCATCAAGATTCTAATAGCCATGCTCTTAATGATCTTATCTTGCTTTTCATTTCCAGAATGAACCAGATGCTGAATGGCTATGGAGCTACCATACTTGCTCTTTGAATATTCAGTATCATCTTCCGGCTGACACAATCCAACCACCACATCCGGTGCTTGCCCTCTTTTTGCAAACGCCAAAGAATTACCGATACCCTCTTTCATACAATTCTTGAGCAGAGCAATCTGCTTCTTGGAAGCTGGAGTCTTGAATGGATCTTCGAAACCTATAACCTTGTCCTTAAAGTATTCCGCCAACATTTTCAGCATTTTGTTCTCCGGACTTCCTTCCTGAAAATCCAACACATCATAGTCAGTGAAACTGAGCTCAAGAAGATTTTCAAATTTCTCATTCACCAAATCCACAACCTGACGGATCACAAACAACTTGCCATGATTGTATTTCTTCGAATCGAATGGCCAATAAGGGACAACATTGCGGGTTGCCTTGAATCTCTTCTGCTGGATATAGAGCTCATCCAAGTTATAGACGTTCTCCTTACCCTGCTTGACAACAAATGGACAAAGCGGCTTACCGAGCCAAAGAGTACCATCCATCTCCTTACCTATCTTGAAAACACAATTATTCCTGCGTTTCAAGTCTTCAAAGGTCTTGGGATGTGAAAAGCTAACCGTCTTGGCAGAGAGGTTCATATACTGATTTACCTCTAGCTTCAAACATACAAGCTCCTGGCGCGAAGCAGGAATACCAAAGTTATTGTCATCACATACCAACAACTGACCATTGTTATACATCATGCCATTTTTGCCATGCTTGCCCAACGAATTGACAGCCAAGGATGCAATGATTCTTTTCTGCAGATTCTCACTATAGTCTGATAGGTCATCGAGACGCATAGCCACATCTTCCTGCTTGCCAAGACTCTCCAACACCTTCTTTTCATCACCTCTTCTTACAAGTACGAAGAACTTGGTACAACCTTGTTCATACTGTCCATACTTTGCCCAGAATCCTGCTACAGATACGGCAGGGGTGTCAGAGAGCTGCTCATAAGATAGATTCTTACGATCCTTATCCCTGCTTTTCATACTGTATGAAACAATGGAGTACTTCTTGAAAAGAGCACCACCATCCCAAGTAACCGACAATTTATTCGTCGTCACGGGCAATTTCAGAATTTCTTCTGTACTAAATAAATTTCTTCCCATAATCATTTAACTTTCTATGAGTTTCTTAATCCTTTCCATTACCTCAGGAATCACATGACCTTCCTTGTCAATAACCCCGCAAATCTCATGTGAATCCATAGAGTCATCCGGCATCTTGAGCATGTTGACCGTATAAAGAGGACAGCCGAGTCTTTCTTCCTTGATCATTCGCTTCCTGGAAGTAGCCAGATCACCCTCTCTGTCATTATGCTCAATAAGAGGATTCATGTTTTTTACATCAAAAGCTACCTTGTGGTTGCCATCGGCATCATTGATGACAAAGTCAGCCAGCTCGTAATCCCTTCCCTCCAAATGTGCAAAAGCATCTTCATCACAATGGGTATAGCGGAGAACCAATGCCCTGAATGCCTCTTCACCAATCTCACCGGCATAGTCTGCCATCAAAATCTCCGGATGTAGAATCAAACCTCCAGGCTTCCATTCCGTTGCATAACCATTCTGCTCAAAATGAGCACGAATCACGTCATTCTTCATCAATATATCCAAGCGGACAGACGAAGGAGAAACCGAAGAGCCCTCAATCTCTCCAAGATCATTTCTTGCCCAATCCCCATAACACTTATGAAGGAAGGTGACTATCTTGCTCTTCTCCGTCAGCTCTTCAAAACTATCTATGACAGGCTGGGTAATAATGGTCTGCTTGTAGTATTGGTTCATGATCTGACCATTCCTGACCCTGAATGGAATACCATTTTGCTCCTCATCCTCATCAAAATCCTCTTCATCTGAAAAAGGATGTGGAGTAAAATGAAGAGCATTTCGTCTCATCCTGTTCAATGCTCTCCTGGCTTCAGCAGCGTCATTCATTCGCTTTTCTGCATCCACCCGACACATATCCATGTCCGATTCACCATAATGAGCCACAACATCGCTGACCAAAGCCTTGAACTCCATAGTCTGCGACTTTTGAAGACCAACTCTCATAAAGTAGCCCTTCATATCCTCGTCATAAAGAATGTAGGTAGTATGAGGCTTATTCCTGGTTCTGCAGATTCTGCCCACAGCCTGCTCCAGTATGGTCAGTGCCCAGGAGGCCTTGTCCCTGGCTACAGACTCTTCACGGAAGTAGAGCTTACCCCCGGAAACGGCACAATCCAACCATCTTTTAACCTGGTTGGGAGAGAGCCAGCCACGTTCCTTGAGCATCATCAAAGACATCATCACCCGATAAATTCCCTGTTCATCAGCCAAGCCTGTCCTGTCACCATCCATGGTCAGATAGGAAGTAGGGCTCTGGAGATAAATGGCATCCCAATCCTTCTTGAGCTTAGACTCATCCTTCTCCCAGTTGTCTCCCTTTAAAAAGTCCAAGCCCTCAGGAACCTGATATTGAAGGTTGGCACCTGCCTTGAAACTGCCATAAGCGGTCACAAGCATCACCTTTGAAAGGCTGCCATCACTCAAACCATTCAACACCACTTGCTCCACTTCCTGAAGGTTGTTGGACATGAAAAGATGCTCATTTTCCCATTCAGGCAACCCATCATCAAAATCCCCGCTCTTCAGCTGGTCCTTGTAAGACCCGTCTATGAGACATGCCAATACCCTCATCTGCGTCATCAAGGCCTTGTCCTTCACTGCTGACCTGTTCTGGAAAAACAGCATGCTGTGAATATCATCATGCGTGTAGAACCAGTGATAGGCCTCTATGAACTGATAGATGCGATAAAATTCAAAAGTAGGATCACTGCTCTCACCACCAGTCTTGTATACACGCTCTCTTGCAAGCTTGAACCATTCATCAACATATCCATCATCTACCGCATCCTGACTGAACATCCTGCGATAATGATCCGGCAACCTTACCTTCTCCTTTCTCTTGTCAGCATAGCGGTAATGCTGAAGGGATTCGGTATAAACACGATGTCCCTTAGGATAAGTGGCAGCCACCAATGCATCAAACTTCTCACTTTCCTCCTCGGATAATGTATGAACACGATCCCCCAATACAAACTTGAGATGATCAATATCCAGGTTGCTGATGACCGACTTGCTTGAAGCAGTGGCAGAGCACAAAACCACGGTCACCTGACCAGAAATCACCAAACTATACAGAATCTTCTCCGGAGTTGTAGTAATCTCCCTGCAAGAAAGCCTTACACGATGTGCACTGTCCCTGTCATCTATATCTTCCTGATAAAGCTGACACCCCTGCATGTAGAAGGAGTCGTCCGCCATCTTGATCTTCTTGTCATCAGCCATGATATCCAGGTTCTTGCGATTGGTCATGTAGTCAAGCAGCTGCTGTTCTATGATTTTCTCAGCCCCACTTTCAAAACGGGCCATCAGCGTATGGGTCTCACGTTCCTGTGTTGGCCAACCCATATACTGATCCTTGTCATCTACCATGATCCTGAATTCTTCCTGCCTGCGCTTCAGAGATTCCTGAATGAGATTGCAGAGCTGCTTTTTGACAGCAGTTACATTGCCACCTACCATTCGCAGAAAGTCATCCAATGGCACCACCACTTGAAACTCCTTCCTTAAGTCTTCTCCATCCAGGCTGTGTCCCAACCGAAACTCTTTCTCTCCATGCTTGTAACAGATATAGGCGCGTCCTTTCTCCTTACCGCTGCCAATATCAAGCTTAAAGAGCGAACCAGAAAAAAACACGCCCCTGCGATATGAATCAATCGGCTCAGAACTTCTCAGGAAAATATTCTTGTAAGGAACCACATTTCCCATCTTGCGCTTCCAATTCTCCAGTATGATGCTCTGCCCCTTTTCAAGGGCTCCTACAAGCTTATCATCGTAGTAGGCAGTGGAAAGCTCGTTCCGGCTATTCACCAGGTCCAGATATTGCAAGTAGCCCAGATATCCCCTGCTGTATCTGTTCTCTCCCCCTAGCTTGTTGCATGCCTGCTCAATGATGACATCACGCATGGCCACAGCAGCCTGGTCAGATTCATCAACGATGATCAAGGTCTGCTTATCCGTGAAATTCTTGAGATGAACACTCTCAGACAGAATTGGATCAATGCCATACGTCGCTTTTTGAACCGTCATGAGCAAGACCTTCTTGCTATGTAGGTTTACCTGAGGATAGACCTTCTCTAGCGAAGGAAAATGCTTCAAGACATACTTGATGCTCACATTCTTCACAACACCATCAGCTTGAAGAAGATGCTTGTAGGTATTGAAGAAATTCTTGATTGCATATCTGATTTTTTGCTCCACTTCATTGACAGCCTCCTTAGCAGAAGCATTGTTAGGATCATCCTCCAAGATCCTTACCCAAGTTTCAAGACTGGCTACATATTTCCTGACCTGCTGAATCTTGCCCTCCAGATTACCCACTGCATGATACTTGCGAAGCTCACCCACCTGATACACCATTTCATCCAGCAAAGACTTCAAGGAGCCACTGCCACAGGCCTTCAATACCACCTCGGCATTGTTCTCGACAATAAGCTTCTCATCACTCTTAAGTCCCCCATCCTGATCGATGAACTTCTCAATCTCACGGTTCATACCCTCAATAAGCTTGTTCTGAACACACAGGATGATGATGCGTTCAAAATGCTTGGGATAAAACTCACAGGTAAGCTTGCCAATAGTATATGACTTGCCACCACCTGTGGCCAAATCACAGATGTAAAGTCCAGGATGAACATACTGCTTGAATATGTTCTCCACATGACTGCTTAATTCTTCCTTTTTATCTGCCATACTAATTAAAAAATTAAATTTGCCCACAAAATTACGATATTTCTGTGCAGCCTATCTGCGCAGCAAACAAAAATATTCAAAAAAAAGAAATGACCTGCACTTAAACAAGCCATTTCCTACAATTCTACCGATTCTTCAAACAAACTTTCCGAATGGTCTTCTTTTTCTTCCTGATAGGATGATCCAGGTCAATAAGGAAAGAATCACCGCAAGCATCAATAAGCTTGATGAACTTGCTGAAACCATAGGTCTTGACCTTGAAGCCCGGTTTCCTGAGATGAAGCCTACTGGCCACACACCCCAGTTCAGACCAACCATCGCTCTCTGCAGCCTCACTGACCACCTCCCTTAACAAGGCTATGAGTTTCCGGCTGATCCCAGGAGTCATCTTCTGAGAAGTACTTCCCTTCTCCTTACTACCAGCACTAGGAGAACTGGAGACAGAGGATGCGGAACCACAATCATCATGATTCCCGTCAAAGAAGATGTAATCGTGACAAGCCATGACAAAAGACTCAGGTGTCTTCTTCTCTCCCATACCAATCACCATCTTCCCAGACTCCCTGATGCGCATGGCCAGCCTAGTGAAATCACTGTCACTGGATACGATGTAAAACACATCTATATCGTTCTGATACAACAAATCCATGGCATCAATCACCAGGGCAAAATCCGTAGAGTTCTTACCAGAGGTAAATGAATACTGCTGAATGGGAAGGAAGGCATGCTTCCGAAGCTCAGCCTTCCATGCGGAGAGATTGGGCTTGGTCCAATCAGCATATATACGCTTGACAGTAACCAAGCCACCCAGGTTGTTCTTGACAGCTGTCATCACCTGCCCGATGCGATGATGAGACACATTCTCAGCATCCACCAATAATGCAATCTTACGTTCTTGAACCATAACCTACCATTTAAAGTTCATCAAGCCACTTCTTGCCCCGAGGGGTATTGATCCAGATAAGCACCCCCACAGCAATGGCAAGACAAAGGGAGAAGGAAATCGTAAAATAGCTTGTAGCGGCATCCACTCCCTTGTCAGTGATCCTAATGACAATATCAAGAATGATCATGAAGCCAAGCCTTCTGCTCGTAACTCAACCTGTCCCAATTGGTCTTTGGCTTTCTTTTCTTGCCATCCCCCATCACAGCTTTCGTTGTTCCCTTGCCAAGCACTCCAAACAACAGCAACAAAAATAAAATCTCCATAATCCAACGCTTTTACTTGATTACACTAAAAGTCCCCACAGGAATCTCCTGGGCAGAAGCCACAGCCATGAAGACGATACCATACTCACCCGGCTCCAATTCAGAAGCAGGAATATCTATCAGATAACTCTGATTGCCATACTTGTGACCCGTGAAGGCCAAAAATCCCTTCTTCCTGGCATCGGAACTACCCAGCAAGGAAGGCTTGAAAGTCATCCACTGAATTCGTCTGTCTTTCTTGGAAGCCTTGAATCGTACAATTCGGTAAATACCCATAGGATCCACCTCATTCTTCTCCGCCTTGATAAGCAGGCGAAGACCATTGCCAGACTTCTTCACAGTATAGGCAGAACGTCCTCCTTCAAAGGCAATATCCATACCCTCAACTCCAGGCAGCGTGTTCACTGCATCTGCAGCCATGCCCACACCAGCAGCCGTACCCATCACTCTCACTCCGGCCTCCAAACCAGACAAGCTGCCCGTGCTGGCACCCACCAGTCCACCGGCAAAACCGAGATCACTCACCGCACCGGCAATCTTGGAGAACTTGGAGAACTTGCTCTGGTGCTTCTCCACCTTGCCACTCTCCTTAGGCAGGACATCATAGGTAGAATCACTCGTCAGCACGCAATAGCTATTAATGAACTCAGGCTCTGGAGCTACTACCCTCTGTGCATGCGCATTGCTGAACAAAGCACACGCAGCTATCAAAAACAAAATCTTCTTCATTGTTTTCTTTCTTTTTAAACGGTTATATTATTATCATTGTCTCTCACTATCATAGCCAATGGGTAGGAGCTCCATGTGTTACATATTCAGGCCTAAACACAGTTATCCCAAAGAGCTATAAATGTCGAGAGCATTTCTGCATCTCGGCGGCAAAGGTATAATTTTCCCCCATAAGTTCCAAACAAAATCAGCGTTTTTTTCAGAGGCTAAAATCTTGGTAAAAAGCGATTTATTTACAAATAAGACAACCCCCAAAAACGCAATTACAAAGAAAGTCGCGCACGCGCGCACGCGAGGAGAATCCTTGACAAATGCACAAAAACTTTAACCTTTGTTAAGAAACAGAATAAAAACACATCATATTTTCAACAATATGGTATTCGTTTGAATACTTTAACTTTATTAATTTGGTTATAAGTATTTAGTTGAATACCTTTGCACCAAAAAGAAACATGAGACATTACATTATATATATAAAATGGGAAAAATCACAATTTGAAGGCTACGTATATCAAGAATTAGGCCTTGATGTCGTGGAGAAAATCGAATCACCAGATTTCAATCAATTCATCCAGTTAGCAGAAGGATGTATTGAAATCTTAGAACCAGAATTCCTGAAAACAGACAACAGGTATCCTGAGTGGTATAAAAATCAAGAGTATGATTTTACGTATCAATTTGCAGATGTAGCTTCCCTCCTTAAGGCATATAATACATATGTTCCGCTGGCAACTCTAAGTAAGGCAACGCACATCAACAAAGGTCTGCTTTCCCATTATGCCAATCGTTTGAAGGTTCCACGCGAAAAACAGCGTGATACAATCATCAAGACCTTCCAAGAAATTGGCACAAGACTCATGAATACTAAAGTAGAATTTAAAAATAGAGATTATGAAATTTGATAAAATCACCCAATTGAGATTCCTTATCTTAGACTGGTGCTTATCGGATAAGGAGCATAAATATACATACGAAGAACTTACAGCAAGAATGGACGAAGCCCTTTTCGGCGATTCATCTTTCTCGATTCTACCAAGCCTGGTGGATGACGATATCAATGCTATACAAAACTACATAGCTTTTGATACACAGATTATATCTTATCCTATGGAAGATGGAGAAAAATGCTATTACGGATACGAAGATCCATGCTACCGTATGTTTTATAATAAACTCTCCTTTGAAGAGTTAAAGAAAATATGTTCAACTTTAAGACCCCTATATATATCCGTAAAAACGTATGAGGAATATAAAGATTCATCCGAACTAACTTTTCTGCATGAAATCATCCTAAATCTTGAAGAAAGATTAGGTATAAGCGGAAAGATTCCAAGCGCAGAAGAAACGTACAGCCTTAAAGGATTGGAACATCTTCCAAATCTTGTAGATGCCATCATCAACAAGCAGCCTCTCAAGATTTACTATCGCACATTCAACCAACGCGAGTTTGAAGTAACATGCCATCCCTACTATATAAAGCTACATAATAATAGGTGGTTCTTGCTGGCATGGACAAAGCAGTACAATCAATTGGGATATTATACACTAGATCGAATCGTAACATTCGAAAAAGAAGAGGTTCCATACATTTGCATCAACAAAAAATATGACTTAGGTAAATATTTCGATGCAATTACCATGCTAGGTTAGAATTTGACTAAATCCATAAGTACTTGCCGGAAGACAGGGTTTAAAAGGTAAACCACAAGCATAAGGTAAAATTGAAGAGAGAGCACCGACAAATGATTTACTGGGTCCATTTTGAAAAGTCATTTTAAATTAAATCATTTAATGTAAACATCTTATAGTCAATTGATATTTTACTTGATAATGAACCAGGAAATACTTCTAAAAATGGGCTCAGTTTTGTTACACGATTTTTAGAGAAAGAGAGAAATGTTTACAAACACTGAAGATCATATGTTAAAATGAAAATCCTGTCATAACATTTAGTTTCTTCTAATATGTAATACTGCAGCACTAAACATACAGCGTATCCACACGCTTATATTATTTTACTACGTATGGTCCGTATAAGTCATAACATCACAAAATCATCATCTATTAAACTAGAATGTTATGGTAATATGGAAATGCATAAAAACATCAAAAGCATCGATATTGTGCAGCCTATCTGCACAGAAGAGAAAAAATCATGTTATATAGCATAAAACTGAAAAATATTTCATAAAAAACACGTCAGTTAATTATCTTTTTATTAAATTTGCAGAAAAATAATAGAGATATGATAATAACTGAAGAGACATCCATCAAAGAGTTGTTCTATGACAACATGATCAGCTTAGAAACATATAATATCCTAATTTCAAAAAGGTTAGTTACCGTAGGAAAATTATTAGGTTTTATAGGTGACACTCATAATATTGAGGAATTATTGACAATTCAAGGAATGACTCATAGGAATTATCTACAAATACAAAATATACTTTCCTCAGTCGTACACAAAAGAAATCAATACCAAGAGATTTTTGATGCCAATTTCATTGCAAAAAATAAGCCGCTGTCAGTCCAAGACATGACAGTAGATGAAATGTGCAAAATCAAGTTCATCACTAAAGAAGAATTGTCTATATTCAAAGAAGCTGGGCTTGTTACTTTTGAAGCTATTTTGTTTTTTCAATCGGCAAGCAACACCTTTAAAGAATATCTGAAAACAAGACTTGGGGCAGAGAGATATGAAGAAATGTTATCTGCAATGAAAGGCATTCTAAATTTCACAAAAGCTGAAAGAAAAGAAAAAGAAGATAACTGTCATATCACAACTAGCCCAAAGAGCAGCTACACTAGTGCGCTGGACTGCCATACCCAACTGGGTAGTGAAGGAAACGTAGATTTAGCATTATATTATCAAAACAATGTAATTACGGAAAGCGAATTTTCTCTGTTAAAAAAAGAAAGTATCTATACGATAAACGACGTACATGCTTTTTTAAATAACATGATAGGTCACTTAACATATTTTAAGCACAAAGTTGGGGAAAGGGATTTTAATGCCCTACTTATGGTGTTATACAAAATAAAAGACTATAAATTTTCTAAACATCAACTACAAAGAAAATCGGAAAATATAACAGAAAGTAAAGAAGCCTCCATTAATTCAAAAATGGTGGCCAACAACATATACGTATACTTGACAACTTCTGTTGACGAACTATTCGAACAGAATTTAATTTCAAGATGCACATTGGAGGTATTAAAGCAAAAAGAATTATCTACAATAGAAGCTATCCTTTACAAAACAAAGAATTTAACATACTTCAATGATTTCAATTCTTTACATATAGAGACTATTAAGGAAGAATTATGTAACATCGTAAAATACAGAAATTGGCTAAAAGTAGAACTCTGCAACAAGAAAATTGACAACGTTACAACCAAAACTGAAAATTCAAAAGCTAAGACAACGGAAAAGAAGACCGCTAAAGCATCCAATAAGAACAAAATATCAACTCCTATATATATCTACCACTCAACATCTATTATTGAGCTGTATGACCACAATTTAATATCAGACGAAACATTTGAAGCTCTAAAGTGTGCAAAAACCTACACGATTGGTGCAATACTAAGAGCAACAGATAATTTGAGAAATTTTCAAGCTTTTAGAAACATCGTATTTTTTTCTCAAGAATCAAAAGATGAACTAATAGAACTATTCATAAAAAAAAGTAATCTCCAGATAGATCTTTATAATAATGATACCATCGATGCATCAAAACTAGAAAGCAAAGAAGCTGCAGAAGAGAATTTGCCAGAAGGACAAGCTCAAGAAAAGCTACAGGAAGAAATCAAAGAAGAAAAGAAGCAGGCTATGGAAGATAGTCTGCCTGTATTGCCTGTAAACCATATTACAAAGGTTGAACCAACCACTAGTGAAGAAACAAGCAAAAACAAAACTGAAGAGTCTGAACTCCAAGATGAACCTTTGAACGCAGAAATCAATGAGGCGACAGATAACATTGAGGAAGAAAATTCTATTTCTGATATAACAGAGGAAACCACCCCAATGCAATACATTGAAATTAAAGAAGGGAAAGAGACTAGCATACAAGAAGACATGCAGTCTCTCGAATATAAACAGCTAGTTGCTCTTGAGAATGCTGCTAAAACAGAGGAATCAGGCTCTAATGAAGAATCAGAAAAAAACGAATTTGAGGGAATCGAATCAGAAACCCTAGAAGATAAAGACCAAATTGCAGAGAAAGGGGGCAAAATAACTAATTATGAAGAGGAATTAACCTCTGAGAATGATGATGAAAATCTAGCAAAAGAGGCAGCCAGTATAACATATACATATGATGCTGGCAAACATCCTGTTTTCGATAACATTCTAAAAATCAGAGGCCTTTCTAGACCTCTGAACCCAATATGGAAAATGAATATCACGCCCGAAGAACAGGAAGAACTAGCAAGAAGTCTCTATCGAGCCTATCTCAAGCGAGATCTCTATGCTGTGGGAGAAGAAGCTGCATTGTATTATGCCATATGGTGGCAAAAAATCTACGATGGCGGTTCTCCTTCAAGGGAAGCTATCGCTGAAAGCATTAATATCCCAAAAAGCTTCAGTGACGACTTATATAAATCGGCAAGACTGGCTTATAAGAGATGGGGGTTTCATTTCATCCATGACAATAGATATCATTATTTCAGATCTCTTTTGATGCAAGGAGGTCTGCCTATAGGCTATGTCGTAAATAACAAGACCAATTTTAGTGGATACAAAGAATTCTTACGCCATCTAGTGGAAGAATACAGCAGTCTCAATATAGACTTGAATACTGCAAATATAGCATCTTTGAGCTGTGTTTCCTACTTACCGAAATCATTCAAAAATGATAGCATATACGAAATTTCCACCCAAATTGCACATGCTATAGTAGAAGACCGTGAAGATCTTTTACCATACGATTCCAACAAAGACGGGGAACTTCATGAACTGACAAGCTCTTTGAAGCGAACTGCATCAGAAGCAAAAACGGGACATAGTCGTAAACCTCTGTCTTTCAACTGGGAAGTACAATTTAAGAACGACATGGTGGAATTACATTATTGTCTGAATCATTCTATCAACATCAGCAGTAGAACCATAGCCGGACTGAATTGTGAAGAAACTTTCTCATTCGACTTATTTGTTAATCAACAGTACGTTGCAACATATAAACGTAGCAAGCTTGAGGAAAGTGAAAGTGGTATCCAGAACGGAATCTACCACTGCATGAACTTTGAAAAAAGAAAATTCTCATGGAAGGGAGAATCATATATTGAATTGAAGCTTATCTCCAATGAAGGAGAATGTCTTTTTATCAATGCGCTGAATTGCTATCCACCAGAGTTCTCTACCCCTCAACAGTTCCAAAAGACGAACAACATATACATCCAGCAAAGAGGAAGGAAAGCTGAGAGTAACGTTATTTTAGTCACCAAAGACTGGGAAGCTGTTGATGTAGAGAATTCTAAAATATTTGAACTGTATGATCATACTGAGGTGGTTTGCTATGAATTCTCAGAATTTTTGGAGCTGGTAAATTCTGCAACATCTGACCACATGACTTTCACCAACACATTTACAAAGTATTCTGTAGAATTTGGTGGTATCTTCATTGGATGGTTAGAAAGCAGTAACTATAAGCTGTTAAACAGATGTCCCTACATTTCTGTTTGGAATGAAAGTGGGCAACCTGTCGAATCAAAACAATATTGCGCATACTACAGATTGAGAACCGAAAAGATATGGCATAAAATTTCAAGAAACCATATATTGCCATTTGGATGGATTGAAATCAAGATTGACCTGCCGGACAATCATACTTTGATTGAGTCATTCTATTCCATCGGTAACTTGACTTTTGAATCTTCAAATGAAACCATAACCTCTGCAACGATATCATGTCACAATAGCAGAGGAAAAGTTGTGATGGAGAAAAACGAGAACCTTTCAGTACACTCTATATCTGAAAACAGATGGCATATTGAGCGTAATGAAAGCGGAAAGATATGTCCAACAATAGGATTTAGAATCCTGATAGCTGGCATGCCATCTTTGAAAATAGAAATTCCTGCTCCATTCATAGGACTATCAATTCTTGATTCACAGAACCATCACGTCAAACAAGGAGAGATTATATCTGTAAATGATCTCACCAGCTATCGCATTATCACTCATGGAAATAGAGAGAACAAGTATCGAATCAGCTATATTGATTCAAAAGGCATAGAATCAGAAGTCTGTATCACCGGAAAATTTCCGGAAGGTATCATACCGTTGAGTAACTTCGAAGAATCCATCAGAAGAATCTATGACCTCTATGTAGATGAATATGATGATATCAACAGTCATATTCTTTTCTCTTTGGAGGGTATTTCCATCAAAATAAAACGATACATATATGGTACATCCTATGACGAATTGGAATATAAAAAACAAATTAGAGTATTCAATATTGATGCTATACATTCGGAAGAAGAATACAAAGGGAAAGTCATGGCGCTTCCTATGGGTATAAACATCCCAGACTCTAGCATTGAGATAATAGATTTAGGCTATTGCACGGATGGAAATATCAGTAGCAGTTTGTCTAACTATGACTCGAATACTTATGCCATTTTCTCTGATAAATATGAAGAAAAGCAGATGATTCCAAAAGTCATTCATCTGGAAGAAGATGTACATCAAGACGCAGAAGATGAGAATATGGAGTCCACTTCAGTAAGATGGAAAAGATTCCTGGAATCTGAGAGACTTGATGATGGACCTCATTGGAAAAGTGTCACCAGGTATTTTGAGATAGCAGCAGAATACCATCTTCCGTTCAAGGTATTTGAATGCATCAGTACCATTGCAGAGGATCCTAGCCTTCTTACAAGATTCATTCTAGCAATGTTTCTTGCCGGCAAGAATCAGATTTTCACCTCTGAAGTAAGCAGACTGGAACATGAATATGCGATAGGAATTCATTGGATTAAACAAGAAGACTGGCAAAGAGCAATCGACAGTATTTTCGAGATGTATAGTACCATTGACATAAATATAGCCATGACTCTCATGCCTCTTTTCATGACCTACTTGGAGGAAATGCTAAAAGCAACATTAGACTCTGAATATACCGAGGATGTCAAGAAGTTCATTTCGGGAGAATTAAATGAAACTGAGGATTTATTCTCTAAAAGAGAAATATTGGATTTACGGTCTAGGATTTTGGGAAAGAATGACAACAATGAAGACTTGCCGTATATAACCATAAAACCAGAAGCGAATTATTTTGTCCCGAATGCTTGTCAAGGCATTACTGGATACCAATTCACCTTTCTAAAATCTCCTATCATTGCTGCAGAGTATGCATATGGGGAAGGAATGGACATCTGGACTGATAAAAGTGAAGAAAATATCCGACTTAGAAGAATCATCAATTTCTATAGGACATACTTCACCACGATGTATTCGTATATATTTACAAAAGCATTAAAGATATTAAACAAGAAATATAATGGATTACGCTAAATTCTACACAGACGCAAACAAGGCACTCGTAGATTCTTTGGTTTCTACATGGGTTCCTGGTCATAAGGAAGAGCAAAACTATCTGAGAGAACTCCTGACACAGAAGGAGCCTCTCATTGCCCCTCCTGTCTTTCAGACAATTTTTCCATGGAAAAGCTCTTCCATGACGTTTCTAGAACATGCAACCAAACAGCATGTTCTAGACGAAAAATTTGTCAGAGCCATAGGAAGCATAGAAGATGAAGAATATCGCTTTCCTCTGGATAGAGCTCCATATACCCATCAAACTAACAGCTGGAAGACATTGCTCAATGACAAGAAGACCATTGTAGTAACTTCAGGAACGGGTTCAGGAAAGACTGAATGCTTCATGATTCCTGTCATACAGGATCTGTATCGTCAGAAGAGTACAGTAGTAAATGAAGGGGTGCAAGCCATCTTCATTTACCCTCTCAATGCCCTGATGAAAAACCAGCAACGAAGAGTACATGCCTGGTGCTCAGCACTTTCTCCGAAGGTCACCTATGCCATATACAACGGTGACACCCCTGAGGACATACAGAAAAACAAGGCATTGCAAGCCCATCCCCAACTCTTGTCCCGAAGACAGATAAGGGAGACACCGCCTCAGATTCTCTTCACCAATCCAACAATGCTTAACTATATGTTGGTAAGACCGGAAGACCAATGTATTCTTAAGAAATCACAAGGTAAACTGAGATGGATATTACTGGATGAAGCTCATACCTACACTGGATCTTCTGCTGCAGAGCTTTCTCTTCAGATAAGAAGAATCCTGGATGCTTTTGGAGTCACCATAGAACAGGTAAACTTTGCCCTGACTTCTGCAACAATTGGTGACCCAAAAGATCCTAAGACAGCAACAGAGCTGAAACAGTTCGTATCGGACATCACCGGCAAAGCAGCATCAGATATAGAAATTATTGATGGCAAACGAATTATACCCGATTTAAACAACTCTGCATGTGCTGATCTATTAGGTGAAATAAACAAAGAATTCTCAGGAAAGGCAACGATTGGAGATATTGAGGGCTTAAGAAAAAAGATAAACAAAGAGCCATCATTGGCACTTAGCGCCATATCTAATGTCTTCAACAAGAAGCTATCAAGGGAAGAAAGCCTGAGACTTGTAAACAAGCTTGGTGAAAAAATAATGGGGCTGAATCTAGATGGTTCAGCAGGTGCCCTATTGCCTTCACGTATCCATTTCTTCATTCGATCCATTAGAGGCATCTATGTCTGCACCAATCCGGATTGTAAGACCCATAAAGGTAGCAGCATCAACTTCGGATCCCTAACCACCTACCAGAACACTACCTGTCCATCTTGCCAAAAACCTCTTTTGGAAATAGCGACATGCCCACACTGTGGAGGAACACTGCTGGTTGGAGAACAAAGTAATGATAAGAATGAGGCTTTCCGCATGAGAGTGAATACGACAAAACTCAACAGTGATATATTTGATTACGTTTCAGATGAAGAGGATACCAAAGAGGATGCTAAATCTGAAAAGAGCAACAGTCCCTATTCACCATTCATATTGGCAAAGGAGCCAAATAAATGCCCAAGAAACAATGTACAAGAAAACGTCTTTACAATAAGTACAGATGTTTCTAGAATTAATGCAATTAAAAACGATGATGGCAACGGTTATAAGGAGTGCTGGGATCAATATGGTAAAAACGTATGCCCACACTGTGGAGGAAGCATTGACTTTGGAAAAATCCAATATTTCCGTGCCAGTGCAACCTTCATGGGCCGTATTTTAGCACCAATATTGCTAGACAATGCAGAACCTGCTGCAGATCAGAATGACTTGGAGTTGATATACGAAGGAAGAAAGTTCATTACATTTACAGATAGCCGCCAAAACACGGCAAAATCTGCAATGACTCTCAATCAAGATGTGGAACGTAACTGGATTCGTACGGCAATATATCACAACCTTTGCGAAGTCAGGCTTCAGGATTACAACCCAGGAGGAGGATTAAGCAAAGAAGAAGAAGCTCAATATCAGGCATTCAAGACTATGCCTATGATTCCAGCTCCATTAATGCCTTTATTCAAGAATCTGGAAGACAAGAGAATGGGAAACAGCAAGGACCCATCCCCTACTCCTGTCTCATGGGAGAGTATTGAAAAGTCGCTAGAGAAAAATATAGAGCTCAAGAAGATGTTCAAACATCTTGGAGAGGCAAGAAGCAGAGGGGTTAACGGTATTGATTTCAAACCTACCAACTACCTTCGTGCCCTCTATGTTGACCAGTTTGGATGGATACCAAAGCATTCCAATTCCTTGGAGACCCTGGGATTGGTGAAAGTTGTATACCCTACATTAAAAGGTGCCAAAGTTCCTACAAAATTGGCCGCCAGAAGCTTTACAGACTCGGATTGGCAGGACTTTCTCAAAATATGCCTTGATTATTACATCAGAGGCAACCGTCACTATGCCCTCTCGGAAAGCTATAAATTTTTCTTAACACAAACAGATTTCAGTTCTCCAATTTATCCATCAAGGTCAGACGCCCACTATGGGAATAGAAAGGTAAGCAAATGGCAAACGGTAACTCTGTCTGAAAAGGGTAAAGTAAAAGAAAGCCAGAACAGGATTGTTCTTCTTTTGTGTGCAGCCTTGAATATCAACTCCACAAAAGAGTTTAACCAGGAAAATATAGATCTGATAAATAGCATCTTACAAGACGCATGGAAATACCTCACCCAAAATGTGTTGGAAGAAGTTGACAGGGAGAAACATGGATACATTCTGGACTTATTAGATAAGGATAAGGTAAAAATACAACTCATGGACAAGGCATACGTATGCCCTGTGGACAATGTGTTTGTTGACACCCTGTTCAGAGGTTTCAGCCCAAGAATAAGCGGATACATATCAAAATCAAACTTTGACCGATTTAAGATTGATGAATCTTCTGAGTTGCATTTTCCTATGTTCCCATATCCTAAGCGCCAAAAGAAAACAAGTGATGGGATAAAGAGCGTAAGTGACCAGGATATAACAGATTGGGTTAATAAAAACCTCCAAGAGATCAAGAATAGAGGATTGCTCAACAACCTTATAATAAACATACTGCATATGCAACCAATCTTCATTGCAGGTGAGCATTCCGGTCAGCAGCAAAGACAGGTACTGGACAAATACGAGGAGCAGTTTAATAAAGGCTACCTCAATATCCTCTCCTGTTCAACAACCATGGAAATGGGTGTGGATTTGAAAGGCATCTCTGAGGTTGTAATGAATGATGTACCACCAAAACCTGCAAATTATCTCCAAAGAGCAGGACGAGCAGGACGACGCATGGAAACAAAAGCGTTGGCCTTAACCTTCTGTGCCCCTAATCCGATAGGTATGTCAGCCTGGAATAATCCAGGTTGGTCAATGGCACACATAACTCAAATGGCACAGGTAAGACTGGAAAGTGTGCAAATCATCCAGCGTCAGGTCAATAGCTATCTTTTCTCTACATATGTTGCTTCCAGAGGCGGAATCAGAGTGAAAGCTACCATCGAAAACTTCTTCGGTGGAGATGTTTCATCATGCGACCTCTTCTGTGATTTCCTCGACGACATACTTAATCACCAGAGCCATTACCAAGCCTTATTGCCCAAATATGCAGAACTAGTCAAAGGAAGCATCCTGGCCGTTCAAGATTTGGAGAGTTCAACACAAAAGTGTAAGGCAAAGATTCTGAAGCTTAAAAAAGAGTATGGAGAAAGAGTAGAAATCTATGATAAGATTATCGAGGACACAGAAGGAGCGCCAGCCCGTCAACGATATGCCGTGACAAACAGTAAAAATAACTTTGTCAATTCTTCTCTTATGCCATGGCTGGCTGAGAACAATTTCCTGCCATCAGCAGGTATTCCAACAGGACTGGTAGAATTCACCTCAGATCTGGACAGAGCAGGCAAGACAGGAGCTAAGATGCCAACATTACACATGAGCCACGCCGTTTCAGCATATGCTCCCGGCAATAAAGTCATTATCAACGAATGGTGTTATGAACCTAGTGGTATCACACTAAAATCACGCTTTGACAGCACAAAGAAGAATGTCATCCAATATTGCGACCACTGCCACTATACAACAATCGTATATGGCAAACCTTTGGATGAATGTCCTTCATGCCACCAGCTGGGAACGATGCACGGACTCTCAAATATGACCATCGGAACCAACCACTTCACAGAAATTGTTGAACCGGCAGGATTCACTGTGGGCTGGGATTCCAAGCCCACTCGTGTCCTTAAAAATGACAATGCCATGAATCTTATTCAACCAGTTCTCCTGAAAATGGAACCATGGTCAGAAAACGAACATGAAATTAAGTTCAAGATGAGAAGTGGAGCAAATGGATCTGAGATTCTATTCTATAACAAAGGAAAGGGATATGGATATGCCTTGTGCCCATATTGTGGTAGAATGAAGGTAGAAGACGGATTTGCAGGAGCATCAGATGACAAGCATCCTTTAGCACTTCATAAGCATCTCCTGGCAGGCAAAGAGTGCCAAGGTACGGAAAACGATGGAGCAAATATCAGAAGAAATGTACTTCTTGTAGGACGCTATCAAACAGACCTGGTAGAGATCAAGTTCTATGATGTCAACTCCAACCCTATCATAGACCCCAATACACTCTATTCCCTGGGAGCAATCCTCAGCAGAAAACTCACAGAGATACTTGGCATCAATGATGGAGAAATAGACTTTGGTTATAATAAGAGCTATAATTCCATCTTCATCTATGATACAGCTCTTGGCGGCTCCGGCTATTCTCCACTGCTCTTTGATTATAAAGATGAAGTTTTCAAAGCTGCATACGATGCACTGAAAGGTTGTAACTGCGATAAAGCTTGTACTAATTGCTTAATTGACAGAAACACCCAATGGTATCTCAACTACCTGGACCGTCATGCAGCCCTTTCATGGCTCACCATGGAAGTGGAAAGCAGAGAAGTAGATGACAACATCAAGAAGATATGTCCTGATGCAAAGAAGGTAACTTCTGATTTAACTACAGAACTCTACCATCTAATGAGAAGCAATATGCTGGACTCTCTCTCCATATTCATATCAGGCAAAGTAGAGAATTGGGAAGCAGACACATTCCCATTTGCACATAACATAAAGGAGTTGTCATTAAATGATATAAAGATAAACTATGTTCTCGACAAGAAGATAAATTTCAAACTACTTCCTGCCGACCAGCTCACTTCTGCTCTCAACATGCTCTACAAGGAGGATATCTACGTCATGACTGATCAAAAGGATGTCCATCCACTCATCATGCTGAGCTTCAAAAGCGGAGAGCACAAAATCTATTTCAGCAATGAGGCATGTAATGATTTCAATGATAGCTGGGGACAAGCTGCCAATATCTTCATTTCAACAGAAGATTTTCCGAAATTTACTGTTGAAAAGATTGATAAGGAAGCTATCATCCATGAGTTGACTACTTCAAATAGCCAAATGTTTGAAGAGTATATTACGAAAGATCTGGATTCAAATACCCTTCTAGACGGAATTGTTGACAGTAACCCAACTCAATGGGAGCAAATAGGCAAATATTTATCTAGTATGCAGCATGTTCGCATGAACTATTCGGATAGATATCTAAACTCTCCTTTAGGTTGTATCTTGCTAGCCAGTCTGATCAAGCAGCTCAAAAGAAGATATGGACTGAAAGTTGATCGACTAACCATCATGCGTTCCAGCAAAGAGAATGCAGGTTATGTTCCAACCTATTATAACATTGAAGATGATGACACATTCACTCTGGAAAAGAATTTCAAGAAGAGAAATGATTGTGACCAATTCCTCCAGAAATGTATGAGTGAGATTGCGAACACACCGGTAGAAATCAAATACGAGCTTCTCCCGCATTACCGTTCACTCACCATTCAATCAGAAAAGTACGATGTCAGCATAAGACCTGATGGAGGTATTGCATACGGATGGGACTTGGATCGAAGCATCAATCCAGGCATCACCTATAGCGAGATCAAGAATAATTTGGGGCAGAGCCTTGCATTACATAATAAAGTAATCAGAAGCGGTGGTATATTATATACCATAGCGGCGAAAGAAAAGTAAGAAAATGGTGTCCAGCCTAAAGCTGGGCACTATTTTTATACTTGAAAGAGCAAGGCAAAATCATAATAGAAAAGATCTGTGCTCAAATACTGCACAGAAGTATAAAAACTCTTAATTTCTTAAGAGATAATAACTATTCTGTGTTTTTTTGATTAACTTTGTAGCGGTCAATATAGACAAGATTCTTCTGACTTGACGAAGGCAACATACCTTCATAATAGTAACGATAATAGCTGACAATCATGCCAACAAATAAAAATGCCCAACTCAGGTATCAAATACTAGACAGATGCTTCAGTGACTTTAAGCATAAATATACTTTCGAGGACCTCAAAGAGAAGGTAAATGACGCCCTCTATGACCTGACAGGTATCGAAGTTAGTACTCGCCAAATACGTGCTGACATTAAGTATATGCGCGATAGAGTAACCTTTGATGCACCTATAAAGGCCTATCCAATGGCTGTGGGCAAAAAATCATATTATAGATATGAAGATCCAAACTTCACCATATATAATAATGAGATGTCCATTGAAGAGGTGAACAATCTGCGTTCAACCATTCAAATGCTGGGACGCTATAGAGGAACACCAGCTACAGCATGGCTTGAAGAGGTCATCTCAAATCTGGAATACCGCTTTGGGGTAAAGGCCAATGCGGAGAATCTCATTTCCTTTGAGCAAAATGATAAACTTCAGGGATTAGAAAATCTTTCTGGCATCATTGATGCTACAGTCAACCACCAACCTCTCAAACTTCACTATCGCACATTCAAAGGTCATGAGTTCGAGACTATATGCCATCCCTACTACGTGAAGCAATATAATAACAGATGGTTCCTGCTCGGAAAAAGCGCCGAATATGATACAATTGGCAATTATGCATTAGACAGAATCGTTTCATTCAAGAAAGTAGATGTTCCGTTCTGCAATAATACTCAGATCAATTTCGACACCTATTTCGACGATGTCATTGGAGTAACTGTACCAAAGGGTGACATCGAAACCGTGGTACTTAGATTCTCGGAAAATCGTTTTCCTTATATTGTATCCAAACCTCTCCACCAATCACAGGAAGTGAATCAGGAAGAAAGAACCATCACCATCAAGGTCAAGCCCAACAAGGAGCTGGACCAGCTGATATTCTCATTCATACCAGACGTAGAAGTTCTTTCTCCTCAAAGCCTGAGAGACACAATTAAGGGTAAAATTGAAGAAAATCTCAAGAAATATTTATCTGTGCAGAATGACTGCACAGAGCCTTAGTACCTTTGCACTCGTTAATTGATGTGTAACTTAATTTTTGATTGAAATGAGGAAGAATCTTGTAGTGAGCAATGAGACAAAGTCTGTAATGAATCAGGTAATTGGTACCCTGAAAACAACGGGATTGTCTGGAGTTGAAATTTCAACTTTAGTAGGCATTTTGCTATATATCAAAAAGCAAAAAGCCAAGCTGGTTGATTCTTTTGAATATAATCAGCCTCTGTTTGAACTGCTGGATAGTGATGATGACTTGTATGAAGAAGCAGAGGGTGTATTCATTAGAACCATCTCAAAGATAAACATCAAGTTCATCAATCAAGCCATGCAGATGATCTGTAGTACATCCTATTCAGAAGGTGAATATCTTGATTGGTTGGATTTCTGCATCGAACAGACTATCTCAAATAAATATGCAGAGGAATTCTATACGCCAAGATACATCTGTGCACTTATAGAGTCACTCATTTCTCCTAAAGAAAAATCCATATTTGTTCCATTTGGTGGAATGATGGAGTTTGGCACTGATATGGAGAACTACGAGTATATAGATGCTGTGGAAATCAATCAAGAGATATGGCTCTTGGGAAGAATCAGACTGGGACTGGCTGATAAGCTGGATTCTGTAGATTTTACGAATGACTCTAACACGTCATGGACTAACGAGCTGTATGATGCCATTATCTCCTACCCACCACTCGGAATGAAAATGCAGATGCAGGATGAACATGCAGCCGCAAATGGCAACAAGAGAGAACTGGCAGAACTGGTAGCTGCTAACCGTTTTCTTGAGACCACATCAGAGGATGGTACTGGTGTATATTTCATGACTCCAAACATACAGTGGGCAAATGGCGAGCAAAAGAGATTCAGAATGTGGGCTATGGAAAAGCACATTGTTGATGCGGTTATTCTTTTGCCTAAAGGAATCCTCTCATATACCAGCATACCGCTAACCTGTGTCATCCTGAGAAAGAACCCTCAGTATGAAAATGCCATCAGGTTCATTGATGCTTCGAAAATGTATGATAAGAGTGACGGCAACATTCACCTTGACATTGAGAAGATAATGACTGCATATCACACTGACCAGCCAAAGGTTTCTGTCTCTATATCATATGATGATATCAGAGAATATGACTACACCTGGGACTTAACCCAATACCTTCAGCACGAAGAGTTGGAGATTCCAGAGGGATATAGGGCTGTAGCCTTGGAGGAAATCGTAGAGATTCCTTCTTGCATAAAAGGTACGGAAGCAGACAAAGGCAAGATGCTGAAAGTGACAGATTTGAGCAATGATTGGTCAAAGCCTTATATATCCCAACAGGCTCTCAACGATAGTGATAACGTTAAAGGTTGCGCAAAGCTAAAGCAAACTGCAATCATTATGTCCATGGTGAGAAATCTCAAGCCATCCATCATCAAGGCTTCCGAGCAATCCCCTGTTTGGTTGGCAAAGAACGTACTTGCCATTATTCCAGAAATGGAGATTGACATCGAGTATCTTTGCATGGTACTGAGTAAGGCTAAAATCGGTGGAACTGGTATTATACCTCATATTTCAAAGAATACGATTATGAAGTATAAACTGGCGTTGCCAGAAGACATAAGCACTCAGAAGACTCTATACAAAGAGGCATGCCAGCAGGAAGCCATGGCCAAGGCAAAAGAGACCGGTCTTCTTGATGTAATTGACAAGATGAAGACAGACTATATCAATGAAGTGCGCTCACGCAAGCACGACATGATGCCACATCTTCGTCAAATGTCAAGTGCCAGAAAGAACCTGGAGTATTACATCAACCATAAGGATTCCATGAGCGAAGAAGACTTCATGCAGGGTATGAAAGAAGAGATTGCCAACCAGAAGACAGCAATTGATTCTCTCACCACCATACTCAAGATTTTCTCTAGAGAAGATCAGTTTGGAACACCAGAAATCATCAATATTGATAAATACCTGGTTGAAAACAATCCTGATGGACAAAACTATAACTCTGAGATAGTACAAGACTACCAAGCTCTTGCAAATTATGGGTTTACCATTCCAGATACCCTCCTATCCCTCAACATGAATGGGGACAAAAACTGGCAGGAATATCTCAAAGAAATTCCAGACTACGCAGAAGGCATCAACGTCTTCATGGCAAAGGATGACCTGCAGAGACTCTGTGACAACATATTCAGTAACGCCATCAAACATGGATTCACCGATCCAAAGAGAAAAGACTATTCCATCTGGGTCAAACTCACCGTGGATGAGGAAAAAGACATGTTCCAAATCGACTTCACCAACAATGGAACACCTTTTCCTAAGGGCCTTGACAAGATACGCTATGGACTTAGGGGCGAAAAAGGTGGCATCACTGCTGGAACAGGAGAAGGCGGCTATATTGTGAGAAGCATCGTAGAACACTATGGCGGAGACTACGACCTCCTTACACAGAAAGACCTGGATTCCATTTGGTCAACCGTTCGTATTTATTTACCTATATACAGAAATGACAATGAGCAATAGTTATCATATATTGTGGATAGACGATGAGTGGGAAGAGATGACCTCTTTCCAAAAGTTCTGTAAGCTTCATTACAACATGGAGCTTACCCCATTCAAGACCCAGAAAGAAGGACTTGACACATACGCCAAGAACCCAACCTTCTGGGAAGCTGTCATATTGGACGCTAAAGTGCTTAATGAAAGCGAGCAGGAAGTGGCAAGTGTGGCTGGTCTTCAGAATGCTGTTATGAGAATCAAGGAAGAATTCAAGGAATTGCCCTACTTTATCTCAACAGGACAGCCAGACCTACTCAGCGATCAGATGTTCAAAACCATCTACAAAGTATTCTATGAAAAGGGAACTGATGACGAGAAACTTTGCGATGACATTATCCAAACGATCAACGAGCAGCCCAACAGAATCATCAAGAACAAATATCCTGAAATATTCTCCTGGCTGGAAGGGACTATCGCAGATGAAGTTTTAAGCATCATCAAGATATACGAGAATCGGGAGTTTGCAAATGCAGACACATTCAACAAAGTGAGAAAAGTCCTTGACTGGATTATGAGCTACCTGTATGACTATGGACTCCTTGCTATCAAGTTCAACGGTGCAAACCTTAATGAATGCAGCAAGTTCCTGGGACATCAGAAGCTGCAAGATATAGTACCTGTGCATATCCAACGACACCTGTATTCACTAGTATCCATTGCCAATGAAGGTTCTCATAGACAGCACATAGATGAGGAAGTAAAAACAAACAAGGCTCCTTTCCTGGTAGCATCAACCATTTTCGAACTTCTCAATGTCCTCACATGGCTACATCAACTGCCAAACGACACAGAAGAGAAGCAAACGATAGAGAAACTGGCAGGAAATTTAGCCTTTGACCTCATCAATAGGAACAATAAATAGTAAAATATATTTAGTGGTTATACACTTAAAATGTTCCTTCTTTCGAGTAAATATATTGGATATAAACAAAGCTATTCATATGGTAAAACAACATTTATATATATAGATCCCCAAAAGATAAAAAAGTATAAATAGTAAAAAAATAAGCAATTTATGAAATATTATCATTTTTTTTGTATTCAAAAATAACTAATGTTCATCTATGAAACTGAACAGAATAGGACAAGTCTTGGTTGGAAGTATATTACTCATGACGCAATAAAAGCGAAACAGAGTAAAAACTGAGCACCATAAAACGATTCGTATGCAACTACAAGTAAGCAAAGGTGGTTTTGTCAAACGAACGATTTTCTGTCAGTACGAAAGACCTCGTAGTGGGATTTTTTAGTCTTAGAAATTGCCAACATTTTGCCAACATAATTTCAAACTAAATTGAATTGGTTGGCAAAAACAAGGCTTCATTTACATACTTTCACACGATTTCATGCCATTTAGTAACGCTCTTTTAATACGAATATTCTTCTAACCTATTTAAACAAAAACTAAATGAGGTATCCATCCATGTTTGTCCACGTTTTGCCAAAATGATACAACTGAACAAATATTATTGTATCTTTGCATCCTAGAAATGTTCAACTCTAAAATATATAAGTAATGAAGAAACTAGGAAATCTTTTATGTACAGCCATAGCCTTAATAGCTATGACTTCATGTGGTGCTTTCAAAAGCTATGTAGCAGACTATTCTATTGGATTAAAAACTGTAGAGAGTCCTGCTAATGCAAAACAGCAGTTTGGAGATACTAAAGTAGTAAATTTCCAAGATGGAACAACCAACAAGTATCGTTATGAAGATGATTACATCAATATCGTATGGTATGTTGGCTCCAAACAGTTTAATTTTGATTTAACCAACAAGTCCGGACATACCCTTAAAATTAATTGGGATGATATAAGCTATGTTGATTACAAAGGCCAAACAGGTCGAGTTATGCACTCTGGCATGAAATACAATGAGCGCAACAACAGTCAACCAGCCTCTACAGTACCTAAAGGTGCAAGTTTATCAGACCTACTCTTACCTACAGACAACGTCTATTTCGTATCTGGCCAATATGGAGGATGGAGAGAAAAATACTTGATACCATGCGTTTATAACGATGCTGCCACAAGAGATGCACAAGCTTCATCATATGTAGGCAAGACTATGACTATCATGATGCCAATCATGATAGAGAATGTACAGAATGATTATACCTTTACATTCAGCATTGACAAACTATTAAATAATTCTACGTAGTTCCACAAACTGTATAACAAAAACAAAGCCATCTGCTCAAACAGATGACTTTGTTTTTGTTTATTGCATTTTCAACTATTGACAATCTCTATAACTTTGATCTCTCCATTAGTTCTATAATTGCCAACTTTTAACCCTCTAAGCACTTTATTCGCCTCCAGAATATCACCCTTTTTTATTTTACAAACAAAAAGAATATCCCCTTCTTTCAAACTGCTATTCTGGGTTGAAGTAACTTTAAGAACATTTTGCCCATCTATTGCACAAACATCAAAGTTCACAACTCGGTTCAAATACTGAATCATTATTCTCGTACCAACCTCTAAGGCATTGATATAGACAGTTTCATCTTTATATCCCCATTCACTATCTAGCATCTTTGAAGAAGAATAAATGTCCCAAGATTTATACCCCATATACAATGCTATTGTATTAAGAGTGTACTCGCTCGTTTTTCTCTCATCATTGATGTAATTAAATAGGCGCTTTAGGGTTGTTACGCCAATAGTTCGTCCAGTATCCTTATATATATAAGATGATAACAGACCAAAATCTGCGGCCTTATCAAACATAAGTCCAAACTTTATTTTAATATCATCAATTATAGTATCATTTAATATCATATTTCAATCTTTATGAATGAAAAATTATCAGAAACACGAGGAGCAAATGAATCAAAATCATCCTTCTTGTTTTCATTATAATCCACTATTCTTGTCATGTCAAGTTCTTTATGAAGTCCATCCGTACAAAGGATAAAAATATCACCTTTTTCGATTTTGACTTTACGTATAGGAGCAACATCTACCGGAACATCGCCCATTATAGACTTTGTGACAACAGAAGCATACTTATCATAACTTGATGGTACAAGACTCCTTATCTTAGCTAATTCATTTATGACAGAATGGTCTTCCGTGCGATAGACTTCTTTACCATCCCTATACATATATATACGACTATCACCCAACCATGACAGATATGCATACCCCTTAGTAATAAAGAGAACAGTTACAACACATCCCATCTTTGAGACACCAAGCGCTATACGTTTCAGCATAAGTGCATCGTTAGCAAATGAAATAGCTTCCTTCAACAAAATGGCAGGTTCAAAACTTGTATAGTTTAATTCGATAAAGTCTAGCAAAGCGTCACCAACTACCTTCGACGCCATAGCACCTTCAGAATAGCCTCCCATGCCATCAGCTACAACAAATGCACAAGATTCTTCAGAAAGAGAACCATGAACAACATAGTCCTGGTTCTCTTCCCTACTACCTTTGTTTGTATATTCAAATACCTTCATATATTACTTCACCGCTTGAATCGTATCACCACCATGTTTTGTTACACGAGGGCGTATGCTTATCTTTATTGGACGTTGAGTAATAGCTTTGTCTGAAGCCTTGTTTGCCCACAGATAAGCTTCTCCAGAACCAAGTGCAGCCATTTCTGTTGCAGTAAGCGTTTGGAGCGGAGTTATTGCCTTTTGAACATGTTTTACCCATGCAGGAGAACTGAATCTATGCATAACAACAATAGAACTTAGCTCTATAATCTCCGTTGGAAGACTCATTGGATCCTGACTGGCAATCATGATAGAAACTCCTTTATGACGCATCTCACGAATGGCTGTTGTTATAGAACTAACCAATTCCTTATTGTTCATATACTTGTGAGCTTCATCAAAAACGATAAACTTGTTGAATGCCTGACCATCAACCCTCATTACTGAAGAGAAGATATTAAGCATTACCACAAAAAGCCCAAGAGCCTCATCTTTTTCAATGAATTCATCACGCAAGTCAACAATGATAAGCCTTCCTGGTTTCAAATACTGTTGCAACTTATTTCCATCCGTGATATATTCTTCAGCGAAATCAAGTTTTTGTTCTGCAAGAGAACGCTGAGAAGAACTCATGTGATTACTGTTTGCCACACCATTTCGGATGTTTACTAAACTCATATCATTACGACATGCCTTCATTATCTGCTTTAACTCCTTTATATAAGTAGAGTCATTTCCCATAGCACCAAGTAAAAACATCCAGTCCTTAACAGACAATTCTGAAGAATCAAAGCCAATAGAATGGACTTCAAGATCAGGATATTCCGACTTTCTGGTTTCAACCTGGCTTTCAGGAGCCAATAAGATTACATCCTTAATATTGCCTGGCTTTGCACCATATTCTGCTT
Organism: Segatella copri; assembly: GCF_002224675.1. Classification (GTDB taxonomy): domain Bacteria; phylum Bacteroidota; class Bacteroidia; order Bacteroidales; family Bacteroidaceae; genus Prevotella; species Prevotella copri_U. The sequence goes on along the minus strand of NZ_NMPZ01000004.1, from coordinate 78,657 downwards.
TCAGCTTAGCCAATTGACCAGACTCATCGTTTGGATATACCATAGAAGTAAATTCTGGAGCATATTCCATACTGTCACTATAGTGGAATATGACACTTGCCATCGGAGCTGGCAGCTTATTCACCTTGGAAAATTGACGAAGTACCATCTCTGTTATGGAACCAATAGTATAGCTCTTACCGGCACCCTGAACACCAAACAAGCTAACTGTATTACACTCGTTCAAATCCAGACCTATGACACGCCCATTACTAATCATCTTACCCAGCACACCATACTGAGGAGAAGCACCATTTTTTCCTATGATTACATCGCAATTTGGCTCTTGATAATCCGGATCCGAAATTTCTTGCGATACATTTTCTATAGTCACATTACCAGCACTGCCATTCCCAGATTGAGACTGCCCAACATGAGATTGTTCTACAGGTGTAAACGAAACTGACGGCTGTTCATTTTGTTCATTTGACGAAACAGCCGTATGTTCAGAACTCGGTTGCGTTTCTACATCAGATGTAACTGTTGTTTTCTTCGGAATGACAATCTCGCATTCATCATTTTGCTCAGATTCTTCAGTATTCTGATTCTGCTGAAGAAGAATGGCATCATCCACATGCACATTCACCGGACTATATGTAGGCTCAAAATAATTAACAAATTCTTTGTCCATAGCCTCAAGTGCCTGTGTATCAAGAGAGCCTTCTGTATTTAGAATTTCTCCTATCACAGGTTCGCCCATAGTATAAATCACAGCATCCCCATAGAAATCTTTCTTCTGACGTTCCATTTGGGTAAAGTCGAAAACCACTCCTAGTTGCTTGAAACGGATTGTATATCCATCAGCCAATTTGCTCAGAAATTCCAAATATTCATGAGCATATAATGGATCCAACTGTCCATATCGCATTGCTCGGCGGATATAGAACTCCAGAAAAGACTTCAGTTCAAGCACCTTTAACTCTCTATCGAGACGGTCGTACCCATCGACGGCCATTTCAAAGTGAGAACGAAGGGCAAAGATGGTATTTTCTATTTGATTAACCATCTTAGCATGAAGTTCTTCCATATTGTAATGAGCATTGCGGCACTTAATTTCAACTACTGTAAAGAGTATCTCTTTCTTTGCAGAATCAATTTTCACAACAAGATTATCTGCACGCTCCTTATTTTCGTTATCCAAGTCCACAAACAGCTCCTTATGGAGGTCAATCGGAATAAGGAAAGACTCTTTGGTAATACCTTTCTTTTCTAAGAAGCGTTTACACAAAGTTGTTCCTATAACCTCAAATCCCTTACGAGAAGTTGCGTTAACCTGCATGATAAGCGAACTACTTACAGAACGTACATCTTCCAGTATCTGCTTGAAATTCTCATACTTTTCCAGATTAATACCATATTCCTTGAACAAAGGTATCATCAGAGCTCCAATTTCGCTTGTAGGCTTTGTGGTCAGATATGATGACACACCTGTTGCTTCCTCGCCTGGAATATAGTCGAGGAGATAAAGATTATCATTATCACCCAAACAAGGAAGATCATAGAACTCTGGTCCCATATTCTTATCAAAGGTGATTACCCAGTCGCTACTGTCATGTACGAAAGATAGAAGCATCATGTCATTCTCCTTCAAGCGGAGAGTTGTTGCCGGAACAGATTCTTCAAGCGTTGAAGAAAGCAATTTACCTGTAGCCTCTTGCAGACGAGCGAACAGGCTGACTTCCATATTTGCCGACTCAGATACCGGATTTGGCAAAGTCTTATTTGAGAAATAGCGATTCCAAACAAATGACTTACCTTCCTTTACGGCATTAACCACATTTCTGCAAATCGTACCATTCAAATAGAAAGAACGGCTCAATTCATCAGGACGTACTAATTCGGTATTGACGGCAAATGGATTTACCAGAAATGACAGATGTGCCTGATACTTGTTATGATCATCTATAAAATCGCTAACCCTATTCAACGAGAAGCGCAGTTTTGGGAACAAGCGATTAGCAGAAACTTGTGAGAAGACCTCTGCCTCAGGAGCACCAGCAGCATCAGGATCAAGTAAATCCTTAAAGGCTTCACCTGATTGCAACATGTTGTTATCTGAGAACAAACGCACTTCATAAGTCAGTCCTATTCCCAAACCGATTTTCTCCAATTCAATAAGAGCCTGTGCAAATACCGCTGCATCACCGGCATTGAACAAGTTGATAACCAGTTTATCTGTATAAGGATGAGATAGTCCGTAATTGAAAAGATGACGAACAACCAACTCTTTACTTACATCGCTGTCTATTCGTTTCTCACGAGCCACATTCAGCAACATTGCTGTATATGATTTCAACTGGCGGTAACCTGAAGCAAATGATTCCTGACCAAAGGCAGGTTGTGCATATGCACCCCAACCGAAAGTAATCTCTCCGATGTATTGGTATGCCTCTTTCAAAGAGTTCTCACAGAGTATCAGCGGAGCAATTTCCATTGGCAAGAGACCTAGGAATAACTTATCCAATTTTCTATACCAGGCCTTACGATACAACGGGTGCTCCAGTGTCTTTTCTTCCCAGTCTTGATATAACTCATAGAGATTTACCATCCAGGCAAGACGCAATGGATGAAGTGGTGTGATGAGTTTTACATGGGTATTTGAACCATCTGGCAACTCAACAGTGAGACGAACAGTATCAAGATTCTGGAGAGTAATAAATTGCTCTTCATTCAAATTCTGTTCACCCGCATTTCTCAACCATGTATCATATTCAGACAGATATGCTTTTACAAGACCCATATTTGTCGTGAAATCAGTAGTACATACCAAACCTGCTCCATGATCTGCAGATTCACGAATCACGGCAAACAATTCCTCACGCAATGCCGAAAGTTCATTTGGAATATTCAATCCTTTTGCTTCGACGAACAATGGAAATTGTCTTGCCTTGTCAGTTGGGTCCAAGAGTTTTGTATCTGTAGGATTTCCACTAAGAAAAGCCTCCACATGTCCGAAAGCCGAATCATTCTGCAAGAAAGTTGTTTCAAGCTGAATCAGCTTCTTAGGCAACTGTATCTGATAAGCATAAGCTGCGCCAAAATCAAATTGGTATGTATTGTTGAGAGACCCCTCTATCCAAGCATTTCTATCCGTTCCTCCCTGAGGGAGTTCCAACTCTTCACCCTTATAGAGATGGGTACTGCGATAATGTATGATACCCTGAGTAAAACTGTTTACTTTTCCACGCTTATCAACAGTACCATCATCTATGAAATCATCTTCTGTGATAGTAAAACTTTCTGATTCGTTACAATACGCCACATGCTGCTCCAAACGAAACTGTTCCATCTGGAGATTTGGATTTTGCTCTTTAGCATCAAGCCAGGCAGCCTGTACTCGCTCTTCCTTAAATTCTTTCAAGGCATCAAGAACGATTCCATTTTCGTCAAGAGCACGAACACGGAGCAGATATTCACCTTCTTCAAACATACCATGAGATATATTCAAGGAAAGTTTTCGGGAGGCACGCTTATTGGTTCCTACCTTTGCCTTTTTCAAAACCCCTACTTCTGAGAAGTCATCGATTTTCACCAATGCGATCTCAAAAGAAAAGATATCAGGATAGTCTTTTGGAGATGGATCTGTAGTGATGGTAAATGATACCTTACCTTTCTTTTCCTGTGGGATACCCAAAACCAAAGTTCCCGTATCAGCATCACGAACGAGTTCTTTCTTTGGTTCCTTTCCAGGAACAATATCCACCTTAACCTTTATAGGCTTATCCTCAATACCCTTATCAATCCATGGCAATTCTGCATAGTTGAATTCTGGGTGAAAATCATGGATATTCTCAAAAAGAGACAGTGCATCCTCTATATGATCTGTCGTCGTAAAGTATTGCATTAATTCCTTCTGAACGGTATTTCTAACCAGAGGTAAACTTGCAATTCTATCGGCTGCAGTTATAGAAAAATCTGCCATCACAGATGATACCTTCTCTTTATTGAGCATGAATCTTCTTCTTACAGATCCCTCGTTTTTTACAAGATCCTTATCTGGCAACATACCAAACAGATAGAGCCCATTTCCCCAAGCTTCATCGGCATACTGCTCTATTTCGAGATAAAGCAGATATTTTACCACCGCTGATCTTGAAGGCTTAATCTCTTCAAACAAATCTGTCATCTGTTTCCATAAATACTTTTTCTCCTCAGGCAACTCAACTATGAGTTTCATCATGAAAGTATCTTGGAGTTTTGCCACAGAAAGATTCTGGAACGTAGCATCACCATAAGAGTCTTCTGCTGATGTACGACTGTTTGAAGGTACAAGAACCAATACCGACTTATCTGGATTGTTTCTTAACTCAATCAGTTTCGTTGCATGTATAAAATCGTCACCCTTCTCTGTTTCCGAAAGAATGAATACTTCCATATTACCATTCAAAGGACGGAGCAGTGGAAGCAATACACGCAGTTCTTTCATCGCCAAGCCTGTAATCTTCATGCAATGACCAGGCTTGGCAGCTTTCAGCTTTGGCGAATAGCTTTCAACGACATGCTGAATAAAGCGTTCATAATATAATGTTTTAATATTTTCCATTAGTCTTCCAATTTATAACGTGGACGAATTTTTTGAAGGATACAAGCATCGCTCATATCTGTGTAGAATCCAATCTGACGCAACTTGTTCTTGAAAGCTTCCATATTCAGATGGAATGCTGCATTCATTTCTACATCAGCATCAGCAAAGCGCTCGTCTTCTATACCATTGATGATGAGACCGTAACGCTCACGGATAGCACTAGCCAACTCATCGATAGAGAGTGAACGGGTTTCGTAACCACCATTCGGTTTTTCTTTGAGCACCAGAAGCTGAACCATTGTTTCCAGCAACTTGCTTCCAAGAGCACCTCGACGTGGATGGCGCTTAGAACGGCTGTCGGCCATCAGCATAGAAGAACTGTTCTTCATCGATACTGCATCTATGAACTCTCGAAGATAGCGATATTGGCTGGCTCCTAAGTTTGACTTCTCCAAAACATGTACAAACATATCAAAGTAGTCATTCTCAGGGAAGAACTCCAGCATTTCACGGAAGTCGTTTTTGTCAAACTCCTTTTCATCACTGTTAGGAAGATTATTCTCTATATCCTTGAGTTTCACTTCATAGTACTCACCCTGCTTATCATTGTCTTCTTTCAATATGCGGAGAGCCTCATCCACGCTACAGGATTTTCTATCCTGTATGATGTCAATCATATAAGTAGCACGAATATACTTACCATAGCTGTTTTCCATACGCTCTATGTCCTTACAAGCATATGGAGCTACGATGCTATCCAAGTTATCTGTTACATCTACCACCATAGACCAGTCATCCTCTACCTCACGAGTGCCTGCCTCTATCATCTTAGGCAGAAGATAAACAACCTTCATGGTATAAAGTGTCAGATGCAATCCGCAAAGGATTCTGAGATAATCGATGAAGACGGCTCTCGGGAGTTTATCCTTGTAAATCAGCAGTCTGCGGATGTCATCTGTAAACAAGGCCGCCTGCTTCTTCAACAATGGCAATGGAATGACATCCACCTCCTTGTTCATACTCTTGCGTTCGCGCAATGGCTTGGTTATGTAGAGAATGCCTGTAGTATCTACATCAAGTTCCTCCTGCGTATTAATCTCACCAGAAGATTTATCCCAACCCTTACTCAGATATTTTACTAACCCATTCATTACCTCTGGATTACTCTTCAGCATCAGGTAAAGTTGGTCGGAAGCACGATAGTCTCTACAATATTTACTGTTCTGCACACGGAAACTAAGCAGGTGGAGCGGCTTCAAGGCAGATACATGTTCCTTGATAACATTACCACGGTTCACCAGTTCCAACAATGAGCTACGAAGCCAGTCTTCTACACCATCAGGATTGTCAGTTACACCATTGAGAACACCCTGGGCTTCTAATTTTTCCAAGTTATCTTTAAGTATATCGATGGTGTACTCTTTTCTAAACGCCAACGATACAGGCTGTCCACCTGCATACATCTTAGTAAACAGATTGGTAAGAACACGATCCAATTTTACCGACTTAAAATCCACATAGAGCAAGTCTTTATTCAAGAATGGGACGGTTCCTTTCTTTAATTTCAGTATCATAATCGTATTCTCCTTATGCTTTAAGAGGTTCTATAACTATATGCTTATTATTGTCCAGACGAACTATGGTGAATTTTCTGTTATTCTTCGTAACGAGAATTTCCGAGTAAGTCTTTGCCTCCAAGAGGTTCTTGAATATCTGAAGTTCTATGAAACGACCACGCAAATCGTTAACGGAAGGACTGAAACCTGCACGAATATATTGCAACATTTCATAAAGATCAAGACTGACTGTCAACTGGATGAATTTATCCATCTTGTGACGGAAAGTCAAGCTGTCACTCTCATACTCAATATACTTTGTCAAATGATCAGTCTTATTCACAAACAGTTCAAACTCATCTAGAGGAAATCTGCGATAACTCTTTGATATAGGATCAGCCACATTAGAACTTGCCAACAGAAGATATCCCTCCGTCAACAGAACATTGTCACAGCCTTCACTTGCCGAGATGGCACGTGCCAGATCCTGCTTGGTTTCGTTCAGTGATTTTTCATCTTCAACACGAAGTTGCTCTTCAAACTTGCTGGCATAACGATACGGCAAACGTCTGCGGTAGTCGATGGTGCCCTCAAAATACTGATGACGCACAAAAGTCTTGTGGCGACTAGTAACCTTCATTCTTATTTCGTCAGACTTTACTTCGTATGCAGGTATAATTACATTATTTTCATTGAAATCATTCAGCAGACTATGCTTTCTGTCGCTGAATATCAGATATCCATCAGGGCGCTTACTGCTGTAATAGAGATCACGGTCGAATGCAGGCAGGGCAACACCAGCTACATCAGTTTCACGGAGCAATTTAACCAGACGGTCATTTGAGTCAAGTGACGGAAGTATGAAATCATCCACAGTTCTTTCTACTGGCGCTGTAAGATTAAAATAATAGTATTGCCAATAGTATTCTGGAATACGTTCTGTCTGAACATATTCTACCAGCTGCTTTACTTCATCACAAGAGTAGTCACGAGTAAGCATCCATGCTATCATTGAGCGGAGATCACGCATAGTAATGTGAAGTTCACGCTTATATACGATGGTTCTAACCAACCATTCAAGACGGCTGATTACCTCATCTCCAGCACTGCTGTCCTGGAACGTATCTACATTATATTTGATATAGCATCGATCAGCTATCGGACATCCTTCACACTTTGACCACAATTCCGGACGAGTAAGTTTCTTAACCTGCTGAGCCAACAGACTTGGAGTCTGACCATCCTTTGCAGTTACAGAGCGAAGGTTCAAATTGATAACCATTAATCCCGGAAGCAGTTCTACATGTCCTTCTTTATAAAAGTACTCCTCAATGTTGTCTTGAAGCTTTTTAAACTCCTGTCTCGTAGAAAGGAAATCAACCAATCTACCTTCGTTAATGGCAATTACACGCCCCTCAGTAGCCTTTGTATAGTCTGTCTGATTTGTAAAAGGAGCAAGGAACTCTGCCAGCACATCGTCATTTGCCTTATCATCTTCATCCTGAGAACCATCATAGTTTGATTCAAAGCGCACTCCATTGAGATAGAAACAAGATCCATTGTTCGAATCATACGCCTTCTTGTCTGTACCTTGACTTTCAATTCTATGGATGAATGCGGTCTTTCCGTCTCCGGCATTACCGGTAATGATTATCAGCTTGTACTTCAGATTCTTGATATCCTTGATCAGTTCCTTATCAAGCTTTGTCTCAGAATAGGTAAGATCATCAAAAGCATGAGCTTTTGAGCCAGCACGAGTACCGCTATTGCCATGACGACTTTGACTATATAGAGAATTAATATAGTCAACAGGATTTGCATTTACCGTAGGAGAATCGAGGATGCATGAAGTATCCTTCAATATTCTGTCAACACCAATCTTCTGTAATGCTTCAAGCATCTCTTTTGCAGAAGTAAAACGCTTGGTTCTATCTGTTATGATAGACTTCATCACAAACTCTGCTATTTCATCCGTCAGCTTATCATTATACTTACGGATATCTGTTGGCAATGTATGAATACTTGGACGCATGTTGCTACCTGGCCATGGATAAGCATGAGCCAACAGTTCATACATAGTAATACCCAAAGCAAAGGTGTCGGCAGACTTGTCCCAATCAATCTTATTGCCACTTACAATCAGGTCTGGAGCCATATATGGAAATGTACCGCCAAACGACTTGTCATCTGTAGTAGTAGATATATTGAAATCTATCAGCTTATAAAGTTGACGCTTATGCCACATGATATTACTTGGCTTGATGTCTCTGTGATAAACTGGCGGATTTTGCTCCTCCTGCATATATTTCAGTGCTCCAAGTATCTGGATAGCCATCTTATATACCTCATCAACAGGCAAACGAAGGTCACCCCTGGTATAGTTCTGAAGGTTTTCTCCTTCAAGAAGTTCCATCAGGGTATAGAACAATCCTTGCTGAGTTCTATCAATATATTTAAATTCAACGATATTAGGATGATGAAGCGATTTCAATGCCTCAAACTCGTTAATAGCATTATCCACCGATGCATCACGCTCAAATATCTTGATGGCAAGATATTGCTTCTGCATATCATGCCATACCTTGAACACACGTCCAAAGCCTCCCTTACCCAGTATTTCATGAAGTGTCAATGAAGGAGTTACCTTCACTCCTGGCTTCATATCTTTCAGATACCAGGTTTTCTTCTCTTCTGTTTTTCCACCAGTTGTAGAATGAACGGTCTGGATTGTCTTCTTTTCCTCTTCTATAGAGTTATTGATAAACGTGATAAACTCATCTGCATCTTGCCATCGTTCGTCTAAGTTTGCCACTATCGTATGCTTCACGATTTCATCCATCCATGCCGGCAAATCTTTTGAGACCTTACTTGGCAACAGGTCATCTGGCAGTTTACCTCCCATTACTGCACTGAAAATCAAGCTGCTATCAAATGGCTTTTTACCGACCATCAGCTCATAGAAGATGACACCCAACGAGAATATATCACTACCTGCACAGGCATCGTTTTCCATAAATTCCGGTGCTGAATAGGGAGATTTCATGTCAATGTCATTCTTCACCGTAAAGCTGAAGTCAGAGTGTTCTACAAACCATGCCATGCCAAAGTTGGCAAGAGCAGCCTTACCACCTTCAAACACATATATATTCTCCGGGCAAACGTTGCGATGGAATACCTGTTCCTGATGAGCAGCCTTTAATGCATGCGCCACATCAAGGATAATACTGATCTTATCTGTCTGCTTAAAGGTCTTCAAACGCAGTTTGCTGCGGAGTGAACTTTCATCCTGATAACGGCTGATTTCATAATAGTAAGTCTGCTCCTCATTCATACGACAGATGGTCTGAACGATGTATGGAGACGTACCTATCTTCTCCTGGGCAAGACTTGCATTCTGAACCTTCAGCGTAAGTTCCTCCAGTTCCTTCGGACTCTTTCCTACAACATCAAGAGGATATTCACGAATCTTATAATGTGCTGTGGCTATGAGCTTTGGCACACATAGATATTCTGTAAATTCTTCCGTTTCCTGAAGTACTTCCTCTATCTGATAGTTGAAAATTTCCGTACGTTCTGTCTTGCGACGTTCCACAGATTGACCGGTCAGCAAATCGGTCAATTGATTCTGCAAATCGAGGATTGCCCCTGCTTTTCGTCCTACCCTCTCCGGATTGGTCAAGAAATCAATAAGCTCATTACCCAAGGTAAAGGTTTGTCCGTAACAGTCGCAGGTAGGATCAAGTCCGAACTTAGACTGCTGCGGATGACTCAGAGTTATAGCCGTCTGAATCAGACCGAAATGCCAATCTGGATGCTGATTTTTTATTTTACTTGCAAGAATACGACTTTTAAGGCCTGCTGTCTTATGTGGATTAGCCACCTCCTGACCACTACGGAACCAAGCCCAATCATCTCCTTCAAGATTGCCAGCCCAGTCTTTGTTCTCAAGGTGATAAATTGCATGCGGAGCTAACACAATACAGTCATACTCCCAATATTTCATAACTCGGTTGGGACCTGTTATCGGGATATTGAGATTCGGAATGACCATATAGTTGTCTGGCAGTTTCACACAAAGAAAGTCCAGCAAACGCTGTTCTCCAGCGTTCACAGGTCCATCATCATGTATGGGTTTTCTTAATTGTGCCATATTGTTTTGTTTTTAAATTAATACCTGCCACTCTCCGTGTTTTCTTCCGCCAACACGTTTCAGCAAGCCTTTCTTCTGTAATTTTGCTATAATGAATTTTACTCCATCCTCCGTAATATTACCTAGTGCATTAGCAGCATCTACTCTGGTTGCCTTAGGATTGCCTTTAAAGTATTCCAATACTTCCTTTTGGGTAGTATCCAAATTCTTTTGGGTAGCGATTTCTCTCTTTTGGGTAGTACTTATATCCTCAAATTGCTCCTTTTGGGTAGTAGAATCACTCTTTTGGGTAGCGTTTTCTCCCTTTTGGGTAGTACTTATATCCTCAAATGGCCCCTTTTGGGTAGTAGAATCGCTCTTTTGGATAGTTCTCGGTATTGTTACCTTAAACTCTTTTCCGTTTACATCGTTTTCCAACCGAATATCAGGATATTCTGCAAGAATACGGACGATACCCGAACCTATACCTTTATAATATAAGGCATTGGTGGCAAAGGTGGCCATATATGGATTACGCTGGTAGGTCTTACCATTGCGTATATCCTCTTCTGTTAGTCCTCCAGCCAAAGCTCCAGGACTGATTACCTCCACTCTGTTGTCAAAGACGAAAAGGCGGATGGGAGCAGGACGCAGCAGATCACGATGCACAAGTGCATTCTGAACAACTTCTTCCAAAACCTCTTCTGCTATCTCCAACTTGCCTAACGTATTGAACGATGCTCCTTCTTCCTGCACATTGTGCAGATTGGCTTTGAGAAAAGCCATGCTCTTGTTGTAAAGCTGCGACATATTGCCCAATATTTCTTTGGAGTCACGATATTGTGTGCCTGCGAGATCATTTCCGAAAAATGATACGGCTTTTACCATGCAAGTTGGACAATTGTACTCTGGATGTTTGCCAAAGAACAGGTATCCGGCAAGTGTCGGTACGCCATGATGATTAAGAATATGTATATTCTTTAATACCTGTTCCGCCTTACCTCCAAATCCGTCTAACGTCGTAGCATAAACCTTCTGAAGGTATTCGTCAATGGCATAGCGGTCAAGATCATCAAACGTCGTACCGTTCACACCAGCGGCATCTGGTTGATAACTGCCTGAGTCTTGAAACAGGGCAAGAATCTCCGAGTTCTCTGTAATGCGACGTTTATCGGCTCCTTGCTTCACCCAAATTTCTCCGTTGAGATTCTTGTAAGGCTTGTTTTTACCTTCCTCGACAGAACATATCAGGAAATGCTTTTCTTCCATGCGCACAACCTCCGTTTCAATATAGATGGTTGGGCGCACTTGCTCATTGGCAGCATTGCCAAGTTCACGACTGATTACCTGAATCTCATCGTATGACAGACCTACAAGCTTGCCACATTTGTCTTCCACACCAAAGAGGATTACTCCACCTTTGGTATTGGCAAAGGCAATCATCTCTTTTGCTATTTCCTTCTGAGAAGTAAACGATTCCTTAAACTGTACCTTAGTGGTTTCACCACAAAGACACAGGTCTTTAAAAGTATCTTCTGTCATCATATAATCATTTAATGTTTAGTCCACTTTTCGATTTCTTGTTCGACCATGCGGATGGCTTTGTGCTCGCAATTATTGGCCTCATATCGTTTGGTATGTGCTTCTTTAACTATTGAGTCTATTTTTAGCATTGTCTCCTTGCCCAATATAGGGACTGGCAATTCTAAAACCAATTTTGGAATAGGACGGCAAAGTTTTGTCCCAGCCTGAATGTTTCTTAGGAATCTAAATCCATAATCAGATGCCAACCAAGCGTAAAGGTAGCCAGAAGGTATTTCATCATTTGTCTTCATACGGATAAATTCTCCAGAAACAAGTTGACCGACCAAATCTTCATTTGCAAATATTGCACGGCAAAATGTCTCACTTTCGCCTAATGTTCCCACACCGGCAATAAGGACTTCTCCGTATTCAACTAAATTGTCGGTCTTTACTCCACGCTTAGATATATATTTACCTTTTACTATATTATCAAAGATGTCTTTTTGGTTTATCAGCATAACTCCAAATCCCTCTTTCACTTCAACACGTGGAAAAGACCCCGTTGAGAATGTGTCTCCCCCAAGTAACACTTCTCTAAGAGATTTCGTCTTGCAGACAATGGAATCCTTTGTTTTACGAATTCTTTCAGACAAATTGAATGCATTGATGGTTGTCGTAGTTATATCCTTACGCTTAATGCTAAAACAAGAGACCTTGCGTTCGGCATTTCTTGGACCAAAATAATCATAATCTTCGGAAGTTAATTCTCGAAGGTTCGCTTCTGTTTTCAATAGTAGTTCTGCTTTCGTAAGCATATCTGCCGCTTCTTCTCTCAATCTTGTAGCTTCCTGTACCAAATTATCTACTTCTTGCTGGAAGGATTCTGAAAAATCAGGAATGGGAAGCTGTCCAACCATTTTATCAGTAATAAAAGGTTGAACTCCTCCTGTTGCATGTTTCCAAAAAGACAAGTTACCTATTTTTGAAACCAAATATGCATATATAAAACCTTTTTTAAATTGGGGTTTTACAACGATTCGAATAATATTATCAGACCCTTGTGTTCGATATTTTTCCCAATATTTTGGAACAAAAACAGTTTGACCTATAGCCCCAACTCTTCCTGTTAATATCATACCACCTTTCAATAACGCAGATTCATCATATCCATATTTCTTCGAACTATATTTGCAAGCGTTAAATGGATTTAAAGATGAAGCGTCAGAATTACTTAAAAAAGGATCTCCAAATTCAGCTTTAGTATAGACACGTTTATTTCTCCCAGATGTAAAAATCTCGGAACAATAATATGATAATGCTTGTGATGAGTGACTTGTAATTACCGAATCGAAGATATTGACATCTGCATTGTGATAGCTTCCGTCAAATCTCTTACTCTTAAGTATTTCCTTACTGTTAAGTTGGCGATATTTCATGCTTTTCCCTCCTTAAACTCTTTATACGCCTTCGCCACTTTTGGCAGATCATCCGCCAAGTGCTTGATACGTTCTCTACGTTGTCTTACTATCTCACGTCCGTTATCAGCGTATGTGAGCCATTTTTTATAATGTTCAAACAGAATTTCGGCTCCGTCATCGTCCTTTACATATACAGGAACACCACGACGGTCTTTGCCTACCTGTTCTACAATTGCCATAAATACGTCATAGTTCTCATTCGCAATAGGCACAAGCATTTCTGCATCCGTCTTCTTCTGAAGGAAGAGGAGTGATGCCTGCACACCTACCTGTGGCAAGAAAGTCTCTACAGGCAAATCCACACTTGCCAGGAGTTTGAAATGCTGGAGAATCCACAAACGTACACTCTCCGTATTTGGATTGCCCAAAATACCATCAGGCAATACGATTGCCATTTTGCCGCCAGGCTTCAAGAAGTTGTAACATGCCTCAATAAAAAGTACTTCTGGAGCCTTGCTGCTCAATTCATATCGCGCAGCAATCTCCTGATCTACTTCTACTTTCGTACCAAACGGAGGGTTCGTAAATACCATATCAAACTTGCCCTGTGCGTTTGTTGCAGGAGTTTCAAAATGGAAATCACGGTCGGCACTGTGACTGATACTTTCATTTACAGCCTCAGCAATATGAGGAACATCTGGTTTGCTACCATAAGGATAATCCAGAGAGTTGATGTTATAGATATTTGAATGTCCGTCACCAGCCATCACCATATTCATACGTGCAGCCTTCTTCAAGTCCGGGTCGAAATCGAAACCGAATATCATTTTCTCGGCATACTCTCGAACGGCATCATCCACCTCAGCTGAGTTCAGTTTGGCTTCAAGGTGCATCTCGTCCAATTCCGGATAGAAATTACGGGCTATCTTGTGGCGCACATGGTCGAGTACCATCACAAGGAAACCACCCGAACCACAAGCAGGGTCGAGCACACGACAATTCTGGTCGGGATCAAGCATCTCAACCATACATTTGATAATATTACGAGGTGTAAAGAACTGACCAGCCGCCTGCTTCAGCGTGTTGCTTACGATGGTTTCATAGGCTGTACCCTTCACGTCAACCGTAGCATCAAGGAAAGAATACTTTGCCAGTTCACTTGCTACAAAAGCAAGACCACGGTCGGAGAGAGTAATTTGCTCACTGCCATCGAACACATCCTTAAAGACATGACTGTCCTTCAAATCCTCGAAGATTCCCTTGATTCGCTCAGCAACAGCATGCTGACCTTCTGGAGTATTCTGTTCTTTCACACCCACCCAAAAACGACGGCGATAACTGATGCCCTCTCTTGCATCAGAGAAGCGACGTTTCTCGTCATAGAGCTTGCAGAATATCAGGTTGAGAAGTTCCCAAAAAGCAGTTTTCTTCATACCCTCGTTACCATAGATATAATCATGACAACGCTTAAAGGTCTTGACAAGCGATTCATTGGCAGGTTTACGTGGCACAGCTCTTTCTCCCTGTTTTTCAAGGTCTTCAAGTGTCTGTCCCTCGGCAGGAAAATCAGAAATTGGCTCACAGGTCACCTGTCCGAAATCATCTTCAAAGGCATGTACATATTGCAGGTCTTCACCGTTTGTCCAACAGGCGAACTCGCAATCTGTAGTACTCAGAATATTTTCTGTTGTAGCCTCAACACCAGCCTTTTTATCGGTTGGCTTCACTTTGGCATCTTTTGCTACAATGATAAAGCGGATTAGCTCATCTTCATCATGGGCACGACCAGCATTAAAGATGGCCAAATCCACTTTTTGAGTTTTGTTTTTACCAGTATCAACATCCTCATACTTCACCTTATAGTCACGCTCCATATCCTCAGAAGCGAAACCATACTCTTCCGTCATCATTGCAATCATCGACTGCAAAGTCATTTCTTTTTCTGTGGCTTTCACCACACGATTAGTGAGCGAACACACCATTTCGTTCTCGCCAAGAACAATCTCGTTCTGGGAGCCTATATTGTTTTCTGAATTTGCCATAATGCAAAAATAATCATTTTATTCCATATAGCCATATCCATGTTGGTCCATCTTCACTTTCACCTAGTATTGGTAAGAGATGATGGCTAACTTTATAAAAATGGCACTTGGAAAGTTAGTCACTACATATTATTCTCCTCTTTATTTGGTACAAGCAGAGCTGTCACATCAACATCAAGACATGAAGCAATCTGGTACAAAGTCTCCAATCCCGGCTGTGCCCGATTGGTACACCACTTAGACACAGTAGCTGGATCTTTATCCAATTTTTCAGCTAGCCATTTGTTTGTCCGTTGTCTTTCAGCCAACACGACTTTCAAACGATTCAACCTTGTCGTCTTCCCCATAATTTTCTATTTCTTAAATATGCCACAAAGATAAGAAAAAAAATCAATAATAGTACCAAAATACACTTTTTTATGTTTAAAAAGTCGTTTTTATTGTGTTTTATGCAAATATTTAGATTTAAAATAGTATATTTGCACAAAAACAATAGAAGTTATGAATAAAGCAAAATATACAGAACCTTTAGCATCAGGTGGTGAACTTAATGTCACAGAAGATGGTTGGTATATACAATATTATTTTAATGGACCTGATTTAAGATATAATGGCGAATTTGTAACCATTCAAGGAAATGAGGTCGATAATTACATTAAGGCTTCAAGAGTAATTACGAAAAATTTACAGAACTTCAGAAAGTAATTCCTGAGGGTGGAGAATTCACGACAAAAGGAGAATGCAACATGAAAATTTCATGTGGTGGGAGCTACCATATGGGAATAAAATTTCTCAATGGTATAACCATCTTAGCCAACCAAGCTGTTTTCCAATACAAAACGAACAAGATTTGACATCTGTCATTAGCAACTATGAATACTGCAAGCAGAGAGCAAAAGAAGTATCTACACTTTTATTTCACAAATAAGACTCTTTAAGTTTTTCACCAAAGGCTGCTACAATGTGGGTTAATTATATGGGGGATGCAGATACAGAAAGCATCCCCCATAAACCACATTTTGTTATTAGTCCAAAGCTATCAACATCACAAAAAGTTCACTATCCTCTGAAAGTTTTCCTCTTTCTTTACAGAGTTCTCACCTATTTCCACTATCTTCGCAATGAAATCCTAATCCAAGTAGTCCACGTCAGCGGGAATCGTTCGCTGTTGGACTATAAGGATTAGTGATTTCCCAGAAAGATTAGAGATGCGAGCACCTACCTCCACATCAGGAGACCAGGGGTTTGTTGGAAGAAACGTCTTTCTAATTTGATGTTTCGCTTGATGGCAAAGTCACCCCATCAGCCTATGGGTTTGCGGAAGGAGTTGTCAAAGTTCCGCTTGGCGAAACATCTTTGCTTTCTCCTTCAACTTTTCAATTTGCCTCTCATACCCAGCAAGGTTTCACTACCTTATGATATACTACTTACCTAACATTTTAAACTCCATTACTCCTCTTTCCCAGTTGGATGCAATACTAAATAATGAGTAGAGACATAATACAGAAAATCCTGAGTCAACAAATGATAATCATATATATCAGAATACGTCTTATCATGCAAAGCTACCAGCTTGTCATTTTTCAGCAATATCTTTCTAATCTCATCGCAAACCATCTCATACTCAAAGAGTACATAATCAGTGCGACCAATCTTTGGAAGATCGGCACCGGTGACATCCAAAAAGGTCTGATACATTTTTTCCATGTAAAGGTAATGCTCAGCAGGCTTATTTAACGACAGATAAACAGAAACAGTTCTTGAACTTTGCTGATAAGTTTCATTATCTTTAAAAAGTCCCTGCGCCTTCTGAATACTAAACAGTTTCTTGATGCGTTGAAGGAAACTTGTCATTCTATCAGCTATATCTATAGACTCATCATATAAATGTCTAAAGCAAGTTCTGACATCCTCAGGATTCGTTTCCATCATCTTCAAGATGGTAGCACGGGCAAAATACATATTGCCGCTAAGGAGATTGTCAGTTTTGTCCAAAGAAGCGCGCATCATTTCAACAAAATCCTCAGCATCTAAGGAAAAATGTTCTTGGAAGCATTTAACAGCATCCCACTTATAAGATTCTCTTTCTACTACATAGTCCCAATCTTCTATGTACAGGTCAATGAAAGGAGCAAGTGCCTCTTCCACACTTTTGTCAACCTTGTATTTAAGGAATTTGGGGCCCTTCATCTTTCTTACGGGTCTAGATACTTTCTGCTCTTCATAAAGGTCTGTGCCAAAAGGCCAAGCCTCTACCTTGATACGCTTATAGCTTTCCTTTAATCGTTCATTCAAAACAACAGTCTCATGATTGTCAATACGCTCAATCACCTTCAAATCAGAAAGCACACACTCCTTTTCGATACTTGATGTCAAATTGACCAAACGCTCCTTTCGCAATGCCTCATGAAGCGCCTCACGTGTATAGCTTCTAAACCTATTCATCTAAGCACCAGGTACACGAGACATAGAAGCAACATAACGCAACTTGGAATCTTTGGCATCCAGTTTCTTATAATCCAGATACACCAAAGCTTCCCACACAGCAATAACCGCATCATCCAGATTAACACCCAGTGATGCATTCTGTTCATCCAACTCTATCAAGTTCAGAACAATTCGTTTGTTTACATCGATAAAAGACTTCAACTTTACCATAAAACCAAAATTTGATTGCAAATGCAAATATAACAAAATCCATTGAAAAGCCAAAATCCAACTAGAAAAATATAACTCTACTCACCGAAATAGACCCCAAAAGCTGTTATTCCCTCATAAAAACATCAAAAATCTTAGAAATATTTTCCTGCGCAGATAGACTGCACACATACTTATTACCTTTGCAACATCAAACTAAGAAACCAAGGGATTGTCCCAAGGTAAGGTAAAAAGGAGGCTAGTATGAAAAGACATCTAAATCGATAAAACATAGTTGCTTGACAATTGCAACTTAAATATTAATCAAAACTTTGTTGAACTAAAAATATCAAAAAGATGAAGACTGTTGTTTTAATGTGGAATCCTGCTATTTCAAGCTTCCATAAGGAAGACTTGAGCAAGTGCATCCAAGTATTGGATAGCTATAATGAAGGAGACTGTCCCAACGAATATCTAGACCTCAACTGGTCTATATGGGACCATGAGCAGGTAAAAGATGGAGATCGATTTTTCATGGTAAAAGTAGGGGAAGGAAGAACTGGCATCATCATGGCTGGAACTATCCAATCTGATCCTTATAAAGATAAGGATTGGAGTGGAAAAGACCGTGAAGTTTATTATGCCGACCTGTTTTGTGAATGCATTGTTAACATAGAGACAACCCCTTACATATCCACGCAGGAACTCAAAGAAGCCATGCCAGAAT
Organism: Segatella copri; assembly: GCF_002224675.1. Classification (GTDB taxonomy): domain Bacteria; phylum Bacteroidota; class Bacteroidia; order Bacteroidales; family Bacteroidaceae; genus Prevotella; species Prevotella copri_U. The sequence goes on along the minus strand of NZ_NMPZ01000004.1, from coordinate 60,060 downwards.
TTGACTGGGCAGGTGGACATAGCGGAAGAGTCATCGCGGACAATATGGCATTCAAGCTTGAAAAAATGTGGGCTGAATACGTCTATAAGTACTATAATGTATTGGACTCCCAAAGAGCAAGTAAGGCATTTACGGCTGGCTATATCCCTGATCGACTTGAAGAATACCTATCCAAAGTTACTGAAGGAACTTGTGAGATCTGCGGCTATAACTACAAGAAGATATGGGGAGAGGACTGTGAGCAGAACAATCATTTTGTACGCTTCATTCCAAGAAGAACCGATCAAAAATGCAAGAACGGAGACAACGTCTGGAAACACTTCCACTGCATCTGCCCTAACTGCAGTCAAATGCCATACAAGGCGATTGGTGAAAAACTGGGCGAGAAGGACTTCTTTGACGATGAACTATGGATCGTATAGCAAATGGAGAAAATCTGACTATATATTCTAACCAACATGGTAGGTGACCGGGAATAAGAACAGTAAAATTCCTTTCCTGCTACTTCTCCGACTCACCTTTGGCAGAAAATTATATTTGGCATACCCTTTGCTAAAACAGAAATAGCAGGAAGATACCTTCCGGAACCAGATGGAAAGTTCCGAAAGTGATCAATCCTTACTTAATATAGACAATTCAATCAAATAACAGATTAAAATATACGATATGAAAGAACTGAAATGCCCTAAATGCGGCAACGTCTTCAAGGTAGATGAAGCAGACTATGCTGCTATTGTTGGCCAAGTCAAGAATGCAGAGTTTAACCAGGAGGTAGAACGACGCATGAAGGAACTCGAGAAACAGCAGAAGGCTGAGCAAAAGGCTGAGACCTTGAAAGCAGAACAGAACTATCAGAAACTGCTTTCTGAGAAAGAGCTTAACCTTACCCAGAAAGATGCTGAGATAGCCAAGCTTCAGAGCCAACTAGAAGGTATTGAGAATACCAACCAACTCAGTCTGGCAAAAGAGATTGCCAAAAAGGATAAGGAAATCGCAGCCTTGCAGACACAGCTGTCCTCTAACGAAAGCAAATTAAAGGTTGCCATCCTGGAGGAGCAGAATAAGAGTAAGGAGACCCTCCAAGAGAAGGAACAGGAGATTCAGAAGCTCAAGGGAGACATGGAGCTGGCCCAGAAGGAAGCAATCATCAAGGAAAAAACCTTGAAAGAAGACTTTCAAAGCCGGCTGAAGCTCAAGCAGGAGGAAGTAGATCACTACAAGGAGCTGAAAGCCCACATGTCCACCAAGATGATTGGAGAGAGCCTGGAGGTTCACTGCAGCACTGAGTTCAACAGAGTAAGAAGCATGATGTACCCATGCGCCTACTTTGAAAAGGACAATGATGCAAGTGGCGGCAGTAAGGGAGATTTCATCTTCCGAGACACAGCAGATAGCGTAGAGTACATTTCCATCATGTTTGAAATGAAAAACGAGATGGAAACCACGGCTACAAAGCATAAAAACGAGGACTTCTTTGCCAAGCTCGACAAAGACAGAAAAGAAAAAGGCTGCGAGTATGCGGTTTTGGTCTCTCTCCTGGAACCAGACAGTGAGCTATATAACGAAGGTATCGTTGATGTTTCCTACAAGTATCCGAAGATGTATGTAATCCGTCCTCAGTTCTTCATGCCACTGATCTCACTCCTCACCCAGGCATCCAAGAAGAGCATAGAGTACCAGAAGGAACTCATTTTGGCTCGCCAGCAAAGTGTGGATGTTACCAACTTTGAAAACAAGGTCAATGCCTTCCGTGACAAATTCGCCGGTCACTATCAGAAAGCCAGCGAAAAATTCAACAAGGCCATTGAAGAGATCGACAAGACCATCAAGTCTCTCCAGAAGATGAAGGATAATCTCCTCAGCTCAGAGAACTACCTTCGCCTGGCTAACAATGACACGGAAGACCTGAGTATCAAGAAACTCACTCGCGGTAACCCCACGATGAAGGAAAAGTTTGAAGAGGCAAGAAGAATGGATGAAACTTCCACTCACTTAGGCTAACAAAAAAGCCAGACTAAAAAAAGCCTGGCTGGAATAAGAGCGGGTCTCTGAAGGTTAACCCATCCCTCACGCTGCAAATATACAATAATTATTTTGCAGTTACAAAGAAAGTAGGTAAAGATTAACATTGATTATCATAAATGGCGGGTGTCGTGATGACATTCGCCTTTTTATTTTAGTGAACTTTATAACTAAGTCATCGTGAAAGTTTCCGACAAACGTCAAGATATATGTAACTAGCCACCTAAAATTCTACTAAAACTAGCTTTGCCTGAAACTACATCAGGTAAAACTATATTCCAATTCTCCTATCAACAATACATCACTGAGCAAATTTCTTATCGATAAACACGATTAAATGACATCACACTTTGAACATAAAAGAGACATCGCTAATGGCATTAAAAGCGATTTTTTCTCTTTTTTATGCATTTTCTTAAAAATATTTTTCTATGCAGATTGACTGCACAGGACGCCCGTACCTTTGCATCGTGATTCAGAGAAACCGAGGAATGGTTCCAAGGTACTGACTAATAACATTCATAATATGGGAGCAATTTTCTTATTACTGTTTTTTGCTAATTTCTTCAAGGGTTTTGGTAAAGCTATGGAACATAGTAATGATACATATCGCCAAGATCGTTAGAAACACAGAAAGTATGCAATAATGAACTATGACAGTTCATTGAATCTTGCAGGAATGTATCTCTATACAAATTCCCTGCATAGCTAACACCTATTTTATAATAATAAGATTCAGAGAAACCGAGGAATGGTTCCAAGGTGCTGACAAACATATTTAATTTTATGGGAAGTATTTTTTTAGTTTTTTTCTTTGCATGGTTATTTAAGGGTTTTGGCAAAGCCATCACCCACACCGACAAAAGAAAGCCACGTACCAACTGGGATAGACTCAGTTATGAACAGAAAGCATGGATTCATGACCATGATAATGGAAGATAATCTGCCAGAAACGAGATAAACAATTCACATTCATAAAACAAGGTAAACAATGAAAAAAGTAATAATGTCATTAGCACTTTTGCTAACAGCTGTAATTTCAGCAAACGCCCAGATTCTCAGAGCAGAGGAACTAGAGAAGTATGCCAAGGAGAAATATGGAGACAAATGGGTAGAAGCTGCCTCTAATCTTGGCAAGCAACTCACTCTTGACAAGAACAACGCCATCGACTATGTACAGGTCATGGAAGCACCTGGCCAAAGCAAGGCACAGCTCTATGTTCTTCTCAATTATTGGTTCACTGCCACCTTCAATGACGCCAACTCTGTGATCAAACTCAATGACAAGGAACTGGGAACCATCATCGCACAAGGTTATGTAGCAGACATCGCACAACACGCAGGTGGAAGCAACGCCTACAACGTGAGCATCAAACCCGTCATCAAGTGTGATATCAAGGACGGAAAGGTGAGAGTTACCTATACTGTACCTTTCTACAGTGTCACCAAGATGGTAGGCGGCGGATGGATGGCAGCTCTTGGAGGAAGCCAGACTCCACCAGTTCGTTCCGATGAAAAGTGGACCTTGGATTCCTGCTTCCCATTTGCAGCCAAAGACTCCCATAAAAAGACATCCTGCAAAGCCTTGATCATGGCACATGCCTACTCAAATGTAGTAATGGACAAGATTGAGGAGTGTATCAAGAATGGTCTTACCGGCAACGAGAACGACAATTGGTAAAATACAAAGCGTTTACGAACTTATTCTTTCGTGGATGTATTTATTTAATCGGCAAATGTAGGAGGACTCTTCTGGAAAAGGAGTCCTCCTTTTGTTTTTTTGCAGGAAAAAGTTAAATATTCATGGCTACGCAAATAGATTGCGGAGTTATTTGTTATCTTTGCACCAAACTTTTAAATGAATAGCTTATGCCAGCAAACAAGAATGCCTTAATAAGGTACAAGACTATAGACAATTGCCTGAGAAACAAGTATCGCCGATGGACTATCGACAATCTGGTGGATGCTTGCAGTGATGCCCTCTATGACATGGAAGGCATCTCTAAAGGAGTCTCATTAAGAACCGTGCAGGCCGACCTGCAGATCATGCGCAGTGACAAACTGGGCTACAATGCCCCTATAGAAGTATATGACGGCAAATACTACCGCTATGCCGATCCCGACTATTCCATCTTCGACATGCCTCTGTCTGAAAACGACTATGAAATCATGAAGGAAGCCGTTGAAATGCTCAAGCAGCTGGAGGACTTTGACCATTTCTCGGAGATGGCAGACGTGGTGGGAAGATTGCAAGACAAGCTATCGATCAGCAGAAGCAACAGAAAGCCCATCATCCACTTTGACTCGATGCCGAACCTCAAAGGACTGGAACTTCTGAACCCTCTCTACAATTACATCGCCAACAAGCAGACGCTTAGAATCATGTATCAGTCTTTCAACGCAAAGGAGGCAAATGAATATATTCTCTACCCTTATTTGCTGAAGGAATACAGAAACAGATGGTTCCTTTTCTGCTCAGTGAAAAAAGACTTGGTCCTGTACAACTTTGCCCTTGACAGAATTGTATCCATTGAGCCTGTCGATGAACCCTTCAGGGAGAACCCGAAGTTTGATAGCGAGAAGTTCTTCGACGATGTTATAGGGGTGAGCAAGAATATCGACAACAAGCCACGCACCATCAAGTTCTGGGCTTCCCCTGAGCAAAGCAAGTATATCATGACCAAGCCGCTTCATCATAGCCAGGAGCTTATCAGGCAGAATGAGGACGGAAGCTGTATCTTCAAGATCTCAGTGGTCATCAACTTTGAACTCTACTCTGTACTCATGAGCTATGGCCCCGGGGTAAGAGTCATCTATCCCCGAAATGCTGTAAGCTATATGAGAGACAAAACTAAGGAAATGGCAGAACTGTACGAACAGCATACCCATTTCGATGAAGACAACAATTAAAATGCAAAATGATGGAACAAAACAATAATATGGCAGACTTGTATGGCATGAGCCAAACAGACTATCTGAGAGAATACTTCAATAAAACAGATACCCTAACGGCAGTTTACCTAGGAGGCAGCTACACCGAACTGGAAACAGGAAAGGAATATAAGGTATCATATATCTCTGTGGGAAGATCATCCTCCATGATTCTTCTGGAGGGATTTGAGAACAAAGAGTATAACACCATCCACTTTAAGATCCTGGAAAATGGCAAGGAGATTGAATATACCAAAGAAAAGAGATTCTTGTCTCCTCACCTTCTCAAGGTTCACAAGGCTATGCAAGAGCATTATTCCATTAAGGAAAGAATTCTCGGACACCTCCATGAAATCGAGCAGCAGCAACACGTGAAGATCCTGTATGCCGTGGAATCAGGTAGCAGGGCATGGGGATTCGCATCTCCTGACAGCGATTGGGACGTACGCTTCATCTATGTCCATGAACCGGAGTGGTACTTCCATATCGAAGAGCAAAAGGATACCATAGAACAGATGTTTCCTGATGAAACGGATATGTCGGGCTGGGACCTGAGGAAAGCCCTACGTCTGTTCAAACGTTCCAACCCTTCCCTCTTTGAATGGCTCCACTCCCCTATCATCTACTGCAAGGACGAAAAGTTCATCGGCGAAATGCAGCAAATGGAAGACCAATACTTCAACAGGGAGAAAGCCATGTTCCACTATAATCACATCTACAAAAAGCATAATGACAGATACATCAAGGACTATGGACTGCCATTAAAGAGATTCCTCTACTACCTTAGAGGCATTCTTGTATGCAAATGGTTAACAGACGAAGGTACCGTTCCACCGGTGAGATTCTCTGAACTGGTAAATGCAACAGTAGAAGATACAAGCATAAAGGAGAAAATCGCCCACCTGTTGCAACTCAAAAAGAAAAGCAACGAGCATAACTTGGAACCAGTGGATGAGCAGCTCTTCTCTTGGGCACAAGAATGGGCAAAGTTCTACGACAAGAAAGTAGAGCAGATCCACCCAGGAAAAAAGACTTGTCTTGATGACAAGCTCAACAAGCTGATGTACGATACTGTCAACAGAATGGCTACGGAAATAACCAACGCCCCATCTGTACAGCTATTCAATTAGTTAATATAAGAAGGCTTAAAGCTTCATTCCTGTAGGTTAACAGAAATGAGGTTTTAAGTTTTTTATTTTACCCTATGGGCAGCATTTGAGCATAAGAAAACAGTTAACCTGAAAAATATCTTTGACCCCATTTTATGTGCAAGATCCTTTTTAAATGAATCAGAAGCCAGCTCTATCTACTATGAATCAAAAGAAAAGAAGGACATCAGTACTATAAATCAGGTTAAAAGTGCTATTAAATTGCTTCACAATGAACTTTTAACACAAAATATGTTGGATTAATCAAAAAAACACTTAACTTTGCAGCCATAACAGTTACTCTTTAATTTGTTGTTCCTCTGTCATTAAACGACCATAAGGGTAATAACTTTTTTCCAGGAAGCTGTTATTATTTCCCCTATATATCAGGGGTATGTGGAATTTTAAACAAGATTCAAACATATGGCAACAAATTTCAAAACTCTTAAGGAGTATTTTTACCCAGATAATGGTAGTAAAACATTCATCATACCGAGCTACCAAAGGGGGTATAAGTGGTCTGTTAGAGAATCCAAAGACGAGACTTCGGTTGAGTATTTGGTTTCTCGCCTTATTGACTCCTATCGTAATAATCCTAACCAGCAGTATTTTCTTCAAGGAATGACTGTTGTTGAAGAGGGTAATGAAGTAACCCTAATAGATGGACAACAGAGAACTACAACATTATATCTCTTATTGTGGTGTCTTGACCCTAAAAATATAATACATAAAGATATTTCTTTGAACTATAGTATTCGAAAGCAATCAAAAGAGTTCCTGGAGAAACTGAAAGAACCAGAATTTGACTACAACTCATTTGATCCTGATAACAAAATTCAAGACATCTACTATTTTAAGCAGGCAATCAGCCAAATAAACAAGCTCATTGCAGAGATTACAGACAGGACTGATTTCTTGAATTATCTTTTGAATAAAATAAGTCTTCTTTATATCGTCATAGATCGCACTAAAGCTGTCCGTACATTTACAATGATGAACGGACAAAAAGCTATTATGCATGATGAAGAACTCATTAAAGCAGAGATGCTCCATATCGTTTCACTTCCTGAAGAGATTAAAGGCCTCCCAAAAATGAGAAGTGTAGAAGACACATATGCTGTTCTTCAAGAAATCATATCTGTTGAATGGGAAACCAACGCACTACGCTCTAAATATGCTAGAGAATGGGACAAATGGCTTTATTGGTGGAATAGAAAAGATGTCAAGGAGTTCTTTAATGTCAATAAGCCAATGGGATTGCTCCTTGAATATTATTTCAAGAAGAAATCAGGTTCAAAAAATGAATTTTCCTACAAATCATTTAAGCAACTTATTCCTGATGGGAATAAAACAAGAGCAAAAGAAGTATTTAAGGAACTTCGCGATTTACAAAAAGAATTCGAGGATGTCTTTAATGCACCAACATCATATAATTACCTGAAACTTTCTCTTATTGGCTCAAATGGTGAGGCAGACGATAAATATAATATAATTATATACTTTCTGGAACACAAACGTGATTATGAAGCAATGAATGATTACGCCAAGTGGCGTTTAGTTGGATGTACTCATAAAGAAATTGTAGAAGAATATACTATCGATGCTATAAATACAGAAAAGCGAACTCCTAATTCAGAAAAGCGAGTAGAAAAAGCAAAGATTATATTAGAGAAACTGTCAAAAGCTCATGTCTATAATGTCGAAAATGACGCAGCCTTAAAGCAGTTATTATGGCTTAACGTTACTGAGTATAACAGACTTAATGCACAGAATGGTGTGAAATTTGATTTTTCAATATGGGAAAATAAATCTCTAGAGCATATATATCCAAAATCAAAGTTCTATCATACAGAATATGATAAAGACCATAATACGGAAACATATATTAGGGGAGATGGTACAGAGCTGGAAAAAGACCAAATTTCAGATTTGAAGGATTCACAGGCCGTATTCAGCAACAATTCAAGATATAGCGAACATTGTATCGGAAATCTCGTACTGCTGTATGGTAAAGATAATTCTGAATTTGGCAAACTATCTTTTGAAGAAAAAAAACAAAAGTTTTTCAATAATGAAAGATGCTTCGAAAGTAGAAATTTACTTCATACTATCTCCTCGTTTGCTAACAGTAAGTGGGAAATAGAAGATATAGAAAAGAGCGCAGATAAGTTTCTCAATCTTTTTAAGAAATTATACAATTTAGATTAGACATGAATAAGGTTATAAGTTTTATTAGTGGCAGAGATTACTCATTAGCAGACCTGTTTGGAGGTGATACAAAGATTATCATCCCTGATCTGCAACGTGATTATTGCTGGGGTAATTATGCAGTTACTGACCCAAAGTCTAGCAAGACTAAGGAACTAGTATCTGACTTTGTTAAAAATATTATCGAGTTATTTGAAGAAAAAAATGGCTCATCCCTTACTATGGGGCTAATTTACGGATACGAACAACCACATAATCATATCCAGATATGTGATGGTCAACAAAGATTGACTACTCTTTTTTTACTTTTGGGCTACATAAACATTAAGTGTTCTGGCGTATATGATGATTATATTATCTCAAAGCAGGAAAGAGAAGACGATTATGAACCTCATCTGCAATATGCAATCCGTGAAAGTACCCTTTATTTCTTAAGCGATCTTTCACGTAACGTGTTCATCGAAAGAAATACAAGAGTTACTGATATAAAACTATCAAACTGGTATTTTGCCGAATACGACAACGATGCATCTATCCAAAGCATGACTGCTGCGCTACAAATCATAGATAATGTATTTAATTCGTTGGAATTTAATTGTTTTTTGGAACTTGGAAAATTTGTTTTGAACAATCTTAGAGTTCTCTATTATGACATGGAGAACCGTTCAAGAGGAGAAGAAACTTATGTTATAATAAACACTACAGGTGAGCCTTTATCACCCACAGAAAACATCAAGCCAGTACTTCTTGGTAATTCCAAATTAACCAAGGAGCAAGTCCAATTGTATTCAGACCAATGGGAAGATAGAGAAGAATGGTTCTGGAATCACCGTGGGACTGACACAACTTCAGACAATGGCATGCAAGTTTTTTTTATGTGGTATTGGCAGATTGGACTTATGAAGGAAAGAGTTTCGGTGAATGAAAAACCTGTGCCTTTGAATCCAAGAAATCTGTTTATAAGTGCTCCAACAAAGACGAAAGAGATGGAAAATTATGAGAAATTCCGTTCTCTTGACAATATTGAAAAGTATTTTAAGGCATTGACAAGACTTGTTGAAAAAATATCTAGCGATGTTGAGCTTCAGACTATTCTGCATAGTATTTATAGAAGACAGAATAAGGATATAGCCCTAGATAATCAAGAAAATGTCTGGCAATGGCTTAGAAATGCTGATCTGGATATCGTTTTGCCACTGATTGCATTGTTAGCAGAACATCCTAATACAAAACAGCTGACAGCATTTACACGTCGCATTAGAAGAAATTACTTCGATGGTTTGTGGGCGAAAGATGAAAATAATGTAGATACAAGAAGGGGACAAAACAAAATGGATTGGAGCGATTTGATACAAATAATTAACCAAGTAGAAGATAAAGATCTGCTCAATATTGAAAACGAAAAGATTACATTCATTACCAGAAAGTACATATAAAAAGTGTTTGAGAGAAGAATGAGGAAAGTTTACTGGTTATCAGTTACTTTCCTCATTTTGGTTAAAAGTGGCGAGGACAGACGAAGACGGGAATACGACAAGATGAGACAGAGGAACGTTACCTATCCGTAACCTATACCCCAAATGAGGAATGTTAAGGTTCGGAAGAATGAGGAAGGTTACGAATTGAATTTGAATACTCTGATTTATAGTGAGTTACTGATGAGTAACGTAAGATTTTTGGTTACGAACCAAATTTGCCGTGTTCTGCCGTGAAATGCGTAGCAAGAAAAGACTCTTCATGTATTAATTTTGAACGCAAAAAAGAATGACGTTATGAAGAGTACATTTTCAATTATCTTCTACCTCAAAAGACAGGTAGTAAAGAAAGATGGTACTGTTCCAGTTATGGGACGTATCACAGTGGACGGAACACAGGCGCAGTTCAGTTGCAAGACAACTGCCAATCCAGATTTGTGGGACACTAAGGGCGGACGCATGATAGGTAAGAGTATGCAGGCTTTGGAGGTGAACCGCAAATTGGACAAGATGCGTGTGAGTATCAGCAAGCATTATCAGGAGATTATGGACAGGGACAACTTCGTCACTGCCGACAAGGTGAAGAACGCCTTTCTTGGCTTGGAGTATCGTTGCCATACACTGATGAAAGTCTATTCTCAAAGCCGTGATGAAATGGAAAAGCAATATAAGGCTGGCATGAAATCTTTGAGTACATACACGAAGTATAGAATCGGGTGTGCCTATGTGGGCGAGTTCTTGCAGACACATTACCATGTGAAGGATATTGCTCTGAAAGAGTTATCGCTGCCTTTTATAACAGACTACGAGACTTTTCTCAGAACCGACAAGCACTTGAAGATAAACTCTGCGATGGTGTTTGTCCGCAATCTCCGTGCAATGGTATTCCGTGCCATAGATAATGAATGGCTCGTAAAAGACCCATTCAGACGATATGAGTACAAGGAAGAAGAGACCACAAGAGAGTTTCTGAGCAAAGAAGAGATTCACCTGTTGATGGAAACACCTATCACAAGAAAGAAGATGAGTATGGTGCGTGACTTGTTCCTGTTCTGCTGTTTTACAGGTCTCGCTTTCATTGATCTGTACAACTTGAAGGAAGAGAACATCAAGGAATTTTTCGATGAAGGTGAATGGATCGTTATCCATCGACAGAAGACTGGAACGGAAGCCAACATCAAGTTGCTTGATTATCCCAAGCAAATTATGGAAAAATACCGTGGATTGAGTGAAGACGGCAGGGTGTTTCCAGTACCCAACTACCAAAGTTGTATGGATTCGCTCAAAAGACTGGGCAAAAAATGTGGTATTACCAAGCCGCTTTCCTGGCACATGAGCCGTCATTCGTTCGCAACCTCGGTTTGCCTCTCCAACGGAGTTCCAATAGAAACCGTGAGTTCAATGCTTGGTCACAAGGACATAAAGACAACCCAGGTGTATGCCAAGATTACCAAGGAGAAATTGAGCAAAGACGTGGAAAAGTTGTCTCAGCAAATAAATAACATTGAGGAATTCACGTTTGGAAATGTTTGCAACGATAATACTAACACTATAAATGGCAGAGTATGAAACGACAAGTGATAACAATACAAGAAGATATGGTCATCTACGCCCCACATCATGGTGAGGTGTGGATGACTGTTTGGGAGATTGCCGAACTGTTGAATGTAACAGGGACAGCAGTGAAGAATACCATCAAGCGCATTTGGAAACAAAGTGTGCTGAAAGATTTCCAGCATTCTCAATACATCAAACTTGAAAATGGATATTCTGCGCATGTCTATGATATGGAAGTGATTATCGCCATAGCACTTCAAATGGATACATACCAAGCCTTGTTGTTCAGACAATGGTTTATCAGTAAGGTAGTAAACCGCAAGGATTGCCAAGCAGAGCAAGTAAAACACGAGTATCCGATGATTATTGTGATGAACGGAACGATGCCAAGAGGTGCAAGTTAGAATCTCTCATCTTTTAATAAGATTCCTACACCTTTATAATATAATAGCGTACGGGGGGAACGATTTTTGTCGTTGTACCCTGTACGCTATTTTTGTTTCGCTATTATGAAGCAGTACCCTCCCCTTGTGAAACAGTGCCGTCGATTATCGGCTTGCGGTAATTACCAGTGAGAAGTGCTTGTATCTCGGATTCCGGATAGAGGGTTTTGCCACATAATATAATGTAGGGCAAGATGCCTTGCCTGCGATATTCCTGCAAGGTACGGCGACTAAGCTTCAGGAGCTCGGAGAGTTCCTTGTCGGTGAGGTATCGCTCCCCGTCCAAAGGTGGGCTGTAGGACTCGATGAATGAGGATAGCCAGTTGTTGGCTTTCTTCAAGGATTGCATGGCGGTGTCTATCGACTTGCTCTCATGCGTAAGAAGTTGGTTCATGTTCATTGTTTACAATTTGGATTAAGTGGTGAATATAAAATGTGTTGGCTCGCCCAGGGTGAAGTTTTCGGCTTTGCCTTGGGCGAGTTTGGTTTTATGCTATACCGATTTGATTCTGGCGATAAGCGGAACGATGGCTTTGACCTCTTCGGGGCAGTAATAGAATTGGCGACCTATCTGGGTATGCCCCAAGAAACGGCGGTCACGAAGTTTTTGTAAGGTGCGCTGGCTGATGCGAAGTTGCTGGCAGACCTCATGACCTGTAAGCCATTTGTTCAGACGCTTGCCGTTAGCCTTATGCTTCAGCAACTCAACTTTCTTTACCAGGGCATCGTATCTTGCCATCATCAAGTCGAATGCCTTCTTTTCCATTGTTACTACTTCCATATTCTCTGTTTTATTGGTTCAACAAATTCGGATGCAAAGTTAATGTGTGCATGTAGAAAAACAATGAAAATGAATAACTGTGGCAGTGCTTTTCTGGGGTTTGCCGACCGCTTGGCAAGAAAAATCAAGAAAATTATACGTGGGTCATTAATGAGTTGTTAAACGGGTATTTCGCAAATGGTTAATTTTGCCGCCGAGAAATAAAAACAACGAATTATATAACATTTCAAACGGAATTAGAATGGAAGTAATAACAATGGAAAGTGCAGCCTTCAAAAAGCTGACAGAACAGTTGACAGAAATAGTCCAGTACGTGCGATTGGCAAAAATGGCATTTCAAGAGAACTTGACGGGTAAGGGATTGAAGCCGATGTTGACCAATGACGATGCAGCTAAGATGCTTGGTGTGAGCAAGCGCACCTTGCAGAGAATGCGCTCAGAGAACCGCATTGATTTTATTAAAATTGGTAATCAATGCCGATACCAAGTTGAAGCCATTGAAAGAATGGTTGAGGAACGAACAATAGCAAAGGAAACATGAGCATGGAAGATGGAACATTGAGAAAACTGGAGTTATATCTCCATGACCTACACAAAAAGATAGACGGCATCTACGACATGCTGATGTTGAGACACGAACGAGAGACGGAGCAAAAAGGAAGTTCTGCCATCAATGAAAAATTGCTCGACAACCAAGACCTCTGCCTCTTATTTCAAATATCCCCTCGTTCCCTTCAACGCTATCGCAGTCTGGGAGTGCTTCCCTACAAGCGTTTGGGGCAGAAAACCTACTACACGGAAGAGGATGTGATGCAGTTTGTAGAGAATAATGTCAAAGAATTCAAGAAAGAGAATGTGGAGCATTACTTGACTCGCATTCATCAGAAATTCAAATAACAACAGTATTCACCATTAAAAATTTACAATTATGGTACAAAAGAAAAAGAGTGATGAACAGGACGTGCTGGTAGTCCGTGACGAGAAGACGGGCGAGATCAGCGTCGTCGCCGGACTCAGCAGGGACGGCACCCCGAAGCGAGCACCCGCCAAGGCGGAGAACACGCCCGACTTCCTGCGTTTTGACCGCAACAGTGACCTGATGGACAGTTTCTTTAGAAACTTCTTCCGCCAGTGCAAGGAGCCAAGCCGATTCGGATTCTACCGCATAGCGGCAGACCAGGCAGAAAACCTGCTTGGCGTGATGAAGGAGTTGCTGAAAGATCCGGAGGCTAACAAGGAGATTCTTTCCGCCCACAAGGTTGACACCTCCAATTATGAGAAAGAGGCAAAGCAATCGGAAGGTCAGGCGAAAGAAACCGCATCATCGGACGATGCGTCCAAGACGCAGGCTAACACCGAAAAAGAGAATGTATCATCTGAACAAACCAACGAAAAGAAGAACGACATGGAACAGAAACCAGAACAGACCGCAACCGAACAGCAGGCACAGACCGCTCCGGGTGTAAAGCAGAACCTCATTAGTGGTAACGATGTGAACCTGCAGGAACTTGGTGCCAAATATGGCATAGACTTCAACAGTATGAATGAGAAGGATATGAAAGCCCTGCTCAACTACGGCAAGACGGGGCTTGTGATTGTGAAGCCGACCTTCGGCGGTGAACAGATAGAGATACAGGCCCGTCTGTCATTCCGCAAGGACGATAACGACCAGTTGCAACTCGTGCCGCATTTCGTGCGCAACGAGCCAAAACTCGATGTCGCTTACAAAGGCTATACCTTCACTCCAGAGGACAAGAAGAACCTGTTGCAGAACGGCAACCTCGGAAAGGTAGTGGATTTCCCCGACAAGAATACAGGTGAGCTGCGTCCTCATTTCATCAGTATCGACCGTCTCACCAATGAGATTGTTGACATCCCGACCAACAAGGTGCGCATACCCGATACCATCGGCAAGACACCTATTACCAAGGACGACAAGAGAGTGCTCTACTCAGGTATTCCGCTTCGCAAGGAGATTGAGCTTGCCAACGGGCGCAAGTTTACACCGCTGCTGCAGGTGAATGTGGAACAGCGTGGTGTGGAGTTCGTGCCTGGCAGCACAAGACAGGCGCAAGGTCAGAAACAGAATGGAGACAAGAAGCAGACCGCTGACAAGCAGGAGCAGAAGGCAGAAGGTGATGCGGGCGGTCAGAAGAAGCAGCAAGATCCCAACCACTGGCTCAATGAGGACGGGACCATCCGCCGACTCAACACCTATTTCAAGAAGGAACTGACCGAGCAGCAGAAGGACGACTATGTGGCAGGCAAGACCATCGAGATCAAGGAAGTGCCCAACAAGAACGGCAGCGGTACCTATACCGCCTATGTAAAGTTCGACTTCGACAAGATGCAGCCACGTTCCTACCGCAACAATCCAGACCTCAAACAGGCGAAGGAACAGATTCCGACCAATGAGAACAAGGTACAAGTCGCCGTCAACGAGCAGGGCAAGACCCATGAGGCGACCAAGCACACCAAGGAGCCGCTGAGTCCGGGACAGTCTGCGCCAAAGAACGAAAAGCAGCAGAAGGAACAGAACGCCGAGGAACAGAAGCCAAAGAGAAAGGCAAGAAGCGTGAAGATGTAGTTGCCGCCACTTGATCCACAGAGTTAATCATCCATTATAACAACCGACATCTGCGACCGTCTATCCCACGGTTGCGGATGTCACAAAAACAACAGACAATGAAGACAATCATCGCAGAGAAACCAAGCGTAGCCAAGGAAATCGCCCACATTGTGGGAGCTGACAAGCGTGAGGAAGGCTATATGCAGGGTAACGGCTATTTTGTGACATGGGCATTCGGACATTTAGTGCAGCCTGCCATGCCGGAAACCTACGGCATGAAGGGATTCCATGCAGAGAATCTGCCTGTGATTCCCGACCCGTTCATTCTTGTTCCCCGACAAGTCAAGACAGAGAACGGCTACAAAGCAGATGCAGGTGTGCTTGCCCAGATTAAAATTATCGGCAAGCTGTTTGACAGCAGTGAGCGCATTATCGTAGCAACCGATGCCGGACGTGAGGGAGAGTTGATTTTCCGATACCTCTATGCGTATCTCGGTTGCCAGAAACCTTTCGACCGTCTCTGGATCAGTTCGCTTACGGACACCGCCATCCGTGAGGGACTTCTGAACCTCAGGGACGGCAAGGAGTATGACAATCTCTATCATGCAGCCAAGGCAAGAAGCGAAGCTGACTGGCTCGTCGGCATCAACGGCACACAAGCCCTGACGATAGCCGCAGGACGTGGCACCTATTCCGTAGGTCGTGTGCAGACCCCGACCCTTGGCATGGTGTGCGAACGCTATTGGGAACACAAGCGTTTCGAGTCGAAACCGTTCTGGCAGGTACACTTCGGTGTGGTTGATGCAGACAGTGGCAATATACTGAAGTTCACATCAGTCAACCGCTGGACAGACAAAGCTACCGCAACCGTTATATATAATAAGGTGAAAGATACCGGTTCTGCCATCATCACAAAGGTCGCAACCAAGCGAAAGGTGGAGAAGGCACCGCTCCTTTACGACCTCACCACCTTGCAGAAAGAAGCCAACTCCCAGCATGGCTTCACGGCAGAGCATACACTCTCCATCGCCCAGAAACTCTACGAGGCAAAGTTCATCACCTATCCAAGAACATCAAGCCGCTATATCTCGGATGATGTATTTGCCACCCTTCCCAAACTCTTCAAGAATCTGGAGAATCATTCGGAATATGGAGAAAAAGTGAAACTCTTGCCTGGCAGTGAGGACTACAGCAAGAACAGCGTGAATGCCGCCAAGGTGACCGACCACCATGCCCTGCTCATCACAGAAAATGCAGCCATTGGTCTTTTCAAGGACGAGAAGATCGTTTATGACATGATATTGTGCCGGATGATTGAAGCGTTCTCGGCAGATTGCATCAAGGACATCACATCAGTAACGGCGCAAGTGGATCATGAAGTTGAGTTTGGCATCAGTGGCTCCATCATCCGACAGACTGGCTGGCGAGCGTTGTCGCTCAAGGAAAAGAACAAAAGGCAGGACAAGGATGCAGATGCAACAGACAATGAGGTCAAGGATCAAGTCATTCCCAACTGGCAAGAAGGACAGCATATCACTTTTTCTGGCTGCACCATCACGGAGGGCAAGACCAAACCGAAGCCATTGCATACGGAATCCACATTGCTTGCAGCAATGGAGACCGCAGGCAAAGAGATAGAAGATGATACGATGCGCCAGGCAATGAAGGACAGCGGTATTGGCACACCTGCCACACGTGCCGCCATCATCGAAACCCTGCTCAAACGAGAGTATATGGTGCGCCAGCAGAAGAAACTTGTGCCGACGGAAAAAGGACTCGCCCTGCATTCCGTGGTGAAGAACATGGCGATTGCCAATGTGGAGATGACGGGCAAATGGGAGGCAGAACTTGCCAAGATTGAACGAGGTGAAGCAAGTGCAGACGGGTTCACCCATAGTATCGAAGGCTATACCCGTGAAATCACTGCGGAATTGTTAGGTTGTGACAGACTTTTCAGCCACAAGGATTCCGGCTGCCAGTGTCCTAAATGCAAGCAAGGTACCATGCAGTTCTTCGGAAAGGTAGTAAGATGCAGCAACAAGGAGTGCGGTATGCCAGTGTTCAAGCAGGTAGCAGGAAAGTTGCTCACTGATGCCGACATCACCGACTTGCTCACCAAGGGCAAGACCAGAACGCTCAATGGTTTCACCAGCAAGCAAGGCAAATCGTTCTCCGCAGCCATTGCCTTTGACGAGAATTTCAACACGAAATTCGTCTTTGCAGAGCGCAAAACAGCAGAAAAGCGAGGAAATGTGAAGAGATACAAGAAATAGTTTGTACCTTTGCCACCGAAACATGGTTCATAAATGGTGTCTTTATTCAGGATGCTTTTATTTACTGTGGATTAAGTGGCGGCACTCGGAGGGATACCGAGTGCCTTTTTCTTGCTTTCACACAAACACCAACCGCCATCCACGGTTTATTATTCACCACTTAATCCATTCAACAGACAAATGAACAGAAAGAAACAGGCACAGACAGAGCTGTCCTATTACGGACTGTACCTCTTGCACCACCTCAGAGAGAACCGTTTTCCACAAGCCAGCGATGCGGACTTTATCCGCGAACGTGCAGACCATGCCGCAGAAGTATATGAGCAGGCACGGCGTGATGCCCTCTTTGCCGATGCGGCACAAGAGCTTGCCATGGCAGCATTGCTGAAAGGTCTCCGCTTTTCCAAGTACAGCATCCTGTATGATGTTGTTGACAGTGAGTTTCCCCTGGAGGTAGCAGTAGAAGACCAGGAAGCGTTTGTCAAGAACCTCCTGCCTTTGGTTGACAACGTGTATTCCATTTACGACCTCACCGATGACGATTTTGCCCAGTCACCGGACTACGACCAGCTCTACACAGAGTTGACGGGAGCCGTAGCCCTTTTCATAGAGTCAAATGGCGTACAATAGAAAACAACGTCTGAACGACAACATCAAGGCGATAGAGACAGCATTCATCCTTGACAGGGAACAGCGCACGCCGACCGCCCGTGAGCGTCTCCTTCTGGAGCGTTATTGCGGATTCGGTGGATTGAAGTGCATCCTGAACCCTGCCAGGGAACTGGCGGATGCCGTCCATTGGGCAAAGTCAGACCTTGAATTGTTTGCTCCAACCGTGGAGCTGCATAGACTTATCCGTGAAAACAGCAAGAATGAAAGCGAGTACAAACAGTTGATGGACAGTCTGAAACAGTCCGTCCTTACGGCATTCTACACGCCGTCAGCCGTTACGGAGGCTCTGATGGATGTGTTGAAAGAGCATCAGATTATCCCCGAAAAGGTACTTGAACCCTCGGCAGGCATCGGTGCCTTTGTCGATTCCGTCTTGGATAACAATCCCAAGGCAGACATTATGGCATTTGAAAAAGACCTGCTTACGGGAAAGATACTCCGCCATCTGCACCCGGAGCAGAAAGTGCGCATAGAGGGATTCGAGAAGATAGAAAAGCCTTTCAATGATTACTTCGACCTCGCCATTTCAAATATTCCCTTTGGCGATGTTGCCGTATTTGATCCGTCTTATACAGCCATGAAAGGCATGAGGGCACTTGTCACCAGACGCATACACAACTACTTCTTTGTCAAGGCTCTTGATACGGTAAGGGACGGCGGGTTAGTTGCCTTCATCACCTCACAAGGCGTATTGAATGCCAAAAACAACAGTGCCGCGCGTTTTATGATGCTCTATCATGCTGATCTCGTGTCAGCGATTCGTCTTCCCAACAACCTGTTCACGGAAAATGCCAATACGGAAGTGGGCAGTGACCTCATCATTCTCCAGAAAAACAGCCAAAAGGAGTCGCTGCGAGGAGACGACAACCTGCTTGACACTGTCTATAATGACGAGAACCGCATTCCGACAAACAACTACTTTCTTGAGCATCCGGAACGCATTATCCATACAACGGCAAAGTTGGATACTGACCCGTTCGGCAAACCTGCAATGATATACACGCATGAGGATGGTGTGGAAGGCATTGCAGAGGATTTGCGAAAGATGCTCCATGAAGACTTTAAGAAGAACCTCAATTTGAACCGATACTTGGGGATAGAGGAAACCAAGGCTGAGGAAGTTAAGGAGGTTGAAGAAACAGAAAAGATAGAAGAAACAGAGAAGATAAAGCCTTCCATTGAGGTAAAGCAGAACGATACGGTAGTATCCTTGCAAAAGCAGGAAAAGCCTACTGATGATGCTGAGCTATCCCAAAAGTCCAATCATCAGCAGCCACCAGTCCAAATGACTCTGTTTGACCTTTGGGGAATGGAAGAAGAAAACCGTCAGGCTGTACATTCAACGAAGAAGAAAGCAGAGGTAACAGTGGGTGCTGCCGCCAAGAAAGTGTCAAGGAAGAAAGCAAGTCCGTTGGTAAAAAGCGTCAATCCGACTTTTGAAGTTGTGACAAAGCCTGTGGAAAAAGAAGAAAAGCCTTCGTTGACAGATGCAAAAGAGCAGGAAACAACACAGGAGACAAAACCAATCCTGCCTGGTGATGAACCATACGCAAGCATCTCTTGGGAAGAGAATCCGCCAATCAACGGCTTTTACGAGATGATGATGACCATGGCTCCCGAAGACAGGGTGCTGCTGCGCCAAAAGGCGGAACTGCACCGCCAGGAACAACTCAAGGCTTTGGGCGTTGAAGATACGCTTGATCCGAAGTTCAAGCCGCCGATGGAACCGATAGAAGTTCTCAAAGTTCAAATCGGGCATGGACAGTCGAAAGGGAATGAGCCAAAAGAAGATTCCAAGACTCAGAGCACATTGAAAGAAACAAATCATGAGCGGGAACAACAAAAAGGGCAAGAAAGAATGCGGGAAGAGCAGGCAAGGAAGAAAGAGGATGCTATGAAGCCCCGTCCATTTGATGAGAAACTGGAAAGTTTTCATCGTGAGGGTTCTATGGTGCTCGACTCTGCCAGAAACATCGGTGTATTGAAAGACCTTACCAAGTATGGTGCTACCTTCATGCCGTTGGATCTGAATATGGAGCAGAAAGAAAAGGCTGTCCTGTATATCGCCCTCCGTGATGCCTATCAGAAACTTTACACCTATGAAGCGGAAGAACAGACGGAAAACAAGCAGATGCGTGAGAGTCTGAATGTCTATTATGATGCTTTCTTCATCCGCTTCGGCAACCTCAATGCCAAGCAGAACGTGAAGTTAATCCTTATGGATGCCTCAGGGCGCGACATGCTGTCGTTGGAACGGGTGGAAAACGGACAGTTCACAAAATCAGACATCTTCGACCACCCGGTCTCTTTTTCGCTTGACGAGGTCAGTCATGTGGATTCTCCAGAGGAAGCGCTCACCGCCTCGCTCAACAAGTTCGGCCGTATCGACTTGCCGTATATGACAGAATTATCGGATATGCCGGAACCGGAACTGACGGAAGCGCTTAAAGGGCGCATCTATTACAATCCGCTCATAGACGGCTACGAGATAGCCGACCGCTTCATTGCTGGTAATGTCATAGAGAAAGCGGAGCGTATAGAAGAATGGCTGAAGGAAAATCCCGACCATGCAATCGTGAGGGAGTCGTTGGAAGCCTTGAAGGCAAGCATTCCCGAACCGATAGCCTTTGAGGACCTGGACTTCAACTTCGGTGAACGTTGGATACCTACAGGTGTGTATTCCGCTTACATGAGCCACCTCTTCAATACACAGGTCAGCATCGTCTATTCCGACAGCATGGACGAATATTCGGCAAAATGCAGTATGAAGACCATGGCCATCACGGATGAGTATATGGTGAAGGGATATTACCGCCACTATGACGGCATGAGTCTTCTGAAACATGCCCTGCACAACACCTGTCCCGACATGATGAAGAGCATCGGTGAGGATGAACACGGCAACGACATCAAGGTGCGTGACAGCGAGGGCATACAGCTTGCCAATGCCAAGATTGACGAAATCCGCAACGGGTTCACTGAATGGCTGGAGGAGCAGTCTGACTCCTTTAAGGAACGCTTGACCACAATGTACAACCGGAAGTTCAACTGCTTTGTGCGTCCGAAGTATGACGGTTCTCACCAGACCTTCCCCGGTCTGGATCTGAAAGCCCTTGGCGGAAAGTATGGTGTCAAGAGTGTGTACCCAAGTCAGAAGGACTGTGTATGGATGCTTTTGCAGAACGGCGGCGGGATATGTGATCACGAGGTCGGTACTGGCAAAACCCTCATCATGTGCATGGCTGCGCATGAGATGAAACGCCTCGGTATGGCTCACAAGCCGATGATTATCGGACTAAAAGCCAATGTGGCGGAGATAGCCGCCACCTATCAGACAGCTTATCCCCATGCGAGGATACTCTATGCCTCGGAGAAGGACTTTTCCACCAAGAACCGTGTCAGTTTCTTCAACAACATCAAGAACAACGACTATGACTGTGTAATCATGTCGCATGACCAGTTCGGGAAGATACCGCAATCGCCAGAACTCCAACGGCAGATACTGCAGGCGGAGCTTGATACCGTGGAGGAAAACTTGGAGGTGATACGTACGCAGGGCAAAGACGTGTCGAGGGGAATGCTCAAAGGCTTGGAAAAGCGGAAGCAGAATCTGGAGGTGAAGTTGCAGAAGATAGCCTACAGCATCGAGCAGCGCACCGATGATGTAGTGGATTTCCGCATGATGGGCATCGACCACTTGTTTGTGGACGAGAGCCACCAGTTCAAGAACCTTATGTTCAATACCCGTCACGACCGTGTGGCAGGACTCGGCAACAGCGAGGGAAGCCAGAAGGCGCTCAACATGCTCTTTGCTATCCGTACCATACAGGAGCGGACAGGCAGAGATCTTGGAGCGACATTCCTGTCGGGAACAACCATCAGTAACTCACTGACTGAGTTGTATCTGCTCTTCAAGTACCTGCGCCCCAAGGAACTGGAGCGTCAGGACATCCGCTGTTTCGATGCGTGGGCGGCAATTTTCGCCAAGAAAACTACCGACTTCGAGTTTAACGTTACCAACAACATCGTGCAGAAGGAGCGTTTCCGATACTTCATCAAGGTACCGGAGCTTGCTGCTTTCTACAACGAGATAACCGACTATCGCACGGCGGAGGCGGTTGGCGTGGACAGACCGGAGAAGAACGAGATCCTTCATAACATACCACCGACACCCGAGCAGGAGGACTTCATCCAAAAGCTGATGGAGTTTGCCAAGACGGGTGATGCCACCATCCTCGGCAGACTGCCATTGTCGGAAATAGAGGAAAAGGCGAAGATGCTCATAGCCACAGACTATGCCCGAAAGATGGCACTCGACATGCGCATGATAGACCCGACTTGTGAGGACCATCCCGACAACAAGGCGAGCCATTGTGCCAAGATGATAGCGGACTATTACAAACGCTATGACAATCACAAGGGGACGCAGTTCGTATTCTCAGACTTGGGAACATACCGACCGGGCGAATGGAACGTGTATTCTGAAATCAAGCGCAAGCTGATAGAGGATTACGGCATACCGTCGTCTGAAATCCGTTTCATTCAGGAATGCAAGAACGAGAGGGCAAGAAAGGCGGTGATAGCAGCTATGAACGAGGGATCGGTACGAGTATTGTTCGGCTCCACATCCATGTTGGGTACAGGTGTAAACGCACAAAAACGGTGTGTGGCGATTCATCATTGCGACACACCCTGGGTGCGACATGAAGTCGCATAGATAATTGTTGGAATGATACTTTAAGTATCAGTTTTAACCCGCTGTTCCGTCAGCGGTAGCCTACCGACCGATGCACCTTAATGTTGTATTAAGCGGTCGGGACAAAGTACACTTTCACAAGACAAGACAGAACCGTGAGGGGAAGTCAAGTATGGTTAGTATCATACCGTAGAGTGGCGAGGCTGGATAGTATGGTTAGCGTAAGCGAACTGTTAGTAAACTTCGTAATGTCGTAAAAGAGTGCAAGATACTGATACACTCTACCCAAAATGGGATGCGGTCAGATAATCCTCTCCATGGTAGGATTACACGGATGTAAAGACCGTCGGAGGATGAGACAGAACCTAACCTATCCGTTAGTTATCTATGTGGAACATGGTAAGCCTGTACATCTCCTGTCAGACAAAAGACAGGTAAGCTGAAAGTAATGGATGCTGAATGATGTGCAGGTATAAGATAACAGAGAAAGCGAATGCCGTTCTGTAATGGGACGGATAGGGTTTGAGCCACTTATCACGAGTTGACAAGGGACAACATCAACCTACCACGAAAGTGGGCAGACTTCTGTGGTAATGTTTGGGAGGCAAATACCCAACATTAGCCAAATGGTAATTCTTTACAATAAACTTTTAGAACTTTTTAAAGTAGGAATGCAAATGAACGATAAAATCAAAGAAAATCTCCTCGACCAATCGTGTGCGCCGACTGACAACCTGCAATCAAATTGGGACAGAATAGACTGGACTAAGGCGGAGCAAGCTGTTAAGAAGCTTCAAGCTCGTATTGTAAAGGCTCAGAAGGAAGGCAGACATAACAAGGTGAAAGCCTTGCAATGGACGCTTACCCACTCTTTTTACGCAAAAGCCTTAGCCGTAAAGAGGGTTACTTCTAACGGGGGTGGTTGTACTCCTGGGGTTGACAAAGAAATATGGGATACCCCTAAAGCTAAAATGCAAGCAATAACCCAACTCAAACGCAGAGGCTACCAGCCAATGCCGCTGAGAAGAGTTCATATCAAGAAGAGCAACGGCAAACTGCGACCGTTGGGAATACCGACAATGAAAGACAGAGCCATGCAAGCACTCTATCTTATGGCATTGGAGCCTGTATCAGAAACTACAGCTGATACTCGTTCATACGGTTTCCGCAAGGAACGCTGCTGTATGGATGCAATACAGCAATGTCATAACATTCTCCGAAAGGGATATTCTCCCGAATGGATTTTGGAGGGTGACATAAAAGGGTGTTTTGACCATATCAGCCATGAGTGGTTACTTGCCAATATCCCAATGGATAAGGCAATACTCCGAAAATGGTTGAAATGTGGCTATGTTTTCAACAAGCAAATGTTCCCGACCGAGGAAGGAACACCGCAAGGTGGTATAATTTCTCCGACACTTGCCAATATGACTTTGGACGGATTGCAGAAAGCTCTTGCAGATAGATATAAGCGCCATCATGTTAATGGTAAGTTGTATTCACCAATGGTGAACCTTGTACGTTATGCGGATGATTTTATCATCACTTGCGAGAACAAGGAAACTCTTGAAAATGAAATCAAGCCATTGGTTGCTGAATTTATGTCTGAAAGAGGTCTGACCTTATCAGAGGAAAAGACGGTGATAACCAACGTGCATGACGGTTTTGATTTTCTTGGCTTTAATATCCGCAAATACGGCAAGGACATATTGACCAAGCCGACAAAGAAATCCGAGAAACGCTTTATGGAGAATATCCGTAAGGTAATTAAGGAGAACAAGGGTTGCAGACAGGAGTCGTTAATCAGAATGTTGAACTCTAAAATCCGAGGATGGGGAGGTTATTATCAGCATGGAGCGACACGTGATTCATTTCACAGAATCGACCATCAGATATTCCTCTCACTATGGCAATGGGCAAAACGCCGTCATTCCAAGAAAGGGAAACGGTGGATAAAAGACCGATATTGGCATGACATTCGAGGGAACAAATGGACTTTCGCTTCAAAATTCAAGAAACCAAACGGAAAGGAAGACCAATTGACATTATTGTCTCTGACTTCATCGTTTCCATTCCTGCAATACACGCAGATTAAAGGAGACATGAACCCGTTTGATGCAGACTGTCGTCTGTACTTCTATAAAAGAAAGAAGTCGAAAATGCTTGTTACGCTAAAAGGACGCAAGTCACTGCTGTACCTATGGGAAAAGCAAGGACGCAAATGTCCTATATGCGGTGAGCCTATTGATACGCACAAGGCATGGAATGTCATGCCAACCGTTCAAAACGGAAAGAAATGCAATCTGTTGGTTCATGATGAATGTTTTAAATTATCCCGCAAATCAAATGGAAACAAGAAGTAGTTTGAGCCGGTCTCTGCATACAAACAGAGGCTTAGAAAAGCTTGAGCCGTATGAGGGGAAACTCTCATGTACGGTTCTTAGGGGGGAAGAGGGCAGCAATGCCCTTGACCTACCCGATCGTCCATCAGATCTTGAACAACGCAATGGTCGTGGAGTTCGTGCTGGCAACGAGATAGCTAAGTTATACGCTGACAATAAGGTGGACATTATCATCTATGCGGTGGAAAAGTCGCTTGACTCGTACAAGTTTAACCTCCTGCACTGCAAGCAGACTTTTATCTCGCAGTTGAAAAGCGGAGCCTTGGGGGCGAGAACTATTGACGAGGGAGCAATGGACGAGAAATCGGGTATGAATTTTTCCGAGTATATGGCTATTCTCTCCGGAAATACCGACTTGCTTGACAAGGCGAAGTTGGAGAAGAAGGTTGCTTCTCTGGAGGGTGAGCGCAAATCGTTTAACAAGGGCAAGCGTGACTCAGAAACAAAATTGCAGTCAAAGACGGCAGAGCTGGGCAACAACAAAGCCTCTCTCAAGGGAATGACCGAGGACTACGGCAAGTTTATGGGCAAAGCCAAGAAAGACAAGGACGGCAACATCCTCAACCTCATCACTCTTGATGGTGTGGAGTCCACGAACTTAGAGGTTATAGGAAAGCATCTGCAAATGTTGGCGGAGAAAGAGACAACTGGCGGACAATACAAGCGGATTGGAGAAATCTACGGATTCCCTGTCAAGATTGTCAGCGAGACAAGTTTCGAGAATGGTCTTCCATTTGTTGACAACCGCTTTTTTGTCGAGGGCAATTACAAGTACCAGTACAACTACGGTCACATTGCCAAGTCGGACCCGATAGCAGCGGCAAACAACTTTGTGAATGCCTTACAGAAGATACCAAGCTACATTGAGCAGTATGATTCAAGATGCAAGGCTTTGGAAAAGGAAATACCGCAACTGGAAGAGATAGCTGGCAAGACTTGGAAGAAAGAGGAAGAACTGAAAGGTCTAAAAGCTGAGTTGGCGGCGTTGGACAGGAAAATACAGCTTGAACTTGCTCCATCTACTCCAGAGATAGATAAAGCAGAAAAGTCTCATGAAATAGAGGAACAACATAAACCCAAAAACGACCATACAGAATCAACTGTTGCTCAAAACAGGATGTTTCGAGTAGGTCTTTAAAATATTATAATAGGTGACAGACATATATATAATATGTTTGCCACCTATTATGATGTAATTATTATATATAATTTCAGAGATATTCAAGCAAATAGATTTAAATTATCTTAAATTTGCTGCAAAAGATAGACTTTTTCAATTGTTGTTGCTGTTTTCTCAATTAATTTTCGTACTTTTGCAATCGGACTGTATTTGCTTGACCGCAGTTGTCACTGTTAGACGTGTTCTTTCAAGATAACTGAGTCGGCAGCCTACGCCGTGCTGAGTGTAGTGAAGTCACTTATCTGACATATCTATACAAAAGCGGGCATTGGGTGGGATGACAGTCCAGACATATTGAAGGCGTTTATCGACGCTTTGTTCTTGACACATCGAAATCTTGCAAACTTCCGATATTATAGTCATGAACATAGCCAACGGTAGATGTCCCGGGTGTGATTATATCTATCCGTGGAGTACTGTGTATACTCATATTGTATCTTATTGGGTGCAATGTTGATGTGTACATCTGTTTCTTCATGGAGTTTATATATTCATATCGGCGTGGGCTCTGACGTTGTCTGTTCAACTATAATAGGCAATGCAAGAGCCTCGATGTGTGGGATGGACAACAGGACGATCTCACGCTTTTTTTATGTCGGAATTTAACGGATTTCTGTCTAGAAAAAAGTTAGCACCGATATGAAAGTCGATGAATGGACATCAACAGATGTACACACCCCAGGAGGCGGTGAACTCCCTCCTTGCGCTGGACTTACCTCCAACGCCCTCCCCGAAGCTCAAAGCACTATTTCCGCAGAGAGTTCACAAACAGGGGTGTCCACCAGAAATGCACATATAGCAAGTAAGTCAAAGGCTCAAAAAGAGATAGATGTTCCCCATTGGTATGCCTTACGCACCACTTATGGTAGAGAAAAAAAGGCATACGACTATATGACAGCCAAAGGCATTACGGCTTTCTATCCAACTACCAGTGTTGTAAAACTTATAAAAGGTAAGCGCAAAGTTGTTACCGTATCACGTTTGCCGAACATTTTCTTTGCATACGGTACAGAAGAAGAAATCAAAACTTTTGTTTACGACAACGTAAATCTCCCATTCCTTCGTTTTTATTATCGGCACATTCATATTGGTCGCAAGATAGAAAAGACACCAATGATAGTTCCCAACTATCAGATGGATAGTCTTAAAATTATCTGTGCTGCCGATGTGGACAATACTATCGTGACATTAGATGAAGTACCAAAGTTTGAAAAAAGGACAATTGGTGAGAGTTATTGATGGCGCATTCAAAGGAGTTATTGGGAGGGTCGCAAGATGGCAAGGGCAACAGAGAGTTGGTGTTGTGGTGGATGAATTGGTAACTGTTTGTACAGCTTATGTGCCAAGTGCATTTTTGGAAATTGTAGAATGATTATTCATATTCAACGCAGAAATGATGAACAAAAAAATTGCAGAATATTTTAATGGACTTCAAGTTGATTTAATCCATATATCTCAAGCTTTTGCAGTGGACAATAAATCACCGCAAATAGAGCCAGTACATATATTCAGAGCACTTTTACACAAAAGTGCAGGTTTGGTTAATTACATAGAGGATAGTCTTAATGAGGATTACTACTATTTAATTGATTGGTGCGATATTCATATTCAGCAATGCGACAAGTCCCCTTATCCTATGAAAAAAGCTGAATTTTCACGAGATAGTCAAAATGTGATAAAAGAAGCTATATCTTTGGAAGAGCAATATGGAACGGAGACGCATAAATTAGAATTTCTTTTGACCGCATTGGTCAGTCCTGGTGTAGGTTTTTCTTCAGAACAATTAAAGACAATGCCACTTTCAAGAGAAAAGGTTTTATCTTTTATAAGCAAGAATGTAAAGAATACCGTTAACTCTTCTAAAGAGATTCGTCCATCAGCTAATGACAGAAAATCTCAAAATGTATATTACAATTCCTTATTTGATGCAACAAATGATGTTGAAATCATTGACATGGAAAATGATTTACGTTCATTGGTGGAAATTTTGGCTCGGAAGGACAGGGCAAATGCTCTTATTGTTGGAGATACGGGAGTTGGCAAAACCTCGTTAATACGTAAATTGACCGATAATCTAACCAAAGGTGAACTTCCTGCATCAATAAGTACCATACAGCCATACGAACTTGATTTAATCGCTTTAAGTCAAGGCGTAAGCTACAAAGGTGAGATGGAAGACAGGTTTAAGTCTGTTATAGATGAGTTGTCGGATATTTCACAGCCAGTTCTTGTTATAGAAAATTTTTACCGTTTAGGAGAAACATCCTCACCTCTTAATGCGATATTGCCATCTATAAAAAAGATTCTATCCAATAATACCATACAGTTTATTTGTACTTCATCAATAGACGGATATACAAAGAATCTTGAAAAAGATAGAGAACTGACAGCTTATTTTGAGAAAATATCCTTAGAAGCACCTACGGAAGAGGAGGCTATTGGCATATTGGATAGCAAAAAAACTATATATGAACAGTATCACAATATAACTCTTGATGGCGATGTAATTCCAGAGATTGTTCGTTTGGCAAAACGATACATGCCAGAGCGTAATTTGCCAGCATCTGCAATAGACCTTTTGGATCGTTCGATGGCTTCTGTGAAAATTGAGAAAGAAATGGAGCAGACAACAAATGACGAGTCTAACACTATTATTTTAAAAAAGGATGAGATTAGAAATGTTGTTGCGAAGATGACTGGTATTCCAATGGGAAATATTCAATCAGAAGAACGTCAAAGACTTTCAAGTGCGGAAGATATTCTTCATAAAAGAGTTGTAGGTCAAAATCATGCTATTAAGAGTATCTTGGATGCCGTATTCGAGTCACGTTCAGGTCTAAATAAAAAAGGACAACCAATTGGGTCTTTCTTCTTCCTTGGTCCTACAGGAACAGGTAAAACTGAATTGGCGAAGTCTTTGGCAGAGTTCCTTTTCAATGATGATACCTCAATACTAAGATTTGACATGTCGGAATATAAAGAGGAGCATTCTGTCGCACTCCTTTATGGAGCCCCTCCAGGATACGTCGGTTATGAAGAAGGTGGACTTTTGGTCAATCAAATCAGACAGCATCCATATTCTGTAGTATTGTTCGATGAAATAGAAAAGGCACTTAGGTCTGTATTTGATTTATTCCTTCAGATACTAGATGAAGGAAAGTTGCACGACCGTCTTGGGCGTGTTGGTGATTTCTCCAATGCCTTGATTATATTCACCTCTAACATTGGCAGTGATTATATTTTCAAGTCTTTTGGTGAAGGTCATGTTCCGACACATGACCAGATGTTGGAAGTCATGCAAGGTCAATTCAGACCAGAATTCTTGGCAAGACTTACAGAAATTGTCCCATTCTCACCTATTACGCCAGAGATGATAGACAGAATTTTTGATATTCACATACAAAATCTGCTCAAGATGCTAAGAGAGCAGAATATCTCTTTGACGATTGATGAGTCTGCTCGTAAATATGTAACAAAAGTAGGTTTCAATGCCCATTACGGTGCTCGTCCTATTCTTGGCATAATCCGAAAAGAGATTCGCCGTCCTTTGTCGAAGCTTATTATTTCTGGTGACATCAATAGCGGTGATCGTGTTACCATGAAATACAATGAAGAGACTAAAGAAATAGCATGGGACATAGAAACTCCTGATTAATTACAATAATTTATCATGAGATTTTTCAGATGGCTGAAAAGTCTGTTGAATACAGACATTACCCCCAAAAAACAACAAGAAGTAAGTAACACAATAATAAATAGAAGAACAATGGCAAGAAAAACCGTTATTTCCAAAGTTGTTGAGGAAAATGCTCAGGATGGTGTCATTGAGTTTCCACAAAATAGGACACTCTATGTAGACCAGTTTACTGACGCTGCTCCCAACACCGATGAAGACCGAGAAGGCTTCAAAGCAAAAAGCATGAAGGAAGTTTTCGAACATTTCCAACCATCAAAAGAGGGCGTAACCCTCTCTACGGAAGAAGGTGGTGCTGTATATGAAGATTTCCAGTTTAAGCAGATGAAAGACTTCGAGGATGAGCAGCTTATTGCTCAGAGTGAGTTGCTTAGTGGAAAAAAGTCAAAGATTGACGCATACAATTCTGTAATTCGTCAGTTGGAGAAGAACAAGACATTGCGTAACGCATTGAAAAATGATGCTGCGCATGAAGATTTGAAGAATGCGTTAAAGTCTCTCCTTGCAGAGCTTGAGGACGCAGATTAACAACTAAAATTGATTATTATTATGGCAGTAGAAGAACAGAATTTGGCATCTTCGTCCGCCGGAATGGAACTACAGGAAAGACAAACTGTAGCAAATCCTGCGGAACTCCTTCAGAAAAGCCTGTCTGGATTGGATAAATTTGGAGGCTTCCAGTTGTTGAAGGGACTTATCAAAGGTGTTGAGAATATGGATTCTCGTAGAAAAGCCATCAAGAATGTTTTCTTGAACGATAGTGCATACGAGGATGCGAGAAACAGATTGAAGAATGAACTTTCCCTTTGGGTTGAGATTCTTGAATCTGGTGGTAAAGACCCAATGGAGATTGTTGACTCTTGTAAGGAAGAGTGTCAAAAAGCGGAAAGAAATCTCAGCGAGAATTTGTTCTGCATTCATGACGAGATATGCCATATGCGATTATCTGCTGCTTGTCATTGCTAAGAAGGTATATCGTATTGATCAAAATCTTTATATATTATCGGCCGCCATTGGTAAAGTCCTCTTTGAAAGGAAACCTTTAGGTGAGCTATTTGTTAAACCCAAACGTCCTCAGAATGACTACGATAATAGTCAGTTGACCTTATGGGAAGATTTCTTTGGACAATATTATTGCTTAATCCAAATGAATATTATAAATTTAGGAATTCTTGCTCACATTGATGCAGGAAAAACTTCCGTAACCGAGAATCTGCTGTTTGCCAGTGGAGCAACGGAAAAGTGCGGCCGTGTGGATAATGGTGACACCATAACAGACTCTATGGATATAGAGAAACGTAGAGGAATTACTGTCCGGGCTTCTACGACATCTATTATCTGGAATGGAGTGAAATGCAATATCATTGACACTCCGGGACACATGGATTTTATTGCGGAAGTGGAGCGGACATTCAAAATGCTTGATGGAGCAGTCCTCATCTTATCCGCAAAGGAAGGCATACAAGCGCAGACAAAGTTGCTGTTCAGTACTTTACAAAAGCTGCAAATCCCGACAATTATATTTATCAATAAGATTGACCGTGCCGGTGTGAATTTGGAGCGTTTGTATATGGATATAAAAACAAATCTGTCGCAAGATGTCCTGTTTATGCAAACTGTTGTCGATGGATCGGTTTATCCGGTTTGCTCCCAAACATATATAAAGGAAGAATACAAAGAATTTGTATGCAACCATGACGACGATATATTAGAACGATATTTGGCGGATAGCGAAATTTCACCGGCTGATTATTGGAATACGATAATCGCTCTTGTGGCAAAAGCCAAAGTCTATCCGGTGCTACATGGATCAGCAATGTTCAATATCGGTATCAATGAGTTGTTGGACGCCATTTCTTCTTTTATACTTCCTCCGGCATCAGTCTCAAACAGACTTTCAGCTTATCTCTATAAGATAGAGCATGACCCCAAAGGGCATAAAAGAAGTTTTCTTAAAATAATTGACGGAAGTCTGAGACTTCGAGACGTTGTAAGAATCAACGATTCGGAAAAATTCATCAAGATTAAAAATCTAAAGACTATTTATCAGGGCAGAGAGATAAATGTTGATGAAGTGGGTGCCAATGATATCGCGATTGTAGAAGATATAGAAGATTTTCGAATCGGAGATTATTTAGGTGCTAAACCTTGTTTGATTCAAGGATTATCTCATCAGCATCCCGCTCTCAAATCCTCCGTCCGGCCAAATAAGCCCGAAGAGAGAAGCAAGGTGATATCCGCTCTGAATACATTGTGGATTGAAGACCCGTCTTTGTCCTTTTCCATAAACTCATATAGTGATGAATTGGAAATCTCGTTATATGGTTTGACCCAAAAGGAAATCATACAGACATTGCTGGAAGAACGATTTTCCGTAAAGGTCCATTTTGATGAGATCAAGACTATCTACAAAGAACGACCTATAAAAAAGGTCAATAAGATTATTCAGATCGAAGTACCACCCAACCCTTACTGGGCCACAATAGGGCTGACTCTTGAACCCTTACCGTTAGGGGCAGGGTTGCAAATCGAAAGTGACATCTCCTATGGTTATCTGAACCATTCTTTTCAAAATGCCGTTTTTGAAGGGATTCGTATGTCTTGCCAATCTGGTTTACATGGATGGGAAGTGACTGATCTGAAAGTAACTTTTACTCAAGCCGAGTATTATAGCCCGGTAAGTACACCTGCTGATTTCAGACAGCTGACCCCTTATGTCTTCAGGCTGGCCTTGCAACAGTCAGGTGTGGACATTCTCGAACCGATGCTCTGTTTTGAGTTGCAGATACCCCAAGCGGCAAGTTCCAAAGCTATTACAGATTTGCAAAAAATGATGTCTGAGATTGAAGACATCAGTTGCAATAATGAGTGGTGTCATATTAAAGGGAAAGTTCCATTAAATACAAGTAAAGACTACGCCTCAGAAGTAAGTTCATACACTAAGGGCTTAGGCGTTTTTATGGTCAAGCCATGCGGGTATCAAATAACAAAAGGCGATTATTCTGATAATATCCGCATGAACGAAAAAGATAAACTTTTATTCATGTTCCAAAAATCAATGTCATGAATTAATACAAAACAAGAAGAAAATATGAACAAGCAATTCATTATCACGAATTTCGCCGCATTTGCTCTCATGCTGTTCCTGCCGACCGGATGCAGGCAGGCGGACGGCAAGCAGGATGCGGTGCAGAGTTATCGGGTCATAAAGGTCGCGGCAAGTCCGGTGGAAATCTCCGAGTCCTATTCCGCCGCCATACGCGGACGGCAGGATGTGGACATCCTGCCGCAAATATCCGGGCGCATTATCCGTCTGAAAGTGAAAGAGGGTGAACGGGTGAAGACCGGTCAAGTATTGGCTGTAATTGACCAAGTGCCCTATCGGGCGGCATTACGCACGGCGCAGGCCAATGTCAGCGCGGCACAGGCAAAAGTGGAAACGGCAAGAATCGAGCTGCGGGGCAAGCAGGCATTGTTTGACGAGAAGGTCATATCCGACTACGAGCTTTCTCTCGCCCGGAACCAACTGGCAGTGGCGTGTGCTGAACTCGAACAGGCAAAGGCACAAGAATCGGATGCACGCAACAATCTCTCCTATACGGAAATCAAAAGCCCGAGCAACGGAGTAGTAGGCACATTGCCCTATCGCATCGGTGCGCTTGTCGGTCCCAATATGGCACAGCCTTTCACGGTCGTGTCCGACAATGCGGAGATGTATGCCTATTTCTCCATTTCGGAGAATATGCTACGGCGATATTTGGCTCGCTATGGCTCGATTGACAGCATGATAGCCGGGATGCCGGAAGTGGGCCTGCAACTCAACGACGGCAGCCTGTACAAGGCGAAAGGACGTATTGAAACCGTAAGCGGCGTGGTGGATCCTGTTACCGGAACGGTACAAATCAAAGCCCTGTTCCCCAATCCCGACCGCGAACTGTTGAGTGGCAGCATCGGCAATGTCATCCTTCAAAACCCGAAAACGGAGGCCGTAACCATTCCCATGACCGCCACCGTGGAACTGCAGGACAAGATTATCGCTTACCGTCTGAAAAACGGACAGGCGGAAGCCGCCTATCTCACGGTGGACCGCCTGAACGACGGCAACCGGTTTATCGTAAAAGAAGGTCTTTCGGTCGGTGACACCATTGTCGCCGAAGGCGTGGGACTGGTGAGAGAAGGCATGAGCATAACCCCTAAAAACGAAACGAAATGAACCTGCGATTTTTTATAGACCGCCCGGTGTTTTCGGGCGTTATCTCGGTGGTGATTGTACTGTTGGGCATGATTTCCATGTTTTCCTTGCCGGTGGAACAATACCCCGACATCGCACCTCCGACCATCAACGTATCCGCAACTTATCCTGGAGCAAACGCTGAAACTGTGCAGAAGGCAGTGATAACCCCTCTGGAAGAAGCCATCAACGGCGTGGAAGACATGACCTATATGACTTCCACGGCATCGAATACGGGCGATGCTTCCATCGACATCTATTTCAAGCAGGGAACCAACGCGGACATGGCGGCGGTAAACGTGCAGAACCGCGTGAACGGCGCGCTGAGCCAGCTTCCGGCGGAAGCCACCAAGACCGGTGTCACCACTGAAAAGCAGCAGAATGCCGAACTGATGACTTTCGCGCTCTATTCGCCCGATGACCGCTTCGACCAGACCTTCCTGAACAATTACGTGAAAATCAATGTCGAGCCGAGGCTGAAACGTATCAGCGGCGTGGGAAAGGCACAGATGTTCGGTTCCAACTACAGCATGCGACTTTGGCTGCGTCCCGACAAGATGGCGCAATACGGGCTTATCCCCGATGACATATCCACCGTACTCGCACGACAGAACATCGAGGCCGCCACCGGCTCCTTCGGTGCCAATCATCCTACCGCCAATGAATACACGATGAAATACCGCGGACGCTTGTCCGGCGCGGAAGAGTTCGGTGAGTTGGTCATCAAGTCACTGCCGGGCGGCAATGTGCTTCGGCTGAAGGAGGTTGCCGATGTGGAACTGGGCGATGAATACTACAAACATTCCTCCGAAGTGAACGGGCATCCGGCAGCCATGATGCTCATCAACCAGAAAGCCGGGTCCAATGCTTCAAGCACCATCAAGGAGATTCACGAAGTGCTTGACGACCTCAGCCGGGACTTGCCCGAAGGGACGGAATTCGTGGTGCTTACCGATACCAACAAGTTCCTGTATGCTTCCATCAATTCTGTTATCCGGACACTTATTGAAGCGATACTTCTGGTTATCGTGGTGGTATATGTATTTTTGCAAGATATTAAGTCCACGCTTATTCCTACGATATCCATTTTCGTCTCCATTATCGGTACGTTCGCCGTGATGTCCATGATCGGCTTCTCCGTCAACCTGCTCACCCTGTTCGCGCTTGTGCTTGCCATCGGAACTGTGGTCGATGATGCCATTGTGGTGGTGGAAGCGGTGCAGGCGAAGTTCGACGAGGGCTATCAGTCTGCGGTTCTCGCGGCTGATGATGCCATGAAAGGCGTTTCGTCGGCTATCCTGACCTCTACCATCATCTTTATGGCAGTGTTTTTCCCCGTTGCCATGATGGGCGGGACTTCGGGAGCGTTCTACACGCAGTTCGGTATCACGATGGCTGTTGCCGTGGGAATCTCGGCAGTCAATGCCTTCACACTCTCACCGGCACTTTGCGCGCTGCTGCTGAAACCCTATATCGATGAGCAGGGCAACACCAAGAACAATTTTGCAGCCCGTTTCCGTAAAGCGTTCAATGCCGTCTTCGACCGTCTGAGCCGACGCTATGTACGTGGAGTGATGTTCATTATCCATCGCCGATGGCTGTTGTGGAGCATCATAGGCATTTCTTTCGGGTTGCTGGTGCTGCTGGTCAATGTCACAAAGACGGGACTTATTCCCGAAGAGGACACCGGGACGGTCATGGTGAGCATGAACACGAAGCCCGGCACATCCATGGCTCAGACAAGTAAGGTGATGGAGCGTATCAACAGCCGTCTCGACAGCATCGGCGAGATTGAATACAGCGGTGCGGTCGCCGGTTTCTCTTTCAGCAGTTCCGGTCCCTCGCAGGCGATGTATTTCTTGACACTCAAAGACTGGGAGCAGCGTAAGGGAGAGGGGCAGTCGGTCAATGATGTCATCGGAAAGATTTATGCCGCCACTTCGGATATTCCCGATGCCACGGTGTTCGCCATGTCGCCTCCGATGATTGCCGGGTACGGCATGGGAAACGGTTTCGAGCTTTATTTGCAGGACAAGGCGGGCGGAAACATCGCCGCCTTCAAGGAAGAGGCAGACAAGTTTGTCGAAGCCTTGTCGCAGCGACCCGAAATCGGCGAAGTCTATTCCTCCTTTGCCACGGATTATCCGCAATACTGGGTGGATATCGATGCCGCCAAATGCGAACAGTCGGGTGTGTCGCCCGCAGATGTGCTTTCCACATTGTCGGGCTATTATACCGGACAATATGTTTCCGACTTCAACCGGTTCTCCAAGCTCTACCATGTGACCATGCAGGCTCCGGCGGAATATCGTGTGAATGCGGAATCCCTGCACCACATGTATGTGCGTGCCACCGATGGCGGCATGTCGCCTTTGAGCCGGTTCGTGCGCCTGACCAAGACCAACGGCCCGTCAGACCTCACCCGTTTCAACCTGTTCAACGCCATCTCGATTAGCGGGTCTCCGGCTCAGGGCTACAGTTCGGGGCAGGTGCTCGAAGCCATCGGCGAGACGGCACGTGAAGTGCTTCCGTCAAATTACACATACGAGTTTGGCGGCATTTCGCGTGAGGAAAGCAAGACGACCAACAATGCCACGCTTATATTCCTGCTCTGCATGGTTCTGGTCTATCTGATTCTGTGCGCCTTGTATGAGAGCGTGTTCATACCCTTCGCGGTTCTGTTGTCGGTGCCTTGCGGACTGATGGGCAGTTTCCTGTTTGCGTGGCTCTTCGGTCTGGAGAACAACATCTACATGCAGACCGGACTTATCATGATTATAGGCCTGCTTGCCAAGACAGCGATCCTGCTTACCGAATACGCCGGCAAACGGCGGTCGGAAGGCATGACGCTGGCACAGGCGGCATACAGTGCGGCAAAAGTCCGCCTGCGCCCCATATTGATGACTGTGTTGTCCATGGTGTTCGGTCTTGTCCCGCTGATGATGGCGCACGGAGTGGGTGCCAACGGCAGCCGTTCGCTTGCCACAGGTGTAATCGGTGGAATGATTGTAGGTACTTTGGCTCTGTTGTTCCTTGTGCCGTCATTGTTTATTGTATTCCAATATATCCAAGAACGTGTTAAGCATAATTAAATGAAGAAGACAGTAATATATATCATATTGTCGGGATGGATGCTTGCCGGCTGTGGCACATACAGCCGGTATCATCGCCCTGACCTCTCAACGGAGAATCTGTATCGGGACATGCCGGCGGACATTGATACAATGACCATCGCGTCCCTGTCGTGGCGGGAAATGTTTACCGACCCGAAACTCCAGTCCTTGATTGAAACCGGACTTGAACGGAACGCAGACCTCAATGTGGCACGGTTACGCGTGGAAGCGGCAGAAGCCGTCCTGATGACTGCCAGACTATCATATCTTCCATCACTGGGACTGACTGCCGAAGGTAATGCCAATAAACATGACGGAGCAACGGCAAAGACATATAATGTGGGAGCGTCGGCAAGCTGGGAACTGGACATCTTCGGCAAACTTACGGCGGCAAAGCGTGGCGCAGCCGCCGCATTACAAGGAAGCCGTGCCTACCGGCAGGCCGTACAGACACAGCTTGTCGCCACTATTGCAGACAGTTACTACACCCTTGCCATGCTTGACGCACAAATGACAATAAGTAACCGGACTTTGGAGAACTGGCGGACTACCGTACGCACTCTTGAAGCGTTGAAAAAAGTGGGGAAATCAAACGAGGCTGGCGTATTGCAGGCAAAGGCGAACGTGATGCGACTCGAAGCATCCCTGTTATCCATACGCAAGAGTATTTCCGAAACAGAAAATGCCCTGTCTGCGATACTTGCCATGCCGTCACACTCGATTGGACGAAGTAATCTGGCCGAGGCTGCTTTCCCCGATACTGTCTCGATTGGAGTCCCTTTGCAACTGCTTTCCAACCGTCCCGACGTGCGTCAGGCTGAAATGGAACTGGCGCAGGCGTTCTACGCCACCAATGCGGCTCGTGCCGCCTTCTATCCCAATATTACCCTCTCGGGGACTCTTGGATGGACTAATAACGGCGGTGGCGTAATCGTAAATCCCGGACAATGGTTGCTCAATGCCATCGGTTCCCTGACACAGCCCTTATTCAACCGGGGCACAAACATCGCCAACTTGAAGATAGCCAAAAGCCGTCAGGAAGAAGCCAAACTGTTGTTCCGGCAATCATTGCTGAACGCTGGAAAAGAAGTGAACGATGCTCTGACTGCATGGCAGACGGCAAAATCGCAAATTGAAATCAATGCTCGACAGGTTGAAACATTATGCGATGCTGTGCGAAAGACAGAATCGCTTATGCGTCATTCCAATGCCACCTATCTGGAAGTGTTGACCGCCCAACAGTCTCTTCTCGAAGCGGAAGTGCAACAGCTACAAACTCGTTTTGAACGCATACAAAGTGTAATCAAACTTTATCATGTGTTGGGAGGAGGAATGTAACTGCAATAAATAGAAAAATTTGAAATTATTATTAGTGTTATTCATCTCGGATATTTTTCGTGATTCTGCCGCATGTAGATATTGTACGAAAGCAATATTTGGATTGTAAAATATCAAGCCAATGAAAATACTTTTGCAGCATAAAATATTTATAGGATACTTTCTTTTAATGGCGATCATTGGCAGCATGGTCGCTATTGTTCTGCACGAGCGTAGTCGTGTACAGAAAATAGAGAATGAATCAATCGCTATTTTTCAAACCCAGCACAATATCAATACCACACACCGCTATGTGACCACGTTAGTAACTTATGGTGAATCCGTCATGGTATGGAATGATGAGGATTCTGGGTGAAGTATAAGAATATCAGAGAAGGGGAACAATTGCATTTCGATTTGCATTTTCTTAACCGCATAAAGAAACAGTTCCCGGGGATAAAAGCTATTTCGCCTGAAATAACAGGACCTTATTCGCAAGTGATGAATAAAGCTAAAAGCGGACTTTTTAAGATTATAGGAATCAATGAAAACTATATGGGAATTAAGATACTTAAAATCAACGAAGATGGACGATATTTTAATAAAGGAGATGACGAGAATACCCGTAATGTTACCATTATCGGCGAAAATGTCAGTACGACCTTATTTAATAATCAAAAAGCGTTGGGTAAGTCGATCAACATTGCCGGTATTGATTTTAAGGTGATAGGCGTACTAAAGAATGATGATATTTTCAGCGCTTCGGAAATCAATTCGGTATATGTGCCCTTCTCAAGTTACATAAACTGTATTGACAATAAGACTCCATTGCGCGCTTTCTGTTTATATCTGAACAAAGAAGTTGATTCCAAGCGATTTGAGAATGAGCTGAGAGCCTTCATCGCTAATAAATACCAATTTGCTTATTCTGATAAGCAAGCCTTACAGATAATCAATTTTGAGACACAAACATCTGCTTTTGAGGGACTCTTTGATGGATTGAAAATGTTTATCTGGATCGTAGGAATTTGTTTTCTGATAAGTGGTATTGTTGGAGTAAGCAACATCATGTTTGTCGTGATCAAAGAAAGGAGTAGCGAAATAGGCATCCGTAAGGCTGTAGGAGCAACTCCTAAATCCATTCTTGTGTTAATGCTGACGGAATCTGTCATCATAACTGTAATCTCCGGTATCATCGGATTGATATCAGGTGCAGCTATTCTTGAGATTATAAATTGGTTGCTCGAAAGCGCCCGTCACGCGACAATGATAAAGCATGCAGAAATAGATATAAATGTAGCTGTTCTCGCTTTGGTTATCTTGATTTTGTCCGGTGTCATTGCCGGAGCATTTCCGGCTATGAAAGCATCTGTTATACAACCCATTGACGCCATTAGAAACGAAAATATAGGATAATGAAGACATTTAAGATTATATTAATTTGCATCTTTTCCGCCACACTGGCATTTGTTGCTTTTCGTTCTTCGCTAAGAGGTACAAAGGCAATTTACGAAACTACACAACCACAATATCGCGAGATCAAAGAGGAAATAAACATATCCGGCAATGTTTTTCCGATGAAGGAGATCGAAATAAAATCGCAGATATCGGGAGTCCTGGACAAGATTAATGTTTCGATAGGAGATAAAGTGCGCATAGGAGATTAAATATAAATTCAAGCAATCATAGCCCGTAATTCACTGAATTTGGCTATCTTTGCATAACATTTGAGAAAAACGGCGATTGGCAGGAGCTTTTCGCCGCCAACATATAGGATAAGACCGCAAGGCGTTTCAAGCGAAAATCTGGTAAATTGGAACTACGGAGACGATTGCGTGATGCTTATGCTATGCTTACGCATAGCGTGCATTCACGTACTCTCCGTAAAGGCTTTACCAGAGCCATCGCTTGAAGGTAGTGTGAATTGCACGCTACTTTTTTACCCTTGCCTAACGAAAGGAAACGATTATGGGTAAAGTTCAGATTCTCGCCGTACTGACGATGGACGGATGTCTTTCTTCAGAGTTATATGATAAAGCACATCAGGATTTGTGCCTTGACCGTTGCGGTCTTGATGAAATCAGGAAGAAAGCCTTTTACCGTGTGACACCGGACTATTCCATTTCAATGCTGCACGAATGGAGAAAAGACTGCACAAACATCCGTTACCTCGCGGAAGCCACACCGGACACGGCAGACTATATAAACGGACTGCTGCGGATGCACGCTGTGGATGAAATCATACTATACACCGTTCCTTTCATATCCGGAAGCGGACGACATTTTTTTAAGTCGGCTCTGCCAGAGCAACACTGGACGCTTTCCTCTTTGAAAAGCTATCCCAACGGTGTATGTCGCATTATCTATATCCTTGATAAAAAAGCAAGATAGCCAAAATGTGCGGCAAGCATACATTTCTATTTTCAGGAATAGAATAAATGTTCCGATTACAAACAATTTAAGTCGGAGATAATTTGTCCTTGTGAAAAAATACTGAATTTTATACCTCTGAAATCCAGCACTTTGTAAAATTGAGTGTTGGATTTTTTATTTTCTGCCGCGTTTTTTGCCAATTATATTCATGTGCGCACGCAGAAAACAAAGTGTAATTTTCAAAATTGACAGAACCATGAATTATTTCTTGCTGGCGGAAACCGACTTTTTCCGCCTGATAAACGAAGCCGGCGACTGCAATATGGAAACGGCATACACGGCTTTCGCCACCCAAGTGATCGAACTGTGCAACGGCGGCATGGACATGAACCTTACCGTCATCGCGCTTGCCTACATCGAAATCGAGTTGCAGCACCATCCCGTACGTAATCTGTCAGAAGAAAAAAGAGAGATTGCCGCCTACGTCAGCAAGGCTCTGTCTTTCGTAAGAAAGATGCAGAAATTCCTTGCCACGCCCCAAGTGCCACCACTAATATCCGCCAACAACGCAACAGAAACCACCGCCAGCCTTCTTCAATGGACGGGCAATGCCATCGACCTCGTGGAACTTATCTACGGCATAGACGTGATGGGCTGCATCAACAACGGCAATATGCCGCTCAAACAGCTCGCCCCACTTCTCTATAAGATATTCGGGGTTGATTCTAAAGACTGCTACCGCTTCTACACTGATATCAAACGCCGGAAGAACGAAAGCCGCACCTATTTCATTGACAGGATGCAGGAAAAACTGAACGAGAGAATGTTGCGTGATGAGGAGTTGGAGCGGATGAGAAAATAAAAAAATATCCATTACATATGAGAAGACAGGAATACTCGTATCCTGTCTTTTTATTTTCATTTAATTATATATTAATTAGCACAATATATGTGAGTTTTTCATTCCTATAAGGACAAATTTCAGAAACGTATGTCTGGTAAATTATTGAGTCATCATAGTATGAACATATATCATTACTAAAAACAATGAAACAACTTCCATAAGATTGTGGTTGTAAAAATCGCCATTTAATAGCCCGTTTTTTTTGTAAAATTCGCCAATTAAAAAAATATGATTATCTTTGCATTATATTTTATAAGGTATGGAAACAGTAAATAGAATACTTCAAGAGAAGATTACAGCACGAATCGCGCCCAATAAAGCAGTACTGATTTTTGGTGCTCGCCGTGTTGGTAAAACGGTAATGATGCGTAAAATTGTGGACAACTATTCAGGTAGGACGATGATGCTCAACGGCGAAGACTACGACACATTAGCACTATTGGAGAATCGCTCAATAGCCAATTATCGGCATTTATTGGATGGTATTGATTTGCTGGCTATTGATGAGGCACAGAACATACCACAAATCGGTAGTATTCTGAAGTTGATAGTTGATGAAATACCGGGAATAAGTGTCTTGGCAAGTGGTTCTTCGTCATTCGATTTGCTGAATAAGACTGGTGAACCGTTGGTCGGCCGCAGTACGCAATTTCTCCTTACACCATTCTCGCAACGGGAAATCGCACAGACGGAAACGGCACTTGAAACCCGCCAGAACCTCGAAGCGCGCTTGATTTACGGTTCCTATCCCGAAGTAGTAATGATGGAGAACTATGAACGTAAAACAGACTACCTACGTGATATTGTCGGTGCATACCTGCTTAAAGATATCTTAGCAATTGACGGCTTAAAAAATTCGAGCAAGATGCGCGATCTACTGCGATTGATAGCTTTTCAGTTGGGCAGCGAAGTTTCTTACGAAGAGTTAGGTAAACAACTCGGCATGAGCAAGACGACCGTTGAAAAATACCTCGACCTATTGGAAAAGGTCTTCGTTATCTATCGTCTGGGGGCTTATTCGCGTAACCTACGCAAGGAGGTTACAAAAGCTGGCAAGTGGTACTTCTACGACAACGGCATTCGCAATGCCATTATCGGGGCTTTCTCACCGCTGGCCATTCGGCAGGATGTCGATGCGCTGTGGGAGAACTACATCATCGGAGAGCGGCGCAAAGCGAACTTCAATGAGGGACTGCACAGGGAGTTCTATTTCTGGCGCACCTACGACAAACAGGAAATCGACCTGATTGAGGAGAGTGCCGACAGTCTTACCGCCTTGGAGTTCAAGTGGGGAAATAAAATGCCGGCCGCACCGAAAGCCTTCCAAGAAGCCTATCCCTATGCCGAGTTTCATGTGGTAAATCGGGAGAATTATTTGGAGTTCGTATAATCAATAAATTACGTATATGGAAACAAAACTACAATCCAAACAGCAATATCCGCGGTTTATCCAAAATAAACCGTGTGGTATTGACAAATTCGATGTAGGTTCGCAAGAAAGGTTGGCAAAAACTATTGCTCGCCATTTTTGTCAGAATGATTCATTGGATGAGGAATGTACTTTACCTCGAATTATCGGCATCGAAGGTATTTGGGGATCTGGAAAATCCAACGTGGTTAAAATGTTGGAACGTGAATTATCAGACGACTATTACTTTTTTGAGTATGACGCATGGGGACATCAAGAGGACTTGCAACGCCGCTCTATATTGGAATTGCTTACAAGCAAACTTATTGATGATGGTATCCTATCTGGAAATGCAACAATAAAAGTCAAAGGTGGAGGTACGAAAACCGTATCATGGTCTGAAAAGCTGAAATATTTATTAGCCCGTAAAACGGAGACCGTAACCGAAAAATATCCCCTTATCAGTAATGGTATGGTTGCGGCATTTTTGGTTGCAGTTTTAACTCCGATATTTACATTTATTGCGTATGCAGTAAAACCTACACCCACAACATGGTGGTTTTCTTTATTGTCTATTATCATAGCTGCACTGCCAGTTCTTATTGCATTGTGCGTTTGGAAATGGGCATATAGCAAAGATCATAAATATGGATGGAGTTATATGTTAGCTATTTATCAAGATAAAGTCGAAAAGGACGTTTGCTATGAGACTTTGAGCGAAGACGAACCAACGGTTTACGAGTTCAAAACATGGATGCAAGACATTTCTGATTTTATCAAGGAAAAAGGACAACGTAAATTAGTCCTTGTTTTTGACAACATGGATCGTCTCCCCGCTGAAAAAGTAAAAGGTTCCCTGAGTTAGCGTGATTTTCCTCCTACTCGATTTGAGTTCCATAATCTACACTTTGTTAGTTTTTGACTTTGTTGTCAATGATTATTGTTCAACAACAACTGTTTTTTTCTAACAATATACTATTTCTACCAAGAAAATACATAAAAGTTGTTGTAATATATGTAAATATTCGTCTTTGATGCTTTCTGCCATTATCTTTGCCGATTAAAATGTTAGTGCAAAGCAATAATGAAGTAATAGAAACGTAAAAAGTAAACAACATGGAACGCAAAGAACAGACCGGGCATATCTGTAGATGGATGGCTTTAGGCATCATGACTGCCATCGTCATCGTAGGATGTACCATTGTAATCGGCCT
Source organism: Segatella copri (assembly GCF_002224675.1). Classification (GTDB taxonomy): domain Bacteria; phylum Bacteroidota; class Bacteroidia; order Bacteroidales; family Bacteroidaceae; genus Prevotella; species Prevotella copri_U. The sequence continues at coordinate 15,449 of NZ_NMPZ01000004.1, read as the reverse complement.
ATTTGAATGGCGCGACAGAAAGGAGATTGAGTGTAGAAATGCAGAACTGCATCAGTGGCGAAAGAATGTGCATGACTTAAACTTGCACATAACGAAATTGTCACTGCTTGGTGAAATGGTTGCGGATTGGGACTCAACAGATGTAAATGAGTATCATTCGCTTCGATTGGAAGTGGACAGTATGCTTCAAGGCATCGCAGGTATCTGTCCGAAGAAAGATGCTGATACAATCTGCCATCTTTTTGCAGAAAAGGAACAGCTTCTTCTGGATATAAAGGATGCTATGCAGGAACTGAATGCCACTCAAGAAAAGCTGACCGCAGAAGTTCCAAGAATTGTAGAGCAGAATAAGACTGAAAGCAAAAGATTTTCAGCTATGCCACAGCAGGCAAAGCCAAAGAAGCGAGGTTTCTTCAGCAGATTGTTCGGCAAGAAAGAAAATGCAGTAACAACAGGAAACCGTTTAACCCAAACTGAAAAGATGCTCACCAACCTAAACCAAACGGTTGTTGCTAAACATCACCAGCAAAGCCGTAAGGTAGTGGAGATATTGGATAGTCTTGGAAACAGAAATGAAAGTATCAATAAGCAGTTGCAAAGAGTAATCAGCATAGCTGATGAGAATGTGGATAAAGGCATCAAAGTTCGTGAGCGACAAATCGCAGACTTGGAAGGCAATTATACCTATTATTATATAGGGATGATAGGATTGTTGATATTGGTGTTTTTCGTATTATTCCTATTGGTGTGGCGATTCGCATTCAAGACACGTAAGAGCAAGGAAGAAACAAGAAAGGTGATGCTGACTGTAACGCATGAGATGCGCAGTCCCTTGTCTGCCATCAAGGATTATGCTCGCAAGATTAGCGGACTTGAAGATGCTACGGATGAAAGCAAACGGTATGCCGACTTGATTGTTGACACATCGAAAGGCTTGACTTCTATGATAGACAGTTTCCTGGTTTACTCCAAATTAGCGAATGGAAAGGCGACCGTCAAGGAACGCCCTTTCCGTATGATGGACATTGCCGAGCAATTAAAAATGGAGTATGAGCCCTTTGCTGCGAAGAAACAACTGGAATTGAGCGTCAACAATAAGGCAGATGGTGTTGTCAATGGAGACAAGGAAAAGGTGCTTACAATAGGACGCAATCTGCTTTCCAATGCCATCAAATATACGGGAAAGGGTGAGATTGTATTATCCACAACCTATAAAGATGGTGTGTTCATGCTAAAGGTTAAGGATACAGGAACAGGATTGGACGACAAGCAACAAAAACAAATCTTCAAGGAATTTGCAAGATTGGGAAATGCGGTTACCCAACCGGGATTTGGCTTGGGGCTTTCCATTGTCAAGAACCTCGTTTCACTGATGAAAGGAAAAATCGATGTGTCCAGTCACCAAGGGCTGGGAAGTATCTTTACCATTAGTCTTCCTATGGCTGCAGCCGAAAAGCAGAATGTAGAACCAACTCAGTATAGAACGAAACGACAAGATTCGTTTACTGTCATTGCCATTGATGATAGCCATGTGCAACTGAGTACCATCCGTGAAGCGTTTGCATCAAACGGCATCGTATGTGACACTTGTAATAATGCCACGGATTTATTGGATATGATGCGCAAAAAATCTTATGATCTGCTGATAACGGATTTGAAGATGGCTGAAGTGAATGGTATCGAGATTCTGGAAATGATGCGTATGGTGAACGTGCGTAACTCCAAGACCATTCCTGTTGTCGTTATGACAGCAGCACCAAATGTGAGTGAGCAAGAACTGCTTGATGCAGGATTTGTCGCTTGTCTGTTCAAGCCGATGTCTGACAAGGATTTGATAAACACTGCAAGAAAGTGTGTGAATGGCAAGATAGCAGAAAAACAAATAGACTTTTCTATGTTGCTGACCTACGGCAATGAAAAAGAGACTTTGGAGAATTTCGTAAAGGAAATGACTGACACATTGGGCAGTATCCGTAATGCAGCCCAAGAGGAGAACCGCAAGAAAATGTCCGATGCCATTCACCACGCAAGAAGCTCGTGGATGATGGTACAATCTGACGAGTCTTTGAACCATCTCTTTGACCTGATTGAAGATTCTACATCATCAGACGACGTTATCAACCAAGCGGTTGAGGATGTTTTCGCACATGGTGAGGCAATCATCAAAGCCGCACAAAAGAAAATTGAGGAGGTAACAGCATGAAGAAAGTAATAATCATTGAAGACAGCCCTACATTTTGCAATATGTTGGGCAAGAAGTTGGAAGCGAAGGGATGGAAAACAATCTTATGCTACAATTACAGAGATGGTCTGAAAGCTGTGAGGGAATCCTCTGAATGGGATGTTGTCATTTCGGATATGCGCTTGGGGAATGATAACGGTATCGACCTGTTGGAATGGATGCGTAGTAACGGCTATCAGAATCCATTTATTATCATGACATCTTACGATGAAAGCATGAGTGCCGTGAGGACTATGAAATTGGGAGCAGAAGACTATATACCGAAGAAATTGTTGCTTGATGTAGTTTATGAACGTTTGGAAGAAATCATAGACAAGCAGAAACGACTCGTAGAGTTGAATAACAAGATTGTTTACCGCAAAAGTGAGAAGTTTCGCCGTATATACAAAATGGCAGAATTGTTTGCCAAAAGCGACATGGCTGTTATGATATTGGGAGACAACGGAACAGGCAAAGAACATATAGCGGAAAAGATACATCTGCAAAGCAAAAGAGCCGACAAGCCTTTTGAAGTAGTAGATTGCGGTACGCTTTCTGCGGAACTTGCCGTTTCCGCTCTCTTCGGACATGAGAAAGGAGCATTCACAAGTGCAGACGCAGCAAGAAAAGGTTACTTTGAATTGGCTGCTGGAGGTACGCTGTTCTTGGACGAGATAGGCAACCTGCCGAAAGACGTACAGGCGATGCTGCTGCGTGTGTTGCAATCCAAGAGCTACCGACCATTGGGAGCTACAAAAGATAAAGTGGCTGATGTGCGCATTATTGCCGCCACCAACGAAAACCTGCAAGAGGCAGTTCGGGAAGGACGATTCAGAAGCGACCTGTATTATCGACTTCACGAAGCGGTTATTGAGATTCCACGATTGCGAGATTGCAAGGAAGATATTATGCCATTAGCTAACTTCTTTCTGAAACTATATGATAGGCATACGGACAAAGAAATAAAATGTATCAGTAAGGAAGCGCAAAGGGCACTTGTAAGCCATACATGGCCAGGTAATGTGCGTGAGTTGAAATCATGTATCATGCGAGCTATGCTGTTATGCGAGAATGAGATAATAGATGTCGAGGACTTGCAGTTGTCACAATCGACATTGACAGAAGAGGCTTTGGACTTTGATGAACAAGAACGCAAGATCAATCGAGAGCGTATCTTGTGGGCTTTGAAGCAATGCAATGGCATCAAGCGTGATGCGGCAAAAATGTTGGAAATGAGCCATACTACATTCTATGCCCGTATGAAAGAGTATGGTATTCCTACTAATAAGTTGTAATGGTATAGGAACCGTGTAAGGAAGATTGGACGAGTGTCCGGTTTTCCTTACACTATTTCTGCTTGCAATTTCCTCGTGAAAATCTTATTCTCTTGATAAAGTTGCTGATTATCAGGAAATATCATCATCCTATTGTTTAGTTTGTCTTGGAATGGCATAGGTATTGGACTAATAAATGGTGTGCGCAAGAATACATCAAATTAGTACAAACCCATAAAAGAGACAGCAACATGGAATACAACATATTGATAGAGACTGATTTTTTCAACTTGCTGAATGCAGGTCATAAGAACAAAGGTGGTAACGCTTTGGAGAACTCATATCGTGAGTTTATCAAGGTTGTGGTTGATTTATGCAGCACCAACGTGAAGCAAGCGGTCTTTGCACTGTCATACGCAGAGACCGAGCTTGACTTTTATCTGTCAATGCCCCATATAAAGGATTGTTTGGGAACCGTAGGCTTGTATGTGCGCAAAGCAATTGCATTTGTCCGCAGAATGCAAGAGCATGTGGCAGCAACATATCATCTTCATGTGACCACATCCACTTCAGAAGCCTCTCCGCCAGTATCATCAGAATCAAAGCCATTTGTGAAATGGACTGGCAATGCCGTTGACCTTGTAGAAATGGTATATGGCATCTGCGTCATGGGAAGCGTGAACGATGGCGATGTGAAGTTCAAGGACTTGGCGCAAGCCATGTACCAGTTCTTTGGTATCAAAGCCAAGGACTGCTATCGTTTCTACACCGACATCAGAAGACGCAAGAACTATAGTCGCACCTATTTTCTGGACAAGATGCAGGAGAAGTTGAATGAGAAAATGCGGAGGGATGATGAATTGGAAAGAATGAGGAGATGAAAATGCATGAAGTTGGTATTTGGAATTTTTTCGTAGAAATTCAACAGAAAGTTAACAAAAAGTTTGGTAAAGTGAAAATAAAAGCATATTTTTGCAGATTAAATAAGTACATAACATTAAAAACAAGAAGATTATGGCAATAGAAATTAAAACAATACCTGTCCTTCATGGTGAGGCAGCAGCTCGTTTCGTTGAAGCGGCTGATGAGGCATTGGAAAAGCGTGGCTCCATTGACTTCTCCAAGCAAGTAGCCAAGGCACGTGCTATATTAAAACGTTCAAAACTGTACATTTAAAATGTTAGAGCAATGTGATTTTATGGAACTGACAGAGGAAGTCTTGCAGCAATGCAAAGGCTTCACTTGTAAGGATGAGGACATAACAGAGTTCTTCACCCAAGACTATGCTGACTATGCCTATCAGTTGCTTGGAAAATCATATTGTTTTGTTAAACCAGATACATCTGAAATAGTCTGCGCATTTACAGTCGCTAATTCGAGTGTAAAAGTAGATTCACTTCCTTCAAACCTTCGGAATAAGCTTAATAGGCAGTATCCAGCAGTGTTGGTTGGACAGTTGGCAGTAAGCGATTTATTCAGTGGGCATCATGTGGGAGATGAATTGTTGGATTTCATCAAATCATGGTTTATAGACCCATTGAATAAAACAGGATGCCGATATGTCATTGTTGATGCCGTCAACCATCCGAAAGTGTTTGAATATTATCAACGAAATGGTTTCAAGTTCTTGTTTTCGTCAGATGAAGAAGAATGGACCTTTTTGCATAACAAAGGTTTAGAGCAAACAACTCCGATAGAGCCGATGAAGACACGACTGATGTACTTTGATTTGATTTATCTTCGCACAAAATAACAAATAAAAGATAATGAGCCTCTCAAGCGAGCCGTAAGGCAGCATAATAGAGGGGCGTTACTTATTTTAGGCAGTAACGAAATCCATAGGGATACGTTGCTGCCTAAATTCATTTTATCAACTATTATTGTTTCTGTATCAAGTGCTTCAAATTCTCGTTAGCAGCGATGCGTTCCAGCTCGTCCTTGACAATCTGCTTGACGTCCTCCTTTATCTGATTGTAGTTGTCCTGAATAGCTTGCTTCATGCAGTCATTGCCATTGGTATCCTTGAAATCGTTAATGATAGGGATCGGCTGATAACGACTTTCCTCCCGTTTCACTTTGTCGGTGTCAACTACAATCTCGGCATGGAAGATCTTCTGCTCTATGCGCTCGGTGAAGTTATCGGAAACGGAGCCTACAAACATACCCTGGGTGAGTCCGCTAATCTTGCTCGGCGGAATGAGACTGTCCATCTGGGTATTGATGGATGTAGAGACATCCTGACGGTTGATGGAAATGGACTGGCGCTTTTGGAGCACTTTTCCAAAACGCTCGGATAAAGTCTTGGCGGTCTCGCCAACAACTTGTCCGCTGAAGATATTACCAACGGTATTGGTAACCACCTTTGCCTCCTTGTCTCCATAATCACGGACCAATTGCGAGAAGTCCTGGAAGCCCAAGCAGACGGCAACCTTGTTGCTCCGTGCCGTAGCAATCAGGTTATCCAATCCCTTGAAATAGATGGTCGGCAACTCGTCAATGATAACGGATGATTTGAGTTGTCCTTTCTTGTTGATGAGTTTCACGATGCGGCTGTTGTACAAGCCGAGTGCAGCACCATAGATGTTCTGTCGGTCGGGATTGTTGCCTACGCACAGAATCTTTGGTTCTTCGGGATTATTGATGTCGAGCGTGAACTCGCTTGCCGACATCACCCAATAGAGTTGTGGTGAAATCATTCGTGACAACGGAATCTTTGCGCTTGCAATCTGACCCGCCAACTGCTCCATCGCCCCACCTTGCCAGGCATCCATGAACGGAGATAGGTAGTTCTCCAGTTCGGGATAGCTCGTCAGTATCGGAAAGACATCCTCGTATCTGCGGTTAAGCAATTCGATGGCATGGGGAAAGGTACAATACTTCCCGTTCTTGTAGATGCGTAAGTACCAGATGATGGCTGCAAAGAGGATAATCGGACTCTCCACGAAAAAGTCGCCCTGCTTCTGAACCCACGTCTTGTTGAGGTTGAGCATGATGGTGTATGCACTCTCATAAGCATCGGAAATATCACTCATGAAATCCGGGTGAATCGGATTGCAGCGATGACTTCTGCGAGGATCGTCAAAGTTGATGACATAGAACTGGGGCTTGACCTTATATCCATTCTGATGGTTCATCATGTGGTTGTAGGCAATCGTCGAAAGGTCGGAAAACTTGAAATCATAGATATACATTGAATACCCCTTCTCTATCTGCTGTTTGATGTAGTTGTTCACTACAGCAAAGGACTTACCACTACCCGGTGTACCTAACACGATGGTCGCTCGGAACGGATTGACCACGTTGATCCATCCTCTCTGCCATTTCTTCTTGTAATAGAATCGTGTTGGCAGATTGACGGAATACTCGTTCTCCATGAGTTTAGTCTCCTGCATGAAACTCTCGTTCTCATTATTGAACACATCCTCCATGAGGTTGTGTTTCAAGAGTCTGCTCATCCAAAGTCCTCCCATCAACAGGCAGATATAACCCGCTGTCATTGTAAATATGTACAGCGTTGCATTGCCCAAATTAGATATAGGCAACAATAATATCCACCAGTTGAGGAAGAACAAGAAGAAGCCAACAGCAAGAACCGTCCAAATCCTGTTCCAACTCATCTTTTCCGCTTTCACGCCCTTGGTTCCCAGACATGAGAGTGCCAGGAGCAGAAGCGAAAACAGCTTGGTGTAGAGAATGGAATGGAATAAACCGCCTGTACGGTTGAAGTTGATTAGGATTCTGTCAACAACCCCGATTGTCACTCCCCACATGCGCATTGCCTCATAGCAATACCAATATACATTCATAATTGCGAGTATGATACTCACAGCACGGAGAAAATCCATGATTTTTCCCAATGCTCTCAAATCGTCTTCTTGTGCCATTGTTTTTCTGTTTTGAAGTTATACCTTGATAATATGATTAAAGGTTTCTCCCTTTTCGCTTCTTTTTCTTTCTGCGTAACTCTCTATCGAATGCTGCTTCCTGTGCTTCGTTAGAAGAACCATTCCCTGCCATAAGTCCAAGACCGCTGCCGTACTCATCGAACAAGCCAGAACCATGATATTCCTGTTCCGGCATTGTGCCATCTTCCTTCGGGATGGTAAGCGGTATCGGCTGCACATTCTCGTAAGGCAAGGTGAAGTGCTCCTGCAGGGCATTGGCAGAAAGATTCGTTCCAAGCCTTGAACCATTGAAAACGCTTTGGGTGCGGTGGTCAATGAATGTTGCTCCGTAGATACGGCCGTCAGCTGTATGGCGGAAAACGACATCAATGCCCTTTGCTTTCAGCAGTTCAACGAACTTATCCTTATGGTACGTCTGCTTCAAGACAGCTTCCACGCTATGACGAGTCATCTCGGAGAGTTTCTTGTCCTCCTTGAACTTCTTGGCAGAATAAGCGAACCGCTTTTCTATCGCCTCCGCACCGACAGACCTGTCAATCTTGGAAGCCTTGAAAGGATTTCCAACCTTATTGCCCTGTCCGTCCGTGGCAGAATAGACAAAACCATGATACTCACGATCGCCTACTTCGCCTCTGACCTCCTCTAAGGATATATTATATAAGGAAAGAAGTGCACGGTATTCGCCCAAGGACTGGAACCTGTAGGTGGCGCAGAGTGATTTCACGGTGTTGGCAACCTGCTTTTTCATATTGCCTTGGCTTACATCCACCTTACGGAGCGGATTGTCTGCCTGGCGTTGCTTGCGGTCTGCCTTGTGGAGATTGTACTTCTCCTCCAAGTCACGGGTGATAGCCTTGCTCCTATGGTAGTTGTATCGGCTATCTAAACACTTGCCGTTTTCATCCACTCGGATGGTCACGATGTGCATGTGATGACGGTCGATGTCCTCATGCTTGTAAACCATGTATGGCTGGTTGCCATATCCCATGCACTCCAAGTATTCCCGTGCGATGTTCTCCATCTCCATATCCGTCAGCACATCATCAGGATGCGGATTCAGGGAGATATGCACGACAGGCTTTTCCGTTCTTATATGCGGAGAAAGGTATCGCTGGAAATCACGCAAGGCGTTGGTGATGCTCGTCTTTCCCGAACAATCATCGAAGATCTTGTTTGTAGCTAAGAGTTTTCCTTCTTCCTTGTTAATCTTCTCACCATTGTATGCCAGTGCGCCATACAATGAACTTCCGAAACTTATCTTTGCGACCATCTTTCCTCAAACTTATGGGTTAGTTCAACAATCTCACGGGTAAGAGAGACCAGTTCCCTGGTGCAATTCTCCAGCTTATAGAGCAAAGCCATCGCCTTTTTCTCTGAGAAATGACAACGGAGTTCCTTGACAACCTGGTTGTAGTTGTTGCCAATCATTCGGTACTGCGAGTGAAAAGAAGAAAGCTTGGTGTAGTATTCCACCAGCGTCTTATCCTCACGCAACACCTTGAACGGCTCGCCGAAAATGCGTGCCTTGGCAAAGACAGCCTTCGCCTTCACATCAGTCTGCTCATACATGACGAGGAATTTCATCCACTCGTCATCGTCGAACCGAAGCATCACATGGTGCGACTTCGGGTTCAGCTTGGGGATTCGTCCCCCTCGTTTTCTTTCTGTGTTCATATAAAATGGATTAAGTGGTACATATGGCAATGATGGAATTGCACAAACTATCGTCAGATTGGAACATGGGGAGCCCGACTTCGGAGAGGCTACCAACCCGGCAGGGCAAGGTCTTTGAGGTACCCTCGAACATCGGCTGCGCTCGGAAGAATGAAAAGGAACTTTTCTTCTTCACTCGCTGGCACGATGTTACGGAGAGTAACTCCAAAGGTTTTGAGTAACTCAAAACATACCTTGCTATGTCTTTGAGGACATAAAAATCCGCTTAGGGTGGATTGAAGTTAGCCTTCGTAAGAAGCTGTCCCATCCCGAATGGAAGCTGTTCGGGAAATCCTGTCCTTTGCGGAGCATCAAGCCTTGTTCTTGTCGGAACGATATGGATGCGCTATCCATTGCTTTGCCTTTCGGGTGCAAAATTACGGCTAAAAATGCGCCCTTGTAACAATGCTACCCCAGACAACCACTGCAACTATCGGCAACATGCTGCCACAGGATTTGAAAACCATTGTTTTTCGGAAATTTCGTTGTTATTTTGCAGCCAAACATTGAACCAATGATTTGAAAATATGATGAAACAAGCATTTGCAGCAACGAATAAGTCTGTCACTATTGCAGCGTCTCTTTGCATCCATGATGCTCCACTGACGTACAGACTTACTGATTCACTGTCGTACTGTCGTATGGAAATGATGAAGCATTGCAACAGTTCAAGGTCTCCATAATGGAGCAATGACCGATAGACATGGACATCAAAGTGTTCATATCTTTGAATTGGCAGGAAATCATAGAAACGAGTAATCAACAATTTAAAAAGTTAACGATATGAGTAAGACAAGATTTGTTGCGTTCGCAACACAGAAAGGCGGAATAGGAAAGTCCACCATCACGGCTCTTGTAGCCAACTACTTTCACAATGTCAAGGGTTACAATGTGGCGGTCATAGACTGTGACGAGCCACAATACAACCTTGCAGACCTGCGAGACGAGGAACTGGAACTCATCAAAAGTAGCGCCTATTTCAAGGCGCAAGCCTGTGAGCATTTCAAAAAGCTGGGCAAGAAGTCCTTCAGCGTAACGAGAAGCAATGCTGTCAATGCGCTTGACGACGCAGAGACAGTGTTGAATGAAACAGAGGTTAAACTTGACTTCATCTTCTTTGACATGCCTGGGACTATCAAAAGTGAGGGCGTCATGAAGACCTTGTCTCAGATGGATTACATCTTTGTACCCGTCAGCGCAGACCGCTTTGTTGTAGAAAGCGCAATGAGCTTCATGCAGTTGTTCCACGACAACTTTTTGACACAGGGTTGGTCGGTCACCAAGAAACTTGCTTTCTTTTGGACAATGGTTGACAAACGAGAACGCACGAGTTTGTATGATGTATATGAAGGTATGTTCAAGTCTCTCGACTATTCGGTTCTCAACACACGACTGCCAGACAGCAAACGTTTCAGAAGAGAGCTGTCGGAGAACAGAAAGGCAGTGTTCCGTTCCACCATCTTTCCATCAGACCCAAACCTGTTGCGAGGGAGTGGCATCAAGGAGTTGTCCGACGAGATTTGTGAAATCATAAAGACATGAGCCTATGGTAAGCAGAAAAATCAACACTGACGCAATAGATGAAAATCTGCTCATTGCCTCTATTGGCAAGAGCAAGATTGGCACGACAACAGCATCCATTCTTGACGGAGCTTCCCAATCCCAAGTGAAAGATACTGAAGAGAAAGAAGAGGTTATCAGGAAGTCCCAATGCTCGCAGACCGATAAGTCGCCAATTTCACGCAAGCCTCCCAAGGCTTCTTCGGAAAGTTACGATTCGGCATTCTTCAAGCGAAACGAGATAAAGACTCGTCAATGCGTTTATATCAGCCGTGAGATACACAGGAGAATTTCAAGAATAGTCAGTGTGCTCGCAAAGCATGAGTTGACAGTTGGTGGTTATATCGACCTTATTCTTGAGAGACATCTTGAAGAGAACCAGGAAGAAATCAACGGCTTGCTGAGAAAAGAGATAGATGACTGGAATGTATGACAAATAAAAAGGAATAAGCATGACAATGGAAAGTATATTCATGATAGTTTTGGTTGCATTCAATGTCTGGACTATCTATTTTTACAACAAGTTGCTCCTTGAAGTTGCGAACAATAAGGAAGAAGAGGAAAAGCCACCCATCGACCCGATGGCACTTGTAGGCAAAAGTCTTTTCAAAGTGTCCCAACTGCGGAAGAAAGAAGAAACGGAACAAAAACAAACAGAATCCATATCCGTATCGGATAATGACGTGACATTTGACGATTCTCCAAAGAGTACGGCACGGATTTCTGACGAACAGCTTGATGACGTGTTTACGAATGTTCGCATAGAAGATATTGGTGTGAAATATTCTGACAACAAGAAAGATGCCGATGTGCCACAAGCCAAAGGGTCAAGTTTTGAGGACATTGACGCAGCTGTGAATACCGTCAAGGCACCGAAAGCAACGGACAAGGAGAAAAGACATGCAGGCAAGGTTTTCCATGAGATGGATGGCAACCAATTCTATGAGAAATTCATGGAGAACAGCGAGGAGTGCAAGAAGAACATCCATGATTACGTCACCTTCTACTTGCAAACTCACAAGATTGTAGAGATTTCCAAGCCAAAGAAAGAGTTTAAGGTGTCAGACAGTATAGAGGACTTCAATATCCTCGACTTTGTATAACAATTTAATAAGGAGAATTATGGAAAGAACAGAAGAGAACAATGCAACAAAGGATAGATTTGCACATGTGGGCAAAATATTCTCGGAAATGGACAGCGAAAAGCTACAAGCTGAAATCGCAGAACGCTCAAAGATTATTAAACGCAAAATAGATGCGTTGATGGAATTGCATATGTCAGGTATCTGACAAAAACTGTTGAGGTTGGATTTTCAATAGTCAACAAGTATTTCAATAGCAGAGAATTTGTATAACAATTAAAAAAATGATTATGGCAGACAAAACAAAAAACTGTGGTAAAGGACAACTCACTTCGACAGATGCCAAGGAGTTGTATGAGGCTTTCATGAGAAATTATGAAGAGACAATGGAGGAAGTTGGTAAACAGATTGACGCTTGTCTTGAAGAGACATTTCAAGACCGTACATCGTCAACTATTTCCGACAAGGAGGAGTGTTTTGATGAAGATGCAGCATATGAGAATTATGATGTGGGTGAATTTGAGCCAATCGACAGAATGGAGAAAGAGCGTGCTGAGCAGTATGTCGGTAAGTTCATGGCAAATGCAGGTTTTACCGCAAGATATGGCAGACATGTTGGCATCAGCGAGGACATTCATGAGCGTGTGACTAAATTTGTCAGTATCGTAGGCAAGGGAAAGATTTCCATTGCAAGTTATGTGGATAACATCATCAACGAACACTTCAATGCCTATGCAGCCGAAATCAAGGCTGCATTCGATGAAGGTCTCAAGTCGTATCGCCTCTGACAATAAATTAAGAGTACGCCAATGAAAAAGAAAGACTACGGCTAAAATCTCAGCTTGCCACTGAATCCATAGGACGGCATCATGCCGCATTAGTAAGCAAAAGTGTCAATCGCCAGATGGGACTATCTCCCAAGGAACAGAAAAAAACGATTTATGAATAAAGGACAGTCCTTTTTATTGGGGGCTGTCCTTTGTTCTTTGCAAGCATCGCAGATAAGGAAAAGGCGGTTTCTTTGCCACTTTCTTTTCCGCTCCTCGGCTCAAGAAAGTGGCGGAACGAATTTTCATCGCTCCGCCCTTATGGATTTCATGTCGTTGCAACCATACGCTGCTCTATAAGTCTTGCATTGCTGTTCACCAAGTTGATGATGTCGGCATGGTGCTCGGTGTCCTTGTTCTGTAGTCCGTGGCATTGTACAACTTTCATCTGTTCGAGTGAAAACTCCACGGTCTCAACCCTTTGTTCGGCTATTCTTGCAGAGAAGATGATGCAGTCGGGATTGAGTGAGTAGTTTGTACCGCTGCCTACACAATGATGCATCGCCTTGCCCTCAAGAACGTGCTCCCTGACGCTTTCAAGCATTCTCACCACGATATTGCCGTCCGTGAACATCAAACCGAAGAAACGGCTCTTCATTTCCTTGAATTTGTCCTCGTTCTTCAATGCCTTGCGTATCTCCTCCTCGGTGCGCTCCTTTTCTTTCTTTGCTCTGATTTTCTCGGATATTCTGTCGTGCTCGGCTTCAAGGTTGTCGGGGCAAATGTAATGTGGACTTCTGATGTCCTTGCCCATTTCTACCAACATACAGATGTAGTCCGCCCATTTGCCGATGTCTGTAATAAGGTAATGGTTGCGGTTGGCTATCTTGTAGGCATTCCAACAAGTTTCCAAGTGCCGTGGGTGGTCTATGAAGTAGCGGACGTGTCCGTAACGGCATTGTTTCATCATCGTTTCGATGCGGTGGTCTGTCAGCATCGCCTTGAACAATGTAAGCGGTTCGATGCCGTGAAACGCTCCGTCAAAGCCGTTGCGCCATATCTGAGGAATGACTTTCATATCGGGGCAGACCGGAAATGAAGCAATATGCTGATAGGTGGTGTTGTCCCTGCGCAGTTCAATGTCGGAGTCGTAGCAGAACGTGTCCATATAGATACCCATTGTGCGCTTGCGTGCCATAACCTCCACCTTGCCTTTCTCGTTCATCCAATAGCGTGCCACCTCCCAACAACAGATGTCTGCCTTTTGTCCCTTGCGGTAATAGGCTTTCATCTGATATGCTCGCATGAGTTGCAGTCCCTTACGCTCGGTGAGTACGCTGAAATAGGTAGAAGACATTGCCTTCTGTCGCTTGGTGCGCTGTACTTCCAACTTTGCCTTACACTTCGGGCAGACACATTTGTCCGCATCCTCGTCCGTAGTCCAAGTGTGTCCGCAGTCCATGCAAGTGGTCTGTCCGTGCTTCAACTGAAAGGCATAGTGGTCAAGACATTCACGGAATGCCCATTGCATTTGCGCTCCCTTGATAGGTCGTAACCCCTTGTTTGAGGTTACGACTTGCTTCTGATATTTCGTTCTTGGTTTCATAACGTGTCGAATAATGATGGTTGGTGTACTTCTGTTTCCGTTCTCTGTGAGGTGCGCTTGGCGGTATCTCTGTTACGCATCTTGTTCATCTGCTCTTGCTGATATTGGCGGATGGCTTCCTGTCTTGCTTGTGCCTTCTCCTCCTCGGTGAGTTCGATGTGGTGGTTGACTGACACTTGGCAGTTCAGAGGTTTGCCGACCTCGATGTCCTTCTCCTCGTAGTAGTGGATGGCTTGCCCATATATCTCGTCATCGCAAAAGCCGTTGCAACCGCTCTTCTGTACCCAATTAAGGATATAGGTCACGCAATCGTCTATGTTCTTGTCGGGGTTGTCATACTTGGCTGCAAAGAGTTCGTCCTCCATAGCACGCTCCTCCAAATAGGCTTGTATGGTTCTCTTGAAATATTCCGTAGTGTTCATATCTGATGTTGTTAAAGGGTTCGTTACTCGTGATAGATGATGTCGCAGTCCTCAACTTCTGTAGGCAGTCCGAAGAACGGATAATGGCTGAAGTAAGGTTCTGTGCACATGTCCTCGTTGTATCTTGGACTTACTATCTCTATATTGTTCTTGCGCATGGCTTCGTCCACCATACGGATTTCCTCGTCTGTCAGTCCGCTTGCATCGCCATTGATGATGTAGCAGAGTGACCATGTAGGTATCGCTTCAATGCTTCTGTTCATATCGCTTGCTCATTAAATGGTTTGCTTGATTAGCTCAATCGTGTATTTCGGGTTCACCTCGTTGAAGATGAAGTCCACGAAATCACGTCTTGCGTCCTTGTTCAACTCTCTGTAGATGTCCTTGAATGATGTGATGTTACCATTGATGTATGTGTCCACCATATACTCAAAGATGTTGTCCACCTCATAATATCTGCACTGCTGTGATGCAGTCTTTGAATGTCTTTTTGTTCCCATATTCTTGTATGCTTAAAGTGTCAATAACCAAATGAAAGTCCCAATCAGCACCGCCACCGAGAATATTGCTATGATGATGCCGAAGATGAACTTCACAATTCCCAATATGACTTCACCGACTATGCAGAGAGCCATATATCCCAACCAAGCCACCAAAGTGATGAGGGTTGAGCCGACTGCGGAGAGTAATCTCCACCAAGTCTGTGTTATATTGATGTTTGTTGTCATATAGCCTTGAATTAAATTTATTTGCGGTTCCAGGAGCTGAAGGGAAGTTCTCGTTTCTTCACCTTTTTGTCGCTCCCTTTTCCGACATTTTTTTTGCGTCTTCCTGTCGCATCGGTCGTTTCGTTTCAGGTGCCTTTCAAGGGCGGCGAGGCTGGAAATACAAGGTTTTTC
>NZ_NMPZ01000003.1 GCF_002224675.1 Segatella copri | reverse complement strand
TGAACCCATGGAATGGTATTTCTTCCATTGGACTTTTTGCTCCAGCCAATGCTCAGACCTTTGAGCAATTCCCAGAGGATGAATCATCCAAGAAGAAAAAGAAGAAACGCAGAAGAGGCTTTAGCCTTTGATGCAAGTTACAAACCATTCAAACAACAAAAGAAAGATGAAAGAAGAACTATTGGAAGCCATCTACGGCACAGTTGAGAGATTGGAGCAGAAAGTCGATGAACTTTCTGCCTCACCAAAGAATACAGAGGCGGAAAGCACTCCAGTCTCTGTAAGTGTTGATACAAGCAAACTTGAAAAAGCTATTCTTGCTATGGCTGTAAAAGAAGGGGAAGCTATTGACAAATTGGCAAGATTAAGAGAGGCAATTTGCATCTTTACCGACCTTACCAAGAAAGAAGCAAGCAACGGCGAACAGCGAAGTAAACTCTTGTTTGATACTGTTAATCAGGTGAAACAAGAGCTGAATGCCACATCAAAAATTGTGCAGGACAAACTTCACGCAATGGATAACACACCTCTGAAGAAAGTAGTGACTCATCGCTTCGAGCCAACTTCAAAGTATGTTCTTCTTTTCATTGGAGGCTTGGCTCTATCTCTTGTCATCTCCATTTGGGGCAATCTCACCCAATGGCGAGAGCATCAAGATTGGGAGGAGGCAGATTTGAAGTATCGGGCTTTGAAGATGGTTCTTCCATCTGACGACCCAAATGTTCGATACATCGAAAAGCATTTTTCTGTTTGCCGAGATGAGAAAGTTATAGATGATGTAAGAAATTGTGTTGCTGCCTACGAGGATTCTATTCGCCATCATCATGAAATGGTTGAAATGGCTACTTATAAAGATAGTATAGCCAATAAGCTTTTGCAAGAATCAAATCGCATAAAACGTGCTATGAAAAGCTCAAAATAAAGTTTCTGGAAACTAACTAAACTAAATGAGAGGGAAATAAACTTAATACATTCCCCTCTCATTTATATATAAAAAATGATGTAGGCAGCATCAGGTAAAAGAGTCTTGCGCTTTGGCTGCGTCAGAGTTTTATATTAAAGATGATATAGGGGAAATTGTTGAATTTAGAACTTTTTGCGTTAAATTCCCTATCTTACAAGCAGATTTCTCTGAAAACATTTGGAGATTACAAATTAAAAGCGTATCTTTGCAGCACTAGAATCCGCCACGCTTCCCATAGAACAGCGTACCAGGGCGGAACTTTTTGTTTATATGCGTATGGAATATACTAACCCACCACTGGATACAGCAATACTTTTAGCCAATCTTCAAAATGAGCACCATGGGAAATCCGTTGTTAAACATAAGCTAAAGATTGACATCAAATGTCACTTTAGTATACACATTGCCTTTGCGTAGATATATCGAATATGTGCCATAAGGCCCATAGAGTTCATTTGGAGACTTACGCAAAGCCACTTTCAAATGTCCATTAGACAGACTTATTGCAAAGTCTTCACTCTTTTCGAAAAAACAATATTCTTCTGCTCCAAGAGCATCAAACGACAATTGTTCGTCTAGCCCAAACAAGTTACCTATGTTAGTATCTTTTTGAGGCAATTCTTTTTCATCAGACAAAGACGACGTATATTCTACGACAGCCCCAACCTTGCCAGTTTCTTTCTCCAAGAAAGAAGATACCACAAACTGATAATATTTGCATCCTATCTCATATGCATTCTTATGAGAAGGAAAAGTCAAAACATTTTCGGTATTACAACATGCATACCGGTGATTTGGCAATACGCTTATTTCGCTTGACAAGTTATCCAAATTTGGCATCGTCTTACTCGGAAAACTTGAAGAAATTCCCAAATCAATTACTTGCCAACTGTCAGACCGGAAATTCATCGAGCCGTTTATATAAACTCCCGTTTCACCTAACAGGGTCTTGCCATGATTCTCATCGAGCATATTCAGTGAGTTAATAGAAGCCTGTGACGTTTCATCTTCACTGCAACTTGTAGCAAACAGAGTAATGCACAAACTCAATGCCAACAAAACAAACTTTTTTATATTCTTCATAACCTTGCCATTTAAATTGTTATTAATCACAGCTGCAAAATTACCGAAAATTGTTCAAACCGCCAAACTTTTTACATCATTTCTCACATAATATTTGTTACCCTGTTTATTTAGTGTAATTTTGGAATATAATCTTTATCCCTTTATAATAAGGACATTGGGAGGATTGTCCGATTTTGAGGTAACGAATTGCCAACCGTTCTTGTTGCTGCATTCTGCTTTGATATGCTTTCTTGGCATCTCGTCTATGCTACAAAACGTTCTGAAATTTGCTGTGCTTTCACTAACGAGTGCGATTGTAACTGAATCAATATAGCAGAAATACGGTCTATTCTATTCATTTTGCATCTTTAATTTGAATATTTGAATCTTCAATAATAACAGCTTGTTTATTACTTATAGGAATAAGCTGCAACTTCTCATTATATAGTTGAACTATCTTTTCACCTTTTTTCTTGAATGGAAAATTTCCATAATGGGGAATCGTATAAAAATCGACCAAATCTAAAGAAGTGCAGTCTTTCAATTCAGGAGCCTTTTCTATTGGATCAAAATTCACACTTCTCATATATTCTGCATCGGGAGAGGCTATTATTGCTCCGGCAGATTCCCCAATATACAGTTTACCCAATTTCACTTGTTTAGATATAATTTTATCAACACCTTTTCTTTTTAACTCTTGCAAAAGGAAAAATGTATTTCCACCTGTTATGTAGATATAATCGCATTTATGTAATATAGAAGATATTTCCTCTTTGGGCAGTTGGGTAATCTCGACTTCTTCAACAATCATTCCTGCTTCTTCTAAAGCCTTTTTCCCCTTTTTTACATAGAATCGTATTGGTTCTGTAAGGCTTGCAGTTGGTATAAAAGCTATAATTTTCCCTTGCAAATCTTCTTTGGCACAATCGACAAATAGATTAGCAACATCAGCAAATGATGAGCATAAAAATAATCTTTTCATATTCTATAATATTAAGTTTAATACTTTTTGATACAAAGATAGCGTCTTCTATGACAGCCCTATGTCAGTAAGTCTAAATATTGAAGAGCTTTTTCATCGAAAGTACTTATTATTTATAAGTAATTGAGAATGAGATAAGTTTTTATCTCATAAAAAGAAGAGGTTACGAATTAGAAATATACAGAATGTAGCATCCTGCTGTGATTTGCATAACCATTCAAAGAACTCTTTCGGTTGCAAAGGTACGATATTTAATCGGGGATAAAGAATGTTTTAAGATTTTTTTGAGTATTTGCATCTTTTCGATGAGCCAAGGACAACTCATGTTTCTTTCGAGGGCAACGACAATGCATCTTATAACTGCAACATCATAAGCCATAATGCCAAACTCATACATAGGGAAGATGGCAACTATTTTATGGCTACAGCCACTGTGAGCACACAGGGACAAAATACCCCAATATTGCAACAGTACATGAAAGCCGATGTCAGAATCATCTTCAGCAATAAAACGTTATGGCAACAGGTATTCGGATAAACTATATCCGAATACCTGCTGTTTTTTTTTGGATGCATATTGTGTTGGTAAGCATCAGATTTTACGCAAAAGTTCTAATTTCCATAAAATTCCTCTTGTAAATCATTGGATATTTAGAAAAATATCGTATCTTTGCCCCCCGAATTGAGGCGTTCTTTGCATATTGCAAAATACAGAAACGAGCAGAAGTCCGCTCGTTTCCATATTGTTACCTATATAATATAGGCAAACGCCCAACTTCTTGATTTTCAATCAAAGTCCAAATTAGAGCGAGTTAGTTTTTTTAACTAAAGGCAGTGAGAAGGCTGTTAAAGGCTGCAAAAAACTGCGAGGCGATACTCTACCTTATTATTTATAGGTAGAATATCGCCTCGTTGCCTTCATTGAAAAGGAGGTCCAGGATGCTCATATTCGGCTGGAAACCGTGCTTCTGTTCATAGACCTGATAATAGCGCTTGGGAGCGAATTCAGCGTCAGGAAGCGGCTTCTTTGGGCGAATAGCATCGCGGAAATCCTTGATTTCATCCTCTTCTTTCAGTTCTTTACTCTGAATATAGGCTTCGGTGATTGAAATCTTCGGACGGATGTCGAGGAGCTCTATCATCTTCTCTGTAGTCTCCATGTTGAAATCGAAGAGGAACTCGTATTTCTTCTCGAAGAAGGGGCGGATGTCGTCCTGGTAATACTCGAAGAAAGGGCTCTCGCCGTAGGCGGAGAGGAGCGCATTCCAGTGGACGTGGCGCCAGTTGGCGTGGTCGGAGATGCGGATGTCCTTCATCGCCAGCGATGTGTTGTGGTTCGTTGGGATGGTGAGCGAGAGGGGGCCGTTGGTGGTCGGGATGATCATACGGTTGCGATAGGTTTGCTTGATAAAGCTCTCGTGGCGCTCTATCAGGCATTCATCGTAGCGGTTCAGCTTCTGATACCACTGGATGGGGCCGAAATATGTGGAAGAAAGAAGGGCTTTCAATTTTGAATTTTAAATTAAGGATTAATAATAAGGGCGAGCGATGGGATCGGCTAAAACAGCTTATACGCCTTGCCTATCATCTGATGCTTATGCACCACCTGCTGCCCGGTAGGCGTTTTCAGCAGATAGAAGCGGCAATCCTTGCAGCCGCAGCGCTTGCAGCACACCGTAGGAATGATATACTGCACCGTATCGATGCGAATCGTATCGCCCGGCTGCTTCTCTACCCTACCTATGAAATAAGCCTCAGCAACTATCTTGCGGCGCTGGTTGCGGCGCTGATACGTGACGGAATCACGGAACACAACCACATCGCCACGATTGAAAAAATCGCAGTCAATCCTATTCACTATCACCCGGTTGCCAGCCTGCAGTTGCGGAGGAAGACCTCCCGCAGGCACCGTGAAGACAGTGAAGGCATAGGTTCGCACCACCCATACCAGGAGCAGCGACAAGCCTAAAGCTATTAGGAATTTAACTGCGATTTTCAATCTATCTTTGCTTTCTTGATTTCAAAAACTTCTGTTACTTGATGTTATCTACGAAGTTGAACAGGCGGTTCCAGCGGATGCCTGAGAAGCCTGGATGGTCAGGACTGTGGCTCCACCAGATGAAGATTGGCTTGCCCACGATGTGGTCCTCTGGCACGAAGCCCCAGTAGCGGCTGTCGGCTGAGTTGTGGCGGTTGTCACCCATCATCCAGTAGTAGTCGAGCTTGAAGGTGTAGCTCTTCGCCAGCTTGCCGTTGATGAAGATGTTGCCCTTGCTATCTACCTTGAGGTCGTTGCCCTCGTAAACCTTGATGCAGCGCTCATATACTGGCAGATTCTTCAATGTCAGAGCAATGCTCTTGCCCTTCTTCGGAATCCATACAGGACCGTAATTATCGCATGTCCAGCCGGTGTAGGCGTTGAGCGGATAAAGGTCTCCGTATCTCGCATCAGTATTGATGGAGATGCTCTCCACGAGGTTCTTGTTCGCCTTCAGGGCGAGATAAGCCTTCTTGGTGAGTGGAATCACGCCGCTCTGATTATACATCAGCAGGTCTTCATTGGTGATTCCCAGCTCATCAGCCAGGTCAATAGGGAACTCGCCCTTGAGCTTCATCTTGTAGGTATATTGCACGTTATCAGGCTCCTTGTTCGCCTTGCCGTTCAGGTAAACGATGCGGTTCTTGATCTGCAGGGTCTGACCCGGCAAACCTACGCAGCGCTTCACATAGTTCTCGCGGCGGTCGGTAGGACGGCTGATGATGTCACCATATTCGCCCGGCATACTGGCGATGTAGTTGCGTCCGGCAGCATACACTTTTTCGAAGTATCGGCGCTGCTGCAATGGGTTCAGCACGCGCACATCCTGCTGCTGTCCGTTCTGCTCCAGAATCTGGTCGCCGATGGAATAAACCATCTGATAGTAATCATTCGCCTGATAGCGCTCCTCGTTGCAGAGGGTGTCGCCGGCAGGATAGTTGAACACCACGATGTCGTTGAGCTTCACGTTGCCCAAGCCTTTTACTCGGCGGTAATCCCAGTGAGGCCACTCCACGTAGCTCTTCACGTTGACCAGCGGCATAGTGTGCTGGGTGAGCGGCATGGTGAGCGGAGTTTCAGGAATGCGAGGTCCGTAGCTTACCTTGCTCACGAAGAGATAGTCGCCCGTGAGGAGACTCTTTTCGAGAGAGGAAGACGGAATGACGTAGTTCTGGAAGAAGAAGAGGTTGATGAAATAAACCGCTACGAGCGCGAACACGAGCGCATCAACCCAGCTCATGATGAAACGGATAGGACCTTCCTCATCCTTCCACCACTGCCAGTGAATCTTCTTGGTGATGTAAACATCGAAGATGAACGGAACCACAATGAGTCCCAGCCAGCTCTCAACCCATATCAGGAAGAGGAGGTAGAGGGCGAGAACCACTGCGAACTTCGCCCACTGCACCTTCATATTAAGGTTTTGTTTCTGCTTGTCAATCATGTCTCTTTAGAACTTAAATAAATCTGATGTGGTGAGCAAACCGGTATGGTTGGCTGTGAACTCAGCTGCGAGAACGGCTCCCAGGGCAAAGCCCTTGCGAGAGTGAGCGCTGTGCTCGATGGTAATCATATCAGCATCTGAATCATACATCACGGCGTGGATTCCTGGAACCTCGCCATCGCGTACGCAGTTGATCACCAGGTCTTCATCGGTGATGTTTGCATCGCCCTCATCGTGATGACCATCCTCTGTCCAATAAGTAACGCCACGCTTCCAGTCCTTCTTTCTGTCGATGTTGTCGATGATTTCCTCGGCAAGAGTGATGGCTGTGCCTGATGGCGCATCGAGCTTGTGCACGTGGTGGGTTTCCTGCATGCATACTGAGTACTGTGGGAATCCGTTCATGATCTTGGCCAGATAGCGGTTTACGGCAGAGAAAATGGCCACACCGATGCTGAAGTTAGAAGCCCAAAAGAGGGTCTGCTTACCGTCGGCGCAGAGTTTCTCCACGTCTTCCTTATGGTCTTTCATCCAACCTGTAGAACCCGAAACCACCTTCACGTTGTGAGAGAAAGCCTTCAGATAGTTGCCGTAAGCGGCAGTAGGGTTTGTAAACTCGATGGCAACATCGGCAGAGCAGAACTCCGGACTGTCGATATCCTCAGGGTTATTCACGTCAATCTTACATACGATTTCGTGGCCACGCTGCAGGGCGATCTCCTCGATCATGTGTCCCATCTTTCCGTAGCCGATCAAAGCAATTTTCATCTTTATCTAAATTTTATTTGTTCTATTCGGCAAAAATACACATTTTTCTTCGAAAAACCTTGAAAAATCCTTGTTATTATAATAATAAATAGAAAATTTTGGTTATTTTTGCAGTGATTTAGGGCTTTTAGCCTCATTTAGTAACTAAAAAAGAGAAAATGATGAGCAAATACATATTCGAGACAAAGATGGAAGTGAGGGATTACGAGTGCGATATTGAGGGCATCGTAAACAACGCCAACTATCTGCACTACATGGAGCATACCCGCCATCTCTTCCTGAAGGAATGCGGCCTCAGCTTTGCCGAAATGCACAATAAGGGTGTGGATGCCGTGGTGGCGAGAATGAACCTGCAGTACAAGGTTCCGCTGCAATGCGATGACGAATTCCTCTCGCGCCTGTGGCTGGAGAAGCAGGGTGTGAGATACGTCTTCCATCAGGACATCTTCCGTGCCAGCGATGAGAAGCTCTGCCTCAAGGCAACAGTAGAACTCGTCTGCCTCATCAACGGAAAGCTGGGCAACAGCGAGGATTACGACAAGGCATTCGAGAAATATTTCTCATCCCAAGGTTAACAGGTTAACAGTTAACAGCTGATTTTTCAATACCCCTTCCGCACACGAGCGAAAAACTTGCACCATCTAGGACAAGCACCAGGCCTGCATCCATCAAAGGACAAGCATCAGAACTTGCGATCCGAAAGAGGCAATCCTATAAACCATAAAAGCCGAAACAATATGGAGCAACTACTTCACTACGTGTGGAAGCACAAACTCTTCCCACTCTCCCCTCTTTCCACCACCGACCACAGGCAGGTGGAAGTCATCGACCCCGGATTGCACAACCGCAATGCAGGGCCCGATTTCTTCAACGCCAAAATCAAGATTGCCGGAACTCTCTGGGTGGGCAACGTGGAGATTCACGACAAGGCGAGCGACTGGTTTCTTCACGCCCACGACAAGGATGAAAGATACGACAACGTGATTCTGCACGTCTGCGGCAACATAGATACGGAAGCCCGAAACTCCAAGGGTGCCCCGTTGACGCAGATGCAGCTCGACATCCCCGAGAATGTTTTCAAGCACTATCAGGAGCTGCTCACCATCGACCAGTATCCCCCTTGCTATCAGATAATTCCATCGCTCACCAAGCTCACTGTCCACTCGTGGATGAGCGCCCTGCAAACCGAACGCCTTTCGCAGAAGACGGAGGCGATAGAGGAGCGCGTGCGCCGCTGCAACGGCGACTGGGAGAATGCCTATTTCGTAACTCTCGCCAGAAACTACGGCTTCGGAATCAATGGAGATGCTTTTGAGCAGTGGGCGCTGAACCTACCGCTGAGAGCCGTAGATCATCACCGCGACGACCTCTTCCAGGTGGAAGCCATCTTCATGGGGCAGGCAGGATTGCTGGAGCTGAACACCATCCCCGAACGCTATCAGAAAGATGCCTTGAACGACGGGTATTTTGCGAGATTGAGAAACGAGTATCTTTATCTCTCGCACAAGTTCTCGCTGCAGCCGATGGATTACAAGCTGTGGCGATTCCTGCGACTCCGCCCGCAGAACTTCCCGCATATCCGCATTTCGCAGCTTGCGAATCTTTACTATAACCGCCGTGCGGGATTAAGTCAGCTGCTGGAGGCTTCTACGGTGAAGGAGGCGAAGAAGGTGCTCTCTACCAGCGTTACGGAGTATTGGGAAACCCATTACACCTTCGGCAGCACGAGCATCCGCAACGAGAAGCACCTCTCCCCTTTCTCGCTCAATCTGCTCATCATCAACACCGTGGTTCCCATCCTCTTTGCCTACGGCAGACACCGTGGCGAGGAGAAATACTGCGACCGCGCCTTCGATTTCCTGGAGGAGCTGAAGGCGGAGAATAACCACATAGTAAGGATGTGGCAGCAGTGTGGATTGGAGGTGGAGAACGCCGGGGATAGCCAGGCACTAATCCAGCTGAAGAAGGAATACTGCGACAAGAAGGAATGCCTGAGGTGCAGGATTGGGTATGAATACTTGAAGAGATAACTAATTATTTTTTAAGATTATGGCTGACCAACAGGAAATATTAAATACTATACTCTTAACAAGGCTGAATTATTTCAGCCTTGCAGGAATGCTGGAGCTATACCGAAAGGTGGGCTCCGCCACGCTCATCCTGGAGCATAAGAATAACCTTAGAGACATCCTCCCCGATGCCTCGGATAAACTCGTGAACGCTATCCAAAACTGCGACGAGGCCCGAAAACGCGCCGAAGAAGAACTGGAATACGACATAAGATATGGTATCGAACCGATAACGATGAACGACGAACGTTATCCGCAACGACTCAAGGATTGCGATGATGCGCCGCTCATGCTCTTCTATAAAGGCAACGCCAACCTGAACCAGCAGCGAATCATCAACATCGTGGGAACCCGCCACTGTACTCCTTACGGCGAAGACCTTATCCGTCGCTTCATCACCGACCTGAAGCAGCTCTCCCCTCGTGTCTTGATAGTGAGCGGCCTGGCTTATGGTGTGGATATCGTGGCTCATAGACAGGCGCTCGCCAGCGGCTATGAAACCGTGGGCGTTCTGGCTCACGGCCTCGATGACCTCTACCCACGTCAGCACCGGGAAACGGCTGCAAAGATGATAGAACAGGGCGGTTTGCTCACCGAGTTTCTTACCCGTACGAATGCGGATAAGATCAACTTCGTGCGCCGCAACCGAATTGTGGCAGGAATGTCGGATGCCTGCATCCTGATAGAGAGTGCTGCTCATGGCGGAGGTCTCATCACCTGCGATATTTCGCAATCCTACGACAGGGACGTCTTCACCTTCCCGGGCAGGATAGGCGATTACTACAGCGAGGGCTGCAACAACCTGATTCGCAACAACGGCGCCACGCTCATCACCAGTGCCGAGGATTTCGTGAAGGATATGCGCTGGCAGGATGACGCCACCCTGATGCGAGCCAAGCAGCAGGGCATCGAGCGCAGCCTCTTCCCGGAGTTATCAACAGAAGAGGAGCTCATCGTCAGCATCCTCTCGAAGACCAATGATCTGCAGATCAACATCATCAGCGTGAAATCGAACATCGACATCTCCCGCCTCACTTCCCTCCTCTTCCAGATGGAAATGAAGGGCATCATCCGCACCCTGGCAGGAGGAATGTATCATCTGCTGAAATAGACGTCTATGGCAGAAACACATGCCCTGAAAGGCAGAAACGCAAAAAGAACGCCCTGAAAGGGCAGAAACTCCTAGCCCAGGGCAATCGCCCTGGGTTATAAACAGCAGCAGCAATGCGCCCTGTAAGGGCAAAAGCTTAAAATCATCGTTTTAAAAATTGAAAATATCTGCGTTTTATTTTGTTTTGTCTCCAAATTGCATTAACTTTGCAGCCGCAAAAAAGAAAAGAGCTTTCACCTCTTGCCAAACAAAAAAAATAAGATGAAAATAGGTAATATAGAATTTGGGCCTCAGCCCCTCTTCCTCGCTCCGATGGAAGACGTAACGGATATTGGCTTTCGCATGCTCTGCAAGCGATTCGGAGCTGCCATGGTTTATACTGAGTTCGTATCGGCAGAAGCCCTGGTGCGAAGCATCAAGAGCACAGTCAGCAAACTTACGATAAGTGATGAGGAGCGCCCTGTGGGCATTCAGATTTACGGCAGAACCACCGAGGATATGGTGGAAGCTGCCAAGATCGTAGAACAGGCGAAGCCGGATGTGATTGACATTAACTTCGGCTGCCCGGTGAAGAAGGTTGCCGGAAAGGGTGCGGGAGCCGGAATGCTCCGGAATATCCCGCTGATGCTGGATATTACAAGAGAGGTGGTGAAGGCGGTAAACGTGCCCGTAACCGTGAAGACCCGACTAGGTTGGGATTGCGAGAACCTCATCATCACCGAGCTTGCCGAGCAGTTGCAGGATTGCGGAATCCAGGCACTCACCATCCACGGCAGAACCCGAAGCCAGATGTACACGGGTGAGGCTGACTGGAGCCTCATAGGAGAAGTGAAGAACAATCCCCGCATCCATATTCCGATTATCGGCAACGGCGACATTACGACCCCGGAAGAAGCCAAGCTTGCTTTTGAGCGTTACGGCGTAGATGCAGTGATGATTGGTAGAGCCACCTTCGGAAGACCTTGGATTTTCAAGGAAATCCGTGATTATCTGGACAATACGGGTGCAGCCCCATTAACCGTGGATGAGAAGATTGACCTCTTGGAGGAGCAGCTCCGCATCAACGTGGAGCGCATCGACGAGTACAGAGGCATTCTCCACACCCGTCGCCACCTGGCCGCCTCCCCTATCTTCAAGGGCATTCCTGATTTCCGCCAGACGAGAATCGCCATGCTGAGAGCCACGACCGTGGAGGAACTTAAAGAGATTTTGAAAGAATGCCGCGAGAGAATCAAGGCAATACAATAAAGCAAAACGCCCTGTAGGAGCAAAAGCCTCGTATATGAAAGCTTTTGCCCTTACAGGGCGAATCCGTTATATCTTCCTTGTACCCAGGGTGTTGCCCTGGGCTAAGAGCTTGCTGGGCCTTCAGCCCGCTTCATGAACCACATTAAGAGTTAACTGTTCATCTTAACTGCCAAGACTTAACTGTTCATCTTAACCACCAAGAGTTAACAGGTTAACAGTTAACAGCTGTTTTTCTATACTTCTACCGGGAAATTCGAAGAGGGAATGTATCTCTAAATATTGGAAACTTAATTCCAACATCAAAGGAATGGCTTCCCAATATCGAAGGGCTTTACTTCTTCAATATAGAAGCACCTTCGAGCAGGGCTAATGCCTTGTTCTCGTTCTCCTCCATGATTTCTCGCTCTCCCGGACCTTTGTCATTGATGCCGCAGAGGTGCAGGATGCCGTGGATGATGACGCGGTGAAGCTCATCATCGTAGGTCTTGCCAAACTGCTCGGCATTGGTACGCACGGTATCGAGCGAAATCACGATGTCACCGTTAATCACATCATCCTCATCATAATCGAAGGTGATGACATCGGTATAGTAATCATGACCCAGATACTCGTTGTTCACTTCGAGAATCTTCTCGTCATCTACAAACATATAGCCTATCTCTCCCACCTTGCGGCCATGAGAGGCAGCTACCTTGCGAATCCAGGCACTGGTGTCGCGCTTCTTGATCTTTGGCATTTTCACGCCATCTACATTGTATGTTATCATACGCTTCTTCCTCCTATTTTTATTTTATTTTTGGTAAAAATTCATCTACTTCTCTTCCGAAGAATCTCAATTCCCTAACCAGCGTTGAGCTGATGCTGCTGTATCTTGGGTCGGAAAACAGCAGGATGGTTTCTACGCCGCCCAACTGCTTGTTGATGTCAGCCTGCTCTCGCTCGTACTCGAAATCCTTGGCTGAACGAACGCCGCGAACCAGGAACTTGGCTCCCAGGCGATGCGCCAGGTCGATGGTGAGGTCATCGTAGGCAACCACCTCCAGGCGATAACCCTTGGAAGCATCCTCCGCATCTACCAGCTCTGCACATTCCTTCGGAAAAACAGCCTTAATATCCTCCACACGCTTCGAGATTTCCTCCTGCGCATGTTTCAGCTTGCTCATCGCTACTGCAATCACGAGCTTGTCGAACATGGGCAAGGCACGCTCGGCGATGTTCTGATGTCCTATCGTAAATGGGTCGAATGTACCCGTAAATATTCCTATCTTCATTACTTTGAACTTTATTCAAACAGGTCGCCCTGCATGATGTTGCTTCCATACGGATTCCTGCCGAGATGATCATAGGCAAGCTTGGTGGCCATTCTGCCTCGTGGCGTACGCTTGATGAAGCCTTCCATGATGAGGAATGGCTCGTAAACCTCCTCTACGGTGCCGCCATCTTCGCCAATAGCCGTGGCAATGGTGCTTACGCCCACCGGACCTCCACGGAACTTGTCGATGATGGTGGTGAGAATCTTGTTGTCTATCTCGTCCAAGCCATACTGGTCGATGTTCAGTGCCTTGAGCGCCATCTGGGCAATCTCGTAAGTGATGGTTCCGTTGCCCTTCACCTGGGCGAAATCACGCACTCTTCGCAATAATGAGTTGGCGATACGAGGGGTTCCACGCGAGCGGCGGGAGATTTCTACTGCCGCCTCATCTTCTATCGGCACCTGCAGGAGCATCGCACTTCGCTTGATAATCTTCTGAAGCGTCTCAGGGTCGTAGTATTCCAGATGCAGATTGATTCCGAAACGGGCACGGAGCGGAGCCGTGAGAAGTCCGCTACGGGTGGTGGCTCCCACGAGGGTAAACGGATTCAAATCTATCTGGATGCTTCGTGCCGAAGGCCCCTTGTCTATCATGATGTCGATGCGGTAATCCTCCATCGCCGAATAGAGATACTCCTCTACCACTGGCGAAAGGCGGTGGATTTCATCGATGAAGAGCACATCGTTAGGCTCCAGGGAGGTAAGGATACCTGCCAGGTCGCCCGGCTTATCGAGCACAGGGCCTGATGTAATCTTGAAGCCCACACCCAGTTCGTTGGCGATGATGTTACTCAATGTGGTCTTACCCAATCCCGGAGGACCGTGCAAGAGGGTATGGTCGAGCGGTTCGCCACGATACTTGGCAGCCTCTACGAAGACTTCGAGATTATCCACCACGCCATTCTGTCCGCTGAAGTCGGAGAACTTCAGTGGGCGCAGTGCTTTCTCGAATTCCTTTTCGGCAGGAGAAACCGTCTGTTGTCTTATATCAAAATCTTCGTTCATTCTATGACTATTATCGATAATATGGGTGCAAAGTTACACATTTGTTGCGGAATTAAAGAAGAAAAGCCGAATTATTTTGCCTCAGATTTTGCACAATCCAAGAAGATTCGTGCAGATTCGTAAGCTTAAACCAACAAAAATATTATAATTTGATATTTAATTATTGAATAATTTGTTTATTCGGTAGAAAAGACGTACTTTTGCACCCAATATTGAAAGCGAGGAAAGAAGGAGGAGAGGAGAGAAAGAAAGAAGAGAGATTGTCAAAGACAATCATCCCAGAGATTGCAAATAAGAGAGAAATATCAGGATTTTAAAAAGAAATAGAATTATGCTAAAGTTTTTTCAGGGGCTCAGCAAGTTGCTGGCCAATTACACCTCTATCTTTGTAATAGGTGTAGCAGTATTCACATTCTTCTTCCCACATACCTTCGACTGGGTGCGCGGAACTACTCAAACCGTCATTCTCGGCATCATCATGCTCACCATGGGCTTGACCCTGACCACCAACGACTTCAAGATTCTGGCTCAGCGCCCGCTGGATGTCTTCATCGGTGCCTGCGCCCAGTTCATCATCATGCCTGGCGTGGCTTATACCCTGGTTCATGTGTGGCATCTTGACCCAGCCCTGGCACTCGGAATCCTGCTGGTAGGTTGCTGTCCGGGCGGCGTTTCGAGCAACATCATGAGTTATCTGTGTCATGGCGACGTAGCTTTCTCCGTAGGAATGACCTGCGCCTCTACGATTCTTGCGCCAGTGATGACTCCGCTGCTGATGAAGATTACGGCAGGCGAGATTATCCATGTAGATGCTGTGGGAATGTTCATCAACATTCTGATAGTTACGATTATCCCTGTGGCCATCGGCTGCGCTTTGAATTATATCTATGGCAAGAAGGATTGCTTCCCTACCATCCAGAGTCTGATGCCGGGCATCAGCGTCACCTGTCTGGCGATTATTGTGGGAGGTGTGATTTCTACGGTTCACGATGACTTGGTGGCTCGTGGCTTATCGCTTTTCCTCTGGACTTTTGCCGTGGTTTTCTGCCACAACACCCTGGGTTACTGTCTCGGTTGGCTTGCCGGAAAGCTGGCGGGCTTCAATACAGCTAAGAAGCGCACCATCAGTATTGAGGTGGGAATGCAGAATGCCGGTCTTGCCACGGTTCTTGCGGGCAATTTCTTCGCCGCCCAGCCCCTCGCCGTATTGCCTTGCGCCATCAGTTGTGCCTGGCACAGTATTTCGGGCACCATCCTTGCCGGAATCTATCTGAAATGGGATCGCATGCATGAGAAGAAGTAAATGAATTCAGAAAGGATTCATGAATTCGGAAAAAGATAAATACACAAAAAAGGTCGTGAAGTTCTATCAGAAACCTCACGACCTTTTCTTATCTCATTACCTCACGGGTTAACAGGTTAACAGTTAACAGCCGTTTTTTCTATAGTTACTTCCCCGTGGTCAGCAGCTTCACGGCACGCTGAACAATCTCGTTGGTCTCGTTCCAAACCTGGAAGTATTGACTCATATCCCAGATATCTCTTGCTACAAGGGCCTTCAACTGCAGGGCGAGGTATTTCTTTGTCTGAGTCAATTCAGCCTCATCCTTAGGCTCTATCTTCTCTTTCTTGCCCTCTGCAATAATGGCTTCGATGAGCGAAGAAGGAACCTCGTAGCTTGCCAGGAACTTGTTGAAATCCTTATACTGGCTCTTCAATTCCTTGCGATGCGCATCGATAAACTTCAGGCTGTGGTTGATGACGATGCTCTTGGCTGCCAGCTGACGGTGCATCTTGGTGTACTTGGTAGTATCCAATGGCACGAAATAATCGGGCATGATTCCGCCACCACCATAAACCACACGGTGCTTGCGCAAAGTATAATACTTCAAGCTATCGGAAAGATGGATGCTGTCCTGGTTGGTGAACTCGCCATGCTTGTAGCGATTGTCGAGATCCATCGCATAATCCAGTCTGTCTCCCTTCTTATACGGCTTCTGGATGCATCTGCCGCTAGGCGTATAATAATGGGCGATGGTGAGACGAATCTCGCTGCCATCATCGAAGGTAAGCGGACGCTGAACCAATCCCTTGCCGAAGGTTCTGCGACCTACCACTACTCCACGGTCCTGATCCTGGATGGCTCCGGAAACAATCTCTGCGGCAGAAGCTGTAAACTCATTGGTAAGCACCACCACCTTGCCCTTGCGCCATCTTCCGTTAGCCTGCGCCTTGTACTCCTGACGGGGAGCTGCACGACCACTGGTATAAACGATGAGATCTCCCTTCTGCAGGAACTCGTTGGCTATCTGAGCGGCTGCCTGAAGGTAGCCGCCGCCATTATCCTCAAGGTCGAAGATCAGGTCTTTCATTCCCACTTTCTTGAGCGAATCCATCGCCGTAGTCACCTCCTTGTAGCTGGTCAGGCCGAAGCTTCCCAGTCGAATGTATCCGATTCCCGGACGAATCATATAAGCCGCATCCATCGTGGTTACCGGAATCTTGTCACGCTTCACCTTGAAAGTAAGCTTGTCCTTGATGCCACGGCGCACGATGGTAAGATTCACCGTGGTTCCCTTAGGACCACGGAGGCGCTTCATGATTTCCTCCTTGCTCATCTTCACGCCCGAAATAGCCGTATCATTCACCGCAACGATGCGATCGCCGGCTATGATTCCCACCTTCTCGGAAGGACCATTCACTACGGGCTGGATGACGAGCAAGGTATCATCTACCATGTTAAACTGCACGCCAATGCCATCGAAACTGCCATTCAGCGGTTCATTCATCGCCTTGGTTTCCTTGGCTGTGGCATAAGAGGAATGAGGGTCGAGCTTCTCGAGCATACCACGGATGGCGTCCTCTACAAGCTTGTTCTCATCCACACTATCCACATAGAGGTTGGTAATGGCGATTTCCGCCCTACCCAACTTCTCTATCGGGCTATTCTTGCCCATCTTGATACGCAGCTGGGCACTGGCAGAAGTTACTGCCAGGAACGCCAGGAGCGCTATAAATAGATATTTTTTCATTTACTTTGAACTTATTGCTTAGAAAAGAGAGAATCCTTCGTTCTTCACTTTTCACTTATCCTAATCCAGCGGTGCTGAGTCTTCCTCCGGAATATCCTCCTCAATCACCAAGTTATCGATGATGAAGTTCTGACGTTCCATCGTATTCTTACCCATATAATACTCCAGGAGTTTCTGCACCTGGTCGGTCTTGTGGAGCGTAACCTGCTCCAATCGCATATCCGGACCGATGAAGTGGGCAAACTCCTCTGGCGAAATCTCTCCCAAACCCTTGAATCGGGTGATTTCCGGGTCAGGACCAAGGTTTCTGATGGCTTGCTGTCGCTCCTCATCGCTGTAACAGTAATGCGTGATGAAATCGCCCTTCTTCTCCTTAGGACCCAACTTGGCATCGGCATCAGCCACCGCCTGCTTGTTCTTGATCTTGGTTCGCTTGTTGCGCACTCGGAACAATGGAGTCTGAAGCACATACACGTGGCCCTTCTTGATGAGGTCAGGGAAGAACTGCAGGAAGAAGGTGATGATGAGCAATCGGATGTGCATTCCATCTACATCGGCATCGGTAGCCACAATCACCTTATTATATCTCAATCCGTCCAATCCGTCCTCGATATCGAGAGCTGCCTGGAGCAGGTTGAACTCCTCGTTCTCGTAAACCACCTTCTTGGTCAGACCATAGCAGTTTAACGGCTTGCCTCGCAGCGAGAATACCGCCTGGGTGTTCACATCACGGCTCTTGGTAATGCTTCCGCTGGCAGAATCACCCTCGGTGATGAAGATGGAGCTTGCCTCCTTCAGCTCGTTCTTGGCATCGCTGAAGTGGATGCGGCAATCGCGCAGCTTGCGGTTGTGAAGGTTCGCCTTCTTGGCACGCTCACGAGCCAGTTTGGTAACGCCAGCCATCGCCTTGCGCTCACGCTCACTCTCCTTGATCTTGTTCTCCAGAATCTCAGCCACATCCTTGTGGATATGGAGATAGTTATCTACTTCCTTCTTCAGGAAATCGCCCACATACTTATTGATGGTTTCGCCCCCGTTCGGAGACATTGTGGTACTTCCGAGCTTAATCTTCGTCTGACTCTCAAACACCGGCTCCTCTACGTTCAGTGCAATGGCAGCCACCAGTCCGTTTCGGATGTCGCCATACTCATACTTGCCGTAGAACTCCTTGATGGTTCTGGCGATATGCTCCTTGAAGGCACTCTGATGAGTACCGCCCTGGGTGGTATGCTGACCATTCACGAAGGAATAGTACTCCTCGCCATACTGATTGGTATGGGTAAAGGCAATCTCGATGTCTTCGCCTTTCATGTGAACAATCTCGTAAAGACCTTCATTGGTCATGTTATCGGTCAGGAGATCCTTCAAACCATGACGGCTGAGGATGCGGCGACCATTGTGCATGATGGTGAGTCCGGTGTTCAGATAAGTATAGTTACGGAGCATGGTTTCCACGAAATCATCGTGGAAAGAATAGTTCTTGAACAGGGTATTATCCGGTTCGAAGAAGATGAAGGTACCGTTCTCGTCCTCCGTATCTTCGGTAACATCGCTCTGCAGAATACCTTTCTCAAACTTCAGATGGCGCACCTTGCCGTCACGGAATGACTTTACCTCGAAATGAGAGCTGAGGGCGTTCACCGCCTTCACACCCACTCCGTTCAAGCCGACACTCTTCTTGAACGCCTTGCTGTCGTACTTACCACCGGTATTCAGCACGCTCACAGCCTCGACAAGTTTACCTTGAGGAATACCACGACCATAGTCGCGCACACTGACCCGCAGATGATCTTCGATATCAATCTCCAATCTGGCGCCAGCCCCCATCTTGAACTCATCGATAGAGTTATCTACCACCTCTTTCAAGAGTACGTAGATTCCATCCTCCGGCAGGTTACCATCACCCAGACGACCAATGTACATACCCGGACGAGTACGTACATGCTCCATATCACTCAAGTGTCGGATGTTGTCATCGGTATATTCTACCGGCTGCTGCTCCTGTGGGGCTTTCAATTCACTATTATCTTCTGACATAAAATCCTCCTATGTTTTAGGGGAGATCCCTTAATTCCTTATTTAATAATCTTCTTGTAGCACTTTCTGCGCTTGTGCATTACTGGGGTCAAAGCTCCCCACTGTCCCTGCACACCGGCATTGGTTTCCAGCTCAACCTGGGTCTCGCCCCACTCAATACCATACTTCTGGTACCAAGGTATCAGATCGGCAAAGAGAAGTGCATTCGCTCCCTTGGCACGATATTCAGGAAGAATACCGATGAGGAGGAGGTCAACGATGTTGGTCTTGTGCTGTTTGATGGCTCTCAACACATGATACCAGCCGAAAGGCAGCAATCTGCCACGGCGGCACTTTCTCAGGGCATGAGCCAACGACGGCATGGTGATTCCCACACCGATGAGCTTATGCTCTCCACCCGTCCAATCCTCGATACAGGTGATGAGGTTGAAGTCGAGAAAACTGAGATACGACTTGATAAGCTGATCTATCTGCTTCTGTGAGAGTTCTGAATATCCATAGAGATCCTTATAGGTATCGTTGATGAGATCGAAAATCTTCTGTCCCATTCCGCCTTGGAAGACTTCCTTCTTGGTAAGCTTGCGCACATGCAGATTATAGCGTTTCTCTATCATCATCGCTATCTTGGCGTACTTCTCCGGTATGGTATCAGGTACCATGATCTTGAACTCCACATACTTGTTATCTACCACAAAACCCTCCAGGGCCTCGATGTGCTCCGGATAATAAGGGTAATTGTAGATGGTAGGCATGGTGCCGAGCTGGTCGAATCCCCAGGTAAGCATTCCCTCAGGGTCCATATCGGTAAATCCAAGCGGACCTACCATATCCTCCATACCTTTCTCTTTACCATACTTTTCCACAGCATCCAAGAGAGCCTTCGAAACCTCACGGTCGTCGATGAAGTCAATCCATCCGAAGCGAACGGATTTCTTTCCCCACTTATTGTTTGCCTTATGGTTGATGATAGCAGCAACGCGACCTGCCAGTTTTCCATCCTTATAGGCAAGATAATACTCTGCCTCGCAGAACTCGAACGCAGCGTTCTTATCCTTGCTCAGGGTATTCATTTCGTCGCTGAAAAGATTAGGCACATCGTATTCGTTGCCTTCGTAGAGGTCGTAGTGGAAGTCGATGAACGTCTTCAAATCCTTCTTGCTTTCGACCTTTTTAATTTCTATTAATGACATGATTTCAAACTAGTTTGCAATATTATAGGATGCAAAAATAGCAATATTTCGCCAAACGACCAAATATTGCTATCTTTATTTTCAGTTTTTTAGGGGTTCAAGAATGATTACGAGCCACAAAGTGGCTTATATCACCCGATTAGTGGTGGTTTTGGCGGAATCATCTTATAGGATTAGAACTTGATTTTTCAGGAAATCAGCTTATTTTTTCAGACAATCAGCTTATTTTTTCTCCGTAATCACCAGCACATGGCTTTCGTCGCTCAATGTGGTGGCGAAAATATAGGTTTCACCACCATCTTTCAACTTCAATCGCTTGCGCAATTCTGCCACGGAAAGAGGGAAGTTGCGGGTGGCGATGTTCGCCTTGGTGATTCCTGACAGATGACGCTTCAACTCCTTCTTATTAAAGGAAGAAACGGCGATGATGCGGAAGCTTCTGCCAGGGAAAGCCTCGATAGGCGCCTGGCTCACGAAAAGATGGCTGTTCTTGGAAAGCATCCTTGCATCATATCGATCGGAAAGAATGCCGAAACAGCCGGCTTTCATCAACGACGCATTCGGCTCGTAAAGATACTGCATCTCTTCAAGGGTAGATGGGGCTATCTTGACGGAAGAAGTCTCCATATCCGACTCTTCGCAGACGAAGGATTGCGCATCATTGATGCAATAAATGCGGAGATTTTCGTCCATATTTCGCGCTGAGAGCACTAAAAGGAGCTCCTTGCACTCATTGTTCACGGAGATGATATGAACCTCTCTCACGTGGCTTAATTCGCTTATGGCACGGTGCCAGTCGAGCATCGGAGAGAGTTTGATGATGACGTAATCAGCCTTCGAAAGCATTTCTTCCTGCAAAACGGTGACATCAGGCGTGCAATCCTTCAAGGATACCACCTTGTTGCCCGCACCGTCTCTACGGGCAGGATCAATGAAGATTAACTTAAGACCAAGCTTGGTCTTAAGTAATGACAGAGGTTGGTCATAAGTGATGCCTAAAGAATCATCAGTTGATGCAGCATCATCTTTCTTTGGCAGAAAAGAATGAAGAACCTCAATTCCATCCCCATTCTTCACGATGGCGTTCTTCAAGCCCAAGCGCCCGAAGTTCTCCTTTGCCGCCTCGCAGAGATGAGCCTGACGCTCCACATACATCGACTTCACTCCCAATCGGGCTGCGATATAAGAGAAATCTACTCCAAATCCACCTGTCAGGTCAACAAACTCTATTTCATTTTCAGCCTTCATCTCGATTCCAGATGAAGAAGCCGGCAAGCCGAGCAACCTCGCAGCCAGTTCTGCCTTGTAAAGCGCAGTAGATTCAGAGGAGCATTGCTCCATAGAAATATGAGGAGGATAGATGATGCCTTCGAGACTTGCCCAACGAGGTAACTTGACACGAGCCATCTTTCGCCCGCGAATCTGATCGAGAGCGAAAGGCATATCTACTTCCGGATACTTGCTTCCGAGAAAAGCCAGCTGGCGGACATCATCGTCCTGGTGCTGGCGAATAAAGTCTTGAGTAGCTTGGTTCATCATTTATGCTCTTTTTATATCTTTATGGAATGGTACTTTATATTTTTATAGCTTAATACTTCTGTTCTTTTAAACCTCTCACGACATAAGGATTATTGCCTGGCTATGGCAATAAATTGCCCTCCTAAAGGGCAAAAAAATGCCATGGCAAGGCAAAAATTAGAATGAGGCCTCCGCAGTAAAAAAGCCTACTCTCGTTTTTACTCTTCACCCTTCACCTTTTCGTCTGAAACCCCGATAAACACAGGGGATTCGAGAGGTGAAGAGTGGCGCTGACTCTTCACCACTCTTCACCACTCTTCACCTATCCCTATAAAAAGGTGAAGGGTGGGTGAAGAGTCACTTCAACTCTTCACCCACCCAACTACCTATCCTTCAATCGCTTACACTCAAAAGGTGAAGAGTGAAGGGTTTTTGAGAAAATTCTCTCGCATCCGTAAAGATGCAGAGAGAAAATTCCCGTGTCTCAAGAGAAACGGTGGATTAGTCAGCCAACTTAGCCTTCAAGAACTCACGGTTCAAGCGGGCGATGTTAGCGATAGACTCGTTTTTAGGACAAACAGCCTCGCAAGCACGAGTGTTTGTACAGTTACCGAATCCAAGCTCATCCATGCGTGCAATCATCTTCTTAGCACGGGTAGCAGCCTCTACACGACCCTGTGGGAGAAGTGCCAACTGGCTTACCTTTGAGCTGACGAAGAGCATGGCAGAACCATTCTTACATGCAGCAACACAAGCACCGCAACCGATACATGTAGCGCAATCCATTGCCTCGTCTGCATTCTCCTTAGGAATCAGGATAGCGTTGGCATCCTGAGCCTGACCTGTACGGATGCTGGTGTAACCACCTGCCTGGATGATCTTGTCGAATGCTGAACGGTCAACCATACAGTCCTTGATGATAGGGAAACCAGCAGAACGCCAAGGCTCAACGGTGATAACGTCACCATCGTTGAAACGACGCATGTAGAGCTGACATGTTGTAGCACCACGCTCAGTCTTACCATGAGGTGTACCATTAATATAGAGAGAGCACATACCGCAGATACCCTCGCGGCAGTCGTGGTCGAAGACGAAAGGCTCCTGACCTGACTCGATGAGCTCCTCGTTCAAGATGTCGAGCATCTCGAGGAATGAAGTATCATCTGGGATGTTCTTCATCTCGTGTGTATCGAAGTGACCCTGTGCTGTAGGACCGTCCTGCTTCCAATACTTAACTGTGAAACTTATATTTCTTGCCATTGTCTTGTTCGCTTTTTAATTCTTGTAATTTCTTGTCTGTACCTTAATTGCCTCATACTCGAGAGGTTCCTTGTTGAGCACTGGAGCAGTTGTATCGTTGCCCTGATACTCCCAGCAGCCTACGTAGAAGAAGTTCTCGTCATCACGCTTAGCCTCGCCTTCCTCTGTCTGGTACTCCTCACGGAAGTGACCACCACAGCTCTCGTTGCGGTGCAATGCATCGTAAGCGATCAACTCGCCCATCAAGATGAAGTCACGCAAGTGGATAGCCTTATCCAACTCTACGTTCAAGCCTTCCTTCTTGCCAGGGATGAAGAGGTTCTTGTTGAATTCCTCGCGGAGAGCCTTCATCTTCTTCAAGCCTTCCTCAAGACCTTCCTTGGTACGACCCATACCTACGTGCTCCCAAAGGATGTGACCCAACTCCTTGTGGATAGAATCTACAGAGCGCTTGCCCTGGATACCCATCAGGCGGTCGATTTCCTTCTGAACACCTGCCTCTGCCTCTGCGAACTCTGGGAGATCGGTAGAGAGCTTTGGCCACAATGCCTGGTCGGCCAAGTAGTTCTGGATGGTGTATGGCAATACGAAGTAACCGTCAGCCAAACCCTGCATCAAAGCAGATGCACCAAGACGGTTAGCACCGTGGTCAGAGAAGTTACACTCACCAATAGCGAAGAGACCTGGGATAGTGGTCATCAACTCGTAGTCAACCCAGATACCACCCATTGTATAGTGGATAGCAGGGAAGATCATCATTGGGTTGTAGTACTTCACGCCGTTAATCTCGTTAGCCAACTCACCTGGGTTAACGTCGGTAATCTCCTCATACATATCGAAGAGGTTGCCATAACGCTGAAGGATAACGTCGATACCGAGACGGTTGATAGACTCAGAGAAGTCGAGGAATACGGCAAGACCTGTGTTGTTGACACCGAAGCCCTTGTCGCAGCGCTCCTTAGCTGCACGAGAAGCCACGTCACGAGGAACCAGGTTACCGAATGCTGGGTAACGGCGCTCCAAGTAGTAGTCGCGGTCTTCCTCAGGAATATCAGAACCCTTCTTTGTACCTGCCTGCAATGCCTTGGCATCCTCAATCTTCTTAGGAACCCAGATACGACCATCGTTACGGAGTGACTCTGACATCAAAGTCAACTTACTCTGGTTTGTACCGTGAACAGGGATACATGTAGGGTGAATCTGAACATAAGATGGGTTAGCGAAGTCAGCACCCTTGCGGTAGCACTGGATAGCTGCTGTACAGTTACAACCCATAGCGTTTGTAGAAAGGAAGTAAGCGTTACCATAACCACCGGTAGCGATAACTACGGCGTTGGCAGAGAAACGCT
The DNA here is from genome assembly GCF_002224675.1 of Segatella copri. GTDB lineage: Bacteria > Bacteroidota > Bacteroidia > Bacteroidales > Bacteroidaceae > Prevotella > Prevotella copri_U. The sequence goes on along the minus strand of NZ_NMPZ01000003.1, from coordinate 161,362 downwards.
CCAACTTACCTGTGATCAGATTCTTGGCGATGATACCACGAGCGTGACCGTCAACGATAACGATATCCTCCATCTCGTAACGGGTGAAGAGCTTTACCTTACCTGCCTCAACCATGCGGCTCAAAGAAGAGTAAGCACCGAGGAGGAGCTGCTGACCTGTCTGACCCTTAGCATAAAATGTACGAGATACCTGAGCACCACCGAAAGAACGGTTAGCCAACATACCACCGTACTCACGAGCGAAAGGAACGCCCTGAGCTACGCACTGGTCGATGATGTCGTTGCTCACTTCAGCCAAACGGTAAACGTTAGCCTCACGAGCACGGTAGTCACCACCCTTTACTGTATCGTAGAACAGACGGTAAACAGAGTCACCATCATTCTGATAATTCTTAGCTGCATTGATACCACCCTGTGCTGCGATAGAGTGAGCACGACGTGGAGAGTCCTGGATGCAGAAGTTCAAGATGTTGAAGCCCATCTCGCCAAGAGAAGCAGCTGCAGAAGCACCTGCCAAACCTGTACCTACGACGATAACGTCGAGCTTTAACTTATTCTTTGGGTTAACCAAACGCTGGTGAGCCTTATAGTTGGTCCACTTCTCAGCAACTGGTCCTTCAGGTATTCTAGAATTTAATGTTTTTGCCATAATCTTTTTTAATACTTAAATGATTACACGAATTATGCGCAGCACAAAGATGGAGCGCAACCGAAAGCGAATGCCAATACGACAACGATGAAGAGGAGAAGCAGGATGGTAGAGTAAATCATACCAATAGTCTTCCAACGGCAGAACCAAGTCTTACCGTTCCAACCGAGAGTCTGAATAGCACTCCAGAAACCGTGAGTGAGGTGGAACCAAAGAGCTACCAACCAGATGATGTAGAGAACTACGAACACTGGGTTAGCGAAGGTGTCCTGGATGAAAGCGAAGCCGTCTGCTGGGCTGTGACCGAAGCTTGTACCCAAAAGCTCAGCGAACATCATGTTGTACCAGAAGTTGAAGAGGTGAAGCAACAAACCGAGAACGATGATGATACCAAGCACCAACATGTTCTGGCTAGCCCACTCTACTTTCTCTGGCTTTGCTGTTACCTCGTAACGCTGGTTACCGCGAGCACGACGGTTCTGTGCTGTCAGGATGAAAGCGTAAACGATGTGACAAACTGCCAAAGCTGCCAAACCTAATGTTGCAACTACGGCGTACCAGTTAGCACCCAACAACTCGCAGATTGTGTTGTAAGCTTCTCCAGAGAAAAGCGCAACCACATTCATGCAACCGTGGAATGTCAAGAATAGAATAAGTGCGATACCAGTTACTGACATCACTACCTTTCTACCAATAGATGAATTGATTAACCACATAAATGATTGAATTTTAATTATTTAACTGTTTGAAACTAATTTATTATTTCCTTCATCTCGTACTTGCAATACCACTTTCAAGGCATTCTGCAATCCTCATTTATAGGTATATTTTCGCAAGTCTGCTGCAAAATTACTATATTTTAATGATTTATCAAAGTATTTTTGCTAAAATTTCAATTAAATTTCTTACTTTTGCCGAAAATTAGATAAAATATAGATTAGAAACAGAGATTATGAACTTCAATTATGACGTACTCGTTATCGGTGGAGGGCACGCCGGATGCGAGGCAGCAGCTGCCTCGGCAAACATGGGCGCTAACACCTGCTTGATAACGATGGACATGAACAAGATTGGTCAGATGAGTTGCAATCCTGCCATAGGCGGTATTGCCAAGGGACAGATTGTGCGAGAGATTGATGCACTGGGCGGACAGATGGGTATCGTCACCGACAAGACGGCTATCCAGTTCCGTATGCTTAATATAGGAAAGGGACCTGCCGTATGGAGTCCTCGTGCTCAATGCGACCGTGGCAAGTTCATCTGGGAATGGAGAACCATTCTCGACCATACCGACCATCTCGACATCTGGCAAGACCAGGCCGACGAGCTGCTCGTAGCAAACGGAGAGGCAATCGGCGTGCGCACCATCTGGGGCGCAGAATTCTATGCCAAGAGCATCATCATCACCGCCGGCACTTTCCTCAACGGACTGATGCACGTGGGAAGAAAGATGGTGGAAGGTGGAAGATGTGCAGAACCTGCCGTTCATCATTTCACGGAAAGCATCACCCGATGGGGAATCACATCGGCAAGAATGAAAACTGGAACTCCTGTCCGCATCGACAAGCGAAGCGTTCACTTCGAAGACATGGAGGAGCAACCGGGCGACATCGATTTCCATCAGTTCTCGTACATGGGCAACCACAGAGTTCTGAAACAGCTTCCTTGCTGGACATGCTACACAAACAGCAAGGTACACGAAATTCTGAAAAGCGGATTGGATGACTCACCTTTATATAATGGCCAAATCCAAAGCACAGGTCCCCGTTACTGTCCAAGCATCGAAACCAAGCTTGTCACCTTCCCCGACAAGGAACAGCACCCGCTCTTCCTGGAACCAGAAGGTGAAGACACCAATGAAATGTACCTGAACGGATTCTCATCCAGCATGCCGATGGATATCCAGCTGGATGCACTCCACGAAATCCCGGCATTGAGAGATGCAAAGATCTACCGACCAGGTTACGCCATCGAGTATGATTACTTCGACCCAACCCAGCTGAAGCATTCGCTGGAGTCGAAAATCATCAAGGGACTTTTCTTTGCCGGACAGGTAAACGGAACCACCGGTTACGAAGAAGCAGGAGGTCAGGGCACGGTTGCCGGAATCAACGCTGCACTTCATTGCGTGGGCGACAAGACGTTCGAGATGAAGCGAGACGAGAGTTACATCGGCGTACTCATCGATGACCTCACCACAAAGGGTGTAGATGAACCATACCGCATGTTCACCTCAAGAGCCGAGTACCGCATCCTGCTTCGTCAGGACGACGCCGATGCCCGACTCACGGAAAAAGCATACGAGCTCGGCATCGCCAAGCGCGACCGTTACGACTGGTGGATGGAGAAGAAAAATGCCATCGAAAGAATCATCGACTTCTGTGCCAACTATCCTATCAAGAAAGACGAGATCAATCCGAAGCTCGAAGCACTCGGCACTACTCCACTCCGCGCCGGCTGCAAGCTCATCGACCTCGTGGCTCGTCCGCATCTCAACCTTCAGAACCTGTCGGAAATCATCCCCGACCTGAAGGCAGCGATGGAAGCACCAGACAACCGGAAAGAAGAGATTGCCGAGGCGGCAGAAATCAAGATGAAGTACAAAGGATACATCGAGCGCGAGCGACTCATCGCCGACAAGATGCACCGTCTGGAGAACATCAGAATCAAGGGACGCTTCAACTACTCTGAGATTCTCGAAATCTCAACAGAAGGACGACAAAAGCTCGAGCGCATCGACCCTGACACGTTGGCTCAGGCAAGCCGAATTCCAGGTGTATCTCCAAGCGACATCAATGTACTGCTCGTCCTACTGGGAAGATAAGCAAAGATGCATTGCCCGTCTTACCAGGAAGACAAGCAGCAGAATTGGCGGTTTCAGCAAGAAAAACCTGCAAAACAAGGGATTCTCAGCAATGTTTCACGTGAAACCACTCTTGCATAAAGCATTTGATACCAAAGAGCTTAGAGCCTTTTGCATCAAGTAAATTGTGGTTAAAGCAAAACTTCAGTGTTTCCGTGGAACACAGCCGGTAAAAGCTGCCAAAACTCGAAGAAACAATAAAAAATATAGTATTAATTTATAGTATAAAAGACAATGAACAATCAGCTATTATTAGACAATCTGCGTTGCATTCCAGATTGGCCAATCAAGGGTGTAAACTTCCGCGATGTTAGTACCCTGTTTAAGAATCCAGAGTCTCTTAAAGAGATCTGCGATGAGATGTACGAGATCTACAAAGACAAAGGTATTACCAAGATTGTAGGCATCGAATCACGTGGTTTCGTGATGTCTTCTGCCCTTGCAATCCGTCTCGGCGCAGGCGTAGTTTTGTGCCGAAAGCCAGGTAAGCTTCCATGCAAAACCGTGCAGGAAAGCTATGCGAAAGAATACGGTATGGACACCATCGAAATCCACGAAGATGCCATCAACGAGAACGACATAATCCTCCTTCACGACGACCTTCTCGCTACCGGCGGAACCATGAAGGCAGCCTGCAATCTGGTGAAGAAATTCCACCCGAAGAAGGTGTATGCTAACTTTATCATCGAGCTCGTAAACGAGAATTTCGAAGGCAGAAAGAACTTCGATGAGGATGTAGAAGTATCTACGTTATTGCAGTTGTAAAGCATGAAAAATGCTTGATTAATACATATAATTCTGCAGCTATAAAGCATACGGGCGTTGCCGTTTCACGTGAAACAGCAACGCTCTTTTACCCTATTTTAACCCCATAAAGGTATGACGAAACAAGAAAATGAGGAAAGATTAGCTCGGTTAAAAAGCATCGTTTTAAGCATGCCGGAGAAACCGGGAAGCTATCAATATTACGACGAGAATCACACGATTATATATGTAGGAAAGGCGAAAAATCTGAAGAGAAGAGTATCTTCCTACTTCCATAAAGAGGTAGATAGATACAAGACAAAGGTACTTGTTTCTAAGATTTTCGACATTTCATACACCGTCGTAAACACCGAAGAAGATGCACTTTTGCTGGAAAACAGCCTTATTAAAAAGTATAATCCAAGGTATAATGTTTTGCTGAAAGACGGCAAGACCTACCCCTCTATATGCGTTACAAACGAGTATTTTCCCCGCATTTTCAAGACGAGACATATCAACAAAAAGGTGGGAACTTTCTTCGGTCCTTACCCTCATGTGGGCAGTATGTATGCCGTTCTGGAGGTCATCAAGAAGCTATATAAACCCCGTACTTGCAGGTTTCCTATCACCAAAGAAGGCGTGGCGGAAGGCAAATATAAGCCCTGCCTAGAGTACCATATTCACAACTGCGGTGCCCCTTGCATCAACAGACAGAGCTATGAGGAGTACCAGGAAAACATGCGCCAGGCGCGTGAAATTCTGAAGGGAAACACCCGGGAAGTAAGCAAATATCTCTATGATCTGATGATGAAAAATGCCGAACTTCTCCGCTTTGAAATAGCCGAAGAATACAAGAAGAAGTACCAGTTGCTGGATGATTTTGAGGCAAAAAGCGAGGTGGTAAGCCATACGATTACCGATGTGGATGTCTTCACAATCGTGAATGATGACACCAATAAGAACGCCTTCATCAACTATATTCACGTGAAAAACGGCACCATCAACCAGAGCTTTACCTACGAGTACAAGCGCAAGCTGGAGGAGAGCGACGAGGAACTTCTGATTACCGCCATACCGGAAATCAGGGAGCGTTTCCACTCCACTTCGAAGGAGATCATCGTACCTTTCGAGATGGAATGGAAGCTGAAAGACGCCACCTTCTTCGTGCCTCAGAGGGGCGACAAGAAGCACCTTCTGGAGCTGTCGGAAATGAACTGCAAGCAGTATAAATTCGACCGTTTGAAGCAGGCAGAAAAGCTCAATCCTGAACAGAAGCAAACCCGATTGATGAAGGAATTGCAGACGAAACTGAAGCTTCCAAAGATGCCTTATCAGATAGAATGCTTCGATAATTCCAATATATCGGGCACGGATGCCGTGGCTGGATGTATTGTATATAAAGGTATGAAACCATCCCGAAAAGACTACCGTAAATACAACATCAAGACGGTGGAAGGACCGGATGATTATGCTTCGATGCAGGAGGTGGTAAGACGCAGATACAGCCGCATGATAGAGGAAGAAACACCACTTCCAGACCTCATCATCACCGATGGTGGCAAGGGGCAGATGGAGGTGGTAAGAGAGGTGATAGAAGATGAACTGCACCTGGAAATCCCTATCGCAGGTCTTGCCAAGGACGACCGCCATCGCACCAACGAACTTCTCTACGGTTTTCCGCCACAAACCATCGCTCTACCACCGGAAAGCGAGCTTTTCAAGGTATTGACGCAGATACAGGACGAGGTACATAGATACGCCATCACCTTCCATCGCGACAAGCGAAGCAAGCACGCTCTCCATTCTGAGTTAGACGACATCAAAGGCATCGGTCCTAAGGCAAAAGAAGCGCTCCTGAGCAAGTTTAAGAGCGTGAAAAAGATAAAAGAAGCATCGCTGGAACAGCTTGCCGAGGTATTAGGCCCTCATAAAGCCGAAATTCTTGCGAAATATTTCACAGAAAAGAGCGAGAATATGAAATAAAAGTCGTATATTTGCAGTTGAAACTAAATAATAATAATAAAGATTGAACAGAACCCAGAATTCCACAAAATGCTATTCATAAAGTTCAATGTTCAACATTCAAAGTTCAAAGTAGTAATATGAGAATAGTAATACAACGTGTCGGCCATGCCTCTGTTACCATCGAAGGAGAAGTAAAATCAGCCATCAAACAAGGCTATCTTATCCTTCTTGGCATTGAGGAAAGCGACACATCTGAAGACGTAGATTGGTTGGTTAGAAAGGTCATAGGCCTTCGTGTTTTCGACGACGAGAATCACGTAATGAACCGCTCTATCATGGATGTAAACGGCGAGGTTCTGGTGATTAGCCAGTTCACCCTATTCGCCAGCTACAAGAAGGGTAATCGCCCTAGCTGGCTAAGAGCTGCCAAGCACGAAATCAGCATCCCACTCTATGAAGAGTTCTGCAAAAAGCTGTCCGATGCACTCGGAAAGCCTGTAGGAACAGGCGAATTTGGTGCCGACATGAAGGTAGAATTACTGAATGATGGTCCGGTTACCATCATGATGGATACCCATAATAAGGAATAAGAATATGACAATAAAAGAAGCACAGGAAGCAGTAGATAAGTGGATTAAGGAATATGGCGTTCGCTATTTCAGCGAACTTACCAATATGGCTTGTCTTACGGAAGAAGTAGGAGAACTGGCTCGTGTCATCGCCCGAACATACGGCGACCAGAGCTTCAAGAAAGGCGAAAAGCCTAACCTAGGAGAGGAAATGGCTGACGTTCTCTGGGTTCTCATCTGTCTGGCTAACCAAACGGGTATCGATCTTACCGAAGAGCTCCAGAAAAGCATCGACAAGAAGACCCAAAGGGATGCTGAAAGACATAAGAATAACCCGAAATTGAAGGATCATAATGATTCAAAATTGAAGGAGTAAAACCGAAATTTAAAGAATAATATAGATAACTCAACTTTAATAATTAAAAAAGTAACATTAAGTATGAGCAGCATTAAAGAACAGGTTCTTGCACAGCAGCAGGGACAATACAGCGAGTCAGACGATAAGTATTTATCTGTCTTGAAACAGTATAACTGCGACCTCAACGACGAGGAAGTAGCAGCAGAAGTAAAGAAGATTCTTGACGAGAAGGTAGCAGAAAACGAAACCATGGAGGTGAAGAAATTCCTCTTTGGCAGCATCGAACTTACATCTCTTCATACAGAAGATACAGAAGAAAGCATCCTGGCAATGATTGAGAAAGTAAATCAATTTGCCAAGGATTATCCTGAACTTCCTCACGTAGCAACCGTATGCACCTACCCTAACTTCGCAGGACTTATCAGTCAGAGTTTGGAAGTAGATGGCGTAGAAATCGCAGTAGTAAGTGGCAATTTCCCTTCATCTCAGACATTCATAGAGGTAAAGATTGCCGAGACAGCTATGGCTATCAAGGATGGCGCTACAGAGGTAGATATCGTTATGCCAGTCGGCAAATTCTTCAGCGAGGATTACGAAGGTCTCTGCGATGACATTCAGGAACTAAAGGCAACCTGCGGTGAGCACAAGATGAAGTGCATCCTGGAAACAGGCGATTTGAAGAACTGCAGCAATATTATGAAGGCTTCTATTCTTGCCATGTATGCAGGTTCTGATTACATCAAGACTTCTACAGGCAAGGAGAAGGTTTCAGCAACCCCTGAGGCTGCTTACGTGATGTGCCAGGCAATCAAGGCATATTATGAAAAGACTGGTATCCAGATTGGTTTCAAGCCAGCTGGCGGCATCAACACCGTTCACGACGCAGTGGTTTACTACACCATCGTGAAAGAAGTTTTGGGTGAAAAGTGGCTTACCAACGAGTGGTTGCGCCTTGGAACCTCACGTCTTACCAACCTTCTCTTGAGCGAGCTTGTAGGAAAGGAAATCAAGTACTTCTAAAAGGCTATAGTGTAAATCAAATCTTGACAAAGTAGATAGATAAAAAGATAAAGGGCTGATTCTCAACGAGAGAACCAGCCCTTATCTATAATGTATATAAAGTATTTTTAAATCAAAATTGCATAATAAAACGGCATTACGCCTTTCGTTCAATCACAAAATCCAAATAAGCCTTCAGCGCATTATAGATGCTCTTATCCTCCACATAGGTATCAAGGAAAGTCATCGCCTCGGCATGGAAATCCCACATACGCTTATCAGCGTATTCAATACCTCCGTTTTCCTTGGTAAATGCAACAAGCTGAACAATCTCTTCTCGCGATACCGTACGAGCCTTCACCTTTCGTGCAAGCTTCAGCATCTCCTCATCACCAGTAGATTTCAAGGCATAGATTACTGGAAGCGTAAGCTTACCCTCGGTCATGTCATTTCCGGTAGGTTTACCTATCTCCTTGGAGTCGTAATAATCAAAGATGTCATCACGAATCTGGAAGATAATACCCAGATTCTGACCGAATCGCTTCGCCTCTTCTATCTCTATGGCAGAAGCATGGGTTGACATTGCACCAATACCTGCACAAGCCTCAAAGAGAGCAGCTGTTTTCTGTTTGATTACCTGATAATATATCTCTTCTGAGATTTCATCATTACTAATACTGTTGAGCTGAAGTATCTCACCATTCGACAAGATACGACCCAATTCGGCCAGATTGCGTACGATTTCCTCGGAGTGTGAATAGGAAACATTAAGCAAAGCGGTAGAAAGAATATAGTCACCAACAAGCACGGCTACCTTATTGTTATAAGTAGCATTCACACTTGCCTGACCACGACGCTCGCCGCTTTCATCTACCACATCATCATGCACAAGAGAGGCGGTATGGAGCAACTCCAAACCGACTGCCGAATGCTGGGTAACCTCTGAAACCTTGCCGAAATTTCGCGCCATCAACAGGATGAGCATAGGGCGCATTCGTTTACCAGCGCGCTGACGGATATGGTCGAGCACCTGGGAAAGAAGGCCATCGCTATGCATCAAAGATTTGTTGAACAAATCAACAAAATCTGCCAATTCTGCCTCAATAGGCTGCTTAATAAGTGATAAATAGTCCATTAATTCTGAAATTTGATACAAAATTACGCATTTATTCTTGAAATATCGCATTTTTTTAGTAATTTTACACCATAAAAATGAATATTATGGATAAATTGTTCCTTTTAGACGCATATGCGCTCATTTATAGGTCGTATTATGCCTTTATGAAAGCCCCTCGAATCAATTCGAAGGGACTTAATACTTCGTGTGTAATGGGCTTCTGCAATACCCTCAACGAGATACTCACCAAGGAGAAGCCAACCCATATTGCGGTGGCTTTCGACCATGGCAAAACCTTCCGCCACGAGGCTTTTCCTGCGTATAAGGCACAGCGAGAAGAGACACCGGAAGACATCAAGCTCTCGGTACCTATCATCAAGAATATCCTGGAGGCTTATCATATTCCTATTCTTCAAGTGGATGGTTTCGAGGCGGATGATATCATTGGTACCGTTGCCTTGAAGGCAGGCGAGATGGGTATAGAAACCTATATGCTCACACCAGATAAGGATTATGCCCAGCTGGTAAGAGACAACGTCTTCATGTTCCGACCTCGCCATGGCGGTGGTTACGAGAAGTTGGGCATTGCCGAGATTGAAGAGAAATACAGCATCTCTTCCCCACTCCAGGTTATCGATCTTCTGGCATTGATGGGTGACTCTGCCGACAACTTCCCTGGATGTCCGGGTGTTGGAGAGAAGACAGCCATCAAACTCATCAACCAGTTTGGAAGCGTAGAGGGATTGATAGAAAATAGCGCCGAGGTGAAAGGCAAGCTCCGCGAGAAAGTGGAGAGTGCCATAGAGGACATCAAGATTTCGAAGTTCCTGGCAACCATCAGAACCGATGTACCGGTAGAGCTCAAGATGGAAGATTTAAAACTAGAAGAACCTGACAATGCCAAGCTGGATGAAATCTTCACCGATCTTGAGTTTAAGTCGTTCGCCAAGCGTGTTCTTAAAAAACCTCAAAAAGTGCAAACAAAGGCTACAGGAGAGCTTGATCTCTTTGGCGCACAGCAAGACGATGGGCAAGAAGAGGAAGAAAACACAAGTTTTGAGACCATTAAAACGGTTGCTCATACATACAAACTCATTGAAACAGAAGAAGATGCACAAAATCTCTTTGATTATTTAATTACAAAGCAAATTCTCTGTTTAGATACAGAGACCACTTCCACCTCCGCAGTAGATGCAGAATTGGTGGGATTGAGCTTTGCAGTAAAGGAGAAAGAGGCTTTCTACGTAGCAATTCCAGCGGAACGTGAAGAAGCCTTAAAATTCGTAAACATCTTCAAACCGCTCTACGAAAATCCGGAAATCCTGAAAGTAGGACAAAACATCAAGTACGATTACGAAGTGCTGATGAATTACGGAGTGGAGATACAGGGAAAGATGTTCGATACGATGATTGCTCATTATCTCATCCAGCCGGAGCTTTATCACAATATGGATTACCTCGCCGAGGTATATCTCAAATACCAGACGGTTCACATAGAAGAGTTGATAGGTCCTAAGGGAAAGAACCAGAAATCAATGCGCGACCTGTCTCCGACAGAAGTTTACGAGTATGCAGCAGAAGATGCTGACATCACCCTGCGCCTGAAGAATGTACTCGAACCAAAGCTCAAGGAGATAGAGTGCGAGGATTTATTCTGGAATGTAGAGATGCCGTTGGTGCCTGTTCTTGCCCACATGGAGATGAATGGCGTATGTATCGACACAGATACATTGAAGGAAACGTCTAATAATTTAACCAACCGACTCAATGAGATAGAACATCATATCTATGAGTTGGCAGGCGAGTCATTCAATATCGGTTCTCCACGTCAGGTAGGCGAGATTCTCTTCGGCAAGATGAAGATTGTGGAAAAGCCAAAGAAGACGAAGACCGGACAATATGTAACGAGCGAGGAAGTATTGCAGCAATTGCGCAGCAAGAGTCCAATCATCGATGAGATTCTGAACTACAGAGGATTAAAGAAACTGTTGGGAACCTACGTAGATGCCCTCCCTAAGCTCATCAATCCTCGTACAGGTCATATTCATGCTTCTTTCAACCAAACCATCACCGCTACGGGTCGCCTGTCATCCAGCGATCCAAACCTGCAGAATATCCCTGTGCGCGATGATGACGGAAAGGAGATAAGAAGATGCTTTATCCCAGAGCCGGGATGTCTGTTCTTTTCTGCAGATTACTCCCAGATAGAACTCCGCATCATGGCACACCTGAGCGAAGATCCTAATATGGTAGAGGCATTCCTGGAAGGATCAGACATCCACGCTACTACTGCAGCCAAGATCTGGCATGAAGACATCAAGGACGTAACCGATGCCCAGCGCAAGAAAGCAAAGACGGCCAACTTCGGTATCATCTACGGCATCACCACCTTCGGCCTTGCCCAGCGCATGAACATCGAGAACCGAGAGGCGAAGCAAATCATAGAAGATTACTTCCACACCTTCCCTGGCGTACATGCCTATATGGAGAAGTCGAAAGAGATAGCAAGGGAGAAAGGCTATGCCGAAACCCTCTTCCACCGTCGTCGCTACCTGCCAGATATCAACAGCAAGAACGGCACAGTAAGAGGTTTCGCAGAGCGCAATGCCATCAATGCCCCTATCCAGGGATCAGAAGCCGACATCATCAAGGTTGCTATGGTGAAGATCTTCAACCGCTTCAAAGCAGAAGACATCAAAAGCAAGATGATCATCCAGGTACACGATGAACTCAACTTCTCTGTTTATCCAGAGGAAAAAGAGAAGGTAGAGAAAATCGTGATAGAGGAAATGGAGAATGCCTATAAGCTCAAGGTTCCTCTGATTGCGGATGCCGGCTGGGGAAAGAACTGGCTGGAAGCGCATTAAAAAGAGCATCAGCTCTTTAGGAAAAGACTTAAAAAGAAAGAAGAAAGACTTCAAAGAACAACAAGAAGAAGCCTTTCCTAGCGTTCAAATAAACAAAAAATAGCTGCAAATGGTAAAAAACGAGCCATTTGCGGCTTTTTTTATAGGTTTATGAGATTCTTTTATTATTTTTTTGTATATTTGTAGCAGAAATCTATCAAGTATAGGTAAGGCAAGGAGAATTGAACCAAAATGAACCAACAGACATTGGCTTTTTTTCCCTACCTTTGCATAGAAAAAGAAACGATAATATAAAAAAAATCAAAGCTTATGAAACATCTATTTTTTCTTGTAGGTTTGCTTTGCCTGACGGCAGCACCTATCAGTTCATTTGCCCAGGCACAGAATGCTAAGGACTTAAGAAAAGAACGCTTGGAGATGCTCAAGGCATCTAAGTCTGAACTCAACGAGAAAGCATCAAAGGCTGCTAAGAAAGAAGCCAAGAAGCTTCAGAAAGAAGGCTGGCAGACAGCTCCTGGTGCACTCCCACTGGAAAAGCAGTTGGATAAGTCATACGCTATGCAGTATCAGTATGACGAATCCATGTACCCAATGTACATCATGGGTGAAGCCATGAGTATCGGTGAGAACTATGACGGCGCCAAGATGCAAGCCATGGAACTGGCCAAGCAGAACCTTGCAGCTCAGATTCAGACAGAAGTTTCAGGTCTTATCGACAACTCTGTAGCTACCCAGCAGCTTGCCATGGAAGAAGCAGTTACCGTTACCAAGAGTATCATGGCCAGCAAGAGCCTCATCGTACAGAGCATCGGCAGAACCATCACAGTCATGGAGTGCTACCGTACCTTGAAGAACAAGAACAAGGAAGTACTCGTCCGCATCGCATACAATGGAGCCATGGCTAAGGCTGCAGCCAAGAATGCCATCCGCCAGAGCCTCGAAAACGAGAGTGCGGAGCTGCACAAGAAGCTTGATAACGTATTGGGAACAAAATAATATTTGCAAAGTCACATGAAAAAGACTACATTGGCAATTGTTTGCCTGTTAGGATGCACTGCACTCAGCCTCTCTGCACAGGAGGCTGAGAAAAAGCAGCTGCACGAAATCAAGGTAAAATTCGATAAGGTACCAGATGGACTTGCCAACTACTACAGTGGCTACTACTACTACAATGGCAAGGAAATCTATAACATGCGTAACTACCTGATGTACACCGGTAATCGCATCAATGCACTTACCATCAACCCAAGCGGCAGTTCGTATGCCTTCATCGACAGCAAGAAAGACAAGAATACCGTAGATGTATTTAGTTTGATAACCAAGGATCAGCAATTGGGCAAGATTACGACCAACAAGCTGTTTAAGCCACTGGCTATCTGCTATTCACCAAACGCCAAGTTCCTCTACGTGATGGGATCTGATTCCAAAATCCACATCTTTGAAACCCGCAAGACCCGCGAGGTGAAGAGTTTCGCCATCAACGAACCAGCTACCCGCCTCGATGCAAGCCCTAACGGATTCTTCCTCATCGCCAGCACCAAGGATAAGCTTCAGATCATCAACCTGGAGAACGAAACCGTGCGCACGACCCTTCCGCTCAAGGCAGATTTCAAGGACGTAGCCTTCTCAAGCAACAGCAAGCAGATGGCAGTTCTCACAGCAGACGGAACCTGCGATGTATATGATACCAAGACTTTCACCGTGAGCAAGCACTTCGATGCCATGGGTATCGCTGAAAGATGCTTCTTCCACCCAGAAAACAAGTATCTGGCTATCGTAACAGGCGACCAGCGTGTGGCTTTCATCAACCTGCTCAATGAGGACGACCGCCAGTACGTGGATGCCAAGGAAGGCGGAATCAAGTACATCAACTTCTCAAAGAACGTGAAGAATGATATCTACTTGGTACACAACTATACCAGCGGAATCGTCTTTACCCCGGTAGGATTCCTGAGTCCTAACCGTCAGGAGAAGCTGAAGAATGAGTTGAACAGCCGCATGGATGAGTGGATGAAGCGTATGGAAGGCGAGAGCCTTGACGACTACAATGCCCGTGTGAACGAGGAATCAAGATTGAAGCAGATGCGCCTCTTCGAGTCACAGATTGCTACCAACATGGCAGATAATCTCCTCACCACATCCGACGTAAAGCTCGGTAACTATAACTCAGATATGAATATGTTGACCCTGGAATTCAACAACATGCCAAGCATCTACTTGACAGTACCTGTAAGCGAATTGGAAGGCATGGATGCAGGAAGCCTGGAATTCACCAATACCCAGTATGGATTGAACGACAAGGATGAGTTCGAGCTTGTATATACCGAGGTTATTAACAAGAAGACCGGTAAGAAATACGTGTTCGACAACACCGAGCGTAAGTCATTGGCATTCTTGGAGTCAGACGACAACTTCGTACCATTCGAGCAGCTTCAGGGTGCCAAGATGGAAGAGTTGAAGCTTGAGGAAATCAAGAACAAGATCATGAAGAATGCCCAGGAGCAGAACATCATCTCCGATCATACCAAGATTGATGTACACACCAAGGTAGCCAACGCCACCGATGCATCAGGTAAGAACATCTTCAACTATGATGTAGATGTATCTTATACTGTAGATGAGGAGTACTCTGCCAAGGATGACTTTGCACCAGGTCGCTTCAAGGTAGAAGAATCCAATGCCGCTCAGGCAATGCTCGCCATCGTGAAGAAGGCTTTGGAGGAAGATTTCGCCAAGTATACCGCAGAGGGCAAGCAGGTGAAGATCCAGATTACCGGTATGGCAGATGCCTTGCCATTCAGTCGCACTGTGGCATACGATGGCTGCTATGGCGACTTCGAGCAGGAACCAGTACACAAGAACGGCGAACTGAGCAATATCACCGTAACCAAATCTACCGGTATCGGCGAGAACGATCAGCTGGCTTACTTGCGTGCCATGGGTGTGAAGGATTATATCGAGAAGAATATCCCAGCACTCCAGAAGATGAAGACCTCTTATGATACTTATATCGAAGTATCTGAGAACAAGGGTGGAGAATACCGCCGAATCGGCGTGAAGTTCACCTTTATTGATGTATTCTAATATTGATGGATTCTATAATGAAGAAAGTATTTATTGCAATATCTATTTTACTCTTATCGTCGGGCAGCAAACTGGCTGCCCAGACGATAACTGACTCTAACGACGCCTACAGAGAGTTTGTTCAGCTCGCCAATAAGGACGAGGACAAATCCCAGATGTACGACGCGCTATATCGTTGCTATACGGCAACTTACGCCATCATTACCCACTCTGAGAAGACGAGTGCCGAATATTCACAGGCGATGGCCAACATGAAGAATATCATTGCTTTCCTGCCTAATGCCGCTGCCTATAACAGTAACAACCAGAGCACAGGAAACGCCATCAAGTTTGCACGCGCCTACGTGGATGTGGTCGGCTTATCCGACTTTGCCGATGGTGGTTACACCTCTCAAAATGCCTATTCACAGCTCTCTTACTTTGCGGCAGCCAATCTGGTAAACCGCCGCCAGTATGAGGAAGCTATTCCATACCTGCAAGCATATCTCCGTTCGGGTGACGAGAAGTACCGTAAATCGGTATTCGTCAACCTCATCAAGGCTTGCGCACAATCCAATAAATATCAGCTTGCCGTCATCACTCTCGAACAGGCATCTGATAACTATCCTACCGACTATGACATCATTTCGTCGGCAGTAAATCTGTGTATCGACCACAAGGATAATGCCAATCTCCAGAAGTTCGTAGGCAAGGGTCTTGCCCTCCGCCCAGACGATGAGACCCTTCTCAACATCCAGGGTAAACTCTATGAGGAAGGCCATCATTTCGAGCAGGCGCTCGATATCTACAAGAAACTGCAAGTAGCTCATCCAAAGGCTCTTGATGTATTGAAACACCTGGCTATCAACAACTATAACATAGGTGTGCAAAACTATAATCAGGCTTTGGAACTCAAGGAAAACGATCCTCACATCAAGGACCTGGAAAGCGTATATAAGGATTACTTCACCTATTCTATCGGTCACATCAAGAACATCATCATCAGCGACCCACTTTCGCTGAAATACACCCAGGCACTCGCCATCGCATACAAGTGTGTAGGTGATAAGGAAAACTTCAATATCATCAACAACAAGCTGGCTTCGCTCGGAGGCGGTAAGATCGAGTCGAACGTGATTCCTCAGCTCATCGAGTTCAATGGCGAGGTAAAGCCAACCATCGCTGCCGCTGCACCTCAGACACAGACACTAAGCAACGACCAGAGTGCTGCAGAGGAGAAGGGAATCCCAGCTTACTCTGCCTTTGCCATTCCATTCATCGAAAACCGCATCGACAAATGGCAGAAGAAGGACAGCTACGAGACACTGGATGAGTATCGCGCCCGTATGACCGAGAAGAACCGAGATGCCAAGATTGCCGAGATGCAGCGACTTGCGCAGCAGGAATACATCAGCAAGTACGAATCGAGAGTAAACCTGCGCCATCTGGAACTGAAGCCATACGATGCCGACCACGAGGTATTCCTGGTAACATCGCCTAATCTCGGCGAGATGATCGTACCGGTGCCAAGAGCCAACAACGAGGCACGCATCTTCGCTTCCAACTGGAACGGTATGCAGTTTAAGGATCCACAGTACTTCATCGACAAGGATCACCTGGCACTCGCCAAGCTTACCATCATCACCCCTTCGGGCAAGCAGTATCAGTACGACAACGCAGCAGCGCTCAACTATACCGCCACCAACGTAGAGGTACACTTCGACCCTATCACCGCCAATATGCTGGCATCCAACGAGAATGCAAACAAGCAGATGGTACAGCAGCAGAACGTGAAGTTGGGAACATCGGATGTGGATGAGAATATCCCTGAGAATCCAACCAGCAACACCAAGACCTTTGCCGTGGTCATCGCCAACCAGAACTACAGCAATGTAGCAGGCGTACCACTGGCTCTGAACGATGGTCTTGCCTTCTCCAAGTACTGCGAGAAGACACTGGGCATGCCGGCAGAAAACGTGCGTTACTATGCTGATGCCTCATACGGTACGATGCTCCGCGCTATGCGCGATATCAAGAATATCGCCAGCGCATTCAACGGCGACATCAACATCGTATTCTACTATGCCGGTCATGGTATTCCTAACGAATCTACGAAGGATGCCTACCTGCTTCCTACCGATGCCGACGGCACGCAGACAGAGGGTTGCTACTCTCTGAACAAGCTCTATGCCGAGTTGGGTTCTACCAAGGCAAAGGAGATTGTGGTGTTCCTGGATGCCTGCTTCAGCGGCTCGAAGCGCGAGGAAGGTATGCTGGCTTCTGCCCGTGGCGTAGCGCTGAAGGCTAAGCAGGAAGATCCACGTGGCAACATGGTGGTATTCAGTGCTGCATCGGGCGATGAAACTGCATTCCCATACTCAGCCAAGGGTCATGGCCTCTTCACCTACTATCTCCTGAAGAAACTCCAGGAAACCAAGGGTGATGTAAGCCTCGGCGAACTTGAAAGCTACATCTCTGAGAATGTGAAGCAGCAGTCAGTGGTTATCAACCGCAAGGTTCAGACTCCTACTGCCACTCCTTCTACCTCGCTTGCAGCAGGCTGGAAAGAGCTGAAACTGAAATAAGAATAACATAAAAATCAGCAAGGATGAGACACTACATTTTTGTGATGATTCTGATGTTCCTGGGCGTAGCTACAACCAGCTATGCCCAGCGCACCAGGAAAGTGCACGGAGAATACATCTACCATGCACCGGAAAACGTTTCGCTGGAGCAAGCCAAGAAGACGGCTCTGAGCAGAGCGCAGATTCAAGCCTTGGGCGATGAGTTCGGCACCGTGGTGGCGCAACATAACGCTACCCTGATGAACAATACCAACGGCTCTACCCAGACGGATTTCACCTCGCTGAGCAGCAGCGACGTAAAGGGTGAATGGCTGGAAACCATCGGCGAACCTAAGTATGAGATCAGTTACGAACAGGGCATGCTGGTGGTGAAATGCTCGGTAAGCGGAAAGGCACGGGAGCTGGTTGCCACACAGAACAGTTTCGTGGCCAAGATTCTGAGAAACGGTACAGAAGACAGATTCGAAAGCGACAACTTCAAGAGTGGCGACGATCTCTATCTCTCCTACCAGTCATCTACCAAGGGATACGTAGCCGTTTATCTGATAGATGACAGCAAGAATGCCTACTGTCTCCTGCCTTATCAGTCATCGCAGGATGGCAAGGTGAGGGTAGATGCCAACACAAGATACGTATTTTTCAATTCCAAGACGGCTGCACCGCTCTTTCAGCCGGCAGACGTAGATGAATATAACATGACCTGCGAAAAGGCGGCAGAAACGAATTATATCTATGTAATCAGTTCGCCAAACCCATTCGTCAAGGCGATAGACAATGCCGTAGCCGGTTTGCCTAGAGAATTGAAGTACGAGGATTTCCAGAAGTGGCTTACCAAGAACCGTACAGCCGATAAGGATATGCAGGTAGAAATCAAGACCATCTCCGTAAAGAAATAACAGAAAAATAAAAGCCCAGGGCGGAATGCTCTGGGCTTTTTATTTTTATATGGTGTTTGCACTATCTCTCACGCAAAAAGTACTAGCGTAAAATGAAGTGAAACGCTCAGCAATATCGAATATCGAATTTTCAAGTGAAACGCTGAAACGCTCAGCTTTTATAATCTCTTGATCACAGATTCCAGCTGCTCACCCAATCCGATGGTATAACCCTGAGAGAGGAATACCACTCTGTTGAAGGTATCAGAAATCGTGAAGATAGGAAGCAGGTTCTTGTTCTGAAGCTTCATGTTCTCCACCATCTCCTTGCGGCAGGAACCATCCTTGTCGATACCGAAGATGATGTTCTTTGGTAAACCAGGGAACTCTGAGATTCTGAACTTCTTGGCAGATGCCTCATCCTCAAAGAGAATAACGATAGGGCGACCCCACTTCTCGAATACCTGTGCCACCTTGGCGATATCCTTCAAGGCGTGGTTGGTTGGCTCCTGACCTACACCGATCATACCTGTTACGAAGTAGCCGCGACCTGTCTGGCTCAAAAGGCTAACCTCCTGATTGCTTGGCAAGAGGATGAACTTGGATTCTGAATTGAAGTTACCCTTTACGGTAATCTCCGTCTCAGAACTGCGCAGGTTCATATCCACCTGGGTAGTAGCACCCTGCTTTACATGGAACAGCTGCATCTCTGCCAGCACACCACCGTTGGCAAGACGGGTACCTGATACCAGGGCATAGTCGCCCTCATCCAGATCTACACCGTTCTTGAAGGTACCGCTCCAGGTACAACCCTCCTCAGGATACTCCAGGAGAGAGGTAGAACCATCAGGGTTGATGCGATGGATAGTGAAATGGCTGTAGTACTTAGGATCATCCACAGCACCGTTATCCTTATAGTTCATCACGAACTTGCCCGTGGCAGAAGCCTTCTGCACGGCATTGTCGAAATCTACGTCAATCCATTCGCCACCATTGGCATTCTTATACTGAGTCTTCTTGGTCACCTCATCCACCTGAGCCTCGATGCCCAAGCTTCTGGCTACATCTACGAAGAATACCTTGCGAGAGCGGGCGTCTGTAAGGCGTGAACGATATACGCCGATAGGTGTCTGGGCAATCTGCAGAGCCTTCAGGTCTGGATTGATGCGGATATTCTTCTTCACCCACTCTACCAGGAGATTAGGATTGTTCTTAAAGGCTACCTGCTGCTTGGCAAACTCCTTCTCGAAGAACTTCTTGAATGGGGTGATAATCATCTCGTTTTCCACGCGAGGAGAAAGCTGATCGCTCTTGGCATTGAAGTTATCTTCCAGGATATCCATCTGCATATCTCTCAAGTCCTTGGCACTCAAGGTACCGAGCAGCTTGATGGCACGGTCGATACGGTCCTTGTGATTCTTTAGGAAGGTGAGGATAACACGGTGGTTACCGCTTGAACCTACCAGATACTTCACCATCTTCTGGGTATTCTCCTCAGAACCTGCAGCAAGACCATTATCCTTCAGAGCCTGCAATGCACTCTCCTTGTTGTAGAAGGTAGCGAGATAGGCATGGCGGATAGAATCCTCGTAGGCAAAGCGCTCCAGGTTCTTGGCTCTTGCCTCGGCAGAAACCTCTGGGATGTTGGCATGCTCTGGAGGAGGAACGATATCGAAGGAATCGCGGAAGAGGATGGTCTTCTGCTCTGCGCCAGGTACAGTTACCTGATGATCCATACGAACCACTACCTTCTTGTCCTTGCCGAAAGATGCCTTGGCAAAGCCATACTTGCCGTTCTTGGATGCCCAGATCATCATATCGCCCTTGCCGGCAGAAAGGAAGGTGGCACCATCAGCACCTGTATATTTGGTTACTACGGTGCAGAACTCTGCATAGTTGTAGATCTTGAAGTCCACCTTGGCACCATCTACAGGATTGCCTGCTGCATCTACGATTTCGAAATCGATGCGGGCAGAAGAACCGTAGTTGTCGATGAGGTTGATCTCGGTATAGTTGGAAGTGCGGAGCATTACCTCCTCAGGACCATTGTAGTCACCAAACGCCTTAGTATGCATCAGCATCGCACGGGATGCAGGAGCATTAAACCAAGCCAGGTTCAGTACAGCTTCCGGCTCGCAGGCTCCCAGGAAATACCAGGTACCATCTGCCCAAGCCTCTACCCAGGCGTGGTTATCATCGGTATGTGCCCAGCGTGGGGTATAAACCTGGCGGGCAGGAATGCCAATAGCTCTCAGGGCAGCTACCGTAAAGGTACTCTGCTCACCGCAGCGGCCGTAAGCCGAACGGATGGTAGAAAGAGGAGCCGAAGTACGGCCATCGGATGGTTGATAGGTTACCAGCTCGTGGCACCAGTGGTTTACTTCGAGGATAGCATCCTTCATACCCATACCCTTTACGCGCTCCTTCAATTCCTTGAAAAATACCATACGCGAATTATCCAGGTTCTCATTGTTGATGCGCACAGGGAGCACGAAGTGGCGGAAGAGCAACTCTGGCACCTTGTTTCCCCAAGCCATCTGCTGGCGTGCCTCGAAACTGGTGCGCACATTCTCCAGGAAGAAGCTGGTAGGATAGTCGGTTACATCAGCCACAGGCATGTAGGCATAGAGGAACTGCAAGGCTCCCTGCTCATCGGCTGTAGCTTTCTGCTGCTTGAGCATCTTCTGGTCATAAAACTGCTTACCTACAAGATTTACCTTCTGTTTGAAGGCCGTTTCCACTTTCGTGCGATAAGCTGCATCGGTAATGAAGTGGCCGTTTGCTGCCAACATTGTCTGCCAAGAGGCTAAGAATGTAATGGCGAACATTACTAAAAACTTTCTCATTGTTAGTTAGCTTTTTAATTATATTTATTATATTCCAGTTAATATATTGATGTTACGTTACAAACTTTCTGCAAAAATAATGTTTTTTTTCGAAATAATAGCCATCCCCAAAAGAAAAAATGTTATCTTTGCAGCAAATATTGAGAATTCAAGTAAAAAGAGTAAAAATTAGTAATAATCAAATAACTAAATAGAAAGAAAAATAGAAACTATGAACAGAGACGATTTTAAGTTTGAAATATGCGCCAACAGCGTAGAGAGCTGTCTGGCTGCGCAGGAAGGTGGAGCCAATCGTGTGGAATTGTGTGCAGGCATACCTGAGGGTGGTACTACCCCATCGTATGGCGAGATAAAGGTTGCCCGAAAGTTGTTGGATAAGACCTTGCTCCACGTCATCATCCGCCCTCGTGGTGGCGATTTTCTCTATACCCCTCTGGAGATTGAACGCATGGAGGAGGATATCCGCCTCTGCAGAAAACTGGGCGTTGATGGCGTAGTGATAGGATGCCTCACAGAGGATGGAGAAGTGGATATGGAGGCGAACCGCCGACTCGTGGAACTGGCGAAAGGCGGCAATGAACTGAAGCCGATGAGCGTTACTTTCCACCGGGCCTTCGACCGAGCTGCCAACCCTCAGAAAGCCTTGGAAGACATCATCTCCCTGGGTTGCGACCGTATCCTTACATCGGGTCAGCAGCCTAAGGCAGTAGAAGGCGTAGCGCTTCTCTCAGAGCTCAAGCAGGCAGCAGCCGGACGAATCATCCTCCTTGCCGGATGTGGCGTAAACGAGGATAACATCCGCACCATCTTCGATGCTACCGGTATTCACGAATATCACTTCTCGGCAAGAGTCAACGTGCCGAGCAAGATGAAGCAGCTCAATACCAACGTGTATATGGGTGCCGAGGGTGCTGATGAAAGCAACTCTCCTGTTACTTCTGCAGAAAGAGTAAAGCAAACCATCGCCAACCTTTTGGGATAGGATTTTTCTATAACGAAAAAGATTTTTCCGATAATAAGAAAGGATTGTTTCCGATAACGCAGATAGCGTTTTTCCACAAAACAAAAAAGTGTCGCAATTTCCAATATTTCAGGAGATTACGACACTTTTCCAATATAATATTCACACAATCTTAGAGTGCGATTTCCACAACCTTATCCATCTCTGTAGGAACCTCACCGAGATTCAGGAGCACACCGCCTTCGCACTTCTGAATCTTCACCGGCTTCTTGCTGGCAAAGTCGAAAGCCTTCTTCACCTTCTTGTTTCCGAGAGGCAGGAAGAGGCTCTTATCCTTCAGGTTCAGGATATGAACGAAGAGACGATTGCCCTTCTGGGTAGTAACACCCCAATCGTGAGGAGCCACGATGCCACCGCGGGTACCATAGATAGTTTCACCGTAAGTCTTCATCCACTCTCCCATTTCTGCCAGGCGCTCCAATGCTACTGCTGGAAGCTCACCATCTGGCTGAGGGCCGATGTTCATCAGCAGGTTGGCATTCTTACCAGCTGCATTCACCAGGTAATGAACCAAAGTCTTGGTAGATTTATAATCCTGGTCGGTAATCTTATAACCCCACATGCCGTTCATGGTCTCGCAGGTTTCAAGAGGCAGGCGACTGATGTCCTGACCCGACAATCCTGCCTTATTCTCTCCAGGAAGATCACGCTCGAAAGCCTGAACATCCTCACCCTCGAAAGGAGAAGAGTGATGGTTGTTTACGATCAGGCAGCCTGGCTGCAGGCGATGGATAAGCGCATACTGCTCTGGCAACTGCCAATCGAAGTTAGGATTCTGATCCTGATCCCACCATCCATCAAACCAGATACATCTCACCTTACCGTAGTTGGTAAGAAGTTCTGTAAGCTGGTTGTTCATAAACTGATAGTAGCTCTTCCAGTTACCCTTTGGGTTAGGGCGGCCGGTACCTCTACCTGTTCTTCCCCAAACAGCATCCTCACGATACCAGTCGATATGAGAGTAATAAAGGTGCAAAGCGATGCCCTGCTTGTGGCACTCATCCGCCAGTTCCTTCACGATGTCGCGGCGGAAAGGAGTAGCATCTACTATATTATAATCAGAATACTTGGTCTTGAACATAGAGAATCCCTCGTGGTGGCGAGTGGTGAAGCAGATATACTTGGCACCAGAAGCCTTGATGGCAGCCACCCATTTGGCAGCATCAAACTTAGAAGGATAGAAACCGCCAGCCAGCTTGGCATACTCCTTGTAGTTCAGGTCCTTATTGGTCATTGTCCATTCGCCGGTAGCGAGCATGCTGTACAATCCCCAATGCAGGAAGATACCGAACTTATCGTCCTGGAACTGCTTGCGGGATTCCAGGTTTTCTGCAGATGGCTGATAATGCTGAGCCTTATTTTCCTTGGCAGCATCATTCGCAACCATAGCATTAGCCGAAAGGCAAGAGCAACCCAAAGTAAGGATTGCGGCACATAATTGTGATTTGAAATTCATTTTTATTCCCATAATAAAATTGTTATAGTTAGTTATGATGGTGCAAATATACAACTTTTTTTTCAGAGCAAAGCGATAAAACACAAAAAACTCTATATAATAGGATAAAAAAGATGCCTGCAGCGAGATAAGGAAGACCAGGAATGGGGATAAGAAAGGAGTTTTAGGGAAAGATTAGAGGTAGCTTAGAGAAAATCAGGGAGCAGTTTTACGAGGAATTTGGGAAAAACACAATGTTATCAGAATTTAAAAGATATAATAAAATTATAATTTATTCAATTTTATTTGGAAGTTAGAAAAACTATTTGTATCTTTGCATTGTCGGTCAGAAAGAAGTATAGCAAAACATCTGAGCAATAGGATATTCCCAGATATACAGCAGTATTTGTCTGATAACGACTACAAGAACAAGATTATTAATATAAAAAGAAGAAAGGAAACATTATGAAGAAATATGTATGTGACGTTTGTGGTTGGATTTATGATCCAGAAGTAGGAGATCCAGAGGGTGGCATCGCTCCAGGTACAGCTTTCGAGGATATCCCTGAGGATTGGGTTTGTCCTCTCTGCGGAGTAGGCAAGGACGATTTCAGCCCTGTTGAGGAGTAAGACTCTTTTGGGGAATCACCCGAAGGAAATCCTCACAAAGGAATCATCTGAATGAAAAGCCTGATATTCAGGCAACACATTCATAAAATAATAGGAGGAACCATTATGACAAAGATTAGAGAAATCTATCGCTGCCAGATTTGCGGCAACGTGGTAGAAGTAGTAAACCCAGGAGCCGTGCTCAGCTGCTGTGGTGAGCCGATGAAGTTGATGAAGGAAAACACCAGCGATGGCGCCAAGGAGAAGCACGTGCCTGTGATAGAACCTATCGAGGGCGGTTATCGCGTAACTGTAGGAAGCGTGGAGCATCCGATGCTCCCAGAGCATTACATCCAGTGGATAGAGCTGCTCACCCCTACCGATGTGCTCCGCCATGAGTTGAAGCCGGGCGAAAAGCCGGAAGCCATCTTCATGACAAGCGCTGAAGCCAAGGATGTTACAGCTCGCGAATACTGCAATCTCCACGGATTGTGGAAAGGATAAAGTACAGAGAAAAGAAATAAGAGATCATTTTCCCGACATTGGGAAGATGATCTCTTTTTATCGTACAACAGCTGAAAAACACATGCACAACGGCTGTTATGCAAGCGCACATCACCTGATGTGCAAGTGCACAACATCTGTTGTGCGGTCGTAGGAACTAACTCTTCCGGTAATTACTCCTATATCTTCCAGCAACTTCCATTATATGTCTCAAAGACTTCTGTTATTCCTTCCAGGTACTTCTCCTATATCCTTAGATGACTTTCCCTATATGCCTCAACGTCTTCTCCTATATCTTCCTGCATCCGCAAGCGTTTCAGCGTTTCACTTGTTTTTCCTACATCTATTTCCCTCATCTATGATTTTTAGTTAATTTTCCACGATTTCTTTGTATCTTTCATTTATAATGTGTAACTTTGCACCCAGAAATTTAAACGTTTAAAGATAAAATGGCATTAAAATGTGGTATTGTAGGCCTCCCAAACGTGGGTAAGTCTACACTGTTCAACTGTCTGTCTAGTGCAAAGGCACAGGCAGCTAACTTCCCTTTCTGTACTATCGAACCAAACTTGGGCGTCATCACCGTACCAGATGAGCGACTCAACAAGTTGGCAGAGATTGTTCACCCAGGACGCATCGTCCCAGCTACTTGCGAAATCGTAGATATCGCAGGTCTCGTAAAGGGTGCCAGCAAGGGCGAAGGTCTTGGTAATAAATTCTTGGGAAATATTCGTGAGTGCGATGCTATCATCCACGTAATCCGCTGCTTCGATGATGATAACATCGTTCGTGAGGGTGGCGCCAAGGTTGACCCATTGGAGGATAAGAGCGTTATCGATACAGAGTTGCAGCTGAAGGACCTGGAAACTATCGAATCTCAGCTCGCCAAGCAGCAGAAGACTGCAGCTGCCGGTAACAAGGATGCCAAACTGATGGTTACCGTACTCGAGGCTTACAAGGCTGTTCTGGAGCAGGGAAAGAACGCCCGTGGCGTTACTTTCGAAACCAAGGAAGAGCAGAAGGTGGCTCACGACCTCTTCCTCCTCACTACCAAGCCAGTGCTCTACGTAGCCAATGTAGATGAAGCTTCTGCCAAGACCGGCAACGAGTATAGCAAGAAGGTAGAGGAAATTGCCAAGGAAGAAGGTGCCGAGTGCATGGTCATCGCTGCCAAGACAGAGGAAGACATCGCTTCTCTGGAAACCTACGAGGACAAACTGATGTTCCTCGAAGAGCTCGGCCTGGAAGAGAGCGGCGTAAACCGACTCATCAAGAAGGCATACGCCCTGCTGAACCTTGAAACATTCATCACCGCCGGTGAGATGGAGGTCAAGGCATGGACCTATCACAAGGGCTGGAAGGCTCCTCAGTGTGCCGGAGTGATCCACACCGACTTTGAGAAGGGATTCATCCGTGCAGAGGTTATCAAGTATGATGACTATATCAAGTATGGCTCTGAAGCTGCTGTGCGCGAGGCTGGTAAGCTCGGCATCGAGGGCAAGGAGTACATCGTACAGGATGGCGACATCATGCACTTCCGCTTCAACGTATAACGATTATGATGGCAAATCTGCTTAACTATATCGTATGGGATCCGGACCCCATCTTGGCTCACCTGGGTCCTATCTCCATCAGATACTACGCCACCTGCTGGATGGTAGGCTTGCTGCTGGGTTATCTGATGATGCACCGCCTCTACAAAGAGCAGAAGCTAGGCGAGGATAAGTTTGAACCGCTCTTCATCTACCTCTTCGTCGGCATCCTGGCGGGTGCCCGACTGGGACACTGCATCTTCTACCAGCCGGAATACTTCCTCACCCAGTGGGATCACGTAGTCGAGATGTTCATCCCGATGCATCACATGGCAGACGGCAGCTGGAAATTCACGGGATATGAAGGTCTGGCTAGCCACGGAGGCGTACTGGGACTGTTCATCGCCATCTGGCTCTACTGCCGCAAGACGAAAGTGGGCGGCTGGACATTACTCGACAACATGGGTATCATATCAGGCATCACCGCCTGCTTCATCCGCCTGGGCAACCTGATGAACTCCGAGATCATCGGCAAGGTAACCGATGTGCCTTGGGCATTCATCTTCGTCAAGGAAGATCAGTATCCGCGTCATCCCGGCCAGCTCTACGAGGCGATAGCCTATCTCGTCATCTTCCTCCTCATCCTCTTCATCTATAAGAAGAAGGGGCCTAAAAGTGTGGGAAGCGGACTTTATTTCGGTCTTTGCCTTACCCTCATCTTCACCTTCCGTTTCTTCGTGGAATACACCAAGGAGATTCAGGTGGCTTTCGAGGCAGGCTTGCCTATGGATATGGGGCAGATATTGAGTCTTCCGCTCATCATAGCGGGAGTATGGAGCATCGCCTCCAGCTCTAAGCGAGCTGCGAAAAAGGAAAACAAAGCATAAATACGATGATAGAAGTTTCGTTCCATCCAGATGTGTGGGGCGGAACTTTTATTGTTTAAAGCCAGCGATATGGTAGCCTTATCGCATACATGGTATCCTGCTTATATATATAATAAGGTATAAACAACAACTACAATATGAATAGAAGCATCATTCTCCACCTTCTCGCCGCACTTCTTCTGGTAAGCTGCGGATATCAGAGCAAATCCTCCTCTCCTTCCTCTCAGGATGGGGGCAAGAACAATCTGCCCGCCCATGTAAGGCTCATCAGCACTACTCCCGTCAAGGATCAGGGCGAGAGCGAACTCAGCTGGGCATACGCCATGCTCGCTACCATAGAGAGCGAACATATCATGAAGGGTGACTCCGTGAACCTCTCCGTGGCTTACATCGCCCGAATGATGCTGCAGGAGAAAGCCATCGAGTATTATCTCTCGCAAGGCAGCAAGCCCATCAGCATGCGAGGCATGGCTTCCATGCTCATACATTATATAGATAAGTATGGTGCACAACCCTACGACAGCTACGAAGATCCGAAGGATATCAACTACAAGACGCTCTGCCGGAAGGTGGAGCAGCTCTGCGATGCAGCCATCTCACAGAAGTCGGGGTTCGGAAAGCTGAAGGATGATCTCGACAATCTCTTTGATCAGGAGATAGGCTACATGCCTGCCAAGCAGGTTCACATGCTCGGTGCCGAATATACCCCGCTGGAGTTCGCCCACAGCGTATGCTACCCGGAAGAGTATGTATCGCTCACCAGCTTCACCCATCACCCTTACCGCGAGTACTTCGCCCTGGAGATTCCCGACAACCGTCAGCACGACTCCTACCTCAATCTGCCGCTGGATGAGATGATGCTCCATATCCAGAAGGCGATAGAGAACGGCCACCCGGTATGCTGGGAGGGCGATATTTCAGAAGAAGGTTTTATCCACGCCAAGGACAACTATGTGGATATCTCTAAAAACGAACGCCCCGTAACCCCTACTTCCCGCCAGGAGGAGTTTGAGCAGCTGCGCACCACCGATGACCACGTGATGGAAATCATCGGCACTTTCCTAAAAGACGAGCAGCGATACTACGTTTGCCGCAACTCTGCTGGAAAGAAGTGGGGCAACCAGGGACTCATCTATCTCTCTGAAGACTATCTCCGCCTCAAGACCATAGCTGTCTTCATGAGCGAAGAAGCCTTTCTCTTCGATAGGAAGTAAAATGGTTGATGTAGGTCAAATATCTGCTTCATAACACTTGTGTGCGCACACACATAGTTGACATACATCAAAAATTCGGGCTTTTTTCGCATTTTCTCCATAAAAGTTTTGGTGGAATGGCAAAATCGTCGTACCTTTGCATCGTCAATAAGACAAAAGGTTATTAGGTTTTTAGGTTAAGATTGTTAGTTGTTTATAGGTTATTAGTTATAAGGTAATAAAAAAGATTGTTTATTCAAGGACGACGAAAAGAAATTTTGTTTAGGTTATTAGGTTTTTAGGTTTAAGATTGTTAGTTGTTTAGTTTTAGGTTATTAGTTTTAAGGTAAGAAAAAAAGATTGTTTATTCAGTGAGAACAGGATAATGTCGATAGGTTAAGCGTAACTTAAGGTAAAAAAAGACATGTATCGGATAACAAGATGATGCCTGTGAGCAGTAAATGACTGCTTCGGGCGCCGCAATGGAGAAAAGCTTGTGAAAGCGATAATCTCCTTTGAGTTATGAAAAATTTGGGAATATAGAATTAAAGGTGCGCAATTTCGAGAGAATCGAAGTTGCGCACTACTTTTTTATGCAACACGCCAAGTTCTTATATGCAATCCGCCCCCTTCCTATGGGCATTCTTGAGGTATTTTAGGCATAATCCCCTCATTTTTATGATAATATACACTAAATAATTTTGTATTACCACCGAAAAGTTGTACTTTTGCAAAAGATAATAAATAACAAGGTAATATGGCAAAACATCCTCTTTGGAACGACGATTATTGGCTCCTGCTACTCCAGCTCTACCAGAAGAAGCCGATGGGAGTAAAGCCCTTATACTCAAAAGGTATAGTCGATTTGAGCTTGGAACTGCACATCCAGCCGGAATATCTGCACGCACAGATGTTCAAGCTGCAGCGCATCACGCCTCGCATCAAGCGGCTATGGGATAAATATGCCGATAATCCACGTCTCCTATCCCACGACATCAAGATTCTCCGATCTATGAACGGATGCGGAAATGCCAAGGATTTTTTTGCAGGAGTAGAAGTAAAGGAGTCGTTCGAGAAAGATTGGGAACCTCTCGCTGAAGAGCCATCGCTCAACCCCGTGAAGCTCATCATCATCCTCGACCTCTACTTCCAGCTCACTCCCATCACCATGGTGGCTGAAACGCCGGAAATCATCAACCTGGGAAAACTCATCAAGGTATCACCCAAGCTGATTGCAGAAGTGATGGGCGTTTACCAATACTGCGACCCTTATCTCAACCGCCAGCAAGCACCTGACAGCAAGCTGATTAGCGCATGCAAGGATATCTGGCACAGATATGGTAACGGAAACCCAGACAAGCTGAACCAGCTTGCCATCAACCTGCAGGAATACTACAAGTAGAACGGAAAAAAGAATACTGCAAGCAGAAAAAACACTGCTGGCAGAACAGAAAAAAAGAAATATAAACAGCAAAAGCTCAACTCAAGAATAAAGATATGGCTCAGAAACTCATTCAGACACAGGCACAGAAGCTGCAACAGCTACAAAAACTCTCCGCCCAGCAGATGCTGCAGGTGAAGCTCCTGGAGATGCCCCTCACCGAACTCGAGGAGAGCATCAATGCCGAACTGGACGATAATCCTGCACTGGAGAGTGAGAATCCAGACGATATGCTCAGCGAAAGCTACGATGGAGATTCTCCGCTGGAACATGGTGCAGATAGCAGTAATAGCGACAGTGATACTGATTCTGATGATGCCTACGAGGCACAGTCGGAGAAGGAAGAGAGAAAAGACGAGCTCGACCAGGCACTGGAAAGCATCGGACAGGATGACCAGATGCCCGATTACAGCTCCGACAAATACGGAAACCAGGACACAGCCGAATACGAAGAAATGGTATATGGAGACACCACATCCTTCTACGACAAGCTGAAGGAGCAGATGGATATGCAGAACCTCACCAACAAGGAAAAGGAAGCGATGGAATATCTCATCGGATCGCTCGACGACGACGGCCTGCTTCGCAAGGATCTCGACAGCATCAGCGATGAGCTGATGATCTATCACAACATCGATGTAACCGAGAAGGAGATAGAGCACGTGCTCCATGTCCTGCAGAGCTTCGACCCTGCGGGCGTAGGCGGAAGAAGCCTCCAGGAATGCCTCCTGCTTCAGGTAAAGCGAATGCCGAAAGGCGTACTCCGCAAGACTATGGAAGAGGTATTCACAGACTACTTCGATGAGTTTACCAAGAAGCACTGGGACAAGATCAAGGCAGGATTGGAACTCAATGATACCCAGCTTGATACCCTGCAGCGGGAAATCAGGAAACTGAACCCGAAACCGGGTGCTTCGATGGGAGAAACCGAAGGCAGAAACATCCAGCAGATTACCCCCGACTTCATCGTAGATACCAACGACGACGGCTCCATCACCTTCAGCCTGAACCGCGGTCACATTCCGGAGCTCACCATATCTCCATCCTTCACCGACATGATAGAGCAATACCGCAATCACAAGGACAAGATGAGCAGAGCCGAGAAAGAAGCCCTGTTCTATGCCAAGGGAAAGGTGGACAAGGCACAGGGATTCATCGAGGCAATCAAGCAGCGGCAGCATACCCTCATCGTAACCATGAAAGCGATTATCGACATCCAGCGACAGTTCTTCCTGGATGGAGACGAAGCCGACCTGAAACCGATGATTCTCAAGGATGTAGCCGAAAGAACGGGATTGGATATCAGCACTATATCGCGAGTGAGCAACGTGAAGTATGCACAGACCAAATGGGGCATCTTCCCCCTCAAGTTCTTCTTCACCGATGGCTATACCACCGAGGATGGCGAGGAATTGTCAACCCGCAAGATCAAGATTGCCCTTCAGGAAATCATAGCGCACGAAGATAAGAAGAAACCATTGAGCGATGAAGCATTGTCAAAGGCGTTGAAGGAAAAAGGATTCCCTATCGCCCGACGCACCGTAGCGAAGTATCGCGAACAATTCAATATTCCAGTAGCACGATTAAGAAAATGAAAGAGAAGAATATCATATTCACTGCACGAATCATGAGCATGATCTTCACCCCCTTCTATCTGCCGATAGTGGGATTGATAGCACTGTTCATCTTCAGCTATATGTCATTGTTGCCGATGATGTACAAGCTGGTGATGCTTGCTATGGTGTATCTGCTCACCGTGGTGGCACCCTCGCTGCTCATCCATCTCTACCGGCTCTGCCAGGGATGGACATCCCACGAACTGGGCAGAAAGGAGCGCCGTCTCGTGCCCTATATCATCTCCATCGTGTGCTACTTCGCCTGCTTCTTCTGGATGGAGTACCGCAACACTCCCCGCGTCATCAGCATCATCGTGGTAGTGGCACTCACCATCCAGATGGTATGTGCCCTCATCAATATATGGTGGAAGATCAGCACCCATACAGCCGCCATCGGAGGCGTGGCAGGCGGACTGGTATCCTATTCCATCGCCTTCTCTTTCAACCCGCTGTGGTGGCTCTGCTTCGTGCTGATACTGGCAGGAGCCGTAGGAACGGCGCGCATGATACTGCGACAGCACTCGCTCTCACAGGTAGTTACGGGCTTCCTCGTAGGAGCCGCCTGCGCTATCCTGGTCATCTGAAGCCTGCACCATCCTGGACACCTGATTCCGGTGCCGTACAAGGAACATAGAAAAAAGAATTAATAACATAATATAGTAAGAAATGAAACCATTAGTAAGCATTATCATGGGCAGTACCAGCGATCTGCCTGTTATGGAAAAAGCATGTAAGTGGTTGAACGACAACCAGATTCCTTTCGAGGTAAATGCCCTCTCTGCACACCGCACACCGGATGCAGTAGAATCATTTGCCAAGGGAGCCAAGGAGCGTGGCGTGAAGGTAATCATCGCCGCTGCCGGTATGGCTGCCGCCCTTCCTGGTGTTATCGCAGCATCTACCCCACTGCCAGTTATCGGTGTACCTATCAAGGGTATGCTCGATGGTCTTGATGCCATGCTCAGCATCATCCAGATGCCTCCTGGCATTCCTGTGGCTACTGTTGGTGTGAATGCGGCTCAGAACGCTGCCATCCTCGCTGCCGAGATGATTGCCCTTGCCGATGAGGAAGTGGCTCAGAAGGTAGAAGCTTGGAAGGCGGGTCTTGGTGCCAAGATAGAGAAGGCCAACAAGGATTTGGCTGAGGTGAAATACGACTTCAAGTGTAATTAATCTAATATGTGATATGCCCCATTCCTTTGGGGCATATTCTATTCTTATACATTATGGTAGATTTATTCAATTATACCCGCCGTGCCTCTTCTGTGGCACATATCGGAGCCATCGATCTGGGTGGCGATAACCCTATCCGCATCCAGTCGATGACCACCACCAACACCAATGATACTGAGGCTTGCGTCCGTCAGGCAGAGGAAATCATCAAGGCTGGCGGCGAACTGGTGCGCTTCACCACACAGGGTTCCCGCGAGGCAGAGAATATGAAGAACATCAATGCCGGCATCCGTGCCGACGGCTATCAGACTCCACTCGTTGCCGATGTTCACTTCAATCCTAACGTTGCCGACGTGGCTGCTCTCTATTGTGAGAAAGTGCGCATAAATCCTGGCAACTACGTGGATCCTGCCCGCAAGTTCATCAAGCAGGAATATACTGATGAGGAGTATGCTCACGAACTCCAGAAGATTGAGGAGCGCTTCGTGCCTTTCCTCAACATCTGCAAGGAGAACCATACAGCCATCCGCATCGGCGTGAACCACGGTTCACTCTCCGACCGCATCCGCAACCGCTATGGCGATACCCCTGAGGGCATCGTAGAGAGCTGCCTCGAATTCCTGCGCATCTGCAAGAAGGAGAATTTCCACGATGTAGTCATCAGCATCAAGTCATCCAATACCGTAGTGATGGTCCGCTCCATGCGCCTCCTGGTAGAAGAAATGGAGAAGGAAGGCATGAACTACCCACTCCACCTCGGCGTAACCGAAGCTGGCGAAGGTGAGGATGGAAGAATCAAGAGTGCAGTGGGTATCGGTGCCCTGCTGGCTGACGGCATCGGCGATACCGTTCGAGTAAGCCTCAGCGAGGAGCCAGCTGCAGAGATTCCGGTGGCTCGCCATCTGGTGGATTACATCGGCAAGAAGAAGGGACATCTTCTGATTCCTGCCGCAGCTTGTCCTAGCTTCGACTGGCTGCGCCCTACCCGCCGCGAAACCGTGGCTGTAGGCAATATCGGCGGCAACAACGTACCTGTAGTCATCAGCAACCGAATCAACGGCGAGAGCACCATTTGTGAGAACAAGGATGCTACACCTGATTATATCTATATAGGCGGTAAGATGCCTAAGCAGTTTGTGCCAGGTCAGAGCTACATCGTAGATTACAACGTTTACGAGACGCTGAACAGTAAGCCAGAGACTACTGGTGCCAAGCTCTACCCTATCTTCCCTGCCATGGCAATGCCGCTCATCGCCAGCATCAAGGCAGATATCAAGTTCCTCACCCTGCAGTTTGGTACTCCTGCCGAGGAGTATATCGCCTGCCTGAAGGCTCATCCTGAGGTAGTGGTTATCTGCGTCAGCAATCATCAGAACCGCCTGGGCGACCAGCGTGCATTGGTTCACGAGATGATGAATGCCGGCTTGAAGAACCCTGTGATCTTTGCCGAGATGTACCAGCATAGCAAGGAGGAGAAGAGCGACTTCCAGCTGGAGGCAGCAGCCGATATGGGTGCCTTGATGATTGATGGTCTGACCGATGGTATCTGGCTGATGAACGATGGTGACATCCCTGCCCAGACAGTAGATGAAACCGCTTTCGGCATTCTTCAGGCAGCCCGTCTGCGCACCAGCAAGACCGAGTATATCAGTTGTCCAGGTTGTGGCAGAACCCTCTACGATCTTCGTGAAACCATCGCCAAGATCAAGGAGGCAACCAAGCATCTCAAGGGCTTGAAGATTGGCATCATGGGCTGCATCGTGAATGGTCCAGGTGAAATGGCGGATGCCGATTACGGCTACGTAGGCGCCGGTCCTAACCGAGTAAGTCTCTACCGCAAGCAGGTTTGCGTAGAAAAGAATATTCCGCAGGAGGTGGCAGTAGAGCATCTGCTCGCCCTCATCGACTCGGATAAGCAATAATTCGGCTCTTCTGAATAAGAGCAATACCCCAGATAAAAGAGGAAATGCCGTTCCTGCATTTCCTCTTTTTTTAAAAAAAATGACTCAGTGACTCACTGAGTCACTTTTTGCTGCTGATGGATATTCTAGTTAACTATCTTACTGGAAGAATTTTAAGACAAAAAACTATATTTCCGGAAACACAACTCAACGCTTCTTTCTTCTAAGAACTACGAGTTAGGATTATTAACATAAAGCTCTAAAGCAGCTAAAGGAGAATAAGAGAGGTTGGAACGTAAACAGTTGGGAATGAGTAGATTTGCACAAAGTTGCCAAATCGGCATAAAGCAAGCGAGTGAGGAATATTGAAGTAGTTCAGTTACTAAATCGTGAGCCACAGTTACCTATGCAAAACAGGTAACAATACGGAAAGGCAACTTTGTGCATCAACGGATTTTATTGCACTGATTCTCAATGTTTTGTGTATCAAGGAACGCTTACAAAATGATTATATTTGCACACTCAAAATGTAAGCGTTATGAAAATCGAAAAATTCAAGGTGTTGCTCTACCTAAAAAAGAGCGGAATGGACAAGAATGGAAAAGCTCCCATCATGGGACGCATCACGGTGAACAGGACTATGGCGCAGTTCTCCTGCAAGTTGTCTTGCACTCCATCGCTTTGGAATCCTCGTGCCAGCCGATTGGAGGGCAAGAGCAAGGAAGCCGTGGAGACCAACAAGGACATCGAGCAGTTGTTGCTTTCCATCCAAAAGGCTTTCGATGTGCTTGTGGAAAAGAGAACGGTCTTCGAGGCTAAGGATGTCAAGGAGGCTTTGCAGGGCAGCGTCAAGACACAGACCACACTTCTCTCCTTCGTGGACGAGCATATCAGTGAACTCAGCACCCATGAGGGCATCGATATGTCGAAGAGCAGTGTCTGGACTTACAGAAAGATTCGCAAGAATCTCGCTGAGTTCATCGGGGAGAAGTATAGGTTGACTGATTTGGCTTTCGGACAGCTGACCGAGCCTTTCATCAGTGACTTTCACCATTACCTGCTTGACGAGAAAGGCTTTTCATCAGGAACCATCACCATCTATGTGTCGCTCTTCAAGAAGATGTGCCGCATCGCCTTTGAGCGAGGCTTGTGCAAGAACCTGCTGTTCGCCCATTATCGGGTTGGCACTCCAAGGGTTACGACACCCAAGGCTCTCAGCATGTCTGATTTCATAAAAATCCGTGATGTGGAACTACCCGAAGACAAGCCGAGACTATCCGTTAGCCGTGACCTGTTTCTTTTCGCCTGCTATGCAGGAACAGCCTTCATAGACACCGTTTCCATCACGAAAGCCAATGTCAAGGTGTTGGAAGATGGCGACAAATGGCTCATCTATAACCGCAAGAAGACCGGAACACTTGCCAGGGTGAAACTCCTGCCCGAGGCGTTGGAGCTGATGGCGAAATACGAGGACGGGGCAAGAGATACCCTTTTCCCATTGCTGAGCACGAATCGTGTTCGTATCGATCTCATCACCATCTGCAAGTTGGCGGAAACGAGCAAGACCTATTCCTACCATTCGGGACGACACTCGTTCGCCAGCCTCATTACGCTGGAGGCTGGTGTGCCGATGGAGACCATCTGCAAGATGCTCGGTCACAAGGATGTAAAGATGACGCAGCGGTATGCGAGAGTAACCCAAAAGAAGCTGTTTGAGGACATGGACAAGTTCATCGCTGCAACCGAGAAGGACTTCGTTCTCGCATTATGAACAGGGCTTTCAACTTTTCTTTTTACAGTTTCAACTACATTATTATATTATAAGGACAACAACTATGAGCAGAAGTACATTTTCAATTTTGCCTTACATCAACAGACAGAAGGTGAAGGCAGACGGAACAGCCAACATACTTTGCCGCATCACCGTTGACGGCAAAAGCGCAGCCATTTCCACAGGCATATCCTGTACCCCACAGGAGTGGAACGCCAAGAAGGGAGAGGTACGGAACGCAAGGGACAACGGACGATTGGCAAGTTTCCTTGCTGAGGTCAAGGATAAATACAACTCACTTCTTACCGCCAATGGCATCATCACTGTGGAAATGCTGAAGGCTGTGTTGAAGGACAAGGATACGACAGGAAGGTTCTTGCTGAACTTTGGTGATACCATCGTGGAATGGTATCGAACCTCAAAAGCCAGACAAACCTTCCTGCACAAGCGGACATGGCAGAAGAACCTGAGAGCCTTTGTCCATTCGTTGGATAAGGACGACATCGCCTTTGAGGACATAGACGAGAATTTCGGGGAGGAATACAAGCTATTCCTGAAACAAGACCAGGGACGCATAGACAGCTACGTGAACCATTGCCTTCTCTGGCTGAACATGTTGATGTACAAGGCAGTGGACAGGAGCATTATCCGCTTCAATCCCATAGCCAAGATAGGGTATGAGAAGAAGGCAGCCCCGAAGATGACCCATATCAGCAAGGCAGACTTCGTCAAGATGCTCTCTACCCCGATGGCTGACGAGCGAACAGAGCTTGCACGCAGATGTTTCATTTTTGCCTCGCTCACCTCCTTATCCTATATAGATGTAAAGAAACTGTACCCTCACCATATCAGTGAGAACTCCGAGGGTAGGAAGTTCATCCGCAAGGAAAGAGAGAAGACAGGCGTGGAGTTCTTCGTGCCACTCCATCCGATAGCCGAGAAGATTCTTTCGCTCTACAATACCACGGACGACAGCAAGCCTGTTTTTCCACTGGGTGAGAAGAAAGACATCTATCTTGATGTGCATACCCTTGGAATGGTGCTTGGCATAAGTAATAAGTTGGGATTCCACGCCAGCCGCCATACATTCGGAGTCTTGATGCTCAACGAGGACATTCCCATCGGCAGCATAGCCAAGATGATGGGACACGCAGACATTACAAGCACACAGGTCTATGCGCAGGTGACGGAGCAGAAGATTTCAAATGACATGGATAAGCTTATTGCCAAGCGGGAAAGGAACAGATTATCGAACGAAAAAACTATTGGAAAATGAACAGAGGAGTTATAACTATCAGCGAGAGCGGAACGGTATCCATGCCGACCGATACTGTATGGATGACCATGCAGGAGATTGCCGACATGTATAATGTATTCGGCTGCTATGTGCGCAAGGCAGTCAAGGCTGTATTCAAGGACGGCATTCTGAAAGAGCATGGTGTGCGTCGTCATGTCAGGAAGAA
Organism: Segatella copri; assembly: GCF_002224675.1. Lineage (GTDB taxonomy): Bacteria > Bacteroidota > Bacteroidia > Bacteroidales > Bacteroidaceae > Prevotella > Prevotella copri_U. Next base: position 123,316 of record NZ_NMPZ01000003.1, on the reverse strand, counting down.
CGACCGCATCAGCTATGATGTGTATAGCCTTGAACTCGTCATTGCGGTAGCCTTCCGTATTGACAGCATTGAGAGCAGAGCCTTTCGTGAGTTCATCATGCAAGCCATCATCAAAAAGCAGACCAACCGCCCGAAGTTGGTCTGCCTGTGGTCGAAGAATATAATGGTGTAGCAATTACATTTTTCATCAATGACCTCTATTCTTTGAAAACTAATGTGTTAAAATTTTATAAAGGTTTTAAATTCATTTGCTTTATTCAATTTATTTCTCTAAAATTGCAGTGTCAAACAAATAATGAACTAAAATGAGACTTTTGGATTTTTATATAATATGGAGAGGAGATATGCTATTTGCAACAGTTGTTCCTATAGCATATTTCCTATTGTACCTAAAAAACAAACAAGTGACATTTGTCTTTTTGAAATTTGTAATGGCATTTGTGATATGTTTGTACTGGGCAACATACGCTTGTACTTTTTTTTATTCATATTATGATGTTATAGGATGGTTTAAAATACTTATAATACCTGTTTTTTCCATTTATAGTGGATTTGTACTTCACCTTTTAAAATCGAAGAAGAAAAAGGTGTTTTTTCTTATCTCCATAGTCTATATAATATTTTGGTGCATGTTAATATTTTGGCATTGCATGAGTAGTATGTAATGCAAAAGAATGAAGAGAGATGATTCCTAATTGTATAGGAATCCTTCAAGCAACGTTCCTTGGAGGCTTTGCGCCTCCAGCCACTTGGGCGAACCACCGCAGTGTGTTTTAGCATGGTATTAGATTTTATACAGACCATACGGAGAACACCCGGCAAACACGACCAACTCGGTATAGCCAATAAAATGAGGCGACAACCTATAACAACCACGCTCGGTAAGTTATACGTTGTCGCCTTGTTCATTTCACCCCACTCATCAAGGACTTGTATTTCTCCTACAAGCCCTTCATTCGGTACGCCTCACGATAGTTAGCCATCAGAATCTTCTGAATGTCGGACTCACGGTAGAGTATCTTTCCGCCAAGCTGGATATACGGGATGACACCGTTGTTTCGGTAGTCCTGCAGGGTTCTTCGGCTCAGTTGCAGCCTGGCACAAAGCTCCTTGTCCGTCATGAAGCGCTCACCGTCAAGCATGGGGCGGTAGTTCATCACGGCACGTTCAAAATTGTCAACCATTCGGTTGAGGTGGTTCACGATGTGGTTCATCCACTCGCTGTTTCTTGTCATTACTTCATTGCTCATAGTTGTCTCGTTTTATTGTTGATACTTACGTTACTCGGTTTACTTGCTGCATTGGATAAAGTGGCTGTTGTATATTGACAGCCTAACCTGTGCGCTTGCGAAAGCGCATGTCCTTTTTCTTGTCCTCCACTACTGCTACGATAGCCATCACGTCCTCCGGCTTGTAGTAGGTCTTGTGGCTGATTTGCGTATAAGCCAAAGTTCCGTTGTCCCGAAGCGTCTGCACTGTCCGTGGGCAGATGTTGAGCGTCTGACACACGTCCTGCGTGTCGAGCCACTTGTTCATGGTCTTGTCCTCACTGCGCTCACGGATTCTGTCCATGCGCTTCACGAAGTTCTCCAACTGGGCATCAAGATAGTTGAATGCCTCTTCCTCGAATACGATGAATCCCATACTTTTCTTTTTTCTAAGTTAATACTATGTTGTATGTCGCAAAGCTCCACGCATATGCTGTGCTCCACGCTTGTGAGTGCAAAGATAAGGCACGGCAATCTAAAAACAAGCGTTTTTAATTTCTGTGGCAGTATGTTGCCGGGGTTTGCCGACTTCAACGCCAAAAACAACAAGAAAAACTTGCACGACTGCAACGAATACATGAACAATGATGAATTGAGAAATACGTTGAAGTTCTCACAGCTATCTCGGTATGCAAATAAGCAAGCCACAACTAAATTGCCATGTTACACCCAATCAGTTGCATGGCTGCACTCAGTACACTTACTTTGCACCCGACAATCGGTCAATGGTGCAAACTGTGACCACTATACTAACAAATAAAACAGCATAAGCTATGGCAAAAACAAAAGATGCAGTCTTGGCTCCTGAGCAAAAGGAGCTGATGGAAAAAGAGTATTTGGATTTTGTTAAACCCTCTACGTATGGCAACAAAGCCAATCCAAGTAGTTGTAATTCTCTCTATGATGATGTAGAGAACCCAGAGTTGAGAGCAATTGTAGAGAAAGTTGCTGCAACAACTCCCTATAGAGAGGAAACATCAACGAATGAGGCTCAATCGCCACCGAATCCGCAGAAGCGCATCAGCGGCAAGCAGCGCAAAGCGACATTGGAGGAGTATCAGCAGACCTTCCTCCAAGTTCCAAGGATTGACGACCGCAAGCCGGTCTTCGTCAGTTCCGATGTACGAGACCGTCTTGATCGTGTCGTCCGCATCCTCGGAGGGAGACGCATGAGCGTATCGGGCATCATCGAGAACATCGTGCGCCACCACCTAAGCCTTTATGAAGAGGACTTCGAGGCTTGGCGCAAATTGTGAGAATTAAGGTCTGCGACCTTGGGCGTGGATAGCTGAAAGGCTGTAGTTCCAACTAACGTGTTCTGAGAGGGAGCGAGGTTATGTTTTGGGAACCCCAAAACGCCTCGCTCCACCATGAGGGCGGAGGAATTTTGCTCCCGACGGTCGCAGAAAGTGAGTGTACCAACTGTAAACAGTATATCGAATGACAAGCATACATGAACAATACAAGAAAAAGGGCGGAAGACCGCCCACAGGCAGGATTCACAAGCTGTCGAAGTCTGTCACGGTGAAGTTCTCGAAGCCAAGCTACGAGGCTTTGAGACTGAGGGCGAGAAAAGCCAACCGCAAATTGGCGGAGTACATCCGTGAGTCCGCCTTGAACGGCGTGGTGGTCAGCGGACACAATGCAGAGACGGTAGCCATCGCCAAGAACCTCATTGGTATGGCAAACAACCTCAACCAACTTACCAAGCTGTCGCATCAGAGAGGTTTCCATGAAACCCATGTATATGTGGTGGACTTGTTGAGAAGATTGAAAGAAATCCTTGGCGAGTATCGCCAAGCAAGTTATAAACCGAAGCCAAGCGGAATGAACAGAAAGGAGGATACCACATGATAGGAAAGCTAAAGAAAGGCGCATCATTTGGTGGTTGCATCCGCTATGTGACAGGCAAAGACGAGGCGAAAATCCTTGCTTCCGATGGTGTTCTGCTCGGCACGAATGCCGAGATGACGCAAAGTTTCGAGCTACAAAGGCAGCTAAATCAAAGGATTAAGAAGCCTGTGGGACACATCGCATTGAGCTTCAAGCCCGAGGACAAGCCACGTTTGACGGATGAACTCATGGCTAAGATAGCCCTTGAATACATGCGGATGATGGGCATTACCGATACCCAATTCATCATTGTAAGGCATCACAACACGGACAATCCTCATTGTCATATCGTGTATAACCGCATCAATAACGAGGGCAAGCTCATATCAGACAGGAATGATTACAGGCGTAATGAGCAAGTGACCAAGGCTCTTAAATCCAAGTATGGATTTACCTACGGAACGGACAAGAGCAATACTAATACTCGCAAGTTACGCAATGCTGAGCGAGCCAAATATGAGATTCACAATGCCGTCAATGATGCTTTGAAAGTCGCAGATAGCTGGCAAAAGTTCAAGAGTGGGCTTGAAAAACGAGGTGTTCACCTGGAGCTTGTCTATAAGGACAAGGAGCGGAGCAAGGTTCAAGGCATCCGTTTTTGCAAGGATGGATATAGCTTCAAGGGTACGCAGATTAGCCGAGAATACAGCATTGTCAAGTTGGATGCAAGACTTGGCACTGAGTATAATCGTGTATCGCCAAGAGCCGAATCTATGCAGGGAGGACAACCAAGTTGTCACCAAGTAGAACAGACTCAACCAACGGCAGAACATACCCAAGACACTTGGAGTGGTATTTCTTCCATCGGCTTGTTCGCTCCGTCTAATGCCCAAACTTATGAGCCATTCCCAGAGGATGAATCCGCCAAGAAGAAAAAGAGAAAACGCAGAAAGGGCTTCAGCCTTTGATGCAAGTTACAAACTTAAAATTAGAATCGAACATGAAAGAAGAACTATTGGAAGCCATCTACGGCACAGTTGAGAGATTGGAGCAGAAAGTTGATGAACTTTCTGTCTCCACAAAGAACGCAGGAGCGGAAACCGTTCCTGCAAGTAATGACATAACCAAGTTGGATAAGTCAATCAATGCGATGTTTATCAAAGAAGAGGAAGTCAGAGGTAAAATATCCAAATTAAGAGATGCCATTATCGTTTTTGCTGACCTTATTAAGGTTGAACTTGGCAAAAATGAGCAGCGAAGCAAGTTCTTGGTTGATGCAGTCAAGCAGATGATACAAGGGAATGATGTTTCCTCAAAAGCATTGCAAGATAAACTTGAAGTGATGAACAAATCACCTCAAAAGAAGGTTGTAACCCATCGCTTCGAGCCAACCTCAAAGAATGTTCTTCTTTTCATTGGAGGCTTGGCTCTATCCCTTGTCCTCTCCATTTGGGGCAATCTCACCCAATGGCGAGAGCATCAAGATTGGGAGGAGGCAGACTTGAAATATAGGGCATTGAAAATGGTTCTTCCATCTGATGACCCGAATATTCGCTACATCGAAAAGCATTTCAATGTGCAACGAGATGAAGATATTATCAACAATGTAAGAAATCGTGTTACTGCTTATGAGGATTCTGTTCGCTATCATTATGAAATGATAGAAATGGCAGCTTGTAAAGATAGTGTAGCAAGTAGATTACTTCGTGAATCAAATGAAATTAAGCGTAAGTTTAATGTCGGACAAAGCAACTATCATAAATGACTATGTTTTTGCCTTTGATAAAACAACGTGTTGGCTATTTATGTATTTTTTTATCAAAATGATAAAACAAGTTTAAAAACACAGTCAAATAGTTTAATGTAGTTTAATTTATTTGGTTTATAAGAAAAGTTGCAATACCTTTGCAAACGAAATCAGATAGCTATATTGATTTAAGCTCACTACAACTCAATAGCAGCAATATTTCTAACGCTATAGTAGAAATGCTTTTTAATACAGACGAAAATGAAAAAATTCAACTGTAACGAAGAGTTTGCTTCTGAGGCACTTCAGAATGTGGTCGGAGGTAACGTGGACAACTTTAGTATGACTTGGTCAGCAAAAGCTGGTGCTGATACGTGCGAAAAGGTTTCCAACAAAGATCATGATAGTGACTTAGACTCAAGCGTAGAATTCTAACATTAGAGGTTGCAGAGACAACATTCCCTGCAACCTCCTTTTAAAATTAAGGTTTATGATACTTATATTTTCTCAACGAAGTGATTATGCGACCTCACAAGTTTGTATGTGGCTACAGGCTATGAAGAAAGGCTTTATCCGTCTAAATATGGAAGACGATTATGTTTTCACTTATATATCAAGTGAGAAAATTATAGTAGAAAGAAACAAAAAGCAATACAATTTGTTATCTTGCGATTCTTATTGGTATAGAAGGGATGGAATCGCTCCAAAACATTTTAATTACAAGAAAACAGAACTTTCAAAGGTAAAATTATCACATATCAGAAAGGAATACCAAACCCTGAAAGAATATGTGTATATGACTATAGAGGAAAAAATTGGAGAGTCTAGAACAATTGGCAGTTATTTTACTCATTCTGTAAACAAATTACATGTGTTAGACTTGGCTTCCCAGGTAGGATTGAATGTACCATTTACATATGTAATATGCAAAAAAGACGAAATCATGATGAGCAAACCTACCATAACAAAGCCAATTTATGAGGGCTTCTATGAAATTGACAATCATCATTTTCTCTTTTCATATACAAACGACCTTAACGATTTAGCTCCAATACCTCCTACCTTTATGGCATCATGTTTACAAACGAGGTTGGAAAAAGAATACGAGTTAAGGATATTCTTTTTGAAGGGCATGTACTATCCTTATGCTATTTTCTCACAGCAAGATGCAGACACAGCAGTTGACAGCAGGAAGGGAGAAGTCTTAAGGTATGTTCCATACAATCTTCCCAATTCTATTAAGCTGAAGTTAGAAAAGTTAGTGGCATTATTGCATTTAAACACCGGCTCTATAGATATGGTGGTAACTCCCAAGGGGGAATATATATTCTTGGAGGTGAATCCTGTAGGGCAATTTGTTGCTTACGGACAACTTTGTAACTCGTATTTAGACAGGCTTGTAGCTGAAAAATTATAAAATGATGGGAAATAAAATCTTCAGTAATGAACAAATGGCACATTTGCCTTTATTTTTTAATGGCATTATAGAAAAGGAGTTAATGTTGCCTGAAAAAGACAGCAACGACTTGCTGTTGTCCGACTATACGGAAAGTTATGCAATTATCGAGCGTCCGTCAAAGCGTATTTCATGTATCATCGATTTTTCAAAAATAGGCGATTATGAACAGAAATAAATATTTGTATGTGTACTCAAATATCTTTTTTACAAAAGGGTATACACGAACAATGGTATATGATTGTTGCACTCAGAGAACTCTGTTCTTTGAGAATGCGTTTTATGCTCTTCTAGATGAGTTTAGAAAGCACAAATTAGACAGTATCGTAAGCAAATATCCAAATGTAGATGTGCTCGGTTTTGCTGAATTTCTTTTAAGCAACAACTTTGCTAGCTTAGTTAATGATATATCTCTGTTTCCTAAGCTTAAGAAAGTATGGTTCTCCCCAAATGAAATTGAAAATGCTATTATTGACATAGAATCTACAAGTAATCATAATTTCAAAAAAATATCAGAAGAGTTACAAGCTCTTCATTGCGCACATTTGGAAATCCGTATATTCTATGACGCAGATATTCAAGAATTATCAAAAATAGCTAGTCATTTTTATAAGGCTGATTTTAAGAGTGTTGACATCATTGTAAAATACAAGGAAGGTATAAGTCCGTCTAATTATCTCCAACTTGCCGCCCAATATCCACCCTTGTCTATATTTGTCTATGAAGCTCCAACCGATACTTATCATAAGAGTCTCATCGACACAACTTATCATGGCATCGGTTTTGTTTATTATTTGAAACAAAAGATAGAGGCTACGACTGATTGCGGCAAAATTAATCGCTCTTCTTTTTGTATGCCATCTTCTATATCCAATTTTACAGAAGGCATATTGAAAAATAAATGTCTAAACAGAAAACTATCAATAACGGCAGATGGACAAATCAAAAATTGTCCTTGTCTGTCTAAAGCATATGGAAATATCCGAGACCACTCTATAGCAGAAATAGTTCGGTCTAATGAATTTCAAAGATATTGGGACATAACAAAGGATGAAATTCGTATATGCAAAGATTGCGAATATAGATACATTTGCAATGATTGTAGAGCTTTTGTAACAGACATTTACGACAAGCCATTAAAATGTAAATATAATCCTTACAAACAGAAGTGGGAGGAATAATTATGAAGAATTTGTTATTTATTTTTTTATGTGTCATAAGCATCAAGGTTAATGCACAGTTGATTCATGGAGTTGTTTGCGACAAGGAAGATGCGCCTGTACCATTTGCAACAATTTCTTTGTTGAACAAAGAGGACTCCTCTTTTGTAGAAGGGGAACTTTCTGATAAGGATGGACTTTTTTCAATAAATCGTAAAGATGTTACAAACTGCATTTTAAGTGTATCCTCAATTGGCTACAAGACATTCTTTACTACAAAAATTAGTGATGGTATGCATATTTCATTGGAGGAGCAAACTACAGAACTTCAAGGAGTGGTAATCAAAGGTCAAATGCCTAAGCTACATTTGGTGCCAGGTGGTACTTGCACCTTGATTTCCGGCTCATTCTTAGCTGATGCAGGAAGTGCAACGGATATTCTTTCCCAATTGCCAAGAGTAAAAGTCAGCGATGAAGGAATCTCGGTTTTAGGCAAGGGACAGTCTGCCATCTACATTGACAATCGAGAAATTTCAGACCCTGCAGAACTAGAAAGACTTAGTTCTCAAAAGGTGAAAAGTATTGAGGTCTTGACTACTCCTGGGGCAAAATATGCAGCAGACAAGAAAAGCGTTATTGTCATCAAGACTCTTGATGACAATAATAACGGATTTGGGTTGGACTTCATTGGCACAAACAAAAGAGCGACAAAATTCTCATCAAAAAACGATTTGAATCTTTATTATCATAAAAATAAAATTAATGTTTACGACAATATTCAAGTCAAGAATCAAGCTACAGACATTTCCCAAGATGTAAGAAACAACATACTTGGAAAAGACAACATAGAACTCCACACCATAGATTTAAAACATGCCAATCGCTTTTGGGGAATTGTCAACAAAATGGGATTTGACCTAGACTTAAGCAAGAAACATCATATAGGTGGATTCTATGAGTTGCAGAGAGACTTCCCTACACGCTATTATATTTGGAATAGAGAAGAGAGCGTCTCAATCAATGGCAAGTCAAATAGTTATGATGCTATATACCAAGACGGAATGAGCAAAGGAGGGCCAAATTCTCATTTGAACTTATACTATTCTGGACTAGTTGGCAAAATGAAGATTGATGCAAATTCTATGCTGTATTGGACAAAAAGATACACAGAAAAAGTACAAACAGAACAGATGGCGACTGAGACAAAAGTTATTCCAACTTCCAATACATCCAATGGTAGGATTATAGCAAACAAGATAACGTTGTCATACCCACTGTTGGAGAATCTCAATGCTGAAGTAGGAACAGAGGTAACATCTACCAGAAGTAAGCAAAAGTACAATAGCCAAAGCGATTTGATAGAATCATCCATAGCTGACGTTTCAGAAAAGAGAGTTGCAGGATTCTTGAATGCAACATTTAAAACTACTGATTTAACTATTGGTGGAGGCATTCGTTATGAGCATTTGTCAAATACAACTAGAGGTAATAGTGCGGAAGATGATTTGTCATATAATTATAACAATTGGTTTCCTAACATTCAATTAGGCTATTCTCATGGAGATATTGAAATGTCCTTGGGATATTCTTCTAAAATATCAAGACCAACATATTCACAATTGTCAAACAACGTAACTTATGATACCCGATACATTTACGAAGGAGGGAATCCATATTTAAAGAGTACCATTGAGCATATGATAGATGCTTCTATATCCTACTCTTGGTTGAATCTATCCGTAGAATATGAGCATGATTCCAATCCGATTTACAATTGGTTTGAGTGGTATGACTATGACAGAAACATCATCAAGTTGACAAGTGCAAATATTAGCGGTATAGATTTGGTGTCAGCTTCATTGACAGGAGAACCTGTTGTTGGAGTTTGGCATCCTATTATTGAATTGGATTTGAACAAGCAATTTTTGGATGCTTCAAAATATAGTGTGAATGAAAATTTTAAGACTTTGGGATTTGTTGGGCTTTTTAACAATCAATTTGTATTGAAAACTTGGCAATTTGGAGTTTCTTATTGCTATACATCTAGCATGGCTGATGGTTTCATAAAATCCAAGAGTACGAATTTGTTAGATATGTATGTGAAGAAAAAACTTCTAAAGAACAATTTGCAAGTTCAGCTCAAATTCAATGACATCTTAGATGACAACCACAATAGGTGTACATTATATTCGCCTATAAATATCATGAGCCAAGATAGAAGTTATAAAACTCGCTCAGTACAGCTATCTGTTATTTTCAATTTACACCCTCACAATAAGTTGAAGCATCAGGTAATGACAGATGCGGGAGCAGATGAAAAAGAAAGATTGTAAAACGTTTCCTTGTAATACATCTGCATGTTTCTATACATACGGAATAAATTGCCTGAAAACGGAATTTGTAAGTGTTTCGGCAGAGAGTGTAGGATGACCTCTCTGCCGAAACTTTGTTTTACTATGCCGAAGGTGGCTTCCAGCTAAAAGTCACGTTATGGGATGTGGCGGAATCGGTATAACAATGCACGAAACTTATAGAGGCATTGAACAACATCGATAAGGGTTGCCTCATGCCGGTATAAACGTAAGTCGATGTCGATATAAACGTAAGTCGATGTCGATATAGGCACTGGCTCGTACCGGTATAAACATAAGGTGATGCTGATATAAGTGTTTGCTGACACTGATATAACTATAGGACAAAACCTATGGATGCGATAAGATTGAATGAGGTATGGAGAAGAACTATAGAATAAAAATGCTGTAAACTAGACGTAAAGTAATTATTGTTGCACTTTACTTGTCATTATGCAAAGTATAACCATGTACAACTTAGTTTAATATAGTTTAAATATTCTCCTTAAATTATTTTGTTTCAAAAAGTCTTTATACCTTTGCGCACGGAATACAAAATGAGGCAAATAATTGCAGTTTGCTTTTGTTTTGGTGCAATTATTCCAATACCCTTTCTGCCCAATAAGCACTATGGATATGAATCAGCCCCGTCTGATTAAAAGGCGTACATCCAAGAACGCAGATCCTGGAGCAATATTAATTTAAATAAGAAAGGAATTAAAAATGGAAACATTTGCAAAATTTGACAAGTTGTCCCAAAGTGAACTTGAGACAATTTGTGGTGGCAAGGTGTCTACTACAACGACAACTACCACTACAACTACTACAGATGGCGAGGGACACTCTCATACCACCACAACTACCACCACAACAACTACAATAACAGATGACTAACGTTTGTGGTTGAGTTGCAGTAAAAATGTGAAGAGTATGTGCTGACTTTGATTGGCACATACTCTTTTGCTTTATTAGGATATTTTTAATGAACATTTATGAAACGGTATATTTTATTCTTTGTTTTCTATACACTTGGAAGTGTTATATCTATGGGGCAAAACTATTATGGTTTATTGAAGAATAAGCAGGGAGAAAACTTGTCTTATATAAGTGTTGTCTTGAAAAGTTGTAAAGACTCCTCTTTTGTGTCAGGAACCGTATCTGATGAAAATGGTCACTTCATGATAAAATCTCCGCATCGTAAGTGTTATTTATTACTTTCTGGTATTGGCTATAATAATTCTAAAATTTCCTTGGAAAAACAACAAAGTGATTCTGTAAATCTTGGTACTATTATACTAGAGCCAAACGAAAAGATGTTAAAGGAGGTTGTTGTTACAGGGAAGAGAAGAGTTGTATATAAAAATGGAGAATATAAAATAACTGTTTCTGGTTCGTCTTTAGAAAAACAACCTGACGTATATTCCGTTTTATCATTTTTGCCATTTGTCACAGTTAATGAAGATAGAATCTCAATGATAGGAAAAGGTAAAATCCTTATCTTGATAAATGGACGAGAAGTAAGCAACTCTTTAGAGTTAAATTCATTAAAACCTTCCCAAATTAAAGACATTAGCGTAGAGCCACATGCTTCTTCTGCTTACGGCTCAGAATATGATGCTGTTATAAAAATTAAAACTGTAAAAGAATTTAAAGATTATGTTTCTTCGCAGATAAAACATAAGTCTATATTTGCAAGGAGATATAGTGATTCTCAAACGGCTGATGTCAATATAAAAAATGGAAAATGGAAAAGCTACATATCATATACTTTCAAAGACTCACGTTCAAAAGAATCAGCAACAAACAAGTATAACATATATCAGCAAAATTCAAAAGAGGTAACTACTAATAATGTATCTGAAAATAATGAAATTGGGCACTTTGCACAACATGGAATTATTTTCAATACATCCTTTGCGCCTACCCAAAATAATGTATTTGATATTCAGTACATGCTAGAAGTAAATAAAACTTCAAATATTTCTAATGACATAGAGTCTTCTACCGTCAAACATCAGACAACCGAAATAGTTACAGTCCAAGATGATAAAGATAAAAATATTACGCATAATGTTGAGGCAAAGTATTTGCATACTATGCAAAAATCCAATTTGGATATCAATTTAGGTTATATTAACTCTTTAGCAAAAGATGATAATTCTGTAAAGCTAACAACTTCACCCTATGCTGATATTTATGGTCGAAATAGATATGAAGTTTATACTTTAAAATTAGATTATAATCAAACATTATGTCATATTTTACAATTACAGACTGGTATGAAACACTCTTATATTATAAACAATGGGTATTCTATATCCAACAATGAAGAAGAAAAATATGATTATAATAACAAAACGAAGTTAAAGGACTATGTTGGAGCTTTATATGCCAATTTGTCTAGCCAGTTCAAGCATTTATATTTTAATGGTGGTGTAAGGTTTGAATATTCTTCCAATCGCTACAAAGAATATGATAGTAATATTTTGCAAAAGAAGTGTTTGAATGTGTTCCCTGCTTTAGAAGTTGAGTATCAAATCTCTCCATCTTTTATTGTATCTATGGGATATGAAACAAAAGGTTATCGCCCCAAATTTCAAGATATATCACCGTTGATGCGCTATATTAATGCACACCTTTATGAACAAGGAAATGTATCTTTAACTCATATGATTTCAAACAATCTATATTTGTCTTTTGTTTATAAAAACAAAATTAGTGTAGACTTGAATTACTACCATAAGCATGATTATCCCTTGTATGTATTTCAAACTTCTTCAATGGGGGATAATATAATCGTTAACAAGCCTATTAATACAAATGTAGACTATTTTGATTTGCGTGCAAGTTATTCAGATAAATTTGGTCTATTTCGTTTTGCATATAATGGTGATTTTCACTATGATATAACAAAACTTCCTTTTTTAGGAGAAAAGAATAATAATAAGGCTTTATTTGCAGGTAATTTTGTCAATCAGTTTGATATAACAAATCATGTGATGCTGTTTTGTAACATAAATATTGCTTCTGCCTACAAATCATTAGGCTCTTCTTTCCAGGCAGCTTATGGTCTTACTGTGGGTACATATATGACTTTCTGTAAAAACAAGAGATTAACATTAATCATATCAGGCAATGATTTATTACGCAAATCCACGCCGAACAACAACACTTATTTATATAATATAGAATCTTGTCGTACGCTCTCACCAGATAGTCGCAATGTTAGTATTACTTTACGATACAATATTAACAAATTCAAAATGTCTTTCAAGAAAAACAACTCTAATGGAGAAGAAGAGAGTAGAATCAGTAAATAAAAAAGCATTATGAAAAGACAAATAAGAATAATATATCAACACGATTCCATGCAATGCGGTATAGCATGTTTACAGATGATTTGTGGATATTATGGTAAGAAATATTCATCAGAGTATCTGTCAAAACTTTGCTTCGCAACAACGGAAGGCGTATCTATGTTAGGTATCAATGATGCGGCAAATACATTAGGATTCCATACTTTTTGCGGAAAAATAGCAACAAAAGAATTGGAAAAAGTTCCTCTTCCATGTATTCTCCATTGGAATCAAAATCATTTTATAGTCTTATATAAGGTTAAGAATGGAAAGAAGTTCTATGTCGCTGACCCAGGAAAAGGATTGGTAACTTATGACTTAGATGAGTTCAAAAAGCATTGGGTAAGCACGAAATCTAATGGAGAGGCCAAGGGCATTGCTATGTTCTTGGAAACCACCCCTGCTTTCTTCACTTATAAGATGGAGGGTGAAGCGAACTTAAAAGAAAAGAGGTCTTTCCGATTTCTCTTTGGATATGTGAAGAAATACCGCAAGTATTTCGGACAAATCATCTTGGGTTTGATAGTCGGAAGCCTCTTGCAGCTTGTCTTGCCATTTCTTACCCAATCCATCGTGGATGTCGGTATCAAGAACCAAGATATAGGATTCGTTTGGCTTATACTGTTGGGACAGTTGATGCTTACCATCAGCAGAACTGTAATCGACTTTATACGCAGATGGTTGTTGCTACACATATCTCTGCGCATCAACATATCGTTGGTGAGCGACTTCTTCATCAAACTTTTGAAGCTGCCGATGTCTTTCTTTGACACGAAACTTATGGGCGACTTGATGCAGAGAATGAACGACCATAGTCGTGTGAACAACTTCCTTACTCAGCAGACGCTCAACATAGCTTTTGCTATGCTTACTTTCGTGGTATTTTCGGTGGTGCTGTTCTTCTACAATAAGACGGTGTTTGCCATCTTCTTGTTGGGAAGCATCCTCTATGGTACATGGATGACCTTGTTCTTAAAGCGAAGAAAGGTGCTTGACTATGAGGTGTTTGAGCAACAAGCCATCAACAACAACAAAACTTACGAGTTTATCACCTCCATGCAGGAAATCAAGTTGCAGGATTGTGAGCAGCGTAGAAGATGGGAATGGGAGGACACGCAAGCAGACTTGTTCGGTGTGCAGATGAAATCGCTCAAGCTCCAACAAACTCAGGAGGCAGGAAGCATCTTCATCAATGAGGTGAAGAACATCATCATCACGGTGGTGGCTGCAACCGCTGTGATTCATGGTCAAATGACACTCGGCATGATGCTTGCCGTGCAATACATCATCGGACAACTCAACTCACCTGTGGAGCAACTGATGAACTTCTTTTATTCTCTGCAAGATGTGAAGATTAGCTTGGAGCGAATCAACGAGATTCACCAGATGGATGATGAGAATGGAAAGGAAGGCTTGCTGACTTCTATTGAAGATAAGAATGAGGGCATTGACATCAAGAACATTATGTTCAAGTACGACCCACATGCTTTGCGTAAGACCATAGACGATGTGAATATTCACATTCCGCAAGGTAAGGTGACAGCTATTGTTGGTGCTTCTGGCAGTGGAAAGACCACCCTCATCCGCTTGATGCTAGGTTATTATTCTGTCTTGGAGGGACAAATCAACATTGGCAATACCAACATTAACAAGCTCAACAAGAAATGGTGGCGCAGACAATGTGGTGTTGTCATGCAGGATGGTGTTATCTTCTCGGAGAGTATCGCACGAAACATAGCCGTTGATGATGGCGACATAGACAAGGAACGATTGTTGAAAGCAGCAGAGATAGCTTGCATCAAGGATTACGTGATGGCTTTGCCTCTGAAGTTCAACACCAAGATTGGACGAGATGGCGTGGGACTGAGCCAAGGACAGAAACAGCGTATCTTGATAGCAAGGGCGGTGTATAAGAATCCCGACTACATCTTCCTTGACGAGGCGACCAACTCGCTCGATGCCAACAATGAGAGAAGCATCGTGGAGAACTTGGATAAGTTTTACAAGGGCAAGACTGTCGTGATTGTGGCTCATCGACTGAGTACGGTGAAGAATGCCGACCAAATCGTAGTCATAGACCATGGTAAGGTCGTTGAGGTTGGCAACCATGAGTCTTTGACTGCCAAGCGAGGGGCATACTATAACCTTGTGAAGAATCAGTTGGAATTGGGAAACTAAAAATACTTTTGATATGGAACAGAAAGAAAAAGAATCAGATAACATCGAGTTGAGAAGCGAGAAGGTGAGGAACGTGATAGGCAAGGTTCCTCCTCGCCTCGTCAGCTTGGGGACAGTTATCATTACGATAATAGTCCTCGCCCTCGCAGTTGCTTTCTACAAGACACCTTATCCTATATCTATAGAGGCTAATGGTGAGGTTATAAACCAAAGAACAATACAGGTGTTTGTGCCATACAAGTATTTGTATCTTTTTGATGAGCCAAGAACTGCTCACGTTTCTTTTGAGGGCAACGACAATGCATCTTATCACTGCGACATCATAAGCCATAATGCCAAGCTCATACATAGGGATGATGGCAACTATTTTATGGCTACAGCCACAGTGAGCACACAGAGACAAAAGTCCCCTGTGTTGCAAAAGTACATGAAAGCCGATGTCAGAATCATCGTCAGCAACAAAACGTTATGGCAGCAGGTATTCGGATAAGCTATATCCGAATACTGCTGTTTGTTTTTGGATACATATTGTTGGTAAGCATCAGATTTAACTCAAAAAGTTCTAAATTCCGTAAATTTCTCCTTGCTAGTTATGGGATATTAAGAAAAATATCGTATCTTTGTCCCCGAATTGAGGCGTTCTTTGTATATTGCAAAATACAGAAACGAGCAGAAGTCCGCTCGTTTCCATATTGTTACCTATATAATATAGGCAAACGCCCAACTTCTTGATTTTCAATCAAAGTCCAATTTAGAGCGAGTTAGGATTATTAACGCAGTTACAAATTGAAAGCTGCTGAAAATCGCCCCTTATCGCCAACCAAAATTTGGTGGTTCCCCAAAAAATCCGTATCTTTGCACTGCCATTCTGAGATAAGGCGCCAACGTTATCTTTAAGTTAATCTCCCACTTTTAATATGGCTTTTTCACAAAAAAGATGTATCTTTGCAGCGGAAAAGGAGACAATGGCTGATTTGGCTCCCGTAATCATCAAAAACGGATAAGATTATGGCTGATACTAAGTTACTCCTGGTTGAGGATGATGAAAACCTCGCCTATATGGAGAAAAGCTGCTTCGAGGATATCATCGGAGGATATGAAGTGAAAACCGCCGTTAACGGCAAGGAAGGACTGAAGGCGTGGAGAGACTTTCAGCCCGATGTCATCGTATCGGATATCGACATGCCTATCATGGACGGCATCGAGATGGTGAAGAACATCCGAGAGGTGGATGGAGAAACCATCATCCTCTTTACCACCGGTCTCACCTCACCCAAGGACCTGAAGGCAGGTTATGCCGCCGGAGCCAACAACTATATCAAGAAGCCTTTTATTCCCGAAGAGCTTGATGCCCACATCCACAGCCTCATCCAGCTGAAAGCCGGAAAGCGCAGCGAGAATGCCAGCTGCCAAATCAAGCTGGGAAGATATACACTGGATGCCAACCACGCCACCCTGAAAGATATTCAGGAAGGCAGCGAGAAAATGCTTACCGCACGGGAGGCTAAGATCCTCGAACTGCTGGCGGTAAACAAGAACGAGGTGGTACGCCGGGAAGCCGTACTAAGCCGTTTCTGGGGCGTGGAAGACAAGGATTACTTCGCTTCCAGAAGCCTGGATGTTTTCATCAAGAAAATCCGCACGGCACTGGAAGACGAGCCTGCCGTAGAACTGAAAACCATCAGAGGAGTGGGATTCAAGCTCATCGCAGAATAAACATTCCCCTACCCCCACATAACATTATACGAGAATCAAATTAGAATAAAGAAAAAAGACAGAAAAGACATCATTATGCTGAAAGCGATATTATACTACATACTGTTCCTGGCAGAATATCTCAGCACCATCTTCCTGGGAGGATTCCTGGTGGGACTCTACATGGCTATGAACATGCCTTCGGGCACCCACAGCCAGCAGATAGAAGGGCTGGAGGAATCCATCTATCCGTTTATGATAGTCATCGGATTCCTGGGCATACTCATCGTATGGTTCACCTTCGGACATTACAAATTCTCCAGGTTCTCGCTTGGAAAGGTGATTCCTGCCGCCAAATGGAAGGCGATGACCATTTGCACCATTCCGATTCTGGGCTTCACCATGGTCTTCTATTCCATCATGAACCTCTTCCATCTCGACTTCCTGCCCAAGCAGATGATGGAGATGAGCTATCTCGGCTTCCTGCCTTTTAATATCAACGGATCGTTTATATCTGCCTACATCTTCTTCGGCGCCATTCAGGAGGAACTGATCCGCTGCGGCAAAAAGAGATGGGTGCAGCTGCTTACCCTCTCGATCATGATGCTGCCTGCATGCATGATGTCGGTAACAACCAGTGGTGATATCAATGTAGATCTGACCGTGCTCGGTTTTATCACCCTCTGCTACTGCAGCTGGATATACGGCAAGACACGCAGCACCATCATTCTCATCGTGCTCTATTTCGTATCCACTCTGGTTCCCTTCCATTTTGAATCGAAAGTGCTCGGCATATTGCTCCTGATAGCCGGTACGGCATTAACCATAGGCGGATTCGCTGCCCTGAGCAGGAAACTGCCTGAAATGCTTGTGAAAGATGAAGACGAATAGAGCCAAGGCACTCAGCACCACGGCACTGATAGCCGTGCTCTGCATGCAGCTGTTCTGGATGTGGAACTCGCTGCAGATGACCGTTCACCAGATGGGATATGAAACGCCCTGGAACCTGGCACCGGATGTCAGGGCACAGGCATTGCTCGCTGCCTTCTACGAAAGCAAGTTCACGGTTCTCACCTCTCTCCTTACCACGGTGGTAATCATCCTGAGCCTCATCGACCAGATCAACTACATCGATGAGCAGGAAAGGGTGCGACTGCTGCGCGAGGACTTCTCCTATGCGATGGTTCACGATATGAAGTCGCCGCTCACCTCCATCATCATGGGAACCAAGTATCTGCACAGCGGCGTACTGGAAAAGAAGCCGGAAATGAAGGAGAAATATTTCTGCATCGTAGAAGACGAGGCGCAGCATCTGCTTGCCCTCATCAACCGCCTGCTCACCATCTCGAAACTGGAGCACGGCAAGCTGCATATTCAGAAGGCGGAAGTAAATTTGGAAACGATGATAGAGGATGTGGTGGATAAATACAAGGCGAAATCAGCGAAACCAATCCATATCACCACCCGGTTTGGAGCCACCTCTGCCCTAGCCGACGAGGAATATCTGAAGGAGGCAATCAGCAATCTGGTAGATAACGCCACCAAGTACTCGAAGGAGGAAATCAACATTGAGATTTCCACCCTGGAGGATGACAGAAACGTTTATATCAAGGTTTTTGATGAGGGTATCGGCATAGCCAAGAGCGAACTGAAGACCATCTTCAACCGCTTTGAGCGCGCCGCTGAGCACGAAAAGGATGCCCGGAAGACTCGTGGCGGCTTCGGCATCGGTCTGAACTACGTGCTGCAGGTAATCAACGCCCATAACGGCAAGATAAGTGTGAAGAGCGAGAAAGACAAGTGGTCGGAGTTCACCATCTCGCTGCCGAAATAATCAGACAGCAGCTTATTCAAACATAAAATAAAATAATTAGGAATTATGGACTTAAAAGGAATCTACACAGCCGATGCCAATCGCTATGGCGATGCAGAGGCACTTTACAAGAGATGCGGCAAGAGCGGAGTCTTGCTGCCTAAGGTTAGTCTGGGATTCTGGCACAACTTCGGAGGAGTGGATCCTTACGAGAGAAGCCGTGCCATCACCCATTATGCCTTCGACCACGGAATCACCCACTTCGACCTTGCCAACAACTATGGTCCTCCATACGGAAGTGCTGAGGAAACCATGGGCAGACTGATGAAGGATGACTTCCTGCCTTACCGCGATGAACTCTTCATCTCTACCAAGGCGGGATATGATATGTGGGAAGGTCCTTACGGCAACTGGGGCTCTCGCAAGTATCTGATGGCGAGCCTCGACCAGAGTCTCAAGCGCATGAATCTGGACTATGTGGATCTCTTCTACAGTCATCGCTACGACCCAAATACCCCACTCGAGGAAACCCTCCAGGCTATGGTAGATATCGTGAAGCAGGGCAAGGCGCTCTATCTCGGCATCAGCCGATGGCCACTGGAAGCCCTGAAGTTCGCAGATAAATACCTGAAGGAGCGCGACTGTCCGCTGCTCATCTTCCAGGACAGACTCAACATGCTTGACCGTGCGCCGCAGGAGAACGGAACCCTCGACTACTGCCACGAAAACGGCATCGGATTCATCTCCTTCTCTCCCCTCGCCCAAGGTCTCCTCACCGACCGCTATCTCAACGGAATCCCTGCCGATAGCCGCATGGCAAAGGAGCACTTCCTGAAGCACAGCGCCCTGACTCCGGAACTCCTGGAGCAGTTGAAGCAATGGAATGCTGAAGCCGGCGAACGTGGCGAAACCCTCGCCGAGATGGCACTGGCGTGGATTCTGCACCAGAAAGGCGTAACCAGCGTACTGGTAGGTGCCAGCTCTACTGCCCAGCTGGAAAAGAACATGAAATGCGTTCATGCCAAGGCATTCTAGAAATAGATAGTAGCCAGCTAAAATATCAGGTTTTAGTGGCTACTATTTTTGTTTTTATACCTTATTATATATCTTTATGCGCCTTTTAGTATGATTTTTCAAAGAAAAGCAGTACCTTTGTACCCAAAATAGAAATTTGCATTCATGAATACAAAGATAAACGAATTTGAGGTGATGGCACCTGTGGGCTCGCGCGAGTCTTTGGCTGCCGCTATTCAGGCTGGTGCCGACTCCGTATATTTCGGAATCGGCAAGTTGAACATGCGTTCACATTCTGCCAATCATTTTACGATCGACGACCTGCGTGAGATTGCTGCCACCTGCAACGAGCATGGCATCAAGACTTATCTCACCGTCAACACAGTGATTTACGATAACGACATCCCTACGATGAAGGAAATCATTGATGCTGCCAAGGAGGCAGGCATCTCTGCCGTCATCGCCAGCGATGTGGCTGTGATGAGCTATTGCAATGAAGTAGGAGAGGAAGTGCACCTTTCCACACAGTTAAATATCTCTAACACAGAGGCTTTGAAGTTTTATGCACGCTTTGCGGATGTTTCCGTTCTGGCACGTGAATTAAACATGGACCAGGTGAAGCATATCCATGAGCAGATAGAGCAGCAGAATATCTGCGGCCCTATGGGCAAGCAGATTCGCATCGAGATGTTCTGCCATGGCGCCCTGTGCATGGCTGTATCGGGCAAATGCTATATGAGCCTTGCCAATGCCAACCGCTCTGCTAACCGTGGCGAATGCGTTCAGATTTGCCGCCGCAGCTATACCGTTACGGATAACGAAACCGGCAACCAGCTGGAAATCGACAACAAGTATGTAATGAGTCCGAAGGACCTGAAGACCATCCGCTTCATCGACCGCATGATGGATGCCGGTGTACGCGTCTTCAAGATTGAGGGTCGTGCCCGTGGTCCTGAATACGTATATACCGTAGTGAAGTGCTACAAGGAGGCGATAGCTTCCGTATTGGATGGTACCTTCACCGAAGAGAAGAAGGATGCCTGGGATGAAAGACTTGCCACCGTATTCAACCGTGGTTTCTGGGATGGTTACTACCAGGGGCAGACCCTCGGCGAGTGGAACAAGCACTATGGTTCTGTGGCTACCGAGAAGAAGGTGCTCGTGGGCAAGGTGATGAAATACTTCTCCAAGCTGGGCGTGGCAGAGGTTGCCGTAGAAGCTTCTACCTTCGACAAGGGCGAGAAACTTCTGATTACGGGTAACACCACAGGTGTGATGTATCTCAATGCCGATGAAATCCGCTACGACCTGAAGCCTGTGGAAACAGCGCAGCAGGGTTGGAGAGTGTCTATCCCTGTACCGGATAAGGTGCGCCCTAACGATAAGCTCTATAAGTTGATTACAGTAAACGAAATTAAAGAAATAAAATAATGGCAACAATTAATGAATTGCAGGATGAAGTGGTAGAGGAGTTCCAGGATTTCTCCGACTGGATGGATAAGTATCAGATGCTCATCGACTTGGGCAACGAGTTGGCTCCTCTCGACGAGAAATACAAGAACGAGCAGAACCTTATAGACGGCTGCCAGAGCCGCGTATGGTTGCAGTGCGATTATGTAGATGGCAAGCTCGTATTCACTGCCGATAGCGATGCTCTTATCGTAAAGGGAATCATCGCTCTCCTGATTCGTGTGTTGAGCGGTCATACTCCAACAGAGATTATGGATGCCGATCTCTATTTCGTAGAGAAGATTGGCTTGAAGGACCACCTGAGTCCAACCCGCAGCAACGGTCTCTTGGCGATGATCAAGCAGATTCGCATGTACGCCCTGGCTTACAAGACCAAGGAGGCGGAAGCATAAATATACAAAAGAGTAGGGGATACCCCCCCCTCATTTCAGAATAACTATGCGTAAATTAAGAACGATAGAGATGAATCGCCTCACGCTGGAGGAATTCAAGGAGGCAGAGAAGCTTCCATTGATAGTAGTTCTGGATGATGTGCGATCATTATATAATGTGGGAAGCGTATTCCGCTCCTGCGATGCCTTCCGTGTAGAGGCGGTGTATCTCTGTGGCATCACCGCCACTCCTCCCAATACCGAAATCCACAAGACGGCACTGGGCGGCGAAGACAGCGTGGATTGGGAGTACTTCAAGACCACCGAAGAGGCTGTGGAAAAGCTGAAGCAGAAAGGCTACTTTGTGTATAGCATTGAACAGGTAGAGGGTTCTACCAAGCTTCAGAACCTACCCGAGGCTCATGAGGAACTTTTCAAACAGGAGAAAGAATCCGAAAAGCAGGAGAAAGAATCCGAAAAACAGGGAAAGGAATCCGAAAAGCAGGAGAATTCTTCCCTCCCTAAAGGCTACGCCGTTATCTTCGGCAACGAGGTAAAGGGTGTGAAGCAGAACATCGTGGATATGAGCGATGGCTGCCTGGAGATTCCACAGTTTGGCACCAAGCATTCCCTGAATGTCAGCGTAACAGCCGGCATCGTGGTTTGGGAATTCGCCAAACTTCTGAAGTTATAAACAAAACTTTCATAAAAAAACTCCACACGCCCTGAAAGGGCAGAAGCTCCTAGCCCAGGGCATCGCCCTGGGAAATTATGGATATAAGTCTGTCGCCCTGTAAGGGCAAAAGCTTTAAATTACTAAATAATACAATAATCCCCGATAGAGCCTGGCTGCTTTATCGGGGATTTTCTTATTTCAGATATTCTCCAAAATCTGTCAATCTCATATCACCCTTCTTCAGGAAGGTATCGTGCATAGCGAGGGCGGCACGCATGCTCTGTGGCTCATGTCCCTTCTCTGCGAATTTCAGATACTCACGGAGCATAGGGCGATAATCCGGATGCGCACAGTTTTCGATAATCTCCTTGGCACGGCGCAAAGGACCCTTGCCACGAAGGTCGGCAACGCCCTGCTCGGTAACGATAACATCCACATCGTGCTCGGTGCTATCCACGTGACTGCACATCGGAACGATGGCAGAGATGCAACCATTCTTGGTGGTACTCTGCGTGGTAAAGATAGAAATGTAACCATTGCGCTCGTAATCGCAGGAACCACCGATACCGTTCATCAGCTTGCTGCCGCAGATGTGGCTGGAGTTCTCGTTGCCATAGATATCGCACTCGATGGCGGTGTTCATAGCGATGACACCCAGACGGCGGATGACCTCCGGAGAGTTGGAAATCTCGCTCTGGCGGATGGTGAGATGCTTCTTGAAGTAATCAATATCATCATACACCTCTTTCAATGTATCATTGGTAACGGTGAGCGAAGAGCAGGAAGCATCCTTGATTCTTCCCTCGCGCATGTATTTCACCACAGCATCCTGAACCACCTCAGTATAGACGCTGAACACAGGTACGTTAGGATTCTGTCCCAATGCTTCAAGAACGGCATTGGAAGTTACGCCCACACCGCTCTGCAAAGGCAGGAACTGAGGAGGAATATGCCCCTTCTTCAGGTCGCTGACCAGGAAATCAGCCACATTGTGTCCCATCTGTTCGGTTACAGGATCGAGTGGCTTGAAGGCACGCGCCTCCTCCGGGATGTTGCATTCCACCACACCGATAATCTTATGCGCATCAATCTCCACATATTCCTTGCCAATTCTGTCGCCCACATTCAAGATTGGGATAGGGGTGCGGAACGGGCATTCTGCTATCTCATACACATCGTGAAGATAGCGGGAAGCAGGACTGTGGAAGGTATTCTTCTCGATGAGCACCTTCTTTGCCAATCTAACGATGGTAGGAACGATGCCGCCGGCAGAGGTCAGAAATGCCTTGCAGGTGGTTTCGCCTTCTTCCAAATCGGAAACCTCAATGATGGCAAGGTCTATCTCGCCATAGAATCCACGGCGCAGGCGCTCAGCCATGTGACCGAGATGCATATCCTCATAATCTATCTCGCCCAGGTTAGTATGAGTTCTAAAGTCCTTGTTGGTAGAAAATGGCGCACGGAACTTGATGGCATGAGCTGCCGCCATGTCACCCTCAATACTTTGTGAAGTAGAAGCACCTGTCAGGATGCCTACTTGGAATGGTCTGCCTGCCTCATGCTCAGCCACGGCTCTCTTGGAGAGTTCGCGGAAGGTAGCCTTAGGCACGCCGTTTGGAGTAAAACCACTCAAACCGATTGTATCTTGATCGTTAATCATCGCTGCTGCTTCAGCAGCGCTTAATCTAATATACGCCATTTTCTTCTTTCTTAATATTCATTAGCGGAACTGATAGCCGCATTCTAAATAATTGATACCTATTTGTGGCTGCAAAGTTACACATTATTTTCGATATATGCTAATCATTTGATGATTTTATACAGATATTAGGCAAAAAACTTACAGTTCGCGAATAGATATTCATAAATCGCTTACTTTATGCAAAAAAATAGCCGAAAGTTTGGTACTCTCTATTATTTGCTGTATGTTTGTCGTCAGGAAGAGGCGGCGGAGATCGAGTGCGTGGCGGAAATGGTGGAATAAAGAATTTGCAATAATACTATCAGTTTGGATGACATTGCCCTATAAGCGTGTATGACCTTAATTTTTCTTTGGATTACAGTTTACTTGTTTGCAGTCTGTTTGAATCCTGTATCTTCCGCTGACCATGGTTGCCATTTACACTCGCCGACTTCCATTTCAGAGAACTGTGCGGTGAATGAATGGTCAACCGGGCTTGCCGCATATATTCCGAACGAGATTTCCCCATCACCCTTATCCAAATGGAATGTACGCATTTGGTGGAAAGTGGTACCGTCAGGACTTGTCTCTATATAATAGTCGCTTCCCCGACGGCTAAGGCGATACCACATTTCCTTTATGGAAGATGGAATATCATGCGTAGCCCAATCGGAATATCCGTTGTTTGTCACCACACTGCCCAATCTCTGGTATTCCTCGTTCTCGTATTCGATTGATGCCTTCATCCAATTGTCACTGTCAAGATAGATTGCGATACCGCACTGGTCGAACAGGGCGGAACTGTTGAACGATGTCTTTACTGTAAAAGAAAAGAACTTGTCGGAGGTTTTCATTTGCAACACCGGAGCATTGTCGTTGCTGAACCCATAATAGGTGCGCTGCCACAAGTCTGTGTGAGGTTCTGAAACGATTGTAATCAAAGAGTCCGTGATGGTGTATTGTTTGGGCTCACGAATCCAAAACAAGTTTTCAGCCACAAATGGCTTTAAGATTGTGTCATTTTTTTCCATATTCGATTTATTTGCTATTGACGTTTGTTGTTTTTTCTCATTTTGACATGACAGCAGAGTGCATGCAAGCAGCGACAATGCTATGAAAAAATGATTTCTCTTCATTAGTTGAAATGTTTAATATGTTTGCTAAAATCTGATAATAGTGCTGAGATATGGTATTTATTCCCCGTCGAGCTTACCTATGCGAAAATTGGCAACAGCCTCTTGCTTAAGCGACACTTCCGTAAAATAGCAGGTGTGTGCATCGTCTTTAGGACTTTGGGAACTTAGGCCAAGAAGCAGTTTTTCCGGAAAATCATTCTTGTAGAGACGAGCCATATGCCACATATTCCCATCTTCTGAAAAATAACTGCCAAGAGTAGTGCCATCGGATGATAATCTCATATAAACATACGGACCGCTAATCGCCTGATGATTATTGTCATCAGAAGTGCCTATTGTGCGAACTGACACCACACGGTGAACACCATATTCATCCTGTTCGAAACACAGTTTTTGACAATGAGTGTCATTCTCGTATGCGTATAACACACCTGCCGAATATGTTCCAGTTTTGGTGAAGTTCGGCTGTACTTTAGCCGTAAAAGTGAAAGGCTTAGTGTTGTCAACTTCTGTAAAAATGATCGCAGAGCTATTGACAACGCTTCCATCCGGGGAGCGGAAATAATCAGTTTGGGGACCGGCCACAAACTTGAGAGTGTCGCCAAGAAGTGTGATACCATTCTCTCCGCCGTTTTTAGACTTTGTAAAACGGATTCCTCCTACATTGATATTGCAGGTAGCGAGTTTAACGTTTTCCGTTAAGACTTTCTTGTCAGAACTTCCTTCTTTTTTCTCTGACTCTTTCTGGATGCATCCAGTCATAGCAAGACTTGCAATGATTGCGATAAATACTAATTTTCTCATTGTAACATTTATTTGATTTTTATTAAATTGCAACTTCCTTGTGATTTATTTGCGGTTGCAAAATTAGAGAAAATATACGATATGTGCAATACTGATTTCTAACCAATTTTCGAATCAGGCAAGCACTTCAAATAAGGTTCATTCTTAATGCAATTTCTACTGCGGCTGCGGTATTGGCAACTTTTAACGATGCTAAAATATCCTGACGATGGCGATTAACCGTATAAATGGATATGTTTAACTTGTCGGCAATTTGTTTGCTTGGCACTCCTTTGGCTATCAATGACAGTATTTCAAGTTGTCGGCGGCTAAGAATTTTACGGTCACTCGCTTCGTATATGTCTCGTCCAACCATTTCCCCGGTCAATAGATTAACAATTATTCCATCTTGTCGGTTATGGGAAATAGGGTACGGGATGTAAGTGCATAGACCGAGTAAAACACTACCGTTGGCACTACAGCTGAAATATCTCGTTGTATGGAGTATCTTGACTTTTTCATTGTCTCCGGCCCGGTAAAAATTAAGGATACATGAAGCTGAAAAATTTGTCTTTTCTTTTATTGAACGTTCTTTTATAAAGTTGAAGAAACGAAGTTCCAGTACATGACGTTCAATAAGTTCGTCTTCTTTTGCATGACAGAATACGATGTCCTCAAAGGCAGAATTACGATCTACCATATATTCTGGAAGATTCATTATAGTTTGACCGAATCTTCCAGAATAAATATGGCATTCTTTATTTTGAAAATCTGATACGACTGCTATGCCTTCTGTTGCTAATGCATAACCGTTTGCACACGCTTTTGCTTGAGCGAGTAATAGTTCCCTGTTATCCGAGGCTTCAAACTCTTGATCTGTCAAAAGCGATTTTAGTTCATTTTCTTGCTTCATTCTGAATTGATATCTATTCGCACCATTACGGAGTAGTGCCATTTAAATTTTGTTGCAAAATTACTAATAATAATTGATTTAGATCACCAGTTTTTCTTAAAATATATTAATTGAATATGAAGTCGAAATAGAGTTGGTTATCATTAAATGTTGCTTAACCCACTTGAACAACTTATGACAAGCTTTACATAAGTTCTTATATGATACCTTTTTGGCTGCAAATATAGCATCATACAGAGAGAATTGACCATGGAAAATCTGTTCCATTAGTATTTTCGAGGAATTTAATAACATTTTGCGAATGATTTGTCGGATATATCAGAAAAATGAGTTAACTTTGCACTCAAAATATAAATAATTAAAAATAAGGTTCATACAAAATGGAACAGAAATTATTGATCTACAACACTCTCACACGTACGAAAGAGAGATTCACTCCGCTCCACGCTCCTAACGTGGGCATGTATGTTTGTGGCCCTACTGTGTATGGCGATCCGCATCTCGGTCATGCGCGTCCTGCCATCACATTCGATATACTCTTCCGCTATCTCAAGCACCTGGGCTACAAGGTTCGCTACGTTAGAAACATTACCGACGTGGGCCACCTGGAGCACGATGCTGATGAGGGCGACGACAAGATTGAGAAGAAGGCACGCCTGGAGCAGTTGGAGCCAATGGAGATTGCTCAGTACTACACCAACCGCTACCATGATGCCATGGAGGCGCTGAACGTGCTCCCTCCTAGCATTGAGCCTCATGCCACAGGCCATATCATAGAGCAGGAGAAACTGGTTCAGGAAATCCTGGACAATGGCTATGCCTACGAGAGTAACGGCTCTATCTACTTCGACATCGAGAAGTATAACAAGGATCATAAGTACGGTATCCTCTCCGGACGTAACCTGGAGAACGTTATCAACGAGAGCCGCGAGCTGGCTGGTATCGGCGAGAAGAAGAATCAGGCTGACTTTGCCCTCTGGAAGAAGGCTTCTCCTGAGCATATCATGCGCTGGCCTAGTCCTTGGAGCGATGGTTTCCCTGGCTGGCACTGCGAGTGTACTGCGATGGGCAGAAAGTACTTGGGTAGCCACTTTGATATTCACGGTGGCGGCATGGATTTGATTTTCCCTCACCACGAGTGCGAGATTGCGCAGGCTGTGGCTTCTCAGGGCGACCAGATGGTTCATTACTGGATGCACAACAATATGATTACCATCAACGGTCAGAAGATGGGTAAGAGCTTGGGTAACTTCATCACCCTGGAGCAGTTCTTCACTGGCAATCACGACAGTCTGGAGCAGGCTTATTCGCCAATGACCATCCGTTTCTTCATCCTCTCTGCTCACTATCGCAGCACAGTAGATTTCTCTAATGATGCCTTGAAGGCTAGCCAGAAGGGATTGGAGCGCCTGATGAATGGTTTGAACGACCTGGAGCGTGTGCCTGTGGCTAAGCAGAGCGATGAGCAGGTGAAGAAGTTTGTAAGCGAATTGCGCCAGCGCTGCTACGATGCGATGAACGATGACTTCCAGACTCAGCTCGTTATCAGCTACCTCTTCGAGGCTTGCCACGTAATCAACACAGCCCTCGACCACAAGGCAAACATCTCTGCTGAAGACCTGAAGGAGCTTTCAGAGACCATGCATCTCTTCACCTTCGACCTACTCGGCCTGAAGAGTGAGAAGGGAGCCAACAATGATGCTCGTGAAGAGGCTTATGGCAAGGTAGTGGATATGGTTCTCAACCTGCGTGCCAAGGCAAAGGCGGCCAAGGACTGGGCTACCAGCGACCAGATACGCGATGCTCTGGCTGAAGCCGGCTTCGAGGTAAAGGACACCAAAGATGGTGTTACCTGGAAACTGAACAAGTAAAAAATGTATGATATAAAATGAGAAAAGGCTTGGAAGTTGCAATAACTCCCAAGCCTTTTATTTTTGTGCTGCTGCAGAATCTTTCTTTCTTGCAGCAATCGTATCTTTCTGCCTGTTCAACAAAGAATCGCGCAACATCTTGTCTTTCTTATTCTTATATTCCTTATACTCTTTTTCGTAATAATGGGCAAAGTTGGCGAAAGGCTCTGTCGTTACCTCATCGCTTGATGCCGTATAGGTATTTCCGTATGGATCGGATGCCTTGATGATGATTCTGGCATTCGGATTCCTAGGAGTATAATAATAAAGGTGATTCATGATGAGATAACCATTTCCCTTGCTCACGAACCGATAGGATACACTCTCGCTGTATTTATGATGATAACCGGCGGCAAAGGCATCCTGACCCTTGCTGCTGATGCGGCGCATCAGATATTCCTTGCCATCCTCTACGGCTACCACACGCCAATGACTGGTGGCATTGAAGACATTGGCTACCAGGATATTTCTGTTGTTTGCCAACTGCCAGTCTTTGGCATATTTCTCGCCGTTGAAATCGGTCTGGGCACGGAAGATGGTCATCTGCTTGCTCTTATCCCAGAAAGTTCCCTTGTAATAACAGTTGCTGATACTGGTACCCACAAAACTATAGACATAATATCCGTTCGGGGTACCGCAGATGTTGATGTTCGACTGCCAGATGTTGCCACAGGCTGCAGCATGACAATGCTCCATCACATCCTCGCCCTCATAATTGATTTCGTGGTTGCAGGCAAAATGAGTATGGCCGCAGAAGAGTTCATATCCTCCCTTAAATGGCTTCAAAAGAGATAACAGCAGCGAGAGGCGGGAAGAGGAATAATGCCCCTCCTCATTGGCATTGGTCAGCGGCTTCGCCTTACTGAACGGCGCATTGCCGAAGGTAAAAGGAATATGATAGCAGAGCACCACCTTCTTATCCTTGGGCGTAAGGGCCAGATTCTGCTTCAGCCATTTCACCTGGCGCTCGCGCAATTCTCCAGGAGAATAATAAGACATGCCGCGATGGAAGAAGCAGTTGTTGATGCAGACATAATGCACATCGCCACGGTCGAATGAAAAATCGGTAGGACCGAAATTCTCCTCCCACTTCCTGCGGTAGAGTGCCTTTCCATCCTGATCGTGATTGCCGATAACGGAGAAAAGGCGCATCTCGGAAGAGCCCAATGCCTGGCGTATCTGACGCTCCAGCCTGGCATTATAGCCACCGTAATACTGTACGTCGTCGCCCATGCTGAGTCCATAGACAGGAGTGCCGGCAGGAAGACTCTTGATGGTTTGCTTGATGTCTGCCATCGTCTGTGTGGTAAATCTTTCTACATCACTCTTCTTGATGGGATTATCATCCGGAGAAGTATAGTAGGGGCTGTAGGCATTGGTAATCTGCGGGTCGCCGATGACTATCATCTTATAACTCGTCTCCTTGCCGCCAGGCAATCGCCTCAGGGTAAAGTCATAAATCTTTTTCTTGTTGGAAACAGCCTGGTAAAAACAAGCCGTGCGGTCGGTAGCCGAATGGGTAGGAACCTCGAACTCAGCAGGCACGGAAAAATAGATGAAGCGAGCCAAGCTGTCCCGCTTCATCTTATATCTTCCTCGGGAATCGGTTTTCACACATTTGAAGCCATCGCTCACGATAACGCCAGCCACACCGTTTCCCTCGGTATCTTTTAAAGAACCAGAGATATTGAAATCTCTCTTCACCACAGGCTTTTTCGTCTTCACCGTATCCGCCACCAGCGTGGCAGTCGTGTTATCCACTACCTTGTGGATAATAGGGAGCATATCATGCTTCCGGAGATGCAGGGTAACTCCTACAGCCACAAGAACGCAGCAGATGAAGACGACCAAGCCTGTATTCATCTGTTTTTTATTCATTTTTCCTCCTACACTATCACTTTTTCTGTCGTACTTCTACTTCACGATAGAAGTTATCGGGTTACGGGTACCCTTGGCATTCACGAGGAAAGCCTTGGCACTGCCGAATTTCAGGAACATATCCAGGCGAACAGGGATGTGGTTCTCATCGTCCGTGATATAGAAATCCACTATCTTCTTCCACTTCTCATCCTCATACTCCTGATATTCCAGACGCAGACAGCGGTATTTGATGCCGTTATCTGCCTTCACGGTCACCTTGCCGCCATACTTGAGCTGGGCAGGAGTGCGACCGCCACCATCACAGATAGGGAATTTCACGCTATGACCTTTCTTCCAGTTGGCAGGGTCGAAACTGCGGGCACGCAGGAAGATGTTCATCATGTCAAAGACACAGTCATCATAAGAATGCTTCTTCCATCTGTGCTCACCATGCTTGTTCTTATAATGCAGGTTTACATTGCAATTGCCGCCGGCATAGTTGTAGAAAACCTCATCCACGGTATATCGCTTGCCTTCGCGGGCTCCCTTGCGGAAATACATCGGAGCCATATCGGTGCCTGTATAGCAGAGCAGGGTATCGCGGAGAACGAAGAAATCGTCCACTCTCTTGTTACCGCGGGTTACCAGCGAACCACGATAGGCAGGCTTGCCCTTGTGGGTGGTCTGCACCACCGACATGCTGGCAGTGCCAGCCTTTACCCATACAAACTTCCAGTTGTAATAGAGATTGTAAGTCAGGAATTCACCCGACTTGAATGCAGTATTACGGAAAGTACACTGGGCCGATACAGAAGTATTGACCAAAAGCAGCAACATAGCTACTATAAATGACTTGAGTAACTTCATATCCTTTACATTTTAGGAACATACTGAATGCCGAGCTTAGCGGCACGCTGTACATTCTGATTCTTAACTTTCTTCTCCTTATCAGGCTTCTGCTTGGTGATGGCTCCCGGTTTCTGCAGCGAGAGTTCACGGGCCAGCGGATCCCAGCTTTCTGTGAGATCCCATTTCGCCTTACATTCTATCGCCTCCGGATAGTAATATACTTCCTCAGCCTGCTGGTCGCTATCATAATTACCCGTATCCCACTTGCCGTTATTGTTGCGATCTACGATCAGACGCATATAATACTTCTGTGGTTTGAGATAATAGAATTCTGCCACACCATTCACAGTCTTAGTCTCCTTTACCATTTTATCCTGTGCATCAAGCAGTTGCACGATGAGCGGCAGGTCGTGGAGCGAGGTGATGTTCACAAGCAGCGTACCATAGGTATCCAGCGAGTTGACCTTGAAGCCCTGCTTGATCGGTTTGGAAGCCAATCCGTAGATATCCTCAAAGGCAGCAGAATCTACCTCCAGACTGTATTCTATATCCGGTCGCCATTCTCCCCGGAGTTCATATTTCCGGTTCTCCAGCGGCAGGAATTCCATCGGAGCCCGATACCAGAGCGTATCATGCTTGGCATAGAGATGGATGGCGGCAGTATCTACCTTAGCCAATGGAGTAGGGAAGGAGAAGATGACATTCTGGTCGGGATCAAACTGCGATGATACACTCAGCTGTACATCGAGCGGTTTCACCTCCATCACCGAATCGTAGGGTTCGCCTTTCTTCTTCTTTTTCTCCTGCTTCTTGGTCCAAGCAGCCAGTTCCTTTTCCTGTTCCTTCATTCGCTTGGCGTATGGTTCCTTTGACAGGATTTCCTGGGCAGAATCGGTCTTGTTGACCAGTACTCCGGTACTATCCGTCATGCGGTAAGTGATATCCATCAGCAGCGTATCCTGATTCACCAGTGCCGTATCCTTCAGCCAGTAGGTAATGGTATCCTTCTTCTCAGAAGCCTCAACCAGGAAAGCATTCCCGGCATCAAAGTTGAGTCCCTTGATCTGTGGAAGAATGGAATCGCCATAACTGAAGAAGAGGGTGAAGCTATTTGCCTTCTGGCGCTCTGCCTTCAGGAAGAATCTGTCGGTCAGAGGCTCCGTAAAGGCTCTGAGCACGATATTATCAGGAAGGAAATGGATGTAATCCACCTGGTCTATCGACTTGATGTGCAGGGAATCCACCCAGGTGGTATCCTGTCTTACATCCGGTTTGCAGGAAGGCACGATGATGTCGTGGGAGAAAGCAATCTTCTCGCTCTTCTGACTGAACTTATAGTCGCCATCCTGATCCTGCAGGGCATAGATGCGGTAAGAACCCGGTGCCACACCCTTGATGACAAAGCGGCCGCGACTGTCGGTACGGCTCACTCGCAACATCGGTTTGGTGCGGAAGGCAGAATCGGCATGGTCGGCATACAATCCCACCAGGATACCCTTGACAGGTTCCAGATTCTCCGATTCCAGCACATGGCCCGAAACCTCCATAGTATCAATGGCAGCTCCCGTAGAGAAACTGTAGGTATAGTTTCCCATCGGATTGCCCTCGTTGTTATCGCTGATGGCATCCGAGAAGTCGATGGTGTAGGTGGTATTCGCCTTGAGTGAATCCACAAGCGATATCTGTATTCGCCTGCCGGCACCCTTGATTTCAGGCTGTTCCAGCTGTGGTGGCGAAACCACCACCTTCTCCGAAGGGTTATCGAGCTTGATAAACTCATCGAAGTAGATATTGATTTTCTTCTGGTTTACATTCACGGCGCCATCGGCTGGCGAAGCTCCTATCACCTTGGGAGGAGTCTCGTCAAACCATCCGCCATCCGGCTGTCCCATCTTGGCACAGGAAACCAGCAATAGGAAGACAAGCAGATAGAAAGGCAAAAACAGGGTATTTGCCTTTATCCGATTCTTCAACAATTGTATGATGTCGTTCTTGTTTGTCATTCTTTTCTATCTTACATGTCCACTATTCCTGCAGATTATGCAGTAAAAGCCTTATTCATAAAGACTTACTATATAAAAAGCCTTATTTGTTCATCATAAGCATCTCGTCGATGTTCTTGCGGCTGTTGCTCAGACGAGGAATCTTATGCTGTCCGCCCAACTTGCCCTTGCTCTTCAGCCATTCATTGAAGAGTCCCGGCTTAGCCTTCACTATCTCCAGGTGCTGGAGGGTGACATCGTGGAAGCGCTTTGCCTCGTAATCGCTGTTGATCTCCTGCAACTTGGTATCGAGCAGGCTGGCAAACTCATTCAGGTCCTTTGGTTCCTCAGAGAACTCGATGAGCCACTGGTGGCGGCACTTGGCATTGCTGTCCATATAGACAGGAGCAGCGGTATATTCCGCAATCTGCGCACCCGTCTTCTCGCAGGCATAGGCAAGTCCCTTCTCGGCATTGTCCATAATCAGCTCCTCACCAAAGGCATTGATAAAGTACTTGGTACGGCCGGTGATGACAAACTTGTATGGATTGGTGCTGGTAAACTGTATGGTATCGCCAATCATATAGCGCCACAAACCGCAGGAGGTGGTAATCACCATCGCATAGTTCTTGCCTACTTCCACGCCCCAGAGAGGCACCACGGTAGGATGATCGCTTCCAAACTCATCCATCGGGATGAATTCGTAGAACACATCGTAATCTACCATCAGCGACATGGCTGGATCTGAAGGATCATCCTGCAGACCGAAGAATCCCTCGCTGGCATTATAGGTCTCCATATAATGCATGTTAGGAGATGTGATAAGCTGCTCATACTGCTTGCGGTAAGGAGTAAAGGCGATGCCGCCATGGAAGAATACCTCCAGGTTAGGCCATACCTCCTCCAGATGCTGCTTGCCAGAAAGTTCCATCACGCGTACCAGTACGCTGAGCATCCAGCTAGGCACACCCGAGATATTGGTTACGTTCTTGTTCAGCGTTTCATGGGCGATGCGGTCGCGCTTCACCTCGAAGTCGCTCAGCAGTGCGGTTTCCTTCTTAGGTACACGCACCATGTTGGCAAGCGGATTGATGTTCTCGATGAGGATGGCACTCAAGTCACCCACCAGACTGCCCGAAACATTATAGTTAGGCGAATGGCTTCCACCGAGAATCAGGCTCTTGCCGTCGAATATCTTACTCTTTGGGTTGTTGCGCAGATAGTAAGCCACAGCATCGAATCCACCCTTGTAGTGGATGTTCTGCAAACCATCCTGCGAAACAGGGATGAACTTACTCTTGTCGTTGGTAGTACCCGAAGATTTGGCGTACCACTTCACCTGTCCTGGCCAGAGGATGTCTCTTTCGCCATGACGCATTCTGTCGATGTCGCCCTTCAATTCCTCATAGGTATTGACCGGCACATTCTGTGCAAACTTTTCGTAGCTATTTGTCGTATTGAGTAGATGTTTCACACCATATTCGGTGTTTTTGCCAGATGCCAAAAGGCGCATCAGTACCTCATGCTGCAATTCCTCTGCATCATGTACATACTTTTCCAAGCTCTTCTGGCGAGGCTTGAATACATTACTTACTATCGTTGTTAAACTCATATCTAGATATATATACCTTATAAAGTATTTGCAAAAGTACTTCAATCTTTTGATATAGAGAAAGTTTTTACTGTTTTTTAATACAAAACATAACCTATCGGGCAAGATAGGGGATAAGAATGTAAAATATCAAACAAAAAAACTCCCTTGAGACTACCATATCCGTCAGTCTCAAGAGAGTCTTTCCCTTATCTTAATCCAGTTCTATCATCATAGATTATTCCTTATCTTCTGCAAAGGCAGCTGCCTCGGCGGCTGCAATGATGTCCTCGCGGCTCATTTCCTTGGGCTCAGCAGAGATATCACTCAAGTCAAACTCGTCATCGCTTTCCTGAGTGGCTGTAGTGGTTATTTCTTCAGTAACAGTAGAAGCAACAACATCTTCAGCCGAAGAATTCTCTGTATAGACTTCTTCCTTGAAAACATTGACGTGTTTTTCTTCAGACTCCTGTTTTTCTGTGTCTTGCGAGATGATGAAATCATTCTTTACCTCGGTGGTAGGCACAGCCAGCACAGGTTCTTCTTCCATCTTTGTACGGTTTGCCTTGGCAGTAAATACAGAATCAATATACTGCGGTTCCTTGCGCAATCGTTCCAGGGTAAGCTTAGAGGCAAGCTGCTGGCTCTCCTTCTTGGAGTAACCCTTGCCTTCTCCGCCCTTTACACCTTCCATTACCACCTGATAGGTGAAAACAGGGCTTCCGTTCTTGTCTTTCTCCTGTCCCAGCATCACGAACTCCAGCTTCACGCGGTTCTTCTGGCTCCATTCGATGAGTTTGCTCTTGAAGTTCACCTCCTTGTAAGCCACCTTATCGATGTTTATCATTTTTGCCAGGATGCGCTTCTGCATGAATTTCATGCAGGCATCATAACCACGGTCCAGATAAACGGCACCAACCAACGCTTCGAAAGCATTTCCTCCCATATAGCTGTTATGAGAAGAACTGTGTCCATTAGATAAAACAAGTTGATTGATTCCCATCTCCTGGGCGAGCTTGTTGAGCGTATCACGCTGCACCAGCTTGCTTCGGGTATTGGTAAGGAATCCCTCTCGCTTGCCAGGAAAGTGCTGATACACGATATCACCCACTACAGCATCCAGTACGGCATCACCCAGAAACTCCAGGCGCTCGTTGTTCACAGGCTTGCCCTTGGAATTGCGGTGCATGATGCTCTTGTGCATCAGTGCCATCTTGTAATAACTGATGTTGTGTGGATAAAAACCTAGGATTTCGTACAAAGAAAAATAAAGCTCTTTATCCTTGCGGAAAGAGAGCTTTATTCTATCTATAAAATTATTCAGCATACTTCTTGAATACTACACAGCAGTTATGACCGCCGAATCCGAATGTATTGCTCAATGCAGCACGAACCTCACGCTTCTCAGCTTTGTTGAATGTGAAGTTCAGGTTGTAATCGAGCTCTGGATCGTTGTCACCCTCTTCGTGGTTGATAGTAGGAGGAACGATATCGTTCTTCACACTAAGAACACAAGCCATAGCCTCTACTGCACCAGCAGCACCGAGGAGGTGACCAGTCATTGACTTAGTAGAACTGATGTTGAGCTTGTAAGCAGCATCACCGAAGACAGCCTTGATAGCCTTAGCCTCAGAGATATCACCTACGTGGGTAGATGTACCGTGAACATTGATGTAGTCAATGTCCTCTGGCTTGAGGTTAGCATCAGCAAGTGCGCGCTCCATCACGAGCTTAGCACCGAGACCTTCTGGATGAGAAGCTGTGATATGATAAGCGTCAGCGCTCTCGCCCTCACCTACCATCTCAGCATAAATCTTCGCACCACGAGCCTTAGCGTGCTCAAGCTCCTCGAGAATCAAGCAGCCAGCACCCTCACCCATGATAAATCCATCACGGCTAGCGCTGAATGGACGTGAAGCATGCTCAGGGTCATCGTTACGAGTTGACAACGCGTGCATGGCATTGAAACCACCTACGCCGCAAGCGCAGATAGCAGCCTCAGCACCACCACTGACAATGATGTTTGCCTTGCCCAGACGAATCAGGTTGAAGGCATCTGCCAATGCGTTGCTTGAAGAAGCACATGCAGATGTTGTGGTATAGTTTGGTCCGTGGAATCCGAAGTGGATTGAAATCTGACCAGATGCGATATCTGCAATCATCTTAGGGATGAAGAATGGGTTGAACTTAGGACCGTTCTCCTCATGAGTAGCGAAATACGATACTTCATCCTCGAATGTCTTGATACCACCGATACCTACACCGAATACAACACCAACGTTGTTCAAATCTTCTGTTTCAAGATCAATGTTTGCATCCTTTACACCCTGCATAGCGGCAATCATAGCCAACTGGGTATAACGGTCGAGCTTGCGAGCCTCCTTACGGTCAATCCATTCATTGATGTTCAGGTCCTTTACTTCGCAAGCGAACTTTGTCTTGAAATTAGTTGTATCGAAATGAGTAATAGGGGCAGCACCGCTCTTTCCAGCGAGGAGGTTCTCCCAAGTTTCCTCAGGAGAATTACCAACTGGAGTCACAGCACCAAGACCTGTTACTACAACTCTCTTTAATTCCATTTATAAAATTTTAGTTGCTAATTTACTTAGCGTTCTCCTCGATGTAAGCGATAGCGTCACCTACAGTAGCAATCTTCTCAGCCTTATCGTCTGGGATAGAGATAGAGAACTCCTTCTCGAACTCCATGATCAACTCTACAGTATCCAAAGAATCTGCACCGAGATCATTTGTGAAGCTTGCCTCTGGCTTAACTTCTGCCTCATCAACACCGAGCTTATCTACGATAATTGCCTTTACTTTGCTTTCAATTTCTGACATAATTGTAACCTTTAAAATGTTTATAATTTAATTTCTAATTAAAAATCTGGGTGCAAAGGAACACTTTTTTTTTGATATAAACAAATATTTTAGCAAAAAAAGTGCTTTTCGGTGCACAAACACCCCCTAATTGTGCATCTTTTTCGCCTTTTTTCGCTTTTTTGTTGGCTCTTTGAGATTATTTTGTTACTTTTGTACGGTATTAAATCAAATAGTTCAAACCGTATGACATTTACAGAAAACGCTAACAAGATTTTTAATCAGGCGATAGCCGATTATCACATCAAAGACAACATTGATACTCCTATCAATAATCCATTCGAGGAAGGTACCATCGAGAACCGTCTCTACCTCAAGTGCTGGATTGACACCGTTCAGTGGCATTTCGAGGATATCATCCGCGACCCTCAGATCGACCCTGC
The DNA here is from genome assembly GCF_002224675.1 of Segatella copri. GTDB lineage: Bacteria > Bacteroidota > Bacteroidia > Bacteroidales > Bacteroidaceae > Prevotella > Prevotella copri_U. Next base: position 84,963 of record NZ_NMPZ01000003.1, on the reverse strand, counting down.
AGAGGCGCTCGTCTTGAAGCGCAGAATCGATAAGAGCAACCAGGACCGTACTGATCTCGTAGAGCAGATTGATTCTTACTTCCGCGAGGTTTACAAGGATGTAAAGGTGCTGGATGATGCACGCATCAATACCGAAAGTCCTGCATGGGCTGTTGACCGTCTCAGCATCCTTGCCCTCAAGATCTATCACATGAAGGAGCAGGTGGAGCGCCCGGAGGCTTCTGAAGAGCACAAGGCTAAGTGCCAGGCTAAGCTCAACGTACTCCTCGAACAGCAGGTGGATCTTTCTACTGCCATCGACCAGCTCCTGGAGGACATCGAAGCTGGAAGAAAGTACATGAAGGTTTATCGACAGATGAAGATGTACAACGATCCTTCTACCAACCCTGTACTCTACAAGAAGTAAACCCGCATCAATCAGAATAGAAGCAGAGTAGGCTTTGTTTTTTACCATAAAAAGCGAAGCCCGCTCTGTTTTACACCTTATTATATATATAAAGAGACTAAAAAAGATGAAGACAGAGCATATTCTCGTTATTAGATTTTCGGCCATGGGTGACGTTGCCATGACTGTACCCGTGATTTATTCATTGGCAAAGCAGTATCCTCACGTAAGAATCACCGTGTTAAGCCGTTCCTTTGCTCGCCCGTTCTTCGAGAATCTTGCCCCAAATGTCGGTTTCATGGAGGCTGACCTCAAGGGGGAATATAAGGGTGTAAAAGGTCTCAATGCACTCTATCGCCGGCTCATCGCCAAGCAGTTTACTGCGATAGCCGACCTTCACAGTGTTTTGCGCTCCAGCTATCTGCGCATGCGCTTCAACCTCTCCAACTTCAAGGTGGCACATATCGACAAGCATCGCAAGGGAAAGCGCAAGCTGGTGGCTTCCTCAGGCAAGGTGATGGAGAAACAGCCATCTTCCTTCCAGAATTACGCCGATGTCTTTGCCAAGTTGGGTTATCCTGTACAGATGGATTTCACTTCTCTCTTCCCGGAAGAAGGAGGAGATCTGAGTCTGCTTCCTGAACAAGTTTTCCAGGTTACTGTTGATAACAGCAAGGATAAATCCACAGTTATCAACAAGGATGCTCATAACCCAGCGGAACCTTGGATAGGTCTGGCTCCATTCGCTGCCCACGAGGGCAAGATCTATCCGGTACAGCAGATGGAGAAGGTAGTAGAACGCCTGATTCACAATCATCCTCACTGCCGCATCTTCCTTTTCGGAGGCGGACAGACCGAAACTCCGGTGATGAATGCCTGGGAAGAGAAATATCCACAGGTGGTGAATGCATCTGGCAAGCTCCACGGCATTTCCGATGAACTCATCCTGATGAGTCATCTCCGCCTGATGATCAGTATGGACAGCGGCAACATGCATCTGGCATCTCTGGTCAATACCCCAGTGGTAAGCATCTGGGGAGCCACCCATCCTTACGCCGGTTTCATGGGCTGGCATCAGAGTCCCGACAATGCCGTACAGCTCGATATGCCTTGCCGCCCATGCAGCATCTATGGCAACAAGCCGTGCATGCGTGGCGACTTTGCCTGCATGAAGAACATCTCGCCGGAGCTGATTGTGGAAAAGGTAGAGAACGTTCTGAACAGAAAATAAAGAGAATCTTTTCCTTCATAAAAGAAGAAGAGATGGATAAAGAGATAGAAGAAGCAGATTTTCCGATGACGCAAAAGTCAGGGGAAAACCTGCTTTTTTCATTATCCACAAACCCGTGGAAAAGTATAAGGAAAACCACAGGAATAACTATTTAATAACTTTGTGGATATCCACCGCTCCCATCCCGAAACCCGAGGAATAGGGATATCCACAGGGTTATTAATAAGTTTTTAGAAACTTTTTCGCAGTTTTTGACGGAAAAAAGATATAAACTTATTAACTTTGCACCGAATTGGGGAAATGTTGATAAAAGAGCTAATCCTTTAAAGACCAAGAAAAAGATTTCCAAGTCGAATACGGATAACTCTGCATAAGATATGGATAATGAAAAAAGCAAATTTAGAAGGTGTTTTTTATCCACTTATCCACGACATATCATCATCCTTATAATCTCTTTTTAAAAATAAGAAATAAAAAATATAATATTAATGTTATGGTGAAAAAAGAATGGATTGAGAAAGGTTACGTGGATGAACCGATCGACGAAACCTTAGACTTGAAAGCTGAAATCAGAAAGCTTTGCAAGGAGAAAGATGCGATTATCCTGGCACACTACTACACAGTAGGCGAGATTCAGGATATTGCCGACTTTGTGGGTGATTCTCTGGCTTTGGCTCGTAAGGCTGCTGAAACAGAAGCTAAGGTGATGGTGATGTGCGGCGTGCACTTCATGGCTGAAACCTGCAAGCTCTTGAGTCCAGACAAGATTGTGCTCTGCCCTGACCTGAATGCCGGCTGCTCGCTTGCCGACAGCTGCAAGGCTGAGGATCTGAAGAAGTATAAGGAAGAGCACCCAGGCTACCAGGTGGTAAGCTATGTGAATACCACCGCTGCCGTGAAGGCTTTGACCGATTGCGTGGTGACCAGTGGCAATGCCAAGAAGGTAATCGACAGTTTCCCACAGGATGCGAAGATTATCTTTGGTCCTGATTACAACCTCGGCAACTATATCAACAGCGTAACAGGCAGAAACATGCTGCTCTGGAACGGTGGCTGCCATGTACACGAGAAATTCTCGGTAGAGGCTATCATCAAGTTGAAGCAGGAGCATCCTGAGGCAGTTGTGATGGCTCACCTGGAGTGCAAGGCACCAGTGCTTGCCGTAGCCGATGTGAAGGGTTCTACCGCCACGATGCTGCATTATGCCCAGGAGCATCCAGAAATCAAGGAATACATCATCGCCACAGAGGCAGGTATCCTGCATGAGTTGGAGCGCAACTGCCCTGACGTCATCTTCTATCCTGTACCACCAGAGGTAAGTGAGGGTGGAGTAGGTTGCAGCTGCAATGAGTGCGAGTATATGAAGATGAACTCATTGAAGAAGATCTACAATAGCCTGAAGTTCGGCTGGCCTACAGTAGAAGTGGCTCCAGAAATAGCCAAGGATGCCGTGAAGCCTATAGAAAAGATGCTTTCGCTTTCATAGGAAAAAGGTTATAGGCTTATGGGAGATATCTTATAGAATTATAGAAAAAAGGTTATAGGCTTATAGAAAAAAAGGATAAGCCCTAACGATTTTTTATATTCAATGATTTTGAATCTCCGTTCAATAGTTTTGAATGTGCGTTCAATGATTTTGAATGTACGTTCAAAACTATTGAACGGAGATTTTCTTTAATAGTATCAATATTTACCATTAAGGATATTCCTATTTTCCCTTAATGGTGTTTTTATTTACCCTTAAGGATAATTCTATTTACCCTTAAGGATATTTCCATTTTCCCTTAATAGTATGCCTATTTTCCCTTATGGGATTGAGTCGTTATTAAACTACTCATCCATCCACATCCTGAATCCTTCGCCACGAAGGGTATCCAGGTGAATGGAGGCATCCTTGGCGAAATATTTCCTGAGGTTATAAACCACGTTGTTGAGGTTCTCATCCGAACAGCTAATGCCTCTCCATACAGAATTCTTGAGATCCTGACGGGTAACTACTTCTCCTTTATTGATCCATAGAGCCTTGATGGTAGCATATTCCGTGTTACTCAGCGTTTTCTCGTTGTTACCATAAATGCTGAGAATATGGGTTTCTGTATCAAGGGTATAGGCTCCCATATTGATTTTGTGGGAGTTACTGAAGTCGCTATGTTTGGCGTAACGTTTCACCCACAGCAACAGCTTCTCTTTGCTGAACGGCTTCTCCAGATATACCACTGCGCCATTTGTTATAGCCTGTTCCTCAGTTTCCACTCCGCTGTCAGAAGATACGAAGATGATAGGAATGTCTTCGGCGGCGAGTCGGATATCGTTGATTCTCTCAAGACTGTTTTCTTCTCCCACCATCACATCCAGGATAATGATGTTGGGGTTCAGTTTCATGATGAGACTCTCTATGCCAAACAGTGAGTTCTGAAAATAGACCTCATAGTCGGCAGCCTGCAGGATCTTGGTTGCGATGTTGCCAAACAACAGGTCATCATCTACCAGCAATACTTTTATCTTTTCCATTGTCTTGTTGTTTTTTCGGTTCTTGTTTCCTATTTCTTTTTCATGGGAAGAGTAAAGGTAAAGGTGCTGCCCTTACCCGGTTCACTTTCTACCCTGATGGTTCCTCCATGTGCCCTGACGGCATATTTCACCAGAGCAAGTCCGATGCCATATCCGTTCTTATGCTGGGTTCCCGGTATGCGATAGAATTGCTCGAAAATCTTCTTCTGATATTTTCTGTCGATTCCGATACCGTTGTCTTTTACGCTGACGATGGCGAAATGTTCATCAGAACGGATACTTACTTCTATGTCAGCTTCCGCTTCAGAATACTTCACGGCGTTTTCTATCAGGTTGCCCAGAACATTCTCTATCAGATAGCGGTCTGCAGGAATCTCTTCCTTGCTGGTTCTGCAGTCATGGATATGTATGCTGTGTGGCTTGTCTGCATAGTTGCTATCTACCTGTTCCTGTGCCAGTTTTGCCAATTCCATGAGATTTACTGGTTCTTTGTTCAGAGCAAGCTTGTTTTCTCCTGCTTTGGCAGTAATGAGAATCGTCTTGATGGTATTGGCAAGATTCTGAATCTTCTTCTCCGAAGAATGTAGCAACTCCTGGAGCTGCATGTCTTCTATGCTGTCCTTGATGAACCCCAACGTGAGGAGTACGCTTGCCAATGGTGCCTTCAGGTCGTGGATGGTGCCATGAATGCTTACCTCTCGATTTCTCAAAAGGTTTTCCTTATTTCTGATGGCAGTCATCTGGTATCCTACGCAGAAGACGATGATGAGAGCTAACAAAATGGTGGCCACAAGTGTTTCTATAGAATTTCTGATGAAGGAAGATGGAGTTATATCCACCTTTGCTTGAACGAAACGGATCGGTTTGAGCCCGATGCCGATAGGCTTGCTAGCCTGCCAAGTCTCAATGTCCTTTATTTGCCCATAACTCTTAATGACCTTTTTATTCTCATCTAATATTAATAAGGTATAGGTAAAGCCCTCATTTAAATTCTTCTTGAATATTTGAGAGAGTTTATTGATATTAATAGGATTACCCTTGGTAGTAAGTATGTCTTTTGTCAATAATCCCATAGCTTCAGCTTCAGTCTCGATAATGCCTTTGTCTCTTAGGTCTTGGATGTTTATTTCGTCAAAACGAATGACATCTTCTTTCTTGGGCTTTGCTTTGATGAAGTCTTCGTCCGTCATTATTTTTGTGTAGAGTCGTTGCTTTCCATCTTTATGTGGATTGTAATTTTGATGTGCTCGGATAGCATATTCTTCATCAACAGAAACTTTCAGTGCAGAATTTATCTTATCTATTTCCTTATAGGTATATTCCTTGTATTGCAAAGACACATTATATCCTTGTAACAAAGTAACAACTAAAAGTGCTAAAATCGTTATACAATAATACTTTTTCATGCTTTGTATTTTTACTTATTTTACTTCAAGAGTGCAAAAATACAAATATTTTTTCAAGTAGCGTACTTTCTAACATCATTTTTATATAATAATTTAGGGGGCAAATATTATGTGAGAAATGATGTAAAAAGTTTGGTAGTTTGAGCAATTTGCCGTAATTTTGCACCTAGATATTTTAATTAATATAAAGAGTAACAGCTATGGATATATTGAATAATAATGAACAGGGCAAAGTCCTAGGTGGAGGCTATTGGTGGCAAGCACCTAATGGACTATGGATCTACATCGAAAGTGATGAAGAACCAGATGGCGAAGATGTAATTCTCGCTTAATCTAAGTACAAAACAATTAAAAAAAAGAAATGAATAATTCAAACTTGTACATAATGAATCTTATCAAACTCTATTTGAAAGCTTATAAAATAGCTTTCAATGATAAGGAGTTGTGCAAGGTTCTAGTGACAGATCCTGATTTTCCGAGTCTTGCCTCTGTCTCTAGAACATTGAATTATTATGGTTTGGCTTCTGATGCATATCTTTTAGATAAGCAAGAAAAGGTTACTTCTTTAAAAGGTATGTTGGTTCATGTCTCTCTCAATGAAGGACATTTCTTTGTGGTGAAAAAACAAAGTGAAGATAGCTTAACTTTGTTTGATGGCAAGAGCTATAACTTGCCAGTAAATGAATTCTTGAATGTTTGGGATGGCGTGGCTCTCATAGTGGAAGAACCAAAGAAGATAAATGCTTGCCATAGAGGAGGGGTGTCTATTCAAACAGGAATGGTATTCTTTGCCGTGATTTGCATTTGCCTTCTATTATGGGAGTATTGTACAAAGCCTGTGTTTCCTATGTTGTTGCTAAATTGTACAGGATTAAGCCTGTCTATGTTACTTACAAAGCATAGGCTAGGGTTGGGGTTCGTTGACAGATATTGTCAAATCGGCAAAAAGTTTGATTGTCAATTAGTCTCTGCTAAACAGCCTTTGCAAGACAGGCTTCCTTTTGCATTGGATGAACTTGGGATATTCTTTTTCTTTTGGAACATTCTGTCCTTGGTAATGATGGGAAATGTTTCTTTGCTACAATTTGCCTTATGCACATTTGCTTCATTAGTTTGCTTGGGATTGTTGGTATATCAAGCTTTCTTTATACATAAATATTGCGTGTATTGTTTAGGTACATATATAGTTATTTGGCTTAGTACGCTCGTGGCTATAAAAACTGCAGTTATACCAATTGGGTGGGGGAATATTATGTATAACACTGGAGTTCAGGCATGTTTGGCATTACTTTTGTCTAATTTTACTTCACAACACTTTCAAAAACAAAAGAAGTTATTTGAAAATGAAGTTCTATTGCTAAGGCTTAAAAGAAACCATGCTGTGTACAAGGCTCTTTCAAATGACCGCATGATGGTAGAGGACTTGGGAATGTATGGGATACAATTTGGCGATAAAGGAGCGAGTTGTAAAATACGTATGATTGTAAGCCTTGATTGTAAGTTCTGTCAAAAGGCAATTCGAGAAGCAGCCTCTTTGATCAAGAGGTTTCCTCAACGTTTTAGTTGTGAAGTAATATTGGCAGATGGCTCTTCTTTAGTAGAAGGATTGAGTGGCTATGTTGCAAATCGTTTACGTGAGTTCAATATCATTCAAGAATATTATAGGGGAAATCGGGATATGTCAATTTTTGAGAAGTCTTCGTCAAAGGACATTTCTGAAAAGCTAGAGTTTGCTTCTGTAATATCTCAATATAAGAAAAATCAGAAGATAATCAAGGAACTTTCTATAGAAAAGCTACCTTTGATACAGATAAATGGAAAAACGAAGTCTTCCTATTATGATATATCTGATTATCAGTATATGGTTGAGATTTAGACAAGAAAAAATAGTTCGGACTAATATAACATAAGTTTAACAATTTAAAAAGAAGGATTAGTTATGAAAAAATTAACACTTTCAGAGCAGAGCCACGTAGTTGGTGGCTACAATGATGAAAAATGTAAGGAGCTACAAGGTGACGCATCTCAAGGAACAGTACAGGATTGGGATGCTTGGGCTGATAGCTTCATGGAAAATTGTGTGTAAATAGCATTTTTTAAAGAATGTGTGTAGCCAAAATTTAATTTTGGCTACATTTTTAGTTTCTATTATGAAGTATTTATTTATTTTATTTTTCGCATTTATAAGTTCTATCTCGAAAGCACAAGGTACTTATGAGATTGAGCCTTCTCGTATGGAAGTTAAATATGTGGTTTCATATCTTGGAGATTATCATAACAAGACATTGGGAAAAACAAGCAATCTGTGTGCCTTAAGATGTGGAAGTACAACTAGTCAATTCTTTTGTTATGAAAGAGTTAGAGAAGACTCTTTGGAATTCGTACCTGGTGGTTTTGAATTACTTAGTAAAGAGAGACATGATGATGAAATAGAGCAAACATATACTCCTTTTCGAGGAGAATTTATTTACAGGAATAATACCAATGGAGTATATACGGTGTATGGTCGTTGCATGGGTGAACATTATGAATTCAAGGATAGTGTGTGCATGAACTGGACCATAGATCAGGATTCTACAAGGATGATATTAGGTTATAAGTGCCAGAAAGCAGAGACGGATTTCCGTGGGAGACATTGGGTCGTTTGGTTTGCAGCAGATATTCCTTTATGTTTAGGACCTTGGAAAATTGCGGGTTTGCCAGGCCTTGTTTTGCGAGCAGAATGCCTAGGTTTTCTAGAAATAGAAGCAAATGGTATTTTTACAAAGGGATTAACTCCTGTAAAATTCTATAACTATTATAAGAAAAAGTTTACGATAATTAATAGGAAAAAGTTTCTTAAGATTAAAACAAATCCTTTATCGTATCCCAAAGGAGCTATGATGATACCACAAATGGAATTGGAATGAAGAAGATACTCTTTTTGATAATATGTGTTCTGTTGAGCTTACAAATTTCCGCTCAAGTTGCAGTAACAGGACATGTTGTTGATGATGAAAATAAGCCTTTGGCTTCCGTTATCATCAAATGTCTTAATACCCAACACAAAATGCGTGGCTATGCTACTAGTAGTAATAATGGATCTTTCTCTATCAATGCAGAAAGAGGAGATTCCTTAACCTTCACTATGCTTGGTTTTCAAGAAGTGCATATTGCAGTGAAAGGTGACATGAAGCCTTTAACCGTAAAAATGGGTAGTGGAGCTATCGAACTTAAGGAGGTTTCTGTGAAATCGGATAAGGTGCATGAACGTGGCGATACTGTCAGTTATGTGGTAGGTGCCTTTGCAAACAGTAATGATCGCTCTATCGGTGATGTTATCGCCAAAATGCCTGGCTTTGATGTGGACAAGAGTTCCGGTAAGATTTCTTACGAGGGAAAACCTGTCAGCAAGTTCTATATCGAAGGGCTTGACATGCTGGGAGGAAAATATGGAGCGGCAACAAATACATTGCCGCAGGATGAGGTTGGTGCTGTCGAAGTTATGAGAAAGCATCAGCCTATTCGTGTCTTGGATGATTTTACCTATACGGATGATGCGGCTGTCAATATCAAGATGAAGAATAGTGCCAAGAGTCATTGGGTAACGTCTTGGAAATTAGCTGGCGGATATGGGAATAATCATTCTGACAATGCTAGAGGTGACCAAGGACTTTGGGCTGTTGAAGGATTTGGCTTGAGATTGAAATCGCAATTCCAAACGATGCTGACTTATAAAACAAATAACATAGGTCTAGATATTAGCCGTGAGTCCACAAGTTTATTTGATGCGGAGTCTGGTAATCAAACACTCCCACAAGATTTTATCTTGTTATCTTCGCCGAAGGCTTCCAGCCTCAATCAAGAACGAAGCTTGTTTAATAGAAGTCATGCTGTCACAATGAATATGCTAAAGAAGCTGAATGAAGATTCTCAGTTGAATTTCCAATTAGTTTATAACAATGAACGAGACAATGCATGGGGACAGCGGAATACTGTTTATACACGAAATAACGGTAATCGGGTAATTGATAATTCCAAAACGTTGAGAAGCAATAATAATGATCTTTATGCATTGCTAAAGTATGAATTAAATTCAGAGAAGAGTTATTTACGTAATTCTTTATCCGGCAATATAACCTGGTTGTCACAACGCTTGGAGGAGGTGGGTACTCATTCGCATCTTCAGCATGCTTATCTTCCTGTATATGATTTTAGGGATAATCTATATGTGGTAAGACGTTTTGGCAAGTCTTTGATTTCTTTTTATTCCTATAATACATTTCAGAATCGTCCACAATATCTAGACGTAGATTCCTTGATAAGACAGGATGTTGCTCAAAGATATTACGCAACTGATACCTATGGAATGGGTGGCTGGAAACTTGGTTTGTTTAATCTGAGTATGAAAATGGGCATGAAGGGTGTGCTCCGTTATCTGGATGCCACGGCTAGTGGTTTGCCAGATTCCCTGGGAGTTTTAGCAGACAAGAGTCATTTTAGTTATGCGCGATTATATATGAGCCCTCAGGTTGAGTTCTCAAAGCATGGCTTTGTGTTTACCTTCTCTGTTCCTTTCGAGAATACATACTATAAATATAGTGAATCCGATGGTAAGAATTGTTTTTCTGTCTCGCCTTTGCTGAATGTTCGTTGGGATGTGACCTCTCGTTTTGCTATGGGGTTGAATGGAAGTTATCATATAGAGCCTTTGGACTACAATCGTTTTTATGGTTCTCTCATCTTGCAAGATTATTTGACGCTAAACCAAGGATACTTGGGATATGAGATGATAAAGAACAAGTCCCTGAGATATACGATTCTCTATCGTAATGCACTGAAGGGTACGCATCTGGTAACTTCTGTGACAAGACGCTTTACGGAAAACCCTTATACAATGACTCAGAAATTTATAGGGGATTACATTGCGTGGGGAACAGAGGCGCAAGTTACAAAAAGCAGTAGTTGGTTATGTAACTTCAACTTGCAGCAAGGATTGTCTTGGCTTGGTGGAAAAATAGTACTACGTAGCTTATTTACCCACAATGATTCTAAGATGTTGCAAGATGGAGACTTGGTAAATTCAAAGTACAATGTGCTTAATGCCTCAGGCTCATTGCTCTTGTCTCCTTACAAAGACATGACCATGACATATAGCTTGAAGTATGCTTATTCTGACATGAAGGCTGATTATAGTGAAAGAACTTCATTTGAAAGTTGGCTACATGAAATATCTGTCATTGTTCCATTGTCTGCCTTCCGTATTCATTTGGATGGAGATTATTATCACAACCAGATAACGGAAAGTAAATACAAGGATATGTTTTTGGCTAATTGTACATTAGGCTATAAAACCAAGCATATAGATTGGGAATTGAAAGCAAGTAATATATTCAATAAGAAAGTCTACGCATATACCACGGCCTCCAATTTGGTAACCATGCAATCTGTTACAGCAATACGTGGTCGTGAAATCATGCTTTCAATCAACTATAAACCATAGAAATTATGAAGGTGAGAAAACAGCATGACAGCATGCAATGCGGCATCACTTGCCTGCAAATGGTATGTAGGTTTTTCGGCAGGGAGTACTCGTTGGACTCTCTGTCGAAGATTTGTTTTGCCACAACGGAAGGTGTTTCCATGTTGGGCATCAACGAGGCAGCAAAAATATTGGGATTTCAAACGGTTTCGGCAAGGGCCACAATAGAGGAACTAAGCGAGACTCCGCTCCCTTGCATCCTTCATTGGAACCAGAACCATTTCGTGGTATTATATAAGGTGAAGAAGGGCAAGAAGTTCTATATCGCAGACCCTGGCAAGGGAAAGACAACTTATAATCTTGAAGAATTCAGACGGCATTGGATAAGCACTCGCTCTAATGACGAGGACAAGGGTATCGCCATGTTTTTCGAAACCACTCCTGCCTTCTTTACCTATCAGATGGAAGGAGAAGATAGACAGAAGGAGAAGCGTTCCTTCAAGTTCCTTCTCAGATATTTCAAGAAATACCGCAAGGCATTCTCCTGGATTGTCTTGGGACTGCTTGCGGGCAGCGCCCTGCAGCTGGTGTTGCCGTTCCTTACCCAATCCATCGTGGATGTCGGTATCAAGAACCAAGACATTGGATTCATCTGGCTCATTCTCTTCGGCCAGTTGATGCTCACCGTCAGCCGAACTGCGATAGACTTCGCCCGCCGATGGTTCCTGCTCCGTATCTCCATGCGGATCAATATCTCCCTGGTGAGCGACTTCTTCATCAAACTTCTGAAACTGCCGATGTCTTTCTTCGACACCAAACTGATGGGCGACTTGATGCAGAGAATGAACGATCATAGTCGTGTGAACAACTTCCTCACCCAGCAGACGCTCAACATCACCTTTGCCATGCTTACCTTCGTGGTGTTTTCGGTGGTGCTCTTTATATATAATAAGATAGTGTTTGCCATCTTCTTATTGGGCAGCATACTGTATGGAGGATGGATGGCTCTCTTCCTGCAGCGAAGAAAGGTGCTCGATTATGAACTCTTCGAGCAGCAGGCCATCAATAACAACAGGACATACGAGTTCATCACTTCTATGCAGGAAATCAAGTTGCAGGATTGCGAGCAGCGCAAGCGAAAGGAGTGGGAGGAGACACAGGTGAATCTTTTCAGAGTGCAGCAGAAATCTCTAAAACTACAGCAGACCCAGGAGGCAGGAAGTATTTTTATCAATGAGGTGAAGAATATTGTAGTGACGGTGGTTGCCGCTACGGCGGTAATCCAAGGGCACATGACTTTGGGTATGATGCTCGCCGTGCAATATATCATCGGACAGCTCAACTCGCCGGTGGAGCAACTCATGAACTTCTTCTATTCCGTTCAGGATGTGAAAATCAGTCTGGAACGAATCAATGAGATTCATCAGATGGATGATGAGAACGGGAAGGATGGCTTGCTGACAGGTCTTGATCATCCTGAGGATGGTATCCATATCAGCAACATCATGTTCAAGTATGATCCTCATGCCCTCAGAAAGACAATAGACGGGGTGGATATTCTTATTCCTCAAGGCAAGGTGACGGCGATAGTGGGAGCTTCGGGCAGCGGAAAGACCACGCTCATCCGATTGATGCTGGGTTACTACCCGGTGCTGGAAGGAAAAATCACCATCGGCGATACCGACATCAATCAGCTCAACAGGAAATGGTGGCGCAGGCAGTGTGGCGTGGTGATGCAGGAGGGTGTCATCTTCTCGGAAAGCATCAAGCGCAACATAGCTGTGGATGATGCAGAGATAGATGAAGCCCGTTTGATGAGAGCCGCAGAGATAGCTTGCATCAAGGATTATGTGATGGCCTTGCCGCTGAAGTTCAACACCAAGATAGGGCGTGATGGCGTAGGGCTGAGCCAGGGACAGAAGCAGCGCATCCTGATAGCGAGGGCTGTTTATAAGAATCCTGACTATATCTTCCTGGACGAGGCAACCAACTCGCTCGATGCTAACAATGAGCGTAATATCGTGGAGAACCTGGATAAGTTCTATCAAGGCAAGACGGTTGTGATTGTAGCGCATCGCCTGAGCACGGTGAAGAATGCCGACCAAATCGTGGTCCTTGACCAGGGAAAGGTGGTTGAGATTGGCAACCATGAATCATTGACCGCTAAGCGAGGGGCATATTATAACCTTGTAAAGAATCAGTTGGAACTGGGAAACTAAAATGCGTTTGATATGGAATAAAATCGCCAGCGAAGCAGTAGTAAAGCTTCGCTGGCGATTTCTCAGTATATAATCTTACCCAATCATATTCTTGAGTATCCATTTCCTGAAGAATGGGTCTTCTATTTCATATCTGTCACTTCGGATGATGTAGCCTTTCTTGCTTAAACGCAATAGGGCACTGGTCATCGTGCTGGTAGGTTGGTTCCTGTCTTGTGCAGGATTGTTGCCCTCGCAGATACTGACCATTACATATTTGTCTGTCTTATTGAAATTCAACCATAAACGTTCGTAGTCTAAATCATGAGTTGTTATGATGTCTTCTATGGCGAGTTGGAGTACATCCTCGTTTTTGCCAGCTTCCAGGTTGTTCCAAACTGCGAATGAAAGCTGTTGCGTGTAGTATGGATGGCAACTTGTAAAGGCCAGTATCTCGTCTGCAATTTGAGTAGGCTGCTCTGATACATCTTTCAATCTGTCTGCAATATATGATTTGAAATCTTCGTATGGAATCTTGTTGAGTCTCATCAGCATTCCAAAATGATAGAACGGAGACTTCACACGTTCAAAGATATCTGTCATCATCGATTCCTGGCTGCCCAGAAAGATGTAATTGATGCCTGTCTGTTCCTGCATGATGGAACGGAGCTGCTTATCCATGTTTTTATCGATTTCCAGGATGCTTTGAAACTCGTCAAAGACAACAATCAGTTTGTTTTGAGGTGTAGAAACCTTCTGAATTGTATTTAAAACATCTTCTATTGCAGTTGTTCCATTGTCAGTTGATGGTTGGAATGAAACCGATAGCTCGTCTGTCATCGGGTTCATGTTGATAGAAGGAATGATGCGGAAGTTACGAAGATAGTGCTTCATCTTTTCCAGTTTGAATTGATTGAGCAGTTCCTTCAGAAGCTTTGCCGCAAAATCTTCTTTGCTGAGCACGGCTTGCATATTGAGCCATAGGTATGGTCGTTGGGTTTGGACAACAGCCTTTTTTACGAGACTTGATTTGCCAAAACGTCGTGGTGACATAAGAACAAGGTGGTTCTCGCTCTTGAGAAACTGTACGATGTAGTCCAGTTCTTTCACTCTGTCTGTAAAGTATGGGGTATCAACCAATGAGCCAAATTTAAACGGATTTTCCATAATCGAATTTTTTCGTAACGAAACTTTTCGCAAAGATACGAAAAAATAAAGATGCTTAGAAGATAAACTCCTTTAAATTATTATTGTTTAACATCTTTTAGATTGAGCCGTCAGCGTAAGACTTATCTTGCTCTTTTAAATGAATATCATTAAAAACTGCAGCAAAGATACAAATAATCCCTCAATGAGGGATGAATTCTTTTAAAAATATCCCTCATTGAGGGATGAATTTAATCATTTTTATCCCTCATTGAGGGATTTTTGCAAGTATAGTCTTTTCATAAGCCTTGTCGTTTCTATTTTGATGAATTAAATAGTGGCAAAACTAGTTTAATGACGGCTCAATCCCATAAGGGAAAATAGGAATATCCTTTATGGTAAATGTTGATACTATTAAAGAAAATCTCCGTTCAGCGACGTTGAATATAAAAGATCGTTAGGGCTTATCCTCTTCAGCGCCATTCCTCTACTCTCCAAAGATCGTTACCTTTATATATAATAGCAATCTTGTGTATAGGCTTGCCGCTCATCAGCTTTGGCAATCTTGTGTCTTGAGTATATTGGTCTAATTGCGCCTTTGCTTCTTCTAAAGCCTTCATGCCTTCTTTATCGGTATCACCTGATTTCAGATACTTCAACTCCAGGAGATAGGCATGGGCAACCTCTGGGAAACGGGTGAGGTCAGGAATCATCGTCAAGTCACAATAGCCGCCGTTCAGCTCCATTTCCTGGATGATGTAGTAATAACCACTATGGTTGAGATAAGCGGCGATGAACCCTTGCAGGTTGCGCTCTGCCTGAATGCTGGAGTGGATGCTCGTGCAGTTCTTATAACCCTCGGCAATGTATTCGATGGCTGGCTTGATGTTACCATCTAGAGCCATTACATCGTATCGGTCGGCAAGATGATTATTGTTGATTTTAGTATCCTTGTTGTATTCATCCAACACATAGCCGTAATATTGGCGGCGTACATTCTCGTTAGGGATTCCCAACTTTACTCTTCTGCCACGCTTGCCAATGATGGTCAGCATGCCGTAATAGTAGAGCAGACTTGGGAACAGGTCTGGGTCAACCAAGTCTTCTGCAGGAAAACTTTCTCTCAGCTCAGCCCAGATATAACCTTGGTTGATGATTTCTTTCAGTACGCTCTTGCGGTCGCCTTGCAGCTTGTCCAGGAAGATAATCTTCTTCATCTTGGCATAATCAGTCATGGTGTTTGGATCTACCATCTCTTCCGGAGCTTTGCCAAAACGGATGAAATGGCGGAGATAATAGATAACCATATCCGAATTGAACATCTTTGGGTCTGTGACCAGACTGTCCTTTGCGAAACAGTAGTTGTCATACCAAGGCTTCATGTCAGTAATCAGCTGGTCGGTCGGAACATTGATGAGTCCTACTTCTCTGTAGTATTCTATCATTTCCCGTACCTCGTTCTCGCTGAATCCCAGCATCATATTGAACATGGGGTCCATGGAGAGATTGATGCCGATGTTATAGCCACTGTTGAGGTCGTTCACGGTGACAGGACTAACTCCCATCATCATGATGCGCTGGAACATTCCCTTGAATAGCTTGAAGAAGTCACGGTAGAAACCTTGTGCATGAGTCAAGGCGTGATACACAGCTTCTCCTTCCTCGCTCAGGATGTTGTTGGTGAAATTGTCGTACTCATCGATGATGAGGTAAAGTTGCGTACCTTTTCTCTTGGAATAAATATTCAGTGCATTTAGCTTATAGGAGGCACTTGTAAAGGAAAGATATTCCTTAATATTAAAGCTCTCATCGTAATAAGTTGCATATTTTTGGATGAAATCGTCCAATATGGTACAGCAATAGGCATTGAAGTTCTCCTCCAAGTTACCTTGTCCTGCTGCAGCTCTAGAGAAGTCGAAATACAAAACCTGATATTGTCCAAGTCCTTCGGTTGGATGCGACTCAATCCAAGTATCCTTGAATGTGGTATGGAATGAGTCTTTCTTCTCAATGTCGTAGTAGGCTTGAAGCATCGTGAGGAAGACACTCTTGCCAAAACGGCGTGGGCGGATGAGATAGAGAAAGTCTCCTGCTTCCTCCATCTTAGGTATAAACATCGTCTTGTCAGCACAGTATCTGTTCTGACTCTTAATCCAGGTATAATCGGCAACACCGTATGGTAATCTCTTGTAATCCATATCTTCTTCGTTTTATAGAGTGCAACTTATTCGATTGCAAAGATAGTGGAAATAATTGGGAATAGCAAGGCTTTTTTCAAAAACTTCCTTAAATGATATCCTTCGTTCCAATATCCTGTAGGCGACGTCTTTTTATCACAAGAGCCTAGGCTAACAGGCTCTTGTAGTATTCTTCATATTGTTTAGCTACCTTTATGTATTCATGATGCTTGCTGATGTATTCGAGGCTCTGTTGCTTAAGCTGCGGTATCAGTTCTGGGTGAAGCACCAGGTGCTCCAACTCTTGATATACGCTCTCATAGTTGGGCTGCACATTGATGATGGGACGGAGATGCTCTTCGTGGATAATCTCGTAGTTTTCCGGTTCTCCACCACCTATGCAGATGATGCCCCTCGCCATTGCCTCCAGCGGATTCATTGATGGAGTATAACTGTAGAGCTGGTCGAGGATGGCATCGCTGCCGTTCATCATCTTTACATATTCCGCAAAAGGCACGTTTTGGGCGATACGCAGTTCTACCTTTTCCGGATATTTCTCGGCGATTGCCTGGGCAGCTTTCAGCATGATGTCCGTACCCTTATACTCACTTCTGGTTTTGTTGATACCTATGAATAACTTCAACTTTTGGGAAGGTCTTCGGGAGATATCTACAGAAGATGTCTCTACAGAAGCTGCCCTTTTATCCCTATCCTGATGGGATTGTGTATAAGTGTGGATAGGATAGGGGATAAACGTGGTTTTCTGTGGAAAATGCGGTTGATAACATACCCAGTATTCATAGAGTCCCGCTATGATGCCGTCGCAATCTTCAGCTATCATCCGGTTGAGTCTTTCCTTGGCGGTTCCCAGCCAGTCTTTTCTTTCTTTCAGGGCATCGGCATTGGTGCGTAATTCATCTCCTATGTTGAAATCGCTGTATCTCAATGGCTTATCCTGGCAGCAGACGCTTACCCAATAGTAATCCATACCGAAAGCCCCCAGCACCACCTTCTTGTTGTGCTTTCTCAAATACCGGTAAATCGGGAAGATACGCTCAGCTTTCAACTCCAGAAACATCGGGTTGATGAGCTGGACGATGTCGTATCCCCTTAACTTATGCACAATTGTGTATAACTTTATCAAATATAGGATTCCCCCCAGTTTTCCAGGCTTTCTCACCATGTTGATATCTCGTGGATAATTCTTCCAGAAGTCGCCGTTGGAGAGCACGGTAACTTCATGCCCCAGCTTGCGGAGTCCCTCGGCAAGTGTGGCATGTACGTTACTGTATTCTCCCATTAATAGAATCTTCATCTTCCTGATATACTCTTTTATTATCTGATAAAATCTTCCTCCTTCTTATTTATTTCTTGATGAAAAAGAGGAGCGCCATTCTTCCTACGTATGTACCTATCATCTTTCTGAACATGGTATATTTCTTGGTGTATTCCTTGTCAGGAAGTGGATAGAGTCCATGCTTTCTCAACTTCTTGATGGCGTGGTTCAGGGCTATCAGCGAATGTTTCAGTCGGATATTGTTCACCAGATAATCCATCGAGAGTTGGGCGATGCGGCGGCTCAGCGCCTGTCTTTCTGCCACCGGAATCTTATCCAGCAGTTTCTGCAGATGCAGGATTACTTCCAGACTGTTATCCATTTTCTGGCTAATCTTCTCATGATCCATCTGGTGGGTTACGGAGTTCGGATTCTCACGATAGTAATAAGCCTCTGTCTCCATCTTGAAGATTCTTTCGGCACGCAGGAAGAGCTGAGGGGTAAACTCCTCATCTTCTCCATATACGATGCCCGGCGTAAACTGCAGGGTTCCTCTGATGCTGCTGCGGAAAATATAGGAGCAGGCAGAACCATGCAGGTTATGATTGCTCATATAGGCTGTGCCCGATATCGGAGTCGGCAATTCATAAGGAGGAGTATCCGTCTGCCTGTTTTTTACATAGTTGAAAGTCACGATGTCTGGCTGATGATATCTTACGATGTCTAGACAATGTTCGTAGGCGGTCTGTACCAGATAGTCGTCGCCATCCATAAACTGGATGAATCTGCCCTTGGCTATCATCATACCATAGTTTCTAGCCACGCTGGCTCCCTGGTTAGGCTGTCTCAGATAGATGATATCCTGCAGATATTCCGTGAGTCCGTTGATCGCACAGATATCGCTTCCATCATCCACGAGGATGATTTCTCTTTCCTTGGCATTGAGTGAGAGCTGGAGGATGCTTTTGAGGCATTCCTCCAGATATTCCGTAGGCATATTGTAAGTGGTGATGATGAAACTTACTAAGGGTGCCTGTATATTCTGTGTATGAGATGATTGATTTTGCATAATGAATGATAACCTAAAATATTGAATAGTTTGAGTTTGAATGAATGAATCCCTTTTTTTCCTTCCAGCCATTTCACGGCGTGGATAAGGGGAGGATCCGGTTCATATCTTCCTGATAAATCGTAGAGATCGAGCAGGACATTGAGATGCTGCGTCAGGAAATCTTCTAATGAAGACTGATATTTCAGCAGGATTTCTTCTGTTGCTCCCATTTGTAGCTTCATCTTTTCTTTACCCGCTATTTTCAGCTTCATCAAAGCCTGCCTCTGTCCCAGATACAGCTGAAGCAGATCGGGATATTTTGCCTGCGATGTAATGCCGTGAGGATTCCAGTAATAGAGATACTTCCCTACATCCGTCACTCTTATTTTCAATGGTGGGGGAGGAACCACCGCTCTGTCCGGAGTAATCTCTGTCTCCGTCAGCCCTATCAGTTTCGGAATCGTCCACACATCCTCAAAGCTTTTTCCTTTCGGAAATTCGATGTTCTGAAACAGCGAACGCCTGAATATCTTGTTGCAGGCATAGGTATGATGATAGCCCTTTTCCGCCAACCAGTATTCGATGGCATTCTGATAGGTTTTCGGAGCGAAGGAGAGGAGCTTTTCCCGATGGGGATGACCGATTCTCTCCATGATGGGATATTCAAGAATATCCACATCGGGATGTTGATAAAGTTCTTCCATCAGCTGTTGAAGCGAGTTTTCCCCAATCGCATCATCACTGTCTATAAAGGTGATATACAGTCCTTTAGCCCTCTTTATCCCCACATTTCTGGCATCGCTTAAACCTCCGTTTTCCTTGTGGATAACGTGGATACGACTATCTTTCCCGGCATATTCATCGCAGAGCTGAGGGCACGCATCAGGCGATCCATCATCTACGAGAATCAGCTCGTAGCTGGTGAATGATTGCTGCAGGATACTCCCGATGCATCTTTCGAGCGTATCTTCGGCACGATATACGGGGATGATGATACTTAGTTTCATTGCTTGCTCTCTTGATATTTCTGATAGAAGATGCTGTCTCTTTTATCTGATGATGGCTATTTTGCAGACGGTACCCTTCTCTCCGTTGCTGGTAGCGGTTTCCACCATATAGATTCCGCTAGCCACTCTTCTGCCTTTCTGGTCGCAGCCGTTCCAGGTATAGGTGCCGCCGTTGCTTCTGCCCTGGTTCACCAGAGTTCCGCTGGTACTGACTATCTTCACATCCGCATTCAGCGACAGACCGGTGATGGTGATGAGTCCTGTATAGTCTGGCTTTACCGGGTTCGGATAAGCCCATACATTGTCTTGGGTCATCTCTTCGTTGGTGGCGGTAGCATCGCTCATATAGGAGCAGAGACCCTTGTCGGTTCCGATAAACACCTCACCGGTAGCATCGTTGATGGCGAGCGATTCGATGTTGTTCGACAGCAGCTTGCTGTTGGTTGCCGTGAAGTGATGAATCTGCTCCATATTGTCGGCGCTGATCAGATAGACACCGTTGTTGCTGGTACCAAACCATTTTCTGTTTGCCTGATCCACTGCCATGCAGGTAATATCCACACCGCCCAGCAGATAGTCGGCATAATTGGTACCGTCGTTTCTCGGCACTTTCACCTGGGTAAGCGTTGGCTGCGTATCATCCAGAATATGCGGAGTGATGTAGAAAGGTCCCTGGTCGGTTCCTATCCACAGATTGTGCTCCAGGTCTTCCTTGATGCATCTGATATAATAGAGATTGATTTCCGCACCATCCTGATTGGTGAAGGGCTTGCTGAACATCTTCACCTCATCGGTTTCCGGCTGATAGCAGACGATGGCTGGAGTTTCATGATTGTCATTCACGAACCAGAGCCTGCCCTGCCTGTCCTTCATCAGACCCGTCATCGCCGAAAGACTGTAGCCGTTCGGATTCAATGTCTTCTGGTCGTGGGCTACCAACTGGTTGTCTTTCATCTCGATGATGGAGCGGTGGGTAGCCTGGCTGTTGAGAATCCACAGCTTTCCGCTTTCATCCGATAGCAGACTATGCACCAGCACATAGTTGTTGTCCAGCACCGTTCCTCTATCCACGGCAGCTTCCAGGATACTGTTGTCCTTATTATAATAATGTGTCAATTTGCCGTCCGTAAACTCATAGAGTCCGGTTCTGCCCGAAGCAAACACGTGGTTTGGATCGTGGATATCCGGTTCTACACAGTTGATATCCTGATACTGGTAACCCGTCGTATTCCTGATGTCATCCTGATAGATGGTCCAGTTGTCCCTGTTCAATACCTGGATGGTGCCGGGACGGGTATCAAGAGAGAGTCCCGAAAGAAAGGCGCCGCCGCAGGTATAGAGCTGGTTGTGGATAAACTTCATATACCAGAAATGATTATACTTCGGACCTCCTGGCAGCAGGCTGCTTACCAGTTTCATCAGTTCGCTCTTGTCCTCTTTTTGGGGAGCGGTATAAGCCCCCACCTTGCTCCATCGGTTTTTGTCGAGCAGGTTGTCAGAGAGGGCAGCGCGATAGGTACCTTCCTCCTTGCTGTAGGCATAGATCTGGTTATCCCTGATTTCGCACCAGTTCACCTTGAATCCCAGTGTATAAGTATCGCTGATTTCCCCATCCGCCATATTGAGCTTGATGATGCCCAGTCCATAGCAGAGATAGGCGAATTTGCCATACATATAGATATCGTTGATGGTCTTGTCGCCCGTGATGGTGGCAGAATAGTAATCCGGCAGATTCTGCACGCTCCAGTTCTGGGTGTTCATCAGGTCGATATTGGCATTGCTGTAGAGGATGAGCAGCCGCTTGGCAGTCTTGTTGTAAGCGATGTGCTGGATATCGCAGTCGTTCAGGAAGTCCATCTTGCTGAAGGTCTGAATGCTCTGGTCGTTTCTGTTGTAGGCATAGAGATTGCTGGAAGCCTGCACGAATATCCAGTTGCCGGCTTCTTCTATTTCCTGCACTTCGCTGTACGCCATATAGGCTTTCCAGTCGCCGATGGCAGCGCTGCTCTGGAAAGTGGCAACCTGAAGAATCAGGAACGAGAGGAGTATCCATATTTTCTTTCTCATCTATCTAAATGTATATAATATAATAACTTATATATATTAAACATAAAAATACTGGGTTTATTGCCTGTGAGCCTGGCTTTTATTGGCAGACTCAGCAGCGGAAAGAGATACTGGCAAGGTGGATAGAGATGCCATCTTTTCAGCTTGTGGGCATAGTCGATGATTTTGGAATAGCCCTGCAGTTCATTTCTGAACTGATAGAGGGTACGCAGGCTTTCCTCTGTTTTATAGAGAAACGACATATTGCCTATAAAGTGTTCATAACCCAGTGGATTATCCACGTGAAGAATCGGTATGTGATTGTCTTTTAGATTCTTGCCCCAAAGCACATCTTCGTACCCATAGTGGGAAAAACGTTCATCGAATGGGTGTTTCAGCAGGATGCTTCGCTTCACGATAAAGTTGGAGGTGTGGAAGTCTGCATAGGGATGAGCCTGTCGCTGGAGATGATTTCCGTTCTGCGTGCCGGCAGATTCGAAAATGTATCGTAGGTTATATTTCAGTCGTTCTCTGGTTTCAGCATCCCGCTTTATCTGATATCCTCCATAGACCACATCGCTTTCTTTTTCTTTTAGATAATTGGCAAGATACTGATGGCTGATCATGTTCATGTTGCTGTCGATAAAAAGCAGCCAGGTATATTTCGCCTCCCTTGCCAGGAAGTTGCGGATGGCAGCCCTGCCCACGTTCTCTTTTCTCTCGATGTAGCGGCAATGGGGGAGGGTGTTGATGATACGGTTGCCTTCTACGGTTCTTTCATCTGTAGAACCATCATCGGCGACTAATATTTCGTATTCGAAATGAGAGGATGAAGAGAGGGAATCTGAAGATGAATACAATAACGATGCTTGAGCTTGCAGGGATTTTACAAGCTCAACGCATACATTATTATATGTAGGGATTAATATCGAAAGGGTATTAATCATTCTTGTTCTTTAAGAATTCAGCCAGTTTAGCCACGGCTCTGGCTCTATGGCTGATGCCGTTCTTGATTTCCTCACCCAGCTGGGCGAAACTCTGGTCGTAGCCTTCCGGAACGAAGATCGGGTCGTAGCCGAAACCTTCGGTGCCGTGCTTTTCGGTAGCGATATGACCCTCTACGATACCATCAAACTGATGGATTTTCTTGATGCTGGTGCAGCCGCAAGGGCAGACATCCTTCTTCTCGATGTAGCAGATCACGGTACGGAATCGGGCCTTTCTGTTCTCCTTTCCATTTAGTTCTCTGAGCAGTTTAGCCATGTTTGCCTCGCTGTCGTGGTCGGTACCTTCAGCATAGCGGGCGCTGTGAACACCCGGCGCACCATCCAGCGCCTCCACTTCCAGACCGGTATCATCGGCAAAGCAGCTCAGGTGATAATGGTCGTAAACATACTGCGCCTTCTGCAAGGCATTCTCCTCCAGCGTATTTCCTGTTTCAGGAATATCCACATCGCATCCTATCTCCTTCAGCGAAACCACCTCGTAGTCGCTGCCCAGGATATTGCGGATTTCCTGGAGCTTATGCTGGTTATTTGTTGCAAATACGATTTTCATTGTATTTTCAATTATTTGATTTTCTTAATATCTTTCTCCTTGATTTTCACTTTCATTTCATCAAATCCCTCGCCATACACACCGATGACGGCACTCTGGCTGACAAAGGCATTCGGGTCGATGATCTTGACGATGCGGAAGATGGTGACGCTCTCGTTCTTCTTGGCAAGAATACAGAGTACCTTCATCTCGTCGCCGGTGTACCAGCCGTGGCCATCCAGAATCGTCACACCATGGTCCATCTGTGTACCGATGGCGTTGGCTATCTCCTGATATTTCTTGCTGAAGATCATGAACTGCACACTCTCTCGCTTGGCATTCATCACATAGTCGAGCACCAGGTTCTCAATCACCATGGTACATAGACCGAATACCACCTTTCTGATGGCATCTATCGCCGTGAATTCCGGTTTCGCATTGAAGACGAAGAAGGAACTGCCCACGATGACGAGGTCCACGAAGATGAGCACACGTCCCAGCGAGATGTTATGGTATTTGTTCACGATGGCGGCGATGATATCCGTTCCTCCCGTACTTCCATTGTGCAGGAAGACGATGGCGAGCGACAAGCCCGTAAACAGACAGCCGATGATGAGCGACATGAAGTCTTGTCCCTCTCCCAGCACTTGCACCATCTTGCCATCTTCACCTATCATCAAGTCTTGCGCCAGCGCCAGGAATACGGAGAGCATGATGATGGCGTAGATGGTCTTTACCATGAACTTGAATCCCAGAATCTTCAGCGCGGCAAGCAGCAGGGCGGCATTGATGAGAAAATAAGACAAATAGATAGGTATCCCCGTGCCGTAGTAAATCACGGCTGCGATACCCGTTACGCCACCCGTTACTATCTGGTATGGAAGCAGAAAAATGGTCCATCCAAATGTGTAAAGCAAGAGTCCAAGGGTGATGTAGAAATAATCCTTGCACTCATTCTTAAATGTTTGACTGATTGCTATTTGCATAATATTTTCCTCGTATTTTTAAAGCGCAGAAGGTCGCCCATTTTTAGATGAGACGACCTTCTGGATATTATCAATAAATTACTTTTTCAACACTACGTTGACGATCTTCTTTGGTACGATGATCACCTTCAACACGTTGAATCCTTCCAAGTACTTCTGGCTCTTCTCGTCTGCCAATACCTGCTTCTGGATTTCCTCGTTAGGAGTATCCACAGGGAAAGTCATCTGGAAACGAGCTTTACCGTTGAAGGAAATGGTGAGCTGCATATCGTTCTCCTTCAGATACTGCTCATCATACTTAGGCCATGCAGCATCGCAAACGCTGCCCTGCTCGCCAAGTGCTGCCCACAACTCTTCTGCGATGTGTGGAGCGAATGGAGCAATGAGGATGACGAGATCTGTGAGGAGTTCCTTGTTGCGGCACTTCTGCTGACCGAGTTCGTTCACGGCAATCATGAAGGCTGAGATAGAAGTGTTGTAAGAGAACTTCTCGATGTCCTCGCTTACCTTCTTGATGAGCTTGTGAACGCTCTTCAGGCTCTCTGGCTTCGCTGCCTCGTCGGCTGATGGAAGGAAGTTGTCGGTACGGTTCTCGTAGAACAGACCCCAGAACTTCTTCAGGAAGCGGTGGCAACCGTCGATACCGTTGGTATCCCAAGGCTTGCTTGCCTCTACAGGACCCAGGAACATTTCGTAAAGACGCAGGGTATCAGCACCATACTTCTCGACAATCATATCTGGATTCACTACGTTGAACATACTCTTAGACATCTTCTCGATAGCCCATCCGCAGATGTACTTGCCATCTTCCAGGATGAACTCAGCGTTCTGATACTCAGGGCGCCAAGCCTTGAATGCCTCGATATCCAATACATCGTTGCTTACGATGTTTACATCTACGTGGATAGGAGTTACGTCGTAATCCTTCTTCAGGTTCAAGCTTACGAATACAGGAGCCTTGTCGTGGTCATCGCTGTTGATGCGGTAAACGAAGTTAGAACGGCCCTGAATCATACCCTGGTTCACCAGCTTCTGGAATGGCTCTTCCTTGCAGCTTACGCCGAGGTCAAAGAGGAACTTGTTCCAGAAACGGGAGTAAATCAAGTGACCGGTAGCATGCTCGCAACCGCCTACGTAGAGGTCCACGTTCTGCCAGTACTCATCAGCCTTCTTGCCTACGAGTGCCTCATCGTTGTGAGGATCCATGTAGCGCAGATAGTAGGCAGAAGAACCTGCGAAACCTGGCATGGTGTTGAGCTCCAGTGGGAATACGGTCTTGTTATCAACGAGACTCTTGTCAACCACCTCTTTCTTCTCAGCATCCCAAGCCCACTTCTTGGCTCTGCCCAATGGTGGCTCGCCAGTCTCTGTTGGCTTGTAGGTCTCAATCTCTGGCAATTCGAGTGGCAGGCACTCCTCTGGAACCATCTGTGGCATTCCGTCTTTGTAATATACTGGGAATGGCTCACCCCAGTAGCGCTGACGGGAGAAGATGGCGTCGCGGAGACGATAGTTTACCTTTACTCGGCCGATGCCCTTCTCGGTAACAAACTTCTTGGTAGCTGCGATAGCCTCCTTCACGGTGAGTCCGTTCAGCGAGAAACCATCCATGCTGCTCTTGCCAGCTACAGGTGAGTTGGTTACGATACCTTCCTTGGCATCAAAGCTCTCCTCTGAAACATCAGCACCCTCGATAAGAGGAATGATAGGCAGGTTGAAGTGCTTGGCAAAGGCGTAGTCACGGCTATCGTGAGCTGGCACAGCCATGATGGCACCTGTACCATATCCTGCCAATACATATTCTGAAATCCATACAGGGATTGCCTCGCCGGTGAATGGGTTGATGGCGTAGCTTCCTGAGAATACACCGGTTACGCTGTGGTTAGCCATACGGTCAAGCTCGGTACGTTTCTTCACGTAGTCGAGATATTTCTCTACCTCTTCCTTCTGCTCGGCAGTAGTTACCTGCTGAACATACTCGCTCTCTGGAGCCAGCACCATGAAGGTAACACCAAACATGGTATCGGCACGGGTGGTGAAGATGGTGAACTTCACGTCGCTGTCCTTTACAGAGAATACTACCTCTGTACCCTCAGAACGGCCAATCCAGTTCTTTTGGGTTTCCTTGATACTGTCGCTCCACTGGATGGTCTCCAAACCGTCGAGCAGACGCTGAGAGTAAGCAGATGTTCTCAGGCACCACTGCTGCATCTTCTTCTGGATGACAGGATAACCGCCACGCTCACTTACGCCGTTTACTACCTCGTCGTTGGCAAGCACAGTACCCAGACCTGGGCACCAGTTAACCATCGTCTCGCCGAGGTAAGCAATGCGGTAGTTCATCAGAATCTGCTGCTTCTTCATGTCGTCAAAGCTGTTCCACTCCTCGGCAGTGAAGTCGATCTGCTCGTTCTGAGCCACGTTCAAGTCTGCAGAACCTTTCTCCTCGAAGCGCTTGATGAGCTTTTCGATAGGCTGAGCCTTCTGGCAGCTGTTGCAGAAGAATGAGTTGAACATCTTCTGGAAAGCCCACTGAGTCCAATGGTAATACTTAGGGTCGCAGGTACGAACCTCACGATCCCAATCGAAGCAGAAGCCAATCTTGTCGAGCTGCTCGCGGTAGCGGTTGATGTTGGCTACGGTAGTAACCTCTGGGTGCTGACCAGTCTGGATAGCATACTGCTCAGCAGGCAGACCGTAAGCATCGTAACCCATAGGGTTCAGTACGTTAAATCCGTTCAAACGCTTGTAGCGTGCATAGATATCGCTAGCGATATAACCAAGTGGGTGACCTACGTGCAGACCAGCTCCTGATGGATAAGGGAACATGTTGAGCACATAGAATTTCTTCTTGTTTTCATCTTCTGTCACCTTGTAGGTCTTGTTCTCGACCCATTTCTGGTGCCATTTCTTCTCGATTTCTCTGAAGTTGTATTCCATTGTCTTTATCTAATTATTTTGTTTCTTTTCTTAAATATAATAAGGTAAAACCCCATTCAAGGTGCAAAATTACATTTATTTTAGCACATTACAAAATAAAATGCAAGTTTTTTATGATTTTAATGCCTGAGCATGCTAGCATTTCATCACCCTCTTGTCTTTAGGAGATAATTATTATTAAAAAACTTGAAAACATTTGGCTATCTCGTTTTTTATTGCGTAATTTGCGTTGCGTAAAAAGCGCAATGGCTGTAAGTGTAACGAAATAATGAGATAATAAGATAAAAGCAATAATATGGCAACATTGAACAATCCTTTTGTTGTATATGGTTATAAGGGCGCTGAGTATTTCTGCGACCGTCAGAAAGAAACCGAGAAGATGATTTCTACGCTTCACAACGAGCGTAACATCACGCTTGTCGCTCCTCGCCGTATGGGCAAGACGGGATTGATACATCATGTCTTCCATCAGATGGAGGAGCAATATGAAGGGGTGAAGTGTTTCTATCTCGACATCTTTGCCACCAAGAACCTGGAGCAGATGGTGCAACTGATGGCTTCTGAAATCATCGGAAAACTGGATACGGTTTCACAATCTGCTCTCCGAAAGGTACAGGAGTTCTTCAGCAGTTGGCGACCTACCTTGACGATAGATGAATTAACCGGCATTCCAACTTTTTCTTTGGATTTGAAGCCGAGCGAGGGAAGGGAAAGCTTGAAGCGAATCTTCGAGTATTTGAAGCAATCGGGAAAGCGATGCTATATTGCTATTGATGAGTTTCAGCAGATATTAAGTTATCCTGAGGATGGGGTAGAGGCGATGATTCGTTCCTACATTCAGTTTTTACCGAATGTGTATTTCGTATTTTCGGGCAGTCAGCAGCACATGATGCAGGAGATGTTCCTTTCGGCAAACCGTCCTTTCTTCCAGAGTTCCCTGGTGTTGTCTTTGCCTTGCATCGAAGAGCCGGTTTATCGGGAGTTTGCCAATCGCCTGTTGTCATCCCAGCATAGATTGATAAATGAATCAACCTTTTCTTATATCTATCAGCAGTCGGACAGTGTAACCTGGTATGTGCAGGCGATATTGCATGGCATTTACGAGCATGAATCTTCCGAGATAACGAAGTCGTTGGTGGATGAGGTAATTCAGGAGTTGATAGAGGAGCAGGCGATGGCTTATCAGAACTATTGTGCCTGGCTTACGGAGAACCAGCAGATGCTGCTGTTGGCGATAGCTAGTGAGTGCCTGGTTTCTTCGCCTTTGAGCCAGCAGTTTATCAGCACCCACCATCTGCCAGCCACAAGCAGCGTGAAGACGGCATTAAAGGCATTGGTGGATAAGCAACTGGTAAGCAAGACCCCCAAAGGCTATCTAGTAAGCGACCGTTTCTTTGCGAAGTGGCTGGTGAGAGGGGGAATCACATCATAGTCCTTTCATAATTCTGGTGGCATATAGATTACGAGATGTAAATAATATTCCATAAAAGGACAATCGTGAAGAAACTCCCGGAAAATGGGCAAAGAAGAAATCGAAAATTTTCCCTTAAGGATTTTTATTTTTTTCCTTAAGGGAAAATTTTTTTCCTTAAGGGAAATAAAATCTTCCCTTAAGAGATTATTTTCATTGCATTTTTATGTAAACAAATCATCCATGGTGAGTTGCACCTGTGCTATTGCCGAATGGGCTGTAGGACGAATACCAAACGTAGTTATCAAAGTAGGCAAGATGCCATGACGTACTCCCGTCTCTTCTACGAAATCAGCCATACGAGTTCTTATACGAAGCTCTTCCTCCTTCGTTATGCTATAAGGAGACTGCGAATACTTGATTTCACAGAGATTAATCAGATGGTCAGCTCGCTCTATCAGCAAGTCTATCTGCGCCGCAGGTGTAGAGCATTTGCTTCGCCAGGAATAATACTCCGTATAGATTTGCTCAATGCCTAAACTCTTCTTTATCTGAGGAATATGCAACATACAGATACGTTCAAATGCCAAGCCATACCATGTGTTTTGGCGAGGCTTGCCCATCTGATGCGTCCAGTAAGCTACATCCGTGGTACCAGGATGACAGAAGGACATATAAAATAAGGTGTATAAGTCCGTGAGCTGGTAAATCTGGTCTTTTTGCTTGATTTTCTTTTCACGCGTATTATAACCTCTTACAAAGTCACAGTTGATCAATTCCCGAAGCACCTTGGTCAATGTTCCACCCGACTTCAAATTCAGATGCGTAGAAATTTCCTTGCGAGTCATGCCTTGCTTACATTTTGCCAGCGTTTCTATCACTCTCATATAGATTTCCGAGTTTCGGAACAAAGAAGAATACAGCCTATCATACTCTCGTTTCAGTTCACCACGTTCAGCAAAGAACAATCGATCTACATTAGCCTCCACACCTTGCGTCTTGTCCAGCAAGCTCAGATAGTAAGGCACTCCACCCATCATGCTATAAATCTGCAAGATGGAAAGACGTGGCCACAAGAATCCATTCGCCTGGAGATACTCCTCCGTCTCACCTAGTGTGAATGGAGCCAAGTATATCTCATGCGTAATGCGATTATGAAGTCCGCCATGGCTATCTATGAGATTAGAAATCATCCACGATGTGGCACTGCCACAAACCACAAGCATAATCTCATTCTGATTAGCCGCCCAACTATTCCAAAAATGCTCAAAAGCCTGCTGAAAATTAGACTTGGGAGTATCAAGACAAGGCAACTCGTCTATAAAAAGCAGTATGCGCTTACCTCCCAACTTCGACTTCAGCATTTGCTTCAAAATCTCAAATGCCTCTGTCCAATTAGAAGGCAAAGGCAGCTTTGGGTCGCCAAATTCACGCAAAGCATAGCCAAAATTAGACAATTGAGCCTCGGCTGGTGCATCAATAGACCCAGACATCTCGAAGGCAAATTCATCCTTGAATAGATTATGCACCAGATAAGTCTTGCCGATGCGCCTTCTTCCATACACTGCCACAAACTCAGCCTTTCCTGAATGGTAATACTCGGTAAGCTGTCTAATTTCCGTTTTTCGTCCTATAATTTGCTCCATATCGCTTGAATAAGATAATTTGTTACGGTGCAAAAATACGATAATTATTTGAAAAATCAAACGATACTTTAGCCAAATCGATGTTTTTTAACTCGATTTGGCTAAAGTATTCCTTATATCTTAGCCAAATCGGTGTTTTTTTTGTCCGATTTGGCTAAAGTATCGCTTGCCCACTATTTCTTAGTTCATCCCTGCATATCCCAATTATTATAATAAAGTACAATTATCTGTGCTTATGATATGCTCGGTAAAAGTATGCTTTTAAAAAAGATATGCCCTCTTGCTTCACAGCAAAAGGGCATACGCTTAGTTTTCATTTATAGAATAGTGTAAGTCAATAAATGAACCAAATTTAAAAACTTAATCTTATAAACCTAATCTTACTATAAGCCTATTCTAAAACTCATTATTGAGATAAATAGTTATTCTGTCCATCCTGGGTTCTGGGTCAGGTTCTTGTTCAATGCCAACTGGTCGATTGGCAATGGATACAACCAACGACGATCGTTGTCTGACCACTTGCGACCTGCAGCATCGTCATAGCTCTCTGCGTAGATGCGGAGATAGGTCTTGCCGTTATATACTCTAGTGTTGCTGCTATCGAAGGCGTAGATCTCGTTATACTGCTCCTTCACCTTGTCGGTAACACGGATACCCAGAGTAGTAAGCGGATTCTCCAACAACTTCATCGCATTCCAGCGCTTCAAGTCGTCCATACGGAAACCTTCGCCAACCAACTCGATACGGCGCTCACGACGAATCTCATAGAGCAGGTTAGAAAGCTCATAACCATAGTTGATAGGCTTCTGGTCGGCAACAGGGTTCACGGTGAGGTGAGCCATATCTACACGGTCGCGAAGCTGGTTGATGGTCTTGTCAAGAACATCCTGGGTGCAAGTACCCAACTCGGCATTAGCCTCGGCATTGATGAGCAAAACCTCTGCATAACGGTAGATGAACCAGTCGTAAGAAGTGTTGCGAGCCTGCCACTGAGTCTCGTCGGCAGAGTGGAACTTGGTACATGGATAACCTGTTACACCACCAGAAACTGAGCAGTCTGGCATCTTGTTCTGCACCTGCTTGTTGTTGCGGAGCCAGAATGGCTTATGGTTGTTATCGATGAGCTGATAGAGACGTGGGTCGCGGTTGGCAATCTCTGTCTCCAACTCTTCATCACCCTGATAGCCTGAACCCTGGTTGTAGATAGGAGTACCATCCTTCATCAGGAACGACTCGATGAAGTCCTTGCTCAAACCCATACCGTTGCCACCAGCCTGACGGCCAGTCTCGTGGGTAAGGACACCTGTCTCGTAGAAGCGAACCATGATAGCCTCCTTGTTGTCAGAAAGGTCTTCCTGAACAAACTGGTTGGCATAGCTGAGTGGATAACCCTCGTATGACTTGGTGCCGGCACCAGCGTCAGTACCCTTTACGATTTCATACTTACCGCTGTTGATAATCTCGTCGGTCAGCTGCTTAGCCTTTGTAATCAAGCCTTCAGCTGTCAAGCCCTCAGAACCAGCCTCGTGGTGATACTTCATATAAGTACCATAGTAGAGGCAAACGCGAGCCAACTGGGTGCGGGCTGCATCCTTGTGCAGACGACCCTTTTCAGCCATAGTCTTCTCTGGGAGCCACTGGATAGCGAACTCCAAATCCTCGATAATCTTGTTCAATACGAAGTTGCGTGAATCACGACCCTTGAAGAGCTCTGCCTCATCACCTGTCTGGAGGTCACTCTCATACCAAGGCACATCACCGAAATTACGGATCTTGCTATAGTAATCCTGTGCTCTGAAGAAACGAACCTCAGCTACATACTTGTTGATTTCAGCCTCAGAGCCAGAAGCAGTCTGATAACGCTTCAGGAAGTAGTTGCAGCTACGCACGTTGCCCCAGTCCCAGCCACCGCCTGATGTTGGAACGGTGTAGTTGTTGAACAGATAACCGCTTGGGCTATTGGTTACAAAGTTATCACTCTCGCCATCAAGAGTAGAAGAAGGACCTGCCAGCATGTTGCTGTAGATACCATTGGCGTACATCTTGAGGTCGTTGGCACTCTTCCAGTATGATTTATCTGTAAATGAGTCTTGTGGGCTCAAATCGGTATAGTTGCAAGATGCAAGTGTCATACCGGCCATCATACTCAAAATGAATATATTTTTAATTTTCATTGTCTGTCTATTTAAGCATTAATAATACACACTTTCCTAACTCTCAAACATTATAATGTTAAGTTCATACCAACAGAGATCTTCTTGTTGATAGGGTAAGTCATGTTACCAAGTGTTTCAGGGTCAGCAAACTTCACCTTCATAGGAGTCAATGTCAGGAGGTTTTCACCCTGTACAAAAACTCTCAAGCGAGCAATACCTACCTTCTTCAACAAGCTAGATGGAACAGTATAACCCAATGTAACGTTCTTCAAACGCAGGTATGCTGCGTTCAGCATATAGCGTGAAGAGGTGTTGTGGTTACTGCCATTTACACTGTAGTGATGGAGTTTTGGGAAATAAGCATCACGATTATCCTCTGTCCAGTAGTCAAGAGAGGTGGTCTGTGGAGTACACCACTCATCTGTGAAGCCCCAGAACTGGGCACCACCCCAACCACCGAAGTAGTCGCGCTTGCCGATACCCTGCCAGAACATCTCGAAGTCGAAGCCCTTGTAGTCGGCACCTGCTGTGATACCGTATGCATAGCGAGGAGTTGAGTTACCGAGAATCTTGCGGTCGCCTGGCTTATCTACTGTACCTTCGCCCCAAGTTACCTTGCCGTCACCATCGATATCTTCAAACTTCACGTCTCCTGCACTCCAGTGGCCGCCGTTGATAGCCTTCTGATCCCACTTGGCTGCTTCCTCGTCGCTCTGGAAGAGTCCGTTAGATACCAAACCCCAGATTTCGCCAATCTTCTGGCCTACGTAGTAGTCGCTGAGGAGGCGTGTGTCGTTAGAGTACTTGGTAATTTCAGACTGATAGTCAGACAATACACCCTTGATGTGATAGCCCAAACCGCAGCTCAAGCGATCGCTCCACTCTACAGAAACTTCCCAACCAGTGGTCTTCATGTTGGCAGCGTTGCTTCTTGGCACGCTTGTACCGAGTACTGAAGGAAGAGTTGCACCCTTGGTCAACATATCCTTGGTGTCACGACGATACCAGTCGAAAGATGCACTCAAGCGGTTGTTGAGCCATGTACCATCGATACCGAGGTCGAGCTGGTTTACGGTCTCCCATGTAAATGAGCTACTTACCAAGCCAGGAGCATAAACAGCTACAGGGCGTGTGCCGCCGAGCAATACGCCAGCCTTGGTGCTTACACCATAGGTAGCCAGGTAAGGGAAGTTACCAGATACGTTCTGGTTACCCAGAGAACCGTAAGATGCGCGGATCTTCAGGTTGTCCCACCAGCTGCGCAATGGCTCGAAGAACTTCTCCTCTGATACACGCCAAGCTACTGAGCCTGAAGGGAAGAACGCATAGCGGTTACCCTTAGCAAACTTAGAAGAACCATCCTCACGGCCGTTGAACTCGAAGAGGTATTTGCCCATAAAGTCGTAGTTGAAACGGAAGAAGAGACCGTTGGTAGCCCACATGCTCTCGCTACCGCTGGTAGAAGTATCACCGTATGCGAGGTTGATCTGTGGAGTATCGTTGTCGATGAGGTTCTTGCGACCTACCCAGTGATACTTGTTGTGCTTCTTCTCCTGGTTGTAACCTACGAGTACCTTGAAGTTATGCTTCTCTGCCAAAGACAGTGAGTACTCAGCAAATACGTTGAATGCCTGATAGTAGTCATCGTAGTTAGATACGGTGATACTGCTTGGGTTAGTCCAAGGATAGTAGTTCTCTGTACCTGGAACGGCTGTATAGTCGTAGAAGTTACGTACGTGCTCGTTAGCGTTTCTGCCGTAGAAGTTCCATGTGTAGTCAGCATTGATGACGAGACCCTTGATAGGAGTGATGCGTACAGCACCAGTCATCCACAAGTCGTTCTGGCGATACTTGGCGTTACCACCCTGCTCCATGATAGCGATAGGGTTGGTGTAGCTACCCTGACCTGCATAGTGTCCATCAGGATGCTTTACTGGCATCAATGGGCTCAAGTCGTTCTTCATCATACCTGAGTATGCGCTCAAACCTGAGTAAGCAGTAGGGTTCATCGCTGTAGTACCACCGGTAGGGTGAAGCTCTGATGTATAGGTATGAGTAATCTTGGCGCTTACATTCAACCACTTGGTAATGTTGGAAGAGATGTTTACGTTAGCGTTGTACTTCTTGTACTTATCGTCACCAGCGGTCAAGATACCCTTCTGGTCGTTCATACCCAGAGAAGCATAGTAGGTAGTACGGTCGTTACCGCCGCTGATGCTGGCATTGTAGATCTGAGAGAATGAAGTCTTGTAAAGCTCATTCCACCAGTCGGTATTGCCGCAATAGCCATACTTAGCCTTGTCGTATGCCTCGTCGAAGAATACAGGATCCTTACGGGTTCCGTTGAAGTATTCCTCTGTATATTTATAAACCTGATCCTTGAAGTATCGGCCTGAACCACCGTCATTCTTGTTAGCCTCATCCATCATCTTGAGGTACTGCATGGAATTAACGTTGTGGTATGACTTGGCAGGGCTCTGCCAGTAGCCTGTAGCGTTGAAAGAGATGGTTGGTTTGTCGCTCTTGCGACCCTTCTTGGTAGTGATGAGGATTACACCGTATGCTGCACGTGCACCATAGATGGCTGCAGAAGAAGCATCCTTCAATACAGAGATAGACTCAACGTCTTCTGGATTCACGAGGTTGGCATCCATCTGAACGTTATCAACCAATACCAATGGGCTACCGCCGTTCAAAGACGTGTTACCACGGATATTGTAGCTAGAGCTGGCACCAGGAGCACCACCACTGTTCATAGATACGTTCAAGTTAGGAACAACACCCTGGAGACCCTGTCCGATGTTGGTGATAGGACGGTTTTCCAATACCTTACCATCCACGTTGGCAACAGCACCAGAGAGGTTTACCTTCTTCTGTGTACCATAACCTACGACAACGACTTCTTCCAGGCCGTGAGTATCCTCAGCAAGAGTAACGTCGAGGCTCTTTCCGTCCCACTTGATTTCACTGTTCACGAAACCAATATAAGAGATAACGATTGTTGTACCCTTGCTTACACCAGAAAGGGTAAAATTGCCGTCCAAATCGGTAACGGTAGCATTCTTGGTACCTTTCACTGATACAGAAGCACCAATAATAGGTTCACCGGTAGCATCCTTTACCACACCCTTACAAACAGCACCTTGCTGTGCTATCATTGCTGCACCCAATGTGTTTGAGGTAGAAACAGTACTCGCATTGGCGCCACCTACTAAAATCGTAGATAGTAATAGGGTCATGCCAAACTGACTTTTTTTGCTCATAATTGTTTGGTTTTAATTGTTATATTATGTAGTTTTATAGAGATAATCAGATTCTTAATTATATAATTGTCTGACTAAATATATATTTCTATTAATGATTCTTATTGCTTAGCTTATGCTTAGGCTTATTGTATTTTAATATTTGGTTGCAAATTTACGAGATTTTTTATTAAGTTTTCAAAAAAAACAGTTAATAAATATTAAAGGAGACGAAAAAGCATATTAAATTTGCTTTTTCGCCCCCTTTATCCTTATTTAATATAGATTCTTACCTTATTTAATATAGATTCTTTCTTCTTTCCGGTAGAAATCAGCCGAAAAAGCTGTACCCCCAGATGGCTTGCATCATCCTGGCACAGAGCGAGGAGAAATTCTGATAGAGCTTAGGCGACCATTTCGTCATACCATACAGCTCCTTCTTCTCCAGAAACATCTCCTCGGTCCATTCGGTATAATCGTACTCATTGAAGTAGCGGGAGTAATCGCTCAGATTATCTGCCGTAAAGCGGAGACGGGGATCGATGGTGCCAAACCACTCGGCACTCATCATCTGATGGGCAAAGGTGGCGAAGGTGCTCTCATGCTTGATCAGGTTGAGATGCTTCAGCACGCTCCATACACAGAACCACTGGTTTTTCCGGGTAATCAGATTCACCATCTTGGAGATGGATTTCTTCAACTCCTCCAGATCCACCGAACGGCCCTTCACCGTAAGATAGAATACCTCATTATGAAGCGACTGCTCGAATTCCTCCGGAAATTCTATGGCACGGATACGCTGCGTGATGATCTGGTATTTAGCCACTGCATCCACAAGCTTCAGGAATTCCTCGTTCGTGAAATTTACTTTTATCAGCGAAGCACCCAACTGGCTCACATCATCTGCACTATTGAGAAACAGCAGGAGCAGATTCTGGGGCACCAGATGCTTCAACTCCCTTCTCGCCTGGAGCCATTGATTCACATCGAGCGGTTTGCCATCGTTGTCGTACTGCAGGTTGGAGAAATACAGTTCCAGCTTTTCGCTGCTGTCCTTTTCCGAGATGTATTTCTGTATCGCCCATTCCGTTAATCGGGCTGCTTCCTCGGGTGTCATTTCTGAATCTGTAACGTGGCAGACTCTGCGGAAATGCAGCACCAGATAGCTGGCGAGGCAATAGAGGCGGATGAGATACCACAGGCGTTCCTCGTATCTCACCCCCGGGAACTTCGTGATTTTATGATATTTCTGAATCATTTTCTCCGTATTCTGGATATCTTCCACCATCAGCTGTATCGATTCCTGGTTCATGCCATCCATCAGCAGCAGGTCGTGCAGCTTAGGCAGGAGCGTACTGATCTCTGAGGAGAACATCGGGGAAGAATGTCCTTCTACTTTCTTGCCAGCCTTGACCAGGGCAAGGACTTTTTTCATGAATTTGGTAAACTGGGTGGTGATGATGAGTTCGAAGGAGGTGAAATACATCTCGTTCTGCTCCTTGCGATGATGGGAAACATCGGTATGCTGCAAGGCGAGGTCCTGATCTGCCAGATAGCAGAGTCGGGCAGCCTTGGTACACAGGGAGTGGATGTCGAAGGTCATCTCCTGCGAGCTGTAATCTTCCCATCCGTCCACCAACACCTTGAGCATCATTGTAAAATGGTCGAGTTGGCGATCGAAAACCTCGTAGCTGAATGCGGGGACTTGTTTATCTTGCTGAGTCTGTAGCATATTTCTAGTTTTATCGTGAATAGTTTGCGAAACGAAGTTCCGTAATCAATCTGCAAATTTACGTTTTTCCATCATTATCACCAAATGTTTTCCCGTAAAACTGAAGAAATCCGCCCGATTTTCCCACGCCTTTTCCCATACACCCTTGGGATTTTTCCCAAATGGAGCGGAATGGGCGTGGGAAAGGATGGAAAATTTGGAAACGCTTTTCCTATTGTGTATCTTTGCACCCGGAGTTGAGAAGACTGGATGGAAGTTTCAGGCTGCGGGTGGATAGAAAGCTACTTTCTAAAACACTCTTCACTCTTCACAAATGCATCGTAAACAGCTAATATACAGTTGATTAGATGCGTGAAGAGTGGCTGCCGACTCTTCACCACTCTTCACCGCTCTTCACCCTCATCAAATTTGAGGGTGAATCACACATTAATTAATAATTTTAAAACCATGATTATGGAAACAAGAAGTAATTTGAAGTCATCTATGATGGCAGGTAATCAATCAGCAATCTACCAGGTAGAGAGCTTTCTGGAGGAGTCTTATCTCTTCCGCAGAAATGTTTTGAACGGAAAGACCGAGTTCTTCTGCATTAAGCCTGAAGAGGAGATGGAGGATTCCGAGGAGAAAGAGTTGGAGAAGAAGGAGGAGAATCCGAAGAAGGTGGAGAGCCTTGAGGAGAAGAACTGGAAGGTTCTTACAGCTGAGGCTTTCAACTCCATTGTTCGTCGCGCCAAGAAATTGGGAATCGGCGAGAAGAAGTCGCCAAGACAGGACATCGAGGAGTACATCAAGTCGGATGCCGTTCCCGTCTTCGACCCTATCCAGGAATACATGAACAAATTGCCGAAATGGGATGGCAAGAACCATGTGGCTGCTCTTTTCGGCAGAATTCCGGGGTTGACCAGCGAACAGCTTGGCTGGTGCGCCACCTGGTTCCGTTCGGCAGTAGCCCATTGGCTGCAGATGGATATGCTGCACGGTAATGAAGCCGTACCGGTGCTTATCGGTCAGCAGGGTTGCGGAAAAAGTACCTTCGCCGTCCGACTGCTGCCCGAGGAACTTCGCCAGTATTTCCTCGACCACATCAACTTCGGCAACAAGTTTGATTCAGAAATGGCGCTCACCCATAATCTTCTGGTGAACATTGATGAGCTTGCCAATATCACCGTAGCCCAGCAGGGCAAGCTGAAGCAGACACTTTCGAAGGTAAAGGTGAATGGTCGCCCTATCTTCGGAAAGAGTCAGGCAGACCGCAGAAGATACGCCTCTTTTCTGGCAACCACCAACGATGAGCATCCACTCTGCGACCCGACGGGAAGTCGCCGTTACCTCTGTCTTCGAGTTTCCGACGGGGAGTTTATAGACAACAGTTCGGTCATCAATTATGACCAGCTCTATGCACAAATGATGTATGAGCTTCGTGATAAGCAGACCCCTTATTGGTTCACCAATGATGAGGTGGCTCGCATCCAGGAATTCAACCAGCCTTTCTTCAAGGTGGATGATCTGGAGACCATGATCAGCTATTGTTTCCGAATGCCGGCAGAGGAAGAGGAAGGTAGATGGATGATTTGTTCCGAGGTTTTCGACGTGCTTCATCTGCAATATCCTATGCTGGTGGGAAATTTGAGCACTAAGATCAAGATAGGTCAAGCCCTCAAGTTTATGGGATGCAAGAGCAGGCATACCAGAAACGGACAGGCCTATCAGCTCCTCGCTCTCTCGGCTTGAGAAAAACGGGGATAAACCGTGGGGAGCCTTTTCTCGATCGGAAGGTGTGAAGAGTGGTGAAGAGTTGTGAAGAGTGGTCGGCCACTCTTCACCTCTCGCAACCCCAGTGTTTATCGGGGTTTCAGGCTAATCTGTGAAGAGTGAAGAGTAAAATGGAGAGCAAGGTTTTTCTATCTCCCGACGTATTGTTTCGTGCTCTATCTCCCGACGTATCGTTTTGTGCCTGGCAATGGCAAGATATTGCCCTGGTAAAGGGCAATATTGTGCCGTAGTGAGGCAATAAACGAAAGGTGCCTCTTTGCCACCCGTCAGGACTATCACGACGACCTCTCAGAGACGTTCCGACATCTCGTAAGTACCATCACACCTTACATATATAATAGACTATAGAATAACTTTTAAAACATCACGCAAATATGAACAAGTACATTCCTTACAACATTACATGCCCATTGGCATCCTGCAGCCGTAGCAACACCTGTGCCCGCTACGCCAATTATCAGAAGGCAAAGGCTGAAGAAGCTTCCTTCATGGTCTTGAATACCGATCTTCTCCAGGTAGAGGGAGAAGTCTGTCCTTATCATCTCGTTTCCGAACGTCAGCGCTGGGCAAGAGGTTTCATCCGTCTCTGCAAATCCATCCCATCGGGCAATGCCAAATATCTGAACGTATATACGCCCTTCACCCAGCGCCGTTTCTACAAGGCAAGGAATGGCGAGTTCCCTCTCAATCCTCAGATGCAGGCAGACCTCCTGGAGATTTTCAAGGAAAGAGGTGCTGACCTCAGTCTGGGGTTCGACAGCTACGAGGAGCAGGATGTGCTGGTAGAGAAGTAAGCGCATTGGATCCGCCAGGCGTCCTGCCTGGCGGGTTTACGCTCTTGGAGACACCTAGGTACTCATACAGTTTGTCACCATAATGCGACTTTGCCAATACCTGCCATTTCAAAGCTGGCAGAGATTCCCATTGCTCTAAAAACTTTGGCTATGGTAGCAAATGTGATATTGTTTCCTTTTTCTATTCTAGAAACTTGTGATTTCTTTACTCCAATTAGTGCTCCAAGTTCCTCTTGAGTCAGATTCTTCGATTGGCGTGCTTTTTTGATAGCTTCTCCCATCAGAAAAGCATTCATGTCTGATTCATATTGATTACGCAATGGTGTACCTTCCTTACCAAGTACTTTATCTAAAGCTTCGTCTTCTGTGTAAAATTTCGTTGTTGCCATTATCTTTTGTTCTTTTCGTTAAAATATTCTCGCCTAATAGACTCTGCCTTTTGAATTTCTTTCGACGGAGTCTTTTGCGTCTTTTTGATTATACCATGGGTTGTAATAACCAATGTATCTGCTTCTGTATCCCAAAAGGCAAAGACTCTATAAATAGAACCATTGTATTTAGTCCTAAATTCCCAAATGTCACTGCCTTTTAGTTTTTTAAAAAGCTCTGTATCTACAACATATTTGCTCTTGTTGATGTTAAACATGATTTTCTCTTTTACTTTATTTTCTAAAGAATTGAGAAATTCAATAACTTCATTAGAGTATATGATTTTAAATTTCGGTCGCTCAAACATATTCTCTTTTTTTATATAATGCAAAAATACAGATT
Organism: Segatella copri; assembly: GCF_002224675.1. Taxonomy (GTDB): domain Bacteria; phylum Bacteroidota; class Bacteroidia; order Bacteroidales; family Bacteroidaceae; genus Prevotella; species Prevotella copri_U. The sequence continues at coordinate 44,081 of NZ_NMPZ01000003.1, read as the reverse complement.
AGTTAGCATATATGTAAACATACACACTTTTTTTTATTCTTTATTAACTATAATTCGCAAGTCTGGGATACGACAGCTACGAGGAGCAGGATGTGCTGGTAGAGAAGTAGTCTCATTTGAACCGCCGGGACGCCTGTCGGGAGACTTTCTTTTTTGATGCCTGGCGGGAAAAGTGCACTTTATACCTATAGTAAAAAAGATAATAATGCCTAAAATGCAGGCGATTATGCTACATTCTAACATAAAAACTGTATCTTTGCAAAATCTATCAGTATATTGGCTGCCTGATGGGGGCAATACGGTAGGTGAAAGAATGTGGTGAATAACAACTAAAATGGTAAAATATGAAATCTATTAACTTGATTATCTTGTTTTTGATGGCTGTATTGCCGACCTATGCTCGTGGCAACCTGCACAATCTGCAGCAACAGCAAGAAAAGAAAAAGAAAGAGCATAAAGTAGAAATTTATGGTGACGTGAAAGATTCGTTTACCCAAGCCTATCTGAAGGCTTTTGTCACGGTGATGGACAAGGACAGCAACGTGATAGATACCATGACTACGAGTGGATGGGGAAAACACCTCTTTTATCATACTCATGTGCCTGCACGTCCTGCTTCTTATATCATCAAGGCTGAGTGTGAAGGCTATGAATCGAAGTGTATCAATCATACCATCAAATACATCGCACGCAATAAAAGTTTCTCATTCCCTTCGCTTTTGCTCAAGAAGAAATTCAATCAGGATGTTGCCCTCGATGACGTGGTGGTGACTGGCACCAAGGTGAAGCTGGCTTACCGTGGCGATACGCTCGTCTTTAACGCCAGTGCATTCAATGTGCCTGATGGTTCCATGCTCGATGCGCTTGTAAGACAGATGCCGGGAGCCGAAATGAAGAGTAATGGCGATATTTACGTGAACGGCAAGAAGATAGATTGTCTGCTCCTTAACGGAAAAGACTTCTTCAAGGGGAAGAACCAGGTGATGCTCGACAATCTTCCTTACTATACCGTAAAGGAACTGAAGGTGTATGACCGTTCTTCTGAAAAAAGCCGACTCATGGGGAAGGAGATGGAGAAGAAAGACTATGTGATGGATGTGGCCTTGAAGCGTGAGTACTCCCGTGGATACATCGCCAACATGGAGGCTGCCGGGGGTAGCGAAGACCGCTATCTGGCTCGTCTCTTCGGACTCTACTACACTGACAATTCACGAATCTCGGTATTTGGAAACCTGAATAACACGAACGAAACAAGACGACCGGGAAGTCAGGGCGACTGGTCGCCTTCCAACAGTCCGCAGGGACAGAAAACTACACGCCAGGTGGGCGTTGACTTTAATACGTCATCGAAGAGTCAGAAAATAAGTGAGCAGGGAAACGTTACGTTTGCTTGGGACAATACGCATGACTTGACTCGCAGTTCGCAGGAGAATTTTGCCTCTATCGGCAATATCTACAGTAGAAGTATCAATGATTCGCGCAGCGATAACCATAGTTTCAACCTCTATAATAACTTCCAGGTGGATGGGAAGTTGGGGGTTTGGTTGGATACCCGTATCGACTACTCCGACAGAAAGTCATCATCGTCAAACCGTAGTGCTACCTATTCTGCCAACCCTAAAAGATGGGGTGATATCAGTCAGACCATCGATTCTACCTTTGCACAGAATGTAAGTGGCAGCCTGTACGACATCATCACCAACCGTTCGCTCTATCAATCACGCTCAAAAGTGCATGCTTTCACTGGTAGTCAGCAAGCTCTGGCGTGGTATAAGTTGCCTTGGGGTGATAGAATCGAACTGAACTTGAGTGGAAGCTATTCCAGCTCTAAGCCAAACGAGTCTTTTAGCCTGAACCGCAATGAGTATTTCAAGACTGGCGAGAAGGACTTGCGTAACTATTACAACGATAGCAGATCGAACAGCTATAATATAAGAGGCAGCTTTAAGTATGGAATAGAAATTCCATATACTAAGTGGACGATGTTGGTTGGTCCAAAGTTTAAGCAAACCTATCAATCGGTAAAGGGCTTGAAATACCGTCTGGACGAGCTGGGCGGCGACTGGATATCCAATCCGGAACTGATGTTTGCTACGCTGCCTTCTAACATGGAGCAGCTTTCGGGGGTGATGGACGAAGATGTGAGTAGAAGCTATCAGACGATGAGAAAGGATACGGGTGCAGAACTTGAATTCCAAAGAAATGCTCCTTCTTCGTTCCTGACTCTATCGCTGAGTCTTTCTAAAGAAAAGGAGCGTATCAATTACCACACATCGGCTCTCGACACGATAGCCAAAAGAAGCCGTATGGTATTCAGACCTACGTTCATGTACGGTTGTTATGACGATAAGAAGTCTATCAGCTTAACTTATTATATGCAGAGTCAGATGCCTGATTTCTTCAGCATCATGCCATACAGAGACAATTCGAATCCGCTGGCGGTGAGGGTGAACAATCCGGACCTGGAGAATTCGCTGTATCATCATTATGATGTAAACATCCGTTTCAACGGACTCAAGAATCAGCAGTATGTGGGATTCTTCGCTACGGGTAATTTCTATCATAATCTTGTGGGTACCCGCACTACTTATAATTCGCAGACGGGTGGCTACACCTATATGAGTGATAATATTGGTGGTGGCGGCAACTGGGATTTCTGGACAACGACATCTTATGGTGTGGCTCTTGACAAGGCCCGTTTGTTCCGTCTGGATTATCGCCTGTGGTTTAACGGTTTGCGCCGCAAGGATTTTGATATAGCTTACGATGATAATTCTACCCAGCTCTGCTATGTGCTCAGAACTGAGTTGGGTAACAGTTTGTACTTCAAGTATCAGAAAGACAAGTTGAGCATCAACTTGGGTGGAAAGGTGGAGTGGAAGCATGGTACGAGCGACCGCAGCAATTTCGAGAAATTGAATGCCTATGATTTTGAGTATGGTGGCAACATGACTTACACCTTGCCTCTGGGCATTTCGCTCTCTACCGACCTGAAGGAATATTGCAGGCGTGGTTACAGCGAGAAGTCGTTTAATACCAGTGATCTGGTATGGAATGCCTCGCTAGCCCGTTCGTTCTGCAAAGGCAAGCTGACGCTGAAGGCAGAGGCCTTTGATATTCTTCAGAATCTCTCGAGCACCGTGTATGAGGTGGGCGGCCAGGGCAAGACAGAGAAATGGAACAATACCCTGCCAAGCTATGCCATGGTGCATTTGATGTATAAATTCAGTAAAGCGCCTAAGAATAAGAAATAATTGTGGGGACTATGAGGCGGGGTGTGGCATAAGTCACACCTGGCACGCCCTGAAAGGGCAGAAGCTCCTAGCCCAGGGCAATCGCCCTGGGCTATTATGATGCAAACCTGTCGCCCTGTAAGGGCAAAAGCTTTCAAATACCTGACAATTTATAAAGCTTTTGCCCTTTCAGGGCGCTTTGTTGACTGCTATTATACCCAGGGCGATTGCCCTGGGCTAGGAGCTTCTGCCCTTTCAGGGCGTGTGGGGAAAAACGTTAGCGCAGATTTTATTATCTTACTCTTCTCAAGATGTTCTGCAGCTCATAAACGATGCTAGGATGAGTATCGGCTACATTATCCTGCTCATAGAGATTGTCGGAGATGCGGTAGAGCTGAGGAAGAGGATCGTTGCCGGTCTCTATCTTCGGGCCCCACTTGATCATCTTCGAACCATCGTTCGGCTCGATGTATTTCCACTCCTTGGTGCGAATGGAAAGTACATGGTTGCTCGACATTTCGGCTACCCATGGACGATGGGTGGTGTCGGTGCCGAGCAGATTGCCAAGATGGTTCCTGCTGTCTGGCGCACTGCCCTTAGGGAAGGTGGCACCAATCAGTTTGCCGAATGAAGCCATGAAGTCAATCTGTGACATCAGAACATCGGAGGTCTGACCCGCCTTCACGTTCTTTGGCCAACGCACGATGACCGGAATCGCCGTACCACCCTCGAAGGCACTGTATTTGTTGCCGCGCCAAGGACCCGCTGGCTTGTGACCATTCAGGAGTTCTTCTGCCTGATCCTGATAACCGTCATCTACCACAGGACCATTGTCGCTGGTCAGCAATACGATGGTGTTATCCGCAATACCCAACTTATCCAGAGTCTCCATAATCTTACCCACCGACCAGTCGAACTGCACGATGGCATCGCCACGAACACCCATGGTGCTCTTTCCACGGAAACGCTCGTGTGGGAAACGAGGCACGTGGACATCATTGGTGGCAAAATAGAGAAAGAAAGGATTGTTGCTGTTCTTCTTGATGAAGTCGATGGCATGGGTAGTGATGGAATCGGCGATGTTCTCGTCTTTCCACAACGCCTTACCGCCACCCTTCATATAACCGATTCTGCCGATGCCGTTCACGATAGACATATTGTGGCCGTGGCTCGACTTCATATTATAGCACAACTCAGGGTTGTCCTTTCCGGTAGGTTCGCCAGGAAAGTTTCTGTAATAGCTTACCTCGATAGGAGCCGACGGATCGTAGTTAGCCACCTTGCCATCTTCTATGAATACACAAGGTACACGGTCGGCTGTGGCAGCCATGATGTAATGATGGTCGAAGCCGATATCTGCCAGGGCTGACGGCAATGGGGCATTCCAGTCCTGCTTGCCAGTCTCGGCACCCAAGCCCAGATGCCACTTGCCGATGGCACAGGTAGAATAGCCTACGCTCTTGAACATATCTGCCATGGTAAACTGGGTAGGCTTGATAATCATGCCTGCATCGCCCGGAGCCACATCGGTGCCCGGCTTGCGCCACGCATATTCGCCCGTGAGCAGAGAGTAGCGGGATGGGGTACTGGTAGAGGCGATGGCGTGGGCATCGGTGAAACGGATTCCCTGCTTCGCCAGCTTATCCACATTCGGTGTCTCTACGTTTTTGGCACCATAGCATCCCAGGTCGCCATAACCCAGGTCATCGGCAAGGATGATGATGACGTTAGGCTTCTGCTGATTGCTTGCCTTCGCCTTCCTGGCTCCCATCGCAGCCGTGCAAGCCAGCGGCGACAGCAGGGCGATGGTGATATAAGTCTTGTTCATAATGATAATCGTTAGTTATTTTTTAAAACATTCATGATGTTGGCTGGTGGACGCTGGGCGAGGAGTTCCCGCTTCATGAAGTCCATATAGGGAGCTACATACGAATAATACTGGTAGTATCCCTGACAGAGATAGTTCAGTCCCGGCTCTCCATACTTGTCTTTCCCAAACCGGTTCTTCGGACATTCACCATGACAGGCAAACTCCATGTCGCACTCCTTGCACTGGCGGGGCAGCGAGGTATGTTTCAACCGGCTGAATGCCTGCTGCTTCTCGCCGTAAAGCATGTCGATGAGCGACTGCTCCCGGATGTTTCCCAGTTTGTATTCCGGAAAGACGAAGTGGTCGCAGGAATACACATCGCCATTGTGTTCCATCACGCCCGCATGACCGCACTCCTTGGAATAAGCGCAGATGCCCGGCAGCACACCCATCCAGTTGGCAAGCGTGCAGTCGAAGATTTCCACAAACATCTTACCCACATCGTGGCGCACCCAGTCGTCAAAGATGGTGCAGAGGAAGTTGCCCCATTGTGCCGGGGTTACGGAAGCATCTGCAAGCGGAATCTCCCGGTCGTCGGCAAGACTCGCCAGGGTGCGACCGTCTTCATGCTCGGTGAGTCGCTCCACGATAGGGGTAAACTGCAGGTACTGGCAACCGTTGTCTCTGAAGAAATGATAGAACTCCAGCGGATGCTCTGCGTTATAGGCGTTGACCACCGCCATAGCATTCCATTCCACCCGATGTTTCTTCAGCAGGCTGATGCCCTGCATCACCTTTTCCCAGGAAGGCTTTCCGGCAGGAGTTACGCGATAGTGGTCGTGATACTCCTGGGGACCGTCGATGGAAATGCCTACCAGCCAATGGTTCTGTGCAAAGAACTCGCACCATTCATCGGTGAGGAGAGTGCCGTTGGTCTGGATGACATTGTCTATCTGTTTGCCGTGGGCGTACTTCTTCTGAAGCGCCAGCGCCTTCCTGTAGAAGTCGAGGGAGCGCATTAGTGGCTCGCCTCCGTGCCAGGTAAAGAGCACCTGGGGCATGGTCTGTGCCTCGATGTACTCCCGGGTGAATTGCTCCAGCATCTCATCGGTCATCAGATGTCGGGGAGTGTTCTGGTAAAGATGGTTCTTTTCCAGATAATAACAGTATTTGCAAGCCAGGTTGCAATGGGCGCCTGCGGGCTTTAGCATCACATACAGGGGCTTGGCAAATGGAGTTGCTATGTTGTCGTTCATCATTTTTTCTTTTTAAAACTTAGGCAGGGTAATCTTGAAATCCTGGTTGTCTCTGTGCTCCTTCTGGATGGCAGCCAGGAGTTCCTTTACGATTTCAGGATGCTCTGCCGCTACATTATGATCTTCGTGGATATCCGATGCCAGGTTGTAGAGACGTGGCTCGCCCTTTACCACTACCATCTTCCAGTCGCCCTTTCTCACGCCAATCTGGTCGGTCTCGTGGAATTCCCAGTAGAGATAGTCGTGGTGCTTCTGTTCGGCATCCTTGCCCAGAAGGGTAGGAGCGATGGAGATTCCGTCGAAACCATCACCTGCCAGTTTCTTGTTGGTGTAGCGCTTGGCGAAGTTCTTGATTCCGGCAAGGTCGCAGAAGGTTGGCATCAGGTCGTAGAAGGCAAACTGGGTATCATTTACGCTGCCCGCCTTGATATGCTCTGGCCACCAGGCGATGAACGGGATGCGGATTCCGCCCTCGTAACACTGGCGCTTCAAGCCCTTCAGCTTGCCGTCGCGACCGAAGAACTTTGGATCGGCGCCGCCCTCCTCGTGAGGACCGTTGTCCGAGGTAAAGATCACCACGGTGTTCTTGTCGAGACCCTTCTCCTTCAGCTTGGCGAAGATTTCGCCTACATACTGGTCAAGACGGGTAATCATTCCGGCAAACTGGGCGTGGGTATGAACCACGGCGTTGTATCGGGAACCTTCCTGTCCGCCCCAGGTCTTGTCCTCGAAGAACTTCTTCTGATAGTTCTCCAGGATGGAATCCTCCGGCTGAGCCAGTTCGGCATGAGGCAGGGTATAGGTGAGGAAGCCTACGAATGGATGCTTACTGTCCTGACGGTCGATCCACTCCAGTGCCTTGTCGTGGATGATGCGGGCAGAATACTGGTTGCGCTTGAAATAATCCTTGCCGAACATCGGATACTGGATGTTCTGCTCCATGATTTCTCTCACCACCGCCGTATCTCCCAAAGCCTTGCTGTAGCGGTTGAGGAAGTTAGGATAATAAAGGTGTGCCTGGAACTGGCAGATGTAGCCGTAGAATTCATCTATGCCACGCTTGTCGGGAGTAGAGGCAGAACCTTCGTATCCGCCTGCCCACTTGCCGAAGACTCCGGTGCGATACCCCTTGTCCTTCAGCATCTCCGGAAGAATCTTATGCTGCGGGTCGTAAGGTTCCTGACCCACAACAGAAAAGTCCTCATTTACTCCATACTTCACCATTGGCACGTTTCTCCAGTACTCCTTGTTGCCTCTTACGTGGGTATGACCGGTATGCTGACCCGTCATGATGGTAGCACGTGATGGGGCTGAAACCGGCGAACCGGCGTATGCCTGGGTGAACCGCATACCCTCTCTTGCCATCTGGTCGATGTTGGGGGTATGGATGTAAGGCTGACCATAGCAGGCTAGATCGCCATATCCCATATCATCGCAGAGGATGAAGAGGATGTTGGGCTGCTGTACGTTCTGCTTGGCGCACACCAGAGTAGGCAGGCAAATCATACCTACCCCAGTGAGCCATATTGTCTTGTTTGTCTTCATAAAATTCTGTTTTTTTAAATCTATTCATCTACCTTTAGATTCTTGCGGTAGTTGGCGAGCAACTTCTTCAGTTCCTTTTCAATCTTCTGAGTGCCTGGCTTGCCGTAGATATTGTGCAGCTCGTTAGGGTCGCTCTTGATATCATACAACTCCCAGTAGTCGATGTCGGCATCATCGGTGAAGTAGTTGATAGACTTGAGGGCATTGAAGCAGTTGTTCTCTCTAGTGCCTGGCTGACCCTGGTACTTGTTTTCTACCACGGCTCTCTCGCCACCCTTGCCGTAGAAGTGAATCAGCTTGTAGCGCTCGGTGCGCACACCGTCGTGCTTGCGGACAAGGTGATAGGTAGGGTAATCATAATAATGATAGTACAGGCTCTTGCGCCACTTCTTGACAGGTGCTCCGGCAAACAGAGGCTGGAGTGAAGTGCCAGGCATGTACTTAGGCTTCTGCAAACCAGCCAGGTCGAGGAAGGTAGGAGCGAAGTCGATGTTCTGAACCATCTGGTTGCACTCGCTTCCCTCCTTGATGTGCTTAGGATAGCTGATGATGAGCGGTGTATGGAATGACTCCTCGTACATGAATCGCTTGTCGAACCATCCGTGCTCGCCCATGTAGAATCCCTGGTCGGATGTATAGACGATGATGGTGTTGTCTGAGAGATTGTTCTTGTCGAGGTAATCCAGCAGTCTGCCCACGCTCTCATCTACTGAGGCAATCACGGCCATATAGTCGCGGATGTAGTTCTGGTATTTCCACTCGATCAACTCCTTGCCGGTCAGGTTCTTGCTCAGGAACTCACGGTTTCTTGGCATGTAGTAGGCATCGATGATGGCACGCTGCTGTGGAGTCATACGGTTCATCTCGCCCATCAGTCCGGCATAGGAATCTCTTCCTTCTGGAGTAGAAGGATCGTACATCTCAGGAACCTTCAGGTCGCGTACCATCTCCATATACTTGTCGATAGACATCTTCTGGGTGGATGCAGCAGAACCACGGGTCTCGTAATCATCCCAGAAAGTCTCTGGCAACGGGAAGTTGACGTTGGCATACTTGCTTACATACTTGGTGTTAGGCATCCAGAGACGGTGAGGTGCCTTGTGGTGAACCAGCAGACAGAATGGCTTGTTCTTGTCGCGGTTGTTCAGGTACTCGATAGCATGGTCGGTGATGAGGTCGGTGGCGTAGCCCATCTCCTGCTTGAAGTTACCGTACTGGCCGGTAGAAGCGAAGGTTGGGTTGTAGTACTGACCCTGGTCATCCAGAACATGATAGTAGTCGAATCCCTTCGGACTGCAGGACATGTGCCACTTGCCCACTACGGCAGTAGAATAGCCTGCTCCCTGCAGCAGTTCTGAGAAGAAGGTCTTGGTAGAGTCGATACCCTCGGCAAGCTGGCGCTGTCCGTTCTGGTGACTGTAAAGACCCGTCATCAGGCACGCACGGCTTGGAGTAGAGAGAGAGTTCTCCACGAAAGCCTCGTTGAATTTCATTCCCCTTTCAGCTAGGCGGTCGATGTTAGGTGTTGGTGCCAATTTGGAGATTGGACTACCGTATGCGCTGATGGCTTGCATGGCATGGTCATCACACATAATGTACAAGATGTTTGGTCGTTCTCCCTGAGCGAAGAGCGACAGCGGCATTACCTGCAAGGCAGCGAATGCCAGTAATGAACGATTGAGTTGATTTCGGTTGTTATTCATCATGATTCTGGTGATATGTAGTTAATAATGAATGAATTGTTGATAAAGATAGTAGAGGTTGATAAAATGCTAAAAAGAGGGGGCACCACGAATGGCGCGCCCTCTTCAATTTTAACCTGAACCCAACAATTTCTTCAAGAGAAACTGTTGAGTTATTCTTATAATAAACAAACCTAGCAAGCTTTTATCTCTTCAGGTTAGGGTTCTTCTCAACGTCTGTTGTTGGGTAAGGACAGTAAATTCTATCCTCTGTCCAAGAACCAGAAACTGTAACTTGCTCCTTAGCTGTAATGTCCTTACCCTTAGCATCTTTTGCAATAAAGAGAGGAGCATTAGCAACGCGGTAGTCGAAGTTCTTCTTCAACTCGTTCATACGAAGCTCGTCAGAACGGCGGGTAACCATAGATACCCAGTTGCCGGCAACTTCCCATCCGTGCTCAATGTAGCAAGCCTCAGCCAGCTGCTCTGCATTCATATCGGCAATCTTCACGGTAGTACCATTGCTTAAAGTAACGTTCTCAACATCGTTTACGGCACGGCTGCGAACCTGACGGAGGCACTCCTTAGCCTTAGCCAAGTCGCCACCAGAGCGAGCTGCGCTCTCAGCATACCAAAGAAGAATCTCAGAGTAACGGATGAGGTTGTGACGACGGTCGTTAACCATTCCACCCCAGTTAGGAGCCAGGTAATCATAAGCCTGACGGAGCATGTTGCCATTCTCATCTGAGTTAACGGTGAAGATACAGAACATTGGGTGATAAGCTTCAACCTCAGGTGTCTTTCCATCTTCTTTAAGAGCCCACCAATCTACAACCTTAGTAATAGTGTTTCCATCCTGGAATGTTACCTTAGGAGCGTAGATAGCATTCTTGCGAGCACCCTCTGGGAATCTCTTCCAGAATGCGATTTCACCCCAGGCATCACCCCAGCCACCATCGCCGAGACCTTCGAAACGGCAGCAGGAAGAAAGCTGAGAGTCATGATCCCACCAACCACGAGCGTCGTTGTTGATGCCAAGCACAGTTTCCATGTTGTAGTTGTTGCCCATAGAGTAAACATCCTTCCACTCTGGGTTCAGGATGAAACCGTAAGAACCATTGTTGTCGATGACAGACTTAGCCTGCTCTGCAGCGAGCTTGTAGTACTCTGTACCCTTGTTGAGTGGGTAGCCAGCCATAGACATATAAACTGCTGACAGGGTAGCCTGTGCAGCCTGCTTTGTAGTCCAGACATCTACACCGAACAAGCGGCTAGGTTCCTTCTCATATTTAGTAGGAAGCTCGTTTACAGCAGCCTTCAAGTCAGAAACAATCAGTTCATATACCTTTTCTACACTTGATGGAGCAACCTCCAACTGTGAAACGTCGGTACCGGTAATCAATGGCACTGGACCAAATACACGTACCAGATAGTAGTAAGCGTATGCACGCCAGAAATGTGCATTACCCAAAGCTACATTGATCTTATCCTGAGCAACAGGAGCCTTGCTTGCACTCTCAGTAATCAGGTTGGCTGCCTTGATTACTGAATAGTGCTGGTTCCAGGCATCAGTTACACCCTTGTTGGCACCATCAGATGCAAAAGCATCGAGGGCTGCACAAGCCTGCTTGTTAGAACCTGGGTTGGCTGTGATATCATCACCCTGCCACTGAGGGTACATAGGGTTGGTCCAGCTCTGTGTCTGGTTTACTCGGTCATACAGCGCATTAACACTTGCTGTCAGGTCATCTTCGCTATTGAAGAAGTTATCTGGGGTCAACTGTCCCTTAGGTTCCTCATCCAGGAAGTCTCCGCAAGAAGAGAAAGTAAGCAAGGATGCTGCCATGAGACAACCCATATATAATAATTTTCTAGTTCTCATAATTATTCCAGTTTTTAGATGATTGAAGTTAGAAGTTTACACGTACGCCCATTGTGATGGTACGAGGATTAGGGTAAGCACCCATATCCAAACCGTTATCACGGTCAACACCATTATCACTGAATGATGCACCAGCTGGGTCGATACCCTTATAGCCGGTAATGGTGAAGAGGTTCTGAGCTGAGAGAGAGAGACGGATGTCTGCAATCTTTGTCACGCTGCGTGGGAATGTATAAGCAATGCTGATATTCTCGCAACGGAGGTAATCTGCATTCTCCAACCACTTGTCTGAGTTACCATATGTCTTGTTCTCGGCACCTACTGTTGGCATGGTGATTCCGATGTTGTTGAAGTAATCCTTATCGGTTACGAACATAGAGGCACCTACCATTGAGTTCATGGCGTAACGTACCATGTTCAAACGCTTAGCTCCGAAGGCTGCATTGAAGAATACGTTGAAGTCCCAGTTCTTGTAGCTTACGGTGTTGTTCCATCCCAAGGTAACGTCTGGGTTTGAACGGCCTAATACGAAGCGATCCTTTGAAGCATCTGGAGTAGCGGTGGTTCCGCCGTCTGCTGTGTAATAGGTATCAATCCACTCGCCCTTGTCGTTCTTCTGCAAACCAGCCCACTTGAAGCCGTAGAATGTACCGATTGCCTCACCTTCCTTGATGATGGTACATGGGTCAACAGTACCTGGTGAAGGGCTGGTACCATAGAGGATAGGAGAATCTGCTGTCAACTTGGTTACCTCGTTCTTGATGTAGCTGGCATTCAGGGTTGATGACCATGACCAGTCCTTGGTCTGGATAATCTGTGCATTGATGGTTGCATCGATACCCTTGTTGCTTACCTCACCGGCATTTACCCAGTAAGATGTGCCACCCAGGTAACCTGGAGCTGATGTGGTAAGGAGGGCATCCTTGGTCTTCTTGTCGAAGTAGTCTAAGCTGATGTTCAAGCGGTTGCCGAAGAAACCGAGGTCAACACCGAGGTCAAACTGGTGAACCTTCTCCCATGTCAAGTCTGGTGTAGCAAGACCATTTGCCCAGTAACCTGTATATGACTGATTGGTACCGTATGTGAAACCGGTTGTACCCAATGAACCGAGAGTAGAATATGGAGAGATATCCTGGTTACCGATGATACCGTAGCTGGCACGGATCTTCAAGTACTCTACTGCATCCTTGATTGGCTCCCAGAACTTCTCGTTAGAGATGGTCCAAGCTGCAGCTGCTGATGGGAAGTAACCCCACTTCTTGTTGGTGAAACGGCTAGAACCATCCGCACGGAAGGTACCGGTCAGCATATAACGGTCTGCATAGTTGTACATAACGCGAGCTACACCTGAAAGCATGGTCCACTTGCTGTAACCGTTGCTAGGAGTCTTGGAAGCTGCATCTGCAATGTTCCAGTAACCCAACTGCTCGTGAGCAATACCTGTACCAGTCATACCCATGCGGCGAACCTCGTTAGAGGTAACTTCCCATACACCTGTTGCTGTCAAACCATGATCACCCCACTTGTTGCTGTAAGTCAAGTTGTTGGTTGACTGCAAAGCGGTAACGGTAGCATCGTTGTTGCCCATGTTGTTACCTGCTGCGTTCACCTTGGTAGATGTGAAGCTGTACCACTTGTAATCGTTATAGTCGATACCGTTGGTGGTGGTGAAGGTCAAGCCCTTGAGAAGGTTGAACTTCAAGTCAACGTGACCAGTAACCATAGTACGCTTGCGATCGTTCTGGCTGTCGTGGAGAATACCGTAAGGGTTGTTCTGGATGTTGTTGTATGGGTCCAGGTTGTACTTGCCGTTGGCAGCCATCATCTCCATGGTAGGAGAGTAGTTCAAACCTACCCAGATAGGGTTAGACTGGTTCTGGGCGAAGCCAGCACCAGAGTTGTCTGTCTGAGCAAGGTTGAGGTCGGCTGTCAACTCCAACCAGTCGAATACCTTATTATGAATGTTTGCCTTGATAGCGTAACGTCTAGACTTGGTGTCAACGATTACACCTTTCTGATCCATCAGGTTGGCAGAGAAGTAAGTCTGTGTCTTCTCGTTACCCTGTGACAAGGCAACCTTATAGTTCTGAGTAATACCTGTCTGGAGCAACTGATCCATCCAGTCGATACCTGGCTTTGTACCATTCAAATAATCCTGTACAGCGCTCTGAGCCACACCCTTGTGGTCAACCAAAGCCTGTGCATACTGCTTGGTACCCATTACCTCTGGGATGTTGTAAGCGTTAGAGAAACCGAAGCTGCCATCGAAGGTAACCTGGGGTGCACCTGCCTTACCGCTCTTGGTCTGTACCATCACAACACCATTGGCACCGCGGGCACCATAGATAGCGGTAGAAGAAGCATCCTTCAATACCTGAATGCTCTGGATATCCTCAGGGCTGATACCCTCAAGACCTGTCTCGCGAACGATACCATCTACTACGTAGAGAGGGTCGTTGCTCTTGTTTACTGAGCTGGCACCACGAACACGAATCTTCATAGAACCACCAGGTACGCCGCTAGACATAACCTGTACACCAGACATACGACCGTTGAGGGCATCCTCAACACGTGCAACCGGCTGATCCTTGAAGCTCTTGCCTTCCATCACAGCAACAGAACCTGCCAAGTCTGCCTTCTTTACTGTACCGTAACCGATGACTACAGTCTCCTCGAGTACGTTGGCGTCGTCTTGCAAAGTGATGTCTAATGGAGTTCCGTTCCAAGTGATTGTCTGGGCCTTGTAACCTACGTAAGTAATAGTGAGCTTAGCGCCCTTAGTCAAATTGTTAAGGACGAAGTTACCATCAAGGTCGGTCACAGTACCGCCGGTCTTGCCATCGATACGGATGGTAGCACCAATGATAGGCTCGCCAGAAGCGTCCTTTACAGTACCTTTACATGAGTTTTGCTGCTGGGTAGCGGTTGCAATTGCTGAATTGCTCTGAGCTGCCAATGCAGTGACAGTGCTTAGTGGTGACATAGCACCCAAGAGCGCTGCAAAATACAAATTTGCTCTTTTGTTCATAGGATATTATTGTTTATGGTTTTTTATATCATTTATTATTGTCAGCTACTACTTCTTCTTGAGTAGTTTATATGATCGTCAGCTATTTATCTTTAGCTTTGTTGTTGTCTTTAGAAAGAGGGTGCGCCATCGGTTGGCGCACCCCCCCCTTGTAATTCGTATCATTACCCCCTTACAAGGAAGTAACATTGAACTCAGATTTGCTGCAAACTACAATTTGCCCCTTTGTGTCATAGGTCATTTTAAATTGTTCTCATATAGGTGTAGTAATATTTGCATTTTTTGTCATCAAGCTAAAAGCTAGAATGCAGCGGATAATGTTGATATATGGGCACCTATTCGCGCCGCCTAAGACGATGCAGATGCCGCTAGTCGTGATAGGTTTTATATTGTAAGCAACTTCTGTCGAGCTATCAGACACGCTCCGATGACACCGGCCTGGTCTTTCAGCTCAGAAGTGACGATTTGTGAATCTTCGTTCATGACGTTGAGCGAATACTTCTTGATTCCCATGTTCACTGGCAGGGTGAGATAATCGCCTGTGACAGACATTTCTCCGCCGATGACCAGCATCTCTGGGTTGAATATATTGATGATGCCTGCCAGTTGCTTGCCCAACTCATCTGCGATGTGTTGCAGGGTGGCGAGGCTCAGTACATCTTCCTTAGCGATGGCATCCATGATGTCTTCCAGCGTGAGCTCCTCTTTCTGCTTGAGTACCTTGTCTGAGAGAATGGATGGCTTGCCTGCCAGGATATTCTCCGTTAGTTTTCTCTTGAGCGCTCTGCCCGATACTTCTGTCTCCACGCAGCCGATCTTGCCGCAATGGCAGATGATGTTGTTGTTGTAGGCAGTCATGTGACCGAACTCTCCAGAATATCCCGACTTGCCGTAGTACAGCTTGCCGTCGATGATGATTCCGATGCCCAAACCCCAGCATACGTTGACGAAGATGACATCTTTCTTACCTTTACAGCATCCTTTGATAAACTCTCCGTAGGTCATACTGCGGGAATCGT
Organism: Segatella copri; assembly: GCF_002224675.1. Lineage (GTDB taxonomy): Bacteria > Bacteroidota > Bacteroidia > Bacteroidales > Bacteroidaceae > Prevotella > Prevotella copri_U. The sequence continues at coordinate 28,626 of NZ_NMPZ01000003.1, read as the reverse complement.
TCTCGATGCAGGTTGGAAGTTCCAACAGCTCTGTGAGCTTCTCAGCCAGAGGATCTTCCAGGAACGTGAACATGTTGTAAGCTCTTCCTTCCAGAGGCCTCACGCGTTCTGCTACGTTCACGCAAACTTCCAGGATTTCTTCTCTTTTAATAGGTAGATTGTCGATAAAGACATTAATAATCTTTCCCATCTCGGCAAGGCTCTCAGGCGTATTCTCATACACATAAGGAACTTTCTGCTTCTCTGTGATCAGATTGCCGCAGAAGTCGCTCACTGCCAAAGCGAGGCAGTCCATTTCCGGGTTCACACCAACAAAGTAACCTGCGGTAGGCTCCAGGTCGTAAACCATCGGGATTCGGCCAGCGGAATCGGCTTTCTTTCCGATCTCCCTGACAAGTCCCTGTCCCATCAGTTCATTCAGAGCGTTCGTCGTTGTCGGGAGGCTCACCCCTATACCCTTTGATAATTCAGGTATGGTAGAAGCACCCTTTGCTATGAACTGCTCTAGTAGTCGTCTAGGAACAGAAGGTTTTCGGTTGATGTTCTTAATATATTTTATTATGTCTTTAGCCATAACTAAAATTTTTTTGTTGCAAAGATACTCTTTTTTAAGTTTGGTACAATGATTTGCGAGTTAATAAAACTTAATTGGGGCTATTTTTTTGCAAATTTCCTCTTCGGAGCTTCGTGATTTAGTATTATACCTATTTATATATAGAGACATAAGAGTGATTTTATCTGCAATCATTTCAGCAACAGATAAACCCTATGTAGCCATAACTGATTGATATAATGGTAAAAACGACACTTATTAATAGCCGCTTCTTGTCAATAAACTAAAAAAATAAAAGCCTTTTAGATTTATTAACCTAAAAATGATGGAACTAATTAATAAAAGACGTATCTTTGCAAAATAAAATATTTTATTAAGTATTCAACTAAAAATAAAAGATATTATTATCGAGGTTTCTAACTAACATTAATATATATCTACTTTGCCTTCCAGCCGCAAAAAAGCTGGGAGGCAATCATTGCAACTAACACAATATTCAACTTTATATGAAGAAAATCAACAAATTCTTAGGTTCGTTGGCAGCTTGCGCAGCGATGTTGGGGGGAGTCTCAACTCAGGCTGTAGCTGCAGATATTAATATTATCCCTGTGCCAGTGAAAACACAGGTGCAGAAGGGTGAGTTTGTATTGCCTCAAAAGGTAGTGATCTCTTATCAGACTGCGGATGGCAAGAACATCGCAGAGTATATGGCTGATAAGCTGAAGGCATCTACCGGCTATGATGTAACCGTAGGCGGAAAGAAGGGAAATATCTCTATCCAGATTTCTCCTTCCATGAAGATGGCTGAGGAAGGCTATCGCCTTACAGTTACCAGCAAGGGCGTAGTAATCAAGGCAAAGACCGGAAAGGGTGCTTTCTATGGTATGCAGAGCTTCATGCAGCTCTTGCCTGCACAGGTGGAGAGCGCTACCAAGGTGAGTGGCGTGAAGTGGGTGGCTCAGTGCTGTGACATCCAGGATGCTCCTCGCTTCGGCTACCGTGGCTTCCATCTCGATCCATGCCGTCACTTTATCACCGTAGAAAACGTGAAGAAGCAGCTCGACATCATGTCTATGTTCAAGGTAAACACCATGCACTTCCACCTCACTGAGGACCAGGGCTGGCGTATCGAAATCAAGAAATATCCTGAGCTGACTTCCATCGGCGGCTATCGCCTCCAGGGTGACGGTTCTACCTATGGCGGTTTCTATACACAGGAGGAAATCAAGGACATCGTGGATTATGCAGCCAAGCGCTACATCACCGTGATTCCTGAAATCGACCTTCCTGGCCACATGATGGCAGCAATCGCTGCTTATCCATCTCTCTCCTGCAAGGGTGAGCAGTGGACTCCTAGAATGGTTTGGGGTGTTGAGGATATCGTGATGTGTCCGGGTAAGGAAGATATGTTCCGCTTCTTGGAGGATATCGTTCGCGAGGTGGTGCCTCTCTTCCCTGGCAAGTATTTCCACATCGGTGGCGACGAGTGCCCTAAGACCAGCTGGAAGAACTGTCCTGCCTGCCAGAAGCGCATCGAGGCTGAAGGCTTGCAGGCTGACGGCAAGCACTCTGCTGAGGAAAGACTCCAGAGCTACGTGATCAAGCGCATGGAAAAGATGCTGGCTAAGTACGGCAGAAAGATCATCGGCTGGGATGAAATCCTCGAAGGTGGTTTGAGTCCTGAGGCTACCGTGATGTCTTGGCGTGGTACATCTGGAGGTATTTCGGCTGCTTTGCAGAAGCATGACGTAATCATGACTCCTGGTAGCGGCGGTTTGTATCTCGACCATTATCAGGGCGACTACAAGATTGAGCCGGTTACTATTCCTAGTGCTCCTGCTTATCTCTCTAGAACATATAACTATGAGCCTGTGCCTGATACCATCAAGTCTCTGGGACTGGAGAAGCATATCCTCGGTGTGCAGTGCAACAACTGGTCGGAGTATATGTACACCAATGCCAAGATGGAGTATCAGATGTATCCTCGCTCTCTCGCTCTCGCTGAGATTGCATGGTCACCAGCCAAGAAGAAGAACTTCACAGACTTCGCCCGTCGTGTAGATGCCAACAGTGTCCGCCTGGATGAGCGCCACGTACGTTATCATATCCCATTGCCTGAGCAGCCATACGGTTCTTGCGACAAGGTAGTGATTACAAAGGATACCGTAGTTACCTTCCAGACTTCACGTCCGGTGAAGATGGTCTATACCTTGGATGGTACTACTCCAACTCCAGCTTCTGCTGTCTATACCGAGCCTATCAAGGTGAGCGGCAACATGACCATCAAGATTGCTACTGCATTGCCTTCTGGAAAGATGAGCAAGGTGAGAACCATCGACGTAGAGAAGCAGAACTATGCTCCTGCTGTGAATGTAAGCGATACCAAGGCTGGCTTGCAGCTGCGCCGTATCAAGGGTAATTATTTGAAGGTAAACCAGTTGGATTTTGCTGATGCTGAGTGGCAGGACTGCGGTACTGTTACCAACCTGAACAAGATGAAGGTGAGCCAGCCAGATGATGCTGCTACCCTGCGTGGTGCCAACAACTATGGTGCGATTGCTGAGGGATTCATCAATGTTCCTGAGGATGGTGTTTACTATCTCTCTTCCCGCATGGAGCAGGTTTGGATTGACAACAAACTCGTGATCAACAATGAGGGTGCCGTAAAGGCTGGTACCAACAGCGACAATGCTGTAGCTTTGGCTAAGGGTCTGCATCCAGTGAAGTTCGTTTATCTCTGCAATATCGTTGGTGGATGGCCATCTTGGTGGAGCAACCTCAACCTCGAAATGCGCAAGGATAATCAGAAGAAGTTCACATCAGTAGAGGGAACTCAGTATTTCCACAAATAATTGAATTAAGAAGTTAAAGGAGTTAAGAAGTAATATCAATAACTGATTAGGAATATGAATATCAGAACCATCGCAAATGTATCACTTTGCCTTGCCATGCTTTCGATGAGCAGTGGGGCGCTGGCTCAGAGTGAGTCTCGCTGGCAGAATGTGAACATCAATCAGCAGAACCGAGAGCCTCGACGTGCCAATTTCTTCGCATTCGAGAATTTGGAGAAGGCGCAGAGTTTTGATAAGAAGAAGTCGGCCAACTACCTTTCCATGGAAGGTATGTGGAAGTTTAATTTCGTGAAGGACCACAACAAGCGTCCTGCCAACTTCTTTGCTCTGAAGTATGATGACTCACAGTGGAAGGATTTCCCTGTGCCTGGTTTGTTTGAGTTGAACGGATATGGTGATGCTACCTATAAGAACATCGGATATGCCTGGGCAACTCAGTTTGACCCGAACCCTCCTTACATCAGCGAGCTCAACAACTATACGGGTTCTTATCGCCGTACGTTCGAGCTTCCTAAGGACTGGAAGGGGAAGGATGTGTATTTCCACGTGGGTTCTGCCACCAGTAACCTGACTCTCTGGGTGAACGGCAAGTACGTGGGATACAGCGAGGACAGCAAGGTGGCTGCCGAGTTCAACATCTCTAAATATCTCAAGCCGGGAAAGAACCTTATTGCCATGCAGGTAATGCGATGGTGCGATGGTTCTTATTTCGAGGACCAGGACTTCTGGCGATTAACGGGTATCGCCCGTGAGGTGTATCTCTATGCGCGTCCGAAACTGCATGCTGCTGACATCCGTCTGAACGCTGCTTTGGAAAACAACTACCAGGATGGTGTGTTGAACTACAAGGTTTCCTTGAAGGGAGGAAAGACAGACGTTGCCATCACCTTGTGTGATAAGGATGGCAAGCAGATTGCACAGGCTACAGGTGCACAGGGCGTCATCAAGGTGCCAAAGGTAAATGCCTGGACGGCTGAGACTCCTTATTTATATAAGGCATATATCACCCTGAAGAACAAGCAGGGCGCCGCTGAGGTGATTCCGCAAAAGGTGGGATTCCGCAACGTGGAAATCAAGAACGCACAGCTGCTCGTTAACGGACAGCCTGTGCTGGTGAAGGGTGCCGACCGCCACGAGATGGATCCGGACGGTGGCTACGTGGTGAGCCTGGAGCGCATGATTCAGGACATCAAAATCATGAAGCAGTTGAACATCAACGCCGTTCGTACCAGCCACTATCCATGTGATCCTCGCTGGTATGACCTTTGTGATGAATACGGTATCTATATCACCGCTGAGGCAAATCTCGAATCTCATGGTATGGGATATGAAGAGAAGTCGCTCGCCAAGTTCCCTGAATACATATTGCCTCACATCGAGCGCAACGAGGGCAATGTGAAGCCGCTCATCAATCATCCTTCCGTCATCGTATGGAGTCTGGGTAATGAGTGCGGATACGGCGTCAACTTCGAGAAGGCTTACGACTGGGTGAAGGCGTGCGATAAGACCCGCCCTGCACAATATGAACGTGGCGGATACGACAGCAAGACAGATATCTACTGTCCGATGTACATCGGTTACGAGGAAAGCGAGAGCTATTGCAAGAGCAACGGTACCAAGCCATATATCCAGTGTGAGTATGCCCACGCCATGGGTAACTCTGAGGGTGGTTTCAAGGAGTATTGGGACCTGATCCGCAAGTATCCTAAGTACCAGGGTGGTTACATCTGGGACTTCGTTGACCAGGGTCTGCGCGACAAGAGTCCTGTCACCGGCAAGGAAATCTTTACCTATGGTGGCGACTACGGACGCTATCCGGGCAGTGACTACAACTTCAACTGCAATGGTATCATCGCTCCTAACCGCCGTCTGAATCCTCATGCGTATGAAATTCAGTATGTTCTCCAGAACGTCTGGATCAAGGATTTTGATGCAGAGAACGGTTCTTTCAATGTCTATAACGAGAATTTCTTCAAGAACATTGATGACTTGAACCTGACTGCTACCCTCTTTGCCAACGGCGTGAAGTTGACTACCATTGCGATTCCTGATACCAAGGGCATTGCTCCACAGGCAACCAAGCTGGTAAAGAGCGAGGCGCTGAAGAGTGCCATCGAAAAAGCTGAGGCTGAGCACGCTACAGAGGAAATCACCATCAACTTTGCCTTTGCAAGCGATGGAAGCCAGCCGCTGGTTGACAAGGGGCAGGTGATGGCTCGCCAGCAGATTGTGCTCAACGGATATGAGTTCGACAAAGTGGATGCTCCTGCCAACACCGGCAGCAAGATTGAGGTTGAGGAGACCAACAGCTATGTGAAGGTTTCTGCAGAGAGAATGTCGGTTACCATCGGCAAGAAGACCGGTATGATTGATTACCTCGATGTGGATGGCGAACCAATGTTGAAGTTCCGTGAGAGCATGACTCCTGAGTTCTGGCGTGCTCCTACCGACAATGACTACGGTGCTTCTCTCCAGAAGAAGATGAGAGTCTGGAAGAACCCTCAGATGAACCTGAAGTCATTCGACAAGAGTGAGAGCAAGGACAGCGTAGTGCTGACTGCCAACTTCGAGATGCCTGAGGTGAAGGCTGAACTGATGCTCCGCTACCGTATCAATGCGGCTGGTGAAGTGGCTGTTACCGAGAAGATGACAACAGACAAGGAGGCAAAGGTAGCTGATCTGTTCCGCTACGGTATGCAGTTGCAGATGCCTGCTTCTTTCTCTAAGTTGGAGTACTATGGCAGAGGTCCGGAGGAGAACTACATCGACCGTCACTCTTCTGCTTTTATCGGAAAGTATGAGGCTAACGTGAAGGACGAGTATTATCCATACGTCCGTCCGCAGGAGAGCGGTAACCATACAGACATCCGCTACTTCTCTATCTTCAACCCAACCATCGGTAAGGGTATCACCTTCGAGGGCTATGCTCCTATGGAGTGCAGCGCCATCCCTTATCTGGTAGAGGATTTGGATGCAGGTATCGAGAAGGAGCATGCCTGGGGACAGCACAGCGGCGACCTGGTAGAAAAGGGTCTCGTGCAGTTGCACATCCAGCAGCGCCAGTTTGGTCTGGGTTGTATTGACAGTTGGGGTTCTTCGCCAATGGAGAAGTACCGCATGCACTATCAGGACCGCTGCTTCAGCTTCGTAATTAAAGCTAAGAAATAAGATATTTACACACTTGTGTATTCATGTAATTCATCGATAAGTGCTCTTCTTGCAGGGATGCAAGGGAGCACTTTTTCTGTTTTATGGGGGAAAAGTTTAAAAATAGATTAAATCCTTTGTTGATTCCCCCTTTTTTTCTTATTTTTGCAAGTCTAACAAAATATAAAGGCAAACATAAGATAATTAAGATAATGGCAAACGATAACAAAGGTCTTACGCCGATGATGCGACAATTCTTCGAGATGAAATCCAAGCATCCCGAGGCTTTGCTGCTTTTCCGTTGTGGCGACTTCTACGAAACTTACTGCGAAGATGCGGTGGAGGCTTCCCATATTCTCGGCATCACCCTGACCCGAAGAAACAACGGTGGGGCTACGGGTAGCATCGAGATGGCTGGATTCCCTCATCATGCACTCGATACTTACCTGCCTAAACTCATCAGGGCAGGAAAGCGAGTTGCCGTATGCGACCAGCTGGAAGACCCGAAGAAGAAACGCCTGGAAATCAAGGGCAAGAAGGGATTGAGCCAGATGGACAAGATGGTGAAGCGCGGTATTACCGAACTCGTTACCCCGGGTGTGGCGATGGGCGACAACGTGCTCAACTACAAGGAGAATAACTTTCTGGCTGCCATCCACTTCGGTAAGACTTCCTGCGGCGTAAGCTTCCTCGATATTTCAACCGGTGAATTCCTCACCGGCGAGGGAACCTATGATTATGTAGAGAAACTGATGGGTAACTTCATGCCGAAAGAGGTGCTCTACGACCGTGCCCGAAAGAATGATTTCGAGAAATACTTCGGTACCAAATACTGCACTTTCGAACTCGACGACTGGGTTTTCACCGAGCAGACGGCGATGCAGAAACTCCTGGGACATTTCAAGACCAAGTCGTTGAAAGGCTTCGGTGTGGAACATCTCAAGAATGGTGTCATCGCCAGCGGTGCCATCATGCAGTATCTGGAGATTACCCAGCATACACAAATCAATCATATCACGGCGCTTTCGCGCATCGAAGAGGATAAGTTCGTGCGCATGGACCGATTCACCATCCGAAGTCTGGAGCTGGTGGCTCCGATGCAGGACGATGGTCTGTCTCTGCTCAACGTCATCGACAAGACTGTAACGGCAATGGGCGGACGAATGCTCCGCCGCTGGCTGGTGTTCCCACTGAAGGATGTGCGTCCTATCAATGAGCGCCTCGACATCGTGGAGTATTTCTTCAAGGAGCCGGAGTTCCGTCAGCTTCTCGACGACCAGCTGCATCGCATCGGCGACCTGGAGCGTATCATCTCCAAGGTGGCCGTGGGCAGAGTATCGCCTCGCGAGGTGGTGCAGCTGAAGAATGCACTCGAAGCCATCCAGCCTATCAAGGTGGCTTGCCAGCATGCCAAGAACGATGCCCTGAAGCGAGTGGGAGAGCAGCTCAACGTATGCGAAACCCTGAAGGACCGTATCGCTAGGGAGATTCAGCCTGATCCGCCTCAGCTTGTCAACAAGGGTGATGTGATAGCCGATGGGTATAATGCTGAACTCGACGATCTGCGTTCCATCAGCCGTCATGGCAAGGATTATCTTCTGAAGATTCAGGAGAGGGAGATCGAGAAGACGGGCATCAGCAGTCTGAAGGTAGGATATAATAATGTATTCGGTTATTATCTGGAAGTGCGCAACACCTTCAAGGACAAGGTGCCTGAGGAGTGGATCCGCAAGCAGACCTTGGCGCAGGCCGAGCGATATATTACTCAGGAACTCAAGGAATACGAGGAGAAGATTCTCGGTGCCGATGAGAAAATCCTGATTCTGGAGGCACGACTCTTCAATGAGTTGATTGCTGCCATGCAGGAGTATATCCCTCAGATTCAGATCAATGCCAACCTCATCGCCCGCATGGACTGTCTCCTCTCTTTTGCCAAGGCTTCGGATGAGAACCGCTATGTGCGCCCGGTTATTGATGATTCGCAGATACTGGATATCAAGCAGGGCCGCCATCCTGTGATTGAAACCCAGTTGCCGCTGGGCGAGCGATACGTGCCAAACGATGTGTTACTCGACACCGAGAAGCAGCAGGTGATGATGATTACCGGTCCTAACATGGCGGGTAAATCTGCCTTGCTCCGTCAGACGGCGCTCATCGTGCTGCTGGCTCAGGTGGGCTGCTTTGTTCCTGCCGAGAGTGCAAGGGTGGGTCTGGTGGATAAGATATTCACCCGTGTGGGAGCCAGCGATAACATCTCGTTGGGTGAATCAACCTTTATGGTGGAGATGACGGAGGCAGCCAATATATTAAATAATGTGTCGCCACGCTCCCTGGTGCTATTCGATGAGTTGGGTCGTGGAACATCCACCTACGATGGCATCAGCATCGCCTGGGCTATCGTGGAGTATCTGCATGAGCACAAGAAGGCACAGGCTCGTACCCTCTTTGCCACTCATTATCATGAGTTGAACGAGATGGAGAAGAATTTCCCTCGCATCAAGAACTTCAACGTGAGTGTGAAGGAGGTGGATGGCAAGGTTATCTTCCTGCGCAAGCTGGAGCCGGGTGGCAGCGAGCACTCCTTCGGTATTCATGTGGCAGAGATTGCCGGAATGCCTCGCAGCATCGTGAACCGTGCCAACGATATCCTGAAGCAGTTGGAGCAGGACAATGCTGGAGTTGGAGGTGCCGGTAAGCCGAACGTGCAGCATCTGGACGAACATAAAGAGGGTGTGCAGCTGAGTTTCTTCCAATTGGATGACCCTGTATTGAGCCAGATAAGGGATGAGATACTTGGCTTGGATGTGAACAATCTCACGCCAGTTGAGGCTCTCAATAAGCTCAACGACATCAAGAAAATCCTGCTGGGTAGATAAAATGCTCTTTAGAACGGATAAAAAAGGTTAAATATCCCCATCACAGAGGGGATATTTTCCTTCTACTGCGTTTCCTTGGTAGAAGTATAATTAATAAATAGGGAGATTATGAAAGTGAAGTTTTTGCATTGGTACAATGCTTTGGCAGCCACACTCTTGTCGCTGCTGGGATTCTCTTCTTGCGGTAGTGAGTTTGGAAAAGATGAACCTTGTTTGTATGGCTCTCCAACTAGTTCTTTTCATGCTAAAGGTAATGTTACTGCCGAAGATGGCACCCCTATCAAGGGCATCAAGGCGGTAGTGGTGGAGGACTATGGTAATGAAGGAAGTTATCGAATGGACTCAGCTTATACCGACAGCAAGGGTGATTATGTTACCAAGGAAAAGAGCATGGATGGCGCCATCGACTGGGTTCATAAAGAGAAACGACTGAAAGTGATTCTCGAAGATGTAGATGGTGGAGCCAATGGTGGTGAATTTGCCACGGATACCATCAAGTCGGAAAATATCACTGTAGAGCCAGTGGGAAAAGGTGAAGGAACTTGGGATTGGGGCTCTTTTGAGGTTACTGCCAATGGCAAGATGAAGAAAAAGAAGTAGTCGTATGACAAATCCTGAATCTTTATCCCTTCGCCGTCGCTTGGCATTGGAGATAGCTCGAAGTCTTTATCAGCAGAAGGTGAAGGAGCATCCTTTGCGCCAACTCTTCTGGGAGTGTACCCTGCGCTGCAACCTGCATTGCCGCCATTGCGGAAGCGACTGCAAGGTGAAGGCAGGGCAGCAAGACATGCCTCTGGCAGACTTCTTGCGAGTACTAGACAACATCAGGCAGCATACCGATCCTCATCAAGTGTTTGTCATCGTAACGGGTGGCGAACCCTTGATGCGTGAAGACATTGCCCAGTGTGGCGCAGCCATCTATCAGAAAGGTTTCCCTTGGGGTATGGTGACCAATGCCCTATATCTTACTCCTCAGAAATTCAATGATTTGCTCCGTGCTGGTCTCCATGCCATGACCATCAGTATGGATGGCTTGGGCGAGGAGCACAACTGGATGCGAGGCAACAAGTATAGCTTCGATATGGTTTCGCAGGCGATAGATATGCTGGTGGCTCATCCAGAGATTAAGTTTGACATCCTCACCTGTGTGAATCGTCGCAATTATCCCCACCTCTCTGCCATCAAGCAATTCCTGATAGATAAAGGTGTCAAGCACTGGCGAGTCGTAGCCGTATTCCCAGTGGGTAGGGCAGCCACCGACCCCGATATGCACCTCACTCCCGAAGAATATCGGGGCATCTTAGACTTCATCAAGCTTACTCGTAAGGAGGGCTTGATAGATTGCAGCTACGGCTGTGAGGGCTTCATGGGCAATTACGAGGGCGATATCCGCAATCATTTCTATTCATGCCAAGCTGGCGTAACAGTTGGTTCCGTTTTGGTGGATGGCTCCATCTCTGCCTGTGCCAGCATCCGTTCCAATTATCATCAAGGCAACATCTACCAAGATGATTTTATGGAAGTGTGGCAGCATCGTTTTGCCCCTTATCGTAACCGAGAGTGGATGCGCAAGGATGAGTGCGCCCAGTGCCGCCACTTCCGCTATTGCCTAGGCAGTGGTATGCACTTGCGTGATGATGAGGGAAGGCTCATTATGTGCCCGCTGCATAGGTTGAAATAAGTTTTCAATAGAAGAGAAACTTTTATAAAGTTTAGTTAGACGTTGTTTAATCGCTATTCGTTTGTAATAGCACTATTTTTTCGTATGAACAAAGCAAGAGTTATCCTTATTTATATGCTCATCTTCATGAGCCTGTCAAGTTGTAGTAATCGTAAATACGAGCAGACTATTACTCGTGCAGACAATCTTATGGAACTCAGTCAAGACTCTGCTCGTTCTGCTCTGGCTATATTGGATAGCATTCGTCCAGACTTATCGAAAATGGGTAAATCTACTCAAATGCGATACCAATTGGTTTATGCAAAAGGTATGAACAAGGGCTATGTGGACTTCACGACAGATAGCTTGATGAAAGAGATTGTAGATTACTATGACAATCACGGGACGTGTCAGCAACAAATGTTGGCACATTATCTCCTGGGTTGTGTCTATCGGGATTTAGGTGATTCTCCAGCTTCTTTATCTTGCTACAATGATGCTGTGGAAAAGGTTGATACCACGAGCTCAGATTGTGACTATAAACTCCTAACTAGAGTTTATGAGCAGCAAGGTGCACTTTTTCTGAGTCAAAGTATGCCTCAAAATGCCTTGTCTGCCTATCAGAAGGCTGAAAAATATGCTTGGATAGCCAAAGATACACTTTCTGCTGTGCTTTCTTACGAACATCTTGGCAATATATACGAATATATGGACAATATGAATAAGGTGATAGAAGTATATGAAAACGCTTCCCGTCGCTATCGTCAGTATGGCTATCCTGTGCAGGCTGCCCGTGCCTTAGGGGGAGCTATCCAAGCATTGATACTTACCAAACAATATGCCAAAGCCAAGAAATATATGGATGTTTTTGAGGCAGAGTCTGGATACTTCCAGAAAGATTCCTGTTATTCATACATTAATTATAGTCATTATTACTATCTAAAGGGACTGTATTGTCTGGAATCACATTCTGATTCAGCAAAATACTGGTTTACTAAATGTCAGGAATTCGCAAAAACAAACAATAATAAAAGTTTTAGTGCTTATGCTTGGTATCTCTATTACATCAAACATCAGCAGATGGATTCTGTTGCTAAATATTCAGAGCAGGCTTTTGCTTACAATGATTCTGCAAACCTGGATATGGAGCGCGACTTAATGCAGAAGATGCAAGCAATATATGATTATGACAGGTGGAAGAATGTGGCTCATAACGAAGAGATAAAGGCTACAAGGGCAAATCTCACCTTGTTAGTTAGTATTCTTGTTTCAGTTTCTGTTATAATAATAGGTATATTGACATTTCTTGTCTATCGGAAAAAAAGAAAGCTGGAACTGCAGGAAAAAGAAGAGCAGGAAAATCAGATAAGACAGCAGATTTATAATACGAAGCAAGAGCTGGAACTGTTGAGAACTGTAAATGATAGAAAAATAGCAGATGTCATCAAGGAGAAGGAACAAACGATTAATAAGTTGAAAGAAGATCTGAAGGATATTCGAGATAAATATTCCAATTCTTCTTTGTCTGATGTTGATATTCTCTTGAAAGAATCTTCTATTTATAAAAGGATTAAATATTTGGAACTCCATCCAAAGGAGACTATGCGAGAGAACGATTGGATAGAATTGGAAGAAACCATAGAGCAGTTAATTCCTTCTTTTATTCCGCTGTTGAAAAATCGTTTGAATGTCATTGCTTATCGAATTTGTTTGTTGGTAAAATTGGAAATATCAACATCAAGTATCGCTATTCTGCTGGGTTTATCTTCATCGGCAATATCTAAAAAAAGAAAGGTAATGTTAGAGAAATTGTGTGGCAGATCTGGAAAGCCTAAGGATTTTGATGAGTATATTCGGCAAATAGAATAAACTTTTTAAAATGCGGTATTTATGTTAAATGCTTAATATATAATGAATTATGTAGAAGAGTAAAAAATGGGTAAATTTTAAAATACCTCTTTCCTTGCTCTTTTCAGAGTGATTCTGTACTTTTGCAATAATTTCTTTAAGGAGTTGCCCTTCGGGGCTATTCTTTTTTTAAAACTAAAAAACAAAGCAGTTATGAAAGGTAAAATAGTCTCATTCATTTTATTGGCATTTATTTCTATCACTCCAGCTTATAGCCAGACCACGATAAAAGGAACGATTGTTGACAGTCTGCAAGTGGGAATACCTTATGCTGCCGTAAAGGTCCTGAAGATGGATTCAACTTTTGTGAAAGGAGTTGCAGCCGATAGCATAGGATGCTTTCAAACTTCAGTACCTCAAGAGGGTAAGTATATTCTGATAGTAAATTCATTAGGTTATGATTCTAAAGTGCAAATTGTAGAAGCCAATAATGCCTCGTCCTCAGTTATCACCTTAACTCCAAACAGCATCGCTCTCCACGATGTCGTTGTAAGGGGAAGCAGTATTACTAGGAAAGATACCCATCTTCAGATTATACCAGATAAACAAATCTATAAACACACCAATAACGGATATGATTTGCTGTATGATTTAATGATTCCCAATTTACAAATTGATAGACAAAAAGGTGCTGTTACCACAATTGGTGGTACTGTCACGCTCTATATAGATGGTCGTAAGGTAGAATATCGTGAAGTAAAAGGATTGAAATCAAAGGACATTCTCAAAGTGGAATATTATGATGTTCCAACAGGAAAATATGCAGGTGATTATGCTTCCATAAACATAATTACCCGTCCTATGACTACTGGTGGCTATATTTCCGTGGATGGCACTCAACAACTAGCATACCAAGAAGGAGATTATAATCTCGCAGCAAAGGTAGCCCATGGTAGTACTAGTTTTACCATTTTTGGGGGATATAACAGACTCCACTATGATGCTGATAAAATAGAAAGAGAAGAATTTTTCCATTTTGACAATAATGAGATTTCACGTTCGTATTCAAGTTATGAGGGTGTAAATAAGCAAAATCAAGAATATGTGCAGTTGAACATTCTTACGAAAAAGAAAAAGTACATGTTGTCAGAGAAACTTTCGCTTGTGAGAAAAGAAAATCCTATAAATCAAACCAACGGAATTCTTTTTGCGAATACGGCACAAACAAGTACAGCCCAATGCTCTACAAATACGTCTTCTAGTTTAATGCCACGTCTTTCTCTTTATGGTAACATAGATGTTACGGACAAACAATATGTGGAACTGTCATTATCTGGGACTTATGGCAGAAACAAATATTCAAATATGTATAAAGATGAAAAATTGAATACAAATACGATTGTCAAGGAGGATTATTATAGTGCAAACTTTTATGGGAAATATGGTATCATATTCCCACACAAAAATAGTTTATCTTTTCATCTAGGTTCTGTCTATATGAATACGATGTCGCAATATATGGGGACTTATGAAGCATGGCAGCATCAATGGTCTTCACAAAGCTATGCATTTGTGGAGTATGTACAGCAATTTGATAAATGGAGATTGCGATTAAAGCCTGGAGCATCAGCTCTTTATTATCATACAAAAGATGCAGATGCAGTGAGCCATTATATTCCACAGTTGCAATCAACAATATTTTGGCAGCCAACAAAGAGTCAGCAAGTGTCTTTGGATATATTGTTTTCTAATGCTTATCCTACTAGTAGCTCTTTAAATACTGCAGAACAAATTATTGACGACCTGCGCATTAAAAGAGGAAATGAAAATTTAAGACCTATGGACTTTTACCAAGGAACAGTTAATTATAATATACAAATAGGTTCTAAAATAAATATTACCTCTTTCAGTAATTTCGTATATCAGCATCATCAATATGTTGAAACTTATTATGAAGAGAATGGTAAACTAATAAATAGTATGGACGATCATAATAATAGCAGAGGTTTCATTGAAATGCTCTCCCTGTCCTGGAAAGCTACAGATAATCTTCGTTTGAAAATCGATGGAGTTTATAACCATACAGATGTTTGGGGTAAATTTCGAACAACTTTCAACTCTTGGCGTGCCTATATGAATGTAAACTATTATTGTAATGAATTCGCATTTCGTATTTGGGCAAATACCAAAGGCAAAGAGATGATACTTCCTATGATTACTGTAGAACATGTACCAGTTAATTATGGCGGTTCTATCAATTGGAATCATAAAGACTGGAGCTTTGAGGTGGGTACTGTATCCCCTTTCCATAAAAACAATGAGTTTATAGAAACGCTGAATGTTCCTGTTTACAATTCCCAAGAACATATCATTTCATCAACAAACAGGAAGTTTTACATCCAAGCAGCCTACACCTTCAACTTCGGCAAGAAGACCCAGAAGGATTGGAAGAATATTGATATGAATGTGAATAGCGCAATTTTGAAAGCAAAGTAAAAAATGAATGTATATTGCAACATTGAAATTCAATGATCAGCTCATATAGGCTAATAATTACAAAAAGTTACCCTAAGGTAACTTACCTTTGGGTAACTTTTTCCTTTTTTACCGCACAGCAGCTGGATTCCATTCGCACAACACCTGATGTGCATCTGCACAACAGTTGATATGCAAGCGCACAACAGCTGTTGTGCGGTTCAAGGTATTAACAATCCCGAAGACAGGTATTATATCTTCTGGCAACTTCTCCTATATCTTCCGATTACTTCTATTATACTTTTCTGCTGCTACTCCTATATCTTTCGATCACTTCTCCTATATCTTTCAATGATTATTGATACTAGTAACTATCGTCCGTTCTGATGATATTTGTGACACCAGTGACACTTATGACACTTGTTTTCTAAAACTTTCTTCACGCGGGCGGGCAGGAAAAATTTTTCAGAAAAGTTTCCCGCCCGCCTACGTGAGAGAGTTTTTAAGAAAACCCTGTCACCAGTGTCATCCGTCATTCCTAAGTAAGTTACTTAGCTATCGTAACCAAGTCACTTAGCTATCCTAAGCAAGTTACTTAGCCGTCCTAAGCAAGTCTCTTTTATCATTGGAATAAATCATCTTTCTGAGCTAATCATCAGAAAAAGAAAGAAAATCCGTGAGAAACAGTGAATAACCGTGAGAAACCGTGAATGGCGGATTCTCATGGATGTATCTTTGCATTGAGATTCAGAAAGGACTACAGGCAATGCGCAGCGCTACTTGACTTTGTTCAGATGAAAGTTCTGCTTTTTTCTAATTTTATAGAGACATTCTGTTGTAGTTTCTTTATTTTTTCGTACTTTTGCAAAAAAAAGAGAGGAATGAAAGAAAAGGTCATATATTTGTTGTTAATCATCATGATTCTTACATCTTGTGCAGGAAACAGAAAGTATGATGATTTGATGCAACGGGCAGATAGCATCATGAATGTTAATGACGACTCTGCCAAGGTTGCCATCCGGATGCTTGATGGGGTCAAATCCCAGTTGCCCGAGTTTACCCAAGCGCAAAAGATGCGCTATGAGTTATTGCGTCATAAGGCGATGAACAAGGCATACATTTCCTTTACTTCTGATAGTAAAATGAAGGAAGTTGTGGATTATTACGACCGTCATGGTTCTGCTAACGAACGGATGCTAGCCAACTATGTCTTGGGTTGCGTATATAGAGATATGCATGAAGTTCCATTGGCATTGGAGTATTATAACAAGGCGGCGGAGCAAGCTGATACCACAGCCGCAGATTGTGATTATGGTACGCTTTACAGAGTGTATAGCCAGATGGGATTTTTGTTTAGCAAACAATATTTACCATATCAATTGTTGGATGCTTTTGGCAAGGCTGAGAAGTATGCTTATTTGGCAAAGGATACATTGAATGCGATTATCAATTACCAAAATAAGGGAGATGCTTATGATTATTTAGGAAAAAAAGATTCTGTTGTTGCTATCAATTTACGTAGCGCAAATATGTTTAAACGGATAGGTGACAACTATAATGCAGCTATCGCTTTGGGATGCAACTACAGCTATTATATAGAGAAGCAAGACTCTGTAAATGCGAAGAAGGCATTTGAAGCATACTTTTCTACAGGGTATGAGGGTAATTCTAACTATGGAGATGCCAAGGCTTTCCTATTGTGTGAAAAGGGTAGATATTATATGTTTGTTTCCCGGCTAGATTCTGCTTTTTCCTGTCTCAATCAGAGTCTGAAGTTAAGTAAATCATATAGTAATAAAGCTGCTGCGACCAAAGTATTGGCTCAATACTATGCAAGGGTAAATAAGCCGGTATTGGCAATGAAGTATGCTTTGAAAAGTTCTGAATATAACGATTCTGATTTACTGGCAGTAAGGGAAAGTCAGCTGCAACAAATTCAAGCGATGTATAATTATGGAAGAAATCAGGAGATAGCAAGAAAAGCGGAACTCAAGGCGGAAAGAATTACGATGTTGGTGTATGTCTTAATTGCAGGTGGAGTCGTGATATTTCTGTTGTTGACTTATCTTTATCTCAAGCAACTAAAGAAGAAGAAGGAGAAAATACTTGTGACTAAGCATCTTTATGATGATAGTCTGTTGAAGTTACGACAAAAGCAGGAAGAGTTGGAACTGTTGAGAACAGTAAATGATAGAAAAATAGCGGATGTCATCAAGGAGAAGGAACAAACGATTAATAAGTTGGAAGATGATCTGAAGGATATTCGAGAAAAATATTCCAACTCTTCTTTATCAGATGTTGATATTCTCTTGAAAGAATCTTCTATTTATAAAAGAATTAAATATTTGGAACTCCATCCAAAGGAGACTATGCGAGAGAACGATTGGATAGAATTGGAAGAAACCATAGAGCAGTTAATTCCTTCTTTTATTCCGCTGTTGAAAAATCGTTTGAATGTTATGGCTTATCGAATTTGTTTGTTGGTAAAATTGGAAATATCAACATCAAGTATCGCTATTCTCTTGGGCTTATCTTCATCGGCAATATCTAAATATAGAAAGGTAATGTTGGAGAAATTGTGTGGCAGATCAGGAAAGCCTAAGGATTTTGATGAGTATATTCGGCAAATTGAATAAGCTTTTTAAAATGCAGCGTTTATGTTAAATGCTTAATATATAATGAATTATGTAGAAGGGTAAAAAATAGGTAAATTTAAAAATACCTCTTTCCTTGCTCTTTTCTGAGTGATTCTGTACTTTTGCAATAATTTCTTTAAGGAGTTGCCCTTCGGGGCTATTCTTATTTTAAAACTAAAAAACAAAGCAGTTATGAAAGGTAAAATAGTCTCATTCATTTTATTGGCATTTATTTCTATCGCTCCAGCTTATAGCCAGACCACGATAAAAGGAACCATTGTTGACAGTCAGCAAGTGGGGATACCTTATGCTGCCGTAAAGGTTCTGAAGATGGATTCTACTTTTGTGAAAGGAGTTGCAGCCGATAGCATAGGATGCTTCAATATGGAAATCTCCTCAGAAGGAAATTATATATTGTTAGTAAGTTCTATGGGGTATGCTCCATACTATCATACTTTCAAACTTCACGCTAAGGAAATGATTCTGCCAAATATTACCCTCAAGAATAACGAAGTAGCTTTAAACGATGTTGTAATCAAAGGTAATAGACTTGTCCGTAAAGAGGACAAGTTTATAATTATTCCTGACCAACAAATAGTGAAGCATACTTTCGGCGGTTATGATTTGCTTGCGGACTTGATGATTCCTAACGTAAGAGTCGATAGATTTAAAGGAACTGTTGAGACTTTTGGAGGAAATGTATCTTTGTATATTGATGGTAGAAAAGTTGACTATAGGGAGATAAAGAACCTCAAACCGAAGGACGTAGAGAAAATTGAATATTATGATGTGCCAACTGGTAAATATGCAGAAGATATAGCAGCCATCAACTTCATAACTCGCCAATATACAACAGGTGGTTATGTGGCACTTGATGGTACTCAACAATTTACATATTTTGATGGAGACTACAATGTAGCCGCCAAGGTGGCTAGTGGCAATACTACCATAACATTCTTCGGTGGATATAACGGGAAGGAATATAGTGGAGACCAGTATGAGAAAAATGAAACATTCCATTTTAAGGAAGGTGATATGATGCGTAACTATAAACAGACGGGTGGTACTAATAAGTCCAACCAAGAGTATGCACAAATGAATATTGCCACGAGAAAGCAGAAATATATGTTGTCGGAGAAAATAACACTTGTTCGCAATGAAAATCCTGGTTCAACTACAACAGGGGTGTTGACGACAAGTTATGGGGCAGCTCCTTCTGAGTCTTTTTCTAGGAACAAACAGTCTAACTTAATGCCGAAAGTTAATTTATATGGAAATTTTGATATTACAGATAAGCAATATCTGGAAGTCACCCTTATGGGCTCATACAGCAAAAACAAATATTTGTATGAGTACCAATTGGATGGCTTTACTACTAATACAGACTCCAAGGAAGATGCATATACCTTACAAAGTAATATCAAGTATGGCATAAAACTGCCTCATAAGAATTCGCTGTCTATTTCTCTTAGTAGCTATTATTCAAATAATTCTATCTCATATACAGGAACTTATACATCGTGGCAGCATCAATGGACGTTGCAGAATTCTTCATATATAAACTATGTTCAACGCATAGGCAAGTGGAATATATCAGTGACTCCTGCTTTCACAGTTTTGCAATACCGTCTGCATGGAACAGAAATAGTTAAACAATATACTCCACGTTTCTTTTCTACTATATTTGTGCAACCAGTACCCAACCAACAATTGTCATTGGATTTGACTTATGCAAATGCAAACCCAAACATCAGTGCCACAAATATGGCAGAACAAACTGTTGATGAATTGATTATCAAAAGAGGAAATAAAGATTTGCGACCATCCAATTTCTTTATAGGTACGCTGAATTATAATATTCAGTTTGGTAAATTTAATGCGTTTGTTATGGGTTCATATACATATCAGCATCGTCCAATAGTTTCTGTTTTTTATCAGCAAGAGGGAAAAATGATTCAAAGTTTTGATGATCGTGAAAATACCCAAAGTTTAGTAGGATTACTTTCTTTAACATGGCGTGCTTTTAAAAATTTCAATATGTCCTTTGATGCTCAATATAACCATGTTGATTTTTATGGTGTATGTGATAAAGTGTTGGACCAATGCAATTTCAGAATCGTTGCGAATTACTATTGGAAAGATTTTGCTTTCCGTCTTAATGGTGGTACAAAATCAAAGATTCTCTTGGGCAATATGATAAAAGAAGAGAATCCTGTGTACTATAATGCATCTGTTTCTTGGAGCCATAATGTTTGGAATTTAGAAGTAGGAACTTCAGCTCCATTTACGAAACGAGTTCACTTCTATAGTTCGTTGGATGCTCCGCTCTATAGCTATAATGTATGTTCCTCTAGCAAACAGTATCAGCAAACAGTCTATCTAAAAGCAGCCTACACCTTCAACTTCGGCAAGAAAATCCAGAAGGATTGGAAGAATATTGATATGAATGTGAATAGCGCAATTTTGAAAGCAAAGTAAAAAATGAATGTATATTGCAACATTGAAATTCAATGATCAGCTCATATAGGCTAATAATTACTAAAAGTTACCCTAAGGTAAGTTACCTTTGGGTAACTTTTTGTATATTTGCAGGTGATACGAATGTTGTAAAACAGATAAAACGAATTTAATAAGAAGAATATGGCAGTATTTCAATCTCCTTTTCAGTTTGGTACTTTGGCTACCGAAGAGAATTTTATCGACCGAACGGAAGACAGGGCTTTGCTCAAGCAACTCCTGGCTTCCCATATCAACGTGATGCTCATTTCTCCACGTCGATGGGGAAAATCGTCGCTTGTAAAGAAGGCGATGACGGAACTGAGTGAAGAAGATAAGGAGGTGAGAATCTGCTATATAGATGCTTTCAGTATTGGCTCGGAAGCAGAATTCTATCGCACTTTTGCCAGTCAGGTCATAGCCTGCGCTTCTTCCAAGATAGAACGTTGGATAGAGGACGCCAAGAAGTTCTTGACGGGTGTAGTTCCACAGATAGTGGTTAACGACCAGATTACGGATTTTGTGGCTTTCGACTTGAAGTTTGTGCCGCAAGAAAGAGATAAGATGGCAATTCTCCAATTGCCGGAGTTGCTGGCGAAGGAAAAGGGAATCAGGATTATTGTGTGCATAGATGAATTCCAGCAGTTGGCTAATCTCCCGGAATATAAGGATATGGAGGGCAAGATGCGCTCAGTATGGCAACAGCAGCAGTTGACCTCTTATTGCCTTTATGGCAGTAAGCGCAATATGATGCTCAACATTTTCAATAATTCCAACAGTCCGTTCTATCGTTTCGGACAGGTTATTTTCATGCAGAAGATAGCCAAGGAGCATTGGATTCCTTTTATCTTATCATCTTTTGAGAAGACCGGCAAGCGAATTTCAGAATCTTTTGCCAGTAGGATTTGCGATGTGGTGGAGTGTCATTCCTGGTATCTGCAGCAGTTGTGCTATTTTATTTGGAGCTTTACGGTTTCTGAGGTGACGGAAGAAGTGTTCTCTCTCGGTCTCAAGCAGGTATTGAACATCAATACCCCTATGTTTCAGAACGATACGGAAAATCTCAGTTCTACCCAGATAGAGATGCTCAAGGCGATAGCTGATGGTGAGCAGCATTTCTCATCACAAGCAGTGAAGCAGGTGTATAACCTGGGTAATCCCAATACGATAGTTAAGAACAAGAAGATTCTTCAGAACAAGGATATCATAGAGAAGCAGAAAGCTGATTTTGTATTTGTAGATCCGGTCTATCGTCTGTGGTTTAAGGAAGAGTATTGTTAAATGGCTGATCACAATAAAAAAAGGTTATCCAAGGGTAAAATTACCTTTAGATAACCTTTTTTATGCTTTATTCTTCATCATCCTTGTTGTCTGCCACAACCTGCGGACCTCTTACCTTATCCTTCAAGCTCAGACCCTTCTTGATTTCGATGTTCACACCATCGCTCAATCCGGTGGTTACTTGCTTGCGCTCGTAGGTCTTTTTCTCGCCGCTGCCCTTTACGATATAGACAAAGGTGCTGTCGCCACTGAACTCAATGGCACTCTCCGGAACGGTAATCACGTGGCTCGCCTTTGCCAATACGATCTCGGCGTTGGCGCTGTAGCCGGAACGGATCTTGCCTCCCTTTACTGAGCGGACGGCTGCCTTTACCTCAAACTGGTTGGCACCATTGTTTTCTACTGCCTTTGGTGAAATGTACTCCAGGTCGGCATCAAACTTCAGGTCCTGCATCGCTCCAATGGTGATCTTCATCGGCATTCCCACTACGAGATTGCCCACCTCCGTCTCGTCAATATTGCCACGGAAGATGAGGTCGTTCATGTTTGCCACACTGGCGATGGTGGTTCCGTCATTAAAGGTGTTGGCAAGAATCACGGAGTTACCTACTTTGACAGGAATATCGAGGATAATTCCCGAAATGGTAGAACGGATGAGGGTGGAAGAAGCGCTGGCGTTGCTCTTGGAAACACCATCACGAACCACTTCGAGCGCATCCAGGGCGGCAACTTTCTCCTCCTTTGCCTGTTGCAACGACTGTTTTACCTTGTCAAACTCATCGGCGCTGACCAGCTGCTTCTTGTAGAGCTGTTCCTCGCGACCATAGTTTACCTGTGCCTGCTTCAGGTTAATTTCGGCAAGGCGCACACGAGCCTGCGCTGAACTGAGCTGTCCCATATCCGGAATCACCTTTACCTTGGCGATTACCTCGCCTGCCTGCACGAAATCGCCTGCCTGCTTGCAGATTTCGGTGATGATACCGCTGATCTGAGGCTTTACGTTCACCTCGTTGCGAGGCTCTATCTTACCCGTAATCACCGTGGTTTTCAACACATCGCCCATCTTTGGGGTAAACTCGGTATATTCCACAGGCTTAGGCTGTGATTTCTCATAAAGGAACACGAAGGTTCCGATGAAAATCAAGGCGACTATCGCCGCAACTATCAACTTTGAATACTTTTTCATATCTTTTATATCTTATTTTTCTTTTATTCGTCTCTCATTGCATCTACTGGCTTGATGCTCATGGCTCGCCACGCTGGGGCAAGTCCGGCAAGACCGCCAAGGATGCAGATGAGGATGGCTGAGGAGATGGCTGTCCAGAAATCTACCTGGAAGTGGGCGGTGAGAATGCCATCCGTGGTGTTCGCCATCTCCAGCATCTGCAGGATGGCTACTCCGAAGATGATGCCGCTCATGCCTGCCACCAGGGTGAGGATAATACTCTCTGAGATGATTTGCGAGAGAATCATCTTTGGCGTGGCGCCGATGGCTCGGCGAATGCCTATCTCGGTGGTTCGCTCCTTCACCGTTACCATCATGATGTTGGAAACTCCGATGGCGCCGGCGAGAAGGGTGCCGATACCTACCAGCCAGATGAGGAAGTTGACACCCTTAAACAGATTGTCGAGCATCTGGAAGAGCACCTCCGTATTGAACACCATGATTCCTTTTTCATCTGAAGGGTCGATGTTGTGAGCCCTGGCTATGGTTTCACGCATTCGCTGGGCGATGCTGCTCATTACCACGCCCGGCTTACCGGTGGTAGCGATGATGTCGATGGCGGTTCCGCGGTTGTAGGCGGTGCGGAGCACGGTTTGCGGAATGGTGATGGTTTCGTCGGCTCTACCGCCGAAGTTCACGCCATTTCCCGAGCGGTAATCCACACCCACCACCGTGTAATAGGTGGAATCCACTCGCACGCTCTTGCCGCACGGGTCGCCTCCGCCGGGGAAGAGGGTCTTGTAAATCTGTTTACCGATGACGCAAACCTTGCGCTGGCGGCGCACATCCATCTCGTTGATGTATCTGCCGTAAAACATTTTAGGTGCGGAAACCTGGGCGTAATCGGGATTCACGCCCTGCGTGCTGCCGCTGAATTTCTTGTCGCCAAACACCACCGACTTGTTGCCTCCGAAGAGCAGCGGGGTGATGACATCGAGTTCGGGCACCCTGTGGCGCAGTCGCTCCAGGTCTTTCTCTTCCATCTGCCAGGAACGCCCCTTGTTGAATCCCTTGTAGGGTTTGGTGGTGTTCTGCGCCCAGATGATGGCGGTGTTGGTGGCGAAGCCTGCGAAGTTGTTCTGCAGTATCTCCTTCAGTCCTTGTCCGCCACCCATCAGGGCGATGAGCATAAACACGCCCCAGAACACGCCGAAGCCCGTGAGCAGACTGCGGCTCTTGTTCCTCGTGATGGTATCGAGAATCTCTTTATATGTATCTAAATCTAATCGCATAGCCTAGTCTATATATATAATAAGGTGTAAGCCTAATTAAACATTAATCACTACTCATTAATCATTATTCCGCTCTCAGCGCCTCTATCGGTCGGATTCTTGCAGCCTTGATGGCTGGGATGAGTCCGGCGATGGTGCCTGCGATGACGATGGCGATGGTAGCACCGATGCAGGTGCCGAGGCCCACCGTAGGGTTCACAAACATGGCGGCTTTAAACAGTCCGGTATCTACGGTGGTGTGGCCGATGGTAGCATCCATGATCTCGTTTGCCGCCACGCCACAGACCATTCCGATGTAGCCGAAGAACGAGGTGATGATGATGCTCTCGGTGATGATGAGCTTCAGTATCGACCAAGGTTTGGCACCGATGGCTTTTCTTACGCCAAACTCTCGGGTTCGTTCCTTCACGGTGATGAGCATGATGTTGCTAACACCCACGATGCCGCTCAGCAGGGTGAACAGACCTACTATCCAGAGTGCCGTCTGCATGATGGCGATTCCCTGGTTCATTTGGATGTTGTCCATGTATCGGTTCCAGAGCCAGATGGTGCGGTCGTCATCGGGAGCAGCCTGGTGGTTGTTGTTGATGCTGGCACGATAGTTCTTCTCAAACTGCTCGTTATCTTCCTGGGTCTTCAGGTTCTTGATGGTGAACTCCAGACTTCCTGCATCATCGCCCTTGGCATAGATGGTCTTTATGGTGGAGTAGGCGATGAAGGCTTCGGTATTGTTGCGCGATTCATCATCCTTGTAAATTCCTACCACCTGGAAGTTGAGGTTGCTGATCTTTACGTTCTTGCCCACCAGCGAACGGTAGTCTTTGCAGAGTTCCTTGGCTTGGCTTCGGCTCAGCACCACATTCTTGCGCTGGTCCTTCATATCGATTTCGTTGATGAATCGTCCGGCAATCAGCTCCGTCTTGTCGATTTTGGGATGTGTAGGAGCCACACCCACCAATGACTGGCTTGCCACATAATTATCGCCATAATTGATGTTCACGTTATACTGTTCCAATCTTCCACCCACATCATCCACGTACTGGCCGTAGGTCTGGTTGCTGATGAGGATGTCCCTGTCGTTGAGCGTGATGCTTCTGCCTTCCTTCAGTCCCTTGTAAGCCTTGGAGGTTTCGCCCGGGAAAACTCGCATGGAGTTGGCAAGGAATCGGGTGCTTTGCTGCAACTGGGCATTAATCAGTCCGTTGCCGGCGCCCAGCAAGAATATCAGCATGAAGATTCCCCAGGCAACGGCAAATCCCGTGAGCGAAGTGCGGAGCTTGTTGCGCTTCGACGTGCTCCATATTTCTTTGATTAATTCTCTCATGTTCCAAGTTCAAAGTTATTTCACGTAGTCTTTCGATACGAGATGATGGTCTCTGTTGTCTTCGATGCTTCCGATGAGTCCGTCCTTGATATGGATAACCTTATCGGTCTCGTTGGCTACACCGCTTTCATGGGTTACCACTACGATGGTCATTCCCTCCTTCTGGTGCAGTTCCTTCAGCAGGTCCATTACTTCCACGCTCGTTTTGGAGTCGAGGGCTCCGGTAGGCTCATCGGCTAGGATGATTTCGGGTTTGGTGATGAGGGCACGGGCGATGGCTACACGCTGCTTCTGTCCGCCCGACATCTCGTTGGGATAATGGTTGGCCCATTGCTTCAAGCCCAGTTTTTCGAGATATTCCATCGCCAGTTCGTGGCGCTTCTTGCGGCTCACGCCCTGGTAGAAGAGTGGAAGCTCCACGTTTTCCACCGCTGTCTTGAACGAGATGAGGTTGAACGACTGGAAGATGAAGCCGATCATCTTGTTGCGGTATTCGGCAGCACGGGTTTCCGAGAGGTCTTTGATGAGCACATCGTTGAGTCGGTATTCGCCCGTATCGTAGTTGTCGAGAATACCCAATATATTTAATAAGGTGGATTTTCCCGAGCCGGAAGCACCCATGATGCTGACGAACTCGCCACGTTCGATGTCGAGGTCGATGCCCTTCAGTACATGGAGTGGCTGAGCACCCGGATAGGTCTTGTTGACGTCTTTTAGATGAATTAATGACATATAATACGCTTGTTTATTGATATGAATTTAAAACGTTAGACGCTTGCAACCTTCTGAAAGTTGCAAGCGTAGCTATTTTTTAAAAACGTGATTATATCCACCTTATTATATATAAGGCAAAGATCGTAGTTAAAAATATGCTTTTGAGAATGAATAGTGTCATCATATCTTTATCTTTTTGAGATTCTTCTCCAATTCTTCCTTCACTTCATCGATGGAGATGTCGAGAAGCTGCATTTGTCGGGCGAGTTCCGGGAGTCTTTCTTTCATAAACTCCTTCTTGCGGGTTTTCTTAATCTGCTTCTTGGCTCCAGCGGAAACAAAGTAGCCCAGGCCTCGCTTATTGTAGATGATCTCATCGGTGGCAAGCAGGTCATATGCCTTCACGGTTGTGTTGGCATTTACCTCCAGTAGTACGGCGTATTCTCTGACGCTCGGTATTCGCTCGTCTTCCTTGTACTTGCCTGCCAGAATCTCATCGCTCAATCGCTCGGCTATCTGTACGTATATCGCTTTATCATTACTGAAAATCATAATCTTCAATTTTAATTTTTTAGATGTTGATCCACTTGTTGCAGATTACCTGCATACGGGTGAAGAGCTTGTAGGATGCCCAATAGTTGAAGGCAGCCAAAGCAAGAAATACTGCCGACGAGGTGAATACAGCAAAATATTGAGCTGAAGAACCCTCTTCGATGTGCAAGGTTCCTACGAAATCAAGCCATCCTGCTTTACCCAGTTCGTTGATAATATAACCAAAAATCAGACAAAGTGCCAATCCCGTACATGCTGTCAGAAGCACAGGAAACTTGCGGTAGAAGGCTCCTCCCAGGGTTGCGAAGGAATGGGCAAATATCAGGAAGGAGTAGCCTGCCAGAATTGTTTGCCAAGAATTGTCTATAGATGAAATAGCAAAAATGGTGTGGCTGAGTACTGGCCATGTAAGGCTGATATGGAAGCCTGGAGTGATGAAAAAGCTAAAGATGAGCTGAATAATATCTGAGATGACCAAGGCTCCTAGTAAAGTCACAAGACCACCAACGGTAACAACCAGGAATCGAGCCACATATTTTTCCAGGTTAGTGGCAGGAAGCATCAGAAAACTTTCGCGCTGTAACTTGGTCTTCATGTTTCTGAAGATGCAAGATGCCAATACGTAAATGACCATAAAAGAAATGAATCCAAAGAACATATATGCGGATTTCTTATAACTGTCGGTCATGGCATCTAGTTCATGGGATGCTGCAATAAAGCCACTAATTTTGTAAAGCCGGATGATGTTTGTGATTGAAAAACAGATGGCGAGTCCTACAATAACTCCCAAATTATGGGTCCAGTTGTTTAATACATCCCAACGGATAATCATTCCTAATCTATGTAAATCGAAATTCTTTTTCATAATCGTCTAATCATTTAATCGTTTAATTTTTTATTAATCACTGCATTGAAGAGCAATTCCAGGTTCATCTGTGTTTCCTGCTCACCCTCCTGTCGCTTGCAGATGGCGGCATTGCCCTGCAGGGTTGGCTCGGCGTAGAGCACGGTGTCGTCCATTTCCTGTGGGTTGCGATATTCGAAGGTGTATTTCTCGCAGATGTCAGAAACCGAAGCATCGAGCAGAAGCTGGCTCTGGTTCATGATAATGATGTGGTCGAGCAACGACTCTACATCGTGCACCTGATGAGTAGAGATGATGAGGGTGCGGTCTTCCGTCATGTTATTGGCGATGACCTTACGGAACTGGCTCTTCGATGGGATGTCGAGACCATTGGTTGGCTCGTCCATCAGAAGAAAGCGGGTACCCGTGGCGAGTGCGAAACTCATGAATACCTTCTTCTTCTGTCCCATCGAGAGTTCGTTCAACTTGAGAGAGAGTGGTAAATCAAAATCCTTGAGGCAACTGTCCAGCACTTCCTGCGAGAAGTTAGGATAGAACTCCTGGTTCATCTTCACGTAGGTGGCAAGGGAAACGTTGGGCAGTTCAAACTCTTCGGGCACCATGAAGATGTCCTTCAGCATCTCGGCTTTGCGATCTTGTGCCGAAATGCCATCCACGAGAACGGTACCTTGTTGCTGGCGGAGCAATCCGCTGATGAGATAGAGCAGGGTGCTCTTGCCTGTACCGTTCTTGCCAAGCAAGCCATAAATATTGTTCTCCTTGAGTTCCAAAGAGAAATCTCTAAATACAAGGTGCTTGCTACCTGGGTATCTGAAATCAATGTCTTTAATCTGTATCATAATCTTTAATGTTTTAGTGTACTGCTTTAATAGAACACTGCAAAGGTATGC
>NZ_NMPZ01000002.1 GCF_002224675.1 Segatella copri | reverse complement strand
GTCCTGACATCATTGGAGACTGAAGCTGGTCATCATTGATGACCGAAGGATTACTTAACTAATGGAAATCTCTCCAAAAAATATTGAAGTTGAAGAGTGGGTGAAGAGTGGTGAAGAGTGGCGCAAGCTCTTCACCCGCACAAATTCCTTAGATACAAACACTTATGCTATTTTTGTGAAGAGTGAAGAGTGTTTTTGAAAGAGGCTTACTATTATCCTGCTTTTGAGTGCCATATATGATGATTGCCTGCGTCATATATGATGAACGCTTACGTCATATATGATACTTGCCTGCGTCATATATGATACCTGTCTGCGTCATATATGATGCAGGCTCATGCCATATTGGGTGTAGGCTGATGCCCAATATGCCTCCTGCAAGCACCCTATATGCCGATATCAGAAAACATCTTTCCTGGCGTTGCTACACTCTCGGGGAGTGGGTGATTTTTATGCTACCATCTTGGCGAGAAACAGCTACCATCTCGGCGAATGGGGGTTGCTGAAGCTACACTCTCAGCGAGAGGTTGAATGCTAAGTATTTGATAATTAGATAGATAGATTCCTGCTCCTTATTTCATTTCATCCGAGTTGAGTATGGTAATGGTCTTGCCCTCAATCCTGATGGCACCCTTCTCCTCGAATTCGGAGAGGCAGCGGAGGAGCGAGAACTTCTGGATACCGAAGATATCCGCCATTTCCTGTCGGCTGACATCCAGATGGATGGTTCTACTCTGCTGTTCGATGGCCATCTTGATGAGGTATTGCGCCACCTTCTCCTTGACGGAGAAAAGGGAGAGCATGCGCATTTTCTGCGAAAGGAAGATATCTATCCTTGACAGGTGCTGGATGAAGTTCCAGCGTATGCGTTCGTCGGTATCTATCAGCAGTTTCAGTTCCGAAGGCCTCATGCGCAGGAGGGTAGTCTTCCTGCTTGTCTCCACGCTTACGGGCATCTCGTTATTATGTGCGAATATATAGGCAGGGGCAATCAGCATCGATTCTCCCAGCCTATCTATCTGGGCCTGCTTGCCCGACAATCCCGACATGCGGGCTATCATCTCCCCCTCGACAATGATGTCGGCATATCTGCAGGGCATTCCTGCCAGCACATAGGTTTCCCTGGCAGCAAGCTCCACCATCCGGTAGCTTACCATCGACAGTGCCTCTCTGATTTCCTCTGGAGTAAACCCCTCAAACACCGTGCATTTCTGCAAGGTAACGAATATTGATTCTTTCATACATTTAAGTTTTATATTCAATAACGCATTTTCCCCCGATTTATTGTTTGCTTCCTTTAGAATCTTGAAGGCAGAATCTCCGCACGCCCTATAAGAGTAGAATCTTACTAGCTAAAGCTCTGGTAATAAGCAAGAAAAATACGAAAAAACTTTGGTGTCTTAAAATAAAGTCGTAACTTTGCAGCTGAAAATTAATAGATGGAGGAAGAATATGGCAAATTATATCAGATTTGACTGGGCGATGAAGCGCCTGCTTCGCAACAAGGCAAACTATGCCGTGCTGGAAGGCTTTATGTGTTCGCTGCTGAACGAGAAATTCAAGATCAACCGATTCCTGGATAGTGAGAGCAACCAGCAGACCGAGAATGATAAATTCAACAGAGTGGATATCCTGGCAGAGGATGAGAAGGGAGAATTCATCATCTTCGAGATACAGAATACCCGGGAACATACCTATTTCCACCGTATGCTCTATGGAGTTTCCAAGGTCATCACAGACAATATCAGTCTGGGCGATGATTACGACAAAGTGCGCAAGGTATATTCCATCAATATCGTGTATTTCACATTGGGACAGGCTAAGGATTATGTATATCATGGCAAGACGATGTTCCAGGGACTGCATCAGCCGAATGATATCCTGAAACTCTCCAACCGACAGAGTGAACTCTTCTTCGGTGATGAAATCCCTCAGGGGCGCAAGACTAATCGCGAAGCCGGAGACATATTCCCGGAGTATTATCTGCTCTGCGTGAACAACTTTGATAAGCTGGCGGTGAACAATCTGGATGAATGGATCGAGTTTCTCAAGACCGGCGAGATCAGCGAGGCAGCCCAGGCCCCAGGTTTGGCAGATGCCCGCAAATGCCTGGATATAGATAAGTTGACCGTAGCGGAAAAGAATGATTATGTCCGTCACATGGAGAATCTGCGCTATCAGCGCAGCGTTATCAAGACGGGTTATGATGATGGCTGGCAGAAAGGTCTTGCCGATGGTCGAGAAGAAGGACGCGAAGAAGGTCGTGCCGAAGGAGCCAAAGATGAGAAGAAGGCCACAGCCCGTCGTCTTCTTGCAATGGGCTTGTCTGCCGAGCAAGTGACAGCAGCAACCCAGTTGTCATTAGATGAAATCAAGAAATTATAGCTGCTTTTTGCAATAGATAAAGGGAGATTTCGCCAAGAAATCTCCCTTTATTGTTGTATGCTCGACATGGACGTTGTCTAACGGCTGCAAATTCTCCCTTAACTCAGTAGCTGCTGTTCCAGCAGCTGACTGCGAGGGAAGATGATCTCATTCTCTATATAGACATGCTCGTTCAGATCTTCTGCGAAATTCTTCAGCAGACTCAGTAGCAACTTATAATCTCCGCTGGCATCAGCTGCCGGGGTGTAGTTGTTTGTGAGCTTTCTGAGGCGCTGCTGGCGCTTGGTCTCATTATCATGTTCCAGTATCATCACGTGAATAGGCATGGCTACAGAGCCGCAATGTATCGGCGCTGCAGGCTGACCCGTAAGCTGCGATTCCATCAGTTGATAGGTGAACGGAAAGAGAACCTGCTCTTCCTTCTGCAGATGGTTCTCCAGGTCAAGCATGCACTCGCTGAAGAGACTCTCTATTTCTGCCATTAACTGATTCTCACCCATCATCGAGTGGATGAGACTGAGGATTTCCGGACCCTTCTCACGGATTCCACGGTGATGAATCTTGAGGGCATAATCGATCAGCAGATCGGTTGGCCACTCCTCGAATTGATATTTTGATGCTCTCATATCCTGTTGTAATATAAAATTATTAAATTCCTTTTATCCTATATATTTTTTGATGTCCTCTTCTACCGTTCCGTTTCCGGCAATGCCAAAGGTATCTACCAGAACCTTCAGTACGGCTGGTGAACAGAAGGCTGGGAGCGTAGGACCCAGATGGATGTTCTTTACGCCCAGATGCAGCAGGGCAAGAAGTACGATGACTGCCTTCTGCTCGTACCAGGCAATATTGAAGAAGATAGGAAGTTCGTTGATGTCGCTGGCTCCAAAGATCTCCTTCAGCTTCAATGCCACAACCGCCCAGGAATAGGAGTCGTTGCACTGACCGGCATCCAGCACACGAGGAATGCCGTTGATATCGCCCAGATTGAGCTTGTTGTACTTGAACTTGGCACAGCCGCTGGTGAGTATCACTACATCCTGAGGCAGCGCCTTGGCAAACTCCTCGTAGTAGTTGCGGCTCTTCATTCTGCCATCGCAGCCACTCATCACCACAAACTTGCGGATGGCTCCGCTCTTCACAGCCTCTACTATCTTGTCTGCCAGGGCAAAGACCTGGGCATGCGCAAAACCGCCGATGATCTCGCCTGTCTCTATCTCCCTAGGTGGCTGGCAGGTCTTGGCAAGCGCAATCACCTCGGAGAAGTCCTTGTGGCCGTCGGCACCCGCCTGGATATGCTTCCAGCCAGGGAAACCGGTAGAGTTGGTGGTGAAGACGCGGTTCCTGTAGCCTGCCGATGGCGATGGCGGTACGATGCAGTTGGTGGTGAAGACTACAGGACCGTTGAAGCTCTCGAATTCCTCCTTCTGTTTCCACCACGCATTGCCGTAGTTGCCCACCAGATGCTTGTACTTCTTGAGCTGCGGATAGTAGTGGGCAGGAAGCATCTCGCCATGGGTATAGACGTCGATGCCCGTGCCTTCGGTCTGGATGAGGAGATCTTCGATATCCTTCAGGTCGTGACCGGAGATGAGGATGCCCGGATTGCTGCCTGTGCCGATGTTCACCCGGGTGAGTTCCGGATTACCGTATGCCTGGGTGTTGGCCTTGTCGAGGAGTGCCATCACATCCACGCCGTACTTTCCTGTTTCGAGTACCACGCCCAGCAGCGTGTTCATATCAGCATCAGGGTTGCTGATGGTGGCGAGTGCACGGCAGATGAAGCTGATGATCTCGCTGTTCTCTTCTCCCAGATGGGCTGCGTGCTCGTAGTATGCTGCCATACCCTTCAGACCGAGCATGGTGAGTTCCTTGAGCGAGCGGATATCTGGATTCTCGTGGCGGAGCACGGATTCACGGGCACCCTCAGCCTCATAGTCTGTCTTCTCGCCACCCCAGGTTACCTCCTGATAGCCAGGTAGGTGGATATTCATGCTTGCCGCCTTTTGCAGCAGCTGTTTCTTCAGTACGATGCCCTTATCTACCTTTTGCAGGATATCCTGGTCGTTGAAGTTGGCGTTGGTGATGGTGGTGAAGAGTGCATCCGTGAGGAAATGGGTTACCTCTGGTGTCGGCTCTTCGCCTATGCTATGCTGTATGGTTCCTATGCCACGAACCACGCTGAGCAGCAGATCCTGCCACTTGGAAGTTGTTGCCTCCTTACCGCAAACACCCTTGATGGTACAGCCTGTACCCTTAGCTGTTTCCTGACACTGGAAACAGAACATCTTGTTTTCTGTCATATTGCTATAAATTAATGAGTTATTTTAATGTTTTCTTCCAGGCGGCAATCTGCCATTCCTGGTTTCCGGCTGCAAAATTACGGCTTAAAAAATAATCCTACGGTAACAATTGTGACCGTAGGATATTAAAAAAACATAAAAAGAGTGTGGGGGAACGGATTTCGTTTTCAGCAGGGCTATTATTGTAGCTGCGAAATTTTCTGCATCAAATCATTCAGGCTCATGGCTCCGCTCTGTCGCCAGACCATTTCTCCCTTTTTGAAGAGCATGAGGGTAGGGACCGACTGAATGCGGTACTGCATGGACAGTGCCTCGTTCTTGTCTACATCTACTTTCAGGATTCTGATGTCATCGCCCATCTTCTCCTTCAGCTGTTCCAGGATAGGGTGCATCATCTTGCAAGGTCCGCACCAGGTAGCGAAGAAATCTACCAATGTCAGCTGTTCGCCGTTAATCATTTCATTGAATTTTTCCATCATTATTGATATTTAAAAGTTATTACTTGTTTTTATCGGTGCGAAGATAAGAAGAATCCGGCATTCCACCAAATCACTCAGTCAATGCGGCGATAGATGGAGTCTATTCATTTTAAGGTTACAACCTGATGCCGTATTTCCTGATGCCTTCTCCCATCATCTCCTCCGGAATGAATATCTTGAGGGTATCGACTAGGGTGTTCAGCATCCGCTCACGGATGTAATCCTCCCTGATATAGAGCGATATGCGCCGCTGAGACAGATAATCTCCCTCTATCTTTCTTACATTCCTCTTCTGTTCTTCACTCAGGAAAGGGAGGTGCATCTCTGGAATGATGGTGAAGCCACCATTCTCATCCACTATCCTTATCAGGGTCTCGATGCTGCCTGCCTCATAGATATGATGACCCTTGCTGCGCGCCTTGCAGAACGAAAAGGCACTGTTGCGCAGACACTGTGCCTCCTTCATAATCCACATGTTCTCATACTCCAGATTCTCAGGCTTGAAAACAGGAAGCTTGCGCCAGCAGCCCTCGGCAAGATACACATAGAACTTCTCCGTGTAGAGCGGTATCTCCAGAATGCCCTCACGGATATTGTCGGAGATGGCTATGCCGGCATCCGTCTCACCACGAAGCAGGGAATCGAGCATGAAATCAGCCTTCAGTTCCTGGATGTTGAGATCCACCGATGGATAGTTTTCCCGATAGTGTCTGATGAACTTGGGCAGAATGTAGGGGGCAATGGTTGGTCCCACGGCGAGTGACAGCTTTCCGCCTATCTCTCCCTTATCTTCCATCACGATTTCCGAGATGCGTTCTATCTCCTGCAATGCCGTTTCTGCCTGACGGATAATCTTCTTGCCTGATGCAGTGGGAGATACAGACTTATTGCTTCGTTCGAAGATACGGGTATCCAGTTCTTCCTCCAGTTTCACAAGCATAGCACTGAGCGTGGGCTGCGAAACCTGGCAAGCCTCTGCCGCTCTCGCAAAATTGCGAAAGCGGTTGAGTGCCACAATATATTTCAGTTGCTGTACATTCATATCGTTATTCTATTTATATCAGCCAAGTACAGGGCTTATCTTGCCTTGAGCTTGCAGATGAGTTGAGTCATGTTGCCCATCGGACAGAAAACACACCAGGTTCTCGGACGGTAGAAGATGGTGAGAAGCACACCCACTATCAGGGAAGTGAGCATGATGCCATAGAGACCGAAGGCAAATTGAGCCTTCCAGGGTTCTATCTCTACAGGATATGCCCAGTGCCAGGGAACATCAAAGGTCCAGAGCAGATGAATGGTCTGATGGAGATTCTCTGCTCCCTTTGCCACCATCACTGTGAGGATGATCATCTGGATGAAGAAGAACATGAAGAACAGCAGGAATCCATGACGGAACCATTTGGATGATAACCATCTTGGCGCTACCTTCCTGCGCGACCATCCCAGGGTATTTCCTATCTGCAGGAAAAGCTGACCTCGTCCACAATAGTTGTTGCAATATCCCTTGCCGCCTCCGAAAACTGCCATAAACAGCGGAATCATAAAACAGATGACTCCCAGCCACGCAAACACGATGTTGAAGAATCCAAGGGTGAAATAGGTGGCGGATACCAGCCACAAATAATCACTCCACTTCTTGCTTTTTTGTCTTGCCATAAAAATGCTTTTTATCTGTTATCTCAATACCTTGTGCATGACTCCTGCCGGACAATTCCTTTCACAGATGCCGCAACCTATGCACAGATCCTCATTCACTACTGCATAACATCCCCGGTAGATGCTGATGGCATCCTTGGGACACACCTTTACGCAAACACCACATGCCACGCAGCGGTCGTGCTCGCTTTGAGCCTTGTATTTTGCCATCGTTTTCTACTGATCGGTTAGTTTATCCAACTGCTCTTCCAGAAATTCTGCCGCATCGGCTACGCAGAGCGGGCATTCTCTGAGGACCTTTCCCGTACCTACGCCCTTGAGAAGCCTGCACTGGGTAGCTCCGTTGCGCTGCTGGAATTGGGTCATAATCTGTCGCATCGCCTTGATAGCCTTTGCCTTATCCTTGGTGGCAAGACCCAATATCACACCTGCTCCTACGAGGGCACCGCAGGTTCCTTCCATATTTCCCATTCCTGCTGCAAAGGCATTGCCCACATTCTTGAGGGTATCTTCGTCGATACCTGTATAATCATAATAGGTACAAACCACTGCCTGGGTACAGTTATGAGATCCACAACGCTTCTTTTCTGCTGCAACTTCTTTTCTTGTTTCCATTTTAATCTTGTTTATTTGAAATTTGCTGCAAAGATACGGCTTTTATGATAGATAAACGAAAGATTATGGCTATTATTTCATAGATTCTATCTATGCATAAGAGTGCATGCCCGTGAGGAAATAGTTCACACCGAAGTAGGTCATGGCGATACTCAGGAAGGCTAGGGTGATGTAGATGTGATACACCAGCGGCTTGCGGAAAACAGGCAGGCTCTGCGTATGCACTACTACGGCATATATCATAAAGGTGATGAGCGCCCACGTCTCCTTGCTATCCCAACTCCAGTAATTACCCCAGCTCACGTTAGCCCAGATGGCTCCGATGAAGATGCCGAACCCCATCGTGGTGAGGGCAGGGTAGAGGAAGAGACGGCTTAAATCCCGCAGTTCGTCGCCATGAGAGCGCATGCAGATACCCATGATGCCACAGATGAAAGTCAAGGATAGCAGTGCGTAGCTCATCATGATGATGCTGACATGGATGCTGAGTAACGGACTGTTCAATACCGGCATCATCTGTCCGATAGCAGGATCCATCTGGTTGATATGGCTTACCAGAAGGAAGAATCCTGAAATCAGGAAGCCGAATACCATCACGATGCGGATGCGCAACTGCATCAGAATACTGATAAGCATCACGAACCAGGCTGCAGTTAGCATACTTTCATATCCGTTAGACATAGGTATGTTGCCGCTGATAATCCATCTCAATGCCAATCCGAAGGTTAAGGCAAGGAAGGATACGCCAAGCAGGATAGGCAAAGCGATGTTCAATACCTTGATTTCTCTCTTCTTCGTCATGCGATAGATGGTGTAGAAGAGGGCAATGAAGCCCAGTGTGAGGTTTGCCATGAAGAGAATAGTTGCAAAAGGAAAGGCATTATTGATGCGTTCTGCCTTATACTGTGTAGCTGTTGGCAGCGAATTACCGCTACTAACCTCCTGATATTTCTTCATCTTGACGAAGAACTCGTTTACACGGCTCGTATTGCCTGCCTTTACATCACCATTCAGCAGAGAGAATACATTCCTGATATAGAGCGCATGCTGGTGCTCCACGGCCTGTGGCAACTTATCTACAGGTGAAAACCACGTGGTAGTGCCAGCCTTGATGAATGAATGATCCTTGGTAGCCTTCACATTCTTGGTGAAGGTGTAAGGAAGAACTTTCAATGAGATACCTTCTCGCAATTCCATGATGATTTGTATCTTGCCATCGATATCGGCGGCTTGCTGATGGAACTTGTCCTGCTGACCATTATAGTATTCCTGAACATACTGTCCGATGGTATAGCCACCCATCTCACGATTGAAGAAAGTATTGAGCGAAGCATAGTCAGGCAGATTCATCGCTGTTTTCATTTCTCCGCTCTTGATCTTAATGAAAGGCTCGTTTGCCCAAGTATTTCCATAGAATACCCAACCGGAGAGTACCTGTTCTGCAGTCAATCCCTGATAGCTCCTGGCTCCATATATCTTCTTGCAGAAATCGAGGGCAAAGGTCTGTACCGGACAGATGCGGTCGTTGTAGAGAATATGAAGCTCGCCAAACTTCTCTGCAGTTTCCTTTGGCAATACAGCATTTTGGAGATTGCCTGTTGCAGATTCTGCATGCAGTGTCTGTATATTGCCCATGCTGAGGATGAGTGCTGTTATCAAGGCTCCCTTCTTGAGCAAAGGACTCTTCAGTAGTTTGCGATAACCGCCCTTAGGGTCGAAGAGCATCCATACGAGGGAGATGAAGAGCAGCGCATAGCCAGTATAGGTGACTGGTATGCCGTATGGATCGGCATTGATAGCGAGCACGCTTCCCTTGCCGTCTTCATCGTAAGATGACTGATAAAGACGGTAAGACCGGTGGGAATATATGTTGTTCATCGAAACTTCGCCTTCGCTCTTACCATCTCCGTCTATTACGGTGAATTTTGAAGAATAGTCAGCCACGGCGTTGGTACCATCATGCATCTTCGCTTCAAACTTCTGCAGGCAGAGCGAGAAAGGGAGTTTCTCTTCCTTCATACCCTGCTCTTCATCCTGAGCCATATAAGTATCCGTAGGCTGACCGATGCGCAGATGAATCATACCCCGTTTAGCCGATATATGTGTGAGCAATGCCCCGGCAAGGATGATGATGAAGGAGAGATGGAGTGACAGCGTAGAAGCGCACTTCACTTTTCTTTTTATGATGTAGAAAGCACCGAGGGCAGCAAGTACTGCCCAGATAAGAATGAACCACCATGCCCCATAGTAGTGGGCATGGGCATAATCCGTGCCCTGGCTTTTCTCCACGATGGTGGCGGCTGCCATGCATACGAGCACAAGGATGTAAAGAATGAATATAATCTTTTTAACCATACTTAGTTGGAATCTTGATAGAATTTCCGTTGCAAAAATACGATATTATTCGGAGACGAGCAAGAGATAATCCGTATATTTGTAGATTCTGATAAAAAAAGCTGCCAAATGCTTTTGATAGCCTGGCAGCTTTTCTTATTTTTGTTTCTTCTTGTAAAGGCTTAGATAGCATTGATGAATGCCACTACAGCATCACGCTCTTCCTTGGTTGCATTGTAGAAGTTGAGTGCTGATTTGTATGCATCGCTGCGCTGATCATAGCAGTGCCACATGATAGCCTCTACTACGTTGCGGGCACGGCAGTCGTGCAAACGGTCGCTGCGACCAGTCAACATGCTTGACAAACCACGTCCCCAGAGTGGAGTAGTGCGGCACCATCCTGTGCGGATGTCGTTAGCCATGAACAGACGGTGCTGTACCAAGTCGGTGTATGGATAAATAGTCTGGTTTGGATACTTTGGCAACATGGTGTTAGGATCCTGACCTATGCTCTTGGCGTAAGCCTTGATAGCATTATCTACCCAATAGTTGTCAGAACCAGTCTTCCATGATGGCTTGTGGCAAGTAGCGCAACCCCACTGGGTGAAGAGCTTCTTACCTTCCTGAACCTGTGCGTTGTCGAGGTTACGGGCTGCAGGAACAGCTAGACCACGGTGCCAAACCATGAAGTCATAGTAATCCTTGTCGCTCATCTCTTCCTCACTATTGTAAGGAGCACCCTTGAGGAGGTACTTCTCAAAAGTAGCTGACTTGGCTGCATTGTTACAGCTCAGAATCTCGTTTACTCTCTCCTTGATACCTTCGTCAGTTCCATCTGCATAGTATGGGTGGAGTACAGAAGATTCGTCAGCACCATGCTTCTTGATATAGCTAATTACTTCTGGGTCTTCGCTCTGATACTTTGCCCAGGCTGGAGTGGTATAGAGGTAATGACGATCGGAACGTGTTACGTTGGTAATGTTCCAGATGGCGTTAGCACCTGGACCATCCTGCAGGGAAGCACGGGTCATGGCATAGGTAAACTTCTTCACCATCTTGGTTCCATCTGCCAACTTGTACCAGGCAGTTGAAGCCCAATCGTTAGCAGTCTTGTCCCACATGGCAGGGTTCAACTCTACGTGTTTCGCCTCATCCTGATAAACCTTCTTCATATCATCCTGGTCGATGGCATCAAGCAAGCCTGTACCATAGATACCGATGGTTGATTCCAAACGTACTTCATAGTTGTCTGGCTTAGGATTGGTATTGAATGCAGACTGAGGGATAGTAACCTCTGGATACTGCAAAGCAAAAGTCTCGCCATCCTTAGGGAACTTCATAGCCAAACCGCTAGGCATGGCTGTAACCTCATTCCACTGAATGGTCATTTGCTTCTCGTCGACAGGAGCAGAGAATGGAGTCATTGCCTTGGTCTGTGGCATACCTGTAACCTCAGATATGTAGCTGTTTGCTGCGTAAGGCTTTCCGTCAGCGGTAGTACCTGCTGTAGGGTGATAAATTACGAGCAGATAGCCGTTGCCAAACTGGTCTGCCTGATACTGGTTCTGGAACTTACCATGACCATAGTTAGGATGGCAGTGGATACAGCTGCTGCGAACCCAAGCTGGGCCAAGACCCTTACGTGGAGCCTCTGTGATAGTGTAAAGGTGCTCGAAGAAATCCTCACCTTTGTTGAAACTGTTTGACAATCCCTGGTTGGTGGTAGCTGGTGTTTCTGCCGAATAACTCATACCTTCGTCAGTTCCAAGTTCGCCACCTGGATACCATTCTGATGCCTCAAAAACATCGTTTGCCTTACCAAACTGAGAGTCACCATTTAACTTGTCATTGTTTACCACATTGTTATCATCGGAGCATGATGCCAAAGGCAAAACAAGCAAGCCGAGCAATAACATTTTGCTAATTCTTTGATAAATCATAATGTTATTCTGTTTTATAATGTTTTATTTTCTCGTTTAGCGCAGAATAGCATCTCACCAAAAAGAGTATGGTGAGATGCTTCCTGTATGTTAGTTTACCACAAGATTACTCTGGGTTTACTTCATCAAATTTCTTACCCCAAACAGTACTTACGTACTTAACGAATGGGTAAGGCATACCGCCGATCTTGCTGATAGCGTTAGCGATGGCAGTCTCAACACGCTGACCTTCTGCAGATGCATTATCCTTGAAGAACTGATGGAAGCTATACTTAGCATTAGAGCTTGTACCATTAGTGCCACCATACCACAAGTTCTCGATAGAACGGATGTTGTTCTGGAAGTCGGTGATAGAGTTGTAGCTATATGGAGACTCTACGTAGCTGATATCACCTGCCTGGAATGGGTTGGCAATCTTGGCTGTACCTACCTCGTTAGAGATACCCCAGGCTGAACCTTCCTCCAAAGAGAGAAGCTGCTGGATGGCTGCCTTCAGTGTTGCAAACTTACTGATAGAAGTGTTGCCTGCATTCTTCAGATTGGCTGCATAAGACTGGTTTTTGTCTGTCAGGTACTCAAGACCTGCTGCCTTTACTGCTGCGAGGCGAGATGCGTTAGGAGTCTCAGACCATGCTACCTCCAGCTCATATACGTGGTTTACCAAGTCCTCGATAACAGCCTCGGCATACTTCAATTCCTCAGAACCCTTTACGTCTGTGAAGCCTTTGTAGGTATCGTTTCCCTTGAACTCTGCAACCTTACGTGGCTGTCCATCACGGAAGAGGATAAACTCAAGTGCATGGAAACCAAGGATAGAAGCATCCTCAAGCGCAGCATCACTATACTTACCTGTAGCAAAGTAGCTGTGGAGGAGTGTACGGTTCAATGGCCATGAGTCGATGTGTGGGTCAATATCAAAGTCTGATGCTGCACCACCGAGGAAAGCCTCGCTCTTCTCCCACAAGGCACGTGCTTCCTTGAAAGCTTCGCAGGCATTGTTGATGTTCTCCTGAGTCAGGTTGTTGGTATCTACACTCTTAGGAAGAGCTGTATGCAACTTCTCTACTGCATCAGCCAATGACTTGTATGTTGGCTGGATGGTATTGTCTACTGCATTAGCACATACATTCTTCAGGTATGTTTCCTGATCTGCACTCAAATTTGCGTTGTTTACTTTGCTGTAAGCTGCACGGAGCGCATTGCAAAGTTCATCGCAGGCATCCATAGCATCCTGGCCATATGCCTTGTTTGTAAAGTCGTTGTTCTCTACAGGATCATCATCGCTGCTGCATGATGTGAAACCTAATGGCAACATAAAGGCTGCCATGAGCATTACTGCACTTTTAAAAACCTTTTTCATTTTTAATATAAGTATTTTGTTATTGATATGTTTGTTTCAATCACTTTATATTAAGTTCTTCTGTGAGAATCTTTAGAGAAACCATCCTTCATAAGCCACACCGATGTTGATGGCTGGCTCATTGTTATACTGGCTCTTCAGGAAGCGATGTGAATATTCTGCCTTTACTACAATCTGTTTCACAGGATAGTAATTGATACCAACTGCCATACGCTGTACATTGGTGTAGTCGTATGATGTATTCTTGGTCTT
Source organism: Segatella copri (assembly GCF_002224675.1). Taxonomy (GTDB): domain Bacteria; phylum Bacteroidota; class Bacteroidia; order Bacteroidales; family Bacteroidaceae; genus Prevotella; species Prevotella copri_U. The sequence goes on along the minus strand of NZ_NMPZ01000002.1, from coordinate 181,777 downwards.
GGAAGCATATGGATTATAGTGCTCATAACGGCCAAAGAGATACAGTTTCTGGTTGTCCTGACGGAGTTTCTCAATTTGTGAGAAGATATTATATCCTGCCTCGATACCATAGGCAAAAGCATTCTTGCTGACAAATGCAGAGTGATGGAATGGAGAGAGACCATTTAGACGATTAGTAAAGTACTTCAACTGTTTTGCATCACTCAGGTAGCCGTAGTCTGCCTGGCCACGAACTATCCAGTTGTAGTTGTTGTATGTGAAGTCGATGGCTCCGATAGCAACAACGCCCTTATATTTAGACTCAGCACCATCCTTGTTGTTTGGATAAGAATTGCCGATGGCATGACCATAGTATCCACTCAAACCGATGCGCAAGCCCTTGATACAATAGTTGTCAATACGGAGTGCTGTACCATATTTGGTTGCAATCTCTCCCTCTGTAGGAGTACCAGGACCCTTGTTGATCCAACCTGTATTAGTAAAGTTATCTGAGTTCAAACCTGCCAGAAATTGCAATTCATATCTCCAGCCCTTTGTCTTACCCCAGAAACTGATACCTGTCTGATGCCAGGTGCTTGGAAGAACCGTATTCTCACCTTCAGGACGATAAACAGTGAAGAAATTCAATGGCTCATGGTAAGCGTTGTTCAAACCTACAGGCACTACAATGTGACCAGCCTTGATGTTAGCCCAACGACCGAATGACTTCTGAATCCAGAACTGTTCGAGTTCAACTTCACCGCCTTTCTCTACTTCCTGTTCCCATTCGCCACCTTCTTCGTCTTCTTTCTCATAGGCCATTCCTACGCCACCATGCTCAAACTCAATCTCGGTACCCATAGTCCAACCCTTTCCGAAGTCGTAACCCAGGTAAATTACTGCATGAGGAATATCGAAACGACCATGGCTAGGGTCATTCTTGTGCTCGTCAGCCAAACTGTAACGGCTTACGTGGTCGCTATAGAAGTTGCGGCTCATGGCAACCTCGCCATAACCACCCACGCTGAGGCGCTTGCCGTTTACATGCTGCATCACACTATCGGCAGCCACAGTTTGTGCACTTGCCGTTGCCAAACCGGCAACGAGGGCAGCGGACATCAATCCAATTCTTAAACTGTTCATCTTTGATATTTTGAAATTATTGTTATCGTATAATTTAATATAAGGAAAAGAGCGCGGATATCTGCTTGCTTTCTCGACACTTTAGAGACCTAGTATCTCCTTAAAGCCCTGTGGCTTGATAAGGAATTACGCAGCTCTGCCGCTCGGGAGTGGCAATCATCACCGCGCTCTTTCTCGATTTCGGGTGCAAAGGTACGGAGTTTTAAAAAATCTTGCAATACCTAAATTTCGGTAAACATCGGCATCCCCATTTCTAGGTATTGCGGGTTTCGAAACTTTTTTGTATATTTGCAACCGAAATAAAAACATGATGAATGTTCTTGATACAAGGATGTTTGCATTTAAGGATAGAACAAGATGAAAAATCAGAAGATGTATGAAGCTGACGACAAGATGATCAGCATCATTAGAGACAATTACAATATCTTGCAGAGCTTGGGTAGCTTCGGCATCAACCTGGGATTCGGCGACAAGACGGTAAGGGAAGTCTGCGATGAGCAGAATGTGGATACCTACACCTTCCTTGCCGTGGTAAACTTTACGATAAATGGTTACAAGGAGTACGACAATGCAGACCGGTTGTCGTTGCCGACCTTGTTGCATTATCTCAAGGCATCGCATGCCTACTACATAGATTTCCAGTTACCTTTTATCCGTAAGGAGCTTGTGGATGCCCTTGATGAAACGGATAATCTGGCACGACTGATCCTGAAACTCTATGATGATTATGCCCACAGCATCACCAACCACATGAAGTATGAGGAGAAGATGGTTTTTCCTTATGTTCAGTCACTTATAGATGGTAATGCCAATACCAACTTTGATATCGAAACCTTCTCGAAGCATCATATGCAGGTGGATATGAAACTGAAAGAGCTGAAGAGCATCATCATCAAGTATCTGCCTTCGGATGGACTGCACAACAACCAGCTCAGTGCCACTCTCTATGATATTTACAACAACGAGGAGTGGCTTATGCATCACTCTGAGGTGGAGGAAGAAATCTTTATTCCTGCCGTGAGAAATGCCGAGCGGAAACTGAAGCAGAATGATGTGAGTGCCAAGATTTCGAGCATGATCAATCAGACTCCGAACAGCGATGAGCAGTTGAGCGATCGAGAGAAGGATGTAATCATTGCGCTGGTTCAGGGTATGTCGAACAAGGAGATAGCTGACCATCTCTTTATCTCCGTGAACACGGTGATTACCCACCGCCGAAACATCGCCCGTAAGCTCCAGATTCATTCTCCTGCGGGCCTGACGATTTATGCCATCGTTAACGATCTAGTTGATATTTCCACGGTGAAACTCTAGTTTTGCTTAGGAAAAATGACCTTCGAAATGTTATTTTTTATAAAATGATAGTGCCTTCCCTGCTGCTTGCGGGGAAGGCACTATCATTATATATAGGTATGTGAGTAAGAGGCATCATCATTTTGGGGGATGCCTCTCCGGCTGCTAGATCTTGTTGATATCCACATAACCGTGCATCACGGCATAGATGGTGAGCGAAGAAACGCTCTTGATACCCAGTTTTTCCTGGATATTCTTGCGGTGGGTAATCACGGTGGTGGTACTGATGAAGAGCTTTTCAGCTATCTCCTTGTTGATTTTGCCTTGTGCCACCAGCGAGAGTACCTCGATTTCCCTGTCTGAAAGGGCTTTCTCCCTGGACTCTGAGGAATCCATAGGCGGGATATATTCGCCGTGGGGATGTCCCGAACGCTGCAGACGGATCAACTGTCGGATGAGCTTTGATTCCGGTACGTTGACGCAGATGCAGTGGAATCCCTGCAGCTGCGAGTTGAGGTCGTTGCAGGGGGTAAGCACGATGGTATGGGGGCGATGCGACTCTTCGATGAAGAAGTTGCGGTGAGCCAGAAGAATCTGCATCGACACAAAATAGTGCATAAAACGTTCGGGCGCATTCGACTCAAATTCACCGAATGTACCGAAGATGCTGATCTTTACCATCGGAACGACACTCTCCAGCAGTCCCTTGAGACCCAAGGCTGCCAGCGTATTGTTATCTACAATGGCGAGTTCGGGCATCGCCTTGCCTGCCATTGCTTTCTTCATTTCTTCGTTCATCATATTTCTCTGATATATCTGTTATCTGTTTACAGGAATGGGGTGAGGAACTTTGCTGCAAACCATCCCTTGAATCTTTGCCATCCGGTGCGCCACTCTCGCCAGTTCTGCTCGTTGAGCAGGAAACTGTCTTTCTTCTCCCTGTCGAAGAGACGGTCGAGCTGGTGAGTAGTGCATGAATCCACAATCACGGCATTCTCTTCGTAATCCCATCGCAGGCTTCGGGCATTGAGGTTGGCGCTGCCTACGGTACAGAACTTGCCATCTACCATGATAATCTTGGTATGATGGAAGCCCGGCGTGTACATCCATACATGGCAGCCAGCCTTCATCAGCTTGTGGGCATTATAGAATCCGCAATCGGGGGTGAGCGGGATATCGCTCCTGGTGGAGAGCATGATCTCTACCTTGACGCCTCTTTTCACCGCCCGCTTCAATGCCTTCTTGAGCTTGGGACTCAGAGTGAAGTAGGGACTGATGAGCTTGATGCTGTCTTGGGCATCGTTGATGGCATTCACATAGAAGTAGCGGATGATATCCTTCGTGATATGCGGCTCACGATTGATGATGCCCACCGTCTTGTGATAAGCCGTGGCGGTGGTATCGGGTTTGAGATTCTCTACCAGGTAGTCTTGCTTCTCCTTGCGGTAATACTCCTCGCCGTCGATATGCTGTCCGCTTACCTTGTTCCACATCTTGAGGAAGATCTTCTGCAGGGTATTCACCTCGCTGCCGTCGATGCGGCAGTGCATATCGTGCCATTCGCCTACCACCTTCGTACCTTTTATATAATAGTCGGCAACGTTCATGCCGCCGGTATAGGCTATCTGTCCGTCGATGACTACAATCTTGCGGTGGTCGCGGTTGAAAACGGCATGCACCCATGGGAACTTCAAGGGCTTGTATTCGAAGATTTCGATACCGTTGGCACGGATTTTCTTGAGATGCCGTTTCCTAAGCGGCTTGTTGTTGGATGAGTTTCCGAAGCCATCGTAGAGGGCTCTTACCTTGACTCCCTGCTTCACCTTCTCGGCAAGGAGGTCGAAGAGGAGGGAGGCAATGCTGTCGTTGCGGAAGTTGAAGTATTCCAGATGCACACTGTGCTTAGCCTGACGGATTGCCTGAAACATATCATCGAATTTCTCCTGTCCGCTCATCAGGAGCGTGACGGAGTTGTCGTGGGAAAAGCTGACCCCCTTCCCGCGAAGCTGGTTGACTATCAATGAATCGCTGGTCTGTGCGCTGCACAGCGAACTAGCCAGCCATAAAGTAGCTATTAATAAATAATATCTCATCTTATCTATAATCGTGTAATCTATAACCGTGTAATCTGTAAATCCGTGCCTGAATCTTAAACCATGCATGCATAGTGATCTACGATGCCTTTCAAATGATTATCCTTATCTACTACGAGTACCGTATGTACCTTGTATTTGTGCATAATGCGCTGAATCTCCGAAATCTTGGTCTTCGGAGTCACCATCTTCGGAGTGGTGGTCATGATGTCGCTCACGGTCTTGTTGAAGAATTCAGCCTGCCACTTCTCCATGGCACGGCGAATATCTCCATCTGTAATCAGACCGATGACACGCTGGTCTTCATCGAGCGAGATTCCCAGTCCGAGCTTACCCTTGCTCACATGGATGATGGCCTCGCCCAGATGCATCTCCTTAGGGATGATAGGCATGTCTTCGCTGCGCATCACGTCTTCGGCGGTGGTGAGGAGACGCTTGCCCAATTCGCCGCCCGGATGGAACTGGGCAAAGTCGCGTGGCTTGAAGTGGCGCACCTGCATCAGGGCTATTGCCAGAGCATCGCCCATGGCGAGGGCTGCAGTGGTACTGCTGGTAGGAGCAAGGTTGAGCGGACAAGCCTCCTTCTTCACCTTGACGGTGATGTGATGGTTGGAGTATTTTGCCAGCAGTGAATTCGGATTGCCCGTTATGGAGATGATAGGCACGTTCATGTGGAGCACCATCGGGATGAAGCGGAGCAGCTCGTCGGTCTGACCACTGTTGCTCAGTGCCAGCACCACGTCCTTGTCGGTCATCACACCGAGGTCGCCGTGATATACGTCCAGCGGGTTGATATAGAAAGCCGGTGTACCTGTAGAGGCGAGGGTTGCTGCAATCTTGGCACCCACGTGTCCGCTCTTGCCCACACCCGTAACGATGATCTTGCCTTCGCAATGATACATCATATCTACTGCCTTTTCAAAATTGTCGTCCAAATAAGGTATTTGGTCGAGGATGGCTTGCGCCTCGTCGCGGAGAGCCTGCTCGCCATAATTTCTTATAGTTTTATCATCCATTATTTCATCAATTCTTCTATAAGTGATTCAAGTTTATTTAACTCTAGCATGTTGGCTGCATCACTCTTGCCATGATCAGGGTCTGGATGCACCTCGAAGAAGTAGCCTGTTGCACCGAATGCCTTGGCAGCCTTTGCCATAGCTGGCACAAACTTGCGGTCGCCCACGGTCTTACCATCGCCTGCGCTTGGCCGCTGTACGCTGTGGGTGCAGTCCATGATGACATTAGGTACAATCTCCTTCATATCCGGAATGTTGCGGAAATCTACCACGAGATTGTTGTAGCCGAAGCAGTTGCCACGCTCGGTGAGCCATACTTCGCTGGCTCCGCTATCCAAAGCTTTCTCAACCGGATACTTCATATCTCTTCCGCTGAGGAACTGAGCCTTCTTGATGTTGACAATCTTGCCGGTCTTGGCAGCCGATACGAGCAGGTCGGTCTGGCGGCAGAGGAAGGCTGGTATCTGGAGGATATCGCATACCTTGCCCGCAGCTTCAGCCTGATAGCTCTCGTGGATATCGGTGGTGATGCGAAGTCCATATTTCGACTTGATGTCGCTGAGCATCTGCAGACCTTTCTCCAGACCAGGACCACGGAAAGAGTGGATGCTGGTTCGGTTGGCCTTATCGAAGGATGCCTTGAATATGATGTTGGTTCCTAAGTCCTGGTTGATACGAACGAGTTCCTGAGCTACTGTATCCAGTAGTTCCATCGACTCGATGACGCATGGTCCTGCAATGAATGTTGCCATAATTATAATATTTTATTGTTATTTCTTCCTTAATTATTTGTCTATTTGTGTGCAAAGTTATTAATAATTCACGAAAAACCCAAGAATAATGTGCGTTTTTTAAGATTATCAGCTTGATGAAGTATCTTTTTTTCCTTTTCTTTGCGATATTTCACCGAAAATCATTACATTTGCAGTGCATTTAAAAAATACGACAATGAACATACTCATAGCAGACAGTGGCAGTACCAAGACCGACTGGTCGTTGATAGACGGGCAAGGTCAAGTAGTGATGACTTGCAAGACGCAGGGCATCAATCCTATTCATATGCAGGATGCCGAAGTGCTTCAGATACTGAAGTCGGAACTCATCTTGCCGGAATCACCACAGGAAGTATATTTCTATGGCAGCGGTGTAACCGAGGCGATGAAGCCCCGGATGAACTCTCTCTTGCAGCAGGCTTTTCCTGGAGCCAAGGTAGAGGCTGAGGGGGATATGATAGGAGCGGCAAGAGCGCTTTTCGGACATCAGCCTGGAATGGCATGCATTCTGGGCACTGGTGCCAATAGTTGTCTTTATGATGGTGAGAAGATTGTGATGAATACGCCACCTCTAGGGTATATTCTGGGTGATGAAGGTAGCGGTGCCGTCTTGGGCAAGCTTTTCCTGAATGGTATCTTCAAGGGCAGTCTGCCTTCGGCTATCAAAAAGAGGTTTCTGAAGTGGTCGGGACTGGATTATCCCGGTATCATCAACAAGGTGTATCGTGAACCGTTGGCAAACCGTTTTCTGGCTTCCATCTGTCCTTTTATTTCTGAGCAGATAGCAGAGGGAGAGAAATATGAGAACGGCAGTGATAAACTGAATGAGGCGATGGCACTGTATCGGGTGGTATTGAGTAACTTCCATGCTTTTTACGAGAACAATCTCATACCTTATATCCAGTATGTAAAAGCCAGTCAGGAGGATATCTCGCAGTTGGAACCTGGCGTGAAAGCCTGGGATTCTTCTTTGGGAGAGGGGATTCCGATGATAGGGTTCGTGGGAAGCATCGCTCATTATTTTGAAGCTCCCCTGAGAAATGTGATGGAGGATGAGCATCATCTTCATATTGTCAAGATTATGCGGTCTCCGATGGAAGGTCTGATAGCCTTTCATGCGAAATAAATGATGAAGTACCGAGCCTCTTTTTTACGAGACTCGGTATTTGTTTTACTTGTTGTTGAATTCGCGATGTCATATACTTATTGCCTTATATTAAATATTGATTTTTTTCAGTTTTTCCGTGATAGTACGTTTATTGAGCAAAAAAGTACAAGGGTTATTCAGAAAATAGTGCTAACTTTGCAACCGTAAAACTTAATAATCCTATTGAGAGGATTTTGGGTGAACGATAACAGTTATGATAAGCAATAACTAACATAAATAAACGATAAAAACAATTAGAACGAAATGCAGAAGGTTTATAGGTTAATAATTATAGGTGTTCTGATGAGTGCGCTCGGCTCTCTCGGGCTGAGCGCGCAAATCAAAGGCTACAACATCGTAGTGAGTGTGACTCCTGATCACCAGGACTGGAACTACAAGGTGGGTGAGAAGGCCAACTTTACAGTGAATGTTAGAAAGAGTGGTACTCTTTTGAACAATGTGAAGGTAAATTATGAGGCTGGTCCTGCTATGTTTCCGGATGTGAAGAAAAGTACCACCCTCAAGGATGGTGTGATGAAATGGAGCGGAAGTTTGAATAAGCCGGGCTTCTACCGATTCAAGGTCATTGCTCATGTGGATGGAAAGGATTACGAAGGACTCTGCACCGCAGGCTTCTCTCCCGAAAAGATTCAGCCTTATGCCAAGGAACCGAAGGATTTTGATGCTTTTTGGAAGAAAGCGTTGGATGAGGCTCGCCAGACAGACCTGAATGTCACCAAGGTGTTGCTTCCAGAGCGCTGCACTCAAGATAAGAATGTATATGAGATCAGTTACAATAACAACCGATGGGGCTCTAAGATGTATGGTATCCTGAGTGTTCCGGTAAAGGAAGGCAAATATCCTGCCTTGCTCCGGGTTCCGGGTGCGGGTGTTCGTCCTTATGCAGGTGATACCTATACCGCGCCATCCAAGTGTATCGTATTGGAAATCGGTATTCATGGCATACCTGTTACGATGGAGCAGAAGGTGTATGATGATCTCCAGAACGGTGAACTGAACGGCTATTGGGATACCAATCTCGAAAATCCAGACCGTAACTCGTATAAGAGAGTCATCACCGGAGCTGTGCGTGGAGTGGATTTCATCGCAGCGCTTCCTGAATGGGATGGAAAGACCATCGGCGTAACGGGTTCTTCGCAGGGAGGATTCCTCTCTATAGCTGTGGCTGCACTCGATAAGCGTATCACGTTCCTGGCTCCTGTGCATGATGCCATGTGTGATTATGAAGCTGAAATTCATGGAGTTGCAGGCGGTTGGCCTCATTACTTCTATAAGGAGAATAAAGCTCAGGGGGCTGCCTGGAAGGAGACTAAGCTCACCGAACTGGAAAAGGCTAGATTGGAAGGTGCCCGCTATTACGATGGTGTCAACTTTGCCCGTCGCATCACCGTTCCTGGATGGTATAGCTTCGGATATAACGATGAGGTGGTTCCACCAACTTCTTCTTATGGATTATATAATAGTGTGAAAGCGCCAAAGACTCTGAGCCTCTATCAGATGACCGGTCATTACTGGTATCAGGAGCAGTGGGATGAATGGCAGGCTTGGATTATTCAACAATTAACTAAATAAATTTATGTTAGGAAAAAGAATATTGATCAGTGCTGTTTGTCTGCTGGCTATGCAGGGAGCTATGGCACAGGTGGATGGTGTCACTGGTGCTTCTGTTCAGGCTGCAGGTATATCTTGCAGCAAAGACAAAAAGGTTTGCTGCAAAACACCAGCTGAACAACTGAAAATTCGTCTGCAGAAAATATTAAACAAGGGTATTATGTTGGGTCATCAGGATGACCCTGTGTATGGTACCACCTGGAAATGGGATGAAGGAAAGAGCGATGTGCTTCTTACTACAGGTGATTATCCCGCAGTAATGGGATTCGATCTGGGTAAGATAGAACTCGACAGCAAGGAAAACCTGGATGGTGTTCCGTTCGACAGAATGCGCCAGGAAATCATCGCTCAATATAAAAGAGGTGGAATCGTTACCTTGAGTTGGCATCCTTGGAATCCGGCAACAGGCGAGAATGCCTGGGATCCAAAGGGAGATGCTGTGGCTGCCGTCCTGGATGGAGGCGCCCAACAGCAGAAATTTGACTGCTGGCTCAAAAAAGTATCAGACTTCATCCTTTCTCTCAAGACTAATGACGGCAAACTCATTCCTGTAATCTTCCGACCATGGCATGAAATGAATGGCGGATGGTTCTGGTGGGGCGCCAACAGTTGCACACCTGCACAATACAACCAACTTTATGCAAATACCTATCACAGACTTACTAAAGCAGGGTGCAGCAACATCGTTTGGGCGTGGTCGCCAAATCTCGGAAGCGAGAAGACCGTCGAAGCTTTCTTGGAGCGTTTCCCGGGAGATCAGTATGTGGATATGGTGGGCATCGATATCTATGAATTTGATAACGATGATGCTACCTATCAGCAGAATCTCTCTGCCAGCCTGGATGTCATGATGGCAGCGGCAAAGAAGGTGGGTAAGATTCCTGCCCTCACCGAAACCGGTTGCCGGGGAATCTCTCAGAAGAAAGACTGGTTTACGAAGACCCTCTGGTCTGTTCTCCAAAAGTATCAGGTAAGCTATGTGCTCTTCTGGCGCAATGCCTGGGACAAGCCTCAGGAAGAAGCTTACCTGCCTGGAGTAGGAGATGGAGACATCGTGAACGACTTCAAGGCTTTCAAGAAGGAGAAGAAGGTGCTCTTTGTTAAAGACATTGTAAAGGTAAAAAAGTAAAAAGGTAAAAAAGTAAAATAGATATATTATGACTACATTTCAAGAAAAAGTGAAGGCTCTCCGTGCTCATCACGAGGAATTGTTGAGCCGCAAGAATGAACCGGTAGAGTGGGGTAACGGTATCTACGAGAAATATAAGAACCCAATCCTCACCGCAGAACATACTCCACTGGAATGGCGATACGACTTCGATGAGAAGAGTAACCCATATCTGATGCAGCGCATCATGATGAATGCTACTCTCAATTCTGGTGCCATCAAGTGGAACGGCAAGTATCTCCTCGTTGTACGTGTGGAGGGTGCCGACCGCAAGAGCTTCTTCGCTGTAGCTGAGAGTCCTAACGGTATAGATAACTTCCGTTTCTGGGATGAGCCTATCACCATGCCAGAGGATGTAATTCCTGCTACCAATATCTATGATATGCGACTCACCGCCCATGAGGATGGTTATATCTATGGCGTGTTCTGTGCAGAACGCCACGATGATGACCAGCCAGGCGACCTGAGTGCTGCTACTGCTACTGCAGCTATCGCCCGTACCAAGGACCTGGTCAACTGGGAGCGTCTTCCAGACCTGAAGACCAAGAGTCAGCAGCGCAATGTGGTTCTTCATCCAGAGTTTGTAGATGGCAAATATGCTTTCTATACCCGTCCACAGGATGGTTTCATCGATACAGGTTCTGGCGGTGGTATCGGCTGGGCACTGGTAGATGACATCACCCATGCGGAGATCAAGGAAGAGAAGATCATCAATGCCCGTCATTATCACACCATCCAGGAGGTGAAGAATGGTGAGGGACCTCACCCAATCAAGACCGATAAGGGTTGGTTGCACCTGGCTCACGGTGTTCGTGGCTGTGCCAGTGGTCTCCGTTATGTGCTCTATATGTATATGACCTCTCTTGAGGATCCTACAGAAGTAATAGCAGAACCAGGTGGATACCTCCTCGTACCAGAAGGTCCTGAGTATATTGGTGATGTGATGAACGTAGTGTTTGCCAACGGTTGGATTGCAGATGAGGATGGCAAGGTATTTATCTACTATGCTTCTTCTGATACGCGTATGCATGTAGCTACCTCTACCATCGACCGTTTGGTAGATTACTGTATGAATACTCCAAAGGATGACTATCGCACTCAGTTCTCTGTAGAGAAGATCAAGGACTTGGTGGCTAAAAATAAAAAGACATTAGGTAAATAAGTATAAAGGTATTAAGATTGTAGGGATTCTCAACCTTCGTCCGTATTCTTTGTATGGACGAGGGAAGAATCCCTTTTTCGTAAAGTTCAAAGTAAAAATGGCTAGTTTAAAGGAAAAAATTGCTTATGCTTTGGGCGATGCCGCTGCCGGTGGTATCGTTTGGAAGGTGATGTCTATCGCTTTCCCTCTGTTTTTTACCAATGTCTTCGGACTCTCTTTTGCCGATGCTGCCGTGCTGATGTTGGTGGCTCGTATGTTTGATGTGGTGACCGACCCTCTGATGGGTAGTCTTGCCGACCGTACACAGAGCCGCTTCGGTACCTATCGTCCCTGGTTGATTTATGGAGCCGTTCCTTTCGGATTGGTTTTCGCGCTCCTGCTCTATACGCCTGATTTCGGTCCGGTGGGCAAGCGTATCTATGCCTATGCCCTCTATCTTCTGATGATGGCGATATATACGATGGTGAATGTACCTTATGGTTCCCTGCTCGGTGTGATGACCGAGGATGATGACGAGAAGAACCAGTTCTCATCCTTCCGTATGGTGGGTGCCTATGCGATGGGATTCGCCACCTTGCTCTCTTTCCCATATCTTCAGGAGATGGTGGGCGGTACTGCTACCCATCAGTATGCCGTTATCGGTGCCATCCTGGGTGTCGTTGCAGCCGTGATGACCCTGGCTTGCGGTCTTCTTACCAAGGAGCGGCTGAAGCCGAAGAGAGCAGAGAAGTTCTCCTTCCACCAGTTTGCCGACCTGGTACACAACAAGGCTTGGCTCTACATGACCGCCATAGCCGTATGTACCAACTTCTTCAATGGCTTCCGTTATGCAGTAGCGGGTTATATGTTCGATTACTGCCTGCATGGCAATGTCACCATCGAGGGATTGATCATCAACTACACGGTGTTCATGGCGTTCGGTGAGGTAACCTGTATGATTTTCGGAGGCGTTTCACCTTGGTTCACCCGTATGGTAGGCAGCAAGCGGATGGCATTCTTCTGGGCAGCAACCCTCTGTCTGATACTTTCATTGGCATTCTTCTTTATCCCGATGGATCCAGCTTATATCTGGGTGATGATAGCCCTCGTGGTATTGACCTCTGTAGGTATCGGTATCTATTCTCCATTGTTGTGGTCTATGTATGCCGATGTAGCCGATTATCATACCGATCATTTCGGAACCTCAGCTACCGGTCTCATCTTCTCCTCAGGTACGATGAGTCAGAAGTTTGGTACCGCCATTTCCGGTTCGCTCATCGCCCTTTTCCTGGGTTGGGCAGGTGCCAATATGATTACCGACAAGATGGGTAATACCATGATAGATCCAGCCAGTGTCACCGATTCTGTGCTTACCATGGTATGGTCTTTGTTCAGTCTTTTCCCAGCATTCATCGCATTCCTGCTGATGGTTCTTGCTTGGAAGTTCCCTATAAAAAAGTAATAATATGGAAAATCTGAAAAAAGCAATGAAGGATGTGTTGGAAAACAACATCCTCAACTATTGGATTCACAAGGTAAAGGATGAAGAGAATGGTGGCTTCTATGGACGTGTGGATGGCAACGACCAGGTACATCCTGAAGCCGAGAAAGGTGCAGTAATGAATGCCCGTATCCTGTGGGCCTTTTCTGCAGCCTACCGGGTATTGAAGAAGCCAGAGTATCTGGAGGCTGCAACCCGTGCCAAGGAGTATGTGCGTGATCATTTCCTGGATAAGGAATATGGTGGCATCTACTGGAGTGTTGATTACAAGGGCAATCCGCTTGATACCAAGAAGCAGACCTATGCTATCGGCTTTGCCATTTACGGATTTTCCGAGTATGCGCGTGCTACAGGAGATAAGGAAGCGCTGGATATTGCCATCTCCCTCTATCACGACATCGAAAAGCATGCCTTCGATGCCAAGAACAATGGATATATTGAGGCACTGACCCGTGAATGGCAGCCTATCGCAGACATGCGACTCTCTGATAAGGATGAGAATGGTTCCCGTACCATGAATACTCATCTGCATATCATTGAGCCATATACCAATCTCTATCGTGTGTGGAAGACCGAAGAGTTGGAAAAGAGCATCCGCAATCTCCTGGATATCTTTACCGAAAAGTTGCTCAATAAGGAGACTTGTCATCTCGACCTTTTCTTCAATGATGAGTGGGAAGGTAAGAGAAACATTGAGAGTTACGGTCACGATATCGAGGCATCCTGGCTGCTCCACGAAACTGCGCTCGTCTTGGGCGATAAGGAAGTACTCCATAGGATAGAGCGCATCATCCGCCGCATTGCCGATGCTGCTGATGAGGGCTTGCGCCCTGATGGCAGTATGGTATATGAACACTGGAAGGATAGTGATAAGTATGATCTCCAGCGCCAGTGGTGGGTACAGTGTGAGAATATCATCGGTCATATCGATCTCTATCAGTATTTCCGTACGGATGAGAATCTCGAAGTAGCCATTCGTTGCTGGAACTATGTGGCAAAGCATCTTCTGGATCTGCAGAACGGAGAGTGGCACTGGGCTATCCTCGAAGATGGTACGGTGAATAAGGAAGATGATAAGGCGGGCTTCTGGAAGTGCCCTTATCACAACTCTAGAATGTGTCTCGAACTGATAGAGCGTGAATATTAGAATATTCATAGGTATAGTTAATTGTTAGATGGAGTCTTGCAGCTTTCACTGCTTACGCGGTTTTTCTTCTTTCCGGAGAATAATTAGCGTAATTTGTGAAAACTGTGAGACTTTTTTTGTTTATTCCGAATAAATATTGTATATTTGCAGTCTGTAGAATTGGGACTTGCCTGGAGCCAGCCTCATTCTATATTCAAGATTCAATACTCAATATAAGAAAAAATGTACATAGCAGTAGCAGGAAATATCGGTAGTGGAAAGACCACGCTTACCAAGATGCTCTCCAAGCATTACGGCTGGAAACAGTACTTGGAGCCAGTGGCAGAGAATCCCTACATCGATGACTATTACAAGGACATCCCCCGATGGGCTCTCAATATGGAGGTCTTCTATCTGAAGCAGCGATTCAAGAATCTGCTTGAGATTCAGCATTGTAAGGAGACTGTCATTCAGGATCGTACCATTTTTGAGGGCGTGTATGTCTTTGCAGCCAATAATAGAAAGATGGGTAATATGGACCAGCGCGACTTCGATACCTATATGGAACTCTTCGAGTCGATGATGGAAGTGGTGGAGATGCCGGAACTGATGATTTATCTCCGTTCTTCTGTACCACATCTTGTGAAGAATATTCAGAAACGAGGCCGTGACTACGAGCAGAAGATGCCTATCGATTATCTTGAGGGAATCAATCTTCTCTACGATGATTTCATTATGAACAAGTATAAGGGTAGGGTGCTGGTAGTAGAGGTGGATAACCTCGACTTCGAGCATAATCCCAAGCAGTTTGGAGATATCATCGACAAGATTGATGCCAAGCTCTTCGGCTTCTTCTCTTAAAAGTAAAAACGTAAAAAAGTAATAAAATGCATATAGCAATAGCTGGAAATATAGGAAGCGGCAAGACTACCTTGACCAAGATGCTTGCCAAGAGATATGGCTGGAAGGCAAACTTCGAGCCGGTAGATAACAATCCATACCTTGCCGATTATTACAAGGATATGGAGCGATGGTCGTTCAATCTTCAGATTTACTTTCTGAACAAGCGATTCCACGATGTGGTGGAGATTTCCCGTTCGGAGCAGACCATCGTGCAGGATAGAACCATCTTCGAGGATGCGCGCATCTTTGCCCCAAATCTTCACGATATCGGCATGATGAGCGACAGGGATTTCAAGAACTATACCGATCTCTTCGATTTGATGATCAGTCTGGTGAAGCTTCCAGACCTGATGATTTACATCAAGAGCAGTATCCCGACCCTCGTGAAGCACATCGAGAAGCGAGGCAGAGATTTCGAGAAGAGCATCCGCATCGACTATCTCCAGGGCTTGAACAACCGTTACGAGGAATGGATCAAGGATTACAAGGGCCGACTCATCATCATCGATGGCGATACCTTGGAGTTTGCTGATAATCCTGAGGATTTCCGCAAGGTTACCGATCTCATCGACGCCGAACTGTTTGGCTTATTCAAATAATAGTTTGGCTTATTCTATAACAGAAACAACGTATGTTCGCCAGTGTCGGATGCCTGTCCGCCACTGGCGAATGTGTATCCATATACAGTCGGATACATGCCCGATACAACCTATTTTAGCATCTAATAACCTTTTTTTTGCCCGATATTTAACATTTAACATTAAAAATTATATTCTTTCAGAAATATTTGCTACCTTTGCAGCCGCTTAGAAGCAATTAGACAAAAATAACGTTATAAAAATTTTTATGAACTTTACACTATTTATCACCGTTTTGCTGACGGCTGTAACCTTGGTGGTGGCTGCTTATGTCATCGCGAAGTTGATCGGTCCTCGTTCATACAATCCGGTTAAGGGTGAACCTTTTGAGTGCGGTATTCCGACACGTGGCAGCTCATGGTTGCCATCACACATCGGTTACTATCTCTTCGCCATCCTTTTCCTGATGTTTGATATCGAGACAGTAATGCTTTACCCATGGGCAGTTGTAGTTAAGCAGTTTGGACCAATGGCTCTCGTGAGCATCGGGTTCTTCCTGTTGGTATTGGTATTTGGCCTTGCATACGCTTGGCGGAAAGGAGCATTGGAATGGAAGTAAACAAAAGAGCCTCTATCAAGAGTATTCCTTACGACGAGTTTAAGGACAATGACACCCTCGAAAAGATTGCGCAGGAGCTCAATGAGGGGGGTGCTAACGTGGTAGTCGGTTCCCTTGATGCTGCCATCAACTGGGGACGTAGTAACTCACTCTGGTCACTGACCTTCGGTACTTCTTGCTGTGGTATCGAGTTCATGGCTGTAGGTTGTGCCCGTTACGACTTCTCCCGTTTCGGTTTCGAGGTAACCCGTAACTCTCCACGCCAGGCTGACTTGATCATGTGTGCCGGTACTATCACCAATAAGATGGCACCAGTGTTCAAGCGTTTGTATGATGAAATGGCTGAGCCTAAGTATGTGGTAGCTGTGGGTGGATGCGCCATCTCTGGTGGTCCGTTTAAGAAGAGCTACAATGTGGTTCGTGGTATCAGCGAGTTGGTTCCTGTGGATGTTTATATCCCTGGATGTCCTCCACGCCCTGAGGCTATCCTTTACGGTATGATGCAGTTGCAGCGTAAGGTAAAGGTTGAGAAATTCTTCGGTGGTGCCAACCACAAGATGAATCAGGATGAGAAGGAGCTCTCTATGAGCAAGGGCGGTCTCCGCGGTTTGAGCAACGAGAACCTCTCTGACAGCGAGAAGCTCGGACACAAGGAGCCTATCATCGTAACTGAAGTACCTGAGGATTTCGACCCTCAGAAAGGTCTAACTGATTAATATAATAAGGTATAAGAACATGAAACTGAATAATATTGAATTGAGTTTTGATAATTTCGCCTCAGAAATGGCGAAGTTGAAGAACGAGAAGCATTTCGACTACCTTGTTACCATCATCGGTGAAGACTTCGGTGAGGAAGGTCTCGGATGTATCTATATTCTCGAGAATACTCAGACCAGCGAGCGCTGCTCAGTAAAGACCATCGCCAAGAAGGTGGATGGCAGTGATGTGATTCCTACAGTTATTAACCTTTGGAAGGTGGCTGACCTCCTGGAGCGTGAAGTCTTCGATTTCGTGGGTATCAAGTTCTTGGGTCACCCAGATATGCGCCGTCTTTTCCTCCGCACAGATTTCCAGGGCTATCCATTGCGCAAGGACTTCGATATGAGCCCTGAGGCAAACAAGTTCCCTTGCACCGATGAGCCAGAGGATGACTTCACCATGGAGTACTCCCTGAGCGAGGATGGTCACTTGGTTGCTACAGAGAAGCGTCGCTTCGACGAGGATGAGTATGTTGTCAATATCGGTCCTAACCACCCATCTACCCACGGTGTGCTCCGTCTGCAGACCGTTATCGATGGTGAGACCGTAAAGCGCATCTATCCACACCTTGGTTATATTCACCGTGGTATCGAGAAGATGTGGGAGAGCATGACCTATCCACAGACCTTGGCATTGACCGACCGTCTGAACTATCTTTCTGCGATGATGCACCGCCACGCTCTGGTAGGCGTTATCGAGGAGGCGATGGGTATCGAACTCTCAGACCGTATCCACTACATCCGTACCATCATGGATGAGTTGCAGCGTATCGACTCACACTTGTTGTTCCTCGGCTGTACCGCACAGGACTTGGGTGCCTTGACCGCATTCCTCTACTGCATGCGCGACCGTGAGCACGTATTGAACGTCATGGAGGAGACCACTGGTGGCCGTCTGATCCAGAACTACTACCGTATCGGTGGCCTTCAGGCAGATATCGACCCTAACTTCGTTCAGAACGTGAAGACCCTCTGCAAGTATCTCCGTCCGATGATTCAGGAGTACCTCGACGTATTCGGCGACAACGTGATTACTCACAACCGTCTCGAAGGCGTAGGACCAATGAACCTTGAGGATTGTATCAACTATGCCGTAACCGGTCCTGCCGGCAGAGCATCAGGTTGGAAGAACGATACCCGCAAGCGTCATCCATACGATATGTACGACAAGGTAGAGTGGAAGGAAATCACCCTTACCGGTTGCGATTCAATGGATCGTTACTATGTACACATCCAGGAGTTGTATCAGAGCTTGGACATCATCGAGCAGTTGATCGACAACATTCCAGAGGGTGAGTACTACATCAAGCAGAAGCCAATCATCAAGGTTCCAGAGGGACAGTGGTACTTCTCTGTAGAGGGTGCCAGCGGCGAGTTTGGTGTATATCTCGACTCAAAGGGTGACAAGAGTCCATACCGTATGAAGATGCGTCCGATGGGTCTCTCACTCACAGGAGCCTTGGATCCAATGCTCCGTGGTCAGAAGATCGCCGACCTCATCACTACAGGTGCAGCAATCGATTTCGTAATCCCTGATATTGATAGATAATTATGTTTGATTTTAGTATAGTAACAACATTCATCGACAATCTGCTTCGCCAGACCTTGGGTCTGGGCGACTTCCTGTCGATTCTGATTGAGTGCGTGCTCGTGGGTGTCTGCATTTTGACAGCATATGCCCTCATCGCTATCGTACTTATCTTCATGGAGCGTAAGGTGTGTGCCTACTTCCAGTGCCGTCTTGGCCCTATGCGTGTAGGTCCTTGGGGTATCTTCCAGGTATTCGCCGACGTGCTCAAGATGTTGATCAAGGAGATCTTCGCCGTGGATAGAGCCGACAAGCTGCTCTACTACATGGCACCATTCCTCGTGATCATTGCCTCTGTAGGTACTTTCTCATTCCTTCCATGGAACAAGGGAGCTCATATTCTTGACTTCAACGTAGGTGTATTCCTCATCACAGCCGTAAGTTCTATCGGCGTTTTGGGTGTGTTCCTCGCTGGTTGGGCATCTAACAACAAGTACTCTGTGGTTTCTGCCATGCGTGGTGCCGTACAGATGATTTCTTACGAGATGTCTCTCTGCCTCTGCCTGATTTCTGCAGTAGTTCTCACCGGAACCATGCAGGTAAGCGGTATCGTTGAGGCTCAGACTGGTGCTTGGAACTGGTTGATTATCAAGGGTCATGTACCAGCAATCCTGGCTTTCCTCGTATTCCTCGTAGCAGGTAACGCTGAGGCTAACCGTGGTCCTTTCGACTTGGCTGAGGCTGAGAGTGAGTTGACCGCCGGTTACCACACAGAGTATTCAGGTATGGGCTTCGGTTTCTACTACCTGGCCGAGTACCTCAACCTCTTCGTGATTTCTGGTATCGCTTCTACCGTATTCCTCGGTGGTTGGGCGCCATTGAACATCGGTATCGAGGGCTTCGACAATCTGATGAACCTCATCCCAGGTTTCATCTGGTTCTTCGGTAAGACCTTCGCGGTGGTATGGCTCCTGATGTGGGTACGCTGGACCTTCCCTCGTCTGCGTATCGACCAGATCCTGAAGTTGGAGTGGAAGTATCTGATGCCATTGTCACTCATCATTCTGATCTTGATGACCGTGTGCGTAGCATTCGGAATCCACGGATAATCTTTAATACACATTATTATAATAATAAGAAAGTATGTCTAACAATTCATATTTCGGCGGTATTGCAGCGGGTTTGAAGACCCTCGCTACTGGTATGAAGGTCACCATGAAGGAGTACTTCACACCAAAGAGCACAGAGCAGTATCCTGAGAACCGCAAGACTACACTCCACATCTCTCCACGTTTCCGTGGACGCTTGGTCTTTGTTCGTGATGAGAACGAGGCTTACAAGTGTGTGGGTTGTACATTGTGTGAGAAGTCATGCCCTAACGATACCATCAAGATTCAGACCGAGATGGTGGAGGACCCAGAGACAGGCAAGAAGAAGCGCAAGTTGGTGGATTACCAGTACGACTTGGGCGACTGCATGTTCTGCGAGCTCTGTGTCAACGCATGTAACTTCGGTGCAATCAAGTTTGTCAACGATTTCGAGAATGCAGTCTTCGACCGCAACAAGTTGGTGATGCACCTTGACAAGGAGGTATATAAGGGCGGTAGCCTTCCAAACCTCATCGAGGGTGGTGCACCATTGGAAATCGGTAAGTTTAACACCAAGACTAAGTAAGGAGGACATTAGACAATGATAACAGCTAATTTATTTATGTTCGTCATCTTGGCAGTAGTCATCCTTGGCTCAGCCATCATGTGCGTAGCTACCAAGCGTATCATGCGTGCGGCAACCTTCCTGTTGTTCGTGCTCTTCGGTATTGCAGGTATGTTCTTCCTGCTCGACTATACCTATCTGGGTGCTGCTCAGATTTCAGTATATGCCGGCGGTATCACCATCCTCTACGTCTTCGCTATCCAGTTGGTATCTAAGCGTACCCTTCAGGGTCTGCTGGAGCATGTCAAGGGTAGCAAGATCTTGGGCCGCGCACTTGTCTGCCTCGTAGGTTTCGTCACCTTGGCAGTCATCGTGTTGAAGAATCACTTTATTGATATGGCTGCATCTGTAGCCGACACCGAGGTGCCAATGGAGCAGGTAGGTTCTGCCCTGGTAGGTGCTGACAAGTATGGCTATGTATTGCCATTCGAGTTCATCTCCGTATTCCTGTTGGCATGTATCATCGGTGGTATCTTAATCGCAAGAAAGGAGGATAAGAAATGATTCCAGTACAATATTTCTTCGTGCTCTCAGCACTCTTGTTCTTCATCGGAGTCTATGGCTTCTGTACACGCCGTAACCTCGTAGCCATGCTCATCTCCATCGAGCTTGTATTGAATGCAGCCGATTTGAACTTCGCTGTGTTCAACCGCATCCTCTTCCCAGGACAGTTGGAAGGTTTCTTCTTCACATTGTTCTCTATCGGAGTAGCAGCAGCCGAGACAGCCGTAGCACTCGCTATTATTATCAACGTTTACCGCAACTATCACAGTGACCAGGTGAACAGTATTGAAAACATGAAATTCTAAAAGACAATGGAATACAATTATGCATTTTTGATACTTCTTCTGCCATTCCTGAGCTTCCTGGTTCTGGGACTTGTGGGTATGAAGATGAAAAGACCGGTAGCAGCACTCATCGGTACCGTATTGATGGGCTGTGTATTCGCCATGTCTGTCTATACAGCATACGAGTACTTCTTTGCAGTGGGTCGCGATGCCTCTACAGGTATGTACCCAACTGTTACCGTATTTAATTTCACATGGTTGAAGTTTACTGAGTTGCTCACCTTCAACATCGGTTTCCGTCTGAGCCCAATCTCTGTATTGATGCTCATCGTGATTACCACCGTCAGCTTCATGGTTCACATCTACAGCTTCGGCTATATGGCAGAGCGTGATGAGAACTACAAGGTTGAGGAATATGAGAAGGGTATGCAGCGTTTCTACGCTTACCTGAGCCTCTTCACCATGTCTATGTTGGGCTTGGTAGTAGCTACCAACATCTTCCAGATGTATCTGTTCTGGGAGTTGGTGGGTGTCTGCTCATACCTGCTCATCGGTTTCTACTATCCAAAGCATGCTGCAGTTCATGCCAGCAAGAAGGCGTTCATCGTTACCCGTTTCGCTGACCTCTTCTTCCTCATCGGTATACTGTTCTACAGCTTCTACGTAGGAACCTTCAACTACGACTTGAATGCTCAGCCAGAGTTGAATTCAGCTTTGGCAGGTGCAGCTTGGGTTATGCCAACAGCGTTGTTCCTCATGTTCATCGGTGGTGCCGGTAAGAGTGCGATGTTCCCATTGCACATCTGGTTGCCAGATGCGATGGAGGGTCCAACACCTGTTTCTGCGTTGATCCACGCCGCTACCATGGTTGTAGCCGGTGTTTATCAGGTAGCCAGCCTCTTCCCAATCTGGGTACAGTATGCTCCTGAAACATTGCACTATGTAGCTTACATTGCAGCCTTCACCGCATTCTATGCAGCAGCCGTAGCTTGCTGCCAGCGTGATATCAAGCGTGGTCTGGCTTTCTCTACGATTTCTCAGATTGCCTACATGCTCGTAGCGCTCGGTGTCTGCTTCGCAGTAGATAACCACCACGGTGGTTTGGGTTACATGGCTGGTATCTTCCACCTGTTTACCCACGCTATGTTCAAGGCATTGCTCTTCCTCTGCTCTGGTGCCATCATCGTCATCATCGGCAGCAACTTCAAGGAGTACATGGGTGGTCTGCACAAGTACATGCCTATTACCAACATCTGTTTCTTGATTGGTTGCTTGGCGATTGCAGGTATTCCTCCATTCGCAGGTTTCTGGTCAAAGGATGAGATCATCTCAGCATGCTTCCAGTTCTCTCCATTCATGGGCTGGTTCATGACCGTGGTAGCTGGTATGACAGCATTCTACATGTTCCGTCTTTACTACGTGATCTTCTGGGGACAGAGCTACTATGAGCTGGATCCAGAGAACCGTCGTAAGCCACAGGAGGTTCCATTCGTGATGTGGGGTCCATTGGTATTCCTCGCCATCATCTCTTGCCTCTGTGGTCTGATTCCATTCGGTCACTTCGTATCTGCTACAGGTCAGAGCTACGATATCCATATCGACATGAGCGTGGCTACTACATCTGTGATTGTTGCAATCATCGGTATCGGTTTGGCTACTTACATGTATGCTCCTAAGAAGACTCCATTGGCAGACGCTTTGGCTAAGAAGATGCCTAAGTTGCACAAGGCAGCCTTGAACCGTTTCTATATCGACGATGCTTGGCAGTTCTTCACTCACAAGATTGTCTTCGGTCTGTTCTCAAAGCCAATCGCATGGTTCGACCGTCGTGTCATCGATGGTACCTTCAACTTCATGGCTTGGGGTGCACAGGAGGCAGGCGAGACTATCCGTCCATGGCAGAGTGGTGATGTTCGCAGCTATGCTATCTGGTTCCTCACCGGTACAGTGGCATTGACCCTGTGTCTGCTCGCTCTTCTTTAATGAATGTCTCACAATTAAGTAAATAGAAAAGAAATGAATTTAAGTATATTCGTCATAGTACCACTCCTGATGTTGCTCGGCCTCTGGTTGGCACGCAACGACAAGCAGGTTCGTGGTGTGATGGTAGCCGGTGCCAGCGTATTGCTCGCACTCTCCATCTATTTGGTGTTTGCATTTCTCGAAGCTCGTGAGACAATGCCAGCCGACCAAGCTCCGATGCTCTTCACCTATCCCTGTGTGCCTTGGTTTGAACCATTGCACATCAACTATTCACTCGGTGTGGATGGTATCTCAGTGGTGATGATTCTCTTGACATCCATCATCGTGTTCACCGGTACATTTGCCTCTTGGCAGATGGAGCCAATGAAGAAGGAATACTTCCTCTGGTTCACCCTCTTGAGCATCGGTGTATATGGCTTCTTCATCTCTATCGATATGTTCACCATGTTCATGTTCTATGAGGTAGCGCTGATTCCAATGTACCTCCTCATCGGTGTATGGGGTAGTGGTGCGAAGGAGTATTCTGCCATGAAGTTGACCTTGATGTTGATGGGTGGTTCTGCACTCCTCATCATCGGTATCCTGGGTATCTACTTCTACAGTGGTGCTCAGACCTTCGAAATCCTGGATATCGCTCACCATACCAATGGCGCTCATGCTATCCCAGAGAGCGTGCAGAACGTGTTCTTCCCATTGCTCTTCATCGGTTTCGGTATCCTCGGTGCGCTGTTCCCATTCCATACATGGTCTCCTGACGGTCACGCAAGTGCGCCTACAGCTGTATCTATGTTGCATGCCGGTGTATTGATGAAGTTGGGTGGTTACGGTTGCTTCCGTATCGCCATGTTCCTCTTGCCAGCTGCTACTCACGGATTCTGGATCAAGGTATTCCTCGTGCTGACTACCATCTCTATCGTATATGGTGCTTTGTCAGCTTGTGTACAGACCGACTTGAAGTACATCAACGCTTACTCATCAGTATCTCACTGTGGTATGGTGCTCTTCGCTCTCTGTATGATGACAGAGACAGCTGCTACTGGTGCAATCCTCCAGATGTTGTCTCACGGTTTGATGACCGCCCTCTTCTTCGCCGTTATCGGTATGATTTACCATCAGGCTGGTACACGTGACGTACGTTACCTGGGTGGTTTGATGAAGATTATTCCATTCCTCTCTGTAGGTTATGCAGTAGCTGGTTTGGCTAACCTCGGTTTGCCAGGTTTCTCAGGTTTCGTAGCCGAGATGACCATCTTCGTAGGTTCATTCCAGAATGCAGATACATTCCATCGTGTATGTACCATCATCGCATGTACATCAATCGTAGTAACAGCGGTTTACATCCTGCGTTGTGTTGGTAAGATCCTTTATCAGAAGGTTCCTAATCCAAAGTTGGAGAAGCTCCACGATGCTACCTGGGACGAGCGTATCGCTGTAGCAGGTCTGATTGCCTGCGTTGCAGGTCTCGGTATGTTCCCACTCTGGGCAGAGAAGATTATCATGGACGCCGTAGGTCCTATCTTTAGTGTAATCATGTAATAAATATCAGAAGAAATGAATTACAGTCAATTTTTAAATATGTTTCCAGAAGCTTCCTTGATGGTAGTTCTGTTGATCACTTTTATTGCTGACTTCTGCAGTTCCAAGAACTCAGACCGTCAGTGGTTCAATCCTCTGGTATGTCTCTTGATGTTGGCTCACATCTGCTTCAACATCTATCCTACAGAAGCCGCAGAGGCATTTGGCGGCATGTACACCACGGGTCCTGCTGCCGGTGTCTTGAAGACTATCCTGGCTCTGGGTACCCTCATCGTGTTGGTACAGGCTAAGGAGTGGTTGAGCCGTAAGGACACAGCCTTCAAGGAGGGTGAGTTCTATATGTTGATTATCTCTACCTTGCTCGGTATGAACATGATGGTAAGTGCCAACCACTTCCTCCTGTTCTTCCTCGGCCTCGAAATGGCATCTGTGCCAATGGCTTGCTTGGTAGCATTCGATAAGTATCGTCACCATTCTGCTGAGGCAGGTGCCAAGTTCGTTTTGACCGCTACTTTCTCTAGCGGTGTGATGATCTACGGTATCTCTCTGCTCTATGCAGCTTGCGGTACTTTGTACTTCGAGGATATGGCTAATGTCATCACTGCGTCTCCATTGACCATCGCTGGTATGGTATTCTTCTTCAGTGGTCTCGGCTTCAAGATTTCCTTGGTTCCTTTCCACTTCTGGACAGCCGATTCATACCAGGGTGCACCAACTACTGTTACTGGTTATCTGTCAGTAGTATCTAAGGGTGCTGCTGCGTTCACACTCTGCGCCATCCTCATGAAGGTGTTCCAGCCAATGGTAGAGTACTGGACCGTATTGCTCTACATCGTGATTGTACTTTCTATCACTATCGCCAACCTGTTTGCCATCCGTCAGAGCGACCTGAAGCGTTTCATGGCATTCTCTTCTATCTCTCAGGCAGGTTACATCATGTTGGCAGTGGTAGGCAACTCAGCGATGAGCGTTACAGCCCTGACTTACTATGTATTGATTTACGTAGTAGCCAACCTGAGTGTCTTCGCCATCATCTCATCTATTGAGGAGCACAACAACGGTACAGTTCAGATGGACAGCTACAATGGTTTGTACAAAACCAATCCACGTCTGGCATTCCTGATGACTTTGGCATTGTTCTCATTGGGTGGTATTCCTCCATTTGCAGGTATGTTCTCTAAGTTCTTCGTGTTCATGGCAGCGGTACAGGGAGCTGATATCCATACCACCCTCGGTGGTTGGGCATACGGCGTCGTATTCATTGCCTTGGTTAACACCGTATTGAGCTTGTACTACTATCTGCTCATCGTGAAGGCGATGTTCATCAAGCATAGCGATAATCCGCTTCCTACTTTCCAGAGCGCATTCTCAACCAAGTTGGCGCTTGCTATCTGCACGGTAGGTATCGTAGCATTCGGTGTTTGTTCATTCGTATTCGACTGGATTTCAGTGGCAGCGAATGCGTAAATCATCAATAATTTATAAAATCCCGGCAATCGGTAAAGATTGCCGGGATTTTTTTTTGTTTTGTCTAAAAATAGCTGTACCTTTGCACCCGATTAGAGGCATGGTGCCTCCATTATACATTATAAATTATTAATTATCAATTGAAAAATGGATAAGTTACCGATGAATGATGTTCCGATGCTCGTAAGTGCCATCAACTTCCTGCTTCGTGACCACGAGTTTGAAACACTCGATGAAATTTGTAATCACTTCAATGTGAACCGTGCAGCATTAGAAACCAAAATGGCTACCCAAGGCTTTGAGTGGTCAGAGCAGCAGAAGAAATTCTGGTAAACCCCACACGCCCAGAAAAGTATAGTCAGCACGCCCTGTAAGGGCAGAAGCTCCTAGCCCAGGGCAACACCCTGGGTAAAATAATTGCATTTAAAAACGCCCTGTAAGGGCAAAAGCTTTAAAAAAAATATATAAATTGTAAATTATTAATTAACTATGACTCCTCCTCGACCCTTGTGGAAGTCTGTACAAGACTATGTAATGATTGCGATAGGTATGATATCCTACGCCATTGGATGGAACGTATTCCTCTTGCCAACCAATGTGACGGCAAGCGGATTGCCTGGTATTTCCAGTATCATCTATTGGGCAACCGGTTGCCCTGTGCAAATTCCGTATTTCATCGCCAACGCCACCTTATTAATATGTGCGTTCAAGATTTTGGGAGCTAAGTTCTGCGTCAAGACCGTTTATGCCGTCATCGTGGTAACCGCCTTGACCTCCTTCTTCTCCAGTCGTTTAGGCGATATTCATCTCTTGGAAAACCAACCTTTATGGGCTGCTTTCCTGGGTGCCGTTTTCTGCGGCTGCGGAATCGGACTCGGTTTCTCTGTTGGTGGAAGTACGGGTGGTACGGATATCATTGCCGCCATTGTCAACAAGTATCGCGACATTTCCTTAGGTAGAGTGATTATGATATGCGACATTTTCATCATCAGTTCCAGCTATCTGGTGGTTCACGATTGGGAAAAAGTGTTATATGGTTATGTGGTTCTTTGCGTTCAGGCATTCTGCATCGACCAGGTGGTGAACAGTCGCCGTAGAAGTGTACAGTTCTTCATCATTTCGCAGAAGTATGAGGAGATAGGCAAGCGCATCAATACTGATGCCGATAGGGGAGTAACGGTGGTGAATGCCAGCGGTTTCTATTCCGGTCAGGATGTGAAGATGCTTTTCGTGCTTGCCAAGCAGCGCCAGGCTCCAGCCATTTTCCGCCTTATCAGCGAGATAGACCCGAATGCCTTTGTCAGTCAGAGTGCCGTTATCGGTGTTTATGGTGAAGGTTTTGACAAGATTAAATATAAAAGCAAAAAAGAGCACGGAGTTTAATATTCCGTGCTTTTTTTGTGCATCAGGAAAAGTCAAGAGGGTGAATCATAAACTTATGACACACCCTCACTTTACCAAAAGAGCAAGTACGGGTTAAGTAAGTCCAGTGGAAGGGTAGCAACTCAAGTAGTTCAGTCGAGCAACTCAAGTAGTTCAGTAAGACAATTCAAGTATTTCAGTAAGCGAGTTCAGACGTCTCAGTTAGCTGATGCAGACGTCTCGATAAGCTTACAGATACGTCTCCGTTAGCTTACGCAGTAATATCTGTAACCCGATGCAGCCATATTCTTAATCCGATGCAGTCATATCCGTAAATGCTATACCGATCAAAATCGGCTGCAAGGGTACGAATTTCAGCGAATATTTGCAATACCTTGAAGTAGGTAAAGTTTATACGTGGATACGACGATATAGGGAATAGGTCTCTGTTGTATAGATATTATGGGTAGAAAAAAGGCAATGAAGATGTGCCAAGCTTGGAAGCTCTTGGCACATCTTTGTTTTATGACGTTTAATATAACTTGAAATTAATGTCAAGTTTTATAGTCTGATTGAGTTCGGAACTATTGGTGAACGTCCCATAGAGTCTGCCATCAATGCCAGACCAAACACGACTTGAATAATCCCACGTCACGCCATTATGTTTCTCGGTTATAGGGTCTGGTGTAACCGTAAAATAATTCCATTCGGTAGAAATCTGAGAATGCTCCGTAGGAGTGTAAGTAACAGTATTTTCTGTTCTTGGATTCTCTACGGTAATATAGCATTTGTCCTTTGTTTGAACAGATGTAGGGTCATTGTTAGGTGACGCTATCATACAATTAGTCCTTGAAATATTATCAAGATGAAGGCAAAGGGTAACAACAGAATCTGGTGTATCTACAAGTTTTACCTTCCAGTCAAACATAGAGACCTTCTCTTCATTTTCTCTGACAATAAAATTATAATCTGATTTTGTAGAAGAAACCAAGGCGTTAATATCATTCATTGAGATTTCTGTGTCGTTCAACTTTCCCTTAACATAACTCTGATGATATATAACTTCTTCTGGCTCGTCATCTTTTGAGCAAGATGCCAATACTATTAGCATAAAGAATACCCATACAAGCATCTTGTAGTTTTTACTCTTCAACACTTTCTTTACCACAATTAAATTCATTTAAATACAATTTTTAATAAAACATTAAATTTTTCGGATGCAAAATTATAACGTTACTTCGGTTCGTGCAAGTCCAATCACCATGAGTCGGAGAAATTGGGATATGAGTCCCTATAAATTGCAGATGAATCTTGTCCTACTACCCAATAACATGGTTTGTAGGCGAAAATAACGGATTCATGGGCGATTTTTCGTCTTTCATAGCTCTAACTATTGGTAATTTCGTAAAAAAGCACTAAATTTGCACACAAAAATGAGTAATATGAGCAAATATAATAGTTTTATAAAGAATTGGTGCATCATATCCATCGCCACCTGTATTTTTTCCTACATAATGTGGGGATTGATGGACTTTGAAACATTCGTAGGCACAGGTCTCACCATTGAAGACTTGTGCTTTGACATTGCATATTGTTCCTTTTACACATTGTTTTCTTTGTGGGTTTCATTTTTCTTGGGTAACATCTTTGTAAGAGACAAGATAAGCTATCCTCGCTTTGCCACCCATATCCTATTGTTGCTGCTAGCCAATTCTGTTTGGGCTGTTGCATTTGAAAACATATTTGATAATCTTTGGCATGCTGGGAACGATGTGTATTGGGACAGATTATATGTTTTTGGATTAATCGCCACATTGCTGACCATGGTGAATGCGTGCATGTATTATTGTTCCATCCTCATCAGAAAAGAGAAGGAAAACGTAGTGCTTACCAATAATCTCTTGCGTCAGCAGATGAATCCGCATTTCATATTCAACAGCATTAACACGTTGGCAGACTTGATTGAGGAGAATCCTGTACAGGCAGAAAGTTTCACTCTGAAATTCTCTGAAATCTACAGATATGTAGTCACACATTTGGATGATGAGACGGTGCCTGTACATGAAGAGATTCATTTCGTGAAGAACTATTGTGAGCTTCAAGAGATAAGTTCTCCTCATACCATACATGTGGAAATTGCCGAAGAACTGGAAAGATGCAAGAATAAGACTTTACCATTGGCGATACAAATGATGGTAGAGAATGCGATAAAGCATAACTGTCATACTAAGGAAAGTCCGCTTTCTATCTCAGTGTATTGTCATGGCGAATATATTATCGTTAGAAATGTAGTGAATCCGATAAAGAGCACTTTACCTACAACACAAAAGGGATTGTCAAACTTGCGTCTGCGCTATAGTCAATTAGGAAAGGAACTGGTCGTTAGTAACGATAATAAATATTTTGAAGTCAAACTTCCAATCTTATCAAAATCATGAAAGTTTTAATCATAGAAGATGAAGAGCGTGGATTCTCAAGACTAAAGCGCCTCTT
Source organism: Segatella copri (assembly GCF_002224675.1). Classification (GTDB taxonomy): domain Bacteria; phylum Bacteroidota; class Bacteroidia; order Bacteroidales; family Bacteroidaceae; genus Prevotella; species Prevotella copri_U. Next base: position 152,037 of record NZ_NMPZ01000002.1, on the reverse strand, counting down.
GCAAAACATAGACAACTCTCTGGAGATACAAGGACCACTGACCACGATGAAAGCAGTCATAAACTATCTGCAAAATCCGCATGATGAGGATATTATCTTTGCGGACATTAGATTGGGTGACGGTGATGTGTTCGAGGCTTTCTTGGAGATAGCCCCAACTTCACCTGTTATTTTCACCACGGCTTACAGCGAGTATGCTTTAGAAGCATTCAAAAGCAACGGTATCGCTTATCTTCAGAAACCGATATTGCATGAAGAATTAGAAAAGGCTCTTGCGAAAGCTAAAGCCATGTGTAATCAAAGCATAGACTACTCAGCCCTAATGGAGAAAATGGGGATGCCTGTTGGTAAGAAATGGAGAAAACATTTCCTTGTGCATATATTTGATGGCTTCAAACTTATCAAGACAACGGACATAAGCTATTTCTTCTCAGAGAATGGTGTTGTTAGAGCATTCCTTTGTTCTGGTAATTCCGTAACCATCAATCAATCTTTGAATGATTTGGAGCAGCAACTGAATCCCGATTTGTTCTTCCGAGTCAACCGACAATATATGGTGAATATTGATAGCATAGATAAACTCGCCAATTTCTTCAAATATAAAATGACCATTAGTCTTCATGGCTTCCCTGATTTGCGAATCGTGGTCAGCAAAGACAGATTTACACAATTGAAGAATTGGTTAGATAGATGAATTATGATATATCTTGGCTTAGGAGAGGTTGCATATCCATTAGCAAACTCCCTAATCCAAAAAAGAAAACTGTTGATAACAAAGAATAAAACATAATGAAGAATAGATTTTTAAGCATTGTATGTATTACTATTTCGATGATAGCATTTTGCTCTAACAAAGTTTACGCACAAAGCAAGTTTCATTTTGACATAGACTATCACTATAATCTCGGACTTTCAACTTCAAACACAAATGGAAGTGGACATTGGGGACGTGGTGATTATAAAATGGGTGGAAATTCCATTCATTTTACAGGTCGCTATGATGTAAGTGATAAGTTTTCAACTGGTCTCGGCTTTGGATGGGATAGATATACAGAGTTTGACTATAACACTCTGCCCATCTTTGCCACATTGAGATACAAGCCTATCAAGACTTTGAAGAATGCCTATTGCTTCACAGATTTAGGATATGGCATCAAGCCAGAAGACACCTACAATTCTGGCTTCTTGATGAATTTGGGTATCGGCTATACCAAGATGTTTTCCGCTCATTTCGGACTAAACTTTCAGATAGCGTATAACTATAAAATATTTGATGATGGAATCATGAGCTTGCAGTCTGACGAAAAGGGGAATTATCTTGACTGTGAATACGATGACACTATAAGACATTCTATCTCTTTCGGTGTGGGTGTTACTTTCTAAGTTCGTTTACTGTCATTGCCTTTGATGATAGTCATGTGCAACTGAGTACCATTCGTGAGGCGTTTGCATCAAACGGCATCGTATGTGACACTGCTGAATGCAGGAGAAGTTGAACGACAAAATGCGAAAGGATGATGAATTGGAAAGAATGAGACGATAAAATGGCATGAAGTAGGTATTTGGAATTTTTTCGTAGAAATTCAACAGAAAGTTAACAAAAAATTTGGTAAAGTGAAAATAAAAGCATATTTTTGCAGATTAAATAAGTACATAACATTAAAAACAAGAAGATTATGGCAATAGAAATTAAAACAATACCTGTCCTTCATGGTGAGGCAGCAGCTCGTTTCGTTGAAGCAGCTGATGAGGCATTGGAAAAGCGTGGCTCCATTGACTTCTCCAAGCAAGTAGCCAAGGCACGTGCTATATTAAAACGTTCAAAACTGTACATTTAAAATGTTAGAGCAATGTGATTTTATGGAACTGACAGAGGAAGTCTTGCAGCTATGCAAAGGCTTCACTTGTAAGGATGAGGACATAACAGAGTTCTTCACCCAAGACTATGCTGACTATACCTATCAGTTGCTTGGAAAATCATATTGTTTTGTTAAACCAGATACTTCTGAAATAGTCTGCGCATTTACAGTAGCTAATTCGAGTGTAAAAGTAGATTCACTTCCTTCAAACCTTCGGAATAAGCTTAATAGAAAGATTCCGAATGCTAAGCGAAGACCGCAGTATCCAGCAGTGTTGGTTGGACAGTTGGCAGTAAGCGATTTATTCAGTGGACATCATGTGGGAGACGAATTGTTGGATTTCATCAAATCATGGTTTATAGACCCATTGAATAAAACAGGATGCCGATATGTCATTGTTGATGCCGTCAACCATCCGAAAGTGTTTGAATATTATCAACGAAATGGTTTCAAGTTCTTGTTTTCGTCAGATGAGGAAGAATGGACCTTTTTGCATAACAAAGGTCTAGAGCCAACAACTCCGATAGAGCCGATGAAGACACGACTGATGTACTTTGATTTGATTTATCTTCGCACAAAATAACAAATAAAAGATTTGCAATCCGCCTCAAGCGAGAACGCAGCATCACGAATTTGGAGATATGAAAAGCCTACGGCTGCGGATTGCAAATCCGCTTTAAAGTGGTCGAGCCTTTTTTGTCTGCGGATTACAAATCCGCAGGAACGCCTAACGGACCCTAACGCCTAACGGACCCTAACGCCTAACGGACTTGCGAGCTGTTGATTTATGACACACCCTCTTGTGGACCTTCAGCCCGTACTTGAACCACATGCGAAAGTTCAGTATATTTATAAACAAGCAAGTTGATATTTATTCACTTGCGAAACTTGAATAAATTATAAATTATAAATTAATTATGACTCCTCTTCGACCCTTGTGGAAGTCTGTACAAGACTATGTAATTTCCGCCTTATCAGCGAGATAGACCCGAATGCCTTTGTCAGTCAGAGTGCCGTTATCGGTGTTTATGGCGAGGATTTTGATAAGATTAAGTACAAAGCCAAGAAAGAACACGGAGTTTAATTATAACTAAAATATCCCCCATCCTGCTTGCAAAAATAGGATAGGGGGATTTCTTATCTGTTACCTCTAAGATAATATCTTATTTCAATTTTTCTATCTGTTCCTGGGTAAGACCGGAATACTTCATGATCAGATTGATGTCAACGCCATCAGCAAGCATATTCCTGGCAATATCCAGGGCTTTCTGGTTCATACCTTTCTCCATACCTAATTCCATACCCTCTGCAAGACCTTCTTGCTTCGCCGTATCAATGGAGTTCTTGATATCCCGGTATGCCATCTTACTTGCTTCATACTCCCTCATTTCCTGAGGTGTGAACTTGGCAATCTCGGCTTCCTCAAAGAGACGGTCGAATACCTTGTCGCACAGCTCCTTCGGACGCTGGGTAAGCTTATAGAGGTTCTTCAGCGCATAGAGCCATTTTTCGTAGAGCGTTTCCAGTTCTCCTAGTGTCTTATTGAATTTCGCAATCTCTACATAGATAAACTCCAGCTTGTCGTAGAAAATCTTGTGGGTAGCGGTATCGCACAACTGTACATGATGGCGAATTTTCTCCTTGTCGAAGGCATCCTCGTTCATGTTGAAGTTGAGCAGCGCAACAGTATAGACATGATTGAGCTTGAAATCCCAGTCATTCCCCTTGGGTGCCTGCTCGCGAATCGGGAAAGTGGAGTAGAAGAGGGAGCGGTCCTTGAAATAAGCCTGGTAGGCATTCTGCATTTCAACGATGAACTTCTCGCCGTTTTCTCCTTCGCAATACACGTCGAAGATGGCCTTGCGGTCGGTATAGACATCTCCCACATGCTCCGGATTCAGATACGACACATCCTTCACAACCTGTCTGCCATTAAACAAGCTGTTGAGGAAGCAAATGAGCAAATCCTTGTTCATTGCCGTTCCGAATATTCGCTTGAAGCCGAAGTCGGTCAGCAAGCTGATGTATCTTTCTTCTACCTGTTTCATACGCAATTCATTTAATTCAACATCTAGTTTCGCCGCAAAATTACGCTTTTTTCCTGAAACGACCAAATAAAAAGCGGGAAAACTGGCTGATAGACATTCATAACTCTTTCTATCACATAATGCAAATCCCCCAGCCCGAAGTTTGCAGGTTGGGGGATGATTCTTTCTGTTCCCATTCCTATACCAACCGATAAGAATGGTACCTTCAAGAAGACACCATCTGGCGGGAGGAGTCAGCATTCGTCCGGCTCTCCCAGATATTCAAAGATTACAGCTACCTGTCGGGGCGAAAAATATTGGCAGCCAACCAGGTATCCCTGCTTCTTCAACTCATCCCATAAAGGAATGCAACGCTTGATCCAATCCATCAGATGGCGGCGAGCTGTCGCCTTGCTGGTGGCTTCCGGAAAAAAGAGCAAGCCCAATTCCGTCTTGCTGTACATACGATTCGATATTTCCATAATCTATATTCTCATTTGTGTTCTTCAAAGAGTCATCTATGCAAGAGGCTTCTTTATGCATGATGATCCTTTAAAAAGCCATCCAATGCCTTGGCTATATAGGCACCCACATTGATCTTTCTATGTTCCTGCTGGCACTTACGGATAAAGTAGTCTTTCTTCTGAAACCAGTCCTCCAGCTCTCCCTGCATATCGAGTGCCAGGCGCTGGCTTTCTAGAACTGCAATCTTCTCGTCCACGTGATATTGTGTATAGAGACGCCATTTCAGTCGGGCACGTACCCCCTGCAATTCCTCAGGAACTGTAGCGCCGCCCGAAGTGTCGCCCGTATTTGCGCGGTCTATAAAAGTGAAGGTGATATGATCGGGCATATGGTGATGCGTCTCTGCCTCTTCTGATTGATAGAAAGGCTGATATACAGGGTATTGGTCGATAATTCTCTGGTCGTAGAGGCGTTTCAGATCCTTGCAGGCAAAGTCGAGTGCCTTGTTCTTGAGTGCCGACCAGGTCTTGTAGTAGTCCTTCCTGCCATGCAGCAAAGCCATCAGATTTTCGGGCTTCACCATGGTATAGCCCTTGGCACCCCAGCAATTCATCATTAGATATAGTTTGATGCTCGATGCACCACGGCACAGTCGCACCACATTCAGGTCGATGTGGCAGGCGCCCTTGTCAAAACTGAAGAAAAAACGGTAGGCATGGAGGTCATAGCGGAGTTTAACCCACCATCTGCCCTGATATTGGCAGACCTTGCATTCAAAAAGGTGATCAAACTGGGTGTAGAAGGTATGATCGCCCAATTTGTAAGCTAGTTCCAGAGGGTGTTTGGCCATCTGGAGCAAAGCATTACGCAACTGAGAAGCATGTCGGGTATCTGCCAGATCAAACTCTGAGAGCTTTATGCAGAGGTCGATATGACCTGCTGCACGCTGTTCCGGAGTAAAGATGAAGGTCTCTCTATTGATGTGTAAACGGATATTGAAGTCAATCAATTTCTGGGATATCTTGATTAACTGCAACATGATTTTCAGTTCGAGGGTAGAAAAGTCGTTGTGCGACAGTCCCTGTACCCCCATAATGGTAATAACGTCTTTTTCCTGTTTAGGAGAAGGCATTAGGAAGGGCTCGGGCTCTTCCGATTTCTGGTTTTGATTGTTTGTTGCCATATTGCTTTTGTTTTGTTTAAGTTTAAATCACCTTCCGGGAAGGAGATTCTTGATGTTATTATAGAAATACGGCACGGAATTAAAATAAAGTTCCAACTTTTTCGAGGAGAACAGGTCAACATACATTGACCTTTAGGGGGTTCTGCATCGACTTTTTACCTTACTTCGCATCCGTGCCGATAATTCAAATCGAATTAATCGGGCACAATAATGCCTTGTAAGGATCTAAATTGAATGCTCATTTTTCAGGCCCTAATCCTACTCAATGAGCGAAGTTGGAAAATCCTCACTAGAAAGTAGCTCCCCTGGCAAAAGCATCAGGAGCTGAGAAATTCCTATTCTCTTAACTTTCTTGATGCAAAGGTAATCATTTATTCTGACTTAAACAAATTTTATTCCCCAAAAATGCATTTTACTTGTTATTTTTGAAAAAAAACTTTTTCTTTTGCGCATTACGCATTGTGATTCTAAGTATAAATCGTATATCTATTAGCTATATGGGTATAGTATATTAAGAAAAATAACTATATAATAGCTTGATAGATAGATATTTATAAACATTGTCCTATCTTCGATAGTGGTAGATTCTCTTTCTAATAGGAGTGAAAAACCCTGGTAGTGACTAAACCTCTCCCTGCTAGTACTGCTTTCTTACGCTTCTCCCTGCTAGTGCAAAAGTTCATCTTTCTGCAAGATTACTCAATCATATCTATGGTTTACAATTCTCCTATCAGTGAAGCATCACGTTCTTACGAATGATAGTCATCGTTCCTATCAGCGGTGGCTGCTGCTCCTATCAGCGATACCCATCATTCCTATCAGCGTGGTCTGTCGCTCCTATGAGCGATACTCATCTTTCCGATGAACGATACTCATCTTTCCTAAGAGCGATTGGCGTGCCTGATAAAAGAGTGCAAAAGTGAACATAAGAAGGCGAAAGAGTGCAGAAGACGACGGAAGCGGACGAAAGTGTGCAGATGCCCCCTCGCCGGTTTCGTAACTTTGCCATTGCATTCGGGAAGAGTCCGATGCACGAACATTTAATAACAATTTAAATTTTTAGTATTATGTCTGTTAGTTACAGTTTGGTAAAGTACGTTCCTAAGTTTGGAAAGAATGCAGGTAAGGGTAAGTTTTATGCCCGTGCCCAGGTGAACGAGAAGACTTCGCTCAAGAAGTTCTCTAAGATGATTGCGATGCAGACCACGGTTACCTACGCAGATGTCACCGCAGTATTGGTAAGTGCGGTAGAGAATCTGATACTGGAGCTTCAGCGTGGCAACCAGGTGGAGTTTGGTGATTTGGGCAAGTTCCGTCTGCAGATTGTCAGTGATGGTGCTGACAGTGCCGCTGATTTCAAGAGCGACACTCATATCAAGGGTGTCAACGTCCAGTATGCTCCAGGTCCGGAACTCTATTCTGTATTCCAGAATATGGAGTTTGTACAGGTAGCATCCCGTGCTGTACAGCGTGCCGCATTGAAGGCTGAGAAGGAGGGTGCCAAGACGATTGACATTGAGGAGGTGAAGAAGGCTGCCAGCAAGAAGCAGAATACTTCTGGCGACAGTTCTGCAGGTGGCGATTCTTCTACCGACGGCGAGCATACCTCTGGTGGCAGTACAACGGGTGGCAGTACAACGAGCGGCAGTACAACGGGCGGCAGTACTGATGGTGAAGGCTCTGATGGTGACAATGTAAGTTTGTAGAACCATTGCATCATGGCATCATAGTAAGTATCATTTAATTTTATTCATTTAAATCTTTAAAATCTTTAGCGTATGACAGAAAAGAAGAGACAGACACTGAACGAGGTCATCAAGTTTGTGGTGACAGTATTAACCGCCCTGCTTGGGGCACTGGGTGTATCATCCTGCACCCTATAGTGAGGAGGACGGCTTATGAGAAAGATTGATATGATTGTGGTGCATTGCAGCGGTAGCCGCTGCAATCACCGGTACACTCTAGAGCAGTTGCGCCACGACCATGTGGTGGTGAACGGTTGGCGCGACATCGGTTATCATTTTTACATCACCCTGGAAGGTGTGGTTTATCCCTGCCGTCCGGTGGAGCGGATGGGTGCTCATGCCTTGGGCTACAATGCTCATTCCATCGGTATCTGCTACGAGGGCGGTTTGTCGCCGAGCGGTTGCATTTCTGATACCCGCACGCCAGCCCAGAAGGAGGCGATGAAGCTTCTCATCCTCCGTCTTCACCGTGAGTTTCCGGACATCAAGACCATTCTGGGTCACCGCGATTTGCCGGGCATGCAGAAAGCCTGTCCCTGCTTCGATGCCACGAAGCTTCAGCCTCTGCTGGCTTCATAGCATCTCATGAAATTCTCCCAACCCGTATGTTCTGGCAGGTTGGGGGAATATCAAGGATACCGGAAAGTAAGAAGGGTCTATACGCCACCTTTTCATCGTGGCATATAGACCCTTGTCGCTTCCCGTGAGGCGCAATGTGTACCAAACCTGTTAATTATAAGTAATAAAAACAAAAAATCTATCGTTTTTGTTACTTATGTGAAACAAAAAGAGTATCTTTGCGAAAAGTTTTACTCGTATGAAACAAAAAATATTAGAAAGACTAGGGTATTCCAATCGTATCGAACGCATGTTTGGACGTGGAATGATGATTGCATTGACGGGCCAGAGGCGTGTCGGCAAGAGTTGTGTGATGCGGCGAATTTATAATCACATCGCTGAGAATGAAGAAAATCACGTTATCTATATAGATAAGGAGAAAACCTCATTTGATATGATAGCCAACTATCAGGATCTGGAGGCTTATGTAGCAGCCAACATCGTTGAGGGTAAGGAAAACTATCTGTTTATTGATGAGGTGCAGGAGATTTCTGATTTCGAGAAAGCACTCCTCAGTATCCAATCGGATGATACCTGCCAGATTATGATTACCGGCAGCAACGCCAAAATGCTTTCGGGCGAACTGGCAACTCGCCTGAGAGGCAGATATATTGCTTATCGCATTAGAGGACTCTGCTATGAAGAGTTTCTGACGTTCCATGAACTGAAGGATGATGATGCTTCCTTGAACCTGTATCTGCAGTATGGCGGGCTCCCTCAGTTGCGCAGTTTAGGATTGGAAAATACGGATTTGGTAGAAGATTATCTTGACAATGTGTATAATACGATAGTACTTCGTGATATCATAGAGCGAGAAAACATCAGAAACATACCATTGTTGCGAACGCTGCTGAAGTTTGTGAGCGATAATATCGGTAAACAATTCTCAGCAACGAGTATTGTAAAATTTCTGAAAAGCCAGAACACCGAAACGTCTGCCAAGATGATTCTCACGTATTTGGAGTATTTAAGCAATGCTTTTATTATCGATCGAGTTAACAGATACGACATTCATGGCAAGCGACTTTTCGAGTTAGGCGACAAGTTCTATTTCGAAGATCTGGGAATCAGGAATCATATTATAGGTGGCAACAGGCGTTTTGATATCGAAAAGGTGATGGAAAACGCTGTATATATCCATTTGTGCAGGATGGGGTATAAAGTATATGTTGGTCAGATGTATAAGGCTGAGATTGATTTTGTTGCCGAGAAAGCGGATAGTGTGGCGTATGTGCAAGTTACCTATCTGCTGGCTTCTGAGGAAACGGTAGAGCGTGAATTCGGCAATTTGAAATTGATAAAAGACAGTCATCCCAAATACGTGATTTCTATGGATAGGCTTTACAGTCAAACCAATATTGATGGCATTAAGCACATTCATCTGCGAGATTTTCTGAAAATGACTACTTTGGTTTGATGCCAGGTAGATTATGAATATCACCATATAATCAAGGGTCTATTCGCCACCTTTTCATCGTGGCATATAGACCCTTGTCGTTTTTCTATGAGGTGCGGTAAAAGCCACTGTATTAAGGACTTATACAACATCCTTTTCTTGTTCAACAGCAAACGCCAGCATATAACTTATCTATTGGAAATATCAAATCCCAATTCTTTCCCCAAACGATATTACCAAACTCTATCTTGAACTTTTTGAATTTGTTTTCATTCAAGTAAGAGTTATATTGCGGATGTGGGTGATTTCTGATAAAAGCACCTACATCTATCGTCTTAATGGTATCATCATTAAAGTGTAATTCAACTTTTAATGGCGCCACATATTTTGCAGAAACGATACTTAAGTTCATAATTTCTTCGTTATTTTAGTTGAACGTGTATTGGTTCATGCTCATTTGAATAGAACAGAAAGATAAATCCGAAGTATTCAAATATCTTTGGCATCGCAACCTCCTTTTTTAATCTATCTTGATTGCAAAGTTACGACTTTATTTTGAAAACGCAAAGAAAACGGGAGAAAAGTTTCGGGAAAAGTTTGGATTCCCGTATTTTATAAGATAAAGGATAGCCATCCCATACCAATACTAATCCGGAATACATCGGTAGGGAACAAATACTCGTGACAGGTTGGGGGAATATTATGTGTTAAAATCACAAAAAACTTTATGTTGTCAGGGTTTTGATGTATATTTGCAGAACTAATTTAAAATATTAAGGATTATGAGTGAAAGTGAGATTGAGGGCTTTATCAACGAAGTTGAATCAGGTTTAGTTGAAGCTCAGCATGATATGTTGGTAGAAAAGGCTTTATACAATCGTCCTGTGGTCATTAGTGACGGAAATGGCGGGGTAGTAGAAGTTTCTGCCAAGCAATTATTAAATTACTGAACTTTCGCAAGTAAGCCCCACACGCCCTGAAAGGGCAGAAGCTCCTAGCCCAGGGCATCGCCCTGGGTGTTTATGGACGCAAACCTGTCGCCCTGTAAGGGCAAAAGCTTTCAAATACCTGGCAATATACAAAGCTTTTGCCCTTACAGGGCGCCTTGCTGATTGCCATCATACCCAGGGCGCTGCCCTGGGCTAGGAGCTTTTGGGCCTTCAGCCCGTACTTAAGCCACATGCAAAGTTCAGTCATTAAGAATCTGAGCAATTCATAAAAAACAGAAAGCGGAGATGTAGATTACGAATGTCACCATATAATCAAGGGTCTATACGCCACCTTTTCATCGTGGCATATAGACCCTTGTCCTGTTACATAAAAAACGCAATCTCTCACTTTTTCCGTAACTTTTCCCAGAAATCCCTTGCAGATATGAAAATAAAGTCGTAACTTTGCGCTTGAGAATTTTAAAACAGATGGTTATGAAGTACTTAGATCCTAAGGCAGACCTCACGTTCAAGAAGATATTCGGCAATCATCCTAAAAGACTGATCAGTCTTCTGAACGCACTCCTGCCACTCAGCGAAGAGGAGCAGATACAAGAAATCAAGTATCTGCCTACAGAACTTGTGCCCCAGCTCGAAGGGGGCAAAAACACCATTGTGGATGTACTCTGCACAGATGTCAGAGGCAGGAAGTTCTGCGTGGAAATGCAGATGGAATGGTCTGATGCATTTCAGCAGCGAGTACTGTTCAATGCATCCAAGCTCTATGTGAGTCAGGCTAAAAAGGGCGGAAAATACAGCGAACTGCAACCAGTGTATTCTCTCAACCTGATAAATGATATCTTTGCGCATGATACTCCAGATTTCATCCACAACTACCGCATCGTGCACGATAAGGACAGTAACAAGGTGATTAAAGGCTTGCATTTCACCTTCATTGAACTCCCTAAGTTCACACCTCATTCCATCGCCGACAAGCGCATGATGGTATTGTGGCTCCGTTTCCTCACGGAAATCAATTCCAATACGAAGGAGATTCCTTCCGACCTGCTCAATGACCCAGAGATTGGAAAAGCCGTAGAGGAGCTGGAGATTTCCGGTTTCTCGGATGCCGAACTCAGAGCCTACGACAAGTTTTGGGATTCCGTAAGCGTTGAAAGAACCCTCATAGATGACAGCTACCAGAAAGGTAAGGAAAAAGGTAAGGAAGAAGGAATTGCTGAAGGTATGGAAAAAGGTATAGCAGAAGGCAAACATGAGGCCAACACAGAAACAGCACAACGATTGCTGGCAATGGGACTTTCTGCCGAACAGGTTGCCAAAGCTACCCAGCTGTCTTTGGAAATCATTAAGAATCTGAGCAATTCATAAAAAACAGAAAGCTGAGATGTAGATTACGAATATCACCATATAATCAAGGGTCTATACGCCACCTTTTCATCGTGGCATATAGACCCTTGTCGTTTCCCGTGAGGTGCGGGGGATATAATTGCTGGGCAACTTATACTCCTGCCCAGCTTAGGAGTTAAACAATCTACTTTATTATTCAAATTTATATCTACACGTTATGGACTTAAATTCATACCCAAGGAATTTTTTGCTGACATGTTCAACACTAAGAGCATAATCTGCAATAATATCAGCAGTCCAACAATACCTACCTTCGGCTTCGCCATCATTCATAACTTTCTGGTCTTTTGACAAAACCAAATCGATTAACCGGGTGTCGAGACCATCAAAGATACCATTCTCTCTGACATTACCATATACTTTTGTAAGATTGCCTAAAACTACTTTTTGAAGCCCTGAACAATCTGAAAAAGCATTTTCCCCGATTTCTGTAACATCTGGGAGGACTATGGATTTCAGCATGTCCCAGTACATAAATCCTCTTGAAGGAATCTTCTTACATCCTATCAAAGTAAGGTTTATACTCCCATCCCTTGCATCTTTAAGTCCGATATTTATTGCTTCCAATGTTTCTTCATCCACATCGGGAGCAAGAATGAGATTGATGTAAGTCTTGCCCGCATACAATTCCTTCTTGACGTCTTCCACAATTTGATCGTAAGTGATAGCTTTGTCAGTCAGCGAAACAACAGTAGCATCCAGTGCATAACTCTTAGCATTTTTTGATTCTTGCGAGAATTTATAAGTTGCCAAAGGAGCTTCTTCATATTTCACAGTGAATTTGGAATATGGTACAAAATTACCATATAAATAGGCATTGCCCTTTTCATCCGAAGTAAGGGCATAATTTTGATCCCATTTCATATCGCTGCTGCCCGCAGGAGTGTATTTATCGATGCTAACTGTTATTGGCTTATTTGGCATAGTTGCAATGCGCAAGCGGGAATAGTTGCGTGTTGCCTCGGAAAATTTTACGGTTATAGCCTCACCATTAGGGGTGATATTGGCTTTTCCCTCGATATATTCATCCGTTCCTTCAACCTTGCCTTCTTTCAAAACTAATTTGCCGGCTTCCCATTTGTAATTAGGGGCATAATATACATGAGGAAAGGTTGGCACTTCGTCTTCTTTATAAGACAGCTCGCCACTTGCCAATTCCCAGCTACTGCCATTATATGTAAAAGCAGCATACTTAGACCCAAAAGTCTTACTGGTCATCTCCAGAAGCAACTCATCTCCTACAGCCCATGAAGTCTTGCCTTCATCAGGTGTACCAATAGCACGAGTCTGTGAATCTCCGAATGCCGGAAATTCACCAACAACCAACTGTACGTTGTTTTTGCCTGTTGTTGCGGTTGTTTCTTCTATATCACTTGTGCATGACGCCATTACTATAGTAACGACAGCCAGCATGATGTATTGAAATATCTTTTTCATATTCTTTCCTCCAATTATTTGAGATCTTCTTCGTTGTTACTGTCCCAACCTTTCAAATCATCTACGCTGATTCGGGTTAGTTCCACTTTGTCTTTTCCTACATAGAGTTCGTAGGTGTAGCGATAGCCCTCTTGAAAGTTCGTATCTGACCTCATTTTTGCATGGAAGTTTTTGTCGCCTATCTTGAAATTCACGAAAATCTCGCCAGTTTTGTATGAACCAGGGATAACGATTGCAGAAAACATACCATCGTCATGCTTACAGGCTTTTACCCAATCAGGATTGCCAGAAGGTGTACCCATGACAAATTGCTCTTGTCGGTCGTCTCTGTTAAAATAAACGCTGGTGTGTTTAGAATACACTTGTGGTTCACTAATATCCATATCAGGATAATCCGCAGTACCAACATGATATACTATCGTGACCAGCGACATGCGATGCTTCATACGAATGCTTAAATCAAACCGAGGAGAATCGTGCCAATATCCAGTTATGAGATCAGCGTTTTTTAATTTACTTTCGCTGCTTTGATCTGTCTGTAAATCATACTGTAGATTATTTTTCCCAAAATCCGTGTCAGATGGATATACAGCCAAAATAGTATGTTGATCGTAGCCTGTTAACCAACGAAAACTTCCTGTACGAGACCATTCGTTTGTTGCACTATTAAAAGAAAGAACAGTCGTACTACCAGGATCATAATCCGTAAATATACTTACTGTCAGTTTATCTTTATCCTCCCAATTGTCACCGTATCCAAATGTATTGACACGAGTCTGCATGCCTCCAACAGAGAAAGTGGCATTGATTTCCTGCCCTTTCAGCGTTGGAGCCATATCTTCATTTTGCGTACATGCTGTAAAGCCCATAGCCATAAGGCCCATTACCGCATAGGAAATTCTTTGTTTTATCGTCTTCATAATCTTCAGTTTTTTATTGTTAGTGAGTTAGTGAGCGACCAAGCTCACTAACCCTGTATTTCCTATTTCAGTACCTTATTTATCAGAATTATTCTATTTCTGCATCGAGAGGTTCATTGTCTACGCCAAGATCCCAACTCGTTATGTTTGCATTTCCTATTACTATACTATTATTATGAACTCTGATAGTATAAGTATATTTTTTACCACCTTCGAATCCATTTGGTAGGGATATCTTTGTTGTATAATTGTTAATAGTATTTTCGTTATACATCACATTACAACTAATGGTCAATTCTTTGTTTTCGAACTGTTGCGGGAAGAGTATGAACTTGCAGACCCTGGCATCGGTCAAAAGACCTGTTACTGGTAAGGTTATTGGGGAAGAAGTCCCTGTGGCTTCTGTCGCACCTGTTTTTACATTTATCTTACCCTGTGTCTTTATCTTGTCCAATGTTATACTTTGAAGATCACTCTTGCTGCTCTCGACACCTTCTCCTGCACTGACCGTAAATTCTATCATACTCATCTTGTGCTTAAAGCGATGATCTTTCTCTGGCAAGGATTCACCCACATTATTCAAGTCAGTGAAATTAACCATTGGCGATGCTTTGCTGGCTATTGCTCCCGAGGCAAAGAGAAAATCGTTTGCTAATAAGGTATTACTTGGATTGCTGTAATCAATAGTCCAATCATTTATTAACCAACCATCCTCATCGAATTTGTCATTATTGGGGTCATCAATGTATGGATAATACGCACTGAATGTCTGTTCCGCATTATCTCTAAAATAAATAGGATTTGCCGAAACAAATTCACCATAATTGTCATATTCATACTTTACATTTGTTCCTTTTGTGTTTCCTGCGGAAGTGACGTACACGCCAATGGCATCGCCTGCTGTCCAGCTGTTGTTGTCTGCAGTTCCACGGGTTTTGATATTGTTGGAAATATCCGCCTTTACTGTAGCAGCAACAGGACCATTGTTGCCAATACCATCTTCTTCGTTAGCGCAAGCAGCAAACAGCAATGCTGCGGCAGCGATGTATAAGAATTTAAATTTTTTCATATATCTTGTTATTTAAGAGTTGTTATTGTGCTATATGTTCATTATTGTCTCCTGCCTCTGTCCAAGACTTAATGGTTCCAGAAATATCTACGGCAGAACGACTCAATTTTACTACTGTATAGTGGTATCTTTTGCCACCCTCAAGTTTTACTGGCATTGTCCATACAAAAGGAGCGTCGTAACCATTCTTGAGGTCAAACTCTATCACTCGGCTTGCTTCTTCTGTAGGGAGCAGGATTGCCTCATACAGCTTGCCAGCTTCGGTAGTTTTCATCGTGATGTCCGCAGGAGTTTCTTCACCAGAGATAGTTCCATCCACAAGATTGAAAGTGGCTTTGGTATTCTGACCTTTCACTGTCACAGTCATTTTCTTAAGGTCTTCTTGCGTGAGACCGTTACCTGGTTGAACATCCAAAATAAGATTGCTTAACTTATGGAAGAACCTCAAGTCAACCTGTGGCGTAGCTTTGTTGCAACCTTCTGTCTTGGCATACATGAAGTCGATAGCTTCTTGTTTCCCTTGGTCTGTTACATCAAGTGCTACCTTGTAGTCATTGACAGTGGTCTGTGGATAGTAAGAATAGAAGTCCACATCTCCATCTATCGGGAAGAAAATAGTCTTACCACCAGAAACAGGTGAAAAGGCTATACTTCCATTTGACTGATAGCAAACATTGTCAACACCCTCTTTAATTGCATCTGCCGAGAGAGGCTGATTTGCTCCAGTCATGAAGATACCTATCTTGTCACCATCAGCCCAGGCTACACCCGCAGCACGGGTGTTTACGCTGATACCACCAGTAAACTGCACGGCTACCTTATCGTTCTGGGTAGAAGGTGCGGTGTCTTCTGTACTGCATGAAACCATTGCACCTGCCAAGAGTGCAAGGGCGAAAAACTTAGTCATCTTTTTCATATTATAAATATTTTAAAAGTTATTTTTTTATTTGATTTCTACTTCTTTGTTGAGGTCATTCCAGCCATTGATGCCTGTTTGCAGATTCATCTTCGGCCGCATCTCTTCGTACTTGAACCTTAGTTCATACTTTCCTCCTACCTTCATCATAGGAGCGGTGATGTCAAACTCCTGCAAGGTCTCGTTAGGGAGCAGCAGTCGGAGATAGATATGAGAGGCGGGGCTTCCCTGTATGGTCGGCATCAGCCGAATGACTTCCGATTTCAGGGTTGATTCCGTAGCCAGGAGGGTAGGGAGTTCCACTTCCGTTGGCTCTATGCTCGGCAAACCATATTCTCCATCACTATTCTTCAGTGTAGGGAACAGACACCAGGCACAATCCAGCGCCTTGCCACTCATCTCTGTGCCTTTCGGTATGTTCTCGATGATGATGGTCAGTTCGGCAAGCACGCTCCTAATAGGATTCTGCACCACATAGTTACCTTCCTTGTTATCTATCTTCACGTCGGTCACTCCGAAATAGGCATTGTTCCTTACATCCTTGGGATTGGTCAAACCTATCAGAATATTGTTCCAATTAGTCAAAGCCCTGGTCTGTTCGCTGATAAAGAACGGTTTTGTTAGGTTGGTGGTAGTCAGGATGCGATAGGTTCCTTCCGGGAGTTCGAATCGTTGGCTTGCTACTTCCTCCGTGCTTCCATAATGCTTTTCCTCTATCAGGGAACCCTTGTCGGCATCGAATATCCAGAGCTTCACGTCATTCACATCCGTACCTTGGTCGGCTTCATCTGCCCAGGTGAGCGATACAGACAAGCCACCTTCATCCTCACCACCATGAACATCATGGTCGCAACTTGCCAACAGGCATGGGACGCATAACAGCACCCATAACCAAATATTAAATCTTCTTTTTGCTTTCATTTTCTATCTTGTTTTATGGGTTACTGATGATTGTCTGTTGTCTCTACTCGGCGAGCTTTCTGGGCTTCGCGAGATCCGTCGCTTCCCTTACCTGCAGCCGAAATGCGGCTTGCCGCTATGCCTTTCTTTACCAGCCAGGCCTTCAGGGTTTCTGCTCGCTGGCGAGAAATGCGCTTGTTCACCGCTACGCTGCCCCTGGTGTCGCACCAGCCTGTCACCGTCACCTTCATATCCGGATTCTCCTTTAATATATGGAGGATTTCGTTCAGCTTGGATTCCTCGTCAGGGTTGATGGCGATACTGTTGAAATTGAAGTAGATAACAGGGAATTTCACCTCTGAGGTTTCAGCAATGTCTTGTTCTGCAACCTTGGTTTCTGCCTTATCCGCCTTGGCAGCCGACTCTTGCTGTTGGGTGTTCTCCTCTGGGGTAGTCTGCTGTTGCTGGACTTCCGGCTGAGGAATGGTTGAGGTTTCCATCATCTTCCTTTTCTTTGCCTTGGTGAAGCTGAAGCCCAGTCTGATGCCACTTTCCCAAACGAAGTTGTTCTTGTGCAGATGCTCCGGCATTCCGTCCATACGTTCGCCAGTAAGACGGGTCAGACCCGAATAGATGCCCAATTTCAGACATGAAGTCAGTTGGTAGCCCACTTGCAAGTCTGCACCATAACCCAAATGCCAGTTGGTTGAACCTTTCATCACCTTAGCATCATCGGCTATAGTATGGATGTCAGCTTTGGTCGTTACTGCATATATATGAGGTGAAACAGCCAAATCCCATCGGCTGTCAGCTGTTTGATGGAACAACCCAAGGAGATTGATATTCACTCTTGCCCCATATCTGCCCATTCTGACATGGCTTTTCAGATTGGCATATTCCCAACTGTCCATGCCTAAGACACCTGCCTTGTAAAGCACGCCGTCGCTACCCAACCAATAGTTGCGTTCTACGCAACAGTCTTGTGCAGACAAGTTCATCTCTCCATACTTGGCAGATAACTCAGCCGAGAAGATGGAGTTGAAACGATAGCCGCCATATAAGCCAGCAGCCCAACCGAGGTGCGTCTTGTCGTGTCCGAAACTTGAGAAAGTAGAGAAACCGAAAGGCATACCACCCTCAATACCGACGTACCAGCCTTGCGAAATAGTCTTTCCATCTTCTTTTACTTCTGCTTTCGCAAAAGAAAAAGGAAGAATAAATGCAAGCATTGCGACCAGCAGCCGATGTCTTGTTGTTAAATTATTTTTCATATCATTCATTTATTTTTTATCGTAAAGGTAAGGATCTGTCTCCAATTACAAGACAGGTATCCATCATAAAGCTAATTCATCCATTCTATCCGAAACTCACTCCAGAAAATACAAGAGGTTTGTTAAGAAGATAAATATGGATGCCAACAGCAAAAAGATATAAAAGCGTTCTCTCTTGATGAAGTCACGAAAGCTATAGCGAGCCTTCCAATGATTCTCAAGATACATCCTGTACTCATGTATCATGGCATATCCGAAGATGATACTTGATATGAGTACAAACACCCCAATGATGATCAGGGCTAATTCTATCCTTGGTATAGTTTCTATTATTTCTTTCATGGCACAAAGATAGTGTTTTTCATCAAAAAAAGGAGGCGCATTCCCCTGTCAATGTGTCTACTTCCTATGTTTTAGGTGTCTACTTCGTAGGAAGTAGACACCCATTTTAACGATTTATTCCCTTATATTATGCGTTTTTCTGGTATTTTCTTCTCGCCATTCGGTAGGCGTACAACCTTCCTTTGACTTGAATATCCGGTACAGATAGGTACGGGCAGAGAAGCCACACTCGGCAGAAATAATGTCATTACTATAGTCTGGAAATTCCAACATCATCTTCTTTGCCGCATTGAAACGTATATCACCAAGCCATATTCTGAATGTAGTTTTCAGATACTGGTCGAAGAATACAGATAACTCATCCTTGGAGATACAAAGTGTGCGAGAGAGGGTAAGCATATTCACAGTACTGTCCTTATATCCTAAATTCGCACACCATGCATCAAGACTTTTCTGGATGAAATCTCTGCGCTCATCGGAAAGTGGTTGTAAAGATTCTGTTCTGCTATCAGCAGAGGTCTGCTGTTTAGCAGAAAGTGCCCCCCCCATATCTATATTTTGTTCCTACCAAGGCATCGTTTTCCACTTCTTTATCCAAGAGTTCTTCGGTAGGGATATAACTGCTGCCGAGAGCGATAAACGTAAGGTTGAAGAACAGCAAGGCAAGCAATACGGCTGGACCTACTATATATAATAAGGTAGTAGAAAAGATGGCAACTGGCATAGCGAGAACTGCGAGCCATAGAATGATTACACTGGCTCGGGAATATCTCACGTAAGGCAACAAATCAGTTGCCGCCATTGTCTCCAACATATTTTTACGCCTAATCATCTCCTGAATAATCATGTATATGCAATAGAAAACACTTACGCAAAACAGAGTCAGCATCAGATAAAGCCCCTCTCTGATATACAGGCTATGATGAAGACTGATACCCACGCAAAAGACCACAATGATGGCAGCATAAATGCCACTGCACATCAGTATCATCTTTCTGAGGTTAGCACGGGTGGTTTCTATGTTGTAGATTCCTATGGAGATGAGCGAGAAGCAGGGGGTATAGAGGAGGATGTTGATGACCGCCCCCAGATTATCGTGCATAGCACGGAACCCGAAAGTCATCTGCAGCACATATTGTATCGCCAGTCCTATCAGGGCAGCAACGATCATCCATCGAGAACGCTCATACCGCTTGTTCTCCCATCTTACATGCAGATGGGAGAGTGCTACGATGAAGGCATTGATGAGCATGAATATGAAGCATGCAAACTGAAGTAGAAATAATGAATCCATACGCTTTTTAAAATACGCTTGCGAAAGTAGGATGGGGGATATTCAAAGTCTTTGCTATCATTTCTGCATTCATGCCCGACTTCGATAATGCCAAAACTGCTGCGCGCAAGGATGCATCCTTCTCTTCAAGCTTTTTTTTCTGCGTCATGATTGTAGCATCCTTTTGCATAATGACTGTATCCCTGTCTTCCAGAGCCTGGAAGAACTCATCCTCTGCATTCATCCTGTTTCTGATGTCAGGATTAGCGGCTGCCGACTGGAGACGATGGAGTATATGTGCCATTTCGGCATCATCCGCATATTTGTTCTCATCCAACTCAAGCATTCGCTGGTCGTCCGGATAAATCTGCGACTGGTCGAATACGCTCAGTATCTTCTCCAATCTGTTGTTCACCCTTCGCTCATCTTCCATCATATACTTGAAGACGGCATCGTAAAGTGGGTTGGCTACGTATATCATCATATTCTATCCTCCATGATTAATTAAACATATTTGCAAAGATACGCCGAATATTTGTAACCTCCAAATTTTAAGCTGTTTTTTTGCTTTGAAGATCACATCCCTCTGTCCTTTTTACAGGAAGAGATCACGCTTTGGCATCTGCGGCATATATTTCTTGCGCAGCTTCTCGAAGAATGCCATGGTGTCGTTGCTGAAGCCATGACCCTTCCAGGTGGAGGTGTTGGTGATGAGAATCCAGCACTGACCGTCGGGATATTTCAGAATCAGCGCAGAGGTGCCGGCAAGGGAACCCGTGCGGATCCAAGGGCGGTTGCTCTTCGGCGTGTAGTTCCAGCCTATGGAGTACTGATGGTTAGGCTGTTCCTGCGTCATAAACTGCACACTCTTCCTGCTCAGGATATCCTTGACATGAGGCATGCCGTCGATGCTCGCAATGAATCTCGACAGCTCGGCTGCCGAACCGCACCAGGCTCCTGCTCCCGAAAGTCGGGGAAGATCAGTATCGCCATAGCACTTCTCTACCATCCTGCCACTGTTGTTGTACTCATATACCGGAATGCTGCCCTGATGCATGTAATACTTCGTCTCGTTAGGACGGCGGTCCTTGTAATAGGTGCCCGCAATGTGCATGTCGAAACAGCCGGCTGGCTGGAGCACATACTTCTGGATGAAGTTCTCGTATTTCATTCCGCTCTTCTTCTCCACAATCATCGAGAGAATCATATAGCCAAGATTGCTGTAGCACTTGCCCTCGCCCGGCGTATAACCCAGATGACGCTTCAGAAGAATCCTGAGCAGGGTAGGATGGTCGGGAGGGGTGGTGAGGTGGTTCTGCATCATGATGTAACGGGTGGAGGATACCGGGTCGCCGGCATAGTTGTTGAAACCTGCCTGGTGGCGCAGCAGCTGCTCTACGGTGATGTTGTAGTAGCGCTGGTCCTTGATGCTGTTATTATAGGTGGTATCGCAGAGGATGCCCTTCTGTCCGAACACCTTGTCGCCCATGCGCAGCTTCTTCATCTCTACCAGCTTCATGATGCCGGCAGCGGTGATGAGCTTGGATACGGATGCAAAGCGCATCAGCATGTTGGGTTCCATGCGGATGCCCCTTTCCTTGTCTGCCCATCCGAATCCACGGGCATAGAGCAGGGAGTCGTTGCGGGTGATGACGAGCTGGGCACCGTTGATTTCCCATCTCTTGAGGTATCTCTCGATGACGGAATCCATCTCCTGGTATGCCTTTCCCTCGGTGAGGGCATTGGTGATGGAATCGTTGATATGTACCGTAGGCAGTGAATCTGCAGATTTCTCCTTGTCGGATGAGGTGCAGCGCGATACGCAGCTGTGGGTGGTCCATCCGATGAGGGCTGTAAACGTGAGCAGTATCACGGCTATACGCTTCTTTCTAAGTCTTCTTGCCATTATTGTCTTACTATTCTGTTTGTTTATGCCATGACTAACCGTAGATCCTGGGTCAGTTTGCCGATGGCAGGGTTTTCCTTTATCATATTCTCAAGTATCTCTCGCTTGGAAAGGATTCGGGTTACTTCATCCGATTCTGCCAGACGGTAGTCGAGTGTTACCTGGCTGTTGTTCAAGCCGATTCTGAAGGTCTGCAGGATTCTGCCCTTGATCTTGACCACGTCGTCGAGCAGCAGCTTGTTGTCGATGACTACCTCGATATGCGGAAAGTCGGTGATGGTAGGTACGATCGGTTTCATGCGATTGGCAAGTCCGATGAAGTCCTTGATGCCTTG
The DNA here is from genome assembly GCF_002224675.1 of Segatella copri. Lineage (GTDB taxonomy): Bacteria > Bacteroidota > Bacteroidia > Bacteroidales > Bacteroidaceae > Prevotella > Prevotella copri_U. The sequence goes on along the minus strand of NZ_NMPZ01000002.1, from coordinate 130,018 downwards.
CATTCTCAGACACATGCTGATCCACTGGCCTTCTACCTGTTCCTGGGTGAAAGGCTGGTCGTGGTTGGCGGCAGCTCCGGTTGATGCCGGTGTTTCTTCCTTGAGCTGGTCGATAGGATTGTAGATGCGCTGACTGTTCTGCTCCGTCTTCTCCAGGTTGGCGAAGCTCATGCCGATGCCTTTCAGCTTTACCTGAGCCGGCGACTTGAGAATGGTCTTTGCCTTCGGCGATGCTGCGGATGCAGCCTCCTCAGAGCCGTTTTTCTCTGTTGATATAGGCGCAGCAGTAGCTGCAGCGACAGGCTGTGCTCCTGTAATGGGAGCCTTGCTGCCGCTCTCTTGCCCGGCACCTGCACCCTGAGAGGCAGGCTTAAGCTGGGCAACGATTTTCTGAAACAGGGATTTTAGTCTGTGGGGCGTACGCCCCGCACTAGGCACATCCTGGTCTTCCGGCTGGGTAATCTGACCAATCTGTATCAGGGTCAGCTCTACGAGCAGTCGCTTGTTGGAACTCTGTCGGTACTGCACATCGCAGTTGTTCATCAGCTGGAGTGCCTTATATAAGAAAGGTGTAGGAGCCTTCTTTGCCTGCTCCACGTATTTTGCCTTCTGCTCTTCGCTGGTTTCCAGCAGCGGCAGGGTCTGGGTATCCTTCGCCATCATCACGTTGCGTACGTGCTGGGCGAGTCCCTGAATCATGTTTCCGCCGTCGAATCCCTTGCCCAGGATATTGTCGAGCAGCAGCATCATCTGGCTCACCTTGTTCTCCAGGGCGAGGTCCACGAGCTTGAAGTAGTTGTCACTGTCGAGTACGTTCAGGTCTTCTATCACCTTCTGGTAGGTGATGTTGCCCTGGCAGAAGCTGGCAGCCTGATCGAAGATGGAGAGGGCATCTCGCATACCTCCGTCTGCCTTCTCTGCGATGACGGCAAGCGCCTGCTCCTCGTATTGGATGCCTTCCTTCTCTGCCACCATCTTGAGGTGGGCGATGGTGTTGGGTACGGTCATCCGCTCGAAGTCGTAGATCTGGCATCTACTCAGGATGGTAGGCAGGATCTTGTGCTTCTCGGTGGTGGCGAGGATGAAGATCACGTGCGATGGCGGTTCCTCCAGAGTCTTGAGAAAGGCATTGAAGGCGGCGGCACTGAGCATGTGGACCTCATCGATGATGAACACCTTGTATTTGCCTACCTGAGGCGGGATGCGGGTCTGCTCCATCAGGGCCTTGATCTGATCGACACCATTGTTGCTGGCGGCATCCAGTTCGAAGATGTTGTAGGAGCGCTGCTCATTGAAAGCCTGGCAGCTCTCGCAGGTGTTGCATGCCTCGCCGTCCTCGCGAGGGTGCTCGCAGTTGATTGCCTTGGCAAAGATGCGGGCACAGGTGGTCTTTCCCACACCTCTCGGACCGCAGAAAAGATAAGCGTGGGCAAGCTTGCCACTCTTCACTGCATTCTTCAATGTGGTAGTCAACGCACTCTGTCCAACCACCGAATCAAAGGTCATCGGACGGTATTTTCTAGCCGAAACTATGTATTCTTCCATTCTTTTTTGCTTGAATATACGTTCACTTACATTATTTTTTCTTAATTGTGATGCAAAGATAACAAAAAAATATTATCTTTGCAAACAAATTCGGAAATTAATGAGTCAAAAGTTAAGTATTATATGGAATTATCTCGCTCACTATAAATATCTTATAGTGATAATTGCGGGTGTTTTGATAGTGGGTGTCATTGACGACAATAGCATCCGCCAGCATATCAAGTATCAGATTGAGATAGCCACGCTGCGTTCGGAGATAGAAAAGTACAGAACGGAGTATGACCGGGATCTCCGCATCCTGAAGGAAATGCGCAAGGGACCGGAAGTCTTCGGCAAGATAGCGCGCGAACGCTACTTCATGAAGGCTGACAATGAGGATATCTTCGTGCTGAGCACGGATTTGCCCGGTTCGGTGGAAATAGATGAAAACGAGGAGGACAAGGATTCCATCCGGTAACGCAATCTATATATAATATAAGGTGTGAACGAACAGAAAAAGAAAGTAAGAAAGATGAAACAGTTGAATAAAATACAGAGTGCTTTGTTTTTGTTGGGCGGCGTGCTGATGGTTGTCGGTGCGTGCAGCTTTGTGCTGAAACAGATTTATCCTTCGCTGGTGGAAACCACGAGCTGGGTGTTCCTTCTGGGCACCGTGCTCTTCAGCGTGATCCAGTCGATGCAGACCTACGAGGGCAAGTCGCCTGTCATCCATCGCCTGAAGCGCATCCAGAATGTAGCCAACATCCTCTTTATCTTTGCCGGCATCTCGATGGTGGATACGGTCTATACCTTTACCGAGAAATGGCTGGGCAATCCGCAGCTCTTTTACTCCATCTTCTACGGCAAGTGGATCGTGGTGATGCTGGTGGCATCTATCCTGGAACTCTACACCACCTTCCGCATTTCGCACGAAATGAAGGGGGAAGAATGCAAATAAAACATAAATACTTGTAATATTCAATTAAATTGCATCAATTTATTTCGGTACTTCAAGAAATGATTGTACTTTTGTTCACTGAATGTGAATTATAAAGCTTATGAATAAGATATTTTACGCACTTATCACCTTGGTGGCGCTTACCTCATGCGCCAGTAGCTACGATATTTCGGGTACTTCCAACGTGAGTACCCTGGATGGCCGTATGCTCTACCTTCAAATCTTAAAGAATAACGAATTCAGCAAGATCGACTCCTGTGATGTGGTACATGGACAGTTCCATTTCCAGGGAACGGTAGATTCTGCAAGAATGGCAAATGTCTTCATGGACGATGAGCCTGTTCTGCCGCTGGTGCTGGAGGCGGGAACCATTACCGTGAAACTCGACGATGTACAGCAGGTAGTAAGTGGAACGCCACTCAACGATAAGCTCTTCGGATTCTTCAAGAAATACCAGCAGCTGCAGAGCCAGCAGCGGGAACTGGTGCATAAGCACGACCAGGCCATCATGAATGGAAGCGATATGCAGGCGGTGACTGCCCAGCTGAATGCTGAGGCGATGAAACTCTCCGAGCAGGAGGACAAGCTGGTGACTACCTTCATTACCGACAACTTCGAGAATGTCTTGGGACCAGGCGTATTCTTCCTCGTAACCATGGGCAACCAGTATCCGATGCTTTCGCCATGGATAGAGGATATCATGAGCAAGGCTACAGAACACTTCAAGAGCGATCCATACGTGAAGGACTACTACCAGAAAGCACAGGAAAACCAGGCTATCATGAACGGTACCCATGAAGCACAGATGGATCCAAGCATGCAGGCTGGACAGATGGAGGCTCCGCAGACCGATCCGAATGCGGCTCCTGCACCAACGCCTAACGAGCTGGCGAAGCCAAGCATTCCTGAAGCAAAAGAGTAAATTCAAAGTTTAGAAAAAAGAAATACTATGTCTAAAATGTTAATTAAAGGCGGAACTATTGTCAATGAAGGTCGCTCATTCCTGGGTGATCTTCTTGTCGATGGTGAAGTGATATCTGATATATTTGAAGGCATGGCTCCCCGTGGCATCTACGATGAAGTAGTGGATGCTACGGGGTGTTTCGTTTTGCCGGGTGTAATAGATGACCATGTTCATTTCCGTGAGCCGGGACTTACCCGCAAGGCGGATATCGAGAGTGAGAGCCGCGCGGCTGCCTATGGCGGCGTGACTTCCTATATGGAAATGCCGAATACCGTGCCGCAGACTACCGAACTGCAGGCGTGGAATGACAAGAGAAAGTTGGGCGCAGAGAAGAGTCATGTAAACTACAGCTTCTTCTATGGTGCCACCAATGACAACGTGGATTCCTTTGCCCAGCTGGATATGCACCATGTGCCAGGCATCAAGCTCTTCATGGGTTCCAGCACCGGTAATATGCTGGTGGATAAGATGGAATCGCTGAAGCGCGTCTTCAAGACGGCTAAGGATCTGAACCTGCCGGTGATGACGCACTGCGAGGATACCGGAATCATCAACCGCAACATGGCAGAGGCCAAGGCTAAGTACGGAGAGGATCCTGCCGTGGAGCATCATCCGGAAATCCGCAGCGAAGAGGCATGCTATGAGAGCAGCAAACTCGCAGTGGAATTAGCCCGCGAGTTTGGTACCCGTCTGCATATCGCCCATGTTACGACAGCCCGGGAGCTGGAGCTCTTCGCCCATCAGAATGAAAAGGCGAATGAGCATTCCGGAGATGGCATCCCTCTTCCTCAGATTACAGGAGAGGCGGTGATAGCCCATCTCGTCTTCTCGGATGCCGACTATGCTACGAAGAAGGCGCTCATCAAGTGCAATCCTGCCATCAAGACCCTGGCAGACCGTGATGCCTTGCGCAAGGCGCTCAGCGACGGAACCATCGCCACCATCGGTACCGACCATGCTCCACACGAGTGGAAGGACAAGCAGGGGGGATGTGCCAAGGCGGCTTCGGGTATGCCGATGGTGCAGTTCTCGCTCGTTTCCATGCTGGAACTGGTAGATGAAGGCGTGCTTACCATCGAACGGATGGTTGAGCTGATGGCGCATCAGCCGGCTCAGCTCTTCCAGGTAGCCCAGCGTGGTTTCCTGCGCAAGGGTTATCAGGCAGATATCGCCATCGTGAAGCCTCATTCTCCATGGACCGTTACAAAGGATGTCATCCAGAGCAAGTGCAAGTGGAGTCCGATGGAGGGACATGAATATCAGTGGCAGGTGGAGCAGACCTTCTGCAATGGTCACCTTGTCTATAACAAGGGTGCCTTTGATGCTGCTTATCGTGGTGAGGAGTTGACTTATGACAAAAGATAGAATCGTTAGGCAATACAGAATATCAGAGCTGGTGCCCTATATCAACTGGCTCTATTTCTATCATGCCTGGGGATTGAGCGGAAAGCCACGCAGCGACAAGGAGAAGATGCAGCAGGAAGCACTGGATATGCTTGCCTCCTGGGAGGACAGGTTTCATAGCCGGGCTATCTTCCAGCTCTTCGATGCCAACAGCGATGGGGATGATATCCTGTTTCTGGATCAGCAGCTCCGTTTTCCGATGCTCCGCCAGCAGCATCCTTCTGCTCCGGGCGCACCGAATCTCTGTCTGGCTGATTTCATCCGTCCGCTGGCTCACGGGGAGAAAGACCAGATCGGGGTGTTCTGTTCTACGGTAGATGGAGGAATCATGGATGCCTACCGGCACGATGATTATCTCAACATGATGGCACAGACCCTGAGCGACCGACTGGCAGAGGCTACTGCCGAGAAACTGCACGAAGAGGTAAGAAAGACTTATTGGGCCTATGCACCCGATGAACATCTTACCATCGAACAGCAGCTTAGGGAGGAGTATCAGGGCATCCGACCAGCCATCGGCTATCCTTCGCTGCCGGATACGAGTGCAAATTTCCTCATCGACCAGCTTCTCGATATGAAGCAGGTGGGCATCCGACTCACGGAAAGCGGAATGATGACGCCCCATGCCAGTGTGTCGGGACTGATGTTCGCTCATCCCATGGCTAGATATTTCGAACTGGGTAAGATCGGGGATGACCAGCTGAGGGATTATGCCCGCCGCAGGGGCGTTCCCGTGGAACTGATGAAAAGGTTCCTGCAGTCGAGCCTGCTGAAATAGAAGGTGAGAAGATGATGTTAGTAATCAGAAGTTCGAGAAGATAAAAAAGATAGTTTTTAACAATGATAGCTAGATTATTGATTCCCGTGATTGTGCTCACGGTATTGCCCTATCTCTGGATAGACCGGAAATACCTGCATATTCCTAAGGGAAAACGAAAGATACTATATTGGTTGCCTGCTGCCATCGTGATAGGATACACTGCCTATCTCACCCTGGAGCCTGACTTCCTGCCTGCCAATCCGGTGTTCATAGACATCTGGTTTGGCATGATGGCACTGCTGGCTGTTCCGCAGTTTGTCTTTGCCTTCACCAGTTTTGTGGGATGGGAATGTATGAAGCTCTCCCGCTGCTTCAAGGCAAAAAAAGGGGATGGCAGGTTTAGAGGCAGTGTGCATCGGGCACGCAACTGGGGAAAACTGGTAGGAATCTTCCTTGCCGTATGGGCTTTCTTCAGTTTCATCTATGGCTTTACGATGGGGGTACGACAGTTTCAGGTGAAGCATCTCACGGTCTATGTGCCCGATCTGCCTGAGGCGTTTGAGGGTTACCGCATCGTGCATTTCAGCGATATCCATGTAGGTTCCTATTATGGATGGCGCAGACACATGCCTCAGCGGGATGTAGATAGCATCAATGCCCAGCATCCCGACCTGATCTGCTTTACGGGTGATCTGCAGAATGTGAGACCGGAGGAACTGGTTCCTTTCAAGAAGACATTGAGTGGTCTGAAGGCGAAGGATGGCGTGGTGAGCGTATTGGGCAATCACGATTACACCTATTATATGAATGTGGATGACGAGGCAGAAATCCGCAGGATAGAAGAAAAGGTGCAGCAGACGGAACGGGAGATGGGATGGCATCTGCTGATGAATGAGCACTTCGTGCTGCATCGCGGAAAGGATTCCATCTATGTAGCCGGTACCGAAAACTTCAAGAAGCCTTCGCGTGCAGAGGTGGCACAGGCACTCTACGGTATAAAGAAAGGACAGTTTGTGCTGATGCTCCAGCATATTCCGGAGATGTGGAAAGACATGACGCCTTCACGTATCAACGAGAAATATGGTTCGAAGGACAGCGTGCTGGTAGCTCCACAGCTTACCCTGAGCGGACATACCCATGGCGGACAGGTTTCTGTTCTCGGCTTGCGCCCGTCTATGTTCTCGGCTTTCGATTACGGACTCTATGAGCGCGAGGGATGCCAGCTCTATACCACAGCTGGATTGGGAGGAACCATTCCAATCCGCATCGGAGCAACTCCTGAAATAGTAGTCATCACATTGAAACGAAAATAAGATGATCAAATTACTATCTTCCAATAATTCATGAAATTGCGATTATGAAGTACTTATATCGATTATATCAGCTTTTGATATGTTTGCCGATTCTTGTTCTGGCAAGCATCCTGACCAGTCTTGTTACCGTGATAGGCTGCAGACTGGGCAATGGCCACTTCTGGGGATATTATCCCGGCAAGTGGTGGTCTATCCTGTGGATCCGTCTCCTTCTCCTGCCGGTGAAGGTAGAGGGTAGGGAACATCTGAAGAAGAATCAGAGTTATGTGTTTGTAGCCAATCATCAGGGTGCTTTCGACATCTTCCTGATCTACGGCTTCCTGGGACGTAACTTCAAGTGGATGATGAAGAAGGGCATCCGCAAGATTCCTCTGGTAGGTTTGGCTTGCGAGTATGCACATCATATCTTTATCGACAAGAGTGGACCTTCCAAGATCCGTGCTTCCTATGACAGGGCGCGCGAGGTATTGAAGGAGGGTATGTCGCTGGTGGTATTCCCGGAGGGTGCCCGCAGCTTTACCGGTCACATGGGCGTGTTCCGCCGAGGTGCCTTCATGCTTGCCGACGAATTGCAGTTGCCGGTTTGCCCGCTTACCATCAATGGCAGTTTCGAGGTCAAGCCCCGCATGAAGGATATCTACTGGGCATTCTGGCATCCGCTGAAGCTCACTATCCATGAACCGATTGAGCCGATTGGCAAGGGTCCTGAGAATATCAAGAACCAGATGACCAAGAGCTATGATGCCATCATGAGTGGACTGGTGAAGGAATATCAGGGATTCGTGGAGAATCCTGACCAATAAATATATTAAATTAGAACATTATGAGTGACAGTATCGTAATCATTCCTACATACAACGAAAAGGAAAATATAGAAAAAATCATCCGTGCCGTTTTTGGCCTGGAGAAGAAATTCGACATCCTTGTTATCGATGACGGTAGTCCGGACGGAACAGCAGACATCGTTAAGAAGCTGATGGCCGATGAGTTTGCCGACCGTCTCCATATCCTGGAGCGTTCGGGTAAGCTGGGCTTGGGCACAGCCTATATCATGGGCTTCAAATGGTCGCTGAAGCAGGGTTATGACTTCATCTTCGAGATGGATGCCGACTTCAGCCACGATCCTAATGATCTGCCTCGCCTCTATGCGGCTACCCACGATGAGGGCTACGATGTAGCCATCGGTTCCCGTTATGTTTCGGGTGTCAACGTGGTGAACTGGCCTATCGGTCGCGTATTGATGAGCTATTTCGCTTCCAAGTACGTGCGTTTCGTTACCGGTTTCAAGGTACATGATACCACTGCAGGATTCGTCTGCTATCGCCGCAAGGTATTGGAGACTATCAATCTTGATGCCATCCGCTTCAAGGGCTATGGTTTCCAGATTGAGATGAAGTTCACTTCCTATAAGATTGGTTTCAAGATCAAGGAGGTGCCGGTTATCTTTGTGAATCGCCGTGAGGGAGTGAGCAAGATGAGTGGCGGTATCTTTGGAGAGGCTTTCTTCGGCGTGATGAGACTGCGTCTCGATGGATGGTTCAAGAAATATCCGAAATTGAAGTAAAAGTGACATTACAGGAAATTGCAAAACTATACGGGCGTTCGCCACAGGCGAATGCCCTCTTTGATTTATTGAAGAAGAAATCGGTTCATTCTGTCTTTCTTCAGGGATTGGTGTGCTCTTCTGCCTCGGTGTTCTTCGGTTCGCTGCAGGCTAAGATGAAGCGCACCGTGCTTTTCGTGCTCAATGATGCTGATGAAGCGGGGTATTTCTATCATGATCTTACGCAGATGCTGGGACAGGAGTGCGTCTTCTTCTTTCCTTCCAGCTACCGACGCGCCATCAAGTATGGTCAGCGGGATGCGGCTAACGAAATCCTGAGAACGGAAGTGCTGGCACGATTGTCGGCTGGCAAGCAAATCTATATCGTTTCTTATCCGGATGCCCTGGCAGAGCTCGTGGTTTCCAAGCAGATTCTGGATGAGAGAATCCTCAAACTTGCTGTCGGACAACAGACTGCACAGGTGGATATCGTGCATCAGTTGCGTGATTTCGGACTTCAGGAAACTGATTACGTCTATGAACCGGGACAGTTTGCCGTTCGTGGAAGCATCCTCGACGTCTATTCCTACAGTTGCGAATATCCGTTTCGTATCGATTTCTTCGGTGATGAGATTGATACCATCCGTACCTTCAACATCGAAGACCAGCTTTCGAAGGATAAGCGTGATGCCATCGAAATCGTTCCGGAACTTGCTGCCGAACAGAGCGTGAAGCAGTGTTTCCTCCATTTCCTGGATGCGGATGCACTCGTGGTGATGAATGACTATACGCTGCTGCACGACCGCATAGAGCAGATTTACAAGGATGGTTTCTCTACCCAGAGTCTGACCGAACAGTTGGAAGGTGCCACCGAGATGGAGGCTGAGAAGATCAGAAGGGAGATGAAGGCTGATCTGAATCTCGTTTCCGCTTCAGATTTTCAGCATGCGCTGGTTGAGCACGTGCGTATCGAATTCGGCAAGCAGTCTGAGAGTGAGGTTGCCAGGAAGCAGGAGCAGCTGTTGACAGCCAAGGGCGATAACCAGGCTCTCATCGCTTTTGATATGGCACCGCAGCCGCTGTTCCACAAGAATTTCAATCTTCTCGCCCAGACTCTTGAAGATTATCAGCTTCAGGGCTATACCTTATATATATTGGCAGACAGCCAGAAGCAGCAGGAACGACTGAAGGATATCTTCGACAGTGAGGAGCTGAAAAGGTATCAGATCCGGTTTACCCCTGTAGAGAAAACCATCCACGAGGGATTCGTGGACCATGAGAAGCATGCCTGCTTCTTTACCGATCACCAGATCTTCGACCGATTCCATAAATACAACCTCCGTTCAGACTCGGCAAGAGCCGGAAAGATGGCGCTCACCATGAAGGAGTTGCAGGAGATGGATTATGGCGACTTCATCGTGCATGTGGATTATGGTATCGGAAAGTTCGGCGGACTGGTGCGTGTGCCTACCGGCGACAGCTATCAGGAGATGATCCGCATCGTGTATAAGAACAACGACAAGGTGGATGTGAGCATCCACTCGCTCTATAAGATCAGTAAATACCGCAGAAGCGATACCGGTGAACCACCACGCCTTTCTACCCTGGGAACAGGTGCCTGGGACCGGTTGAAGGAGAAGGCAAAGAAGCGAATCAAGGATATCGCCCGCGACCTGATCAAACTCTATGCGCAACGCCGGCGTGAAAAGGGATTTGCCTATAGTGCCGACAGTTATCTGCAGCATGAGCTGGAGGCTTCATTCCTTTATGAAGATACGCCCGACCAGAGCAAGGCTACGGCTGACGTGAAGAAAGACATGGAAAGCGGTAGGCCGATGGACCGTCTGGTGTGTGGAGATGTGGGATTCGGTAAGACGGAGGTTGCCATCCGTGCTGCCTTCAAGGCGGCTTGCGATGGAAAGCAGGTGGCTGTGCTGGTGCCTACCACGGTGCTTGCCTACCAGCATTACCAGACCTTCAAGCATCGACTGGAGGGACTTCCTGTTTCCCTGGAATATCTGAGCCGTGCCCGTACTGCCAAAGATACCAGGCGCATTCTGGAAGAGCTGAAGGAGGGCAAGGTGGATATCCTGATTGGTACCCACAAACTGATATCGAAGTCAGTACAGTGGCACGACCTGGGACTGCTGATCATTGATGAGGAGCAGAAGTTTGGTGTATCTACCAAGGAAAAGCTTCGCCAGCTGAAGGTGAATGTGGATACCCTTACCATGAGTGCTACTCCGATTCCGAGAACCCTGCAGTTCTCGCTGATGGGAGCCCGCGATATGAGTATCATGCGTACACCGCCCCCTAACCGTTATCCTATCCAGACCGAGGTCATCACCTTCGACAAGTCGGTGATTGCCGATGCCATCAATTTTGAGATGAGCCGTAACGGTCAGGTGTTCTTCGTCTGCGACCGTATCGCCAAACTGACCGAGCTGAAATTGCTCATCGAGAAACTGGTGCCAGACTGCCGCGTAGCTATCGGGCATGGACAGATGAAGCCGGAGGAACTGGAGAAGATCATCATGGGATTCATCAATTACGACTATGATCTGCTTCTTTCTACTACCATCGTAGAGAACGGAATCGATATTTCCAATGCCAATACCATCATCGTGAATGATGCCCACCGATTCGGATTGAGCGACCTGCATCAGATGAGAGGTAGGGTAGGACGTAGCAACAAGAAGGCTTTCTGCTATCTGATAGCTCCGGCTAAGGCATGTCTTACTCCGGAATCCCGTCGCCGTCTGGAAGCACTGGAAACCTTCAGTGACCTGGGTAGCGGTTTTAATCTGGCTATGCAGGACCTGGATATTCGTGGTGCAGGTAATCTGCTGGGTTCTGAACAGAGTGGATTCATGGAAGATCTGGGTTACGAGACTTATCAGAAGATTCTCTCCCAGACTGTCACCGAGTTGAAGAACGAGGAGTTCAACGACCTGTATCAGCAGGAGATGGATGAAGGAAAATTGCTCACGGGTGATGATTTCGTGGATGACTGTGCCGTGGAGACAGATCTGGAGACCTATTTCCCGGATACCTACGTGCCGGGTAGTTCTGAGCGAATGCTGCTCTACCGCGAACTCGACCATCTGCAGAGTGAAGAGGAGGTGGCTGAATTCCGTAAGCGAATGATCGACCGTTTCGGTCCGGTTCCTAGGGAGGCGGATGAGCTGATGTGTGTGGTAGGTCTGCGCCGACTGGGCAAGTCGCTGGGTTGTGAGAAGATCATGCTCAAGCAGGGCACCATGCAGCTGCAGTTTGTGAGCAATGTGAACAGTCCGTTCTATCGCAGCGAGATGTTCTCCCGGGTACTCGCTTATGCCACTACCCATATCCAGGATTGTGCCTTGAAGGAAAAGAACAACAAGCGCTACCTTCGCATCCGCGATATGAAGAGTGTGGAACAGGCAAAGAATCTGCTGAGTTTCATTTCTCAGATCAAGGTGAATGACTAGGAGTGAAACTTCTGCAAGTTTTTCAGCGTGAACTGAAATCAATAAAAAAAAGCATTGGAATTCTGATTCTCTTATCAGATTTTCCGATGCTTTATATTTTTGTATAAGTAAAAGATGATGAATAGCGTTTCACAACGCCTTTGTTTTAACTGATGCAAAGGTACGAAGAAAATGAAAAACATAGGGGGAATAATTGTTGTTAGTAGGGGCGAAAACTGGTAAAAGTACACTTATAAAACATTAAATAATCCTTACGCGATAATAATTACTCCTATTTTATGCTCAAAATACATCAAATTCGTTAAAAAACAAGGGAATATTTCTGTATTTCATTTTTTATTTGTACTTTTGTAGCTAGAATTAACAATTTAATAAAAACATATACATGAGACAGAAAAAGTTTATTCTCCAGGAGCAGGATATCCCTACTCAGTGGTACAACATTCAGGCAGATATGCCTAATAAGCCTATGCCACCGTTGAACCCACAGACTCACAAGCCGCTCAGTGCAGACGACTTGTCTCACATCTTTAATAAGGAGTGCTCTAAGCAGGAGCTTGATACTGAGCACGCCTGGATAGACATTCCAGAGGATGTACAGGAAAAGTATGCGTTCTACCGTTCTACACCATTGGTTCGTGCCTACGGATTAGAGGAAGCATTGGGTACTACAGCACATATCTACTTCAAGAATGAAAGTGCAACACCATTGGGTTCACATAAGATCAACTCTGCCATTCCTCAGTGCTACTACTGCAAGCAGGAGGGGGATACCAATGTTACTACAGAGACAGGTGCCGGACAGTGGGGGTGTGCCCTTTCCTATGCTGCCAAGCTCTACGGACTGGAGGCTGCCGTTTATCAGGTAAAGATTACCATGCAGCAGAAGCCATACCGTTCCAGCATCATGCGTACCTTTGGTGCTACCGTTGAGGGTTCTCCTAGTATGAGTACACGTGCCGGTAAGAACATCATTACCCGCGATCCTCATCATCCAGGTTCTCTCGGTACAGCCATTTCTGAGGCTGTTGAGTTGGCTACCACCACTCCTGGCTGTAAATATACCTTGGGTTCTGTTTTGAATCACGTGGCTTTGCATCAGACAGTCATCGGTCTGGAGGCTGAAAAGCAGATGGAGATGGCAGGTGAGTATCCTGACAAGGTGATTGCTTGTTTTGGTGGCGGTAGTAACTTTGGTGGACTTGCCTTCCCATTTATGCGTCATAACCTGAAGGGCGAGAAGCATACCGAGTTCATCGCTGCAGAACCAGAGAGCTGTCCTAAGTTGACTCGTGGAAAGTTTGAATATGACTTTGGCGATGAGGCTGGATATACTCCGCTGTTGCCAATGTTTACCTTGGGGCATGACTTTAAGCCAGCCAACATCCATGCAGGTGGTCTCCGTTACCATGGTGCCGGCATGATTATCTCTCAGTTGGTCAAGGATGGTTATATGCATGGTGTAGATGTAGCCCAGACAGAAGCTTTCGAGGCAGGTATGCTCTTTGCCCGTGTAGAGGGTATCATTCCAGCTCCAGAGAGCTGTCATGCCATTGCAGCAACCATCCGTGAGGCAAAGAAGGCTACTGAAGAGGGTAAGAATACCGTGATTCTCTTCTGTCTTTCTGGTCATGGTCTCATTGATATGCCATCATACGAAAGCTATCTCAATGGAGATTTGCATGATTATAGGGTGAGTGATGAGGAAATCAATAAGTTCCTCCAGACTGTACCTCAGGTAGATTAAAGATTAAAAAGAAATAAGAAAGCCAGCCTACAGGAATGTAAGCTGGCTTTTTTATGCTTTTATCAATGAAAGTACTTAACTTTATCTTTGAAACTAGTTATCTTTATGCCTGAAGCCACTCTTCGATGGCCTTTGCGATAACGTCGAAGCTGGTAGTAGGTTCGAAGCGAGCCACCACCTGACCCTTCTTGTTAACGAGGAACTTGGTGAAGTTCCACTTGATGTCTGTGCTTTCCTTGTAGTTAGGATCAGCCTCAGAGAGCATCTTGTCGAGAACAGGGTAGAGCGGATGAGTCTCGTCCCAGCCTGCGAAGCCTTTGCATTCCTTGAGGAATTTGAAGAGAGGAGCGGCATCATCACCATTTACCTTGATCTTCTTGTAGCGCTGAAATTCTGTGCCGTATGTAAGTTTGCAGAACTGATGGATGCTTTCATCAGTACCGGGAGCTTGCTGACCAAACTGATTGCATGGGAAGTCGAGTATCTCGAAGCCTTGCTGGTGGTATGTCTCATAGAGTTTTTCCAGCTCCTCATACTGAGGAGTAAAGCCACACTTGGTAGCTGTGTTAACGATGAGCAGTACTTCGTTAGCGTACTCTTTGAGGGAAACTTCCTTTCCCTTTCTGTCCTTAACGGAGAATTCGTAAACGGTTCTCATTTTTAATTTGTATCTAATTTTATGTTTATTTCAATCCTTTTTTCTTCGACTTTGGAGAAGTTCCTTTGTCGCCGAATCATTATCATTGTGCAAAGGTACTATTTTTCTTTTAGAAATAGTAAATAGTTTGCATAAATTTTCTAAAAAAATAGCCTGAGTTATCATTTGTAAGGTGCATTGGGGGATATAGGTGGTTGGGTGAAATAAAAAGAGTCCGGGAATTTCACAATCCCCGGACTCTTTCGTCTTCTTTCCTAACTCAAAATATAAAATAGGAGAGAAGCCTTACGATTAATCTATCATTTAACTTTTCTAAGAACTTGGTGCAAAGATACACATTTTTTCGTTAAGTTGTATCATATACAACATTAATTTTTATGTATTTCGTCTTAAAAAGTATTAAATGCCCTGTTTTTGCTCTCTTTTTGCCATCTTGGGGCGGTTTTTGGGATGTTTATACGCTTTTTTTTACCGAATAAACACAAAAATAGGCAGAACAAAATGTTCTGCCTATTCTATAGATTTATAGAAGACAATTTCCAGTCTTTTATTCCTTGGTTCGTTCGCGATATTCGCTAGGAACAATACCCAGTTCTTTCTTGAATACCTTGGAGAAGTACTTAGGGTCGCTGAATCCTACTTCGAAAGCGATGCTGGTAAGCGGATCATTGGTCTGCTGCAGCAATTCGCAGGCTCTCATGATTCGGATATGGCGCACGAAGTCGATTGGTGTCATACCTACAGCCTGCTTGATCTTGTTGTAGAGTACACTTCGGCTCATACCGATGGCATCTGCGATGTCGTCTATCTTCAGGTCTGGACTGCCCATATTGTCGGTCACGTACTTCAGGATCCTACCCATGGTCTTGTCGTTGATTTGACTTTCCATGAATGCATAGCTCTTCAGTTCCGACTTTTTCTCCTCTGCCAGTCTTTCCTTTTCCTGAATATCGAAGTTCAGCTCACTGAGCGTCTTTCTTGGCTCTGTAGCTGGTTGGAAGATTTCTGCTGCTTCGGCATTTCCTGAATTTTCAGTCTTTCCAGCATATCCTACTTTTCCGTTCTGCTTCATCATCTTGGCTATGTCTGTCTGCGTAGCCTTGCGTTTGTTGATGGCAGCCTCGATACGTCCTATCAGGTAGGAGGTAGAGAATGGTTTCGTAAGATAGCCATCCACTCCCTGTTCGAATCCCTTCAACTGGTCTTCCACACTGGCTTTTGCCGAGAGGATGATGATAGGTATATGCGAGATGGTACGGTCTTGCTTGATTTCACGTATCATTGTGATACCATCCATCACAGGCATGGTTACATCGGTGAGGATAAAGTCTGGCATCTCTGTGCGAGCCTTATAAAGACCCACCTTGCCGTTTTCTGCCAGGAGCACATTGTACTTTTCTTCGAGTACGCTGCTGAGATATAGGCGCAGGTCGGAGTTGTCTTCCACAACAAGAATGGTGAGATTCTTGCTTGGTTTGTTAGAGGCTGTACCCTTCTGTTTTTCCTCCTCTTCGTGCTTTGCCTTTTCTTTCTTCTTTTCTTCTTCCAACTCCTTCAGGTACTTGGATACGGTGGTGTCGTCTATTTCGCCTTCAACTTTTTCCATCTCATTGCCTTCCTCATTGACGTTTTCGTTGAGTCCGCCGTTGACCAGGAAGTTGGCATTGTCGTCGAACCTCAGTACCTTGTTGAGCATATTCAGCATTTCTCTTGAGTTCTTCAGGGCAATGACGAGCATTTCCCTACTGTTTCGGGTGATACCATGCTCGGTTTCCAGAACGTGTTGCAGCGGTCCGCCAATCAGGGTCAGCGGGGTGCGCAACTTATGACTGGCATTGCTGAAGAAGTCGTTCTTCATCAGACTCATTTCGTGCTCCAGCTTTTCACGCTGCTTCCTGTTATAGGAGTAGAATATACTTGCCACTACCGCAGCGAGCAATAGCAGCAGGGTGAGTCTGCCCCAGACACTTTCCCAGAAAGTAGGACGTACCTCGATAGGAAGTTCTGCAATGTACTTGCTCCATATACCATGGGAGTTGGTGGCTGATACCTTGAGAATATAGTCTCCCTGTGAGATTCGGTTGAAGCCGATAGTGTTGCTGCTACCATTGTCAATCCATTTTCCAGGAGGAGTATGTCCCTCCAGGCGATAGCGGTATTTCACCTGATACTTACGTGAATAATCGAGCGAAGCGAAGCTGATGGTCAGGTTTCGTTTGTTGGCTGGAATCACGATCTTCTCGCTATGCAGGATAGGGATAGACTCGCTTTCGCCGGTAAAGTGCAGCGAAGTGAAGATGATATGAGCCTGGTATTGACTCTTCTTCAGGGTTGCTGGATTGAAGGTCAGCCATCCGAATGGGGTTCCTACGGAAATGTCGTTCGTGGCTGGATCGTGGGTAGGGCGAGCCCCGGTGAAGGAGATGTTGTAATCGAAGTCGTTCGGACCGAAGACGGTGGTCTTTCCTGTCTTCAGATTACATTTGTTGATACTCGACTCACGGATCACCCATAGGTTGCCCTCGTTATCTTCTATCATGCTTTGCACGATACCCTCATTATAGTTGATGTTCTTGAAATACTTTGTCTTCAAGTTGTCCTGCAGCAGTTTCTTGGTGACGATACTTTCCAGGATTCCTCCTAACTGAGAGATGTAGGTCTTGCCATTGCTATGCTCTATGATAAAGTTGACATCGTTGGCTGCCAATGATGTGGTATCGTTGGGAATATAGCAGGTTTGATAGAACTTGATCTGTTGCGGATTCCTGAAGTTATCGCCGAATGTAATGAGACCGTCTGTGGTACCTACCAGAATTTCTCCTGTAGGGGTACAGAAAATGCGTCGTATATCGGCAAAACTATTCTTAGGCCATGGCAAGCCAAAGTTCCTGTTGTAGAAGAACAGACCTGTTTCGCCTTCTTGGGTAAGAGCCAGTCCGCCACCATGTGTGGCTACCCATATTCTTCCATGGCGGTCAGCTACCACATCATAAATGTCGTTGTGCGGTAACGATGCCTTGTTGGCTGGATTGTGCTCGTAATGGCTTACGCCTTCATGCGACCGGACATAGAGTCCGTCGCCTTTGGTTCCTATCCACATCCTGCCCCGTGTATCACTGAAGATTGAATATACTGGATATGGACAGAAAGGCACCTGGTTAGGTACAATCTGACCGCCTGGAGCCAGATAACCTACGGTTTGATACTTGCTGTCAGTTACTTGCACGACACCATTCGCATAACCGGTCCAATGGTATCCTTCTGGAGTATTGCAGAGTGCACGTACTTCTGCTTCTCCATTCTCCAGTTTGTTTAAGCGATACGTATGGTTCTTGAAGGCTACCTGGGTAAGATCGTGGGTACCTGCTATCCAGAGGATTCCCTGGTCGGAAAGGAAATGCTTTCCGATTTTAGGCACGCGGTAGTTGCCTGAAGAGTTGCTCCTCAGGAGATAAGGTACCAGTTTGCTGGCTTTGCGGTCGAAGTAGCTGAAGGTACCTCCATTCGGCACAATCCATAGAGTCTTGTTTTCATCTTGGGTGATGAAGAAATTGTCGGAGGTGGTGCGGTCCATAGGATCCTGTTGGTCGGCAAACAGCCATTGCTTGGCTGAAGTCTTTGGATTTACCAGGGTTACACCCATACCATCCGTAAATACCCATACCATATCGAAATCATCCGTATAGATATTCTTCACCTCAGCCAGGGGCTGGCTTGGACTTTGTACATTGATGATTTCAGTTTTGAAGGTGCGTGGATTGTAGATGATCATTCCCAGGTTAGTAGCTATCAGGAGCTGATAGCCCGTGTTCTTGAGCTGATTGATGCGGGTTACTCCGGCTGGGAGTGGTATCATATTCAGCTTGTTGTTCTCATCGAATACGGCGAGGCGTCCATCTTGGGTGGCAAGAAAGATATTATCGCCCACTTCTCTTATCCATTTGAAGGGGATGGGGGTGCTGAATTGAGAGTGGTAGATGGTGGTTCCCTTGTCGGTGAGAATCCATTCGCGTTTTTTCTGATCTGCCCAGATATGCCATACGTTTCCGCTTCGGAGTCCGTCTTGTCCTACCTTGATCAGCTCCGGAATATTTCCTTCTCTCTGGAGTCCCTTGATACGTATCAGATAATCGCCAGACTTGGTCGTTACCCAGGTGTTGCCCTGTTTGATAGGGTATATCTTATCTACTCGCAGGTCGATGTTATATAATTTATTGATGTTGTCACCTACGGGAACGAAAGTACACAATATGGTCTCATAGGCATAGAGGTGTCTGCCCGCAGTGATACACCACACGTTGTTTCTGCTTGTGGCATAAATATCCATGAAGCGGTTGGTTGAAAGAAGATCGATATCGTCTGCCTCATCACGGAAGGTATGGAAGGAGTTTCCATCATAATAGGATATTCCATTCCAGGTGCTGAACCACATCAGGCGGTCGGGTGTCTGTGCTATGTCGGAAATCGTGTTGGCGGCAAGTCCGTCGATGATGGAGAATTTGCGAACATCGCAGTAGGGGAGTCCCATAACCTGCAGTGAGGTTATGAGTATGAGGAGTATGCTATAAATGGCTCTCTTAATCATATTATCTGTTTTTGGCATTCTATTCGTCAGTCCTTGGTTGGTAAATATGCATAAATATTGATGCAAAGATAGTGTATTTTTTTGAGAATGACAAGGTTTTGTAGGGAAAAACTGTTATATAATAGGGATTTTCCCCTAGATTATTCCTCTTTTCCCTTTGCTAGGTGTAAAAATTGCCTTATCTTTGCACCATCATTCAAGGAACCAGATCTGTTAAAGGTCTGAGCTCTGTACGGATATTAACAATAAAATAAAAATCTTACGATATGAGAAAAATGAGACTTTTCGTGATGCTGATGGCGATAGCTGCGGTATCCTTTACGTTTACCAGTTGCGATGATGATCCTTGGGATGATGATTATTGGGATGATCCTTATGGATGGTACGATGATTACAACCATGGTGGCTGGGGATGGAACCAGGATTATTGGTATGAAGGTTCACAGGGCTCACATGATGATGATCTGGTCGATGAGGCGATGACCTTGGTTGGTGAGTGGTATGGTCAGGTGAAGTATTCCTATATCCAGGATGATGGTATGTCAAGAGGCTATGATGAGTTTTATGCCAATATGATATTCTATCAGAGCGGAAACCAGAGCGATGCCCTGAGTGGAAGTGGTGTGGAGATAGATGAGGTTCATGATAATCAGGGAAATGTTACCGATCAGCAGACCCTGAAATTCTCCTGGTATATCGATAACAATGGCGATATCTACCTGAAGTATGCCAGTGGTGCCACCTTCGTATTGGATGCAGGTGCTAGCCAGTACGGTTTCCGTCTCGGTGTCGAGAAGGGCAATAATTATAAAACCTTCTATGGTTATATGATTGGTACCGGTAAGGTGAAGGGTGACATCATCTACTTCGATTTATCTGAGGTTTCTACTATCGGTTATGCCAAGAAGCTTACACGTTCTGCATCAGCTGTAACTTCATTCGGCAGTGGAGCAACCATGAAGCCAATGGCTGGTACGGTGAAGCAATTGAACAAGAGAAGATAGGTTTATAAAAAAAGTGCATTCCTACGTATATGCAACTACGTTGGAATGCACTTTCTATCTTTCGATATTATATATCCTTATTAAAAAAGGTATATATATTACTTCTTCAACTTAGCGTAACGGCTCATGAAGCGGTCAACGCGACCAGCAGTATCAACGAGCTTGCTCTTACCTGTGTAGAATGGGTGAGAGGTGCTAGAGATTTCAATCTTAACAACTGGATAAGTCTCGCCCTCGAACTCTACAGTGTCGTTAGTCTTGCATGTTGACTGAGAGAGGAACATATCGCCGTTAGACATATCCTTAAATACTACAGGACGATAGTTCTCTGGATGAATACCTTTTTTCATTTTTCTTTTATTTATTATTAATTTGTTAAAAAATAGACGTTATGGGGACGCTTTCACATCATTTCATGTCCCTCTTCAGGGCATGCCCATTATAGCCTTTACCTAATTCAGGGTGCAAAGTTACTGCTTTTTCCTGAAATCACCAAATATTTCCCGGTGTTTTTTAGAAATATTGGGGATTTAGATGTCTGTGTATATATAAATATGGTGGAAAATGATCTTTTAGAGTGGTAAAAAGAGGACTGGATGTGTTAAAAATGAATGAAAACTCAAAATTTTATTCCCATTTATGGTGATAATTGTAATTTATGCGGTATCTTTGCATATTAGTTTGAGAACATCAGACGATGTATCATATAGTTATAACTTTAAAGCGAGAAAAAGAATGAAAAGACAAATGCTATTATTGGCAGCCCTGCTCATGGTTGGCTTGGGTGCTTGGGCGCAGAAAGCGGAGCAGAAATTCAACCCTAAAAAGTTCCAGGTTTTTGCCGTTGGCTTCTACAACCAGGAGAACCTCTTTGATACCTGTCATGATGTTGGCAAGAATGATTATGAGTATCTGCCTGCTAAAGGATGGGATAGCGAGAAATATACGAGTAAGTTGAAGAATATGTCTCGAACTCTTGCTGATATGGGTACGGATGTGCTGCCTGATGCAGGTTGTGCCTTCATCGGTCTTGCCGAGGTTGAGAATGCCAACGTACTGAGAGACCTTACTGCCCAGCCGCCTTTGAAGGCTCGCAATATGCAGTTCTGCCATATCGAAGGTCCGGATAAGCGAGGCATCGACTGTGCACTGCTTTATAATCCGGCTCTTTTTACGGTGAAGAATGTGAAGCTGGTTCCTTATGTGCAGGAGTTGGCAAAGGATTCTGCCTTTTATACCCGTGGTTTCCTTACGGTGAGAGGTGAGATGGCGGGGGATGATGTGGCGGTCATCGTTTGTCACTGGCCAAGTCGTTTCTCCGATTCCTTCTATCGTGAGAGTGGCGCCCGTCAGACCAAGGCTGTGAAAGATTCCCTGCTTCGCCTGAATCCAGAGATGAAGGTGTTTGTGATGGGAGATATGAACGATGATCCTACCAACAAGAGTATGCATGAAGTTCTTCGTGCCCAACCGGAAATATCAGAAGTAGGTGAGGGAGATATGTATAATCCTTGGTATAACATCCTGGCAAAGGAAGAAAAGGGAACCCTTTACTACAGAGGAAAATGGAATCTCTTCGACCAGATAGTGCTGACTCCTAATCTTCTGAACAGGGATGGAAAGAAGAAGGGCTATCACAGTCTGAAGTACTGGAATCATCAGGTGTTCCGCAGAGATTATCTCATCCAGCAGGAGGGTCGCTATCAGGGAGCGCCGTTGCGTACCAAGGCTGGCGGTAAATGGCTGAATGGATACAGCGACCACTTGCCGGTAGTACTGTATCTGGTAAAAAAGAAGTAGAAATGATAGAGTCTCATCCTTTTGAACCATGGTTGCCGGGCAATGCCAGGTTGCTGATGCTCGGAACCTTTCCGCCGGCAGAAAAGCGCTGGTGTATGCCCTGGTATTATCCTAATTTCCAGAATGATATGTGGCGAATCTTCGGTATCATCTACTTTGATGACAAGTTTCATTTCGTAGATGTGGAGCACAAGACTTATCGCCTGGATGCCATCAAGGAGTTCCTGATGCAGAAGGGGGTGGCTATCTATGATACTGCCCAGCAGGTGATCCGTACCAAGAATACGGCATCTGACAAAGACTTGCAGGTGGTTCAGCCTTCCGACCTGGACGGCATGCTCCGTTCCCTGCCTGATTGCACGGCGGTACTTACTGCCGGACAGCTGGCAACCAAAGTCTTCTCCGATCACTTCGGTATCAGGGAAAAGCCGGAGATGGGAGGATTTGTGGAGTTTGAATTCGAAAACCGCAAGTTCCGTCTCTATCGTATGCCTAGCAGCAGTAGGGCTTATCCGATGGCTGTAGAGAAGAAGGCGGAGTATTATCGGAAAATGTTTAATGATATATTGGAAAAATAAGAGATATGGCAGAAAATAAAGTAACAGTGATCGGTATCGCTGGTGGTACCGGATGCGGTAAGACTACCGTAGTCAAGAGATTGGTGGAAGCTTTGCCTCCTCATTTCGTGGCAGTTGTTCCTCTGGATTCTTATTATAATGATACGACGAATATGACGGAGGAGGAGCGTAGGGCGATCAACTTCGATCATCCGGATGCCTTCGATTGGAAGTTGCTTCATCAGCAGCTTGCCGACCTTCGTGCCGGTAAGGCAATCGAGCAGCCTACCTACAGTTATCTGAAGTGTAACCGCGAGAAGGAAACGATTCATGTAGAACCTAAGCCAGTGATAATCATAGAGGGAATTATGACTTTGGTGGATAAGGAATTACGTGATTTGATGGACTTGAAGGTGTTTGTGGATACAGATGCCGATGAGCGCCTGATC
Source organism: Segatella copri (assembly GCF_002224675.1). GTDB lineage: Bacteria > Bacteroidota > Bacteroidia > Bacteroidales > Bacteroidaceae > Prevotella > Prevotella copri_U. The sequence continues at coordinate 107,282 of NZ_NMPZ01000002.1, read as the reverse complement.
CGTAACATCCAGCGTGATACCATCGATCGGGGGCGTACGGTTTCCATGGTGGTAGATCGTTATCTGAAGGTGCTCAAGCCAATGCACGAACAGTTTATCGAACCTACCAAGCGCTATGCAGACATCATCATTCCTCAGGGAGGAGAGAATGCTACCGGTATTGGTATTCTCTGCAGATATGTAGAGGGATTGGTAGATTAAAACCATAAAAGCTTCTATCATTCGGATATGAATCCCATGATAGAAGCTTTTTTCGTATTATCTCTTTTTTCGTATTATCTTTTTTTTTCGTATTATCTCTTTTGTATTTCCTGTGTCTTATGCCATCTGCGTCGGTTGTTGGAAACCTTCAGGGCATTGACGGCTTCTACTACACCATATACCAGCATTGCCCATCCGATAACGAGTAATGGAGCTGAGGCAATGGATGATGGGCTGAAGAGGGTGAACAGACCCAACAGCAGCAGGAGTGTAGGCATCAGCCAATATACGATACCCACTCTGCCCATCTTGGCAGCAGATACCAGAGTAGCCATTTGGGTTAGAGCGCCCATAATCAGTATTGCCGAGAGAATGAACATCAGCCAGGCAATGAATACATTTGGCATCAGTGCCAGTACCAGGCCGAAGATGAGTGAACCGAATCCTACAAGAGGAAAGTTAGGGCGCATACCTATGATTTGGTTGCCTTGTGCATCATAGAGATACTGTCCCTTCATTTTCTCTGCATTTCGCTTGGCACTCATATAACTGAGTAACGAGAATACGCCTGAGAGGAAAAACAACACACCGATGGCAATGGTAATCCAGGTGACTGTCTGTTCTCTGTATTGTATGAGTAGAGCACCTACAATGATGGCGCATAAGGCTCGAAATAATGAACTTTGTATTACTTTCATATCAATTGATTTAAAATGTTGTGTTGCAATATTGCGTTTCCTTTTCCTGAAAAGTATTTCCTTTCTATTGCAAAAGTACGAAAGATTTTTGATACCACAAGTTTTTTCTCCCGCTTTTATATCATATTTAACGCAATTTATTCCTTCATTTCAATTATTATCAGTAATTTTGTAAGCAAAAATAAAATAGATGGGTGAATGCCCATCTGATGATAAATATTCAATATGACAAAGCTATATTTAGTTCGACATGGTGAGACCATGGATAATGCCGCCCAGATTATGCAGGGGCAGACTCCAGGCAGGCTGAATGACGTGGGCATTCAGCAGGCTGAAGAAGTGGCAAGGAAAATGGCAAGTGACCACATTGACGTCTTCGTTTCGAGCGATCTTTATCGCAGTATGCAGACTTGTGCCATCATTGCCCGTCCCCATTTGGAGGCAGAAATGCACTTGAAGGGAACTGCAGATGCTTCTGCATTCTTGACGGAAGATGATATTCTCCAGAGAATAGAGACGACTCCTTTAATCAGAGAACGTGACTGGGGAGATTTTACGGGTAAGTTCATTCCTTCTCTTCCCAAAGACCCGAAGGATTGGCCGGACAATATCGAATCTCTGGAGCGGATGAAGTCGAGGGCGCAGAACTTCCTCACTTGGTTGAAGGTGGTATATCCTGATAAGACGATACTCGCAGTAGGTCATGGTATCATCAACAAGGCGATTCAGAGTGTGTATTACAAACGCCCGATGAATCAGATAGAGAAAATGGCGAATGCCGAGGTCAGGGTTCTCATTCTATAGACTAATCATAAAAATCAAAGTATATGAAAATTGCTCTTATCACAGGTGCAACCAGCGGAATTGGCGAGGGTTGTGCACGCCGCTTTGCAAGAGGTGGCTACGATTTGATCATTACGGGTAGAAACACCGGTAAACTGGAAATTCTCAAGAAAGAGTTGGAGGCAGAGGGGGTACAGGTCCTTGCTCTGGCTTTTGATGTGCGTAACCGTGAAGCGGCAAGAAAGGCTGTGGATTATATTCCGCAGGATTGGCGCAATATTGATGTGCTGATCAATAATGCAGGCTTGGCTCGTGGTCTGGAACCTGAGTATCAGGGTAGTTTCGAGGATTGGGATCAGATGATTGATACTAATATCAAGGGACTCCTCACCATGACTCGTCTGATAGTTCCTGGTATGGTGAGACGTAATCATGGACACATTATTAATATTGGTAGTGTGGCTGGTGATGCGGCTTACGCTGGTGGCAATGTATATTGTGCTACCAAGGCTGCCGTCAAGGCAATCACCGATGGCTTGCGTATTGATGTGGCTCATACCAAGGTGCGTGTTACCAATGTCAAGCCCGGCTTGGTGGAGACGAATTTCTCTAATGTCCGTTTCCATGGAGATAATCAGCGTGCTGCCAGTGTTTATCAGGGTATCGAACCATTGAATGGTGATGATATTGCGGATGTGGCTTTCTATGCTGCCAGTGCTCCGGAGCATGTGCAGATTGCAGAAGTCCTGGTTCTTGCTACCCATCAGGCTAATGGAACCGTTATCCATCGTGACTAATCTTTTATAAGTAAGTTCCGTACGCCCTCAGGGCGTGCGGAACTTACTTATTATATAATGTGGCAGAGTCGGTTGATATCCGACTCGAAGGTTTCCCTGTTGATCGCCTTGGCTCTCATTCCCGACTTGTAATTGTAGATGGTTTGGGTAGAGTAGTACAGCAGGGTTGCTATTTCCTGGCTATCCGTTACGCCCAGTCTCATCAGAGCATAGATTCTTACTTCGGTTGTCAGCTCCGTAGGAGATGGCAGCACAATATGGTGCTCTGGCTTGAGAAGCGTATTCAGTTCCTGGACGAAATTCGGATACAATTCCATGAAAGCCTTGTCGAAACGGATGTAGAACATTGACGATTCCTCTTCTGCCAGCTTGAAGCTGTTGATGCTCTTCAGTAAGTCGTCTGTCTGCTTGGCTTTTACCTTTCTGCTCACCAGTTTTCTGTAGTCATCCAACTTGCGGATATACAGGGCGCTGATATCCATGAAGAGGCTCATATAGGTTTCGCGTCGCTTGTTGGTATCCATCAGTCGCTGGTTGAGCTCTGCCAACTGCTTGTTCTGTGCCGCAATCTCCTTTCGGTTTTTCTTCAAACTGTTTTTCTGTTTGGTATTCACCACTGTAAGAATCAGGATGATGGTTAAGATGACGCAGGCACAGATGAATCCAATCTCCATACGGGTACGGGAGCGTTCTGCAGCCTCCTGGTTGCTTGTAACAATCACTGGCAGGATGTTTGAAATCTCTATCATACGGAGACGGTTGTTGAAAAACTGGGCATCCTCCATGGAATGTTGGATATATCGGGTGGCACGCTTGCTGTCGTCTTTGTCCGTTTCGTAGAGAAAATAGGCAAGTTTTTGGAGGGCTGTTGTCTCCTTGAGTTGGCAAATTCCATCAGACTCACTTGCCTCTACCAGATACTTCACATACAGATCATACTGTTCGAGGTCTCTGTAGTAACGGGCTATGCCGTATGCTGCCATAGGATGCAGTCGATCGTTTTTAGCCGTCATCTTTAAAGCTTTGAGATAACAGTCCAATACACTTCTGTGTGTAGGCGAGCTGAGAAATAAATATTCTCCCTTCAGATACTGGTAATATGCCGACTTCTTGCCTTTTTCATTGAAGTTTTCAAGCAAAATTCCCATATAATACTTCTTCTTGGCTTTGAAGTCGTTTGCAAATTCCGATTTGGCTGCGTAAGATTGCCAGTAATTGAACAGCCAGGCATAGGTGAAGTAGTAATACAGCTTCTGTTCGTAGGGCATTTGCTTAGGGTCGAGTGTCTCCAGAATGCCTTCCGCCTTGGCATAGAATCCTCCCACCGACAGCACGGATGCCCGGTGTATCTTGAAGTGAGTAATATAAAAGGTGTTATGGGTAGCTTCTGCCAGTTGGAGCCCTTTGCTCACATAGGCACATGATGAGTCGTAGCGATAGTTACTATAGGCACGATAGAGACTGTCGAGGTAGCATAACCTTTCTTCGGCAGTGATTGCATCGCCTGCCTGTCGTCTCAGTCGTTTGAGCTCCTTCTCTTTCTGTTGCTGGTAGTAGCTGTCCATTTCGATAGCATGGTCAACCCGCTCCAATAGCTTTTCCATATCGGTCTTGCCATAGGAGAGAAGTGGTATCATGATGAATAGTAAAAGTATGTACTGCTTCATTTTCTATACTATTTTTATCCTTTTGTACGATTTTTATTGTTTACGCTGCAAAGATATAGAAAAGATTTCTAATAAAAGCATTTACTTTGATAAAAATGCTTAAATGGGTTAAAATACTGATAATCGGTAGGTTATATACCTAGCAAATCTACATTCTATTTACTATACGCCTACTAGGGTGTACAGATAGCCAAAAAAGTACGTATCTTTGCAGCGGAATTCAAAAAAGCAGTAAAAATGACTTTGGTTTAAAAACCACTTCAAGTCTTCTAAAGTTTAAAGGTATATAAATATTCCTTTTGTTGATTTAGTATGTTGATTTAAATAACAGTATTAGTTTCTTAGGGGAAAGATTGATTGAAATAGGAAGCCTGCTTGATTGAATCTATTTGCTTTCAAAAAAGCAGCAATGCTTTACTATTATGTTTAGGAAAGACTCGTCGTTTTCTTGTGAAAGAAGGCGGCGGGCTTTTTGTTTTTACAGGGTTGTACTTCCTTAAAGTATAATTTATGTTACTATGAATCTTTTTGTCTTCATAAAAGTTGTGTAGCTCGGAATAATTCATTATCTTTGCCACATATTATATATATAATGTATTATCATTAACTAGTATCACAGCAAAATATGAATATATTAGTTACAGGCGCTAATGGTCAGCTCGGCCATGAAATGCAGATTTGCGCCAAAAACAGCAATCACAAGTTTGTCTTCACCGATGTAGCTGAAGGCTATGAGAAATTGGATATTACTAACCTCGACGCTATCCGCGAAAAGGTGAAGGAAAATGATATCCAGGTTATCGTTAACTGCGCTGCCTATACCAACGTGGATAAGGCGGAGAGCGATTTCGACCTCGCCAACCTGCTCAACAATACGGCAGCAGGCAACTTGGCTCAGGCGATGAAGGAAGTGGATGGAACCCTGATTCATGTGAGCACAGACTATGTGTTCCAGGGCGACAAGAACATCCCTTGCAAGGAAGACTGGGAAACCAATCCGCTCGGCGTATATGGCAAAACCAAGCTCGCCGGAGAAAAAAGCATCGAGGCTACCGGCTGCAAGCACATCATCATCCGTACGGCATGGCTCTACTCGCAGTGGGGTAAGAATTTCGTGAAGACGATGCAGAACCTCACGGCAAGTCACGACACCCTGAAGGTGGTATTTGACCAGGTGGGTACTCCTACCTATGCCGGCGATCTGGCTGCTGTCATCTCTCACATCATTGAGACCAACCAGCTCGACAAGACTGGCATCTATCATTTCTCTAACGAGGGTGTATGCTCTTGGTTCGATTTTGCCAAGATCATCTGCGAGCTCAGCGGAAACACCTGCGATATCCAGCCTTGCTACAGCGAGGAGTTCCCAAGCCCAGTGAAGCGTCCTCACTTCTCTGTGCTCGACAAGAGCAAGCTGAAGCAGACCTTCGGATTCAAGGTGCCATACTGGACAGACAGTTTGAAGAAATGTATCGCCGAATTGGCGGAAGCAAAATAATTATAATATAAAAAAGAATTGAAATGAAGAATATCATTATCACGGGCGGTGCTGGTTTCATCGGCTCACACGTAGTAAGACTTTTCGTGAACAAATATCCTGAGTATCACATCATCAACCTCGACAAGTTGACATACGCAGGTAACCTGGCTAACCTCAAGGACATTGAGGACAAGCCTAACTATACTTTCGTTAAGGGCGATATCTGCGATTTCGACCTGATGCTGAAGCTGATGCAGGACTACAAGGTGGATGGCATCATCCATCTCGCTGCCGAGAGTCATGTAGATAGAAGTATCAAGGATCCTTTCACTTTTGCTCATACCAACGTGATGGGTACCCTGTCTCTGCTCCAGGCTGCCAAGATTTACTGGGAGAGTCTTCCTGAGGGATATGAGGGCAAGCGTTTCTACCACATCTCTACCGATGAGGTTTACGGTGCATTGCAGATGACTCATCCTGAGGGCGTTCCTGCTTCTTTCACCACCAAGGCATCCAGCGGTAAGAACCACGAGGCTTACGGCGAGGAGTTCTTCCTGGAGACTACCAAGTATAATCCTCACTCTCCATACTCTGCATCTAAGGCAAGCTCAGACCACTTCGTGCGTGCTTTCCACGATACATACGGTATGCCAACCATCGTGACCAACTGTTCTAACAACTATGGTCCATACCAGTTCCCAGAGAAGTTGATTCCGCTGTTCATCAACAACATCCGTCATCGCAAGCCATTGCCTGTATATGGTAAGGGTGAGAATGTGCGCGACTGGTTGTATGTAGTAGATCATGCCCGTGCCATCGATATGATTTTCCACAGGGGTAAGATTGCCGAGACTTACAACATCGGCGGTTTCAACGAGTGGAAGAACATTGATATCATCAAGGTGGTCATCAAGACTGTTGACCGTCTGCTCGGCAGAAAGGAAGGCGAGGATATGGATCTCATCACTTACGTAACTGACAGAAAGGGTCACGATATGCGTTATGCCATCGACTCTCGCAAGCTTCAGAAGGAACTCGGTTGGGAGCCATCACTCCAGTTTGAGGAGGGTATCGAGGAGACCGTAAAATGGTATCTCGATAACCAGGAATGGATGGACAACGTTACCTCTGGCGATTACCAGAAGTACTATGACAACATGTATTCTAACCGTTAATAGACACCCTGTAAGAGCAAAAGCTTTCACTATCCCAAGCTTTTGCTCTTGCGGGGCTTTTTTTTGTTTTTCATCGATTAAAATCCCCTAAATATATTATTATTTCTTAATAATTCATTTTTTAGTACTTTGAAAACCCGAAAGTACGAAAAGTTTTTCTATCTTTGCAGCATCTAGAAAGATAAAAGTAATAGATATGAAAAAACAAGTAATTTTCGGCATTGCATTAGCGCTTGCTATTTTGTCATGCCTTCCTATGCAGGGACAGGAAAAAGTGGTTCCTCTGAAATATGGAAACATGGACCACTGGGTAATCAGAAATATCAAAGAGTCGGCTATCATTGGTGGTAATCAGAAAACCATTTATGCCGTAGGACCTAATATGACTATCCATGGCAATACTCCATATACCAATAAGGGTGGGTCTCCTTGGGGCTCATCCAATGTTCTTGCACATGTTTCCGGCATTTACAAGACCAATAATTCGGTTTATCGCGACAGGCACGGCAGTGGCTATTGCGCCAAACTGGAGACTCATATAGAAAAGGTAAAGGTGTTGGGACTTATCAATATCAAGGTACTTGCAGCTGGTTCCCTTTTCCTGGGAAATGTTCGTGAACCGATCACCAGTACCAAGGATGGTCCAAAGGCTATCAACTGGGGTATTCCGTTTACGGCTCGTCCTAAGGCTTTGCGTTTCGATTACAAGACCTCCCTTCCTAATGTTGCCAACCGTATCAAACAGAATGGATTCAGTGGTGCCTCTACTGTGGCTGGAAGAGACCATGCCATCGTGGTGCTCTATCTTCAGAAGCGTCACGAGGATGCCAAGGGTAATATCACAGCCAAGCGAGTGGGTACGATGGTGGTACGATACGGCAAGAGTACGAATGGATGGGTGGAAGATGCAACCTATACCATCCACTATGGTGATATCCGTCACATGGCTGGCTACCATGCCGCAACGATGGGACTCCGTTCTACCGATTATGCCCGCAACAGCAAGGGTAAGAGTGTGCCCGTAAGAGAAGTGGGATGGGCTGCTGCCGATGAAACGCCTACTCATCTCATTCTCCAGTTCTCTTCTTCGGATGGCGGTGCCTATATCGGAACACCAGGCAACACCTTGTGGATAGATAATGTGTCACTGGTATATTAATAATGTGTCACAGGTTTATTAGTGAATGACGAAAAAAGAATCAACAGGAAAATATTGACTTTATGAAGCATATTCTAATCATACTTTTTGCGATGATGGCATTGAGCAGCTATGCCTCGGAGCCAATTTCTTCAGATACTCTCTCTTCTGAGAAGGTGGATACAGCCCAGCAGGTCAAGAAATCGTGGATGACGCGATTCCTAGACTACTTCAATGATGCCAACAAGAACAAGCAGCATAAGCGGTTCGACTTCAGCGTAATCGGAGGTCCTCACTATGCTTCTGATACCAAGTTTGGTTTGGGAATGGTGGCTGCAGGACTTTACCGCACCGATCCTAACGATAGCATCTTGCCGCCTTCCAATGTATCGCTTTTCGGTGATGTCAGTTCGGTGGGCTTCTATATGTTGGGTGTTCGGGGTAATCATATAGCTCCTGCCGGTCGTTACCGCATTGATTATCATCTCTATTTCTATTCATTCCCTTCCGATTTCTGGGGAATCGGTTACGAGATGGGCGATAACGATGACAACAAGAGTGATATGAAGCGTTGGCAGGCTCAGGCAGAAGCCAGTTTTCTGTTCAGGGTAGCCGATAACTTCTATGTGGGACCAATGGCAGCTTACGACTATGTGATAGGCAAGCAGATAGAGCGCCCGGAATTGCTGCAGGGGATGGATAAGCATACCTGGAATGTAGGAGCGGGCGTATCTCTGGTTTATGACAACCGGGATAATCTTACCAATCCGCACCGGGGTATCTATCTGAATCTGAAGCAGATGTTCCGACCAAAATTTATGGGTAATGATTATGCTTTCAGTACGACTCACTTCCGTTTTGATGCCTATCAGCGACTGGGCAAGGGAACGATTCTTGCCGAGGATTTCGGAGCCAATCTCAATTTCGGCAATCCTTCATGGGGTATGATGGCGGAACTGGGAGGTACCAGTTCGATGCGCGGCTATTACGAGGGCCGCTATCGTGACAAGCATTCACTGGAGGCTACCGTGGAGTTGCGCCAGCATGTCTGGAAGCGAAATGGTATTGTGGTCTGGGCTGGAGCAGGTACAGTTTTCCCTAAGTTCTCTGCGTTGCGAAGCAGACAGATTCTGCCGAATGCGGGAGTAGGCTATCGCTGGGAGTTCAAGAAGAATGTGAATGTACGATTGGATTATGGATTTGGTAAGTCGGGACAGTCTGGCTTCCTCTTCAATATCAACGAGGCATTTTGATGAGACTTTTTCATGATGCATTCACGATGCTTTCACGATATGCTCTATATATATAATAAGGTGTAGTCTATGAATCATTCTATATGTAATACTATATATAATAAGGTGTCTTCGGGTACCTTCCTTTACTGGTATGCGGTGGTGTCATTGCTGCTGCCCAACATCGCCCTGTGCTTTACCGAAAGATTGTCTTTCTGGGCAGGCGCAGCCAATGTGCTGTTGCCCCTGGCTCTGTATATGTGGTTCTTTTCCGTAGCCAGATGTCCGGGCAAGATGGTATGGTGGGCATTTCTCTTTGTCTTTTTCGCAGCCTTCCAGCTGGTGTTGCTCTATCTCTTCGGTACAGGAGTGATAGCGGTGGATATGTTCCTGAATCTCGTGACTACCAATCCGGGAGAGGTGATGGAACTGCTGGACAATCTGGTACCTGCCGTGGTAGGTGTTTTTGTGATTTATCTTCCCTTGCTCATCCTGGCTGTCATCCATGTCAGGAAGAAGCATCAGATATCTGTCTCTTTTCAGCATCACGTTCGCAAATGGCTGATGGAGGTGGGGGCTATCGGCCTCTTCTGTCTGCTGGCATGCTATGTGGTGGTGGATGATTACCGGATGCGCAATCAGCTCTATCCTGTCAACGTCTGCTACAATCTCTATCTGGCTTTCGAGCGCAATGCGGCATCGGAAAATTACAGGGAGGCAAGCAGGGATTTCAAGTTTGATGCCAGGAGCGAGCACGATGCTGAGGCTCCAGAGGTGTATGTGATGGTGGTGGGTGAGACGGCGAGAGCCCACAACTTCAGTCTCTATGGCTATCCTCGTGATACCAATCCTCTGCTTTCCAAAACGCAGGGTATTATGGCTTTCCCTGATGCAACCACGCAGAGCAACACCACCCACAAGAGTGTTCCGATGCTTCTGTCTGCTGCATCGGCAGAGGATTTTGAGCGCCTTTTTCATGAGAAAGGCATTCTGGCAGCCTTCAGGGAAGCCGGATTCCATACCGTGTTTATCAGCAACCAGTTGCCCAATCATTCGTTTATCGATTTTCTGGGAGAACAGGCTGATGAGCATTACTTTCTGAAGAAGGAAGAATCTGCCCAGGGCAGTCACTATGATGAGGATTTGTTGCAGAAACTGGATGAGATATTGCCCAAGGCTGATGCTTCCTCGTCTGCCCATTACCATTATCGCAAGCTCTTCGTCGTTCTTCATACCTATGGTTCTCACTTCAATTATCAAGAGCGTTATCCCCGTAGTTTCGCTTATTTCAAGCCCGATAGCAGGAGTGAGGCAAAGTCGGAGAATCGGCGTGACCTCCTGAATGCCTATGATAATACCATCCGATATACCGATTATATCCTGCATGGTATCATTGAACGTCTGCAGAAATGGGAGGGGATACAGACTAAGACGGATGGGGTATATGGTCAGCCTATATCAGCGATGCTCTATACCAGCGATCATGGAGAGAATATTTTCGATGATGAGCGCTGCCTCTTCCTTCATGCTGCCCCGAAGGCTTCGGATTACGAACTGCATGTGCCTTTCATCATCTGGACTTCGCAAGGCTTTGATAAGAAATATCCGAAGGTAGTGAAAGCTCTGGCGGATAACCGTACCAAGCAGGTTCAGACGAGTCTTTCGGCATTCCATACCATGTTGGGCATCGGTGGCATTCAGACCCATTATCGTCAGGATGAATACTCGGTGGCAAGTGATAAATATCATCCGGTAAAGTTGCTCTATCTCGATGATCATGACGAGGCAATACCGCAGGAAGATGCCAAGTTTTTGCGTTAAATTCTAAGCCAAAAGGCTTTCTTACAGCAAAATACATGAAAAGAGTTTTCGTAAATATCAATTATTTGCGAAAACTCTTTGTCGTATCTATAATTTGCTGTATCTTTGCACCCGGATTTAGATAATAATAAAAATACAGTTGTTATGGAACCAACTCGAAAAATCGAAAAGGTGAGCATGCGCAACCTCCACATGGAGGATTATGACCAGCTCGCCAAGTCGTTTAAGCGTATTTACGCAGACTCAGATGTATTCTGGACAAAAGAACAGATTAAGAAACTCATTACTATCTTTCCTGAGGGACAGGTGGTTATCATCGTGGATGATAAGATTGTGGGCTGTGCGCTCTCTATCATTGTCAACTATAATATGGTGAAAGGCGACCATACCTATGCTCAGGTGACAGGTAATGAAACCTTCAATACCCACGATCCTAATGGAAACATCCTTTACGGCATCGAGGTGTTTATCCACCCAGACTATCGTGGCTTGCGATTGGCTCGCCGTATGTATGAGTATCGCAAGGAACTCTGCGAGAAGCTCAACCTGAAGGCGATCATGTTTGGTGGTCGTATTCCAAACTATCATAAGTATGCCGACAAGATGCGCCCTAAGGAGTACATCGAGCACGTAAGAAACCGTGAGATTTACGACCCGGTTCTTACCTTCCAGCTTTCCAACGACTTCCACGTTCGCCGTGTCATCCGCAACTATCTTCCTAGTGACGAGGAGAGCGAACACTGCGCAACCCTCTTGCAGTGGGATAATATCTACTATCAGCCACCTACGGATTCCTATGTAGATAGAAAACCAACCGTGCGAATCGGTCTGGTACAGTGGCAGATGCGTCCATACGCTTCGGTAGACGACCTTTTTGAGCAGGTAGAGTTCTTCGTGGATTCCGTGAGCGATTACAAGAGCGATTTTATCCTCTTCCCAGAGTATTTCAATGCGCCATTGATGGCGAGATTCAACGATTTGGGTGAGGCACAGAGCATCCGCATGATGGCTCAATATACCGATGAGATTCGTGACCGATTCCGTGAACTTGCCATCAGCTACAACATCAATATCATCACGGGTAGTATGCCTTATCTCAAGGATGATTCCCTCTACAATGTCGGTTTCCTTTGCCGTAGAGATGGTAGCGTGGATATGTACGAGAAGATTCACGTAACTCCTGATGAGCAGAAGTGCTGGGGCTTGAGCGGTGGTAGCCATATCCAGACCTTTGATACTGATTGTGGTAAGATTGGTATCGTGATCTGCTATGATGTGGAGTTCCCTGAACTTTCTCGTCTGATGGCAGAGGATGGTATGCAGATCCTCTTCGTTCCATTCATGACCGATACGCAGAATGCTTACTCTAGAGTAAGAGTCTGTGCACAGGCACGTGCTATTGAGAACGAATGCTATGTAGCCATTGCTGGTAGTGTGGGTAACCTGCCACGTGTTCACAACATGGATATCCAATATGCCCAGAGTGCTGTATTCACTCCTTGCGACTTTGCCTTCCCTAACGATGGCAAGCGTTCGGAGGCAACACCTAATACCGAGATGATTCTTGTATCAGATGTTGACTTGAATCTCTTGAATGAGCTTCATACCTACGGTGCCGTTCGAAATCTTCGTGACCGTCGCAAAGACTTGTACGACTTGAAACAGAAAAAGTAAGTTAAGTGAAGAGTGAAGAACGAAGAGTGAAGAATTCAATTGTATTGATATATAGATATATAAAGAATGTATAAGATAGACATCTCGGAGCGCACGCTCCACTTCAAGCAGCCGGCAGGCACGTCTCGTGGCGTATATACCACGAGACATAGTTATTATCTCACCCTTACATCGGATGAATTACCGGGAGTGGAGGGAGTGGGTGAGTGTGCTACGCTCCCTGATCTCAGTTGCGATGCCAAACCGGAATATGCTGTCACCCTTCGACAGGTATGTCAGATGGTGGAGCAGATGGGACGCATCCCATACGATATGATTCGTGCTTACCCTAGCATCACCTTCGGATTGGAGACAGCCTTTGCCTCTCTCTTCGATGCAGCGAAGAAGCAGGGATTTCCTATTTCTGTTCCTACAGGAATGGAGAACCTGGTAGATCTCTTCGACTCTCCTTTCGGAAAAGGAGAAGAGGGTATCACCATTAACGGACTGGTATGGATGGGTACTTATGAGGAGATGCTGGCACGACTGGAGGAGAAGCTCCAGGCGGGTTTCCATTGTGTGAAACTGAAGATTGGTGCCATTGATTTCTTCAAGGAACTCGATCTGATTAAGCGCATTCGTGATGTCTATACCCAGAAACAGGTAGAACTGAGAGTGGATGCCAATGGTGGTTTTCTGCCAGAGAATGCCATGAGCCAGTTGGAGGCTTTGGCTAAGTATGATATCCATTCCATTGAGCAGCCTATCAAGCAGCATCAGTGGCCTAAGATGGCGCAGCTCTGTAGAGAAACTCCGCTTCCTATCGCCCTGGATGAGGAGTTGATTGGTGTGAATGTCAGAAGTATGAAGGAGGCATTGCTCGATACCATTCGTCCACAGTATATCATCCTGAAGCCTTCGCTCCATGGTGGTATCTATGGTTGCAACGAGTGGATCCAGTTGGCCAGCCAGCGTGGTATTGGCAGTTGGATTACCTCGGCATTGGAGAGTAACATCGGACTGAATGCCATCGCACATTATGCAGCCAAGGTATATGGTCCGAATGTAGAGATGCCTCAGGGCTTAGGCACCGGTCAGCTCTTTACTGATAACATCCCAATGCCATTGGAAATCCGGGGGGATAAACTCTTTGTTGTAAAATAATATAATATTTTACCCCTATTTGTTTCGGCGGATTTGTAATCCGCCGCATCATTGGGTAACTATTGCGGATTTGTAATCCGCTAAGCAGGGTATAATTTAAATTATGACTTTAGAAGATTTCCTTTCTGAATGGAATAACGATAGTGACCGGGTGCTGGTGCATACCAGTGGCTCCACGGGAAAGCCCAAGCCGATGATGGTGGAGAAGAAGCGAATGCTCAACTCCGCCCGCATTACTTGTGATTTCCTGGGTTTGAAGCCTGGTGATAGCGCTCTGCTCTGTATGTCGCTTGATTATATCGCAGGTAAGATGGTGGTGGTGCGCAGTATTGAGCGCCATCTCCATCTTATTTCTGTTTCTCCTAGTGGTCATCCGCTGAAGGATATAAATTTGAAAGATGTAAATGGAAAAGATGTAAATGGGGAAATCACTTTTGCTGCCATGGTTCCGATGCAGGTGTATAACACCCTGCAGGTTCCTGAGGAGCGGGAGCGACTCACTCATATCCGCCATCTGATTATCGGAGGTGGAGCCATCGATGCATCCTTGGAAAAGGAACTCCAGGCTCTTCCTGGCAATATCGCTATCTGGAGCACCTACGGCATGACCGAAACCTTATCTCATATCGCCTTGCGAAGAATCAATGGCGCTGAGGCTAGCGAATGGTATCAGCCTTTTGATAGCGTGAAAATCAGTCAGACCGAAGAAGGCTGTCTCGTCATCGATGCCCCTCTTGTCTGTGCCGAAACCCTGGTAACGAATGATATTGTGGAAATAGAATCCTATATATATAATAAGGTGGAAAAAACTCGTTTCCGCATCAAGGGCAGGAAAGATAATGTGATCTGCAGTGGCGGTATCAAGATACAGATAGAAGAAGTAGAAGAATTTCTGAAACCTCATTTGGAAAAGCCTTTCATGATAGCCAAGAAGAAAGATGAGAAGTTTGGAGAAATTGCCGTTCTCCTGACTGAGGATGAGGATCTCAAAAAAGTAGAGGCGACTATCCGCCGCCTCTTATCTGGTAAATCAGATGATTCAAACAAATCATCTGAATCTAAAAGTCATAAATATTGGATTCCAAGGGAATACCTTCATGTAGATCATCTTCCGCTTACCGAAACTGGAAAGCCGAAGCGCTGCTGTTTGGCATAAAGATACAATAATGGCGGGTTGATAGCCCGCCATATTATATTATCCTTCTCTGAAGAAGTCGAGTGCTTCCTTGATTTCTTCTGTTGTAGCGGTCTGGTTGATGCGGATGTCTCCGATGGCTCCCATCATGGTGAAGTTGATGATGCCATTCTGGTTCTTCTTGTCGTGCTGCATCAGCTCTATCAGCTCGTCGTAGTCATCGCAGGTGATGTTCAGCGTACCGTAGTTCTCCTTGATGAAGGTCACGGTCTGGCGCATCTTCTCTGTTGGGAATCCTGTCTTTGCCACACTGAGATAAAGCTCAGGGATGAGACCGAATGCCACGGCATAACCATGAAGGATTGGCTTGCGCTTCAGCGCCCAGCTCTCGAAGGCATGACCGAAGGTATGTCCCAGGTTCAGTGCCTTGCGGATGCCCTTCTCATGAGGATCCTGTTCTACGATGCGCTCCTTTACCTTCACGCTGTCGCCCACCATGCGCTGCAACTGCTTCAGGTCTGGGTTGGCAAGGTCGAAGCTTACCAGCTCTTCCCACATTGCCTCGGTAGAAATCAAGCCGTGCTTCAGCATCTCGGCATAACCCGAACAGATGTTCTCGGCATCCAGGGTCTTCAGGAACTCGGTGTCGAGAATTACGAACTTAGAATCGTTGAAAACACCCACCTCATTCTTCAAACCTCCGAAGTTGATGCCGGTCTTTCCACCCACAGATGCATCTACCATCGCCAGCAGGGTAGTAGGAATATTGATGAAGTTGATGCCGCGCTTGAAGGTGCTGGCAGCAAAACCGCCGAGGTCGGTTACCATACCGCCTCCGAGGTTGATCATGCAAGAGTGACGTGAAGCGCCACCTTCCTGCAGTCCCTTCCATACCATCATCAGACTTTCGATGTCCTTATGACTGTCGCTAGCCGGAATCGTTATCACCTTGGCTTCCTTCATGCAGTAGAATTTCTGCAAAACCGGAAGGCACTTTTCCAGTGTGGTAGTATCTGTAAGCACAAACAGCTTGTCGTGCTCGCATTCTGAGAGAGCGCTTACCAGTTCGTTCTCCAGATGGGTTGATATGATTACTCTCTGATCCATAACATATATACTTTTAAAAGAAACTGACTTTCTGAGTCACCTTTTGTGGGCAACTCATTGTAAATTCACTTGCAAAGGTACGTTAAATCAGAGACAAAACAAAATAAAAAGCACTTTTTTATCTATAAAAGTTTAAACCTTGATATATTTTATGCGTCAAAAGAAGCAGAATGCCCCAAAAAGAGCAGCTGTTTTTTACAATTGTGCTTTTATCGGGTCTAATCATATAAGTAAGTCAAATATATAAGTAAGAAATAATAATAACGTCTATAATTAATGAAAAGATCTATTCTGATGATGCTTCTGGTGTTCGTAACCATGGCATCTTTTGCTCAGGATCGCTTGATTACCGGTGTGATTACCGACCGTGATACCAAGGATCCCGTAGAACAGGTAACGATTCAGTTACTCAAGACCGACAGTACCTATGTGTCGGGTGCTCTCAGCAATGAGCAGGGCCTCTTTCATATCAAGGCTCCTGCCAATGGCAAGTATTTACTTAAAATGTCGAGTGTAGGTTACAAGACTACCGTAAAGCGTATCGAGATTTCTGATGACAAGAATCTAGCGATGGGCAATGTGGTTCTCGGTGCAGATGCCATCATGCTGAAGGGTGCCGTGGTGACCGCCATGGCTCAGAAGGTGAACCTGAAGGAGGATACCTTCGTCTATAATTCGGCTGCTTACCGCACACCGGAAGGTTCGGTGGTTGAGGAGCTGGTGAAGCGCCTGCCGGGTGCTGAGGTAAGCGACGATGGTACCATCAAGATTAATGGTAAGGAAGTGAAAAAGATTCTCGTGGATGGTAAGGAGTTTATGACGGGCGATACTAAGACTGCCCTGAAGAACCTGCCTACCAGCATCATCGACAAGATCAAGGCTTACGATGAGAAGAGTGATCTCTCTAAGGTAACAGGTATTGATGATGGCGAGGAACAGACCGTGCTCGACTTCGGTGTGAAGAAGGGTATGAACAAGGGCTTGATTTCCAACATCGACCTGGGTGTAGGCAACAAGAGCCGCTACAATATGCGTGGTATGGGTGGTTATTTCAATGACAACAACCGATTCATGCTCTTTGCCAATGCCAATAATACCAGCGACCGTGGATTCGGTGGCGGTGGACCCGGTAGAGGATTCGGCGGTGCCAATGGCTTGAATGCCAGCAAGATGATAGCTGCCAACTACAACTATGAGTTGAAGAACAAGTTCAAGTTTAATACCTCTCTCCGCTGGAATCACAGCGATGGCGATGTATGGAGCAGTCGTTCCAGCGAGAACTTCATGGGTAGCAGCAGCTCTTTCAGCAATAGCCTGAGCCAGAGTTTCTCTCGCAGCAACAGTTGGAATGGCAACATCCGATTGGAGTGGATGCCTGATTCCATGACCAATATCCTCTTCCGTCCTTCCATTTCCTGGAGTACCAGCGATGGATTGAGTGGCAGCCAGTCGGCTTCTTACAACAAGGATCCTTATACCATTACCTCCAAAGACCCTCTTTCTGAGGAAGGTATTGAGGAGTTGGACAAGGCGGATGCCATGGTGAACAGCCAGTTGACCAATGGCATCACCTATTCTGATAATAACAATATCAACGGTATGTTGCAGATCAACCGCAAGTTGGGCAACAAGGGACGTAACATCACCTTCCGTGTAGATGCCAAATATACTGATAATGACAGCAAGAGCATCTCGCTCAACAATGCCAAGCTCTATCTCGTACAGACGGCAGAGGGTAAGGATTCTACTTATCAGACCAACCGCTATAACCTGACTCCTTCGAAGAATTATAGTTATGCGGGACAGTTGACCTATAGTGAGCCACTCTGGAAGGCAACCTTCCTGCAGTTCAGCTATAAGTTTACTTACAGCTACTCCAAGAGCGACCGCAGCACCTACGATTTCAGCAAGTATGCGATGAGTGGCGATCAGAAGTACCGTGGTTGGGATAGCTACTTGAATCCGTTCGCTGGTCAGCTCAATGATTACAAGGATGATGAGCTGAGCCGTTTCTCAGAGTATCGCAACTACAATCATGATATCCAGGTGATGATGCGATTCATCCGTCAGAAGTACAACCTGAACTTCGGTGTGATGGTTCAGCCACAGCAGTCTAAGTATATCCAGGATTATCAGGGAGTGCATGTAGATACGGTTCGCAATGTGGTGAATGTGAGTCCAACCCTCGATTTCCGCTATCGCTTCTCCAAGATGAGCAACCTGCGAATCAACTATCGTGGTACCACTTCTCAGCCAAGCATCTCGCAGTTGCTTGATATCACCGACAACAGCGACCCGCTGAACATCTCGATGGGTAACCCTGGCTTGAAGCCATCGTTCACCCAGAACTTCCGATTGTTCTACAACAACTTCGTGCAGAACCACAACAAGGGTATCATGACATTCGTCAACTTCTCTACCACCAACAATAGCATCAGCAATAAGGTGACCTATGATGAGACGACTGGTGGAAGAATTACCCGTCCGGAGAATATCAATGGTAACTGGAATGTGATGGGAGCCTTCATGTTCAACTGCTCTATCGACAGTGCAGGAGTCTGGAACCTGAATACCGATACCAATTTGGGTTACAACAACTACGTGAGCTATCTGAGTCTTGACAAGCAGTCAGATTCCCAGAAGAATACCACCCGAAGCACCACTTGGAGAGAACGCCTCTCTTTCAGTTATCGCAACGATTGGTTGGAGCTCTCGCTCGATGGAACATTGAATTATAACCATGCCAAGAACAAGTTGCAGCCAAACAGCAACCTTGATACCTGGCAGTTCTCTTATGGACCAAGCATGACGCTTACAGCTCCTTGGGGAACCAGCTTGAACTCAAGCCTCTCTATCAGCAGTCGCCGTGGCTATAACGACAGCAGTATGAATACTGATGAGTTTGTATGGAATGCCCAGCTCTCTCAGGGTTTCCTGAAGGGCAAGCCATTGACCATCATGCTCCAGTTCTACGATATCCTTCGTCAGCAGAGCACCTTCTCTCGTGCCATTTCTGCTACATCCCGTACGGATACGGAGTATAATGCTATCAACAGCTATGCGATGCTTCATGTGGTATATCGCTTGAATCTCTTCGGAGGCAAGCAGGCACGTCAGGGTGGTCCTGGTGGTCCTGGCGGTCCTGGTGGTCCTGGTGGCCGACCTGATTTCCGTGGTCGTCCATTCAATGGCGGTCATCCTGGAGGTGGTCCTGGTAGAATGTTCTAACGGAATGTTTGGATAAAGATAGATTTTCAGGGTAAAATTCAAATAGGTATGACAAAAGAAATCCCCGCTCTTCATGATGAGGAGCGGGGATTATTCTTTTCTATGTTAAATAGCGAAGGGGAATCGCTATCTTCATTTCCCTGATTAGAGAGTGAACTTGTAACCTACAGTAATCTGGATTACGTTGTTGTAGTGATCGTAGTTATCTGCAAGCTTAGTTACACCGATGTTGTAACGAGCATCGAAAACGATACCCTGGTACTCGTAAGAGAGACCTACTGGGATAGAGAGATCTACGGTCTTTGCGTCGTCCATATCATCCTTATTTACCAAGAAGCCTGGCTGCAAACCAGCCTTGAGAGCAAGACCAGCTACTGGGTAGTAGTTCAAAGTGATAGGCACATTGATGTAGCCTGGATTCCACTTAAAGTCATTCTTGATAGTTCCGCTTCCGATAGGAGTGTCAATATCTACATCCTTTCCCTTGAAGCCCTGTACAGAATAGAGTGCACCTACAGCGATACCGAAGTTGTCTGCAGCCTGATACTGCAACTCAGCACCAGCTGCGAAACCAGCCTTCCAGTCGTTATCACCGATTGTAGCAACGTTCAAACCTACCTTAGGCTGGAGAGTTGTTGTACCTGCAGCCTGCTGTGCGAAAGCACCTACTGAAGACAGCACCATAGCTGCCATTACAAATAATTTTTTCATAATCTCTAAATTATAAAATTAATAGTATGTTAATACTCACGATTGAGTAAGTTGGTAATCAGCTTATACTCTGATACCATAAATAACTGGTTGCAAAGATATAGGTTTTCTCTATTCGCTCCAAACTTTTTAAGCTTTATTTTCCATCATATTACAAAATGTAGCATACTTGTTCCCATATCGTATGTTTTTAGAAATTATTATCCCCTTTTTCTTGCAAAGTATCGGTTTTTATGGAAAAGAAAAAAGAGGATATAACTGATGCTATATCCTCTTTTGGTTATTTATGAATCTTCTTCGTCCCAGTCTTCTTCATCAAATCCAAACATGGCTGGATCAACGAAGGCATCCAGGGCACGGCGTTCTTTCTTGGTTGGGCGACCAGTGCCTCTTGCTCTATCTACGAATCCGCTGATGCGACTCATCTCCAGCAGTTCATACTGCTTAGGATCGGTCACGTTCTTATAGACTCCGAAGAGCATTTTGGCTCCTACACGCTGCTCTATGCAATCGAGCACCTCAAAAGAGTAGGTGATAGGGGCTTTCTTCACGCTCACCACGTCGCCACGCTTAATGATGAAGGAGGGTTTACGGGTTACGCCGCCTACAGTTACTCTGCCATTCTTGCAGGCATCGGCAGCAATGCTGCGAGTCTTGTAAATGCGGGCTGCCCAAAGCCACTTGTCTATTCTTGCAGATTCTTTCATGATTATTTCTTTCCTAGCTTGTTGTACTGGTTCATGGTGATATCAATACCAGCCAATACGAAGCTCTTGATAATCTCCACACCCAGGTCGATGGCAGGCTGAAGCTGCTTCATGTCTTCCTCGGTATATTTGCCAAGTACCCAGTCTATCTGTCCGCCACGAGGATAATCGTTGCCGATACCCATACGGAGTCGGGCGTAGTTCTGACCGATAAGCTGCTGGATATGTCCCAAGCCGTTGTGACCACCATTGCTTCCGTTAGCCTTCAGGCGGAAAGCGCCGAGAGGCAGGGCGAGCTCATCACTGATTACCAGGAGTCGGCTCTGGTCAATCTTTTCCTGATTCAGCCAATATCTCACGGCATTACCACTCAGGTTCATGAAGGTGGTAGGCTTCAGCAGGATAATCTTTCTTCCCTTGAGCGTAGTTTGGGCAATGTATCCGTATCGCTTATCCTCAAAATGAATATTGGACGCTTTAGCAAAAGCGTCCAATACCATAAATCCTGTGTTGTGCCTGGTATCAGCGTATTCGTCGCCAGGATTACCAAGCCCACAAATCAAATATTTATCCAATGTTTGATAATGCTTTACTCAGGTTCGTAAAATCTTTGAAGACTATCGATTAAGCCTCCTCCTCCTCAGTAGCAGCCTGTGCAGCGAGCTGAGCGTTACGTGTCATCTTGATAGAGCAAACTACAACAGCCTTGCTTGTAGCCAACTCGAGACCCTCGAATGAGAGGTCACCTACCTTGATGCTCTTACCAATCTTCAACTCTGTAACGTCGATATCGAGGTGCTCAGGAATAACCTGGTAAGGAGCTGTAACGTTGATCTTACGGATAGAGAGGTTCATACGACCACCATCACGTACACCCTGTGCAAGACCTACCAACTTAACTGGGATACCGATAGTGATAGGCTTCTGATCGTTCACCTCGTAGAAGTCAACGTGCAGAGGAGCATCTGTTGTTGGGTGGAACTGGATCTCCTTCATGATAGCTGTGTGGCTCTCACCATCGATGATGAGGTTGATTACATATACATGAGGAGTGTAGATGATCTTACGCAACTCTGTGAATGGAACTGCGAATGACATAGCCTCAGGAGCACCGTTTGCATCCTTCTTCTCACCATAAAGGTTACATGGGATGAAACCTTCCTTACGCAATGACTTAGAAGCTTTCTTGCCAAGGTCTGTACGCTTCTGACCTGTTACATTAATCTCTTTCATTTGTGTTACTCTAAATTAAGTTGTTAAAAAAATAATTTTGCCTTAACTCGCCATCACACGGATTAGCTTTGTTTGAAGCATGCCTCGCGAGTGTTTCTCGTAAAGCGGGTGCAAAATTACTACTTTTATTTGGAATATGCAAATTTCTGGGCGATATTTTCTCCAAAATGCCCGTTAAATATCTAAAACTCATCTCCTAACCTTAAAAAAATAGAAATTATTGCCCCTTTTCTTGCATATTATATATTAAATATGTAAATTTGCACTGTTTTAGGTAATTATATAAATAAATCTTTTAAATTATTAGAGAATGATTAATAGGGATTTGATAAGACGTAAGATTGTGCAGTTAACCTACGCATACTATCAGAACAGCAATCATAATATTGATAGTGCTGAAAAGGAGCTGTTGTTTGCTCTTTCTAAGTCGTATGACTTGTACAACTATATGTTGCAACTCATTGTAGCTCTTACCCAGGAGGCACAGAAGCGCTATGAGGTAGAGGTGGCTCGTGCTCAGCGTGAGGGCGCTCCAGAGCCTTCTTCAAGATTCGCATACAATAGATTTGCTGTGCAGTTGGAAGAGAACAAGATGCTCGCCGACTGGGCTGATGTGAAGAAGTCTTCTTGGGAAGAGGATATCGAAACAGTACGCAAGATTTATACTGCCATCGTCTCCAGCGATCTCTATGCCAGTTATATTGACGGTTCCATGACCAAGGATCATGAGGAGGAACTTACCGATTATGCATACGACCGCGAGTTCTGGCGCCGTGCTTACAAGACCTTCATTCTGAACAATGATGATCTCGATGCTTTGCTCGAGGAGAAGAGCCTCTACTGGAATGATGACAAGGATATCATCGATACCTTCGTGCTGAAGACCATCAAGCGCTTCGAGCCAACCAGCAAGGCAGATCAGGAATTGCTTCCGGAATATAAGGATGAAGAGGACCGCGACTTTGCCCGCAAGCTCTTCCGTGCTACATTGCTCAACTGCGATGCTTATCAGCACTATATCGGCGATGCTTGCCGCAACTGGGATTTCAACCGCCTGGCTTATATGGATGTAGTAGTCATGCAGATTGCCATTGCCGAGCTGATGACTTTCCCTGGCATTCCTGCTACGGTTACCATCAATGAGTATGTAGATCTTGCCAAGCTCTATAGTACTCCTCGCAGTGGTGGCTATGTAAACGGCATGCTCGATACCATCGCCCGCTTCCTCATCTCTCGTGGCTTGATCCAGAAGGAGTTGCCTGAGCGCAAGGGTGGTCATCATGGTTCTCATGGACATAAGGAAGGCTAATCTGTAGAGAGTACTTATATATAATGTACGCGCGTACATTATATATATGAATACTTTCGATCATATATAGTGATATTCAAGAATAAACAACATTAATCAATTAGAATAAAGACATGACAAATTTAGTATTGCAGGCTGCTGCTGGTGGTAGCAGTATGAGTTTCCTCATTATGATGGTAGCTATCTTCGCTATCATGTGGTTCTTCATGATTCGTCCTCAGCAGAAGAAGCAGAAAGAGATACGTAAGTTCCAGAATTCTTTGGCAGAGGGTACAAAGGTGGTTACTGGCGGTGGTGTGTATGGCACAGTTAAGCGCATAGATCTCCAGGCTAATACAGTAGATGTAGAGATTGCACGTGGTGTTGTCATCACTGTAGCTAAGGGTTACGTATTCGCAGACGCAGCTAGCCAGACTCCTAACGCACAGTAGTCTATTCATAGGATTCTGATGCATAGTATTCGGAATATATTGAAGGCTGTCAGAAACTTCCTGTTCAGTGGCCTGAATAAGGAGTTTCTGATTTTTTTGTTCTTTCTCGCTCTCAGTGGCGCCTTCTGGTTGATGATGACGCTCAATGAGACCATGGAGAGGGAATATAAGATTCCTATGCGCCTGGTGGGAACACCACGTAATGCGGTAATAACAGGAGATTTGCCTGATACTGTGCGTATTACGGTGCGTGATAAGGGATTCACCCTGATAACCTATGCTTTCCGTCCGCTTAATTTCAAGTTTAACAACTATGCAGATGAAACAGAGGGACAGGGTGTGATTCCGGTAGCTGATGTACAGAAGCAGATTCTCTCGCAGCTCTATGGTTCTAGCAAACTCCTGCAGGTAAAGCCGGGCAAGTTTGATTTCTACTTCACCTATGGTGCTTCCAAGAAGGTGCCGGTGGTGTTCAGGGGAAAGATTACGACCAGCAAGAGATATTATCTGGCGCATACCGAGTTTTTCCCTTCTATGGTTACCGTATATGCCAACAAGCGACAGCTCGATGAGGTCAAGTCTGTAGAGATCGTACCTTTCTATTACCGCAATCTCCAGGATACCATCCGGGAAAATGTGCGCATCAAGAAGATTCGAGGCGTGAAGGTAATGCCTGATATGGTTCGACTGGCTGTATATCCGGATGTTCTGACCGAGGAAATGGTGGATGTTCCGATTACGGCTATCAATATGCCGCCCGATAAGGTACTCAGAACTTTCCCGTCCAAGGTGTCGGTGAAGTTCACCATCGGAGCTAGTCTCTTCAGAACCATCAAGCCTAGCCAGTTTACGGTGGTAGTGGATTATAATGAAATCGCTGCCAATCCTTCAGATAAGTGTACCCTGCAGCTGCGTAGTGTGCCTCGTTCGGTAAGCAAGGCATCGCTGGAAATGGAAACGGTGGATTATCTGCTGGAACAGCAATGATGATTGATAATTGATAATTTACAATTCATTGTTATGAAGATAGCTATAACGGGGGGCATAGGTAGCGGAAAGAGCTATGTGTGCAGAATCCTGGAGAAGCACGGCATCAGGGTTTACGACTGCGATGCCGGGGCTAAGCGGTTGATGAGGCAGGATGCTGACTTGCAGGCGGGCTTGAAGAAGTTGGTCGGCGAGGAGGTGTACAGTGCTGATGGTATCTTGCAGAAACCGGTGCTTGCCCAGTTTATCCTGACAGGCGAGGCAAACAAGCAGGCGGTAAACGATGTGGTGCATCCCGCAGTGGCTCGTGATTTCGAGCAGAGCGACTGTGAGTGGATGGAGAGTGCCATCCTCTTTGATAGTGGGTTCCATCGTCGTACCCATTTCGATAAGGTGGTATGTGTCTCGGCTCCCGTTGCCGTTCGTCTGCAGCGCATCATGCAGCGCGATCATATCTCTCAGCAGAAGGCGCAGCAGTGGATAGATGCCGTGATGCCGCAGGAAGAGCTGATAGCCCGTTCGGATTATGAAATCGTGAATGATGGGGTGAGTGATGTAGAAGCGCAGGTAGTGCATCTGCTCGATTTGCTCAATCTATCAGATAATTGATCATATTAAAAAATAAAAATAGATTATAATAGACAATGGAAACAATTCTTTCAATTGCAGGCAAACCAGGCCTTTACAAATTGGTATCAAGAGGTAACAGAACTCTTATCGTTGAGACTCTCGACGAAACTCACAAGCGTGTGCCAGCTTTCGCTACAGACCGTGTAACCAGCCTTGGTGACATCGCTATGTACACAGATGCAGACGAGGTGCCATTGTGGGAGGTACTCGACAGCGTAAGCAAGAAGGAAGAGGGCAAGCCAAGTTCTTTCAACTACAAGAAGGCTCCTGCTGCTGAGCTTCACGATTACTTCGCTGAGGTTCTTCCTAACTACGATCGCGACCGTGTACACGACAGCGACATCAAGAAGCTCCTCCAGTGGTACAACATCCTCGCTAAGTATGGTATCACAGATTTCAAGGCTACTCTTGCTCCAACAGAGGGTGAGAATGTAGATGATCGTGCTGAGCAGACCGCTGAGTAAGAGTCATGGGTATATAAAAGTCGCCCTGAAAGGGCAAAAGCTTTCAATTTCAAAGCTTTTGCCCTTTCAGGGCGACTTGGTTTATTTATTTTTTTCTATCTTTTTCAATTCCTTCTCAAATCTTCTCCGATACATTTCGCCGGCAATGGTCAAACCGAACGGGAAGGCAATCCAGATGCCCAGCAATCCCATGCCGCAAGGGAAACCGAGGGTATAACCCAATGGCAATGAGATGACGAAATAGGCGATGAAGGCATAGAGCACCATCGGTTTCACGCAGGCAATGCCTCGAAGCGCATTGGCAAAGGTGTATTGCAGACCATCGCCAAACTGATAAACCATCATCAGGATAATCAGCGTAGCTACATACGCCTGTACCTCTACGTTATCATTAAACCATCCACCTATCTGGTGGCGGAGCAGAAGTACCGGCAGACCCATGCAGAGCGAGAACAGCAGGTTCAGTCGGAATCCGTCGTAGGCATTGAGGTGAACGGCGGCATAGTCTTTCTGCCCCATAAAGTGGCTCACACGGATGGCCATGGCTGCAGCCATACCCGAAAGCACGAGGTAGAAGAGCTGCGAAATGGTAATCATTACCTGGTGAGCTGCCAATGGAATGGTGCCGAGCCAGCCTACCATCACGCAACTCAGCGTAAAGGCAGCCGATTCCATACCTAGCTGAAGAGCCACCGGCCAGCCCAGTCGGTTCATCTCCTTGA
This sequence comes from Segatella copri, assembly GCF_002224675.1. Lineage (GTDB taxonomy): Bacteria > Bacteroidota > Bacteroidia > Bacteroidales > Bacteroidaceae > Prevotella > Prevotella copri_U. The sequence goes on along the minus strand of NZ_NMPZ01000002.1, from coordinate 80,809 downwards.
AATCCTTCCTGTTTACGCAACTGTGTACAATGTCATAACTGTAGGTTCTGAATTTCCTGCAGGTCACTACTATTCCAACCATCGCCAGTGCCATCAGGATTCTACTTGCCAGGGTAGAGATTCCGGCTCCGAGCAATCCCAGTTCCGGGAAGCCAGCCACACCGTAGATGAGCACCCAGTTGCCCAGGATGTTCACGATGTTACCGCCTATCATCGCCCACATTGCCACCTTGGTCTGTCCGATTCCGTCGAGGAATTGCTTCATGGTATAGAAGATGCCCATAAAGAGCACCGATGCCAGATTCACCAGAAAGTAAGGGCGGATAAGCTCCAGCAGTTCCTCCGGCTGTCCGATATGTGCCAGATTGAGATAGAGCAGGATGAGGGCAAGGGTGAAGATGCCTCCCGTCAGCATGTTGGCAAGGAAGGAGTTGCGCACCTTCTGACCGATGACGTCGGTGCGTTCCTCTCCGTAGAGTCTGCCGATGATAGGAGTGAGGCCGTAGGTGAATCCCATATAGGATACAAAAACGAGACCGAAGATATTGTTTACCAGTCCTGCTGCCGCCAGTTCGGGGGTACTGTGATGACCGATCATCAGCGTGTCGGCGAATCCCAGGATGATGGTTCCCAGTTGTCCGATGATGATAGGAAAACCTATCGAGAGCAGTTCGCGGTAATGATGTTTCTTGTGCATTGTCATTGCTGTACTATGGTTGTTTATATTGCTTTTTAATTACTAATCTTTTTCTTGATGTTCTGAACTTCCGTTTGGATGTGCAAAGTTACAGCTTTATTCAGTAACTACCAAATTTTTCATTCAGAAAATTATTTTTTCCCTTGAAGTACCAATTATGAGTTGGTTTGTCCTTGACGAAATATTTGTATTCGAAACCGCTGTTTCGGAAACATCAATAATGTTCAAACAAATAAAAAAGCTTAAATTGATAAGCAAATATGCTGATATTCAGTTTTTTTTATTAACTTTGCATTCGAAACCGCTATTTCGGAAACGGCGGTTTCGAAAATAACATTAAAAAAGAAACTATAAAAAATGAAGTTCTTCGGAAGACAAAACGAAATAAAAGAATTGCAAGAGATAAGAAATCTATCTTTGCAAACGGCTCGTTTTACAATCGTAACAGGACGCCGACGTAGCGGAAAGACATCCTTATTGATAAAAGCATACGAGGATGTTCAGGATATGCTATACTTCTTTGTTGCAAGAAAATCAGAAGCAGAACTCTGCAAAGATTTTATTGAAGAGATGACGAACAAACTTCAGCTTCCTATCCTCGGCGAAGTTACACGCTTTGCAGATATCTTTAAATATCTGCTTCAACTATCTAAGATTCGTCCAATCACTCTCGTCATTGACGAATTTCAAGATTTCAAGCGGGTTAATCCATCTATCTTTTCAGATATGCAAAAGATATGGGATCTAAACAAACAGGAAGCTCATATTAATCTCGTGGTTTGCGGTTCTGTTTATTCACTTATGAACATCATCTTTAAAAACAACAAGCAACCACTTTATGGTAGGCAGACTGGAGAAATAAAAGTCACTCCATTTCCTCCTTCTGTTGTCAAGGAAATTCTCTCTACATATAATTTAGCCTATACCAACGAAGATCTACTGGCTCTCTACAGTTATACAGGCGGAGTAGCAGAATATGTGGAAATGATGATGGATGCAGGAGCCACAACCAAGGAACAGATGACAGAGAAGTTTGTTGCAAAAAACTCTTATTTCATATACGAAGGAAAAAATATGCTGATAGAAGAATTTGGCAAAGACTATGCCCGTTATTTTGAAATATTGCAACTTATCGCATCAGGCTACACAACCCGTGGTGAAATAGAAAGTATTATGAAAATAGAACTCTCAGGCTATCTCACTAAACTGGAGAACGACTATTGCTTGATTTCCCGTTATACACCGATGTTTCAAAAGACCAATCGCAACATTCGCTATCAGATAGAAGACAACTTCCTTCGCGTCTGGTTTCGCTACATCTACAAATATGGATACATGATAGAGGTTGGCGCCAATAAAAAACTAAAGATGGTCATGGACAAGAGCTACACCACATACACCGGCAAGGTTCTGGAAAGATATTTCATAGCAAAGATGATAGAAAGTGAAGAATATACCCAGATTGCTTCCTGGTGGGACAGAAAGGGAGAGAATGAAATCGATATTATTGCTGCCGATGAACTGGAGCAAAAAGTCATTTTCTATGAGGTGAAACGCCAAGCTAAGGATATAAATCTCGGTATTTTAAAAGATAAAGCCGAGCATTTCTTTCAGGCAACAGGAAAATTCAAGAATTTCAATATCGGATACCAGGGGTTGTCGATGGAGGACATGTAAAATTGTGTGGTATTTATTCCACGATTATGGATATTAATTATAAGAATGTATCTTCTTGATTGCAAGGATGTTTCTTTCTGGGTTCAAGAATATATCTTTTGGAGTACAAGCAAGTATCGTTTGGGCTACAAGCATATATCTTTCGGGGTTCAAGGAAGTATCTTCTTGAACGTTGTTACTAGGCTCAGCAGACGTGCTGAGCCTAGTCGGCAGGTCTGCTGACTGCAGTCAGCACGTCTACTGAGCCTAGTGGCAACACCTTTAAAGCGTACGACTATACACCTCTTAGTTGTACGACTATATATGACTTTCTCATCCTTTTGTTGCTATTCTCCGCAAATTTGCGGAGAATAAGCCAAATAATCTCCGCAAAACTTGCAATATTCGATAAAAATGTCTATTTTTGCAGGTACATTTAAAATGAAAGATTAAAAATGCGGCAATGATGAGAGGAACAAAATATATTTGGCAGCAAGAAGGTTGGCCCCACATGCAATGGGATGATACCAGTTTCAGCAATATCTTGGCAGAAATCAATCTGTTAAGAGGCAAATTGCTGGGTAGAGTTTCTATGTTCGGTTTTGAAGAACAGAACCTGTCTATGTTGGAGTCTATGACTCAGGAAATTGTACACTCTGCAAAAATTGAAGGTGAGGAATTGAATAGAGATAGTGTCCGCTCGTCTGTAGCCCGTCAATTAGGACTGGAGTATGAAGGTTTGAAAAACTCCGATCATTATACAGAAGGAGTGGTACAGGTAATGATAGATGCAGTGCAGCATTATGATATGCCGTTGGATGCCGAGCGTTTATTCTCATGGCATGCAGCTCTGTTTCCTACTGGAAGAAGTGGCATCCATAAAATTCTGGTGGGCGATTGGCGACAGGGTGAAGAGCCTATGCAGGTGGTTTCAGGACCATTAGGTCATGAGAAGATACATTATGAAGCTCCGGCAAGCAAGGATGTACCAGATATAATGTCAGATTTTCTCCGCTGGTTTGATTCTGAGAATACGCTTGACCCGTTGGTAAAGACAGCCGTGATGCACCTTTGGTTTGTGACGATTCATCCATTTGATGATGGTAATGGTCGTATTTGCAGAACGTTGACGGAATTGTTGTTATCCCGTGCCGATCAGACCTCCCAGCGATACTACAGTCTTTCTTCTGAAATTCTGAATCATCGTAAAGATTATTATCAATATTTGGAGCAGGCACAGAAGGGAGGTCTTGACGTGACACCTTGGATTCGATGGTTTTTACAGACATTGAAGTTAGCGTTGGAAGCAGCTTTTGAGAAAACTGAAGGAGTGTTACGCAAGTCCAGATTTTGGGATACGCATCGTTCTGTTTCCATCAACGAGCGTCAGCGTAAGGTTCTCAATATGCTTTTTGATGGTTTCGAAGGGAAGCTGAATTCTTCCAAATGGTATAAGATTAATCATTGCTCTCAAGATACCGCCAATCGTGATATCAGGGATTTGATAGCCAAGGGTATATTAAAACCAACGGGAGAAGGTGGAAGAAGCACCAATTATGAGTTGGTTTCTCTCTGAATTTTCGATAAAATAGCTTATATTAAATCAGATACTTAGCCTGTGTGTGGCATTAGTGGCATTAAAATAGAAAAAACATTTTGGTTTATGTTTTCCGTCAGGCGTCCTAGCGGATTTGCAATCCGCTATAGAAAATGTTCGACCGATAAAACCTGGGGATTTGTAATCCCCATCCAACCATAGTGAAAGGATTGGTTACGTTGTCGTAAGTAGTTTCAAGAATTTTTTTAGCTTGAAAACCAGAGAAAAAAGGAAAAAAATATCGTGATACATCAGAAAACATTAGAAACAGTGAAGTAACTGGATTCTTTTTTGTACTTTTGCACGTGAAAATAAAAAGCGGGGCTTATGGAATCGAGATTTTTAACCAATTATACAGAGACAACCTTCTTGTCAACCATTCAGATGAACTTGCGTCGCTGCAAGGCTTTTGATTTCTCAGTCAGCTTTATCAAGAAAGCCGGCCTGGTACTCCTGTCTAAAGATATCAAAGCAGCTGTAGAGCGTGGAGCCAAAGGAAGAATCATCACTTCTACTTATCAGAACTTCACGGACGTAGAATCTTTGAACTTTTTCATGAGCCTGACCCGATATCCCAATTTTGAATGCCATCTGGATGATGAATGCTTCCATGATGAGAAAAACTATTCTACCAATGGATTCCACTCTAAGGGCTATCTCTTCGAGATGGAAGATGGAATCGAGATGGTTGTGGGTTCATCTAATATCACCCGCTATGCTTTGTTGAAAAACATAGAGTGGGATTTGGTTGTAAACTGCGACCGTGATACCGAGGCTTATCTTGATGCAATGAATGAGTTTGAAAATCTTTGGAACCAGACTTATGAATTATCACAGGATAGAATCAAGGATTACTCTACAAAACTCAGTTTTGCGATAGAGCGTTGGGATATGGATTACGATATGGCGAATTCCGATATCAAGCCTAACTATATGCAACGCAAAGCGCTTCGAGAATTGAATCGTTACCGTGCCATCGGACAGGAGAGGGCTTTGGTGATTTCTGCTACAGGTTCCGGAAAGACATATCTGGCAGCATTTGATGCGCTCAATTTCAATCCCGACAGGTTACTCTATATTGTGCATGAGGGTTCTATCTTAAAGAAATCCTTAGAGACATTCCAAAAGGTATTTGGTGGCTCTAAAACTTGCGGCTTGTATAATGCGGAAGCAAAGGAAACAGAAGAAGATTTCCTGTTTTCTACCAATGTATCTATGTGTCGCTCACTCGAACTCTTTGATAAGAAGGAATTCGATTATATCATCATTGATGAGTGTCATCATGCTGTTGCGGACAGTTATCGGAAAATCATCGACTATTTTGAGCCGGAGTTCCTGCTGGGCTTGACAGCCACAGAGAACCGTATGGATAATCAGGATGTAGTAGAGATTTTCGGCAATAATATCCCATACGAGTTGCGACTTCGTGATGCCATCATCAATGATCTGATTGTGCCATTCCATTATTTCGGCATTCGTGACGAACTGGTTGATTATGGCTTGACAGCTTCAGGAGAACGCCGTTTGATTTCGCAGATTTCTACACCGGAAAACTGTGAGTTTATCCATCAACAGATTGAAAAATATCGTATGGAAGGACAGAAACTGAAGGCTCTGGCTTTCTGTAGAAACATCCAGCATGCTAGAATGATGGCTGATAATCTGGGTGATTATTATCATACAGCTTTCTTGAGTGGTAAGAACAAGACCGGTGAACGTATTCGTGCTTATAATGATTTGCAAGATGAAAACCGGGATTTGGAAATCCTGTTTGCTGTAGATATCCTGAACGAGGGTGTGGATATTCCTGGTGTCAACATGGTGCTTTTCCTGCGCCCAACGGAATCGAGTACCATCTTCTTACAGCAATTGGGTCGAGGACTTCGTAAGTATGCCAACAAGCCTTATGTTACGATACTCGATTTCATCGGCAACAGCTATAAGCGTAGCGTTCATATAGCCTTGGCGCTTGGTAGTCTTTCCCGCAATTCCATCTTGGAAAAGAAACTCTTGAAGTTTATGGTAAGGAATGATTTCAAGAGTTTGGGTCTGGATGATTATGGCGTTGAGATACACATCGATGACCTTTCTAAGGAAGAAATCATCGACAAGATAGAGAGTGAGAATTTCAATCGCATCAACTATCTGAAGATGGATTATCTGAATTTCAAGGCATATCTGAAGACTCCGTCTTATCCATCGCACATGGATTATATGAATAGTGATTATGCTCCTAATCTCTTGAAATTCATGAAGATAAAGATTGGTTCCAAGAAAACCAATTCTTATTATGGCTTCTTGAAGGGTATAGAGGAAGAGGATTTGCCTGTATTCTCAGAAGAGCAGATAGCTTGCATCAACTATCTTTCAAGTCTTTTGCCTTTGGTAAGAGAACACGAGTATTTGGTAATCAAGAATTTACTGAACGGAGAGACTACGTTATCGCATATAGAAGCCAATATCCAGGAGGAAATTCCTGGTTTCAAGCATGAGCAACTGGAGCACGCTTTGCGATTCCTGGAAGATGGAAATGCGGTGATGATAAAAGAGGGTGAAGTGCATTTGTGTGGTGAAAGAGAACAGGAATATGAGGCATATCTGCAAGATTTGCTCAACTATGGGCTGACGCAATATGAGGCAAGGTATGCTGACACAAAAGACGATTTTCTGTTGTGGCAGGATTATCGCCAGGATCAGGTGCTCTTGAAAATATTGGAGAATCCGAAGCACAATCAGTATGGCACATACTATAAAAATGGCAATATGTATGTCTTTGCTGGTTTAAAGAAGGATGCTTCTCTGGATGATCATTTGAAGTATAATGACAAGTTCTTATCTCCAGATGTTTTCCAATGGGAAAGTATTGCCCGTATTTCTGCCAAGGATGAGGCTTTGCAGCGGGCAGCCAAAAGGGTATTGGTATTTGTGAGAAAGGTGAGTGCCGAGAATGGTATTACTCTGCCATATACCTATATCGGAACTGGTCATTTGGAGAATCCAAGAAAGGATGCAACGACGAATGGTTCCATATTGTATGATATTCACATGGATAATCCGTTGCCGCAGGAATTGCAGGAAGATTTCCAATGGATGGAGTAAATGATATTTTAAATCGAGTAGATGATATTTTAAGTTGATAAGACAATGAAACATTATAATGTGGTAGCAGCCGTTGTTTGCCACAATGGCAAGTACCTCTGCATGCAGAAAGGCAAGACGAAGTTTGAATATACCAGCTATAAATGGGAGTTTCCTGGTGGCAAGATAGAACCTGGTGAAACTCCTCAACAGGCGTTGGCTCGTGAGTTGATGGAGGAGATGGAATATCCTGTTGAAGTAGGAGAGGAGTTGGTAACTGTGAATCACGAGTATCCTGATTTTTCGATAACTATGACTGCCTTTCTGTGTACGCCAAAAGGCGATGCTAATGGGTTCAGGAGGCGTGAGCACGCTGATAGCAAGTGGTGCAGCGCAGATGAGATGATGTGGCTCGACTGGGCTGCAGCGGATGTTGGGGTAGTGGAAAGTATCTTATAATATTAAACGCAAGTTGATTATGAAAAAAGGAACACCTTGGACAAGAGATGAGTACATTGTAGTACTGAATCTCTATTATAAACTTCCATTTGGAAAACTCAATCGAGGAACCAAAGAAGTGAAGGCGTTAGCTGCATTGATGGGTAGAACAAATAATTCTGTCGCTATGCGGTTATGTAATTTTGCGGCTTGTGATCCATATATCATCTCAACTGGACGTCATGGTCTGGAGGCTGGTAAAATACAATGTCAGCCCTATTGGGATGAATTTTATAATGATCGTGAAACCTTACTCTTTGAGAGTGAGAAGATCCTGGCAAAACTTGAAAATTCGTCTATTGAAGAAAAGTTTGTAGCTGAGTTAAAAGATATAGAAAATTTGCAGGGAGAAGACAAGGTTAGAGCAGTAAAAACAAGGGTAAATCAGTCGGTATTTCGTTCTATTATCCTCTCAAATTATTTAGGGAAATGTGCTCTTACGGGGATAGATGTTCCCGAACTTCTAGTGGCAAGCCATATCAAGCCTTGGGCTGTGGATGAAAAGGAGCGATTGAATCCTTCAAACGGAATTTGTTTGTCCTCGCTTTATGATAGTGCTTTTGATAAAGGTTTGATAGGTTTCGATCAAGAATATAAGGTTATTCTTTCGCCACGTATTTTGGAGCAAGAAAGTAAGGGCTATTTTGAAAAATATTTTGGTAGTATAAATCACAGGCAATTAGTGCTACCTGCTGAACATATGCCAGATAAAACCTTTTTGGAATGGCATATGGATGCAATCTTTCAAAGGTAGTAAGTGTATAGACTAAACATATGAAGCTTTTGCCCTTGCAGGGCGCAAGGCTGATTGCTCTTATACCCAGGGTGTTACCCTGGGCTAGGAGTTTCTGCCCCTTCAGGGCGTGTGGGGGGCATGGTATCTAAAGTACTGCTGCACAGACCTTGCGGAACCAGTCGAGTAACCCATCAGCTACCCCCGTATCCTGATGTTCTCTGTGAACTTGTCTATCAGTATTGCCGGCGGCAATCTCCCATTCTGATGACGGGTGACACCTGTGACACCTGTTTTCTAAAACTTTCTCTCACGCGGGCGGGCAGGAAAAATTTTCCAGAAAGGTTTCCCGCCCGCCTACGTGAGAGAGATTTCAAGAAAAGCCTGTCACTGGTGTCATCTTGTCACCCGAAAGTAAGTCTCATTCCAGCATCCTAAGTAAGTCACTTAGGTATCGTAAGTAAGTCACTTAGGCATCGTAAGTAAGTCACTTATGGGTCGTAAGTAAGTTACTTCTTCAGAAAAAGACGTGAAAATCAGTGAGAAACCGTGAGAAACCGTGAATGGCGGATTCTGAATGTTGTATCTTTGCATTGTGATGTTTTCCACGAGTCTGACTGGGGTTAGCCGATGGCTTACTTTTATGCAAGTTTTTGGGGGATTTCTTTTGTAGTTTCATGAGAAAAGATTAATTTTGTATCGAATAGTGTGATTAGATTTAGAAAAAGATGTCTTAATAAATAAAGCGTATGCCAGATAAAATGACCATAGAGCAGCGCCACCATAATATGGCGGCAATCAGAGGCAAGGATACCAAACCGGAGATTCTTGTCAGGAAGTTCCTGTGGGCTAGGGGATTCAGGTATCGGCTCAATCATCCACGGTTGCCGGGAAAACCGGATATTGTGCTCAGAAAGTATCGTACCTGCATTCTGGTGAATGGATGCTTCTGGCATGGACATGAAGGGTGCAAGTATTATGTGGTGCCGAAATCGAATACCCAGTTCTGGCAGGATAAGATCAGGAGAAACCGGGAGAGGGACCATGAGGTACTGCATCGGTTGGCAGAAATGGGATGGCATACCATCGTCATCTGGGAATGTGAACTGAAACCAGCTGTCAGGGAGAAGACGCTGGAGTCGCTTGCCTTTACGTTGAACCATATCTTCCTGGAAGATCATCATATCAGGAGATATGAATTGCCGGAAGAAAAGCCGGCAATGGTGGCGGAGCCGGATCCAAGGCATCGTGAATAGTACCCTCTCTGTTTTTGCTTCGATAGTATAAAAAATCCCCTGATGGATTCTCTGAAGAGAAGCATCAGGGGATAGGCGTTTTACTTTATCAATCTTTTACTTTATAGCCTTACCTGTCTGGCTGTAGCCGTCCAGCTGCTTGGCATTGGTGATTGCCTTGCGTGAACAGTAGTTGAAATCTACCTTCTTGTCACCATTGCTCGACTTCCAGCGGATGGTGAGCTTCACAGTCTTGCCATTGGTATCTGGCAGGGCATCGTTGAGGTTGAAGGCTACCAGAGCATCGCCTACACGATACTTGGCATCACCATTCTGATTGTGACGAAGCTCTACCTCGTATGGATTCTCTGGGTTTACACCGGTGAGAAGGTTGATGATGTGTGGCTTCTGACCGCCCCAGAGAGCACGGAAGCGGAGAGTGAGATAACCATCCTCGGCTACTGTTACCCAATCGCGAACGATATCTACCTCATCATTGCCATACTTCGCATCGTTCTCTGCCGGAGTAGAGAGATAAGGTGCTGGCTTCTTGGTGAGAATGCTGTCAATCCAGTTGACATTTACTACCTGAGAATACTTGTCGCTCTTCTCGTCGGTAGCTGTATAGTTGACGAGTGCTCTAACCTCCTTGCCATCAAAGACTGGAGTCTTAAGGTTCTTGGCGAGCAATGTGGTGTTGTCATCCAACTGCAGATAGCAGGCATCTGCATTCTGCTTGACTGTTACTAGGGCATTAGGTAAAACCTGATCCCAGTTGGTATCATCATCAGAATCACACGACTGAAAGGTGAATGCTGACATCAGCAGGGCTACTGCGAGCCCGATTTTCTTGAAATTGATCTTTCTCATAACTTTTTCTTTTTAAATCTTTCTGTCTATAAAATGCCCGAAGATGCGAAATCTTGCTTCTGATTTGGCAAAAGAAAGTTAAATGTAATTTTGAGATTCCCATTTATTTTGTAGTGTCTTCAATTTACATTACCTTTGCAGAAAGTTGTTGCGCCCTGACTGGGGATGCAGCGAATAGCTTAATAGAAATAGGTAGATGAATAAGGTTATCAAGAAGTTTTTCAGATCACTTATGTATATAGTAGGCATCGGAGCTATGACACTGGTGCCCGATGCCTGGCTGTGGCATATCGGAGTGGGGGAGTGGCCTCTGCCGCTAGCCATCCTCTGGTGGATTCCCTCTCTGCTCATCATCCTGGCTGAGGTGGGACTGCAGTTGGGCAAGTTTCATCGCACATCGGTGAGAGTGCTTTTCTCTCTCATTCTTTTCTCTGTGATGCCGAAGGTGGTATTCATCCTCTTCGAATTCTTCATGCCTTGGTTCTTCGCCATCCTGCCTGCCCTGGCGGTGATGGGATGGTTCCTCTATGGATTCGTGGAGGGATGGAAGCGACTGGAGGTGAAATACGTGACTTATTCTTCTGCCGATCTGCCTCCTTACTTCGATGGCTATAAGATTCTGCATTTTACGGATCTGCATCTCGGTACCTTTCCGAAGGGTGCCGACTTCGTGAGAAAGGTGGTGGAAAGAGCCAATGCCGAGGGGGTGGAGATGATGCTCTTTACCGGCGACCTGGTGAACAATGCTGCCGATGAGGTGGAACCTTATGTGGAAGATCTGAAGAAGCTGCATGCTCCTGATGGTATCTTCTCGGTTTGGGGTAACCACGATTACTGCGAATATAATACCAACCATAGTCTGAGTGCCTTGAGAAAGAACCGCCGACTCCTCTTCCAGTTGCAGAATGAGATGGGATGGCATCAGCTGATGAACGAGCATTTTACGGTATCGCACGGTATGGCTTCGATAGAAATCATCGGTGTGGAGAATGCCGGACAGCCTCCGTTTACCAATCGCAGTAACCTGAAGAAGGCGATGAAGGGAGTGGCGAAGGATGCTTTCAAGATAGTGCTTACCCACGATCCGCACCATTGGAGAAGGGAAGTACAGAAGACCGGAGCTCATCTGACCCTGGCGGGACATACCCACGCCGGACAGTTGAAGATAGGTAACTTCACTCCTGCCCACATGGCTTTCAAGGAGTGGGGTGGAGAATACTGGCTGGGCAGGCAGCTGCTCTATGTTTCTGCCGGATTGGGCGGATCATTCCCTTTCCGACTGGGTGCCTGGCCGGAGATGACGGTCATCACCCTGAAGCGTGACTTGGGTTAGAAAACAGACTGGTAGTCAGACATCTCACAGTTCCCGAAGAATTGAATAAAAACGTTAATTTGCTGATGCAAACTGTTAAGTTTTGGTTAAAAAATCGATATTTATTCATTTAGACGAAAAATTATCGCTTAAAAATTTGGTAACTCAAAAATTAATCGTATCTTTGCATCAGTTTTCGCATATATTTGGGCAAATGGGGGGTGTCGAGAGACTGTACTCCATTTGTTTTTTTTGCCCAAAAAGCGAAATCCCGCTTTTTCCGCTCACTTTATCATTAGAAATAAGCAAGGTATTCGCTAAGAATACTCATCATAAAATTCAAAGTTTAAAGTTCAAGGTAAAATGAAGATTCCCGTAGAAGAACAATATAAATTCGTGAAACTTACTCTCCCGGATGGAAGCAAGGCTGAAGGAATGTCGGTGTTGCTGCATGCCTGTTGTGCACCCTGTTCATCGGCTATCGTAGAGTGTATGCTTCGCAATGGCATGAAGCCAACCGTGTATTTCAGTAACAGCAATATCTATCCGCAGCAGGAGTTCGATATCCGCAAACACGAGTTGATGAGATTTCTGGAGGCGCAGCAGGTGCCTTATGTAGAGGATGAGTACGACCATGAGGAGTGGTTGGCTACCATCAGGGGATTGGAGAAGGAACCGGAGCGGGGAAGCCGCTGCTCGGTGTGTTTCCGATATCGTCTGACCCATGCTGCCAGGTATGCCCAGGAACATGGATTCCATCTGCTTACCACCACGCTGGCTTCATCGAGATGGAAGAACATCAAGCAGATAGATGCCGCAGGACATATTGCGGTAGAAGGATGCCCGGATGTAGAGTGGTGGGATATGAACTGGAGAAAGGGCGGTTTGCAGAACCGCCGAGGAGAATTGCTGAAACAGAATGAATTCTATAACCAGCTATATTGCGGTTGTGAATTCAGCATGAGATAAGATTAAAAAAGGCTGCTTCCCGAAGCGGGAAGCAGCCTTTTTTCGTATTTATGAAAGACCTGTAATCTCACCATTCACCACATCGATGCGCTCAGCCTGTGGGCTCTTTGGCAAACCTGGCATACGCATGATAGGACCCGCGATGACTACGATCATCTCGGCGCCCATATTCACGGTGATGTCGCGAACGTGGAGTTCGAAGCCTTCTGTAGGACCGTATGCCTTGGCATCGGTAGAGAAGCTATACTGAGTCTTGGCGATACAGATAGGGAACTTCTCGGCACCCAACTTCTTAATTTCCTCGATCATAGACTTGGCAGAATCGCTCAAGGTTACGCTGCCGGCACCATAGAGGTTGAAGGCTACATCCTCAATCTTCTTCTCTACAGGCTCATCGTCATCGTAAGTGAAGTAGAGAGGAGCAGATGGATGCTCATCGATGGTCTTCACAACGAGCTCTGCCAACTCCATTGCACCCTTGCCACCTTCGGCGAAGGCACTGTTGACAGCGAATCCGCAGCCCATCTCCTCGCAGTGCTTGCGCAATACCTCGATTTCTTCATCGGTATCAGTAGCAAACTTATTGAAGGCGATGACTACAGTCTGACCAAAGCTCTGCAGGTTCTTCACATGCTTGTCGAGGTTCCAATAGCCAGCTTCCATACCAGCTACGTTTGGCTTCTTGATGTCTTCCTGAGCTACGCCACCATGCATCTTCAATGCCTGGAGAGTAACGACGAGAACGGTAAGGTCTGGCTGCAAACCAGTCTTGCGGCACTTGATGTTGTAGAACTTCTCTGCGCCGAGATCAGCACCGAATCCTGCCTCAGTGATGGCATAGTCGCCATATTCGAGAGCTGCTGCTGTAGCCATCACAGAGTTACAGCCATGAGCGATGTTGGCGAAAGGACCGCAGTGAACAAAAGCAGGAGTTCCCTCTGTGGTCTGAACCAGGTTTGGCTTCAGGGCATCGAGGAGGAGGGCAACAATACTGCCACCTACACCCATATCCTTGACGGTGAATGGCTTGTCATCCTCAGTGATACCCAGGAGAATATTGTCGATGCGACGGCGGAGGTCGTCAACACTTGTTGCGAAACACATGATAGCCATGATTTCTGAAGCTGGAGTGATATCGAATCCTGCCTCTGTCTCGATACCGTTCTTATCACCGATACCGGTGATGATGCGGCGGAGACCACGGTCATTCACATCCATCACGCGGCGCCAGAGAATCTTCTTGAGCTTGAAGCCTTCAGCTTCGTGCTGGAAACGGTAGTTATCGAGCAGGGCAGCAATCATGTTGTTAGCCTCTGTGATAGCGTGGAAGTCGCCAGTGAAGTGAAGATTGATCTTATCCATAGGCAATACCTGGGCATAACCGCCGCCGGCAGCACCACCCTTCATGCCGAAGCAAGGTCCGAGAGATGGTTCACGCAGGGCAACGACAGCTTTCTTGCCAATCTTCTGCATACCGAGGGCGAGACCTACAGATACGGTGGTCTTGCCATTGCCTGCCTTGGTAGGGCTGATAGCAGTGACGAGGATGAGATGATGGTTCTTAAACTTGTTGGTGTCGATCTTGTCCGTAGTAATCTTAGCGATGTAACGGCCGTAGTTCTCTACTTGGTCTTCATGGATTCCAAGTTCAGCTGCAACCTCATTGATGGGGCGCAATTTTACTGATTTAGCTATTTCAATATCTGTCAACATAAAAAATGTATTTGTATTTTGCTGCAAAGATACGCAAAAGTATTCACATAATGGCATATCAATGTATAAAAAAAACAAAAAGAGGGGGAGAAGGAATTTATTATATACTAAAAAAGGAGTTTTAATATATACGAAATAAGGAGTTTTTATATATACGAAAAAAGAGGCAGATTCACATCTACCTCTTTTTTGCAATCTAACTAACTTTCTATTCTCCAATAGAAATACTACATTTTAAACTATATGTGTTAATTATCCACAGTCAGCCTGTGGCTGACCAAACCTATGAACTATCTTTTTATTTTCTAACGTAGAGCTTAAAGCCCTTGACGCTGCCCGGTGCACCCTGCTCGGCACGTGGCAAGTACTCGAAGGCTGAGATGGTTACCTCCTTGCCCATATCCACGATTCCCAGATGTGGGAAGTTTGCGCCCTTCTCGGTCTGCCAGTAGGTGCTCTCCTGGAGGTCGAACATCTTGTCGAGAGTTGAGTTACCCTTCTCGCTGTCAGCGTAGTAAGCCACCCAGTTGTTGCGGTCGATGCGGTTGCCCTGTGCATCCTGGAGATAAACCTCGGCGATGGCAATCTGACTGTCACCACTCTGGCTGCTCTCTGCCTGGATGGCGAAGTAGCGACCGGTTACAGGCTTGTCGAGCTTGATGGTCTGCCAGCCGTTGCCAGCCTTGAACTCGTCCTTCAATACTGGAATCTCTGAATTGAGATCCATGCGATGACCTGGCTCGTTGTGCTTGTTGCTCTTTTCGAGATTCAGCTTGTCGAGCTCCGGATGATCCTGGCAGAAAGCGGTAGGAGCCACGGTAGAACCTGGCTTTCCTGCTTCACCCTTAGGACCTACAACGTCGAGAACAATCACCTCGTTCTTGCCCTTCTTCAACCAGCAGCCTGGAAGATATAAGGTCTGCTGAGGACCAATCTGCCAGAAGCGGCCGAGGGCATGCCCGTTGACATAAACCTGACCCTTGCCGAATGCCTCCATATTAATAAAGGTGTCGCCCACCTTCTTCAGGTTGAAGTAGCCGCGATAGTAACCCGCTTTGGTCTGGAGACCGCGCATCTTGTTGGTTGGCATGGCGAGTGCATTCACAGCTGTCTGGTAATCATCAGCGATGCTGCTGTTGTTCCATCGGGTAGGGGTGAGGGCAAGTTCGCAATCCTCTTTCTGTGTAGTGAGGGTTACGTTGCCGATGATACCCTTGTAGTCCTTGATGGCACGACCGAAGTTGATTCTTCCCATACCTTCTACCACGATGGTGAGCTGTGCACCCTGTGGCATGGCTGGCAATTCGAGTGATTTCTCATTCTTCACACGGTCTATCTTGCCTACATATTTTCCGTTCACATATACCTGGGCAAAGTCGTGGAACTCGCCGGTCAGGGTTGATGTACTTTCGATGGCAGGAACCTGGGTTTCATAAACCATGGTACCCCATCCCATGTCCATATCCTCGAAACTCAGTGGAGCATGGGTTTCCTTCGCCTTTCCGATACCATAGCTCAATGGCTTGTATTCGGTAAACTTGAACTCTGGCACCTTGATGATCTGCATCGGAGCCTTAGGCACGGCTGGCAACTTCTTGCCGTCGTTGTATTTCGCCATCATCTTCTGGAGTTCATAGAACTTAGGAGTAGCCAATCCCCATTCGTTGATAGGGGCATCGTAATCGTATGAGGTTACGTCTGGCTGGAAACCAGGAGAGTTGGCACCTGCCCAATGGCCGAAGCTGGTTCCGCCGTGGGTCATATAGAGAGAGAAGCTGATGCCTTTGCTCAGCATCTCGTCCATTCCTTCTACCATATCCTTGGCAGGACGGGTCTCGTGGCGTGCTCCCCACTTGTCGAACCAGCCGCTCCAGAACTCTGAGCACATCTTAGGAGCATTCGGACGAACCTCGCCGAGACGCTTAAACTGCTGGTCGATATTGGCACCTGTACCGAAGTTCATGGTCCAGGTCAGGTCATCGAGACCATTGTTCAGGAAGTTGGATGACCAGTCGCACTGGAAGAGGCTCACCTTGTCGAATCCGCTCTTGCGGACGATGTCGCGGATGGCACTTACGTATGGCTTGTCCTTGCCGTAAGAACCATATTCGTTCTCCACCTGAACCATGATGATAGGACCGCCGTTCTGGATGGTGAGTGGAGCCAGCTGCTTGCCCACTTCCTTCTCGAAGATTTCTACTCGCTGCATGAAGTAAGGATCCTGCTCACGCAGACGGATATCCTTCTTCTTGAGGAGCCACCAAGGCAGACCACCCATTTCCCATTCAGCACAAACGTATGGACCCGGGCGAACGATGACATACATGCCGTTCTTCTGAGCGAGGCGGCAGAAAGCAGCCACATCGTTGTTGCCTGTGAAGTCGAATTTGCCTTCCTCCTGCTCATGGATATTCCAGAACACATAGAGGCAGACGGTATTCATGCCAAGAGCCTTGCACATCTTGATGCGATGCTCCCAATAGGCACGAGGAATACGAGGGTAGTGCAACTCGGCAGCCTTAACCACGAAAGGTTTGCCATTGAGAAGGAATGTCTTGTCGCCGGTAGTGAAGGTGCCACCTTTTTGTGCCGCCATCATCTGAGCCGGTGCCAGTGCCAATAGTGAGGCAAAGGCTAATGTCTTGATTGAAGTTGTTACTGTCATTATACTTATTTTTTTAGTATTCTTGATAAAACATTTGCAAAGATAACGGAAAATCTCCTTTATGAAGGATAAAAATCGTTCAATAAAGGGGATTTTTCGTTAAAAAGGGACTATTTCAATCATTTTTGCATAAAAGTCGTAATGCTTCGTGGAGCCAACTGCGTGGTCCCATCGCAACTTCCAACAGGCGCTAAACTCTCGGCAGAGATGTCACTGGTACGATACATCTGCCAGCTTTTCTGCTCATGATTATCGAGTTGGAAGTTGACAGGCTTCACATCCTCAGAATAGTTGATTGCCACAATCACCCATTTGCCGTCGGCATTCTGATAGGCAGAACACATTACTCCGTAAGGGTCGTTGTAGCCTTCCTCTATCTGCTTTCCGTCGGCAGAAGTTGTAGCGATATCGAAACGCTGGGCACCTGGACGGATAAAGCGAGAGTAGTTGCCGAGTGCCCACATCAACTTGGAATCTACTGCCCAGCCGCTCTTCCATCCATCCTTGCTGTAGATGCGGATGAGTCCATCGCGGTAGTCACCGCCTGCAGAACGCCACCAGCTCCAGCTCTCGGCATTGGCATATACCAGGTCATGATGGATGACACGAGCCACATAGAGGGCTGTCTTCATCGAGAAGTCGTAAGGAGTTCCGCCGCCAATCTCCTCGTCGTTGCCCATGATGCAGAGTTCTGTTTGCCAGAACTTGATGTTCTTCTGCTTACATGCTTCCCTAATCTTCATTCTGATTTCTCTCATGTATGGAATTGGGGTATTGGTCCAGTAGCTGTGAGCACCGATGAGAGGGGGGAGTTGCTTGGTCTTGCCCAGATAGGTCTGCGTACTGTCCTTGGTGAAGAAGGAGTTGATTTCGTAGCCTCGCTGCCAGTCGGCCATATGGGTGCCAAGCATGCAGCGATAGTCACTCGACTCATTGATGAGAATCTCGGTGTTGAGCTTGTTTTTTACCAATGCCTTGCTTACTTCCTTTGCCACCTTGGCAAACTCGCGGTTGGTGGCTGGGGTTCCTTCCTGCTTCGGTCCTGTCCAGTTCCAATGTCCATCCGGCTCGTTGATAGGGCTGATGTAGTTGAAGTGGATGCCATCGTGCTCTTCGATGCCTTTGAGAGATGTGGCGATGAACTTTCCGAATTTGCCGTAGCAATCATCCTTCAGATTGATGGTGCCGCCGCGTCCTGTGTTGGTTGCGAGTCCGTTCTTGGTATAGAACACGGGTGCTGAGTTACAGAAGGCGAGGAAATAAGGCACACCTCTCTGCTTGGCGAGCTTGAGGAACTTGCGCTGTCCAGCCTGTTTGCTCCAGTCGTAGGTGCCGTCAGCATTGAGAAAGCATTGGGTTCTTGTGCCCGGCTGAATCTGCGAAGCCTCTCCCTGTTCCTCGCTTCCGGCTCCCAGATTGAATCGCCAGATAGACAAGCCGATGCCTTTAGGTTTGCCTAAGGCATCATTCTCGGTAGAGAAGAGCCAGTCGGCAATCTGCTGCTGCTGTTTCTCTGACCATAGACCGAGAAACTGCATACTCCATGCATCGCTGGCACCGAAGTGCTGGATGTGCTGCTCCGGGCTTTGGGTAAGGATGGTATAACGGGTTGTTCCTTCCTGTGCTGCCTGCATGTTGATGCTGGCGATGAGCAATGCAGATAAAGCACCGTATTTCATATAATTATGTGCCATAATAGAATTTTTGTTTGATGAGTTGTTCAAAAGGCAGATGGATGCCCTTGCTGTTATTTTATCACGAATTTCTTTCCGTTTTGGATATAGATACCCTTGGCGAGTCCTTCTGTAGAATCTGCATGTTTGCGAACCAATTTGCCCTCGATGCTGTAGATGTCATTGCTACCAGCCTTATCTGCCTTGATATGGCTAATGCCAGTATTGGTGGCATCTTCGAAATCAATCACGATGGTTACAACGCTCTTGGTTGGGATGGCAATCAGCTTATCCAGACTGAAACTGCTCTTGATGTGCTTCAGGTTTTCTTTCGCAGATGTGCGGTAAACGTTGATATCCTTGGCTGCCTTCTGTCCCTCAATGTTGATGCGTACACTGTTTTGTGATGCCATCATGTTTACATATACCAAAACGATTCGTTTGCCATCTGGAGAAAGATAGGCAGATCCCAGAAGCTTATTGAGATCTTCTTCCTTATTGGTGATATGGTCGATACGCTTGTAACCAGGGCGGATGAAACGGCTGTAGTTGCCGAGTACCCAGAGGTTACTGTTGTCGGTGATGGTACCGCCGTTCTGGATATCACCATAGCTCTCGTTGTTGTTATCGCCATGAGCATTCATTCGCAAGAGATAGAAGCGGTTCTTCTGTCCCCATTTCTCTTGTGCGAAAGAGGTCCAGTAGCTCCATGATGCCATATTGCCGTAGGTGAGATCGCAGTGGATAAGCTTACCCATATAGAGCGAGATGTCCATATAGCTGGCTGCATCGTAACTGGAAGGGAAACCTGCTGAAGTGGATGGCTCCTTATCGAGCATGCTCCATTCGGTTTGATATACATCGAGATTGTATTTCTGAGCCTTGTTCCATACGTTCTGGCGGATGTCCTTCAGGTCGGCATTCGTGCCGAAGGTCCAGTAGCTATGACCAGCGATGGCTCTTTTCAGGTTTTTCAAGTCGCCGATGTAGGTGCTGCTGTTGCTGGTATTGAAGAAAGCCTCTATCTGGTTGTTGGCTCTCTTCTCGGTTCCGTCTTGATAGAGTGCCTTCCATTGGCAGGCTTCCGGCAGGAGTATCTGGGCAGAGAGTCCCTGATCGGTAATGCTTTTGTCCAACTCTCGGGCGAGCTTGGCGATGCAGTCGTTGGTCCATGGTGAACCTTCCTGACCTTCAGTCCAATCGTATTGTGGCTCGTTTACTGGGTCGATGAGGGTTATGTTGTAGCCTTCGTCGGTGAAGTGCTTGGTTGTGGTCGTAAGGAATTTGGCAAAGTCGGCATAGTGATTGTCTGCGAGATTGCTTCCGCTCACACCCTTGTTGGCGCATGCCTTGCCGTTTTTGGTAAACTGTACTGGGGCTGAATTGGAGAAGAGCAGAAAATGATCTACTCCATATTTCTTGGCTTGCTGCATGAAGTATTGTTGACCTGCCGACTTGGTCCAGTCGTAGTTGCCATTGGCATCTAGATAGCAGTAGCCACGTCGGGTGATGTCTTCGATGCCGCTTTGGCTGCCTTGTTCTGCTGAACCGGCCCCCAGGTTTACGCGCCACATTGAGAGACCGATGCCTTCTGGGTTACCATCGGCATCCATTTCCTGGCTGAAGAGCCATTTTGCCGATTTCTCTTTTTCTGCATCACTGAAATATTTGCCCACAAAATCGGCTGTCCAACAGTCGCTTGATCCGAAGTCTGCTATGGTCTGATAGCAGATGTTGGGATTTACGGTGACCGTATATGATGATTGCGCATGTAAGTTGGCTGTCATCATCAAGGCAGCTGTGAGGCTGAAGATGGATGATGTTTTCATTTGCTGAGGCTTTATATATATAATAAGGTGTATGGATATCAATGTTTCTATGAAAAAAAAGAGGCAGGACAAGAAATTTGTCCTGCCCCCTTTGATATTTTAGTTGTAACCTTCGTTCTGCTTGATGGTTCCGTTACTCATGGTAATTTCTGAGTTAGGGATGGCGAAGAGAAGGTCACGAGGTGCCTGGAAGTTGATACCCTCGTTGCTGTTCTCCTGCTGGTTGGTGGTCTCGTATGGGTCGGTAGATTCCTCCATGTTGTACTTCACGAAAGTACCATTAGGACCGAATACGTGTTCCATCATTGTCTTTCCATCATCCATCTTCCAGCGGCGCAGGTCGTCGAGGCGGGTTCCCTCAAGTGCCAGCTCCAGACGGCGCTCGGTGCGGATAGCATCACGAAGGGCTGTGCCTGTGGCGGTAACTTCTGGAAGTTGAACACGCTGGCGTACCTTGTTGAGTGCCCACTGTGCCTCACTGTCGTGGTTGAGAGCATTCTCTGTCTCTGCATACATCAGCAATACCTCTGCATAGCGGAGCAAGCGGATGTTCAATGGATTGTGAGGTGCATCGTATGGACTAGGGCGCCTGTTCACTGGGATGAAGAGCTTCATGTTGCAACGGCCAGACTTATGCTTGCTGGCTGAAATCACGTATGGGTTGTCCTCATTCCATGTTGGATCACCAGGAACATCTGTCTGTCCATCGTGAAGGATGGTATAGCGAAGTCGAATCTCGTCTCCTGCATCCTTGAAAGCCTTTTCCAGGTTGCTGGTAGGAAGACCCCATGACCAACCAGCGTCGTCACGTGAACCAACCAAGACAGAGTAGCGCTCACCCAGAGAATACTGGGTATCTTCACTGGTCTGAATCTCGAAGAGACTCTCCTTGCCATTGTTGTAGTCGATGTTCCAAACCTGGCTAAAGTCATCCATCAGTTCATATTCCGGTGTTCCGCTGGCATGAGAGCCACGGCAGGTGAGTTCCTGCAGGATAGGCTCAGCTTCAGCATACTTACCCTGGTAGAGATATGCCTTTGCCAACATACCTTTGGCAGCACCGCTGGTAGCACGACCGATGTCGTTGGCAGATAACTCTGCCTTCTTTGGAAGATCGGCGAGGGCATCCTTGAAGTCCTGCTCAATCTGAGCGTAGGTTTCTGCTGTGGTAGCTCGAGTGATACCCTGAACCTCAGAAGGCATCTTGAGTGACATTACCAATGGTACACCGCCAAAGTTCTTCACCAGTTCGAAGTAGTAGAAACCGCGGAGGAACTTAGCCTCGGCAATCAGGCGCTTCTGATACTTCTCGTCGTTGAATTTCAGTTGTGCAATCTTTTCGATGGCGATGTTGCACTGGGTGATACCCTTGTAGCGATACTGCCAGAAGTTCTGTACGGCATTACCCAAGTCAATGGTGTTGCCGGTAAACATGGCTGCTACTCTATATTCACCCGGGTCCTGTGTGGTGTTACCCATCCAGCAATCATCGGTGGTAATGTTGCAGAGGTTGTAGAATTTGTAAATCTGCCACCAGTCATCACATGCGATGAAGTTGTAGCAACCGGTAATCTGCTTTTCGCATTCTTCCTCGGTGGTGAAGTAGTTCTCCATATCCTGCTGACCGCGGATAGGCTCCTCAAGGAAGTCGGAGCAAGATGTCAAGCCCATGGTCAGGGCAGAAGCCAAGGTCAAACCTATGATATATCTTTTCATAATCTTGTTTCTTATTTTAATGATTACATATATTATAATAATGTATATTCCCTGCGATTAGAAGCTCATGTTCAAACCGAAGAGGAAGGTACGTGGGTTAGGATAACCTGTGTAGTCGATACCTGCCTCTGTTACACTGCTACCCATTGATGCTGCTTCTGGATCTGCACCAGAGTAGTTGGTGATGGTAAAGAGGTTCTGAGCTGAGAATGACAGACGCAAGTTCAGCTTGTTGTTGAACCACTGCTTAGGCAAGGTGTAACCAATCTGGAGCAACTTGCAGCGGAAGTAAGAACCATCCTCTACGAAGAAGTCGCTTACTCGCTTGTAGTTCATGTTGGAATCGTTGACAGAGAGGCGAGGGAATTCTGCACCTGTGTTGTCGGCTCTCCAGGTCTTGTCGTAAGTACCGGCATATACATTCTGACCGTCGGTTCCTGCATAGCGACCGATGTTCTTGTTGAAGATGTCGTTGCCGAAGGTTCCGTAGAAGTTGGCTACGAGGTCGAAGCCCTTGTATGCCGCATTCAGGTTCAAACCTACCATAAGGTCTGGGAATGGATTACCGATATGAGTCTTATCGTTGCTGTCGATGACGCCATCATTATTCAAATCCACGAAGCGGAGGTCACCAGGCTTGGCACTTGGCTGCAATGACTCGCCATGCTCGTTGGTGTATGACTTCACCTCTGTCTCGTTCTGGAAGATACCTGCTGTCTTGTAACCCCAGAACTGGCTGAGAGATTCGCCCTCGGCATTGCGAACGATGTAGTCGCCACTGAATCCACCTGTCCAGATGTAGTCGCCATTCAGTTTCACAGCCTTGTTCTTTACCTGAGAAAGGTTCAGACCTACGCCGTAGGTGAAGTCCTGGATTTGGTCGTTCCAATTGATGCCAAGTTCCCAACCTGTTGCCTTCATCTTACCTACGTTTTCCCACATCTGTCCGTTCCACATTGGGTAACCGAGGATGAGGAGGTTGTCTTTCTTCATCAGCATATCGTGAGATGTCTTCTCGAAGTAATCCGCTGTAATCTTCAGACGGCTCTGGAGAAGAGCGAGGTCAAGACCCACGTTCCAGTCCTCCACGGTTTCCCACTTCAGGTTAGAGTTTCCGATACCGCTCACGGTAGAACCGATGATGCGGTTTGGAGTTCCACCGAATACATAGGTTGTTGTACCGATAGAGCTGAGATATGCCGAGTTGTCGATGTTCTGGTTACCAACCTTACCCCAACCAGCACGGATCTTGATGTCATCAAACACCTTCTGGTTCTTCATGAACTCCTCGCCGGTAAGGCGATAAGCTCCAGATACAGATGGGAAGGTAGCCCACTTGTTGTCCTTGGAGAACTTGGAAGAACCATCCACACGGATAGATGCTGTGAGGTAGTACTTCTCTGCGTAGTTGTACATCACACGTCCCAGGTAAGATACCAGCGAAGTGAAGCTGTCGGTACCCGTAGCTGCTGGGTTCTTGGTTCCTGAGCTAGGGTAGCGCAGAGACTCATCATTATTTGGGATGTTCTCTGAGTAAGCATTAGCCCAGTAGTCCTGGAAGCGCTCCATAGTGTAACCGCCCATCAAGTTGATGTTGTGTTTCTTGTTGAGGGTTGTCATGTAGTTCACGGTGTTGGTCCAGTTCCAGTCCACCCAGTTCTCCATCTTTCTGGTAGCGTTGTTGTTCTGGTTCTGCTCCAAGTTGTCGATGAAGAAGTTTACGTTGAATGAATCGGTTCTGCGGAAGCGGGCATTCAAGCCGAATGCTGATTTGATGGTAAGTCCCTTGATTGGGGTGAGACTTACGTATGGAGTTGCGAGCAATCCATATTCGCTAGCACCAGAGTCCATACGTGCCATAGAAGCCACTGGGTTCCATTCCTGGTTGTTGTGCGAACGGTCATAGTTGCTGTATGGATTGCTGGTCCATTCGCTTTTTGGTCGCATCACTGGAGTAGTTGGATCCATCGCCATGATGGCACTCATCAGTCCTGGGGTGTCATCCCACTGCTCGTAGCGAGGAGTGAAGTCAACACCAGCCTTGACAATCTTATTGAAATTGTATTCGGTGGAGAAACGTGCAGAGAGTTTCTGCCACTGACCTACCTTGTACTGAGAGTCCTGCTTGTAGTAACCGATGCTTCCAGAGTAAATCATCTTGTCGTTACCGCCAGAGAATGAAAGGTCATAGTTCTGCTGTACGGCTACATCATTGATACATTCTTTCCACCAGTCGGTATAGGTGTCAGCGCTTCCCTTGAAAGGAGAAACGTTGCCATCGTTGGTATAACGAGTATCAAACACTTTCTTGTATTCCTGAGAGTCTGCCATATTCTGCTTCTTCAATGTTTGGAGACCTACGGTGGCTGTTACATTGAATTTGGCATCACCCTTCTTACCTTTCTTGGTGGTGATCAAAATCACACCATTCGAAGCACGGGTACCATAGATAGCTGATGCAGAGGCATCCTTCAATACCTGCATGCTCTCGATGTCGTTCTGGTTGAGGAAGTTGATGTTGGTACCTACAGGCATACCATCTACAACGTAGAGAGGATCAGAACCATTCACGGTAGTGACACCACGGATGATGACACGAGGAGAAGCACCAGGACCACCGGCGCCACTGATCTGTACACCGTTCACCTGACCCTGGAGGGCATTCATTACGTTACCGGTAGAGAGCTTTTCCAGCTTATCACCCTTGATGGCTGAAATGGAACTGGTGAGGTCGCCCTTCTTTACCTGACCGTAACCGATGACTACCACCTCGTTCAGGTCGTTGGCATCGTCCTTCAATACGAAGTTGATCTGTGAACGGTTGCCGATTTTCTCTTCCTGGTTTGCCATACCTACGTATGAGATAACGAGGGTAGCGTTCTTGTCGGCATCGATGGTATAATGACCATCTAGGTCGGTAACAGCACCTTTGCTGCTACCTTTCACCTTGATGTATGCTCCAATAACTGGTTCGTTGTTGCTGTCCACGACAGTACCCGTCACTTTCACGCTCTGAGCGTTCATATTGAGGGCAAAACTGGTTGCCATGGCTGCTATGATATATTTCTTGTTCATATTACAATGTTTCTAATATTCTAGATGACTGTTCTTTCACACGTGTTATACTATTTGATAGGGATGATGCGAGAACGCAAGAGAGCGTAGTCGAACTCGAAGAGATACTTTCCTGTAGCAGGAACCTTTACCTTCTTCATGTTGTCACCGCCGTTGAGCTTGTTGGCCTCGTTCTCATCCGAACCATCGAAGCGCCAGTAAGGCTCTGGCCACCAACCCCACCAGTGAGTCTGGCTGATGGTGAATTCGATTTCATCACCTGCCTTGAGGTTCATTTCGCGATAGAGGCGATATGGGTTGTTCTCGTCCTGATTCAAGATGAATGCACCTGCGTTCTGATTGGTTGTCCATTCGCCGGCTCCCTCTGGCAAGTAACCCTTACCAGCCAGACAAATCTGTGCAGGCTGTGCGCCAGAACCGTCGTTGAAGTCAATCGTGGTAGAACCGTTGAGGGTCATCTTCTTGGTTGTAGGGGTATATTCCTCTACCTTGTATTCACCTGTGATGATGTTGAAGTTGATTTCGTAGTAACCCACCTTTTCCAAGATGATAGGCTTTGCATCGCTAGCCTTGCGGGTGAGCAAACCTGTCTTCTCGTCAACACCGAAGCAGAGAGGAACGAAATCGGTCTTCTGTGGAATGAAACGTATGCCTGTGCCTGGCTTCTGGTTGTAGTAGCGGGCACGATACTGGAATTCGCCTACGTGATCAACTAGCATTGGTACACCATAAACATCGCTTGTCAGTTCTGCTGCTGAGTTGACGTCTGCAAGATACATCTTCTCAAAGTCAACCAAGTCGCTGACGATGATGGTGCTCTTCTGCTCGGTCATGTTGTCCATACTGTCATACACCTTGATGCTCATCTCGTAATCGGCATCTTCTGATGGGAATGTATATTCCTCGCTGTATTCGTACTCGGTACCAGAGAGTGTTACCTCGTCGTGCTTGTTGATGCCAGGAATATCAATGACCAACTTCTTCAACGACTTGTTGTCGGATACGGCAACATTGAGCAGGAATGTTGGGTCTTCCTTCATCACGTTCACCTTATTAGATGGTGCTACTGTGAATACCGGGAAGGTAAAGTCGCCGTCACCTTTGATGGTGATGTTGGCTGTTGATACTTTTCCCACCACGTCTTCAACGGTCACTTCCAATGGGAAGCTGGAGTTGTCGGTCCAGTCGTCTGCAGGAGTATAAGCATAGTCGAGATTATACTCATGGAGCAGGGAATCTTTGTAGATGTCGAGCAGGTTGATGGTCTTGTCGAGGAGCATTCCCTCGTTCTTGAGTCGGATAGACTTGATACCGTCGGCATCGCTAATCTTACCTGTAATGTTGAAGGTACGTCCTGGTTCTGCATGAATCAGGTCTGATGTTAATGAAATCGTTGGATTCTGACCATCCACTGTAGGATAATCATCATCGCTACTGCATGCCTGGAATGTGAATCCACCCAAAGCAATTGCAGCCCATAAAAGGGCATTCTTTAGATTAAATGGTTGATGTGCCATAAGACATTCTTTTTAGTTCTTTATATTTGTTGTTTTGTTTATTATGCGTTAGTTGAGTAACTTTGCGTTAGTTGAACAACTTTCGTGTTGTTTATTCGGTTGCAAATGTACGGTGATTATTGAGAATCGATGGAGAAAAATCATTCAAATGGGGGTATAAATCGTGCAGTGAAGGATTTGTGCCTCTGTTTTTCTCTTTTTTTTGCTTGTTTTTGCCCGATTTTTGGCGTTTTTTTGTTAATTTTGCAGCAAATTGAAAATTAAAAACCATATACCTTCGATGAATATGATAGAAATAAAAAAGACACTTTGGGTGGTCTTCATCTGTTTGATGGGGCATATTGTTGCCTTGGCTCAGAAGTATCAGGTAAGACCATTGGACCTGGAGCAGGGCTTATCGTGCAATTATGTTGTAAGCATAGCGCAAGATAAATATGGCTTTCTTTGGTTTGCTACCGAAGAAGGATTGAATCGGTTTGATGGTAATAGCTTCTTTACCTATTACAAGCAAAGAGACAGAAAGGGCATCTCCAGCAGTGAATTGAACTGTGTGATTGATGATGCCAAGGAACCAGTAGTCTGGATTGGAACCAAGAATGATGGTCTCAATTCCTTCAATTATCAAACAGAAGAATGGCATAGCTACAAGCATGACGGCAAGAATCCTTCCAGCATCGCAACGAATGATATTACGCATATCACACCCTCTGCCAATGGTAAACTCTGGATTACCACCTATTGGAAAGGTGTAGAACTGTTTGATCCCGAAACCGGCAGGTTTGTGCATTTTGATAAAGATAGAGTGCAAGGTTTGCCTGATAATCAATTGTGGTGTGTGCTCGATTTGGGAAATGGCAATCTTTTGGTGGGACATGTCAAGAGTGGATTATCCATCATAGATACCCAACATTTAACTGCCCGGAATTTTAAGCACAACGCCAAAGACATCTACTCTATTTCGGGTAATGAGGTGATTTGTCTGTATCGCGACAAAAAAGGAACGATATGGATCGGTACTAATGTGGGTATAGATATCTACGACCCACTTAGCCAGCGATTTCTGCATGTGGCGGATCAAACCATCAAGAATCATCGTATTTTTGATTTCTGTGAATTGCCGAATGGTAATATGCTTGTAGCAACCGAGCAGATGGGTATAGCTGTATTGGATGTTGTCAACAAATCATTTACTGCAAGTACTCAGATTCCATGTTCTTTCATCAGCGAGGGGTTGGAAGAATTTAATCTTACGGGTAATAGTGTGCGAAGCCTATTGCTAGATAAATATAATAATGTATGGGCAGGATTTTATGGTAGCGGCATCAATTTCCTGACTCAATCTGTTGCGCCATTCAGTACCATCCGGGCTGGTCTTCCTGATCAGCTGGAACGACTTACAGAGAAATCTGTGATGGGATTGGTTTTCGATAAGAATGGGCAACTATGGGTAGGTACTGATGGTAAAGGACTGAATGTCTTCTCGCCAGAAAGAAAACGATTGGCTACCTATGAACGTGAAGGTGGCAGTATCGTGGCAGCTGCAACTCGAGATAGCTATGGTAATTTGTGGTTTGGATCTTTCTATCAGGGTGCTACCGTAAAGATGGGGGGGAAAGGTTTTCGCAAGGTTTTGCCAGATGCGCATGAAGATGTCAGATGTTTCTATGAAGATGACAAGCAGCAGATGTGGATAGGTACCGCTCATGGCATCTATGTGGTTGATATCAAGCGAATGAAGGTGGTAAATAATTATCATCTTGGCAATGATATGGTACGTGCCATCTGTATGGATGCACAGCATAGAGTCTGGGTGGGCTATTTCGGCTTTGGCATTGAGGTGTTTTCGCCTCAAATGAAGCGGATCAAGTCGTTTAATTCAACTAAGGGTGAAAAGGAATATATTCCTTCCAATGCGGTGAATCATCTGATGCGTGATTCCCAAGGTCGTATTTGGGCAGCTACCAACGAGGGAGCCATCTGCTTTGATGTAAAGCATCAGGATAGACACGTGATTTATGACCAGAGACAGGGAATGAGCAATATCCATGTGCGTGCCATTATAGAAGATGAGATGCACAACATCTGGATGAGCACCAATCGTGGTATCAGTTGCTTAAAGGCAGGACAAGCTGGTAGGTTTATCAATTTTAATGAGAAAGATAATGTCGTTAAGTCTAATTTCAACGATGGTAGTGTGGCTCGTTCCGAACAGGGTATTATCTATTTTGGTTCGGCTCAGGGATTATGCTGTTTCCAGCCAAGACAAGTCTTGTCTGTCAGTCGGGCTCCTGAACCGATAATTACTTCGTTGCGGCTGATTCGTGGAATAGAGCAAACTGATAGTGTCATCAATCTTGCCATACGCAACCATATCTCGTTGGCGTATGATGAAAATTCCTTTGCGGTAAATTTTACCGTGCGGAACTTTGCCATGGAGAACCATGTGGAGTATAGCTATATGCTCTCTGGTTTGCAGAATGATTGGATTACTGCTCAGTATGGAACGATTACTTTACGCGATATTCCACCAGGAACCTATCAGTTGCAGGTACGAGCTCGCTTTCATAACCAGCCATGGTCTTCTGAAATAGCCGAGTTTACCATCATCGTTCGGCCTCCGTTCTGGCTTTCATGGTGGGCTAAGTTGTGCTATACCTTATTCGTTTTGGCGATAGTGTATCTGGCTTTGAGAATATATCAGCGTCATCTCCGCTTGAAATTCGAGTTGAAAGCAGAAAAGGTGCACCATGAGAAGGAACAGAAACTCAACGAGGAACGCCTGCGCTTCTTTACCAATATCACTCACGAACTTCGCACGCCACTTACGCTGATTCTCGGTCCGCTCGATGACATCTCGCATTCGTCGGATATTACGAAGGCCGTGAAGCATAAGCTGGCGGTGATACATCAGAGTGCGGTGAGATTGAACGAACTGATTACGCAGATATTGGAATTCAGAAAGACTGAGACCGACAACCGTCAGCTTCGTGTGGTGAAGGCAAACGTGGTGGATGCCGTGCATGAGGTTTCTTTGAAGTACGAGGAATTGGCACAGAAGCCTGACGTAGCCATCAAGTTTGTGGCTCCAGAGAATCCGATCATGATGTATATCGACAAGGAGGTCATCGCCATTATCTTGGATAATCTGGTATCGAATGCCATCAAATATACCGATCAGGGTAATATTGATATCAGTGTGGAGCGTCGTCGCAGCGGGGAACGTCATCTGGTAGATATCACGGTGAGTGATACGGGCCATGGCATCTCTGCAAAGGCATTGCCGCATATTTTCGATCGCTATTATCAGGAGAATGGAACCCATCAGGCTTCCGGCACAGGTATTGGTCTCTCGCTGGTCAAGAAGTTGGTGACCTTGCATCATGGTGAGGTGAAGGTAGAAAGCAATCTGGAGCAGGGTACCAGTTTCATCGTCACTCTGGATGAGAATGAAATTTATCCCGATGCCTTGCGAGGTGATGAGAATGCTTCTGCTAAATTGCAGGGTAATGATGCTGCATCTGGTGTCCTCAATTTGGAGGAAGCTGTGCTCAGTGTAGAGAATGGCAAGCCGTTGCTCCTCGTGGTAGAGGACAATAGGGAGATACTCGACTATGTGGCAGAATCGTTTATTGACGAGTTTGATGTGTTGAAGGCTGGTGATGGTCGGGAAGGATTGGCTTTGGCATTGGATAAGGTGCCTGATGTAATCATTTCAGATGTCATGATGCCAAATATGGATGGCAATGCTATGTGCAGGGCCTTGAAGAAAGATATACGCACGAGTCATATTCCTATCATTCTTCTTACGGCGAAGGATTCTTTCGAAGCCAAGGAGAAGGGCTATGACTCGGGTGCCGATTCGTATATCACCAAACCTTTCACGCATTCGCTCTTGCGTAGCCGAATCCTTAACCTCTTGCAGCAGCGTCGGCGTGACAAGATGCTGATACAGGAATCGAAGGAAACCAATTTGGCACAGAAGAAAGAGCAGTTGAGGGAATCGCTCAATAAGGTAGATCAGGAATTCTTTGACAAGTTGAATAAGCTGATAGAAGAGAATATCAGTGGTGATGTGGATGTTAACTTGATTGCCAGTAACTTGGCGGTAAGTACCAGTACGCTCTATCGCAAGATGAAGGCGCTCACGGGTATATCTACCAACGAATATATCCGCAAGTATAAGATGCAGTATGCCGAGCATTTGCTTCTGGAGGGTAAGTATAGCATCAGTGAGATCTCCTTTATGGTAGGTATGAATAGCGTGGCTTATTTCCGCCGGTGTTTCAAGGCTGAATATGGGGAGATTCCTTCTGAATATCTCAAGAAATTGCAGAAAATGTAATATTGGTATGGCACAAATATCTTGATTTGCGCTGGTTGAATACTCAATAATAGGGATTTTAAGAGAATGGGAAGAAAATCTTTGGTTTTCCTTCTCTATTCTCGTTTTATTATCGTATCTTTGCACTCGAAATCAAATTATAACAGGAATGATCAAGTCAACGACGATAAATATAGGCTATCAGACCAAGAAAGATAATGCTGGTGGGAATGGACTCATCGGTAACATCAACGTACAGACACCTTGCGGACAAGGTGTATAAAAACCCGGGCACAAACGTGTTCGGGCTTTTTTATCCCCCCATATATAATAAGGTGGAAATTGCCTATATATAAAAGGTGGAAATTGACTGGTTTAGAAGAATGACAGTGTGTACAATTATATATATTTATTAACTTATAAAATAAAGGATAAACGAAAATGATGAAAACAGAATGGAGAGGTTTTAAGGGAAACCAGTGGCAGAGTGAAGTGAATCTTCGTGACTTCGTTCAGAACAACTACACTAGCTACGACGGCGATGAGTCGTTCCTGGCAGAACCTACTCAGGCTACCAACACCCTTTGGGGTATGTTGAAGGAACTCCAGAAAGAGGAGCGTGCCAAGGGTGGTGTGCTCGATATGGAGACCGAGGTGGTTTCAGGATTGACAGCTTATGGTGCCGCTTATATCGGCGAGGGTACTAAGGAGTTGGAGAAGGTTGTTGGTTTGCAGACCGACAAGCCTTTGAAGCGTGCCTTCATGCCATATGGTGGTATCAAGATGGCAGAGCAGGCTTGTACTACATACGGCTACCAGCCATCAGAGAAGCTTCATGAGATTTTCCATAAGTATTGCAAAACTCACAACGACGGCGTGTTTGATGCTTATACTCCAGAGATGAAACTCGTGCGCCATAACCACATCCTCACTGGTCTGCCTGATACATACGGTCGTGGCCGTATCGTAGGTGACTACCGTCGTGTGGCTCTCTATGGTATCGACTTCCTCATCAAGGAGAAGCAGAACGACCTCGCTAACATGGGTGACCGTGAGATGATCGACGAGGTGATCCGTCTTCGTGAAGAGGTGTCTATGCAGATCAAGGCGCTCAAGGGCTTGAAGGAGATGGCTCAGTTGTATGGCTACGATATCAGCCAGCCAGCTAAGAACGCTCGTGAGGCTGTACAGTGGTTGTACTTCGGTTACCTCGGAGCTGTGAAGACTCAGAATGGTGCTGCGATGTCTGTAGGTCGTATCTCTACCTTCCTCGATATCTATATCCAGCGCGACTTGAACGAGGGTACTCTTACCGAGGATGAGGCTCAGGAGCTTATCGACCACTTGGTTATGAAGTTCCGTATGGTGAAGTTCGCTCGTATCCCTTCTTACAATGAGCTCTTTACAGGTGACCCTGTATGGGCTACTCTCGAAGTAGGTGGTATGGGTCAGGATGGCCGCTCAATGGTTACTAAGAACGACTTCCGTTTCCTCCACACATTGGAGAACATGGGTCCTTCACCAGAGCCAAACCTCACTGTACTCTATAGCTCTCGCTTGCCAAAGTCATTCAAGCACTACGCTTCTCTGATTTCTGTAAAGACAAGCTCTATCCAGTATGAGAACGACGATGTAATGCGCCCAGTTTGGGGTGACGACTATAGCATCTGCTGCTGTGTATCTGCTACACAGACAGGTAAGGAGATGCAGTTCTTCGGTGCACGTGCCAACTTGGCTAAGTGCTTGACCTACGCTGTTTCTGGCGGTGTTGACTCAAAGACACGCGAGCAGTGCGGTCCTAAGTATCGCGCCGTTGAGGGTGATGTATTGACATACGAGGAGTTCATGCCACGTTTCATGGATATGATGGACTGGTTGGCTGGCGTTTATGTGAAGACATTGAACCTCATCCACTACATGCACGATAAGTACTTCTACGAGGCAGCAGAGTTGGCGCTCATCGACACAGATGTTCGTCGTACTTTCGCTACAGGTATCGCTGGTTTCAGCCACGTGGTTGACTCTATCTCAGCTATCAAGTATGCCAAGGTAAATATCGTCCGTGATGAGACCGGTTTCCCTCTCAGTTTCAAGACCGAGGGTGACTTCCCACGTTACGGTAACGATGATGAGCGTGCTGATGAGATTGCAGTATGGTTGCTCAAGACCTTCATGAACATGATCAAGAAGCATCATACATACCGCAATTCTGAGCCAACTACATCTATCCTGACTATCACATCAAATGTAGTATACGGTAAGTACACCAGCAACATGCCTGATGGTCGTCCAGCCGGTGCTCCTTTGGCTCCTGGTGCTAACCCATCTTACGGTGCAGAGAAGAACGGTCTTTTGGCTTCATTGAACTCAGTAGCTAAGTTGCCATACGAGTATGCTCTCGATGGTATCTCTAATACTCAGACCATCAGTCCTGGTGCTCTCGGCCACAAC
The DNA here is from genome assembly GCF_002224675.1 of Segatella copri. Classification (GTDB taxonomy): domain Bacteria; phylum Bacteroidota; class Bacteroidia; order Bacteroidales; family Bacteroidaceae; genus Prevotella; species Prevotella copri_U. Next base: position 47,204 of record NZ_NMPZ01000002.1, on the reverse strand, counting down.
GATGAGGAGCGTGCCCAGACATTGGTAGGTGTATTGGATGGTTACTTCAACCAGGGTTCTCACCACCTGAACGTGAACGTATTCGGTATCGACAAGCTCAAGGATGCGATGGAGCACCCAGAGAAGGAAGAGTATCAGAACTTCACCATCCGTGTAAGTGGTTACGCTGTTAAGTTCATCGACTTGACACGCGAGCAGCAGCTCGACGTAATCGCTCGTCAGGCTCACGAGAGACTCTAATCAATTAGAAGAATAAATATTGCCCGCTAGATTTTCTTTCCGAGGATATTTAGCGGGCATTTTTAGCTTAATTGTTATGCATAAAGGATTTGTACACAGCATAGAGAGCTTTGGTTCAGTAGATGGACCAGGCATCCGATTTTTGATTTTTCTGCAGGGGTGTCCCATGCGCTGCCAGTTCTGCCACAACCCGGATTCTTGGAAGACGGGAGTGGGAGAGGAATGGACAGCTGATGACCTTCTGGACAAGGCAGAGCGATTCAAAAGTTATTGGGGAGACAAGGGTGGCATCACCGTGAGCGGTGGAGAAGCCCTGATGCAGATAGACTTTCTCATCGAACTGTTTGAGAAAGCCCATCAGCGTGGCATCAATACCTGTCTTGATACATCAGCCCAGCCTTTCAGAAGAGATGGAAAGATTTTTGAGAAATTTGAGCGTCTGATGGCCGTTACCGATACGGTTCTTCTGGATATCAAGCATATCAATGATGAAGAGCATCGTAAGTTGACGCTTCATAGCAATAAGAACATACTCGATTGTGCCCGCTATCTCAGCGAGATCCACAAGCCTGTATGGATTCGCCACGTCCTTATTCCAGGTATTACCGACAAGGATGAATACCTGGAAGAGTTGAGAGACTTCCTCTCTACGCTCAGCAATATCCAGCGCATAGATGTATTGCCTTATCATACGATGGGCATCTACAAATATGAGAAGCTGGGAATCCCTTATCCGCTAGATGGCATAGAACCTCCTGGCAGAGATCGTGTGGCTCATGCCGAATCTATATTGCAGAAGGCATTATAGACTTTTGTATTGAGTGCTATGGAGTTACCTTTTGTTAGCGATAATGGAGTTGTGAAAAAGTCTAAAATCCAGGCATGTTCCTTATGGTATCATATATGTTTCAAAAGTATGCGACGTAGGCTTATGCCTTACTTGACGATGAATTAAGCCTTACTTGCTGTTCAAAAGAGCCTAACGTAACATTCAATTAAGCCTAACGTAAACCTTAATTGAGGCTTAATTGGATGGTAAGTAAGGCTCTTTTGCAAGGCATTTGTGGCTCTATTGCAAGGTAATTGTGGCTCTTTTTGCAATCTTTTTGGGCTTTTTTGCAACCTTTCGGGTTTCTTTTGCGTCTAAGCATCAGAATATAGAAAATTTAAAATCGAAAGAGTATGAAAACAATGAGTATTTGGGTTGCTTCGGCAACTTTGTTTCTTGCCTCTATGGGCATCTGTTCCTGCAGTATGGGTTCTACTACCTCTTCTGAAATGAGAGGAAGCCTGGAGTTTACGCAGGATGATTTGAGAGAGAAGCCTTTCAAGGCTATCGACGTGGATATGGTTGCCAGTGTCTATTATACACAGAACGACGGCGATGAATGCAGCGTTCGACTGGATTACTCTGCCATCAAGGATGCTGAGTTCGTTCAGAAACTTAAGGAGAAAATCAAGGTGGTGTATCGAGACGGCGAAGTGAAGATCGGTCTCACGGGAAGACTCAAGGTACCTGCCAGCTGTAATTCTGAAAAAAACAGATTGAAGATTTATATCACCAGTCCTGACCTGGTGAAGATTACCCAGGAAGGGGTAGGCTCGTTCTATGCCAAGTCTGTCAACAGCGACCGCCTGGAAATCGATAACGAGGGCGTAGGCTCTGTCAGCATCAAGCAGATTCTTGCCAACAGACTGGATGTAACCAACGAGGGTGTAGGCTCTGTCAGCATCGATGATGCCAAGGGCGACGTGATGAAGATTGACAACGAAGGTGTAGGCTCCGTAAAGGTTGGCAATGTGGCGATGAGCGACCTGAAGGTGGATAACGAGGGTGTAGGCTCCGTTACGCTCGATTTCTTCAAGGGCGGAAATCTGAAGATCAACAATGATGGCGTGGGTAAGGTAAGCGCCAAGGTTGACTGCCAGGTTCTGAATGTTGATCTGGATGGTGTTGGCGGCGTGCATCTGAGCGGTGTTGCAGGCAAATACACCCGTCATAAGGATGGTGTTGGAAGCATCTCTGACGGAGGACTGAAGGTCGGTAGATAATCTGACTTTCAAAAACAAAAAATGCATGCTGGAGATGCTTAACATACTTGTTATATTTTTCTTTTATATATTTTCTTTTTAATATATATAATTAATACTAAGCATCTCTAGCTTGCACAAAAATCTGCAGAATTGTCAAGAAGCAGTCCTTAGAAGTCCCACTTCACACCCAGGCAAGGGCGAACCTTTGCTCCATCGGTGCTGCCGAAGTTATTGGTAATCTCTACCTCACCACCCAGGCTCAGGTTCTCGCAGCCGAAGTGCTGGCCTACCTTGTACCACAGCTGTGGCTCGGTGATGAATACCGTGTGGCGGGTCTTAGCCTTGCCGTCGCCATCTACGGTTCCGTGGGTTTCCCACCAGAAATCAGCGAAGCCGTCAAACTTCAGTCCCTTTACGCCGAAAAGGTCGTTGCAGGTCCATACGGCTGTCAACTGCATCGGAACATTCTGGTCGGTCTTGCGGATGGTCTTATAGAGAACGTCCAGATTCAGGGTGTTCTTGTAGGTAGCATCGTGAATCAGATACTCCACACCGAAGAGCCAGGCATTGTTGATAGGGTAGTTCTTGGTGATACCGCCATTGTACTCTACGTGCAGGCTCCAGTTTTTCATGCTGCTGTTCTGCCAGAAGTTCAAGGCACGTGAAATCTCGGTATAGGTGCCGCCCTGTGCTACGTTTGGACTGTTAGGGTCCATCTTGTCGTAGTTGAAGTCGTGGTCAACGAAGAAGTAGGTGCTTCCCCATTTGTCCTGCTTGAACATCTCCAAAGTCAGGGTTACATACTTACGGTCGTTACCGAAATCATAAAGAATCTGTGCGTTGGTCTGTGCAAGAGTCTTGCTTGCTGGAAGCAATGCCAATGCCATCAGCAGGAGGCTTTTTAATTTTCTCATAACAATGTTTTCTTGTTTTTGATGATGAAGTTTAAAATATGATTTGAAACTGAAAAATAAAATATGATACGGAATTAAAAAAGACTGCGAACTTGATACCCGCAGTCTTTTTTGTATATATATATCAAATTGAATTTTCCTTTGCTTAGATATAAATCCAATCTTTTTCCTTTGCTTAGTAAGCGAAGAGAGGATAATCCTTCATAGTCTCGTTTACCTTCTCACGAACGCGGGCGATGACCTTCTCATCCTCTGGTGAATTCAATACTTCCTCGATGAGCTCTGCGATGAGATGCATCATATCCTCCTTGGCGCCACGGGTTGTCATGGCAGCTGTGCCCAGGCGGATACCTGAAGTCTGGAAGGCAGAACGTGAATCGAATGGAACCATGTTCTTGTTTACGGTGATATCTGCTGCAACAAGCGCATTCTCAGCTACTTTACCAGTGAGGTCTGGATATTTGCTTCGGAGGTCAACGAGCATGGAGTGGTTGTCTGTACCACCGCTTACGATGCTGAAGCCGCGACCCATCAGATCGTCAGCAAAAACGGCTGCGTTCTTCTTCACCTGCATGGCATACTCCTTCCAGGATGGCTGCAGATTCTCGTTGAAGGCAACAGCCTTGGCAGCGATGACGTGCTCCAGCGGACCGCCCTGCTGACCAGGGAATACGGCAGAATTCAAGAGCATGCTCATCTTCTTTACCTCACCCTTCTTGGTAGTTAATCCCCATGGGTTGTCAAAATCCTTACCCATCAGAATGATACCGCCACGAGGACCACGGAGAGTCTTGTGGGTAGTAGAAGTAACGATGTGGGCATACTTCAATGGGTTGTCGAGCAGACCGGCTGCAATCAGACCTGCAGGGTGAGCCATATCAATCATCAGGAGGGCACCTACCTCATCCGCAATCTTGCGCATGCGGGCATAATCCCACTCACGGCTGTAGGCACTACCACCACCGATAATCAGCTTAGGCTTGTGCTCCAGAGCCAGCTTCTCCATCTCGTCGTAATCCACACGACCCGTCTCCTTGTTCAGGTTGTAGCCGATAGGATTGTAGAGAATACCAGAAGTATTGACGTGGCTGCCATGAGAAAGGTGACCGCCGTGATCGAGGTTCAATCCCATAAAAGTATCACCCGGTTTCAGTACGGCGAGCAATACGGCAGCGTTAGCCTGAGCACCAGAGTGAGGCTGCACGTTGGCATACTCAGCACCAAAGACTTTCTTCACGCGTTCGATGGCAAGGTTCTCTACGATATCTACCACCTGGCATCCACCATAGTAGCGCTTGCCAGGCAGACCCTCTGCATACTTGTTGGTAAGGTAAGAACCCATAGCGTTCATCACCTCGTCACTCACGAAATTCTCAGAAGCAATCAGCTCCATGCCTTTCAGCTGACGCTGATGTTCTCTTTCGATTAAGTCGAAAATCTCTTGATCTTTAACCATTCTTATTTATTTTATGTGATTGATGCTACTTACAAAGCTCCACTTTGCCCAGTTGCTGCTCCTTGTCGCAGTAATGACAGCGTACGATACCGAGTACCTTATCTACGGTGTGGAAGAGGGTCTGCATAGGCTCGTTGTTGGTGATACACTTAGGGTTGTTGCACTTTACGATGCCCCTGAGCGTATCTGGAGTTTCTACGGTCTTCTTCTCCACGATCTCGTAGTCTTTGATGATACTCAGTCCGATGTTAGGAGCCACCACAGAGAGGCGGTTGATTTCCTCATCGGTAAAGTACTTGTTGGCAACCTTGATGATGCCCTTCTTGCCGATCTTCTTGGAAGGCAAGTTGTAGCCGATGGTAACAGGAGTGTCCATCTTCTCCAACTGGAGCAGGTTGACTACCTGATAGGTTTTCTCGGCTGGTATATGGTCGATTACGGTACCGTTCTCGATAGCCGCAACTACTAATTGACTTTTATTGTTTCCCATAATTAATCACTAATAAATAATCACTAAACACTACTCAATAATGGTCTTGTCATTCTTCACATCCTCCAGAGTGATACCGAGGCAGTGGCAGAAGATAGCCTCACGGGCATAGAGACCGTTCTGAGCCTGCTGGATGTAGTATGCATGTGGATCATCATCTACATCGTATGCAATCTCGTTGACACGTGGCAGTGGGTGCATGATCTTCATGTTCTCCTTAGCCTTGCAGAGCATGTCGCGCTTCAGGATATACACGTTCTTCACACGCTCGTACTCCATCAGGTCGCTGAAACGCTCCTTCTGTACACGGGTCATGTAGAGAATATCGGCGTCGGCAATCACATCCTCGTTGAAATCCTCGTGCTCCACGTACTTGATGTTGTGCTCCTTGCAGTAGAGTTTGTACTCTTCTGGCATGGCAAGCTCCTTAGGTGCGATGAAGTGGAAGGTAGGATTGAAGTGGCGCATAGCGGTGATAAGTGAGTGAACGGTGCGGCCATACTTGAGGTCACCCACAAGATAGATGTTCAAGTTCTCCAGTGTTCCCTGGGTCTTGAAGATAGAGTAGAGGTCGAGCAAGCACTGGGATGGATGCATGTGGGCACCATCTCCGGCATTGACGATAGGCACTGGAGCTACCTCACTGGCATACTGGGCTGCACCCTCGATGAAGTGGCGCATGGTGATGACGTCGGCGTAGTTGCTCACCATGAGAATGGTGTCCTTCAGCGTTTCGCCCTTGGTAGTGCTGGATGTCTTGGCATCAGAGAAGCCGATGACACGTGCGCCAAGGCGATTGGCAGCTGTCTGGAAACTGAGTTGGGTACGAGTAGATGGTTCGAAGAAAAGGGTCGCTACGACCTTTCCCTTCAACAACTCCCTGTTGGGATGTTTTTCAAACTCTTGCGCCATTTCGAGGAGGTACATGATTTTCTCCTTCGAGAGGTCAGCAATCGTCACAAAATTATGTTTTTCCATACGAATTTTGATTGAATGTTCTGAAATCGCCCCCAAAGTTACATATAATTTTTGATTTATGTGCGAGATTTCAAAACTTTTTAGTAATTTTGCACAAAATAAATGAAGAAATAGAGATGAGAAAACATTTTATCTATACGTTATGGGGCATTTTTGCCACCTTTGTCGTGTCGGCTATGCTGGCCTTCTTTGCCATCTGGAACGGATGGATCGGTTACATGCCGGACATCGAGGATCTGCAGAATCCTATCAGCAGATTCGCCACTCAGGTGTATTCGTCTGATGGAAAGGTGCTGGGTACATGGAACCTGAATAAGGAGAACCGTATCGTGATACCTTACAAGAAGATGTCACCTTATTTAATAAAGGCACTGGTTGCCACGGAGGATGAACGATTCTATGAGCATTCGGGCATCGACTTCCGTGCGCTCGGCCGTGCCATCGTGAAGCGTGGACTCCTCGGGCAGACCAATGCCGGAGGTGGATCTACCATCACCCAGCAGCTTGCCAAGCAGCTCTATTCCGAAAAGGCATCGAGCACCCTGGAGCGACTGCTGCAGAAACCGATAGAGTGGGTCATCGCCATCAAGCTGGAGCGATACTATACCAAGCAGGAAATCCTGGCACTCTATCTCAACTACTTCGACTTCCTGCACAATGCCGTGGGTATCAAGACGGCAGCGAATACCTATTTTAATAAGGAACCGAAGGATCTTACCCTCACCGAGGCGGCTACGCTCATCGGTCTCTGCAAGAATCCATCGCTCTTCAACCCTGTGCGCTATCCGGAGCGTGCCCGCGACAGAAGAAACGTGGTGCTCTCGCAGATGGTGAAGGCGGGCTATCTGGATCATGCTGAATACAGCCAGTATTCGGCAGAACCGCTCACGCTCAATTTCCACCGTACCGACCATAAGGATGGTTCGGCTACCTACCTGCGCGAATATCTGCGCAAGTATCTGATGGCTACCCGTCCGGAAAGAAAGGATTATGCATCGTGGAACTATGCTCAGTTTGTTGCCGATTCCATCCTCTGGAATACTGATCCTCTGTATGGATGGTGCAACAAGAACTTCAAGAAGGATGGTTCTCCATATAATGTATATAGCGATGGATTGAAGGTGTTTACCACTGTGGACAGCCGTATGCAGCGATATGCCGAAGAGGCTGTGTATCAGCACGTGGCACGCTATCTGCAGCCAGCCTTCAGCAAGGAGATTTCAAACAAGCCAAGTTCGCCATACAGCGACAAGCTGACCCCTAAGCAGATCAAGGCTATCCTGAACCGCAGCGTTACCCAGTGCGAGCGCTACCGACAGATGAAGGAGGCGGGATGCTCGGCAGAAGAGATTCACGATACCTTCCGCAAGAAGATTCCGATGACCGTGTTTACCTATCATGGCGACATCGATACGCTGATGAGTCCGCTCGATTCCATCCGCTATTATAAGACCTTCCTGCGCAGCGGATTCATGAGCATGGATCCTAAGACGGGTGCCGTGAAGGCATACGTGGGTGGATTGGACTATACCCACTTCATGTATGATATGGTAAGTCTGGGAAGAAGACAGGTGGGTTCTACCATCAAGCCATTCCTCTATAGTCTGGCGATGGAAAACGGTTTCTCGCCTTGCGATAAGGCACCTAACCGCCAGCAGACCTATATGGTGGCTGGCAGACCATGGACGCCTAGAAATGCCAACCATTCGAGATACGGCCAGATGGTTCCGCTGAGCTGGGGATTGGCACAGAGTAACAACTGGATCAGTGCCTATCTGATGAGTAAGCTGAACCCATCGCAGTTTGTCCAGCTGCTGCATGACTATGGTATCAACAACCCTGATATTCATGCATCTCTGAGCTTGTGTCTCGGACCGTGCGAGGTAAGCGTGAGCGAGATGGTGAGCGCCTATACAGCCTTTGCCAACCATGGTATCCGTACGGCTCCGATGTTCGTGAGCCGCATCGAGGATAACGAGGGTAACACCATCGCCACCTTCCAGCCACGAATGAACGAGGTGATCAGTGCCGACAATGCCATGAAGATGCTCACCATGATGATGGGCGTAGTGGATAATGGTACGGCAGGAAGACTGCGCTACCGTTATAAGCTGGAGGGACAGATTGGTGCCAAGACGGGTACCACCAATAACAACAGTGATGGATGGTTTATCGGCTTTACTCCGCAGCTGGTAAGTGGCTGCTGGGTAGGCGGTGAGGATCGCGATATCCACTTCGATTCCATGAGTATGGGTCAGGGTGCCACCATGGCGCTTCCTATCTGGGCTATCTTCATGAAGAAGGTGTATGCCGATGTCTCGCTGGGCTACAGTCCGGAGGTGAAGTTTGATATCCCTGCCGATTACAACCCATGCTACCATGTGGGCAGCGGTGGCGAGCAAGACTCCTTTGAGCAGGTGAATGCCATCGACGAAGTATTCGAATAATTCCTCGGGAAGTGCTCCTGATGCCGTCATCAAAAGACTATCCGCCATTTTTGCACTCATTTCTTTTAAATAGTGCAAAAATGGCGGATGTTTTTTGCTTATCTCCATTATTTTTTGTATTTTTGCAAAGTTTTAGGGCTCTTGTGCCACAAATGCGTGATGACGAGGAGGTTCCCAAACGCTTGATAAAGAGAAAATAATAAAAAAACATTATAATGAACGTTTCATACAAATGGCTTAAAGAATACGTCGATTTCGACCTGACACCACAGGAGACTGCCGATGCGCTGACCTCTTGCGGACTCGAAGTGGACGCTTTGGAGGAAGTACAGTCTATCAAGGGTGGACTGAAAGGTCTTTACGTAGGTAAAGTGTTGACATGCGAGGCGCATCCTAACAGCGATCACCTCCACGTAACAACCGTTGACCTGGGCAAGGGTGAGCCACAGCAGATTGTCTGCGGTGCGCCTAACGTGGCTGCCGGTCAGAAAGTAATCGTTGCCGACCTGGGCTGTGTGCTCTACGACGGCGACCAGAGTTTTACCATCAAGAAGAGCAAGCTCCTCGGTGTAGAGAGCTTGGGTATGATCTGTGCTGAGGATGAGATTGGCGTGGGTACATCTCACGACGGTATCATCGTGCTCCCAGAGGATGCTCCAGTGGGTCAGCCTGCTGCCGAGTACTATCACCTGGAGAGCGACTGGCTCATCGAGATTGATATCACAGCCAACCGTGCCGATGCACTCGGCCACTGGGGTGTGGCCCGCGACCTCTATGCCTGGTTGAAGCAGAATGGTTATGAGACCAGTCTGCATCGCCCATCTTGCGATGAATTCGTAGTAGATAACGAGGATCTTCCTATCGATGTAGAGATTGAGAACACCGAGGCTTGCAAGCGCTATGCCTGCGTTAGCATCACCGACTGCGAGGTGAAGGAGAGCCCAAAGTGGTTGCAGGACAAGCTGAACATCATCGGCCTCAGACCAATCAACAATATCGTGGATATCACCAACTACATCATGATGGCATACGGCCAGCCATTGCACTGCTTCGATGCCGACATGGTTACCGGTCATAAGATTGTAGTCCGCACCCAGCCAGAGGGCACCAAGTTCGTGACCCTGGATGGCGAGGAGCACACCCTGGGTGAGCACGACCTGAGCATCTGCAATGCTGAGGAGCCAATGTGTATCGCCGGTATCTTCGGCGGTAAGGGTTCCGGTACTTACGAGACCACCAAGAGCGTGGTTCTGGAGAGTGCTTACTTCCACCCAACATGGATCCGCAAGAGCGCTCGCCGTCATGGTTTGAGCACAGATGCCAGCTACCGTTTTGAGCGTGGCGTAGATCCTAACGGACAGATTTATGCATTGAAGCAGGCTGCTATCCTCTGCAAGCAGTTGGCAGGCGGCAAGATTTCCATGCAGATCAAGGATGTATATCCAGAGCCAATGCAGGATTTCCCAGTTCGCCTGAACTATGAGTATGCTCACCGCCTCATCGGTAAGGAGATTGGTGCTGAGACCATCAAGAATATCGCCACATCTCTGGAGATGAAGATCGTGAAGGAGGATGCTGAGGGCATCGACCTCCTGGTTCCTGCTTATCGCGTGGATGTTCAGCGTCCTTGCGATGTGGTAGAGGATATCCTCCGTATCTATGGATATAATAATGTGGAGATTCCTACCCAGCTGAAGAGTTCTTTGACTGTTCAGGGTGATGAGGACAAGGCTTATCACAGCCAGAACCTCGTGGCTGAGCAGTTGGTAGGCGAGGGCTTCATGGAGATTCTCAACAACTCTCTGAGCAAGACCAGCTACTATACCGACCTGGAGCTGAACAAGTATCCTTTGGAGAGCGTAGTGAAGGTGATGAACCCATTGAGTGCTGATCTCGGCGTGATGCGCCAGACCATGCTCTTCGGCGGTTTGGAGAGCGTAGCCCGTAACATCAACCACAAGAGCCAGAACCTGAAGTTCTTCGAGGTGGGTAATACCTATTTATATAATAAGGAGAAGTGGAGCGAGGAGAGTCCTATCAAGGCTTACTCTCAGGAGGCTCACATGTCACTCTTCATCACCGGTAAGCGAGTAGAGGGCAGTTGGGCTCATGCAGATGAGCAGAGCAATATCTACGAGCTGAAGGCAGTGGTAGAGAATATCCTCCGCCGTGTGGGTATGCCACAGAACAACCTCGTAATCAAGCACAGCGACAACAACATCTTTGCCAAGGGCGTGAACTACGAGACCCGTGCCGGCAAGGTATTGGTAGAGATGGGTATCCTGAGCCACAAGCTGAAGAAGGCATTCGACATCGAGCAGGATGTATTCTATGCTGATGTTCACTGGGATAACCTGGTGAAGACCGTGAAGAAGGTGAACCTTACTTACACAGATATCAGCAAGTATCCATCTGTGAGCCGCGACCTTGCGCTGCTCGTTGACAAGAACGTGGAGTTTGCACAGATTGAGCAGATTGCCCATCAGACAGAGAAGAAGCTCCTGAAGAGCGTGGTACTCTTCGACGTATATGAGGGTAAGAATCTGCCAGAGGGCAAGAAGAGCTATGCCGTAAACTTCATCCTGCAGGATGAGGAGAAGACATTGAATGACAAGCAGATTGATGCCATCATGAAGAAGCTCATTGCCAACCTCACAGGTAAGCTCAACGCAGAACTGAGATAATGCAGAATGCGATTGACGCAGAATTGAGATAATATTATAAACAAAAACGATAAACATTTAAAATTTTATTCCAATGGGAAGAGCATTTGAATATCGTAAAGCTACAAAGCTGAAAAGATGGGGCCACATGGCCAAGACATTTACTAAGTTGGGTAAGCAGATTGCTATTGCTGTGAAGGCAGGCGGTCCAGAACCAGAGAACAACCCATCATTGCGTGCTATCATCGCTAACTGTAAGCGTGAGAACATGCCTAAGGATAACATCGCTCGTGCCATCAAGAACGCTTGTGGCAAGGATACCAGCGATTACAAGGAGGTGACATACGAGGGATATGGCCCTCACGGAGTTGCTGTGTTCGTTGATACATTGACAGATAACACAACTCGTACAGTGGCTGACGTTCGTTCTATCTTCAACAAGTTCAGCGGTAACCTGGGTACAACAGGTTCTTTGTCTTTCCTCTTTGACCACAAGGCTGTGTTCACATTCAAGAAGAAGGAAGGTCTGGATATGGACGAGATGATTCTCGACCTGATTGACTACGGTGTAGAGGACGAGTTCGATGAGGATGAGGAGAACAACGAAATCACTATCTACGGTGCTCCTACAAGCTTCGGCGAGATTCAGAAGCACCTGGAGGCTGAGGGCTTCGAGGTAACTGGTGCTGAGTTCACCTACATTCCTAACGATTTGAAGGATGTTACTGCTGAGGAGCGCGAGACTATCGACAAGATGGTTGAGAAGTTGGAGGAGTTTGACGATGTTCAGACTGTCTATACCAACATGAAGCCTGAGATTCCTGCAGACGCAGAATAATTATGTTGCAGCAAGAGAAACAGGATAAGTTGACCAAGGTTACTTATCAGACTCATGGTACCTGCTCTAAGTACATCTGTATCAGTGTTGATGAGGATGGAAAAGTGCAGGATGCCCAGTTCATCGGCGGTTGCGATGGTAATACCAAGGGTGTTTGTGCCTTGATTCAGGGCATGAAGGCAAAGGAGGTCATCGCCCGACTGAAGGGTATCACTTGTGGTAACAAGCCTACAAGCTGTCCTGACCAGCTGGCTACAGCCTTGCAGGAAATGGGATATTAATACAATAAAGAGGGTGTGTCATCAATCCATGACACACCCTCTTTTCTAATACTTGAAGACATCATCCAGCAAAATCTCCTTCGGATTCTTAGCTGAATAATAAACGAAGCGGAAGGTGAAGTGGGCATCCTTGTAAACCTTCAGACCTGGGTTGTTGTCCAATGCCTCTTTCTGAAGTTTGTGGAGCTTATCCTTGTTGGCATCAATCGCCTTCTTGTTGTCCGCTTTGTTGCGAAGAGTCATGTAATAAGAGAACACGCGGGTGTTCTTGTCAAACACGGCACTGTCTGTTCTGCTGTCATTTACGTATGGGGTAGGGCAGTATTTCTCTGTGTATTCCTTAGCCTCACGAACCGCCTTATCTTCCAGATTTTCAGTGCAAGATACGACCAAACTAGCTAAAAATAGGGTATAAATTGCTTTTTTCATCATTATTATATATTTTTTTTGCAAAGATACGAAAAAAAATACTATCTTTGCACTCCAAAGAGAGAAAAATTGTATGGAGAATATAAATAAGATAAGAAATTTCTGCATTATTGCACATATTGACCATGGTAAAAGTACTTTGGCAGACCGATTGTTAGAGAAAACTCAGACCATCAAGATTACTGAGGGTCAGATGCTTGATGATATGGACCTGGAGAGAGAGCGTGGTATCACCATCAAGAGCCATGCCATCCAGATGGAATACAAGGCAAAGGATGGAGACACTTACATCCTCAACCTCATTGATACTCCGGGACACGTCGATTTCTCATACGAGGTTTCTCGTTCCATCGCAGCGTGCGAGGGAGCGCTCTTGGTTGTGGATGCCACCCAGGGTGTCCAGGCCCAGACTATCTCTAACCTCTATATGGCTATTGAGCATGACCTGGAGATTATTCCGGTCATCAACAAGATAGATATGCCTTCGGCTATGCCGGAGGAAGTGGAAGATGAGATTGTGGATCTCATCGGTTGCAAGCACGAGGATATCCTCCGTGCATCCGGTAAGACCGGCGAGGGTGTCGAGGATGTTCTGGAAGCGGTGGTAAACCGTGTTCCGGCTCCTAAGGGAGATGACAAGGCACCACTCCAGGCTTTGATCTTCGACTCTGTATTCAACTCATTCCGTGGTATCATCGCCTACTTCAAGATTGAGAACGGTGTAATCCGCAAGGGCGACAAGGTGAAGTTCTTCAACACCGGAATGGAATATGATGCAGATGAGATTGGCGTACTGAAGATGGATATGATTCCCCGCAAGGAATTGGGGACCGGTGAGGTAGGTTACATCATCTCGGGTATCAAGAATGCTACCGAGGTAAAGGTGGGTGATACCATTACCCACATCGCACGTCCTTGTGAAAAGGCGATTGCAGGATTCCAGGAAGTGAAGCCTATGGTCTTTGCCGGCGTTTATCCTATCGATCCTAGCGATTACGAGAATCTGCGTGCCTCATTGGAGAAGCTGCAGCTCAACGATGCTTCGCTCACCTTCTCGCCTGAGAGTTCGGTAGCTCTGGGCTTCGGTTTCCGATGCGGATTCCTCGGTCTGCTCCACATGGAGATTGTACAGGAGCGTCTGGACCGTGAGTTCAATATGGATGTCATCACCACCGTTCCTAACGTATCCTATATGGTATATGACAAGCAAGGTGGTGTGAAAGAGGTACATAACCCATCGGGACTGCCAGATCCAACGCTCATCGACCATATCGAGGAGCCGTATATCCGAGCTACCATCATCACGGCTACCAATTTTATCGGTCCTATCATGAAGCTCTGTCTCGACAAGCGTGGTGAGCTTATCAATCAGGAATACGTGAGCGGTAACCGTGTGGAGCTGCATTTCATGCTGCCATTGGGCGAGATTGTGATCGATTTCTACGATAAGCTGAAGAGTATTTCCAAGGGATATGCTTCGTTCGACTATCATATCGATTCCTTCCGTCATTCCGACCTGGTGAAGCTGGATATCCTCTTGAATGGAGAGCCGGTGGATGCCCTGAGTACTTTGACCCATCGCGACAACTCTGTGAGCTTCGGTCGCAGAATGTGCGAGAAGCTGAAGGATCTGATTCCACGTCAGCAGTTTGATATTGCCATTCAGGCTGCTATCGGTGCGAAAATCGTAGCCCGTGAAACTGTGAAGCAGGTGCGCAAGGATGTTACTGCCAAGTGTTATGGTGGTGACGTGAGCCGTAAGCGTAAGTTGCTGGAGAAGCAGAAGAAGGGTAAGAAGCGTATGAAGCAGATTGGTAACGTAGAGGTGCCACAGAAGGCATTCCTTGCGGTGCTGAAGCTTGACTAAGAGATTCGACGATATAAATTTTAATAACTAGGAGGAACTTGAATTATGAGTGATTTTAAGGTTATCACCCCTAAACGTGACATAGCCAGAGAGCTTGCGCGTAGGTATAGTACGATGACTCATGACGAGTTGGATGTACTGGAATCAATCCTGGAGCCAATCAAGTATGGCAAGGGCGAAAAGATTCTGGTAGAGGGTGAGGTGTGCAGAAACATTTCTTACATAGAGAAGGGATTGGTGCGCCAATTTTATACCAAGTATGATAAGGAGGTAACAGAACACTTAGGTGTTGACCATTCTATCTTCATGTGTATTGAGAGTCTTTTCAAGGAAACCCCTTCCTACCTCCAGGTTGAGGCTTTGGAGCCTACCTTGGTGTATGCTTTGCCGAAGGCGAAGCTCGAGGCAGCTGCCATGAGAAATGTGAACATCCAGATGCTTTACCGTAAGATTCTGGAAGAGAGTTTGATTCAGTCGCAGGTACATGCCGACCTGATGCGATTCGAAACTGCGCCTAATAAGTATAAGCGTTTGTGCGAGCTGAATCCGCAGGTGGTGCTCCGTGCGCCGCTTACTTATATCGCCAGTTATCTGCAGATGACGCCTGAGACGCTGTCTCGTATCCGATCAAACACTTTGTTGTAATGATAATCATAAAAAAATGGTGTAACTTCTTTTTGGGAAGCTACACCATTTTTTTGTATTTGTATCTCTTTTATTCCTTTATCAGGAGTTTTCTTATTATTCTGCTGTATAGAGGAATCGCTTGATACTCTTCTTAGGAGTCTTCTCAAATTCCTCATCGTGGATGCGGATCTCGCTTACCTTGCTGTAGGCTGGAACCATCGTGTTGAGCTCCTGACGGTTCTGCTCCATAATCTCTTCCAGTTCGCTTCTGCCCAGGTTCAGAGACTGAGCCTCGTCGAAGTCTGGATAAACCAGAGCCACCAGCTTGTCGCCCTTCTGAATTACCACGCTCTCTGCAACGAGGGCGAGAGAATTGAGCTTATCCTCGATTTCCTCAGGATAGATGTTCTGACCGCTGGCGCCGAGCAGCATGTTCTTGCTGCGGCCCTTGATGAATACATTGCCGTCGCCATCCATCGTTCCGAGGTCGCCGGAATGATACCATCCGTTCTCGTCGATGGTCTGCTTGGTAGCCTCCTCATTCTTGTAGTAACCCAGCATCACGTTAGGACCCTTGGCAAGGATTTCGCCAGGTACGTTCTCCGGATCCGGACTGTCGATGCGAACCATCATGTGGAGCGCTGCCTTACCGCAAGAGCCCGGAACGAAGTTCTTGTAATCTTCGTAGCAGATGATAGGCGCACATTCTGTAGCACCATAACCCACTGTATATTTGAAGCCCACGCCGTGGAGGAATCTTTCAACTTCCTGGTTGAACGCAGCGCCGCCGATAATCACCTCATAGAAGTTGCCACCGAAGGCATTGCTTACCTGGTCGCAGATCTTCTCCTTCACCTTCTTGCTGATGACAGGCATGTGGAGGAGCATGCGCATACGGTTGTTCTGAATCTTAGGGAATACCTTCTTGCGGATAATCTTCTCGATAACCAGAGGCACAGCGATGATAACTGCTGGCTTGATGCGTCCGAATGCCTCGGCAATGATGGCTGGGCTAGGGATGCGGGTGAGATAGAAGATGTGGCAGCCCTTGATGAACTCGAAGATAAACTCGAATGCCATGCCATACATGTGTGCCATCGGCAGGATACTGATGATAGAATCTCCAGCCTTGATCTTCTTGCCCAATACATTCTCGGCAAAGTCGGCATTGCTCCACAGGGCACGGTATGGAACCATCACACCCTTGGAGAAACCGGTAGTACCACTGGTATAGTTGATCATAGCCAACTCGTTAGGATCCTGGTCGATATAGTAGTTGACGTGGTTCTTGCGGAAGTACTTAGGATACTTGATGCCGAACATCTCGTTGAGGTGCTCGCGGGCGTAGGTCAACTTGTCGGTACGTGAAACCACGAGCGAGTAATCTGGAATGTAGATGATACCTTCCAGCCCCGGCATCTTGGTTGCATCTACCTGTGTAGCAACAACGTCGCCCACGAAGAGCAGCTTGGCATCGCTGTGGTTCACGATGTTGTGAATCTGGTCTGGCATGAACTCATGCAGGATAGGTACGGCGATGGCACCATAGGTTAGGGTAGCGAGGAAAGCCACTGCCCAATTGGCACTGTTTCTACCGCAAAGGGCAATCTTGTCGCCCTTTACTACGCCGGAGTTCTCAAACATAATGTGCAGCTTCTCAATCTTGCGTGCTACATCGTGATACTGCAAGGTAGCTCCCTTGTAGTCGGTCAAGGCATCCTGATCCCAATGGTCTATGATGCTCTGCTGGATAAGTGCGTTAAAGCTAGGAATTTCCATATTCTTATTATTTAACGATTTTTCTAAGTTCATATTTTTCTCGTACTTAAAGTCTCTATCTCTGGATTACGCTTTATTTCACGTATTATATCACGTCCTGGTAGAGGTAACGCTTGATAGACTTCTTGGCTGTCTTTTCGAATTCGGTGTCGTGCAGCTGGATGCGTGATATCTTTGCAAAGCTAGGCATCTGCATATTCAGTTCCTTTCGGTTCTGCTCCATGATGTTGGCGAGGTCTTCGTCTGAGAATCCCAGTTCCTGGCTCTCTTCTATCTCCGGATGAACGAGTGCCACGAGCTTGTCGTCCTTCTGCAGCACGATGCTCTCGTTGACCATAGCCATGGAGTTGAGCTTATCCTCAATCTCCTCCGGATAGATGTTCTGTCCGTTAGGACCGAGCAGCATGTTCTTGCTTCTACCTCTTACGAAGAAATGTCCGTCGGCACTCATCGTTGCCAGGTCGCCGGTATGGAACCATCCATCTTCATCAATCACGGCATCGGTAGCCTCCTGGTTCTTGTAGTAGCCCTTCATCACATTGATGCCGCGGCAAACCAGTTCGCCTGCCACGTTTTCTGGGTCATCGCTCAATACCTTTACCTCCATGTGCTTCACGGCAACACCACAGCTGCCTGCCACATAGTTGTCCTGATGGGCAAAGGTGATGAGCGGAGCGGTTTCCGTAGTACCGTAACCCATGGCGATAGGGAAGCCGATGCTGATGAAGAAGTTCTCTATCTCCTTGTTGAGTGGAGCACCACCCACAACCACCTCGTAAGGACGCTCGCCGAACTTGCGCAGTACAAACTCGCGAACCTTCTCCTTGATGCGCTTGTTGATGACAGGCATGTTCATCAGCAGTCGGGCACGGTTGGTCTGGATATGTGGGAACACTTCTTTTCTCACGATCTTATCTACCACGAGTGGTACGGCAAAGATGATGTCTGGCTTGATTTCTGCCAGCGCCTCAGAGATGAGCGTAGGGCTCGGAAGGCGGGTGAGGAAGAAGATATGGTTACCCATCGCCATATTGTAGATGAACTCGGTCATGAGTCCATACATGTGAGCCATCGGAAGGGTAGAGAGGATGTTGCAGTTCTTGCCGATCTTGGGACTTACCGTATCCATCAGATAATCGAGATTACCCCAGAGGGCTCTGTATGGCAACATCACACCCTTGGAGAAACCTGTAGTTCCGCTGGTGTAGTTGATCATCGCCAGTTCTTCCGGATCATCCACATGATATTTCACATGCTCAGGGCGGAAGTACTTGGGATATTTATGACCAAACATTGCGTTGAGATGCTCGCGGGCGTAAGTCAGTTTCTCTGAACGGGAAATGACGAGTGAATTATCCGGCAGATAGATGATGCCTTCCAGTGTAGGCATTTCATCGGGAGTAATCTGCGTAGCCACCACATCACCCACAAACAGGAGCTTGCTCTCGCTATGGTTCACGATGTTGTGAATCTGCTCTGGTTTGAATTCGTTCTGTATAGGTACGACGATTGCACCATAGGTGATAATAGCCAGGAAAGCTACTGCCCACTGGCTACTATTTCTACCGCAGACGGCAATCTTGTCGCCCTTCTTCACATCGCTGTTTTCAAACAGGATGTGCAGTTTCTCTATCTTTCTGGCAACATCGTGGTACTGGAGTGTAGCGCCCTTGTAATCGGTGAGCGCATCCAAGTGCCAATTCTTGATGATGCTTCTCTCAATATACGAGTTAAAACTTGGTATTGAATTCATTGCACAATTAACAAAATTTTGTGCAAAGATACAGAAAATACTGCACACCGCAAAATAAAATGTGCATTATTTTATAGATTAGCGTAAAATATTTTAGAAACTAGGTAAAAATATATAGTTTTATCCCATTATTGCCATTTACTGGTGGCAATAATGGGATAATTTTACACTTATTCATCTATCGTGAATCATTTATTCATCAGCCGTGAATCTTATTCGTATCTCATCGATTTGGCTGGATGAATATGAGAGATGAGGTAACTTGGCGCTACCAGCATGAAGATGCTGATGAGGAGGGTGGCTACGTTAAGTGCCACGATAAAGAGCCAGTTGAACTCCACCGGTACCGTACTTACGTAGTAAGTTTGGGCATCGAGCTTCACCATTCCCGTGAAATGCTGCAGGGCAAGAAGTCCCAGTCCGATGACATTGCCCAGTAACATTCCCTTGCCGATGATGAATACGGCAAACCAGAGGAAGGTGTGGCGGATGGTCTTGTTGCGGGCACCCAGGGCTTTCATCACTCCAATCATCGAAGTGCGCTCCAGGATGATGATGAGCAATCCGCTGATCATCGTTACGCCTGCCACGATGAGCATCAGTCCCAGGATAATCCATACATTCAGGTCCATCAGGCTGAGCCATTGGAAGATGTTCGGATTCAGCTCCTTGATGGTGGCGCTGCTGTAGGTTTCTCCGTAATGATCTACGGTACGGTTCACCTTATTGATAACATAGTCTTCCGTCTCGTTGAGCTTGTCGAAGTCCTTCACGGTCAGCTCGGCACCGCTTGCCTGGTCATCCTCCCATCCATTCAGCTTCACGGCTGTATAGAGGTCGGTATAGACCATCAGTTCATCATACTTCTTGAGATTGGTCTCGTAGATGCCCGCGATGGTAAACCGGCGCATTCTCACGCCCTGGTTGTCGATGAAGTAGGCGAAGATGCGCTCGCCGTTCTTCAGCTTCAACTTGTCTGCCATCAGCTTGGAAATCAGAATCTGGTTATGGCTGGCTTTGTCATCAAACTTCGGTATGCTTCCTTCCACCATGTTCTGATGGATGAAGGTAGAATCGAAATCCGGTCCCACACCCTTGAGCACTACGCCCAGGAAATCGTTGTCGGTCTTGAGGATTCCTTCTTTCATGGCAAAGCGCTGCACATGTTTCACGCCCGGAATCTTCTGGAGCACCTTCACCATCGAGTCGTTCATCACCACCGGATACTGGTTCTGCTGCTGCAGGGTCATGAAGTCGGCCACCTGAATATGGCTTCCGAAGCCAATCACCTTGTCGCGGATGGTGTGCTTGAATCCCAGCACCACGCATACCGACATGACCATGATGGCGAGTCCGATGGCAACACCGGCTGTGGCAATATGAATAGCAGGGCGAGAAACCTTACGTTTGTCGCCCTGATCACGATATAATCTCTTTGCTATAAACAGAGGAAAATTCATATTTCGTTCTTCACTTTCTTATAGTCCTTCATCCTCCACTCTTCCCGGATAAGCCTCGAGTGCCTTGGCAAGAACAATCAATGCGCGGTTCAGGTCGTCCTTCTTCAAAACGTACGCCATACGCACCTGGTTGCGGCCGGCACCCGGAGTGGTATAGAAACCGGAGGCTGGAGCCATCATCACGGTCTCGCCCTCATATTCAAACTCTTCCAGACACCAGCGGCAGAACTTGTCTGAGTCGTCGATAGGCAACTTGGCTACGGTATAGAAGGCACCCATTGGGATAGGAGAGTAAACACCCGGAATACGGTTGAGGCCGTCGATCAGACACTTGCGTCGTTCTACGTACTCATCATATACATCGCGATAGTACTCCTCGGGTGCATCGAGTGAAGCCTCGGCAACAATCTGACCGATCAGTGGAGGAGAGAGGCGAGCCTGACAGAACTTCATCACCGCCTTGCGGATCTCGGCATTCTTGGTAATCAGGGCACCCACACGGATACCACACTCGCTGTATCGCTTGGATACAGAGTCGATGAGCACGGTATTCTGCTCGATACCCTCCAGGTGCATCGCACTGATGTAAGGGCTGCCGGTATAGATATACTCGCGGTAAACCTCATCAGAGAAGAGGTAGAGATCGTACTTCTTCACCAGGTCGCGAATCTGGTTCATCTCTCTGCGGGTATAGAGATAACCGGTAGGGTTGTTCGGGTTACAGATCAGGATGGCACGGGTGCGCTCATTGATGAGTTCCTCAAACTTCTCCACCTTAGGCAGGGAGAAACCTTCCTCGATGGTAGTGGCGATGGTACGGATCTTGGCACCCGCCGAGATGGCGAACGCCATATAGTTAGCGTATGCAGGTTCTGGCACGATGATCTCGTCTCCAGGGTTCAAGCAACTCATGAACGAGAAGAGCACAGCCTCAGAACCTCCCGATGTGATGATGATATCATCGGCAGTTACGTTGATATTGAATTTCTTGTAATAATCTACTAGCTTCTCACGATAACTGAGATAGCCCTGACTTGGAGAATACTCCAAGATGGTGCGGTCGATGTGTTTCAGCGCATCGAGACCACACTGTGGAGTAGGCAGGTCAGGCTGACCAATATTGAGGTGATATACCTTTACTCCACGTTTCTTTGCTGCGGCAGCCAGTGGAGCCAACTTTCTGATAGGTGACTCTGGCATTTCAAGACCGCGTACAGATATTTCTGGCATCTTTTCTAAATAATTCTTTCTGTTATTAACCCTAGCAAGCAGTTTCCTCTTCCAGGCACGGTACTTACCCAGCCTTATCAGATGAAACAATATCTCGCAAATCGACTGCAAAGATACGTAATTTCATTGAAAATACGTAATAGATTGGGTTAAAATTTGATTTTTTAGTAAAAAACTCTTTATTCTGTTGTTCTTCTCCATTCTTTTTTATAACTTTGCATCATCTTTCGGCGCTTTCACCCTGCCTATCATATAATAGGTGGAAAGGGAAAAGGTGGTCAGGAAAAGGATAATAAAACAAAGATTTTAAACATTAGTAAAAGGAAAAGAAATTATGAGAAGTAGAACAAGCACTTGGTTTGAGACAAAGGTTAAATATCAGAAGACAATGGAGGATGGTTCAGAAAAGGTGGTTTCTGAAGCATACGTGGTTGATGCCCTGAGTTTCACCGAGGCAGAGAGCGCTATTATCGACGAGATGTCTGTCTATGTAAGCGGCGAGTTGAAGGTCAGCGGTATCGGTAAGGCTTGCTATGGAGAGATCTTCTTCAGCGATATTGATGATGATGACAAGTGGTACAAGGCTAAGCTCCAGTTCATCACCATCGATGAAAAGTCTGAAAAGGAGAAGCGCTCTAACGTTACATATCTCGTACAGGCTAAGTCTTTGGCTCGTGCACTCCGCTATATCGACGAGGTGATGGGCAAGACCATGATCGACTATGATGTAGTAGGCTTGAACGAGACCAAGCTGATGGATGTTTTCGAGCACCACGCTCCTGGCGACAAGAAGGAGGAGAAGAACGACGTACCTGAGTACGAGCAGCAGAATCAGTAAAGAGAGGGAGGAAGAACTATGTATGATGTAAAAGGAAATCTTCATGAAGTGTTGGGCAGCTTGCCTGCAGGGGTTAGCCTTGTAGCCATCAGCAAGTTTCATCCCAACGAGTTTATTGAGGCGGCGTATGCCGAGGGGCAGCGCATCTTTGGCGAGAGCCATGAGCAGGAACTCGCCAAGAAGGTGGCTTCCCTGCCTAAGGATATCCAGTGGCATTTCATCGGTCATCTGCAGACTAACAAGGTGAAGTACATTGCTCCTTATATCTCTATGATTGAGTCGGTGGATAGCCTGAAGCTCCTGAAGGAGATTAATAAGCAGGCTGCCAAGCACGACCGTGTGGTGAAGGTGTTGCTGGAGCTGCATATTGCCGAGGAAGATACCAAGTCGGGGCTTTCTATCGATGCCTGCCGTGAACTCCTGGAGTCTGGCGAGTGGAGAGAGATGCCTCATGTGCAGATATGCGGCTTGATGATGATGGCATCGAATACCGATGATGAACAGCAGATTGCCTCTGAATTTGATGAGGCTGCCAAGTTCTTCGATGAGGTAAAGGCAAAGTATTTCGCCGATGATGATGCCTTCTGCGAGCGCAGCTGGGGTATGAGCCACGACTATCATATCGCTGTCAAGCACGGCAGTACGATGGTGCGTGTGGGTACTACCATCTTCGGTCCTAGAATCTATTAAAAGGATATGAAAAATCCCTAGACGATTGCTTGATATCGCCTAGGGATTTGTTTTTATCCTTAATGATAATCTATGTTCAGCAGTGTTGAACCTATGTTCAGCACTGCTGAACTTAAGTTCAACACTGTTGAACATACATTCAACGTCGCTGAACGTAGCTTTCTATTCATAGCGGAAGTTTTTCCTCTTAGTATATTACCTTCTTTCCCTTATTGGTGATGTAAAGATGTCCCTTGAGAGGGGTGGCAATCTTCCTGCCTTCCAGGTCGAAGTATTCGGTTGGGGTGGAGGTTGCATCCTTGTCAAGAAGGGTGTTCTTGATACCCGTAGCCTTGAAATCCTTGAGATAGTCGAAGCTGACGATGCCGGTAGCCTCATCCTTTGCGATGTTGTAGAGTGGACGGGTAGTCATCGTGCTCCAGTTGAACTTCACTTCTGTCAGACTGTTGATGTCGCTTCCATCCTTTCCGATTCCATAGGCAGGGAATGGGTCGTTTGCGCAGTTCTCCCAGTATTCGTCTATAGTATATTTTTTGTTACCAACATTTGCCTGGTTGATGATCAGACCATCAGCTGGAACGATGGTTACTCTAGGAATACCGATGGTGTCGTTAGGGTTGTCCGTGAGGTGTACCTGGTCGATATCGCCGTAATCGATGCGCCATACCAGCAGTCCATAGCCTAGAAGATGCTTGTACCAACCTTCGTTTCTGATGTTCTGGAGGAGAAGAAATTCACCCTTGGCTCTTTCCTTTAATTCCTTCTTTTTCTTATCACTAAGTTTGGTTGAAGAGTAATTCTCGTTGATGCGGAAATTATCTTTGTTCACATCAGCCTCTATCTTGTAAGCTTTTGATGCTAAGTCGTATGGTTCCAGGGTATATTGTCCTGCCTGTGTTCCATCGAGCGTGATAGGGGTAGCCCATCCCATCAGCATCTTTTGCCATGGTGTATAAGGGGTAGGACAGTAACCATCGTATGTATATTCGCCTGCATCCATCAGATCCCAGAACTCAGGAGACTGGTTGTCGGCATCCTTATACTCGGTATCATAATGATCAGGCAAGCCCATGGTATGAGAGAACTCGTGACAAAAGAGTCCGATGCCATTGATGGAAGGAATTTTTGAATCAGGCGAACCGTTCAACTCGTTATTGATACCAAAACGACAGACTCTGCATCCGTTGAAAATCAGGTACTTCAGTGGTGAAATCTCTTTGCCGTTCTCATCATATTTATAGAAATTATCGGTACCCGACTTAGGCCAGAGATAGTCGTCGGAATTGCCGCTGATACTCTGCGAATAGCCGGCATAGATGATGTAAACCAAATCTACGAACTTGTCGCCATCGGAATCATATTTAGAGAAATCAATCTTGTCGGCAACCTTGTTGCAGGCCTCACTGATCATCTGCTTGAAATTCTTATCTGTACCATTTTGAACATTTTTATCATCTGCTCCATAGTATGCAGATTTCTGACTGACAGTAACTGGACCTACGATGTCGAACTGTGGGGTGAATTGCCCCATGCTGCATTCCTTGAAATACTCCTTTACCGAACCGTAGTTGACATCTTCCTGGTTGAATACCGAAACATCCTGACTAGGTACTGCTGTGCCGAAATCGGCATTGAGGTAATGGTTGAAGGTGGCAACGGGGTCGCTGCTCTTGAATTTTACATCCTGGAACTGTACCAGGATAACCAGCGCCTTAGGCGAACCGGTATGAGGAAAATAAGATGGATATGTTGATCCAATGCCGCTTGCTCTAGTCTTGAGGGTATTGATAACTGTAGCTTTTCGGGCATTGAGCGTCTCGGTAGAGATGATTTCGTATTTCCCGTTATCACTCTTCTTCAGCGGAGTGCCGTCGAGAAGCGAGTAATACGAAAAATGCTCATCTCCATGGAGAGTTGCTGATACGATGGTACCATCTACCAATTGTAATTGGGTGATACCTGGTTTCGCCTTGACTGCAAACATGGTAGTGGCAGACATCAAAGCGAGTGTTAGGCATAGGATAATCTTTTTCATCATTATTATGGATTAGTTACTGATATTATGGATTCTATTTGAAATAGTATTGTCCCTTCTTCTGAGTCTGTTTTCCAAACTCGATGGCGTGATGCGGACAATGGTGATAGCAGGTAAAGCAGGTGAGGCAATCCTTATGGTGCAGCCAGACTGGATATTCGCCATGTCCGCCCTTGATATCACCTACCGGACATACGTTGGCACAGATGCCGCACTTCACGCAACGGTCTTTCTCTACGTGGAAACGCTTGTCGGTGATGAGCACATTCTCGAAGAAACCACCCACCACCTTGGTGAAGAACCATGGGATAGGGCCTTTGACCAATCGGTTGATGCCTTCCTTGCGGTCGAAGATTTCCTCACAGACAACGGCAAGTTCCTGTGCAGCATTCTCCTTCTTTCGGTTTTCACGCTCCTTCGGATCCACATCCATGAACGGCAGACCGATGTACGATTCCGGCATGATGAGAGAGTAGGAGGATGAAACCTCCGTAATGCCCAGAGCCTGAAGCGATGGGTTCTGGGAAATCACCTCGTTGAGATTCTCTATGGTTAGTCCGATGCTGTCGCCTGCCGTGCAGACGCAATAGGCGAAGGGGCGATTCTTCAGACAGTCATCGGCTTTCGCCTTGTTTCCGCCAGAGGCATCAGATGGTTCTCTCTGAATCTTCATCTTGCAGATAAATTCCCTTACCAGTTTCGGCACACGCCAGCCATGTACGGGGAAAACGAATCCGAGCCGTTCATTCTCTTTCAGAATAAACGGCTCGGCTAAGTTATGGCTTGAATCATCTGCCCTCATGTAAGGAGCGATGGATATCAAGTCTTCACGAGTAGCCGCCGCCAGTTTCGACGCCGCCCACTTGGTATTTCCTGTTCCAGAAAAATAAAATATCATATCAAGCTTACTTCTTCTCGTTCATCACGCCCTCTATATAGATGCGAGACATCTCTACATTGCCATTGGTGCGAACGGTGATGCTCTTCTTGAAATGACCAGGGAACATACCCTTGCCATTGTAGGTAACACTGATCTGTCCCTTCTGACCTGGAGCGATTGGCTGCTTGGTATAAGATGGCACGGTGCAACCGCAGCTAGCGATAGCCTGGTTGATGACGAGAGGCTTGTTACCCACATTGGTGAAGGTGAATACAGCCTTCTGCACAGGAGCGGTCTCTTCGAAGGTACCGAAGTTGTGCACTACCTTTTCAAACTTGATTTCTGCCTGAGCTGAGGCTGTTGCTACCATAGCTACGAGCATCGTCAAAGCCAATATGATTCTTTTCATCTTTATATCCTTTCTTTATTAAATTTACTTATTGATGTACCTTATTATATATTAATTATATGCTAATTGGATGCAAAAGTACATATAAAGTTTATTATAGCGCTACTTTTTTACATTATTTTATATAATTCTTAAGAAATTTACCAGTTAAGCTGGTTTTGCATGCGGCAACTTCCTCTGGAGTACCGGCTATCACGAGGTTACCGCCCTTGTCGCCACCCTCTGGTCCGAGGTCGATGATATGGTCGGCACACTTGATGACATCCAGGTTATGTTCGATAACTACCAAGGAATGACCTCGTTCTATCAGCGCCTGGAAAGCATGGAGCAGACGCTTGATATCATGGAAGTGCAGACCGGTGGTTGGCTCATCGAAGATGAAGAGTGTAGGCGACTGGTCTTCCTTGCCGATAAAGTAGGCGAGTTTCACACGCTGGTTCTCACCGCCGGAGAGGGTGCTGGAGTTCTGGCCGAGCTTGATATAGCCCAATCCAACCTCCTGCAGAGGTTTGAGTTTGCTGACGATGATGCGGCAGGCATCGAAATCGCCCACATGGTGCTGGAGTCTTTCATCGCTGAAGAACTCTATCGCCTCGTTCACGGTCATATTCAGCACATCATTGATGTTCTTTCCTCCGTAGTGTACCTCCAGGATATCGTGCTTGAACCGCTTGCCCTTGCATGCCTCGCAGGTAAGGGTGAGGTCAGCCATAAACTGCATCTCGATGGTTACGTATCCTGCTCCCTTGCATTCCTCGCATCGTCCGCCCTCGGTATTGAAGGAGAAGAATTGTGGGGTGAATCCCATCTGCTTGGCGAGTGGCTGGTTGGCAAAGAGGGTGCGGATGGCATCGTATGCCTTCAGATAGGTAGCAGGGTTGCTGCGGGTACTCTTGCCGATAGGGTTCTGATCTACAAACTCCACGTGCTTGATGGCATCCACATCGCCTTCCAGCGAACTGTATTCGCCAGGGGCATCTGCTACCAGGTCTAGATGGCGGCGGAGGGCTGGATAGAGGATTCCCTTGATGAGGGAACTCTTGCCCGAACCGGATACGCCGGTGATGACGGTGAAGATGTTGAGCGGAATCCTTACATCAATGCCGCGGAGATTGTTCATTCGGGCTCCCTTAATCTCGATGGCCCTGTTCCATGCACGATGACTGGCAGGAACGGCAATCTCCTCCTTGTGAGTGAGATACTGGATGGTATGGCTCTCCGGGAATTTCTCCAGAAGGGCTTTCTGCTGCTCTGGGTCGGTGGATGAGTATTCGGATGACGGACCGGCATATACCAGTCTTCCACCCAGTCTTCCTGCATCCGGACCGATATCGATAAGGTAATCGGCAGCACGCATGATTTCTTCATCATGCTCTACCACAACCACGGTGTTGCCCAGTTGCTGCAGCTCTCTCAGTACCTTGATGAGTCGGTCGGTATCTCGGCTATGGAGTCCGATACTTGGCTCATCGAGGATATACACGCTGCCTACCAGCGAAGAACCGAGGCTGGTGGTCAGGTTGATGCGCTGGCTCTCTCCTCCGGAAAGGGAGTTGGAGAGACGGTTGAGGGTGAGGTAGCCAAGTCCCACATCCAGAAGGAATTGCAGGCGGTGGGTAACCTCGGTCAAAAGTCGCTTGCCCACTTCCCGCTCATGCTCTGTCAGCTCCAGCTTCTGGAACCATGCGCTGAGATTGGTAATCGACATATCTACCAGCTCGGTGATGCTCTTTCCGCCAATCTTCACATAGTTGGCTTCCTTCTTGAGTCGTGTGCCATGGCAATCCGGACAGATGGTCTTGCCTCGGAATCGGCTCAGCATCACACGGTATTGTATCTTGTACTGGTTCTCCTTCACCATTCTGAAGAATTCGTCGATGCTCACCCGGTCGTGCGGGTCACGCTTCTTGTCCGAAGGCAATCCATGCCAGAGCCAGTCTTTCTCCTTCTGGGTGAGCTCGTAGTAAGGCTTGAAGATCGGGAAGTTGTATGGCTCCGCACGTCGGATGAATTCCTTGAGCCACATACCCATCTTTTCTCCACGCCAGCATACCACGCATCCATCGTAGAGGCTCATGGAAGTGTTAGGGATGACGAGCTTCTCGTCGATGCCTATCACGCTTCCGAATCCCTCGCAGGTAGGGCAGGCACCCAATGGGGAATTGAAGGCAAACATGTTGTCGGTTGGTTCCTCGAAGGTGATGCCGTCGGCTTCGAACCGGGTAGAGAAATCATAGCTGATATTGCTTGGCAGGAAGAGGAGACGGCAGGCACCGTCGCCCTCATAGAAAGCAGTCTCGGCAGAATCTATGAGGCGGCTGATGTCGTCCTTCTCATCGCTTACCGAAGCACGGTCGATGACGAGGAAGATATCCTCCGGCTTGGCATCGCCCTGGAAATCGTCGATGCGGATGAATTCACCTTTCACCAGAATGCGTGCGTATCCCTCCTGAAGATACATCTCCAGTTGCTTTTCCAGGCTTCTGCCTTCTACGATATGTAAAGGGGCAAGGATTACAAACTTGGTGCCCTTGGAAAACTGTCGGGTGCAGGCAAGCACATCCTCGGTAGTATGGCGCTTTACTTCCTGTCCGCTGATAGGCGAATAGGTTTTGCCGATACGGGCGAAGAGCAGGCGCAGGTATTCGTAGATTTCCGTGCTGGTGCCCACGGTGGAACGTGGGTTGCGGGAAATCACCTTCTGCTCGATGGCGATGGCAGGAGGTAATCCCTTGATGAAATCACATTCCGGTTTGCTCATTCTGCCCAGAAACTGGCGGGCATACGAAGACAGCGACTCCACATACCGGCGCTGTCCCTCGGCATATAAGGTATCGAAAGCCAATGAAGACTTGCCCGACCCGGAGACTCCCGTAATGGCAACAAACTTGCCTTGCGGTATCTTCACGTCGATGTTCTTCAGGTTGTTGGCTCTCGCCCCCTTGATCTCTATATATTTTTCTTTCCCCATTTTCTTTTTTTTACCTTTTTACCCTTACTCGTGATGATAAGGCTCACCTTTTATAATAGTACATGCGCGATAGAGTGCCTCGGTAAAGATGAGGCGTACCATCTGATGCGAGAAGGTCATCTTGGAAAGGGAGATCTTCTCGTTGGCGCGGTCATATACAGCCTGCGAGAATCCGTAGGGACCCCCGATGACAAATACGAGTCTTCTGGCTGTAGCCTGCTTGCGCTCTATCCATTTGGCAAACTCGATGCTTCGGAACTCCAGTCCGTGCTCATCCATCAGCACCACGGTGTCAGAAGGCTGAATCAGTTTCAGAATCAGTTCTCCCTCCCGTTCCTTCTGCTGCTGTTCGCTGAGACTCTTGGTGTTCTTGAGCTCCGGAATCGTTGTTATATTGAAGGGCATATAGTGGGTGATGCGCTCGGCATAATCCTTGATGCCCGCAATAAAATGCTTGTTTACGGTCTTGCCGACCAATATCAGTTCAGTTTTCATCTTCTAAATGGTAAGCTATAAACGATTAACTTTTATAGTATCCTTTCTTTTCCAGCTTCGGGTTCTTAGGAAACCATCCCTTCTCGCAGCGTTCTTTCTGTTCGAAGAGTTCCCCGATGCTCCAGAGACAGGAAGCACCCAACACACCGAGAAGGGCAGAGTAGAGAACATTCGCAACCAGGAAGGCTGCACCCACGCTGATAATACCCGCAACCAGGAACACCCACCAGTAGCGGGTGCCCGTATGATATTCTACCTTGATGACAATAGGGTGGAAGAGTCCTATTATTAAAAAGGTGGAAACGGCGATGATGACGCCAGTATAATATAATTCCATAAGCCTCTTTTTTATTACTTTTTTGTTTCAATGTGCAAAAATACAAAAAAAACTCCAATCTTGTTTGGTTTCTCGAATATTTTATATATCTTTGTAGGCAAAAAGAGAAATATTGTGCTGTTTTCGGGCACAACCCTCTAAATAGAATATTATTAATAACAAAATAGAATCAAACTATGGCTAATAACGCAGAATTGATTAAGCAGTGTGAAGAAAGAGCACAGCAGTGGCTCACACCTGCTTTTGATGAAGAAACTCGTAACGAAGTAAAGGCAATGCTCGAGGCTGAGGATAAGTCAGCACTCGTAGATGCTTTCTATCAGAACCTGGAGTTCGGTACTGGTGGTTTGCGCGGTATTATGGGCGCAGGTACCAACCGAATGAACAAATATATCGTTGGTATGGCTACACAGGGCTTTGCTAACTACATCCTCAAGGCTTTCCCAGGTGAGGAGAACCTTTCTGTTGTTGTAGGCCATGACTGCCGTAACAACTCTCGTCTCTTCGCAGAGACTGTTGCTGCCATCTTCTCTGCTAATGGTATCAAGGCTTATCTCTTCGAGAGCCTCCGCCCAACACCAGAGATTTCCTTCGCTATCCGCGAGCTCGGTGCCAAGGCTGGTGTCAACGTTACTGCTTCTCACAACCCTAAGGAGTACAATGGCTACAAGGCTTACTGGAGCGATGGTGCTCAGGTTCTGGCTCCACACGATACTGGTATCATTGAGGAGGTGAACAAGGTTACTATCGACCAGGTGAAGTTTGAGGCTAACTGGGATAAGATTCAGATCATCGGTGGTGAGATGGATTACGACTACATGACAGCCGTTCATTCTGCTATGATTGACCAGGATGTCATCAACCGTCAGAAAGACCTCAACATCGTTTATTCAGCTATGCACGGTACAGGTCGTGTCATCGTACCTCTCTGCTTGCGTTCTTGGGGCTTCCAGAACATCAATGTAGTTCCTGAGCAGATGGTTGTAGATGGCAACTTCCCTACAGTGGTTTCTCCTAACCCAGAGAATGCTGAGGCTATGACTCTCGGTATGAAGCTCGGTACAAAGTTGAACGCTGACCTCGTAGTTGCTACTGACCCTGATGCTGACCGCCTCGCTATCGTTTGCCGCGATGACAAGGGCGAGTGGATGATCATCAACGGTAACCAGACAGCCATGATGTTCTGCTACTATATCATTGAGAACAAGAAGAAGTTGGGTAAGTTGAAGCCAACAGACTTCCTCGTAAAGACCATCGTTACAACAGAGGTGATTGCTGAGATTGCCAAGAAGAATAACGTAGAGTTGCGCGACTGCTACACTGGTTTCAAGTGGATTGCACGCGAGATTGCTATCTCTGAGGGCAAGCAGCAGTACATCGGTGGTGGTGAGGAGAGCTTCGGCTTCCTGCCATACGACAAGGTACGTGATAAGGATGCTCCAGCATCTATCTGCTTGATTTGTGAGATTGCTGCCTGGGCTAAGGATCAGGGCAAGACACTCTACGATCTCCTGATGCAGATCTATGCAGAGTATGGCTTCAGTAAGGAGTTTACAGTAAACGTGGTTCGCCCAGGTAAGACTGGTGCTGACGAGATCAAGCAGATGATGGCAGACTTCCGTGCTAACCCTCCAAAGGAGTTGGGTGGCAGCAAGATTGTTACCTGGAAGGACTACCAGAGCTTGGAGGCTAAGCATGCTGACGGCAGTGTAGAGAAGCTCGATATGCCTACAACAAGCAATGTACTCCAGTGGTTCTGCGATGACAATACCAAGGTAAGCGTTCGCCCTTCTGGTACAGAGCCTAAGATCAAGTTCTATATTGAGGTAAAGGATCCTTCATTCAAGTGCGCTGGCTGCTACAACCGCTGCACAGCTGCTGCAATGGATAAGATCGAGGCTATCAAGAAGAGCTTGAACCTGGATTAATAAAAGCAATTGAACTTTATATGAATGTGTGGGGGAGAAGTCTTCGCCTGCACATTCCTCTGAAAGATATTTTTTTGATGCATTATTTAGCTCCAATATTAAATAATGCAATTTCTCGGCGAGAAGTCATCCTGACTTCTCGCCATTTTGAATTTGATAGGTATATGGAAAATAAGAGAAAGATCATAGCCCTTTTGATGGGACTTTCGCTAGGAGGTCAGTCTGTCTATGCCCAAGGGGATAGTTGTGGCAACGTGTCTCTGTTTTGCTCGCCCGATACACTCAGGGGTGCCCAGATAGGTGCCTTTTCCAGTGTGGTTCGCCAGCAGATGCGTGGTGTGAGCCTGGCTGGTATCATCAATTCGGTGGGCGATGATATGCGCGGTGTGCAGGTTTCGGGTGTTTCCAATGTGGTGAAGGGTGGCAATGGCGTGCAGTTGTCTTTATTTAATAATGTATCCAGTTCTCCGTTCCGCGGCGTGCAGCTGAGTGGACTTTCCAATATTTCCATGGGTATGAAGAGAGGCTTGCAGATTGCAGCAGCCAATGTCAGCTCTTCCTATATGCGTGGCATGCAGTTGGGCGGTTACAATTATGCTGATACCCTGAATGGTTCTCAGATTGGTTTGTTTAATGTGTGCCTTAACCATCCTCGTGGTGTGCAGATAGGTGTCATCAACTATAGCCGGGATACCGTAGCCCATAAGATAGGACTGGTGAATGTGAACCCAAAGACGCGTATCGACTATATGTTTTATGGCGGTTCTGCTACCAAAGCCAATCTTGCCGTAAGATTCCGCAACCGGAGTACGTATAATATCCTGGGTATCGGAACCCATTATTTCGGATTGGATGAGAAGTTTTCGGGTGCCTTGTTCTATCGCATCGGTCAGTATTTCCAGTTATCGCCTAAGTTCTCCCTGAGTGGTGATCTGGGTTTCTATCACGTTGAATCGTTTCAGGAACATTCGCAGGATAAGCCTGAACGGCTCTATTCGCTGCAGGCTCGCATCAATGCCGACTATCAGTTGGGCAGATACACCAGTGCCTTTGCCTCTGTGGGTTATGGGGATACCCATTATTATCATGGTGGCAGGTATCGCCGTCGTGCCATTGTAGAAGCAGGTTTGGCTGTGCGCCTCCAGCGCACTTCATCTTTAGGAAATGTGTCTGGCAGGAAGGAGAATGAATATGATATGGAGGCATGGAAGGAAGGAACCATTTTTGCCTTCGATGATCCGGAGCGACAGAAGAAGCATCCTTGGAAGGCTGCCTTGGAAGCTTTTGCCATCAATGTGGGTGTGCAATGCTTCGACCAGTTTGTGATGAACGAGGAGTTTGCCAAGATTTCCTTCCATAGCATCAAGCACAATATAGAAACGGGTTTTGTTTGGGATAACGACCAGTTCTCTACCAATCTGTTTGCCCATCCCTACCATGGCGGACTCTATTTCAATGCTGCAAGAAGTCATGGCATGAATTTCTGGGAATCGGTGCCATACTCTTTCTGTGGAAGTTTGATGTGGGAGACTACCTGCGAGATAGAACCGCCTGCCATCAACGACCTGATGGCTACTACTTTTGGTGGTATTGCCATCGGAGAGGTGACGCATCGTGTGAGCAATCTGGTATTTGATGACCGCCTGTCTGGTTTTCCTCGTTTCATGCGAGAGTTCCTGGGAACCCTCATCTGTCCGATCAAGGGGTTGAATCGAATCTTGAGTGGCGATGCCTGGCGGGTGAGAGGCAAATATTATAAATATCACGATTACCAGCGCAGTCCTGTCAGTTTCTTTGCATCGGCAGGTTACAGATACCTCGCAGACAACAATACGCTGTTCCG
Source organism: Segatella copri (assembly GCF_002224675.1). Classification (GTDB taxonomy): domain Bacteria; phylum Bacteroidota; class Bacteroidia; order Bacteroidales; family Bacteroidaceae; genus Prevotella; species Prevotella copri_U. Next base: position 13,292 of record NZ_NMPZ01000002.1, on the reverse strand, counting down.
TGGTGAGGGCAATCCATACGTCCGTTTCAATCTGGTTTATGGCGATCCGTTTGATGGCGAAACCACCAAGCCATACGACTACTTCACATTGGATGCCACTTTCGGCCTGAGCAGCAACCAGCCTCTGATTACCGGTCTGCATCTTCTGGGAAGATTGTGGAGTGTACCGGTGGAGGTGAGCAAGGGCACGGAGATGGAGTTCGGTATCTTCCAGCACTTCAACTATTACGATTCGCAGCCGGTGAAGGATGGTACCAGTCTGGTGCCTTACCGCATATCCGAGGCAGCCTCTTTCGGTCCGGGCATCATCTACCGCTTCCCTCAGGTGGGCAATCTCACCAGGTTTGAGCAGCGTGTCTTCCTGGATGGTATCCTGCTGGGTGGAAGTCTGACCGATTATTATAATGTGATAGACCGCGACTACAACATGGGTAGCGGTTATAGCGTGAAGGCTATCAGTTTCATGGAGTTCGGCAAGGTAGCTACCTTCCAGATAGGTGCCGACTATTATCGCATCTTTACCTGGAAGGGATATGAGGGAAAGGATCTGGCAACGACCGATCCGCTCTATCTCAATGCCCAGGGCGACAAGGGAAATGCATCTCTGCTGGTGCTGAATGCCCGCTTCAGTCTGGCATTGTCCAATCGGCTGAACCTGGACTTCAACGTGTCCAACTATTGGCGTGATACCCATTACTCATATCATGACGATGTGAAGTCTAAAACCTTTGATATGAGCCTGGGTTTGCAATACAAGTTCTAGGAAGCAGTCGTCTTATTAGTAGATATTTAGCCGATTTTTAGCAGAAATTAGGGGTGCAAAGGGAAACGATATACATAAAAATGTAGAAAAATCGCAAAAAGTTTTGCATATTTTCTGGATTTATATTACCTTTGCACCCATATTTCAAACATAAAACATAGAATTATACTCTTATGGGAGGCATTTTCGGAACTATTTCCAAGAAAAGCTGTGTCGCAGATCTTTTCTACGGCACCGACTACAACTCACATCTCGGTACACGCCGAGGCGGTTTGGCAACCTACAGTAGTGAGAAGGGCTTCGTGCGCTCTATCCACAACTTAGAAAGTTCTTATTTTAGAACGAAGTTTGAACCTACACTCGACAAATTCGAGGGTGCGACATCAGGTATCGGTGTGATTAGCGATACAGATGCGCAGCCATTGATCATGAATTCTCATCTTGGTCGCTTTGCCATTTGCACAGTAGCCAAGATATTAAATAAGGATGAACTTACTCAGCATCTGTTGGATAAGAATATGCACTTTGCAGAGATGTCTTCAGGAAGTACCAACCCAACCGAGTTGGTGGCTCTTCTCATCATCCAGGGCAAGAATTTCCGCGAGGGAATCGAGAACGTGTTCCATCATATCAAGGGTTCCTGCACCATGATGATCCTTACAGAGGATGGTATCATCTGTGCCCGCGACAGTTGGGGACGTACACCTCTTATTATAGGTAAGAAGGAGGGAGCTTATGCAGCTTCCAGTGAGACCACTTCATTCCCTAACCTTGACTTCGAGACTGCACACGAGGTAGGTCCTGGCGAAATCGTGAAGATTACTGCTGAGGGTATGGAGCAGATTCGTCCTGCCAATAAGAAAATGCAGGTTTGTTCTTTCCTCTGGGTATATTATGGATTCCCAACTTCTACCTATGAGGGCAAGAATGTAGAGGAAGCCCGCTTTAGCAATGGCTTCAATCTTGCCAAGACAGATGATGTAGAGGTAGATTGCTGCAGCGGTATTCCTGATTCTGGTACAGGTATGGCGATGGGATATGCTGCCGGTAAGGGCGTGCCTTACCAGCGTTGTATTGCCAAATATACTCCTACCTGGCCTCGAAGCTTTACACCTAGCAACCAGAGTATGCGCTCTCTGGTAGCCAAGATGAAGCTGATTCCTAACAAGGCTATGTTGAAGGGTAAGCGTGTGTTGTTCTGCGATGACAGTATCGTGCGCGGTACCCAGCTCCGCGACAATGTGAAGGTGCTTTTCGATCAGGCTGGTCTGAAGGAATGCCACATGCGTATCGCTTGTCCTCCATTGGTTTATGGCTGTCCTTTCATCAACTTTACTTCTTCCAAGAGTGACATGGAGTTGATTACCCGCAGAATCATCGAGAAGTTTGAGGGCGATGCCAACAAGAATCTGGAGAAGTATGCTACCACAGGTTCTCCTGAATATCAGAGAATGGTGGATGAGATTGCCAACCAGCTTGGATTGACTACACTGAAGTTCAATACCATTGAGCAGCTCGTGGAAGCTATCGGTTTGCCTAAGTGCCAGGTATGTACCCACTGCTTTGATGGCAGCAGTGCTTATACTTTGAATGAATTCGCAGACGAAGATTAAAATATAAAATCCCGATTTCCTGAACTTTGCATCAGATAAGCAAAGTCTTGGAAATCGGGATTCTTTTATCTCTTGCCGGCAAAGAATGGTTATTTCTTCTTCAGCAAGGGGGCTAGGAATTTGTAAGTATAGCCTATCTTGCTCTTTGCCATCTCTTCCGGTGTGCCGGCAAAGAGAAGCTGACCTCCACCTCGTCCACCTTCGGGACCCATGTCAATGAGCCAGTCGGCTAGCTTGATGACATCCAGGTTGTGCTCGATGATAATCACCGTATTGCCTCTATCTACCAGTTTCTGAAGCACATCCATCAGAATGCGGATGTCTTCGAAATGAAGACCGGTGGTTGGCTCATCCAGGATATAGAGCGTCTTGCCGGTATCACGTTTGGATAGTTCGGTAGCAAGTTTCACTCGCTGACTTTCTCCGCCCGAAAGGGTAGTTGAACTCTGACCCAACTTGATGTAACCCAATCCAACACTCTGTAATGCCTTGATCTTGTTGAGAATCTGAGGTACGTTCTCAAAAAACTCTACTGCCTGGTTGATGGTCATGTCCAGTACATCGGCGATGCTCTTTCCCTTGTATCTTACCTCCAGCGTTTCACGGTTGTAGCGCTTGCCGTGGCATACCTCACAAGGTACATAGACATCTGGCAGGAAGTTCATCTCAATGGTCTTGTATCCATTTCCGCCACACGCTTCGCATCTGCCACCCTTCACGTTGAAGGAGAATCTACCTGGCTTGTAACCACGGATCTTGGCTTCTGGAAGTCCCACAAACAGCGAGCGGATGTCGCTGAACACACCTGTGTAGGTGGCAGGATTACTGCGAGGGGTTCTGCCGATCGGACTTTGATCTACATTCACTACCTTGTCGATATTCTCAATGCCTTCGATGCTGTCGTATGGCATCGGCTTCTTCAGGGAACGGTAGAAGTGCTGGGAGAGGATAGGCTGCAGGGTTTCATTGATCAGGGTAGATTTACCCGATCCGCTGACTCCCGTTACAACGATGAGCTTGCCGAGCGGAAACTCTACATCTACTCCCTTCAGGTTGTTGCCCCTGGCTCCACGGATGGTGATGCTCTTGCCGTTTCCTTTGCGGCGATGCTCAGGAATCTCTATTGCCATCTTGCCATTCAGATACTGGGCGGTGATGGTGTCAGTCTTCAGCATCTCTTTCGGAGTACCCTGGAAAACCACTTCGCCTCCCTTTCTGCCTGCCTTCGGACCGATATCTACAATCCAGTCGGCAGCTCGCATCATATCCTCATCATGTTCTACTACGATGACGGTATTACCCAGGTCGCGCAATTCCTTCAGGCTGTTGATGAGTCGCTCGTTGTCTCGCTGGTGCAGACCGATACTTGGCTCATCGAGGATGTAGAGCACATTGACAAGCTGACTGCCTATCTGGGTAGCAAGACGGATGCGCTGGCTTTCACCACCAGAGAGTGATGCCGACTGTCGATTGAGTGAGAGATAGTTCAGACCCACATCGAGGAGGAAGTTGACACGTGATCGCAACTCCTTGATGATTTCGTGAGCCACCTTTGCCTTCATGGAAGGGAGGTGAGCTTCCACCTGTTCGAGCCAGTTGCGCAGTTCGTCGATGTCGAGGTTGGCAACTTCCGATATATTCTTGTCCCAGATACGGAAGGCGAGCGATTCCTTCTTGAGTCGCTGTCCATGGCACTCCGGACATTCGATGGTAGATATAAACTGGTCAGCCCATTTCTTTCCTGCAGCACTCTCGTCATTCTCTATCACCTTCTGCAGATAGTCGATGATGCCATCGTATGCGCAGAAGTAATCCGAAGAGGTATGCACCTTTTCTTTACCGATCTTTACGTTTTCCAGTGATCCATAGAGGATTTCCTGCATGGCATCTCCCGGAATCTCTGCGATAGGAGTCTTGAGTTTCAGGTCATATTTCTCGAGCAAAGACTCAATCTGCCAGAAAATCATCTGGTTCTTGTATTTGCCGAGAGGGGCGATTCCACCTTCGTAGATGCTCAGGCTGTCATCCGGAATCACCTTCTTGATATCTATCTGGTTTACCTTTCCCAGACCCTTGCAGTGAGGGCAGGCACCTTCAGGCGAATTGAACGAGAACATATTAGGTGCCGGATCCTGGTAGGCTATACCGGTAACTGGATCCATCAGGCGTTTTGAGAAGTTCTTACCCGTCTTTTCCCCTTTCTCTATCACCATCACCATGCCATCGCCCTGCTTCATGGCGGTAGCTACGCTCTTGCGGATGCGTTCCTCATCGGCTTCCTTCACCACGAGCTTGTCGATGACAACTTCTATGTTGTGCATCTTGTATCGGTCGAGCTTCATTCCGCTTACCACTTCCTGGATTTCTCCATCCACACGTACATAGAGATAACCTTTGCGGCGCATACTCTCGAAGAGTTCGCGATAATGTCCCTTGCGCTGGCGAATCAGAGGAGCCAGCAGGAAGATGGCCTTTCCGGCATATTCATCGAGAATCATATCGATGACCTGTTCTTCGGTGTATTTCACCATCTCTTCGCCGCTGCGGTAGCTGTAGGCTGTACCGGCACGGGCAAAGAGCAGACGGAGATAATCGTAAATCTCGGTAGTGGTACCAACGGTAGAACGAGGGTTCTTGTTGGTGGTCTTCTGCTCGATGCTGATGACCGGACTCAGACCGGTAATCTTATCAACGTCCGGGCGCTCCATATTGCCCAGGAAGTTGCGGGCATAGGCAGAGAACGTCTCGATATAGCGGCGCTGACCCTCGGCAAAGATGGTATCGAAAGCCAACGACGACTTGCCCGAACCCGAAAGTCCGGTTATCACGGTGAGGGAGTCGCGTGGAATCTCAACATCAATGTTCTTGAGGTTGTGTACTCTGGCGCCCCATACATTTATCTTTTCTTCTGAATTCATATTCTAATTTCCGCTCACTTAATTGTTACTGTATTGTTCTGCTGTATAGCCTCTGAGCAGGTTGACATCTCTTTTAATCTGATAGGTCTTGCCATCTGCTCCTTTTGCCTTGACCAGACAGAAATAGACCCCCTCCTTAACCGGCTTTCCCTTGTATGTTCCATCCCATCCCGTGGCAGGGTCGCTCCACTCAAAGAGTTTCTGTCCCCACCTATTATATATATAGGCGCGAAACTCCTTGATGTTCTGGTAACCCTCCTTGGGCTTGTAGATGTCGTTGATGCCATCTCCGTTTGGCGAGAATGCGTTCGGCATCAGAAGGACACTGGTCTGCGTGCCTTCCTCATCTCCGATTTCTTCCTGTGCCATCAATGGAGGGGTAAAAAGTGCCAATAAGGCACCAAGTAATCCTATTTTTTGTCTCATTTTGCAAATTATTTGTGCAAAGATAATAAAAAGCTGAGAGATATTGCGCTAGATGCGAGATTTTTTGTATTTTTGCAGGAGAAAACTTTAAATCATGTCGGTTACGGCAAGATTTTAGGATCATATAAACATTAAAAACAGGAAGATATGAAAAGAAACATAAGATATTTCTTGATGATTGTGGGGCTCATGCTCAGTGTTGGTATCTTTGCTCAGACAACGAAATGGCGTGACATTTACACAGTGAAGAAAAAGGATACTATTTTTGGTATTGCCAATAAGTATGGATTGAGTCTGCCGGAACTGATGGAGGCAAACCCTGAGATGAAGCAGGAAGGTTACATGCTCCAGAAGGGAACTACCCTCTTTATTCCTTTTGCCAGCGACCAGCAGAATCCTAATGCGCCTAAAAAGGCACAGAAGGAGGATAAGAATGCTGTTGCTTCCAGCAAACCGGCTGTAGCTGGAACCGCTGCCGCTCAGCAGAAGGTGGCGGCTAGTGATGCGGTGAAGATTGGCGTGATGTTGCCTTTGCATGATGTGGATGGTGATGGCAAGCGTATGGTGGAGTATTATCGTGGACTCCTGATGGCTTGCAATTATCTGAAGAAGAAGGGCATCTCTACCGATGTCCATGCATGGAACGTGCCGATAGATGCTGATATCCGTGCCACCTTGTTGCAGGAGGGTGCCAATACGTGTGATATCATCTTTGGCCCGCTTTATACCAAGCAGGTGGCTCCGCTTGCCGGCTTCTGCAAGACCTATGGCATCAAGCTCGTGATTCCTTTCTCCATCAGCGGTGACGATGTGGAGCGCAACAAGGAAATCTTCCAGGTATATCAGAGTCCTGAAACATTGAACGAATGCACCATCAAGGCTTTCCTGAACAGATTTACCAATGTGCATCCAATCTTTGTAGATTGCAATGATTCTACTTCTCGTAAGGGAGCTTTCACTTTCGGACTTCGCAAGGAGTTGGAGAAGAGAAACATCAACTATAGTATCACCAATGTGAGCTCAAGCATCGACCAGTTTGCCAAGGCTTTCCTGCCAAGCAAGCAGAATGTGGTAATCCTGAATACGGGCCGTTCGCCACAGTTGACAGCCGTGCTCAATAAATTGGATGAGTTTGACAGCAAGTATCCGGGTGCATCTATCTCTCTCTTCGGCTATACAGAGTGGTTAATGTACGCCAAGTACAATCTGGAGCGATTCTATAAGTACGATACTTATATCCCTTCTACCTTCTATTACAATCCGGTAGCCGAAAGAACGCAGAACCTGGAGAAGGCGTACGAGGGATGGTTCCATCAGCCGATGATGATTGCGCAGCCTCGCTTCGCCATCACGGGTTATGATCATGGTATGTTCTTCATCCAGGGTATCAAGAAGAAGGGCAAGGAGTTTACGGGTGAACGCCAGCAAGTGAACTATCAGCCTGTGCAGACTCCATTGCATTTCGTGAAAACGACAAAGGGTGGATACAAGAACAAGAACTTCCAGTTGATTCACTATACCTTCAATCACCAGATTGAATCAGTGAACTACTAGGACCGGTAGTTTTTTATAGTTAATCGTTTATAGTAAGAAAAGAAAGAATGAATAAAGTCAAGATAGGGGCGCTGTTGATGGGACTTCTCCTTTGGGGAGGACTCTCGGCGCAGGCCCAGATAGGTGAGCATCGCAACGATTTTTCCATCGGATTCAACGGTGGCTATGTGCTCAGCTCTGTAGGATTCGAACCGGAGGTTCAGCAAAAACAGCATGGAGGTATGACTGCCGGACTCTCGATGAAATATACTTGCGAGAAGTACTTCAAGACCATCTGTTCCATCTATGCAGAGGTCAACTATGCCAAGGTGGGATGGAAAGAGGATATTCTCGACATCGACAACCAGCCTGTCATCATCACCGAAACCAAGCAGCCGATGGCTTACAGCCGTACCATCAATTATATCCAGGTACCTGTTTTCGCTCACTTGGCTTGGGGTAGGGAAGAGAGAGGCTTGAACATCTTCGTAAATGCCGGTCCGCAGTTCGGACTCTACCTTAACGATTCTCAGACTACCAACTTCGACGTGAAGAATATGCCTAAGACAGATAATGACCGGGTAAGTATGGTAGTGGCACAAGATACGATGGCGGTAGAGAATAAGCTGGATTATGGTATCGCCCTGGGTTTGGGTGCAGAGTATAGCATCCCGAAAGTGGGACATTTTCTGGCTGAGGCTCGCTATTATTATGGATTGGGCAATATCTATGGTTCATCCAAACGAGATTATTTCGGAAAAAGTAACTACGGACAGATTGTGTTCAAGGTATCTTATCTCTTTGATATTTCAAGAACGAAGAACGTGAAGAGAAAGTAACTTCCGGCGATGGTTATGGAAAAATAAGTAATAATATAAAATGAGTACAACAGAAAAAATTCAGATGAAATTGAGCGACTCGAAGTCAGCTCGCTGGACCGCCCTCTTCATCGTGAGCGTCACGATGATGTTCGGTTACTTTTTTACAGATGTAATGTCTCCACTGGAGCCTCTCTTGACAGCTGCCAAGGGGGCTGAGAATGGTCTCGGACTCGGATGGAGTTCGGATGAGTACGGCTTCTTCTCAGGAGCCTACGGATACTTCAATGTGTTCCTTCTGCTCCTCTTCTTTGGTGGTCTTATCCTCGATAAGTTTGGCATCCGTTTCACTGGTATCCTCTCTACTGTTTTGATGTTTGGTGGAGCCTTGGTGAAATGGTATGCTGTAGGTCATGAGTTTGGCGGTTCGGTAGTAGTACCATTCTTCGGTACTTATAGTACACAGGTAGTGATAGCTGCACTTGGCTTTGCCATCTATGGCGTGGGCTGCGAGATATGCGGTATCACAGTGAGCAAGGTCATTGTGAAATGGTTTACGGGTCATGAGTTGGCTCTGGCAATGGGAGTGCAGGTGGCTACAGCTCGTTTGGGAACTGCCGCTGCCTTGGGCTATTCTCTTCCTTTTGCAAAGGCAATGGGCGGTGTGTCTGCTTCTATTGCTTTGGGTGCAGCTTTGCTTTGCGCTGGTGTACTGGTTTATCTGGTTTATTGCGTGATGGACAAGAAGGAGGATGCTTCTGCAGAAGCTGTGGCTACTGAGCCGGAAGAAGGTTTCAAGTTTTCAGACTTGGGTGGTCTGTTCAAGACAACTGGTTTCTGGTATGTGGCATTCCTTTGCCTGATGTTCTATGCCGGTGTATTCCCATTCCTGAAGTTTGCCACCAAGTTGATGATTTTCAAGTATGGTGTCGATGCCAATTTGGCAGGTCTGATTCCTGCGATGTTGCCATTCGGTACCATCTTCCTTACACCAATCTTCGGTAGCGTATATGACAAGTATGGCAAGGGTGCCACGCTGATGATTATCGGCAGTTGTCTCCTGACTCTGGTACACGTAGTATTTGCCCTTCCACTCAACTCATGGGTGCTTGCCGTCGTGATGATGCTCATCCTTGGCGTAGCTTTTGGATTGGTACCATCAGCAATGTGGCCTTCTGTGCCAAAGATCATCCCAATGAAACTCTTAGGAACTGCATACGCCCTTATCTTCTATATCCAGAATATCGGACTGGCTCTTATTCCTGTATGGATCGGTAAGGTGAATCAGGCTAACACGGGTGCCGATGGTGTCATCGACTATACAGAGACGATGACCATATTTGCAGCCTTTGGTGTGGTTGCTATTGTCATCTCCTTCCTCCTCTTGCTGGAAGATAAGAGAAAGGGCTATGGATTGCAGCAGCCTAACGTGAAGAAATAATACTAACAGGAGATTTCCCTTTCAAGTTCACAGGGGGAATCTCCATAAACAAAAAGAAAGGAAATAACCATGAACGCTACACCTGAATCATTGATTAAGGAATATGCTGACCCTATTGAGCAGCAGGAAATAGACAAGTTTATCTGTTCTGAAATGAGCAGGCAGATTCACCGATATATCAAGGGTATGTCGGGAACCAAACAGGCTATGCTCAAGTTTGAGGAAAAGCTGGCGAGCCTCTCTGTCACAGAGAAAGAGAAGGCGATTGCCAAGTATATTGATTTGAATCGCAAGGCTTTGGATGGACTGGATCTGAAGATGATTCTCGTCCGTTCGGTGGCTAACTACTGTGATACCTTCCAGTATATGCTCGACTTTGTGAACGACAAGCGTAAGATGGTGTTCTATTATCATCGCTTGAAGGAGAAGTATATCCGTTACCATGAGGTCTTCGAGGAAAACGGCAAATTTGGCATGAAAGATCATCAGGGCAACGTGATGCTTCAGCCTGTCTATGATTTCCTCCGCACTTGCTATATCTATAATGATGACCTGAGCATCATGCCGGTTATTGCAGAGAAGAATGGCAAGATGGGACTCGTGATGCCTGACGGTAAGGATACCATCGTGGCTGATTTCCTTTATGATGAAATCTGTCTGAGAGATGAGTATCCATATTTCGAGGCGGTGAGAGACGGAGTAAACGGATTGATTGATAAGTTCGGAAACTTCGTTAACAATTAATTGTGAATAAAGCTTTTGCCCTTTCAGGGCGACAGGTTAGCGCCTATGACAACCCAGGGTGTTGCCCTGGGCTAGGAGCTTTTGCCCTTTCAGGGCGTGTGTGTAAAAAGAGAAAGGGCAATCAGATTGGGATGAACCAACTGATTGCCCTTTTTGTTTCAGTTGTGGGTAACACAACTGAGCTTTATTTATTTTTCTCTCGTCTTCGATATGGATTGAATTCCTGTTTCAGAATTCAGAATTTCTGTTTCTTAATTCTTGGTTTCTGTTTCAGAATTATCCCAGGTATTTCATCAAGATCTTGATCTTTCCGCTTTCACGGAGCTTGATGATACTCTTCTCGCGAATCTGGCGTACACGCTCACGGGTGAGGTTGAATTCGCTTCCGATTTCTTCCAATCCCTTCTCGTGGCAACCGATGCCATAGCAGTAGCAGAGAATCTTGCGCTCGCGTTCCTTCAATACTGTTGCCAATACGCGCTGGAGCTCGCTCGCCATAGACTCGAAGTCAACACCCTTGTCGGTACGGCTATCATCACCTGAAGCCATCACATCTACCATCGCATTGTCATCGTCATCACTACCGAATGGAGCATCGATACTCATGTGGTGGTTGTCTGCCTTGATGGTCTGGTCAATCTTGCTTTCCTCCATCTTGGTAATCTGTGCCAACTCTGCAACAGAAGGCTTGCGCTGGTTTTCCTGCTCGAACTTGCTGATTTCGGCGCTGATCTTGCTCAATGCACCTACCTGGTTCAAAGGCAGGCGAACGATACGGCTCTGCTCAGCGATAGCCTGGAGGATGCTCTGGCGAATCCACCATACTGCGTATGAGATGAACTTAAAACCACGAGTTTCATCAAATTTCTCTGCAGCCTTTACCAAACCGATGTTTCCCTCGTCGATGAGGTCTGTCAGACCCAAACCCTGATGCTGGTATTGTTTAGCAACAGATACAACGAATCGGAGGTTTGCCTTGACCAGTTTTTCCTTGGCACGCTCACCCTCACGACCGCCTTTGCGAATCTTTTGGGCCAGCTCAATCTCCTCATCAATAGAGACCATAGGTTCTCTACCAATCTCCACCAAGTACTTGTCGAGTGCTTCACTGGAACGATTGGTTATACTCTTGCTAATCTTAAGTTGTCTCATAAATATCCTTTTACCTTTCTTTTTTGTTTTAATCCAATATTTATACTGTCGGAATCCACCTTTACGGTTTCGGGCTGCAAAGGTACAAAAAAAAACGCAATCTTGTTGTAATAGAAATGGAAAACTTTTGCATTATTTGTCTGTTTTTTAGAAATTTAGACGTTTTTGAATATAAAAATGGTATTTGATATAACGATTTTTAGGCATTGAGTTTGAAATATGGAATAATTTGTGTATCTTTGCACAGAATTTGCGAGAAAAGAATAACTAAATAATAAAATTATAAAATAACAGAAAATTATGTTTGAAAATCAACCAAAAGGTCTGTGGGCCTTAGCTTTGGCTAACACGGGTGAGCGTTTCGGTTACTATACCATGCTTGCAGTGTTCTTGCTCTATTTGCAGGCTAACTTCGGTTTTGAAACCGGATTGGCAAGTACAATTTACTCTACCTTCCTGATGATGGTTTATTTCCTCCCTATCATCGGCGGTATCGCAGCCGACAAGTTTGGCTTTGGACGTATGGTTACCACGGGTATCTTCATTATGTTCATCGGCTACCTGGTGCTTTCGCTTCCTCTTGGCAAGGACACCGTTGCCATTGCTGCCATGGGCATTTCGCTTATCCTCATCGCTTTGGGTACCGGCTTGTTCAAAGGTAACCTGCAGGTGATGGTAGGTCGTCTCTACGACGAGCCACAGTATGCCAGCAACCGTGATTCCGGTTTCTCTCTCTTCTATATGGCTATCAACATTGGCGCCATGTTCGCTCCTACAGCAGCCATCAAGATTATGAAGTGGGCGCAGGAGAGTCTGAGTGTATCTGTAGAGGATTCATACCATTTTGCATTCGCTGTGGCATGTGCTTCGCTTATCATTAGTATCGCCATCTACTATGCCTTCAGCTTTACATACAAGCACGTGCTTGCTTCTGAGACCAAGGGTAAGGGCGACAAGACTCCGGTTAAGGAGACTAATGAGCTTTCCAAGGCTGAGACCAAGGAGCGCATCATCTGCCTCTGTCTCGTATTTGCTGTGGTTATCTTCTTCTGGATGGCTTTCCACCAGAATGGTAATACATTGACACTCTTTGCCCGCGACTATACTCAGAAGACATCTGAGGGCTTGCAGTCAATGGCATTCGACGTGACCAACCTCGTAGCCTGCATCTTCGTGGTTTACGGTTGCTTCGGTCTGGCACAGAGCAAGACTGGCAAGGGTAAGGGCATCTCTCTTGGTGTCATTGTTGCTGCCATCGCTTTCCTCTTCTACAAGTACAGCAACCTTGAAGGTGCCGTAGATGTTGAGGCTCCTATCTTCCAGCAGTTCAACCCATGCTATGTAGTGGCATTGACCCCAGTGAGCGTTGCTTTGTTCTCATGGCTTCACAAGATTGGCAAGGAGCCTACATCGCCAGAGAAGATTGGTTTGGGTATGCTCGTTGCAGCTCTCGGTTTCGTATGGATGGCTGTAGGTTCTATGGGGCTGGAGCTTCCTTTGGCACAGGGCAATCCTGCTACAGAGGGAACACGTGTAAGTGCTAACCTCCTCATCTCTACCTATCTCATCCTTACATTCGCAGAGCTTCTGCTTTCTCCAATCGGTATTTCGTTTGTATCGAAGGTAGCTCCTCCAAAGTATGCTGGTTTGATGATGGGTCTCTGGTTTGGTGCAACAGCCATCGGTAACCAGTTGGTTATGATTCCTGGCATCATGTGGGGTCAGAACTTCAACCTCGTAACAATCTGGGGTGTTCTTGCCGGCATCTGTCTGGTATCTGCAGCCTTCATCTTCTCAATCATCAAGAAGTTGAATCGCGTAAGCTAAATCATAGAATTATAATACAAAAAAGGCTTGCTTCAATTTTTCGAAGCAAGCCGTTTT
>NZ_NMPZ01000001.1 GCF_002224675.1 Segatella copri | reverse complement strand
GTGAACCGTTTTATGCAGCGCTTCCTGGAGTCACCCTTCTAGCTATATAGGTTGCGCGACTGGACTTTAAAGTCCTCACGGATTGGTGTCCTTTCGGAAAATACGAAAAATGTATTTTCCGAAAGGATTTTTTTCCCCTTTTTTTTCTCCGTATTTTCTGTTGTGTTATGCGGCATTAGGCGTGTTTTAGGCGGATAATGTCTTTCGGAAAATGAATTATCCGACAATATCCGATAGCCTCACACTCGAATTCTCTTTATATCTTTGCAGCGTCAAAAACAATTATTGTAATGATGGAGAATTCAAAACTTCAGTTGCAGGTGGATTCGCAGAAGAAACCAGCAACCCAGCCACAGGTGGCAACTCAGACTGGAAATCAAAAAGAGGTTGCTGACAATATGAACAATGAAGATGTGCCGCAGCCAGATCTCAATCCCCTGATACGTGACAAGGATTATCCGGCTGGAGTGAGAGAATGGATGATGACGGCCCCTGCTGAACTCAAGTTTGCCACCTTGGCTGTAGCCAGTGCCATGCTTGCTGTGTATGCCACCCGTCTGCGTCTGAATTATGTTTACGACAATTCGCTTTCTGCCATCTTGCTGCATGTTCTGGTATGTGGAGAACAGAGCTCGGGAAAGTCGTTTGCCAGATATTTGATGACGTATTTGATGGCTCCTCTGCAGAAGCGTGATGCAGAACAGAGAAGTGTAGAACAGAAGTACGCAGAACTGAAACGAAGACAGGGTAAAAAGGATGGTAAACTGCCTCCGGAGCCAAAGACAGACATAACGCTGTTACACGAGAATCTGTCTCTTTCTATGCTTATCAAGCGAGCCGATGCTCCTGTCAAACTGTATGGATGTCCAAAAACATTATTTCAGTTTGCTGATGAGATTGGTGCTATCGTGCAGGCCAGCAAGCGACAGTTTTCTGATATCAAGCAAATCAACAAGACAGGATATGACCTGGGTTCTCTCTTTGGCCAGGATTATCTGAGTGAAACTAGTTATTCGGCTGTGGTTGATTTGATGTTGTGCTATGTATATACAGGTACTCCGGCTGCTATCAATCGATATATGGACAAAGCTGCCATTGAGGGAGGAAGTGTGACTCGAACTATCCTTTGTAATATAGAAAATCGGTTAGGTGATAATCCGCTGATGTTCAAGACTCTGAGTGCAGAACAAATTGAAAGTCTGGATAATATACTGGAAAAGCTGATGCAGGGCTGTTATGAGGAGGATGGTAAAAAAATATCTGAGGAGCGACTTCTTGATACGCAATGGCTTGATTCCACTGTACAGCGTTGGTGTGAGTTGCAGCGTAAAAGAGTGTTGAAGACGATGTCTAAGGCTTTGGATGTTTTTTACAAAAGAAGTAGTGTTAGTGCCTTCCGTATAGCTTCATTGATGCAATATCTATACCAGCTTGAGGGTGTCAAGGAAGAACAGGAGATACATAAATTGGTAAAGCAAATTTATCTGGCTTGCGCTGATAGAATTCTGCAGAATATGTTGGGAAAATGGGGACATGTTTTTGAGGAAATCAATGCTGAGTCGGAGTTGGTTCCATATAAGACCAACAATTGGTTTGATGAGTTACCACAGCAGTTTTCGCGTGATTTCCTGGCGGAATATCTGAAGCGTAATGACTTGAAGACTCCAGTAAAAAACTTTATCTGTAATTGGACTCGTAAGGGCTGGATCAAGAAAATAGAAAAAAATGTGTATTCTAAAACAGGTAAGGAAAATAAGAAAAAACAAAGAAACAATGATCGATAAATACAATATTCAAAAACTTCGCGAGCTTGACATCTTGCAGGTGGCTGATCTTCTGGGCATGGGGCTCCGCAACAAGCGAGCCCTCTGCATCCACCATGATGATCATCATCCGAGCCTCGCCTTCAATGTAAAGAAGAACACCTGCCACTGCTATAGCTGCGGATTCTCTGCCGATACCATCGCACTGGTGAGAGAGCGGCTGAACCTGGGATTCAGCGAGGCATGCCGCTGGCTGGCTGATCATTTTGATGTGTATATCGCCGATGACAGGTATGGGAATTCAGCTAAGTATGGGAATTCTGCCCGATATGCAGATAAATGTGCTGATAAGAAAGTACTTACGGCATCAGACAGAAGAATGGCTTCCCTGAGAGCGCATTTTGCAGAAACCCATGTTTCGCATGGGCATATTGCCTCATCATCCGTAGATGTGGAGTTTTATCAGCAGATGTTCCGGCAGATGCATCTATCTGAATCGGGGCAGAGATTCCTCTTCGAGGAGCGATTGCTTAGCTCGGAGGCTTTGAAGGTCTGCCAGATAGTGAGCACGGAGCAAAGCGTATGCATGGCGAGAGTGGGGCGTGGAGTGTTTGACGGACCATCGCTCATCTTTCCCTATTTCGACCAGGAGGGAAGACTGGTTTCCGTGCAGAGCCGCTATCTGGGAAAGAAGAAGTCTGAGTCATCTTTCGATATGGAAAAGGTATCTATTGATGAAGTAAAGCCGAAGGAGATTCCCCGATTCAAGTTTGCACCAGGCAGTCATCGCATGATATATGGGCTCGACCGATTGAAGGATTATCCTCCTGATGAACCGCTGCTCATCACCGAGGGTCCCTCTGATTGCTGGACGGCATTGACCCTTGGCATTCATGCCATAGCCATCCCCAGTGCCACGCTTTTCGACCGCCGTTTTCAAGGGCTTCTTGCCGGAAGAAATCTTCACATCTTCCCAGATCAGGACGAAGCAGGATTGAGTCTTTACTTTGAGCTGAAGAAAGCATTTCCAAGGTTGGTTTACCATCAACTGCCCGAAGGTTGCAAGGATTTGAGTGAGTATTATCTCAAGCTCCGTCGTAGTGAAGGGATGACGCTGGAGGAGACGAAAACCAAGGTTCAGAGCAGCGTAAGTGTCTGATAATTATGCTTTTGTTATTATGTTTATTAATTTGCTTTTTAATTTAATTTTAGGTAGATATGGAAATTTATGTGAATCGTCTATTGCGTGAGCGTGGCACCATCATGGGCACACTCAAAGTTGTGAAAGAAGTTGCTGGCGAAGGGATTGAGCTGGTGAAGGTATGTGGCACCGTAGAGCGTGAGGCAGATTGTCTTCCGGCAGGTAAGTATCGTGTGCGCATTGGCAAGTGCAAGCGTCTCAACCGCAAGATGCCGTATCTGGTTCCGGTGGATGATGCTTCCGCCAAGTCGGTTGCGATGATTCAGCCGGGCAACGGTCCGTTTACGATGAGCCGTGGCAGCATCCTGGTGGGCGAGGTCCATGCCCCCGGCTATGTATTGAAGAGCCAGTCGCTTTTCACCACCCTCTACGAGCGCATCAAGAAGGCGGTGTGGCGAGGCAACGAAGTGACGCTGGAGATTAAGGAGGTGTAGGCAGGAGAAGGATGCTTTTGTTATGATACAGTAAGTATTGTAGTAGAATAGCTGATGATATTGTAAAAGAAAAAGCAGCTGTTGCGGTAAGAGGCAACAACTGCTTTTCTATGGTCCACCTTCTTGTTTTCTGGACCACCTTTCTGGACCACCGTCAAGCGTCCTGCCGGATTTGCAATCCGGCATAAAAAATGTTCGACCATTTAGGGCATTGCGGATTTGCAATCCGCCTCACCTGGATGACAAAAAAGGATTTGCAATCTTGCTTGCTGCGGATTGCAAATCCGCAGGTCTTAAAGAGGTTGGGGCATTTTTAGACGATGGATTGCAAATCCGTCGGAACGAAAGATGGCTGGCTTTGTATTTTACAAAGACTCATCCACTTCTTTCCAATCTATCAAACCCTTGCCTGTTTCATCGAGTTCCACTGCCAGGGCGATGACCTTGCGCTTGTCGGCCTTGAAGGGCTCGGTGTAACTCTTTTCCTTCATCTGGTTCTCGGCTGCAGAAATGCCGCCATTGTTAGATAGCTTCAGCTCCAGCACATAGATGAAGTTGGTGGTTTCTATCACCATATCAATTCTGCCCGTAGCAATCATCTTTTCTACTTCCACACGGCAGCCGATGGCATTGAAAATTGTACTCAGAATCAGACGGTAACGCTCCTCCATGTCCATGCTGGCAAGCTTCTTGTTGCTGTAGGGCACATCCGCAATGAGCGCCTTCAGGTATTTCATAGCTTCGGGAAGATTGCCAAGCTGAAGGGCAAGAAACAGACCAGATTGGGTAGATTGTATATCACCATTACTTCGCAAGGTAAGTGCCGGTAACACTGTTTCATAAAGTGCTTGCCTTACCTCAGAATTAGGAAATCCTAAAATATAAACTCCCATCTGGTAATCCTTAATGGTAAGATAACCAGACTGATAGAGGAACAGTTCTGCTCCTCCGCCTGTGACATCCGATGTCTCTATGGTTTGGCGAAGAATGGTGCACGGATCAAAATTACCCAATTTGAGTTCCATGTCATCCACAAACTTAGGCAACAGAGAGGTTGCACCCGATGAAGCCCAGTAGTTCTTCAGATCTGAATCTGCCAAGGCATTGATGAGACTGAACGGATTGAATACATCCACCATATTGCGGCGACTGAAATGATAGCCGTCATAATATGCCGTCAGTTGTGCTACAGCTTCATCGAATGTCCAGTCTTCGTATTCTGCCAATTTGTTGATTTCAGGCTTGAAATCGCGCAGCACCTCTTCTTTCGTAATACCACAGATGGCTGCATATTCCGGCTCAAAGCTGATGTTGCTCAGATTATTGAGCACAGAGAAGAGAGAGATTTGCGTAAATTTGGTAATGCCGGTGATGAAGACAAACTTCTCGTATTTATCCTGAGATTTTAATACGGCAAATACTTCTCTATAAATAGCGGTACATGCTTCGTGCTGGGGAGTCTTCCAGGAATGCTGCAATGGAGAGTCGTATTCGTCGATGAGAATGGCAACCTGTAAACCTGTTTTGTTATAAGCAGTTTTTATAATTTCTATCAGACGAGTTGCTAAGAGAGAGTTACCCCTCGATTCTATCTCATATAAAGATTCATATTCTTGAAAGGTATAGTCCAGATAACCTTTCAGGCTTTCCTGTTCTGCGCCAGCCTGGCTCATATCGAGCCTGATAACAGGGTGCTTCACCCATTCCGTCTCCATCTGCATAATCTTCAAACCCTCGAAGAGTTCCTTCTTTCCCTCGAAGTAAGCCTGGAGTGTATCCACGAGAATCGACTTACCGAAGCGGCGTGGGCGGCTCAGGTAATTATACGTTTTATTTCTGTTGGCAAGTTGCCAGATAATATCTGTCTTGTCAACATACAGGTATCCTTCTTTTCTTATTTTTTCAAAAGACTGGATACCTACTGGCAATCTTCTATCGTTCATTTCTGTCATAATCTAATCTCCTATGTTTTCAGGATGGCTTTTTGTGCGCTATCCATCTTTCTGCAAATTCTTTCTGCAAAGATACGATGAATATTTTGATTTCGCAAGAAAAAATGGGGGATAATATAAAAAAGGTGGCGAATCTTTTTGCTATCTCTGATTTTTGCAGTATCTATTACTGTAATAATGATAAAGAAAGCCAGCCTTTTCGCAGGAGAAGGCTGGCTTTGTTAGTTTTTATATGGGAAGATGATTCGCATAATCCTTTAAATTTCAGTGTTCTCTGCCATTTTCTTTCAGATTTTCTTGCGGTTTCCAATCTTTCTTCGTAACTTTGCATCATCTTTATATAAGAATCGTGGAACTTTAAAAACGAAAGAAATATGGAGGAAAAGAAATATCATATTGAGGAATCGGAGATAGCAGGGGATAAGGTCTGTGAGCCATCGCCTGCCTGTCGTTCTATGGCATCATCAGTATCATCCGAATTATGGGATGAGGCTTACGACACTGATTCCTATCCTATGGGGCGCTCGCTGGAGCAGGTGATGGAGCATTGCGCAGAAATAGACAAGCACTTGGATGACCCGAACTATGGAATGTCGTGGGAGGAATTTAATGCTCATTTACGTAAAACGATTCCAGGATGGTTGTAAGACAGGATGAGGTCTTCATGCAGGAATTTCAGAAATGTCTTGTTTTTGCATTAGAAGAGTTTGGAAAGAAGACGGTTGGGAGATGGCAAGAGCAGATATCTCGTATCATGCATCGGTTGAAAATGATGCCTGAGAGTTATCCGTTTGTGCCTGAACTGCAGAAATGGAGAAAGTATCGTGGTGCCATCATCATGAAGAACTTCAAGATTATCTATTTTTATAATGAAAAGGAAGATATCCTCTGGCTGGTGGATCTCTGGGATTTGCGCCAAGACCCTCGTAAGCTGAACATGCGAGCCAGGAGGATAGAAAGAAAGGATTATCATTAGTCTTCATGATAAACAAAAGAACCCGCCAGGTGTCCCAACGGATTTTGAATCCGGTAGGACACCTGGCGGAATGTTTGTTTGGAGTTGTATTTTACAAAGACTCATCCACTTCTTTCCAATCTATCAATCCCTTGCCTGTTTCATCGAGTTCCACTGCCAGGGCGATGACCTTGCGCTTGTCGGCCTTGAAGGGCTCGGTGTAGCTCTTTTCCTTTATCTGGCTCTCGGCAGCAGAAATGCCGCCATTGTTCGATAGCTTCAGCTCCAGGACGTAGATGAAGGATGGAACCTCCACAATCATATCAATTCTGCCAGTGGCTAGCATCCTTTCTACTTCCACCCTAAAGCCCAAGGCTCTGAATATCGTGCTCATTATCAGCCGGTAACGCTCCTCCATATCCATGCTCGCCATTTTCTTGTTGCTGTATGGAACATCGGCGATTAGAGCCTTTAATGCCTTCTTGGCTTCAGCGGTATTGCCGTCCTGCATCATTTTTCTGAGGAAGCTCTGCGCAGAAACCACTTCCGAATTCGACTTCATGGTCAAGGCTGGAACCACTACCTGGTATAATGCCTTGCGAACTTCAAAGTTAGGGAAGCCCAGGATGTAAACGCCATCGTCGTAACCCTTGATGGTGAGATAACCCGACTGATAGAGGAAGAGTTCGGCTCCGCCATTCACCACATCCGATGTTTCCAGGGTGTCGCGCTCGATGAAGCAATGGTCAAAATATTCCATCTTCATCTCCATGTCATCCACGAACTTTGGCAATAGGGAAGTGGCGCCTGATGAAGCCCAGTAATTTCTCAATTCCCCATCATCCAGGGCATTGATGAGGCTGAACGGATTGAAAATATCCACCATATTTTTGCGGCAGAAATGATATCCGTCGTAATAGGCCGTGAGCTGCTTCAGCGTCTCCTCCGGAGTCCATCCGTTTTCTTCTCCCATCGCCTCAATCTCAGGCATGAAGTTGTCGGCTACTTCCTGTTTCGAGATACCGCAGATGGTGGCGTATGGTGCATCAAAACTGATGTTGCTCAGATTATTGAGAACAGAGAAGAGAGAAATCTGAGTGAACTTGGTGATGCCCGTGATGAAGACGAAACGCTCGTGTTCGTCCTCTTTTTTCAAGACGGCAAACACGGACTTGTAGATGGCTGTGCAGGCATCATGCTGAGGAGTCTTCCAGGAATGCTGCAATGGAGAATCATACTCATCGATGAGGATAACCGCCTGTTTTCCTGTCTTCTGAAACATCGTTTCGATGATGTTCTTGAAACGTACGGCAAGGGAAGCCTCCGGGCGCACCGCAACTTCATACTTCTGTTCAAGTTTATAGAAGGCGTCATCGAGATAGGAGTTGAGTTCTTCGGGGGTAGCTCCTCCGCAACTCATGTCGAGTCGAATTACGGGATAGCAGGTCCATTCTTTCTCCAGCTCCATCACCTTCAATCCTTCGAAGAGTTCCTTTTTTCCCTCGAAGTATGCCTGGAGTGTATCCACGAGAATCGACTTGCCAAAGCGGCGTGGGCGGCTCAGGTAATTATACGTTTTATTTCTGTTGGCAAGTTGCCAGATAATATCTGTCTTGTCAACATATAGGTATCCTTCCTTTCTAATTTTCTCAAAAGACTGGATACCTACCGGCAATCTTCTTTCGTTCATTTTTGTATCTGTCATAATCTGGTCTCCTATGTTTTCAGGATAGCTTTTTGCGAGCCATCCACCTTTCTGCAAATTCTTTCTGCAAAGATACGACGAATATTTTGATTTCGCAAGAAAAAATGGGGGATAATATAAAAAAGGTGGCGAATCTTTATTTCTTCGCCAGCCATCTGCGCACTGGCAGGTCGTAGAACTTCAGACAGAGCCAGGCGGCTGCTATCGAAACCGCACAGGTGATGAGCGCCTCGGGCCAGGTTTCACCAAGCGTGAAGAGCTGCTTCTCGATGAGCCACGAATAGAAGTAATACATAAACGGATAGTGTACGATGTAGAGCGGGAAGGAGATGTCGCCCAGGAACGTGCAGACGCGGGTACTGAAACGGTCGGTTGTTGTTCCGCTCGCTCCCAGCCATACTATCGCCGGAAAAATCAGAATGATGCACACTGCTTCGAAAACACCATTCAGCATGATGCCATTCTCCATGATGCCATCAGCGCTGCCCACACTACTGCCGCCAACCATACTCTCTATATAAGGTACGTGGAAGAGCAGGAGAAGAATGATGGAACTGATCCAGAACGCACCCTTTACCTTGAACTGGATGCGATGGAAAACACGGGACAGCAGCATTCCTATCGTAAACGGACAGAGCATGCGCAGAAGTCCACCCCAGAAGTTGAGACCATCGAGCGTCCAGCCCACACCAAACATGCCGTAGCCGCAAACATCCGTAGCCGTGAACCAAAGCAGCAGGATGGATAGGATTCCGGCGAGAATAGCCAGAGCCCTGGTGGAGAACCTCCGGATGAAAAGGGCATAGAGGATGTTGCCGATGTACTCGAAGAAGAGCGACCAGGCGGGGCCGTTGAGCGGAAACATTTCGCCATTGCCTCTTACCTCGTATCCGCCACCTGGCAGGGCGGGAATCATCAGCATGCCGCAGAGCAGGGCTATCATCATCGCCGGTACCGAAGCCGGTGTGCCGTTCCAGGTTACTGCCCCCTGAAGGATGAACATCACGAGTCCTATCAAGGCACCCATCACTACCATCGGATGCAGGCGGATGAGGCGGCGCTTGAAGAATTTTCCCAGTGTCAATGTCTTTCCCCAACGGTCATCGTATGCATAGCCGATGACGAAACCGGAAAGGATGAAGAAGAAGTCAACCGCCAGATAGCCGTGGTTGATTTCCTGGATGATGGCTGAGCCGGATGCAAACTGGTAGCCTTCGAACACATGATACCACACCACGAGCAATGCTGCCACGCCTCGCAATCCGTCGAGCAGGGCATAATGGGGTTTGGTATCTGCAAAATGAGTTGCTGATTGTTGTAAGTTAGTCATAAATTATGATTGTTAATATTATTATGATGATGATGATTTATTTGATTTCTTATTTCCTATATTTTGATTTCGACTGCAAATATACAAAATATTTTTCGTTTTACTTTTATTCTTGCCGTAAAAAAAGAAAAATGCTGCAATAATAATAAAAAGGTGGCTCTTCTCTTTGCCGGACAAGAATATTTCCTTACCTTTGCATAGCATTTAAAGCATGTGGAGATTACCGACGAAAGTTTAAAAAGAGAAAATATAAAAGAGAGACGAAAATGAAATTGAAATTCTTGAAATTGAGATTCTTGAAATTGATGCTGCTGCTCTTCATCCTGCCTTTGCAGATGCTGGCGGCAGAACTGGGAGAGGCGGGCAAGCTGTTGGCGACGCTGCCTGGAGTGAGTGATGTGGAAACGCTGAAAAGTACGCATTTCCCTGAAAAGTATGTGTTCTTCATCAAGCAGCAACTGGATGCCAAGGATGCTTCCAAGGGCAGCTTTGAGCAGCGAGTGATACTCTGCCACAGAGGATTCGACCGTCCTACCGTGCTCGTAACTGAAGGCTACAACGCCAAGTATGCATTGCGCGAGGGATATATCGAGGAACTTTCCAAGCTCTTCGATACCAACATCATCACCGTGGAGTACCGCTATTTCGACAAGTCGATGCCTAGTCCTTGCAACTGGGATTATCTCACCGTGGAGAACTCGCTCTACGATCTGCACCACGTCAACCAGACCCTGCATGCGATGTACAAGGGCAAGTGGATTGCCACGGGCATCAGTAAGGGCGGACAGACTACGATGTTCTACCGCGCTTACTTCCCGAATGATGTGGATATTTCCGTGCCATACGTGGCACCACTGAACAAGGGCGTGGAGGATGGCAGACACGAGAAGTTCCTGCAGGAGGAGGTTTCTACCAAGGAGAACCGACAGAAGGTGCTCAACTTCCAGCTGCTGCTCTTCAAGCGCAAGGCTGCGCTGCTGCCGATGTTCGAGAAGTACTGCAGCGAGAAGCAGTATCGCTTCAATGCGCCTATCGCCGAGATTTTCGATTACTCGGTGTTTGAGTATGCCTTCGCCTTCTGGCAGTGGGGTGAGGACATCAGGAAGATTCCTACGAATGATACCACCGACGACCAGGTGTTCAAATACTGGATCAACATGTGTGAGCCGGAGTATTTCACCAACTACAATGCCACTGCATCTTTCGATGTACAGGCTGCCAAAGAGTTGGGATATTACGGATATTACACCAAGCCATTCAAGAGATACCTGAGCATCAAGTCGGCAAAGGGTTATCTGAAGAAGCTGATGGTGCCAAAGGGTGCTGAGAACGTGGAGTTCTCGCCAAAGCTTTACAATTATACCGTGGATTTCCTGACCAAGAACGATCCGAAGATGGTATATATTTATGGTGACATCGACCCATGGGGTGCATCGGGCATCTATGGTTTGCCTTTCACCAAGAACAAGAAGAACCTGCATGTCTATATGTGTCATGGCGGTTCACATCTCACCCGCATCCTGTCGTTCCCTGAGCCTACCAGACAGGAAATCATCGACTTGATTGGGGGATGGTTGAAGGAATAAGCCTTTGGATTACATCCATACGCTTTGGATGGTATGTATAGTTTATCTCCATACGCCCTGAAAGGGCAGAAGCTCCTAGCCCAGGGTAACACCCTGGGTTACGCATAAGCAAGAAAGTCGCCCTGTAAGGGCAAAAGCTTTAAATATAAGAAGCTTTTGCCCTTACAGGGCGACTTTGTTATATCACATTCTAAACCCAGGGCGATGCCCTGGGCTAGGAGCTTCTGCCCTTTCAGGGCGTGCTGCTCTGTAAAATTATCCGTTTGCGATATTTCCGAAGAAATCGAATGAGGCATCCCAATCCTTCCATACTGGCTCTCTGCCCAATTCCTTCAATCTCGCATTGATTACCTTGGCGGTACGCTCATCGCTCACGGTGAACTGCTCCAATGCCTGAGGATAAGTATGGTAACCACCAGGATTTACCTTTGATTCTGCCGACATGGTGGTGACACCCAGTGTTGCCATGTTGTCACGGATGTAGGCTGGCTCACGGGTAGAGTAGGAGATATCTACATCGTGGTCGAAGATACGCATGGCGAAAGTAGCCTGTGCCAACTGCTTATCGGTCATATAGCAGTTTGGCTGGAAACCTTCGTTCTGTGCAGGGCGCATACGAGGGAAGTTCACGCTGTACTTGGTCTTCCAGTAGTGCTTCTGAAGGTAGCGAAGATGATGAGCCATCATCACTACATCCGTGCGCCACTCCTTCTCCAGGCCGATGAGCACACCCATACCGATGGAGTGAACGCCTGCCATACCCATGCGGTCGAAACCATCGCAGCGCCACTCAAACTTGCTCTTCATGCCACGTGGGTGGTAGAGCTTGTAGTGCTCGTGGTTGTAGGTTTCCTGGAAACAGATGACGCCGTTCATACCATGGTCGGCGAGGGTCTTGTAATCCTCAGTAGAGAGCGGCATCACCTCAATCTTCACGTTAGAGAAATACTTCTTGGCAATGTCGATTGCCTTGGCAAGATAAGGGGTGCCAGCCTTTGCCGGGTTCTCGCCCGTAACGAGAAGGATGTTCTCGAATGGAGCCAACTGCTTGATTGCCTTGTACTCGTTCTCAATCTGCTCTGGGGTGAGGATGGTGCGGGCCATCGGATTCTCACGATGGAAACCGCAATACACGCAGGAGTTTGAGCATGAATTGGTGATGTAGAGAGGAATGAACATCGACATGGTCTTGCCGAAGCGCTCCTCGGTATATTTGCGGGAAAGACGCGCCATTACCTCCAGGTATGGCTCGGCTGCCGGTGAAATCAGCGCCATGAAGTCGTTCACATCGCAATGGTCCTTGGCAAGGGCACGGCGCACATCGTTATCGGTCATTCGAGCAATGCGCTCCGTGGTCTCCTCCCAACTGATATTCTTTAATTCGTCTGAAAACATTTTCTTACTTTTTAAACTTTCTCAAATCGTGTGTCAACTTGGCTGCGCAGAAGTTTGGACCACACATGGTGCAGTACTCACCGTCTGTATGACCTGCCTCCTCGAAATACTTCAAGGCAAGCTCTGGGTCGAGAGAGAGGTGGAACTGGTCTCTCCAGCGGAACTCGAAGCGGGCCTTGGAGAGGGCGTTGTCGCGGATGGTTGCACCTGGATGACCCTTTGCCAAATCGGCTGCATGAGCGGCAATCTTATAGGTTACCACACCTGTGCGCACATCTTCCTTGTTAGGCAAGGCGAGGTGCTCCTTTGGTGTTACATAGCAGAGCATTGCAGTGCCGAGCCATGCTATCTGGGCGCCACCGATGGCTGATGTGATGTGGTCGTAACCTGGGGCGATATCGGTAACCAATGGGCCGAGGGTGTAGAATGGTGCCTCGTGACAGTGGTCGAGCTGGCGCTCCATGTTCTCCTTGATCTTCTGCAATGGCACGTGACCAGGACCCTCGATGAATGCCTGCACGTTCTTGTCCCAGGCACGGGTAACAAGCTCGCCCATGGTATCCAACTCGGCAAACTGGGCTGCATCGTTGGCATCGGCAATACAGCCTGGGCGCAGACCATCACCCAATGAAAGGGCTACGTCGTACTGTGCCACGATGTCGCAGATGTCGTCGAAGTGCTCATAGAGGAAGCTCTCCTGGTCGTGGTAGAGACACCACTTGCTCATGATACTACCGCCACGGCTCACGATACCGCAGAGGCGGCTATCGGCGAGATGCACGTTGTGGCGACGGATGCCGGCATGGATGGTGAAGTAGTCAACACCCTGCTCGCACTGCTCGATGAGGGTATCACGGAATACCTCCCAGTTCAAATCCTCTACCTTGCCGTTTACCTTCTCCAAAGCCTGGTAGATAGGCACGGTTCCTACTGGTACAGGGCAGTTGCGCACAATCCATTCACGGGTTTCGTGGATGTTGTCGCCGGTAGAGAGGTCCATCAAGGTATCGCCTCCCCACTTGCAAGACCATACAGCCTTATCCACCTCTTCCTCGATACTGGAAGTAGTGGCAGAGTTACCGATGTTGGTATTGATCTTCACGAGGAAGTTGCGGCCGATGATCATCGGTTCGCTTTCAGGGTGGTTGATGTTGGCAGGAAGAACGGCACGTCCGCGTGCAATCTCATCACGCACATACTCAGGGGTGATATGGGTATCGATGCCCAACTCCTGGCAGTTCATGTTCTCGCGGATAGCCACATACTCCATCTCTGGAGTGATGATGCCCGCCTTGGCGTATGCCATCTGGGTGATGTGCTTGCCAGCCTGAGCACGGCGAGGCAACTGGATGTGCTCGAAGCGGAGGTGGTCGAGGCTATGGTCAGCCAGACGCTGCTTGCCATACTCGCTGGTAACCTCCTTGAGCTGCTCGGTATCGTTGCGGTCGATAATCCACTGCTCGCGCATTCTTGGCAAGCCCTTCTTCAAATCTACCTGATAGTTAGGGTCGCTGTAAGGACCGCTGGTATCGTAGATGTAAACCGGAGCGTTTGGCTCTGTATGTGGAATGCCGCGCTCATCCTTCACAACAGTAGGAGTGAGATTTACCTTGGTCATTCCAACCTTGATCTGTGGGAAAAGTTTTCCCTGCATATACGCCTTTTCTCTCTGGGCGTAAGCTTTCTTATCGTTTGGCATAATGTTTAAAGGATTATCATATAATAATTAGTCGTTGAGGAATGCGGTGAGTGGAGAACTTGCTTCGGCACAATCGCTGATGGCTCCGAGACCTGCCTCGTAAGCACGGCGACCGCATACTACTGCCTCCTTGAATGCCTTAGCCATCTCTACAGGATCACCTGCAACGGCGATGGCTGTGTTGACCAGACAAGCGCTGGCACCCATCTCCATAGCCTCGGCTGCGTGGCTAGGCGCACCGATACCTGCATCTACTACCACAGGAACAGTAGCCTGCTCGATGATGATCTGCAGGAAGTCCTTCATTCTCAAACCCTTGTTGGTACCGATAGGTGCAGCGAGTGGCATCACGGTAGCAGCACCAGCCTCTTCGAGGTGCTTGCAGAGGGTTGGGTCTGCCTGGCAATATGGCAATACCACGAAACCGAGCTTTACCAGTTTCTCGGTAGCCTTCAGAGTCTCGATAGAGTCTGGAAGAAGATAGCGAGGGTCTGGGTGGATTTCGAGCTTGAGCCAGTTGGTTCCGAAAGCCTCGCGAGCCATCTGTGCTGCGAATACAGCCTCCTCAGCGTTGCGTACGCCACTGGTGTTAGGAAGAAGCTGGATATTTGGGTTCTGCACGATATGAGAGAGCAGGTCGTCCTGCTTGTCTTCGAGTTCGATACGCTTCATGGCAACGGTTACCATTTCTGTTTCAGAAGCCTTGATGGCTTCAGCCATGAGCTGGTTGTTGTTGAACTTTCCTGTTCCGAGGAAGAGGCGGGAGTTGAACTCTCGTCCTGCAATTACTAATTTTTCCATTTTTTGTTATTCTTATTTTTAAATGTTTGCTTATCTGAATTCCCTCATCATTTCCATGATGTCATGGGTTTCTGCTGCCGGGTCCTTGGCATTGAGGATGCAGCCGCTGAGGGCGATGCCGTTAACTCCCGTCTTCATGATTTCGGGAATATCCTCCTTGGTGATGCCACCGATGGCAACGATTGGGATATCGATATTTTCTGCCTTCATCTTCTGGATGATTTCTCGGTATCCTTCAAGACCGAGGATAGGGGAGAGCTTCTCCTTGGTGGTGGTGAAGCGGAACGGACCGCAACCGATGTAATCGGCACCAGCTTCATAGTGAGCCTTCACATCCTCGAAGGTATTGGCCGTACCACCGATGATGAAGTCATCGCCCAGAATCTTGCGGGCTTCGGCAATCGGCATATCGTTCTTGCCCAGATGCACGCCATCTACCTGCAATTCCTTCACCAGCTGCACTCTGTCATCGATGAGGAAGGTTGCATTCTGCTCTTTGCACCATTCCTTGACCTTCAGGGCTATAGGGCGCACCTCTTCATCGGTGGCACCCTTCATGCGGAGCTGAATCCACTTACATCCGCCAGCCAAGGCCTCACGGATGCCATCGAGATAGCTCATCTTCTCATTCTGATGAGAGATGAACTGCAGTTGAAATCTGTCTAATGATATTTTAGCCATAGTCCTCTAAACATTAAACATTATATCCTATCCTCCGCAGAATGCCTTTACAATCACGATGTCGGCACCCTCCTGAATCACGTGGCTTTCCCACTCGTCACGAGGTACCATCTCGTTACTGATGGCTACAGCGCAACCTGTAGCTGGAAGATCGAGTTCCTGGGCAAGTTCCTTGACGGTCTTTGCCTGAATCTCAGTTTCTTTGCTGTTGATGATAACTTTCATAATCTGTTCCTATGTTTACATTTATAAATTTACAATTGTCAACACGGGGGTATGCCTGATGAAAGCAATGGGGTTGTAGAGAAGCAAGAGTAGGTTGCATTTATCTCTGCCTGGGTGTAAACGATCTATCATATTTCCTGCGCCAGCATTACCTGTTTCAGGTTCAATGGGTATAATCTCAGCCGATTGCTCAGCACCCCCGTGATAATTATAGATGCAAAAGTATAGATAATTTCCGAATTATCGTAGAAATGACGGATTATTTAATCTATATTAACGCTGGAGGCAACGAAAAAAGCGTGCCGGTAAGTAAATACCAGCACGCTTCCTTTATATTTCAAGTGATTATGCGCAAGCATAACCATGACTTTTGCAAATAGCTTCGCCATAAATTGACATTGCATTCTGATAGTTTGCAATGAATGCCTTCATGACCTTCTTGATTTCTTTCAACATTGTTTTCATAATCGTTATCCTTTCTTTCTTTTTCGTTAATACTTGAGCCTCGCCGGGCTCTTCTTTCATTCTCTTTCCTACAAGGGGATGGAGTAATTACTTACCCATCTCGATGTGGTTGTTTACATTGATTGCCTTAGCAATCATAATTGCTACTACTGCGAGTGCCATTACTGTTGTCATCATAATTTGTTTCCTTTCTCAATCTTTGTGGAGCCGTCGCATTTTCGGTCTCCTGTTCTACATGTTATCCTTTTATAATCTCTCTTACCTGAAACCTTCCATCTCCTGTACTTGAGATTTCTCATCTTTTTTATATATATAAGACTTCTCATCTCGCATACTCAAGATCTCTTGTTTCATCTTTACGAGTGCAAAGGTAATGCCTTTTTTTTGAATTCGGGTAACAAATGGGTGACAAAATGATGAAAGAAAGCGATTTTTTGATACAAGTCAAATACTGGCAGTCAGCCTCTTGATGCAGGTCAACTACTGTCAGTCTCTTACTTTACATACTTCAGAATCTCCCTGCTTTTTCTGCCTTTTTTGGCAGGAAGTGGCATAAATCCCTCGGTAAGTCCCGTTTTGTCGGTCATCGCCTGGAATACGGAGGCGGCATAGCTGTCGAGTTTCAGCTTCTTCAGTTCCTCGTTGATAGCATCCTCATCATAATCGTCTGCATATAATAAGGTATGCAGGTCGTCGAGATACTTCTGTGGGATGTTCTTATGCGGCATTCTGCTCTGAATCTGCATAATCTGGGCGATGATGGCATGCTGGGTCTGCTGGGCGATGGCTTCTGCCTTTCTGCGCTCGAAGTCGGCGAGGGTAGAGGCATTCGTCTCCTGCCAGTCTTCCATCGTACCATCTTCGGTGATGAGATGACTGTAGCCGAAGTATCGGATGAGGGTGATGTGCTTGTTCCATCCGAGTTTCTCCAGATAGGCTTTCTCCAATGGGGTGGTGGCGATGATGAGGTCTGAGTGCCTGTACATCGCCTTCTGGTACATCAGGGTCTGCAGACTGCGCTTGAAATACGGATTCCGGCAGTTGCGCTCTGAGAGGTCGCCGAGTGGGCAAACGATGTAGGGGATGCCCATCTTGCGAGACATTCTGGCGAGCTGGGCACCTTGTCTTGTCCATGCTCCCAGTATCATCACGATATCGGCATCTACCAGGTTCCCGGTGATGTCGAACTTCTGCTGCAGCGCTTCGATGTAAGGAAGATACATCTTCAGCGTCTTCTTATGTTTGGAAATGAACAAATATACTTTCATCGTTATTTTAAGTTTGCTTGTTGATTCTGAAATCCTACAGTTTATGACTGGTGAAGTCGTTCTTGTCTGCACGCCAGTATCTTATCTTGTTGGCAAGATTTCTCCAGATGATGCCATACTCATAGAATGGCAGCTTCAGGAGCGAGATGTCATCGTCGAAATGCTTGATGGCCTTGTGGGCGATGACGGTGCGGAGAATCAGGAGTAGAAGCAGGGCGAAACCTGCAATGCCTGTCAGGATCCAGTCTTGCATCAGGATGGCGTATGCCAGGGTGACCAGCGAGGCGATGAGGCTGAGGTGAGGGAAGAGGTGATCCATTGCCATCAGCGACATCATCGACTTGGCTCTGGTCAGACTCTTGCGGGATGCCTGGAGGTAAAGGTGGGCATTGTGCCATGCCTTGTCGGTTGGTTCATCATGGATGAGCCATGCATCGCAGTCGAGTTCTACGGCAGTATCTCCGTAGGCAGCATACTTGTTGACCAGGAAGTCGTATTCTCCGCGCACATACTCCAGGTTGCCCTGATAGCCCTGCTCGCGCATGAAATCGCTCTTGCGGAAGGCTACGTTTGGCATGTGGGTGCGGTAGCCGTAGCTATGCTGGGCACGGCGGAGCAGATAGAATGCCTTGCGGATGCTGTCGAATCGACGAACACCCTTGGTTGCTTCGTCTAAAGCTACATAGCCCAGAACCAGATGGTTAGGCTCCTGGCAGTTGCGGGTCATCGTATAGAGCCACTTGTTGTTGGATGGGGTGCAGGTAGGTTCGGTGAGGATGATCCACTCATACTTGGCAGCCTTCACGCCCAGTGTAATCTGCAGCTTCTTTCTGCTCATATAGCGGGAGCTCTCAGGGATATATGTATAATATAGGTGAGAATTCTCGGCTGCCATGCGCTTCAGATAATCCTGGGTCTCACCATCGGTGCTCTGACAAACCACGATTACCTGATAATCGGCAGGATATTTCTGCTGCAGGAACATCTGTAGATTATGCTCCAGTTCATAGAGATTGTCGTGAGCGGTGATAATCACCGAGATAGGTTCTCTAGATTCCAGGGATTCCTCCTCTTGCTTAGCTGTTTCTGCTGTAGGATCAGTTTCCTCCTCAGCAGGATTTTCCTCATTTTCTGCATTGTCAGGAAAACGCAACGAGCGCAGAAATGGATTTATCAGCGATCCGAGGATTGCCAATAATACCACTACTGCGCCTGCTATGATAGTTGTTAAACTAATTGTCATCATTTCTTTTTTTCTCGTATTTTAAAGCTTCTGCCCTTTTAGGGCGTGCTTTCCTTTAAAAGTCTTCTGTGATATAGCCCTTTGGCAACTGGCGACAGTTGTACTGGCTCGCCATGATCTCACCGTAGGCTCCGGCAGAGCGGAGGGCAATGAGGTCGCCACGATGGGTCTTGTTCAGATCTATAGCCTTGGCGAATACATCGCTCGACTCGCAGATCGGACCTACTACGTCGTATGTCTCTGCAGGTTCATCGCTAGAGATGTTCTCTATCTTATGATATGCCTGATAGAGGGCAGGACGGATCAGGTCGGTCATACCTGCATCTACGATGGCAAACTGCTTGGCTGTGCCCTGCTTGATATAAAGAGTCTTGGTGATGAGCGAACCCATCTGACCCACTACGGCACGTCCCAACTCGAAGTGTAACTTCTGTCCATCGCGCAACTTCAACTTCTTGGCGTATGTATCGAAGTAATCCTTGAAATCTGGGATAGGCACACGGTTTGGATGGTTGTAATCGATACCCAAGCCACCGCCAACATTGATGTTCTTTACTACGATGTGATGAGCTTCCAACTGGTCTTGCAGCTCGTTGATGCGGTTACAGAGAGCCTCGAAGTCTCCCATGTCAAGTATCTGACTACCAATGTGGAAGTGCAGACCCAGGAACTTGATGTTCTTCATTTTGGAAGCCTCTTCAATCACGCTCTCCATATCACGCATGGCGATACCAAACTTGTTTTCAGCCAAACCTGTTGTAATGTTGGCATGGGTATGAGCACCTACGTCTGGGTTGATGCGGAAGCAAACTTGTGCAATCTTATTCTTCTTCTCGGCAAGTTCGTTGATGATTTCCAATTCCGGGACGCTCTCTACATTGAAGCAGAAGATGCCCTTGTCCAAACCAAGGTTGATTTCCCAATCACTCTTGCCTACACCGGCATACACAATCTTATTGGCAGGGAAACCTGCATTGATGGCAGCCTGAATTTCTCCTCCGCTCACACAGTCGGCACCCAAACCAGCCTGGCAGATGATGTTGAGCACTTTAGGGTTGGCATTTGCCTTTACGGCATAGTGTACCTCAAAGCCCTCGTGTTTGCCAGCCTCTGCGTTGATGGTTTTCAAGGTTTGGCGCAACACGTTGGTGTCGTAATAGTAGAACGGAGTCTGTATCTCCTGAAACTTATCTATTGGAAATGTACCTTTCATTTCGCTTATGCTTATTGTTAATATCTTACTTATAGTCAAATTAAAATCCAACTTATGGTTAAGTCAGAATATCCAACGAAGAGTGGACAGGAAGCATTTCATTAGAATTCTTCACTCTTCACTCTTCGTTCTTCACTTACATTACTTCTCGAACAATACGTTGCTCAAGTTCTGCAGAGCCTGCTTCTTGTCTCTCTCTCTGATGAGGAATGAGATGTTGTAGTTGCTGCCACCGTAAGAAATCATACGTACCGGGATGTTCTTCATGGCATCGGTAGCGATGGTCTCGAAGCCTACGTTGCTCCAGTCCAGATCACCTACCACGCAGATGATGCACATGTCTGAATCTACGGTTACAGTACCATACTTCTTCAACTCGTTGACGATATCGTTGAGGTGAGCGTCGTTATCGATACTCATGCTCACACCGACCTCAGATGTAGCAATCATGTCGATAGGAGTCTGGTAGCTCTCGAAGATTTCGAATACCTTGCGGAGGAAACCTGTAGCGAGCAACATGCGGCTACTCTTGATCTTGATGGCTGTGATGTTGTCCTTGGCAGCTACAGCCTTGATCTTGCCACGTACGATGACGTTGTCGATGATGGTACCATCTGCCTTAGGATCCATGGTGTTCTTCAGACGAACTGGGATGCCGGCATACTTGGCTGGCTGAACGCAGGTAGGGTGGAGAATCTTGGCACCGAAGTAAGCCAACTCAGCAGCCTCCTCGAAGTTCAACTGGCGAACAGCCTCTGTGTGCTCTACCACACGAGGGTCGTTGTTGTGCATACCGTCGATATCTGTCCAGATCTGAATCTCGTCTGCTGGGAGAGCTGCACCGATGAGTGATGCGGTGTAGTCACTACCACCACGCTGCAGGTTATCTACCTCGCCGTATGCATTGCGGCAGATGAAGCCCTGGGTGATGTAGATCTGATAGCCCTGGTTTTCCTCCATGATGGCTGCGAGCTTCTCCTTGATGTACTGTGGGTCTGGCTCTGCATTCTTGTCGGTGCGCATAAAGTCTAATGCGCTGAGCAATACAGCCTTTACACCCTGTTCCTTCAAGTAGTTTACAACCATGTTGGTGCTCATAATCTCGCCCTGAGCCACGATGCTCTTCTCCTCGAAAGAAGTAAAGAGATCCTTGGTAAATGAACGGAGATAGTTGAACTCGCCCTGCAGGAACTCGCGTGTAGTCTTCTTCATCTCATCAGTAGAGTAGAGATCCTCCACGTGCTGCATGTATTTCTTCTCCAAATTGTTGATTACCTCGTTGGCGCCCTCTGGGTTCTTCTTGTAAAGATAGTCAGAGATCTCAACGAGAGAGTTTGTTGTACCGCTCATCGCAGACAATACGATGAAAGTTGGTTCACCTGATTCTGTAACCAAAGAGGCTACTCCCTTCATACGCTCTGGTGAGCCTACAGAAGTACCTCCGAATTTCATTACCTTCATAGTCGTAATATTATATTAATGTTTAATTTTTATTGTTCTTTTATTTAATTTTCCTCGCCATCTTCTGACAGGTCGATGTGGTTGTACTCGTTGGTCACGTCGTGGAGTAAACCATCCTTGCAGCGATATACGATGCCAGGGAACTTGTCGAGCATCGGGATGTTATGGGTTGTCATCACTACAGCTGTACCCTGCTTGGTGATATCCTTGAGCAGTCCCACGATGTTGCTGGCGGTCTCCGGGTCGAGATTTCCCGTAGGCTCATCGGCGATGATGATCTTCGGATTGTTGAGCAGGGCACGGGCGATGGCCACACGCTGCTGTTCTCCACCGGAGAGTTCGTGAGGCATCTTGTCGATTTTCTCTATCATGCCTACTTCGTTGAGCACTTCCTCGATGCGCTTGTCTCTGTCCTTCTTGTTTTTCCATTTGGTAGCCTTGAGCACGAACTCGAAGTTCTTGCGCACGCTGCGGTCGTGGAGCAACTGGAAGTCCTGGAAGATGATGCCCAGTTCCTTGCGCAGGGCTGGAATGTCCTTGCGTCGGATGGTCTTGAGGTCTCTGCCGAGGATTTCTGCCTTGTCGGTCTCACCCTCCACGAGGTCAAGCTCGCAGTAGAGGGTCTTCAGGAGTGAACTCTTTCCCGAGCCCACTTTTCCGATAAGATAAGCGAACTCTCCTTCATCCACGTGGAAGTTGATGCCCTTGAGCACGCACTTGTCGGCTTGGTATATGCTGACGTTTTGATAATCTATTAACATCCTAATTTTTTCTCCTTTATTTTTATTATTTCATTTCGCCCTTGCTCTTTGCTACGCGGCGCTTCTTGTCCCATTCCGGGTCGTGTCGCATCTGGAGCTCCTTTACTACATCCTCGATTCGCAAGCCCTTACTGGTGAGCAGTACGATGAGATGGTAGAGCAGGTCGGAACTCTCGTAGATGAGTTTGTCGTCGGTTCCGTTTGTAGCTTCTATAACCGTCTCAATGGCTTCTTCTCCAACCTTTTGCGCCATCTTGTTCACGCCCTTCTTGAAGAGACTGGTGGTGTAGCTGCCCTCAGGCATTTCCTCGTGGCGCTTGTCGATGAAGTCCTGCAACTCAGAGAGGAAGAGGATTGGGTTCAGCGTATTCTCCTCAGCCCAGCAGGTATCGGTACCTTTGTGACAGGTAGGACCATCTGGATGAACCTTTACCAGGAAGGTATCGTTGTCGCAGTCTATCTGAATGCTTACCAGATTGAGGAAGTTTCCTGAGGTCTCGCCCTTGGTCCAAAGACAGTTGCGAGAACGGCTCCAGAAGGTAACCTTCTTGGTTTCGATGGTTTTATCGTATGCTTCCTTGTTCATGAATCCCAGCATCAGGACATTCTTGGTTACAGCGTCCTGGATGATGGCAGGAACAAGTCCGCCCATTTTTTCAAAATCTATTTCCATTTTATCTTTACAATTTAATTGTTCGCTTACTCCATTGTCAATTCCGCCCTATCATAGGGGATTTATCTATCCTTAAGAAAAAAATATATTTTCCCTTAAGGGTATTATTATTTTCCCTTAAGGGAAAAAATATCTAGCCTTAAGGCTCCGTTTTACAACCTGACGTTGATGCCTTCTTTTCGGAGGTAATTTTTCAGGTCAGGTATGGCGATTTCACCGAAGTGGAAGACACTGGCTGCCAGTGCTGCATCTGCCTTTCCCAGGGTAAAGGCATCGCGGAAATGCTCCATCTTGCCGGCTCCTCCCGATGCAATGATAGGAATGCTTACTTCCTCTGCAAGGTGGGCGAGGGCTTCATTGGCAAAGCCTTGCTTCACGCCATCGTGATCCATACTGGTGAAGAGAATCTCGCCGGCACCACGGTCGGCAACTTCTCTAGCCCAATCAAACAGACCGAGTTCTACTCGCTCTCTTCCGCCCTTGACGTAGCAATGCCAGCCGTCGGGATCGAGACGGGCATCGATGGCGCAGACGCAGACCTGTGATCCGTAATGGTTGGCTATCTCGTTGATGAGCTCCGGATGTCGGATGGCTGCACTGTTGATGCTCACCTTGTCGGCACCTGCATTGAGGAGTCGATCTACATCCTTCAGCTCGTTGATGCCGCCACCCACGGTAAACGGGATATTGATTTCGGCAGCTACGCGAGTTACCATATCTGTAAAGGTCTTGCGCTCTTCGAAGCTAGCTGTGATGTCAAGGAATACGAGTTCATCGGCACCTGCATCGCTATAGGCCTTGCCCAGTTCTACCGGGTCGCCTGCGCTTCTCAGGTTCACGAAGTTCGTTCCCTTCACGGTCTCTCCGTTTTTCACGTCAAGACAAGGGACGATTCGCTTTGCCAAACCTTTGTTACTTTGAACTTTGACCATTGAACTTTGAACTTTATGATTACTTAACTCCTAACTTTTCTACATCAATCTTACCCTCGTAGAATGCCTTGCCGAAGACTACGGCTGGGATGCCGGCGGCTTCCAGATCCTCGATGTCTTCATTGCAGCTCACTCCGCCCGAGGCGATGAGGTGAAGCTGAGGGTAGGCTGCCATTACCTCTTTATATAGTTCGATGGCAGGACCCTGCAGGGTGCCATCCTTGCTGATTTCTGTGCAGAGCACATAGCGCACACCCTTGTCGATGTATTTCTTGAGGAAGGGGAGGAGGTTTTCTGAAGAATCCTCTTTCCATCCATTGATAGAAATCTTGCCGTTTCTTACATCGGCTCCGAGGATAAGCTTGTCGGCACCATATTTATCTATCCACTCCATAAAGAGGTCAGGATTGGTAACGGCGATGCTGCCTACGGTTACCATACTGGCTCCTGCAGCGAATGCCTTCTCGATGTCTTCCCCGGTCTTGATTCCGCCTCCGAAATCTACAGTCAGATTCGTTTCGGTTGTAATCGCCTTCAGTACAGCATCATTTACGATATGCTTCGACTTGGCTCCGTCCAGATCCACTACGTGGAGTCGCTTGAATCCCAGCTTCTCGAAGTCTTTGGCTACTTCAGCCGGATTGTCGTTATAGACCTTCTTCTGGTCGTAATCGCCTTTTGTCAGGCGAACGCACTGGCCATTTATCAAGTCGATGGCAGGAATTAATTCTATCATATTTCTTTTATTGCTATTTTATTTCCAGGAAGTTCTTTAAAATCTGTTCTCCTACCTTTCCGCTCTTTTCCGGATGGAACTGGCAGGTATAGAAGTTGTCTTTGTGGAGTGATGCGCTGTAAGGCAGAATGTAATCAGCCTTGGCGATGGTCTCCTCGCAGAGTGGCACATAGTAGCTGTGTACGAAATAAGAGTAGGGATGCTGCAGGGCTTCTCCCATAGCTGCATCTGCTGCATCGGCTCTGTTTCCGAATCCCTTGTAAAGCTCCGTCTTCAGATCGTATATCTCGTTCCATCCCATAGCTGGTACCTTGTCTTCGTGCTTCTGCGGCTGGAATCGCTTCACATCCACATTGAAGATGCCGATGCAATCTACATCGCCTTCTTCCGAATGTCGGCACAGGAGCTGCTGTCCCACGCAAATGCCCAATACGGGTTGCTTGAGATTCTTGATCACTAGGTCCAGCTGGTGAGCCTTGAGATATTCCATGGCTTCCCTTGCCTGACCCTGACCTGGAAACAGCACGCGGTCTGCCTTCTGGAGCATTTCGGCATCATCAGTGAGTACTGGTTCTATGCCCAAACGCTTCATGGCGTTGACTACGGAATAGATATTTCCGGCATTGTATTTTACGATTGCTACATCCATAACCTAACGTAATTCTTCTGTTTTTTGTACGTATCGGGAGTATTGGTCCCACGTATTGCTAATTTCTGTTGCAAAGGTACACATTTTCTTTCAATCTAACGAAAATATTAGCAAAAAGATTACTATATCGCTATGATTTCTTGCAGAAAGTAAGAATTATTGGTATATTTATACGTGTTTATCAGTAAAAAAAGGTTAGAGTAAGATTTTTCCTACTCTAACCCTTGGTTTTATTTCAACTTGTTATTTTCCCGTTATTCCTCCTCGCTGTCTGCCGTGCGGAGGATGATGCTGGTGGCTCCGATGGTGAAGAGGGTGCCGTCTTCGATGACACGGCGCTCACGGTCGCCCAGGATTTCGTTATCTACGAAGGTGCCGGTGTAGCTAGGACCATCGCGCAGCACATATTTCAATTTTCCTTTCTTGTCGCGGCTTACATTGATTACGCAGTGGTTCATATCTACACTCGGATCT
This sequence comes from Segatella copri, assembly GCF_002224675.1. GTDB lineage: Bacteria > Bacteroidota > Bacteroidia > Bacteroidales > Bacteroidaceae > Prevotella > Prevotella copri_U. Next base: position 417,207 of record NZ_NMPZ01000001.1, on the reverse strand, counting down.
ACGGTCTCGATAGGGCAGTTGATGCCACTGTTCTTCATATATCTTCCGATGACGTTGTCGCCCATCTGCAAAGGGATGACCTGCTTGTAGGCGAATACGTTTTCGATAACAACGATGGAGCCTACGCCATTCTCATTGGCATTTTCATCAATCTGTTCTTCCTTGCGGGTTTCGCGGAGTTTGGAAACACCCATACGGATGCCAAACTGCTTGTTGCAATTAGGACAAACGAAGACTAGACTCTGGCCTGCCTCGTATTTGGTTTCGTCGAACGTGATGAAATTATCGCATTTAGGGCAACGTACTCTTTTCATATCTATTTTTTCCTTGATTTCTTTCTATATATAATAATAATGTAAACTATTCCTTTACCTTTGTAATCCAGCCATCAGTGAAAGCCTCGTTGGTATGGAGTCGGTTGAGGGTGTTATATGCCTCGCTCTCAGAGCGGTAGTTGCCATAAATCACCTTTACATTGTTGTCGGTAATCAGCACTCTTGCTTCCTTAAAGCCCTTGTCCTGCAAGTGTTCCACATAACTGGCTGCATTGCGTTTGGTCACGCGGCTTGCCAATACGATGCTGTAATAAGATGCTGTTGGAGTAGCAATCTCTCTATCCTGTGCCATTGCCGGAGCTTTTTCTGCCTTGTCGGTAGAAGTGGTCTCCATCAGCTTTGGTTCGTCAGTAGGGAGCAGCAGTTCATTGCTCTTTACCGGAGTCATCTCTTTAGGCATGATGCGGGTAAGCATCCCCGTGTCAATCTGACTCTTCTCGATAGTAGGACTTCCGAGCGGAGTAGAGATGGTGAAGAAGGCGATGAGGGCGATGCAGGCTGCTGCCATGTTGCGTAGCCAGCTCTTCTTGATGCTGATGAATTCAGCCTTTTCCTCTTCTTCCTCTTCTTCAGCGATGAATACCGAATTGTTGGCAGGAGTAGCAGGTGCTTCTGCCTCTTTTTTAACTGGCTGTTCATCCTTGGCAAGATTTACTGTCATTGCCACGTTTTGATTCTCGTTCTGCTGTTCACCGTTGTCAATCTGTGCGATAGGAAGCATGTCGAAACCGCCCAAACCATAGAAGTCTGGAGTAAGAATGCCTGCCTCGCATGGCTCGAAACTGATGTTGCCATCTTCGTTGAGGAAGAGCATACCGATATTTTCTATTTCGAATTTACCTTCGTTTTCCAATGATTGTCTGATTTCAACCACCTCATCCTCAATACGGCGCAATGCCTCAGGGTAGCTGATATCGTAAGTCTCCACGTACGAGAGTGCGAGGAGGGAATCGTTCATCGTGAGCTGCGGATTGAATCCTACAGTTCTCAGCGGTGGCAAAAACATATTGTCTCTGCCATCGTAACGTGCATCTACATGATGAGCCATGAATCCACCAAAACCTGGTACGATTACACAATCGTTGCTCAAGAGCAGAATTTCTATATGTCGGTTAATTTCTATCACGTCTAAATGTTTATCTTCTTTTTCTGAATATCTTTTGCAAAGGTACGGCTTTTTTGGGAATTGGACAACTATTTTAAGGGAAATTTTCGTAAGGAGTGATAAAAAGTTTAATTTGTTTTGTCATATCGCCAAAAAGTATTACCTTTGCCACTAAAAAATAGAACAAGTATAGCAATGGAATATACAGAGACCGAAATAGAAGGAGTGTGGGTCATACAGCCAAAAGTGTTTGATGATGCTAGAGGCTACTTTTTCGAGGCTTGGAAACAGGCTGAGTTCGATGCCCACATTGGTTATCATGTTGAGTTTGTGCAAGACAATGAGTCTATGTCGAGTAGAGGCGTGCTTCGAGGCCTTCATTATCAGAAGGGCGAAAGTTCGCAGGCTAAACTGGTGCGTGTCATCAAGGGTAAGGTCCTGGATGTTGCGGTAGATTTGCGTAAAGACAGCAAGACCTTCGGCAAGTATGTAATGGTGGAACTGAGCGGGGAGAACAAGTTGCAGTTCTTCATTCCTCGTGGCTTTGCGCATGGTTTCCTCGTGCTCAGCGACGAGGCAATCTTTACCTATAAAGTAGATAACTCTTATGCTCCTCAAGCTGAGGCAAGTATCCGCTGGAATGATGAAACCATTGGTATCAAGTGGCCTATTGAGGGCGAAAATGTATTGCTCTCAGAAAAAGACCTCAATAAGGCGCTGTCTTTTGAGGAGGCTGAGTATTTTGAGTAAGATATCGTGAAAAGATGAAACAAGTTATTAACATATTGTTGTGTGCAAGCCTCCTGGCGGCGATGGCCAGCTGCGGACAGAAGTCTGCGGGTAAGGATTCTGCCGGAGTAAAGGAGGATACTGCTGCCAAGAAAATGCTCCAGGGCATCTGGTTGGATGGCGATGATGAAGATAATGTTGTCTTTCGCGTGAAGGGTGACACCATCTACTATCCTGATTCTACCAGCCAACCGGTATATTTCTATATAGCTGGCGATACGCTGGTGATGAAGGGTGCCAATACGACTAAATATCCGATTATCAAGCAGGCTGCCCATATCTTTCAGTTTAAGGTGCTGAATGGCGATATCATGAAACTCGTCAAGACAGACGATACTTCTTACCTGCAGCAGTTCCTGCATCAGCAGCCGGTGGTTCTCAATCAGAATACGCTCATCAAGAGAGATTCTGTGGTGTATGCAGGCGATGAGAAGTTGCATCTCTATGTGCAGGTGAACCCTACTACCTATAAGGTATTCAAGAGTTCATACAATGATGATGGCGTAGAAGTGGATAATGTCTATTACGACAACATCGTGAACGTGAACATCTACCGGGGTGCTAGCAGGATTTTCGGCCGTGACTTCCGCAAGGAGGATTTCGATGGACAGGTTCCTCATGAGTTCCTCAAGCAGGCGATTTTGAGTGATATCGTACTGAAAAAGGTGGATACTGATGGACTTCATTATAGAGTGGTTTTGGCTATGCCGGACAGCAGTATGAGTTATCAGGTGGAAATCATCATCTCGCTCGAAGGCAAAATGACGATCAAGAAGAGCTAGGATGCACGCCCTGAAAGGGCAGAAGCTCCTAGCCCAGGGCAACGCCCTGGGTATTCGGATGAATATAAAAGTTCGCCCTGAAAGGGCAAAAGCTTTGGATGTTGGAAGCTTTTGCCCTTTCAGGGCGTTTTCTTTGTTGGATAGCTAACCCAGGGTGTTGCCCTGGGCTAGGGGCTTTTGCCCTTTCAGGGCGTCCTTAAGCCACGTTTAAAACTCTATTTTAATTAAAGAATCCCAGCAGGGCGCCGGCGGCTACGGCGGAACCGATAACACCTGCAACATTCGGCCCCATGGCGTGCATGAGCAGGAAGTTGTGACGGTCGTACTCCAAACCGAGGTTGTTGCTGATGCGGGCACTCATAGGCACGGCACTCACACCGGCATTTCCGATCAGTGGGTTCAGCTTCTTGCCCTTTGGCAGGAAGAGGTTCATCAGTTTCACAAAAAGGATACCGCTGGCTGAAGCGATGATGAATGCCAGGGCACCGAGGGCGAAGATCTTGATGGTGTTCAGGGTGAGGAACTCAGATGCCTGGGTAGAACAGCCTACAGTCAAGCCGAGCAGCATTACCACGATGTCATTCAGACTGCTGCCTGCTGTCTTGGCAAGTCTAGTCGTCTTTCCACTTTCCTTCAGGAGATTTCCGAAGAAAAGCATACCGAGCAATGGCAGACCTGATGGCACGATGAAGGTGGTGAGCAGCAAACCGACGATAGGGAAGAGAATCTTCTCTGTCTGTGATACCTGACGTGCTGGCTTCATCTTGATGACGCGCTCTTCCTTGGTGGTGAGCAGACGCATCAATGGGGGCTGGATTACTGGCACCAATGCCATATAGGAGTAGGCGCAAACGGCGATGGCTCCCATCAGGTTAGGACTTAACTTACTGCTCAGGAAGATGGCGGTAGGTCCGTCGGCACCACCTATGATGGCAATACCGGCTGCCTGGTTCGGTTCGAACCCCAGAGCCAGTGCTATCATGTAGGCACCGAAGATGCCAAACTGGGCAGCTGCACCGATTAATATCAGCTTCGGATTGGATATTAATGCCGAAAAATCGGTCATCGCTCCGATGCCCAGGAATACGAGTGGGGGATACCAGCCCTGTTTTACGCCCTGATAGAAGATATTCAACACCGAGTTATCTTCGTACAGGCCGATTTCGAGTCCGGCATCAGCACGGAAGGGGATGTTGCCCAGGATGATGCCCAGTCCGATGGGCACCAGGAGAAGTGGTTCGAAATCCTTCTTGATGGCAAGCCAGATGCAGATAACTCCTATCACGATCATGGCGAGGTTTCCTGCCGTGGCATTTGCAAAGCCCGTATAGGTCAGGAACTCATTGAAGTTTTGTATGATGAAATCCATAAACTATCTATTTAATGGTTACTAACGTGTCTCCTTCCATCACGGCATCGCCTTTATTGACGTTGATGCCGGTGATGGTTCCGGAAGTCTCTGCCTCGATGTTGTTCTGCATCTTCATGGCTTCGAGGATCACGACGGTATCGCCTGCATTCACCTTGTCGCCCACCTTCACCTTGATTTCGTTGATGGTGCCAGGCAGAGGGGCTACCACTGGTTTGCCGGCAGCTGCTGCAGCCGGTTTGGCGGTTGGCGCAGCTGTAGCATTTGCTGCAGAAGTGGAAGAACTGTTGTTATTCTCGCTTTTTACAGTTTGTTCTCCTCCCAACTTCACTTTCTGCTTGCCAGCCTTCACAGGCTGCTTCATTTCCACTTCAAATGGGATGCCATTCACGGTTACATTGGCGATGTTGCCTTCTATATCCTGGATTTCGACTTCGTAATCGACTCCTTTCACTGTATATTGATACTTAGCCATAGTTTCTGTTATTTAGAATTATTGATATTATTGAATTTCGGAGCATTCCATCTTGTCTGTTTAGGCTTGATGGTAATGATGCCGGATTCTACATCATGCACATCCTCCAGGTATTCCTTGAGGGCGAGCGAGATGACCGCCATGTAGATTTCCTTGTCGATACCCTTGGTCTTCAGACCATCTTTCAAGATTATGTTGGTCTTATGACTCAGGTCTTGCGTTACCTCAATGGTCTTCTTGCCGGTCTTATATAATAAGGTGGCATGCTTCTCGGTGGCACGGGCGATGCGCTGCTTGTGTTTCATGTAGGCTCCGAATGCCCAGAATACGACGAAGAGGAGGGCGAGACATGAGAATACGATGCCCATTGAAAGCACGGAGATGCCGATGCCGTATGGATCCTGCTTCTTCAGAAGCTGTGCCTTGCTCAGACCTACGTGTTGTGGCAGATAGCCCGGGGTGATGGCTCCAGCTATGGCTTTCTCCCATATCTTGAAATCCTGGCTCAATTCATAGCTTTCATCGGCTGCCAATACAGGCACGCTTACGGAGTCTATCAAGTCCACGGCATTTCCGTCATAGAGGGCTATCCAGTTGGGCTTCTTTTCCTGTAGAATCAGATTGAGGTGGAAAGGACCTGTGTTGGAAGAATCCTTTGCCTTCCAGAACTGCCCGTTCCAGCCGTCCTTGTACCAGGAACTGCTGTCGAAGATGACGATGCTTTTCTTGCCGCCCAGTGTGGTTCGGGGCTCGTTGTTCGGCAAGGGGCACATCAGTTGTCGGCGTGCTTCGGGCGAAAGATTCTTGTTGAGAACCCGTCGGTCGGTGGTTAGGAACATACCACGTACGTTATACGTGGTAAAGGAGGAATTGCTCAATTCCACCCATGGTTTGTGCTGACCGTACTCATCTACGAGGTTGGTACGGTTGTGGGTCATCACCTCCGTAATACGGATGCTCTTGGCTCCCTGGCTCCAGGCGGGCAAGGATGCGATGACTAGCATGGTTATCAAAAATCCCAATTTCTTCATACGCATATCAACGTTTTAGAAGTTTTCATTTTTAAGAAAATCACATTAGGTTTTCTTGTCTGTTGTTTTAATGCGTCAAAGTTACGAATAATTTGTGAAAAGGCAACAAAAAAGGTGCACAAATTTTTATCTTTGTGCACCTCTTTTATAATTTATAACTATTACTAGTTGTTTTGTTAACTTTTGTAAGCGTTTATGCTCCGCAGAAGAACAGCACCACGATCTGGGCTGTAAAGATACGGAGGAACATACTCAATGGATATACGGTAGAGTAACCTACGGCTGGAGCCTCCTTAGAGCAGGATGCGTTGGCGTAAGCCAGTGCAGGAGGGTCGGTATAAGTACCGGCAAGCATACCCATGATGGTGAAGTAATTGAATTTGAACTTCAATCTGGCGATGGTACCCACGATGAGGATAGGAATGATGGTGATGAGGAAACCGCATCCCACATACTTCAATCCGTCGCCCTGAACCACTGTGTCCCAGAATCCGGCACCAGCCTTGATTCCCACACTCGCCAGGAAGAGTACCAGTCCTATCTCTCGCAGCATCATGTTGGCTGAGGTAGTGGTATAGGTAACCAGTTTCATGCGATAACCGAAACGGCCGATGAGGATGGCGATGATGAGCGGACCACCTGCGATACCCAGCTTCAATGGCACTGGCATGCCAGGGATAGCGAATGGGAGAGAACCGAAGATGATACCTACCATGATACCGATGAAGATGGTAGCGATGTTAGGCGCATCGAGGCGCTTTACAGAGTTACCCATGATTTCAGCCACACGGTTTACATTCTCCTCAGGACCTACTACCATCACGCGGTCGCCCACATGGAAGTGGTGGTTACGGCCTGCGAAGAGATCCATACCCTGACGGGAAATACGGGTCACGTTCACACCATATACACTGGAGAAGTGCATCTTACCAAGGGTCTTGCCGTTCATCTCAGGACGGGTAACAATGATTCTTCTGGATACGAAATGCTGAACCTCATCCTTCTCGCGGTCCCACTCTGCATCAATCTCAGGACCGATGAAAGCCTTGATGGCCTCTGCATCAGCCTCAGCACAAACCACGAGCAGCTCGTCGCCTACCTCAAATGTTGTCTTGCTGTTAGGGATGCTCACTTCTCCGTTGTGGAGGAGTCTTGAGCAGACGATGTCTCGATTCAGGAACTCTGAAACCTCTCTCAGCGTTCTACCTGCGATGTAGGCATTCTCCACGCGCAGGTGCATATTGTGAGGTTTTGCATGAGGGTTGGCAGCCTCCTCCTCGTTGAGCTGCTCTTCTTCTGCAGCCATATCTACGCGGGTGATGTACTTGATGAGGATGGTAGCACCGATGATTCCAACCACACCCAGAGGATAGGCACAGGCATAACCGTTGGCGATGCTAGGAGCACCGTTAGGGAAAACACTGAGCAATGCCTCGTTGGCAGCACCAAGACCTGGGGTGTTGGTAACCGCACCATAGAGGGTACCCACCATCATAGGCAGGTTCTGTGGGTTGCTGGTGTCGAAGAAGAGGTAATAGCATCCGAACATCACGAGGATGTTGAGCAGGATAGCTGTGGCAGAAAGCAAGTTCAGCGTCACACCACCTTTCTTGAAACTCTCGAAGAAGCCAGGACCCACCTGCATACCAATCATGAAGACAAAGAGTATCAATCCGAAGTCTTGCACGAAGGTAAGGATTTCCTTAGGGCCCGTGAAGCCCACGTGGCCGGCCAGGATACCTGCGAAGAGCACGAAGGTAACACCCAGCGAGATGCCACCGATCTTGATCTTTCCCAGATACACACCAACCGCAATCACGATTGCGTAGAGTAGGGCGATGTGAGCCACCGACTCTGTGTTGGTGAAAAGATTAATAATCCAATCCATTAATTTCTTTTAAATTTTCGGTTTTAATAATATATTGAATAAAGGGAATACTGTATCGTGATTATTAAGGCAGGGTATCTTATATTGAAAAATTCGAGGACATCCACGGATGGGATGCCCCCGAACTCAATTTATATAGAAACCTATTGATTACTTCTCAATAGCTGCTACACCTGGCAATACCTTACCCTCGATAGCCTCGAGGAGAGCACCACCACCTGTAGAGATATAAGATACCTGATCTGCCAAACCGAACTTGTTGATACAAGCTACAGAGTCGCCACCACCGATGAGTGAGAATGCACCTTCCTTGGTAGCCTCAGCGATTGCGTCAGCGATAGCCTTAGAACCACCAGCGAAGTTGTCGAACTCGAATACACCTGCAGGACCATTCCAGAGGATTGTCTTAGCACCCTTGATAGCTGCAGCGAAAGCCTTGCGAGTCTCAGGACCTGCGTCCATACCCTCCCAGCCGTCAGGGATGTTGTTAGATGGGCAAACCTGGGTATTGCAGTCGTTCTTGAAGTCGTCACCGCAGATAGAGTCTGTGCCGAGTACGAGGTTTACACCGTTCTCCTTAGCCTTCTTGATTACGTCGAGAGCTACATCGAGCTTGTCATCCTCGCAGATAGACATACCGATCTTGCCACCGAGAGCCTTAGAGAATGTATAAGTCATACCACCGCAGAGAATCAGGTTGTCAACCTTAGTCAACAAGTTCTCGATGATACCGATCTTGGTAGAAACCTTAGAACCACCCATGATAGCTGTGAATGGGCGCTTGATGTTGCCGAGAACTGCGTCAACAGCCTTTACCTCTTTCTCCATCAGGAAACCGAGCATCTTGTGATCCTTGTCGAAAGAATCTGCGATGACAGCTGTAGAAGCGTGCTTGCGGTGAGCTGTACCGAATGCGTCCATTACATATACGTCAGCGTAAGAAGCCAACTTAGCAGCGAACTTCTTCTGACGCTCCTTCATCTCAGCCTTAGCAGCGTCGAACTCAGGAGTACCCTTCTCTACACCTACTGGCTTGCCTTCCTCTTCAGGATAGAAACGAAGGTTCTCGAGCAAGAGAGCCTCACCTGGCTTCAAGGCAGCAGCCTCAGCATCAGCGTTACCGCAGTCCTTAGCAAACTTAACCTCTACACCGAGAGCGTCTGATACGTTCTTAACAATCTGAGAGAGTGAAAGCTCTGGCTTAACCTTGCCCTTTGGCTTACCCATGTGGCTCATCATGATGAGCGCACCACCGTCTGCGAGTACCTTCTTCAAAGTAGGGAGGGCACCGCGGATACGAGTGTCGTCTGTTACATTACCATTCTCATCCAATGGCACGTTGAAATCAACGCGTACGATTGCCTTGTGACCAGCAAAGTTAAAATTCTCAATTTTCATTTTACCTAAATTTTTATATTAGTATTATGTTATTAACCCTGTTTACTGCTGAAACGACCTTTGCCCTACGACTAGTGAGCTTATCAGGCTCCTATGTGCATACTATATAAAAATAGGAGTGGTGTCGGGTCGTAACAAACTCTTTCCGTAGGCAAAAGTAACAAAAATAATCGGTACTACCAAATCTTTCTGCTACGATTTAAAGATTTTTTGTGGTAGATAAGCTTTTTTGCCATATCTACTTTGCAAAACGATGGTTATAAAATGTAAAAATGGTTACTTTTTTAGTGTTTAAAGAAAAAAAACTGTACCTTTGCCGACAAATTCAATCGTTATGGCAAAAGATAAGATAGCATATGTTTGCAGCAACTGCGGGCAGGAAAGTGCCAAGTGGATGGGTAAATGCCCTAGCTGCGGACAATGGAATACTTTTAAGGAGATACGCATTGCGGCTGATTCGGGATCGCAGGCGGCTAAAAGCGCTGGCATGACCATGAGGCATGGCGGGGCTGCTACCATGTTTGGTGGACAACACTCCGACGCAGATGCCAAGCCGATGAATCTGAAGGATATTTCGGCTGTGGATGAGCCGCGTATCGATATGATGGACGAGGAGCTGAACCGCGTACTGGGTGGCGGTATGGTGCCGGGAAGCATCACCCTGCTGGGCGGTGAACCGGGCATCGGAAAGAGTACCCTTACGCTGCAGACCATCCTGAATATGAAACATAGAAGGGTGCTGTATGTGAGCGGTGAGGAGAGTGCCCATCAGATTAAGCTGAGAGCTGACAGACTGGCGAAGGGACAGGCTATGCTGAAGAATGGTTCAACTGGAGATGCTGTTTCGGCAGATGGAATTCCACCGGAGAATGCCTTCGGTCATATTACGATTCTCTGTGAAACACAGTTAGAGAAAATCTTTTCCCATATTCAGCAAGTGGCTCCAGAACTGATAGTTATCGATTCTATCCAAACAATTGCTACAGAGAGTGTGGATAGTTCTCCTGGTTCAGTATCCCAGGTGCGTGAATGCGCAGCATCGCTCCTGAGATTTGCCAAGACCAGCGGTATCCCTGTTATCCTGATCGGACATATTAATAAGGAGGGAACCCTGGCTGGTCCGAAGATCCTGGAGCATATTGTGGATACCGTCATCCAGTTTGAGGGTGATCAACATTATATGTACCGCATCCTGCGAAGCATCAAGAACCGATTCGGAAGCACTTCGGAACTCGGCATCTACGAGATGCTGCAGGGAGGATTGAGACAGGTGAGCAATCCGTCGGAACTGCTCCTTACGGAAGATCACGACGGACTGTCGGGTGTTGCCATCAGTGCTGCCATTGAGGGTGTGCGCCCGTTCCTGGTGGAGACGCAGGCTCTGGTGAGCACGGCGGCATACGGAACTCCCCAGCGCTCGGCAACGGGTTTCGATCAGCGAAGACTGAATATGCTCCTTGCAGTGATGGAGAAGCGAGTGGGCTTCAAGTTGATGGCGAAGGATGTGTTCCTGAACATTGCGGGAGGCTTGCGAGTGACGGACCCTGCGATGGACCTGAGTGTGCTGGCTGCGGTATTGAGCAGCAATGTAGATACAGCGATAGACCAGGGCTGGTGTATGTGTGGCGAGGTAGGACTCAGTGGCGAGGTTCGTCCGGTGAGCCGTATCGAGCAGCGCATCGCTGAGGCAGAGAAGCTCGGATTCCAGCATATCATCATTCCGAAGTATAATTATCATGGTTTCGACCATAAGAAGTATCAGATAGAGATTCATCCCGTAAGGAAGGTGGAAGAGGCGTTTCGCTGCTTGTTCGGGTAAAATCTCACGCAGATTTCTCTGATTACGCAGATTTTAGTGTATATCTGACTTTATAAATATTGTATAATCTGACTTTAAAATAAAAAGTTCAAAATAAATGAAGGATTCAGTAATTATTGTGAGCGGCGGTATGGACAGTATTACCCTGCTCTATGACAAGAAGGACGAGATAGCCCTGGGTATCAGTTTCAACTATGGAAGCAATCACAACGAGCGTGAGATTCCTTTCGCCAAGATGCACTGCGAGCGACTGGGCATCAAGCATATCACCATTGATCTGGGATTCATGCATCAGTATTTCAAGAGCTCTCTCCTGGAAGGTGCCGATGCCATCCCTGAGGGACATTATGCCGATGACAATATGAAATCTACCGTGGTGCCTTTCCGTAATGGTATCATGCTGAGTATCGCCATCGGTATCGCTGAGAGCAACAATCTGAAGAAGGTGCTCATCGCCAATCACGGCGGCGACCACACTATCTATCCGGATTGTCGCCCTGAATTTATCAAGGCAATCGATGAGGCTGCCGAGGCTGGCACCTTCGTAGATGTTCGCGTGGTGGCTCCTTATACCAACATCACCAAGGGTGAGATTGCAGCTATCGGCAAGAAACTGGGCATTGACTATGCCGAGACCTGGAGCTGCTACAAGGGTGGTGAGAAGCACTGCGGAAAATGCGGTACCTGCGTGGAACGCAAGGAGGCACTGGCTGAGGCGGGTATCGAGGATACCACGGAGTATGAGGAATAAAGAATGCCTTATATAATAAGGTATGAATAAAAGTTAATGTGGAAATATAAAAGATAAAACATAATTCAAAATGAAGAAAATGATTTTTACAGCTGCTATGATGCTGGCATCTGCAGCAGCGATGGCTCAGAGCGGAACCTTTCAGATCAAGGGTAACGTAGAGGGGTTGCCGGATTCTCTGGTAGCTATGATTGGAAGAAAGACGGAAAACATCGAGGTTAAGAAAAAGAAGTTTGAGTTCTCCAAGAACTTTGATAAGCCTCAATGGGTTTATCTCTGTGACCAGAAGGTCATCAAGAGTGGAGCATTTAGTGCCATCCCTGTCTTTGCCATTCCGAGTGAGACTATTGAGATGAAGGGTAACTTCACTGGGGGTGTCGATATCAAGGGAGGTAAATTCTATCAGGAACAGGATTTGATGGATGAGTATAAGGGTCAGGCTTACAAGGATATCAAGGCGCTCTGGAAATGGTATTCTGACAATGTGAATGACAGCAACCGCGATTCTATCGAAAAAGTAGTAGATGAGCGTATGGAACCTTTGCAGAAGAAGTATGCTGCCGACCTTCTTGCTTATGCCAAGCAGCATTCTGATCAGGAATGTATCGCTCTTCTCATCGACGAGCTGGACGATGTCAAGGATAAGGAGACTTTGATCAGTCTGATGGCAGATAACGTCAAGAACGGTAGAATGAAGGCATACTATGAGCCAATTTTCGAACGTGCCAAGAAGCGCGCAGAGATGGAGGAGAAGGCTAAAGTGGTTCAGGCTTCCGGTGTAGAGGCTCCTGATTTTACCTTGAATGATATCAACGGCAAACCATTCTCTCTTTCCAGCCTTCGTGGCAAGTATGTAGTCATCGACTTCTGGGGTTCCTGGTGTATCTGGTGTATCAAGGGTATGCCTAAGATGAAGGAGTACTACGAGAAGTATAAGGGTAAGTTCGAGATCCTGGGTGTTGACTGCAACGATACCGAGGCTAAGTGGAAGGCTGCCGTTGAGAAGCATCAGTTGCCATGGATTCACGTCTATAATCCAAAGGGTAGCGATGTACTCGACAAGTATGCTGTTCAGGGCTTCCCAACTAAGATTGTCATCGGTCCTGACGGCAAGATTGTGAAGACCATTGTGGGTGAGGATCCTGCATTCTACACCTTACTCGATGAAGTGCTTGGTAAGTAAGTCCAATTGGCAAAGCGCCCTGAAAGAGCAAAAGCATAGTAGATTTAATGCTTTTGCCCTTTCAGGGCGCTTCTGTTATACTCTATGTTTACCCAGGGTGTTGCCCTGGGCTAGGTGCTTCTGGGCTTTCAGCCCGTGTGGGATCAATCTATATCATATTTTATATATGGTATTTCCTTTGATAGTTTCTCTTTGATTTTACCGGTGCTCCATTGAAGGAGTCGGCACCTCTTCCGATGTGCGGACCACGGCTGCCGCCCCGATAGCTCTCGTGGAAGCTGGCTCCACCGCAGTACTCGCTCCAGCGGGCACGGATTCTATCTACATAATCTGCCGTCTCTGTACCTCGCATATAACCATATTTCACCACAGGGTCGCCATAATAGGCGGGTTGGGTAAGGCGCAGCACGTATTCTCTTACATGTCCCCAGTTCTGTGGGTTGCCACCATGTTTCCTGGTCAGTGCCATTGCATCACGGATATGGTGGAAACCACCATTATAGGCAGCCAGGGCGAAGAGCGCACGCTGTGCCGGATCGCCTACATCCGAGAAATGTCCCTGGAGTTCTGCCATGTATCTGGCTGCTGCTGCCACATTCGCCTCTGCATCGTGGATGGCACTCATCGGTAATCCCAGGTGGGCAGCGGTAGATGGCATGATCTGCATCAGTCCGCAGGCACCAGCCCATGATTTGGCATTCGGGTCGAAGCAACTCTCCTGGTAACACTGTGCAGCCATCAGGCGCCAGTCCATACGTGCCGTTCCGCTGTATCTCATAAAGAGATGGTCGTAGCGGGAGATGACTCCCTTGGAACGGTTGAGGAAAGGAGAATAGACATGTCGGCGGATGCTTGCCGTAGAGAGCAGGAAGGACTCTTCCTTCTTTACCTCGGCTATCAGTTTTGGCTTGAACCATCCGTTCAGGGTGTCGGCGAGACTCTTGTTGCCGCCAACTACCGCCCACTGCGTCTTGCCTTTATCAGGTGTTACGCCGCAGAAAAGTAGATTGATAGTCTTGCTATCTCCGGAAACCGATTTTGCAGCCGTTTTGTTCTTTCCTGCCGATGACTTTTCACCTTTTAATATATGACGGGGCAGGGGAACGGCGATGATGTCGCCTTCTCCCTTCTGGAGTTTCTGAATCATCTCGGTAGTGTCCTTGCATTCCTCCACTCTCAACGATACACCAATCTGCTGGGCAAACTTCTCGCAGAGCAGGTACTGCAGACCCATTCCGTGGTTGTGGTAATCATAATAGGTGGTAGGACCATTCACTGTAAGCATGATCAGCTCGCCATTGTCCTGGATATCCGACAGCGACAAACCCCGTTGCTGAGCCTGAGCGCCAGCATTGCCATCTGCTGCGTTTTCGTCAGATTCCTCTTCGTCAGAACCGTCCATAGACTCCACTTCGCCCACGGGAGTTCCCCAGGGAGTGAGTTCCTGTTGCGGTTTCTTGTCAGCGCAACTGGCAAGCAAAAACAGCGAATATAATGTGTATAAATATAATTTTTTTCTCATTGCGACTGCAAAAGTACAAAAAAAAGCATATAAGTGCGAAATTATTTGCATATTCTAACAATTTTATGTACTTTTGCAATGTTTTTCAAACAAAATACAGAAATATGTTACGAATAGCAGTACAAAGTAAAGGTCGTCTGTTCGACGACACAATGAATCTTTTAGCAGAGGCGGATATCAAGGTAAGCGCCTCAAAGCGCACTCTTCTGGTGCAGGCAAGTAATTTCCCTCTGGAGGTGCTCTATCTCCGCGATGACGATATTCCTCAGAGCGTAGCCTCTGGCGTTGCCGACATCGGTATCGTGGGTGAGAATGAATTTGTAGAGCGTGGTGAAAACGCACAGATTATCGACCGATTGGGTTTCAGCAAGTGCCGTTTGAGTCTTGCCATCCCTAAGAAGATTGATTATCCAGGATTGAAATGGTTTAATGGCAAGAAGATTGCTACCTCTTATCCTAACATCCTGCGCAACTTCATGAAGAAGAACAATATCAATGCCGACATTCACGTCATCACTGGTTCTGTGGAGATTAGCCCGGGTATCGGTCTGGCAGATGGTATCTTTGATATTGTCAGCTCTGGTTCTACACTGGTAAGCAACAATCTCGCCGAGGTTGAGGTAGTGATGAAGAGCGAGGCTCTGCTCATCGGCAACTGGAAAATGGATGATGAGAAGCATCAGATTCTCAACGAGATGCTGTTCCGCTTCGAGGCTGTACGCTCTGCCCAGGACAAGAAGTACGTGATGATGAATGCCCCTAAGGCGAAGGTAGAGGAGATTACCCAGGTATTGCCTGGTATCAAGAGCCCTACCATCATCCCATTGGCAGACGAGGAGTGGTGCTCTATCCACACCGTTCTCGATGAGAAGCGTTTCTGGGAAATCATCGGTAAGTTGAAGGAACTCGGTGCACAGGGCATTCTGGTGACACCAATCGAGAAGATGATATTGTAACATTGAACTGTTTGCAAAGTTCAATGTATTAATAAATTTCAAAGTATAATAAGGAATGAAGGTAATAAAGTATCCTGCAAAGGAGGAATGGAGCGAGATTGTAGAACGCCCACACCTGGATGTATCGCAGTTGAATGCGACCGTACAAGGTGTACTCGACGATGTGAAGAACCATGGCGATGAAGCCGTGAAGCGTTACGAGGAGAAGTTTGATCATGCCCATCTCGATTCTTTGGCTGTGACTGAGGCTGAAATCGAAGAGGCTGAGCTACTGGTTTCTCAAGAACTGAAAGACGCTTTGCACCTCGCCCATCATAACATTGCCGCATTCCATCAGAGCCAGAAGTTTGAGGGTAAGAAGGTGGAAACCTGTGCTGGTGTCACCTGCTGGCAGAAGAGCGTGGCGATAGAGAAGGTGGGATTGTATATCCCTGGTGGTACTGCACCTTTGTTTAGCACCGTATTGATGCTCGCCACTCCTGCCAAGATTGCCGGTTGCAAGGAGATTGTTCTCTGCACGCCTCCTAACAAGGAGGGTAAGGTGAATCCTGCTATCCTGATGGCGGCAAAAATTGCTGGCGTAAGCAAGATTTTCAAGGCTGGCGGCGTGCAGGCCATCGGTGCGATGGCATACGGAACAGAAAGTGTGCCTAAGGTATATAAGATCTTCGGTCCGGGCAACCAGTTTGTGATGGCTGCCAAGCAGCAGGTTTCTCTCCACGATGTGGCTATCGATATGCCGGCTGGACCTTCGGAGGTTTGTCTCATCGCTGATGAAACTGCCAACCCTGTCTT
Organism: Segatella copri; assembly: GCF_002224675.1. Classification (GTDB taxonomy): domain Bacteria; phylum Bacteroidota; class Bacteroidia; order Bacteroidales; family Bacteroidaceae; genus Prevotella; species Prevotella copri_U. Next base: position 401,009 of record NZ_NMPZ01000001.1, on the reverse strand, counting down.
TGCGGCTGCCGACCTCTTATCGCAGGCTGAGCACGGCTTCGACTCTCAGGTTTTCTTCATCACTACCTCCGAGAAGGTTTTGGAAGATGTGAAGAAGGAAGTGGAAGTGCAGTTGGAACAGTTGCCACGTAAGGAGATGGCACAGACCTCATTGGACAACTCCAAGTTCATCCTCGTGAAGGACGAAGAGGAAGCCATCGATCTCTGCAATACCTATGCCCCTGAGCATCTCATCATTGCAACTGCTGATTATGAGCAGCTTGCCGAGAAAGTGGTGAATGCGGGCAGCGTATTCCTGGGCAACTATGCATGTGAGAGTGCCGGCGACTATGCCAGCGGTACCAATCATACCCTGCCAACCCATGGCTATGCACTGGCTTACAATGGTGTGAACCTCGACAGTTACAACCGCAAGATCACCTTCCAGCATCTCACGGAAGAAGGTATTCGTAACATAGGTGATGCTGTGGTGACGATGGCGGAGAACGAGCAGTTGGAGGCACATGCCAACGCCATGAGATTGAGAGTAAAAAGTCTAAAATAAAAGTAAGGTATGAAAGATTTAAAAGACTTGTGCCGAGAAAACATCTGGAACTTGGCACCTTACAGTTGCGCTCGCACGGAATTCGCTGGCAGAAATGCCCGCGTTTTCCTCGATGCCAACGAGAATCCCTATAATGACCCTTATAACCGATACCCTGACCCACTGCAGGTGGAACTGAAAAAACAGGTGAGTAAGATCAAGGGGGTAGCTGAAGACCAGATTTTCTTGGGCAATGGTTCGGATGAGGCCATCGACTTGGTTTACCGTGTGTTCTGTCGCCCTGGCAAGGATAATGTGGTAGCCATTGCTCCTACATACGGTATGTATGAGGTTTGTGCTGATATCAACGACGTGGAGTATCGCTCTGTGTTGCTCGATGAGAACTATCAGATTTCTGCAGAGAAGATCATTGATGCCTGCGATGAGAATACCAAGGTGGTATGGTTCTGCAGCCCTAACAACCCGACGGGCAATCACATCAATCGCGAGGCTATCGTAGAGGTGCTTCGTCTCTTTGATGGTATCGTCATTGTGGATGAGGCTTATAGCGATTTCTCTTCCGAGCGCACCTTCCGTGGTGTGCTGAAGCATTTCCCTAATCTCATCGTGCTCAATACGATGAGTAAGGCATGGGGTTGTGCAGCGCTTCGTCTGGGTATGGCGTTTGCCAGCAAGGAGATTATTGACATATTCAATAAGGTGAAGTATCCTTATAATGTGAATCTGCTTACCCAGCAGCAGGCACTTGAGGTTTTGAAGAATCCGCTGAAAGTGGATGAGTGGGTGAAGAACATCCTTCAGGAGCGTTCGAAGGTGATGGCTGCCTTCCTGGATCTGCCTATCACCGTGAAGGTTTATCCTACGGATGCCAACTTCTTCCTGGTGAAGGTTACGGATGCGCAGGCCATCTACGATTATCTGGTGGCACAGGGCATCATCGTAAGAAACCGCAATAAGGTTCAGCTTTGCGGCAACTGTCTGAGAATCACCATCGGAAACAAGACAGAGAATGCCGAGTTACTCGGGGCGCTGAGACAATACTAGCATTTGTGAAGTACGCCCTGGGCACTGAGACAATACTAGCATTTGTGAAGCACGCCCTGAAAGGGCAGAAGCTCCTAGCCCAGGGCGTTGCCCTGGGCTAGGAGCTTCTGCCCTTTCAGGGCGTATGGGATGTGGTTTATGACACACCCTCTTTTTTAAATTAATTTCATATTATTTTCTCCTGCCTCTTCCTTCGTTTCTTCCCTGGTTTCCACGTCCGCTGCCACGCTCGTTCTTATCTCCGCTGTTATAGCGGTTCTTGCGATTGTGGTTGTCGGTGTCGAAATTAGGATTGAAACTCTTTTTCTTCTTGTCCTTGAAGAAGCCGGCACCCTGGTCTTTCTGATTGCGGAGCTCGGCTCTGGCTGCGGCTACTGCATCGCGGATATTAGCATTGGCGTTGTTGCTTCTGCCCTGCGGAGCATTATTTCCTCTGCCTTGCTGAGCATGACCGTTTCTTGAAAATTTACCATTCAAAGGACGACCTTCATTGAGGTATTTCTCCTCGTCATAGCAACCTACATTGCCATATCCCTTTGGCGCAAAGCGGTCTGCTGCATTTCTGCCACGGCCTCTTCCGCCATTTGGCTCTGCTGCATTTCTGTCGGCACCACGCTTGCCCTTGGCACCTCTGCCTACGCCCGGATTATCATAGGTAGAACCAATCGCCTTGTCATCGAAGTTGGTCTTCTTGCCCTTGAAACCTCCGCCATGATTTCCGCCGAAGCTCTTCTTATCGTATAGCTTATCTATCAAATCTGTTCTGCCGATACGGCGAAGTTCGCTCTCAATGGCGCGGCGCTCCTCTGGCTTGTACCAGAAGAAGAACATGCGCTGGGCAAGCTTTTCCTTCTGGGTCTTGGCACTGAATACTGGTTCCAAGGTGTATGGGTCGTATCCCGTGTACCATGTTTCCGTAGAAATCGTCATTGGGGTAGGGGTGAAGTCCTGTACCTGCTCCAGATGAAAGTCGAGTCCCTTGGTAATTACTGCCAGTTCTGCCATATCCTCTTCATGACAGCCCGGATGCGAACTGATGAAGTATGGAATGATCTGCTGGTTGAGACCTTCTTCCTTGTTGATCTTGTCGAAGATGCGTTTGAATTCGTAGAAGAGATCGAACGATGGTTTGCGCATGAACTTCAATACCTCTGGACTGGTATGTTCCGGTGCTACCTTCAGTCGACCACTCACGTGCTTGGTGATCAGCTCGCGGGTATATTCCCTTGCCGCCTGGTTCACCTTCTCGTCCTTGCTCTTGTGTAGGAGCAGGTCGTAGCGCACACCACTACCGATGAAGCTCTTCTTGATACCCGGCAGGGCATCTACGGCATGATAGATCTCCAGCAGCTTGCTGTGGTCGGTGTTCAGGTTCGGACAAATCTGAGGGTTCACGCACGATGGGCGCTTGCATACCTCGCAAGCCTTCTGGTTCTTGCCGTGCATGCCATACATGTTTGCCGAAGGACCGCCCAGATCGCTCAGATAGCCCTTGAAATCAGGCATCTCGATGATTTTCTTCACCTCTTTCAGAATGCTCTCCTTGCTACGGCAAACCACGAACTTGCCCTGGTGTGCCGAAATGGTACAGAACGAGCAACCGCCGAAGCAGCCACGATGCAGGTTCACAGAGAACTTGATCATCTCGTATGCCGGAATGGTCTTGCCCTTGTACTTAGGATGAGGCAGACGGGTGTAAGGCAGGTCGAAGGCTGCATCCAGTTCCTCGGTGGTCATCAGCGGGAATGGTGGATTCACCACTACATACTTACCGTCGGTCTCCTGAATCATGCGCTGGGCATGCATCTTGTTGGCTTCTTCCTCCAGATGGCGCACGTTTTCCGCCTGTCCCTTCTTGTTATGCAGGCACTCCTCGTGGCTATGCAGGATGATGTCATCCTCCTTGAATCCGCCAGGGATGTCCTTTTCCTTGCAGTAGAAAGCCACCTGCGGCATCTCGTGAATCTGGTCCATGGTCTTGCCTTCGGCTAATGCATTGGCAAGTTCCACGATGGAGCGTTCGCCCATACCATAGAGGATGAGGTCGGCACCCGAATCGCAGAGGATGCACTTGCGGAGTTCGTCTTTCCAGTAGTCGTAGTGGCTGATGCGGCGCAATGATGCCTCGATACCGCCCAGTGCCACAGGTACATCCGGATAGAGCTTCTTCAGTATCTGGGTATAGACGATAGACGGATAGTCGGGGCGCATGTCGTGGCGGGAGTCAGGACTGAAGGCATCCTCGCTGCGCATACGGCGGTTGGCCGTGTAGCGGTTTACCATCGAGTCCATGGCTCCCGGCGATACACCGAAGAAGAGGCGAGGGCGACCGAGCTTCTTGAAGTCACGGAAATCGCCATGCCAGTCGGGCTGAGGCACGATGGCTACGCGATAGCCGTTAGCCTCCAGGATTCTTCCGAGGATAGCCGGTCCGAAGGATGGATGATCTACGTAGGCATCACCCGAGAAGAGGATGACATCCAGTTCGTCCCATCCTCTGAGTTCGCACTCCTTCTTGGTTGTTGGGAGAAAATCTGTTAACTTATAATCCATTCAATATACTTTAGTCATTCACTGCATCTGGCTCAGCCTCAGCTGCTTCCTGTGCATCCTTCTTGTCCTTCCAATCTACGTAGAGCAATACGAGGTTGTGGAGGCCGAGTGCCTTCATATTCTGGTTGTAGATCACGTCGAGGCAGAGGTCGAGCAACTCCTTGTCCTTGATGTCGCTGCTCTCCAGAAGAGAACGGACGTTGAATCTTAACTTGTCGAGCACTTCCTCGTCGATGATGCCATTGCTATCTACGAGGTTGCGGAGCAACTGATACTTGTCAATAGTCTCTAAATGCTGGTCGCTCACTTCGATAGAGCGTGTACCAGACTGGTTTGCTTGAATCTTATACATATTTTATTGATTTTAAATTTATTCTGTTAAGAACTTCAGAATACCCTGCATGATGCTGTAGCGGGTTTTCTCATCGCTGATGCACTCCAGTGGGAATCCCATGGTGAAGGTGCGGTAGCTGGTACTCCTATAGGCAACTGCTGCACTGGTTCCCGTAAGATAACGCATGGCGCAGAAGGCTGTGCTGCCTATTGGCTTGAGTATCTCCGGATGGGTGGCTGCATAATGCTTGGCATTCAGCGAATGATAGTAGCTGAATTCCTTGCCCAGTCCGCTTACCGTTGGCGATGTGGTTACGATGCTGTCTCGCTCGGTAATGGTGGAATCTTCCGGATTGATATCCTGCACGATAAACTTGGTGCCGGTAGGCTCATAGTTTACTTTCAGGATAGCACCCATGAATGATTTCTCCTCTTCATCCTGCATATCGCTGCCGTTGTAGGAGCCGCTCACAAGCAGTTTTCCGCCGTTGAGGGCATAGTACTTGATGCGCTTCTGCATGGCTGGGGTGAAGGTCTTGTAGTACTGGTGGGTATAACCGTCGTAACGCTCCAGACCATTGATGAGGTCCACTGCCTGATAGTCGGTCATCTTCACTCTTCCCGAAAGGATGGCTTCGCTCGAACAGCTGGCTATGCTGTACTTGTTGCCGGAAGCGATAGCCTGGGCATGCTCCACGGTATGGTTGAAGTCATTGCCTGCCACAAACTGTCCTATCATCTCGTTGCCGCTGTATCCCAGTCCGCTGGAAGATTCGATACCCATTCTATGGATGTCAAATACCTTCTGCTTGCCGCTCCAGCCCGCCGTCAGACCATAGCTTACGCCTGGGTCCTGGTCGAAGTCGAAGCCCTGGATACTGTCGTTATCTACCACCTGCGGTGAGGCAAGGCGATGGAAATTGTTCACGATCAGAATCTTGTTGGTGGCAGTAGGGTTATAGAGTGCCGAGAGGGTTTCTGATGGGAAGCTCTCGCCGCCCTGGTTTACGGCTGCTACCCGGAAGTTGTAGAGCTTGCCTGGCTCCAGCTTTACGTTGTAGATGTTGGAGCGAACCATTGTACCATTGTCGAATCCGCCTTTGCCTTCTGCCTGATAAACGATGTAGCTGGTTGGCTTGGCGGTAGGTTCCGTCTTGTCAAGCTGCGCATTCCAGGTGAGGCTGGCATAGCCCAGTTCATCCACCTCCACACTGAAGTGGTTGGGTGCCAGAGGCTGCACCACATACGGTTCGTCATGGTTGCTGCTCACGAATCTGAGAATGGTCTTGTAGATGGAGCGGGCGATGGTAAACTTGCCCATCGGATCCTGTGCGATGCGCATGTCCGGGAAGCTCTGGTGAGAGAGCATTTCGATGATTGCCGATGGTACTTCCGGCAGTCGGGTCTCCGAATAGTTTCTATCCCAAAGATAGCGTTTTCCGAATGAACCAAAAGTGTTGGTCATATCTTCTACAAGGTTATCTCTCAAAGCCTTAGCGAAATCTTTTGAAGCAAATCTTGAAATGCCGCTGTTCAGCATACCATCGTTGAAATCGGTGGTACAGATAGCGAGTGCACCCCAGGTGGATTGTCCGTCAGGGTTGTATCCTGCGTCGCTGTGCAGGGCGAGAGAAAGCTCTATCGGCACGCGCTTGCCGTCCATTGCCGGCATATATACGCTGCCGCCTCCCAGCCAGTTGGTCATCATCGAACGGGTGTTGATGTCGTCGGCATAATCGTTCTTTCCCTTTCTTCCGCCATACACGCTATAGGGTGCTCCAGCCCACTGGGCGTAGTATCTTGCTCCTTCCAGGCAGCGTGGCAGTCCGCTTACGTATCCGCCACGTTCTATGTTGCCCATACCGCCTCCGAATCGTACGGCATCGGTGGTTACTACACCTCTGCGTGAAGCGTGATTGGTGCAGACCACACGGTTGAACTCGTTGCATCCCTTGTCGAACTCGAAGGTGCCGAGATATACCCATGTGCCGCCACCCATACGCTGGTTGACGGTGAACTCTGTAGCCTGTCCCTTGTGATAGACGATGTATTTGGCATCGGGTACACTCTTGGGCAGTGTCTGGTAGCTTACATAAACGGCATATTTTCCCTCTTTCTGGAAGTTAGGCTGATAACTTACCAGGCTGTTCTTCTTTCGCTTGGTAGCCTTTGCCTGTCTTACGGTACCCATCTGGAACGGATTTTCTCCATCCTGATAGGAAGCCTGGAGGTTGGCGAATCCCAGGGAGTCGCAGTTCTTCCATTTCTTGCCGTTCACGAATTCCTGGTAGGCGATGGATTGTCTGTCATCGTTATCCACAACAATCTCCTGCTGCTGCCAGTCGCGTTCACGGGGAGTGAAGACGATGGCGCCCGCATTTTCCAGCATCGGGATGAGGTAAGGCACCACAATGGTCTGGGTAAAGAGGTCTTCCGTGGTACAGAAGAGGTTAGGACGTTGCCATTTCCATCCTCTTTCAGCATCCCAGTATCTTCCGTGCGATGCCCATAGTGAGAGATGCCGGTTCTGCAGTCCGGCAGTCACGAAGTAGGGGCGTGAGGCGTTGAACACCCACGGATCTTCATCGTATTCGATGTTTCCCCATGCATGACTGTTTCCCTCATCGAATGCCTGCAGCATGAATCCGGAAGAAATAAGCAGACTGCTTATCAGCCCATATTTTGTAAATCTCGTTTTTTTCACGTTCTTCTATGATGAGGGTGTGTCATAAGTTGCCATTATCTGGACTTATGACACATCCTTCTTGTCTTTTTGCTTGTCAGTCGATATTTCCAATGGAGAATTTCTCAGGTTTCTTTCCCTTGAAATCCTTGAAGTACAGCTTGATTTCGCGCATGTCCTTCTCCACATCACCCGAAGGGATGATCATCTTGGTACACTGTATCACCTTCTTCTCGTAATCCACGCCGTAGAGTAGGATAGGGATGCCTGCCTTGAGGGCGATGAAATAGAATCCCTTCTTCCATTCCGGGTTGAGCGAGCGGGTACCTTCCGGAGTGATGCAGAGACCGAAACTCTCGCGCTTCTTAGCCTCTTCGGCCAGGTTGTCGGTCATGCTGGTATGCTTGCTTCTCCACACCGGTACGCCTCCCATCTTTCTGAAGATAGGTCCCAGCGGCCAGAAGAACCATTCCTTCTTCATCAGGAAATTGCTCTTGATGTTCTCAGCTCTGGAGTAGAGCTGTCCTATCAGGAAGTCCCAGTTGCTGGTGTGTGGTGCAAGACAGATGATGTACTTCTTGGGAAAGTCGATGGTTATTTCCTTCTTCCATCCCATTCGCTTGTATAATATCCACTGACAGATGTCCTTGATCATTGCTTTTTTTATCTGTTATCTATATATTATATAGGTATAATGGATGTTCTTCTCCGTTTTCCGGGGCTTATCCCATGTTGGAGATCTGGTCGATAATCTCGCTCACCTGCTTGTTGAAGTCACGAATCAGGTTCTGATAGTATGTACCTGGCTTCATGCCTGGCTCTGGGTGAGAAACGCGCTTGATGAAGTCGCTATTGACCATTACGATAGATGAAAGGATGCCATCTACGTCCTCCTGAGAAGGGTTTCCATTGTACAAAGACGCAGCTACAGTCTCAGCGAAAAGCTCGCTGGTAATGTAGTTGATAGTGCGTTTTAAATCTCTTTTGCTAGCCATAATTCTTATTTCTAAATTAATAATTGGTTAAAAACATTGGCTCAAAGATAATCATTTTCTTTGGAAAAGCAATAGAAAATCAAAAAAAATATCGATATTAACTCATTTTTAGCATTTTTCTTTCCGTATCTCGTAGAAAAACCTTAAATTTGCAGTGTTTTTGAAGTTTCAACTAATTAAATATTAATAAAAGAATTATGGAAAAAAGTGCATTGCAGATTGCAAGAGCTGCTTATCAGCCAAAGTTGCCAAAGGCGCTTCAGGGTCCTGTAAAGGCAGTTGAGGGTGCAGCAACTCAGTCAGTAGGTAACCAGGAAGAAATCAAGGCTCTCTTCCCTAACACATACGGTATGCCTGTCATTACTTTCGAGGCTGGCGAGGCTCAGGAACTCCCTGCTTTCAACGTAGGTGTTATCCTTTCTGGTGGTCAGGCTCCTGGCGGTCACAACGTGATCTCTGGTCTCTTCGATGGCGTGAAGTCTCTCAACCCAGCTAACAAGCTCTATGGCTTCATCCTCGGTCCTGGCGGTCTCGTTGATCACAACTATATGGAGATTACTCCTGAGCTCATGGACGAGTACCGTAACACTGGTGGTTTCGATATCATCGGTTCTGGCCGTACAAAGCTGGAGAAGGAAGACCAGTTTGAGAAGGGTATCGAGATTCTCCGCGAGCTCGGTATCAAGGCACTCGTTATCATCGGTGGTGACGACTCTAACACCAACGCCTGCGTTCTCGCTGAGTACTATGCTGCCAAGAAGTATGGCGTTCAGGTAATCGGTTGCCCTAAGACTATCGACGGTGACTTGAAGAACGAGCAGATCGAGACTTCTTTCGGTTTCGATACAGCCTGCAAGACTTACTCTGAGCTCATCGGTAACATCGAGCGCGACTGTAACTCTGCACGCAAGTACTGGCACTTCATCAAGTTGATGGGTCGTTCAGCTTCTCACATCGCTCTTGAGTGCGCTCTTCAGACTCAGCCAAACATCTGCTTGATTTCTGAGGAGGTAGAGGCTAAGGAGATGTCATTGGATGACGTTGTAACATACATCGCTACAGCTGTAGCCAACCGTGCTGCTGAGGGCAACAACTTCGGTACTGTTCTCATCCCAGAGGGCTTGATCGAGTTCATCCCAGCTATCAAGAAGCTCATCGCAGAGTTGAACGAGGTTCTTACAGATCCAGCAACAGGTGAGAGCCGTGAGTTTGCCAGCGCTGAGGAGCAGATTGCATTCGTTAAGGGTGCCATCGCTAAGGACAACCTCGCTGTATTGGAGTCTTTGCCAGCTGACGTAGCTCGCCAGCTCTGCCTCGACCGTGACCCTCACGGAAACGTACAGGTTTCTCTCATCGAGACAGAGAAGTTGCTCTCTCGCATGGTAGCTGAGAAGTTGGCTGCCTGGAAGAAGGAGGGTAAGTACGTAGGTAAGTTCTCAGCTCAGCACCACTTCTTCGGTTACGAGGGACGTTGCGCAGCTCCTTCTAACTACGATGCTGACTACTGCTACTCACTCGGTTTCAACGCTTCTCGCCTCATCGCTAACGGCAAGACTGGCTATATGTCAGTTATCAAGAACACAACTGCTCCTGCAGCAGAGTGGATTGCCGGTGGTGTGCCTATCACAATGATGATGAACATCGAGCGTCGTAACGGTGCCAACAAGCCTGTTATCCGCAAGGCTCTCGTAGAGCTCGACGGTGCTCCATTCAAGTTCTTCGCTTCTAAGCGTGAGCAGTGGGCTAAGGAGACATCTTATGTATATCCAGGTCCTATCCAGTACTGGGGTCCATCTGAGGTTTGCGATCAGACCACAAAGACTCTCCAGTTGGAGCAGGCTAAGTAATAAGAAATAAATCATATTATTATATGTCAACAAGACGAACGGCTTCTTCACAAAAAAAGGGTACTGTGGCGAGAAGGAAGACTTCTTCTCGGCGTGGGGGCTCTCGTGGCAGAAGGCGTTCGTCTTCTGTTTTTCTGCGTTATCCCCGATTGGCATGGTGGATTGGTGGAACGGCGGTAGTAGTGCTGTATGTTTTCCTGTTCTATCATTTCTTCGTCGGTCCTACCGGTTTCAGATGGCGTGCCCTCTATGGCGATGAGGTGTATCCTGAAGGCTACGAGATTCATGGCATTGATATCTCTCATTATCAGGGCAAGATAGACTGGGAGCAGCTCAACAATGCGATGATCAAGGGTTGTCCTGTGCGCTTTGTCATCATCAAGAGTACCGAGGGTTCCAGCAGCCTGGATGAGAATTTCCGCGAGAACTTCAATCAGGCTCGCGACTATGGATTCATCCGTGGCGTGTATCATTTCTGGAGCAATAAATCTACGGCTCGCGAACAGGCGTATTACTTTCTGGAGCAGGTGCATCTTACGGATGGCGATCTTCCGCCCGTACTCGACATCGAGCATAAGCCCGATGACAAGAGTGTAGAGGATTTTCAGCGCGATGTGCTCACATGGCTGCATATCGTAGAGGATAGGTATCATGTGAAACCGATCATCTATACCTATTACAAGTTTAAGGAGCAGTATCTCAGCGCACCCGTTTTCGATGACTATCCTTACTGGATAGCGCATTATTATGTAGATAAGGTGCAGTACAAGGGCAAGTGGAAGTTCTGGCAGCATACGGATGCAGGAAAGCTTCCGGGCATCAAGGGCTATGTGGATTTCGATATCTACAACGGCAGCTACTACGATCTGCGCCAGCTTTGTATCGGCAGCAATGACAAGGATAAGAAATTGTGGGATAATGATGAAGAAGAATAAAGCTTGATTTTTCCAAGGGGGAAAGATCAAGCTTTATTCTTTTCTGCTGTTTTTATTCTTTATTGTTGGTTTTACGCTCCCAGCACCAGGCAGGTCCAGTTGTTATCTACCTGTCTTGTTATCTCGTGCAGTCCCAGCTCATCTGCCTTCTCCAGCAATACAGGCACATCTTCCTCGTAGAAACCGCTCAGAATCAGTGTGCCGCCCATATTCATCACGCTGCGGAAGAGTTTCATGTCTTCCAGCAGGATGTTGCGGTTGATGTTGGCCATCACCACGTCGAAGACACCGCTCACGTGGTTCAGTACACTGCTGTTTCCGAAGAGTACCTCCATGTTATCTACGCCATTCAGTACGGCATTGTGCTTGGCATTCTCCACGCTCCATTCGTCGATGTCGTAGCCCACCACATCCTTGGCGCCGAGCTTCGAGGCGGTGAGTCCCAGAATGCCCGTACCCGTTCCGCAGTCTAGTATGCGCTTGGTCTTGACAGGCATTTTCAGCAGCTGTGCGATGATCATACGGGTAGTTTCGTGGTTGCCGGTTCCGAAGGCCAGCTTTGCCTCGATGCCGATCTCGATGATGTCGGGACGGTCGCTGGTGTCTGGATAGAGTTCCGGATGCTTGGCATCGTAGATCACTACCTGGTCGCCCACGAAGATAGGGTCGAAGCCCTGCTCCTCCCATTCCTGGTTCCAGTCCTTGTCTTCGGCATCCTGGATGTCGTAGGTTATCTGGGTGTCCATGATAGGAAAGTCGGCGATGTAGGCATCCAGCGCCTCCTTGTCGAAGAGGTCTTTCTGCACGTATGCCTCCATACCCGTTTCGGTTTCTTCAAACGATTCGAATCCAGCCTCGGCAGCACCGTCGGCGAGCAAGTCCTGGCAGGCTTGCATCAAGTCGGCCGATGTCTTGATATTGAATGTCGCTACTAAATATTTCATGTCTTTTTTCTATTGATTTTGTCCTAAAAATGCTTACGGATGTTCTAAAAAGTTTGAAATCCTTTAAATCTTCTGCAAAATTATAAAAAAATAGGGGAAAACCTACTATTATTTAGGGAAATTCTGTAATTTTGCATCAAAATAAGTGGTATTTTTGCATAAAGAACAGAAAAAGATAGGAGAAATATACAATGAAGAAAATGTATCTTCTTGCAGTCCTGATGGCAGCCGCAATGCCATTCACTTCGATGGCACAGGACGACGACCTCTACTTCAATCCGAAGAAGGAGGCGAAGGAGAAGGCTGAGAGAAAAGCTGCGTTGCTGCGTGAGTACAAGGCTCAGCAGGCACGCCGCGACAGTATCTATGCCCTTTTCTGGAGCGGCAGCAACCGGAATGTGGATGAGTACAACCGTGGTGGCAGATTCCTGAGCCATTACGAGAAAGTGGGTACTGATTCACTCGGTAACGATATCATCCAGTTTCATGTAGGCAAGGGGGTAGCACCCGACAGCATCTACGATGATGCTTACTTCGCCCAGAAGTATATCAACGAGGAAGAGGATTTCGGCAATACCCGCAGAATGAGCCGATGGGATGGCTACTACGATCCTTGGTTCTATGGCTACTATGGTTATGGTCCATACTATTGGCGCTCCCGCATGTGGGGCTGGCACAATCCTTGGCGCTACGGCTACTATACGGGCTGGTACGACCCATGGTTTGATCCTTGGTATGATCCATGGTATTATGGCTATGCCGGATGGTATGGCGGCTGGTACGACCCATGGTATTATGGCTGGGGTGGCTGGTATGGCCCTTGGTACTGGGGTGGTCCGATGATTGGGCATGTAAGCTATGGCGGTTTTGCCGGTGGCAAGCGATATAACAATCCGGGACGCATCGATGCTTCTCATGGATATGTGTATGGCGGATCGCAGGGCAATAACAATACCTATACCCGCAGAAGCGGTTCCAACCGCAGCTTCGGTCAGCGTCGTGAGAACAATGCTTTCAACAACAACTCCAACTTCGGAACGCGCAATAATTCCAGCTTCGGCAACAGTGGCAGCTTTGGTAATGGCGGCAGCGTAGGCGGAGGTGGCAGCTTCGGTGGTGGCCATTCCGGTGGTGGCAGCTTTGGAGGTGGCGGACGCTCAGGCGGCGGCAGCTTCGGAGGTCGCCGATAAACGCCCTGAAAGGGCAAAAGCTTTATAAACAATTAAAATTAGAAATAATATGAATCATTTAAAACATATACTTTTTGCCAGTGCGCTCGTGGCTTCCATGAGTGCCGCTGCGCAGGAAACCTATCAGGATACCAAGTTGGCAGCCAGCCAACTCACGGGTACCGCCCGCTATGTAGGTATGGGTGGTGCGATGGAGGCCTTGGGAGCCGACATCTCCACCATCAGCACCAACCCAGCCGGTGTGGGTCTTTTCCGCAAGAATCAGATCAGCCTCACTGCTGGTGTTATCGCCCAGAGCGGTGCTGATAACAGCGTTTCCTTTGGCAAGTATGCCATCGATTTCGACGGCAAGAAGAGTCATCCAACCTTCGATCAGATAGGTATAGTCTGGTCAACGAAGATGAGAAACTCCAGTGCGCTCAATCTTGCGTTCAATTATCATAAGAGTACCGACTTCGGACAGATCCTTACCGCAGCCAATTCTCTCACGAAGGCTTCGCAGAACAAGTTGACTGCAGCCAAGAACGCAGAGGGTGTTGATGGATGGAGCTCTGTGGATGCAAACTTTGGCGGTTACAAGGATAATAGTGGCAAGTATCAGAATGGTCTGCTCAACCTCACTTCTGATGGCTACTTGTCTTACGCCGAAGCCCAGTCTTATCTCTTCGGACAATATCAGCATGGCTACATCGGCAGCTACGATTTCAACATCAGCGGTTCTATCGGCAATAGAGTATGGCTCGGTCTTACCGTCGGCTTGCACGATGTTCATTACAACAGTCATTCCCTCTATGCTGAGAATCTGGTGGATGGCAACTTTAGCGATTCCTACGAGCAGATCAAGATTACGGGTACTGGATATGACGTGAAGGCTGGTATCATCTTCCGTCCGGTAGAGGAGTCTCCTTTCCGCATCGGTGCCTACGTCAATTCTCCGGTGTTCTACGATCTCTCGCTCAGCGCAGCCCACGATCTGAGTATGTATGGCAAAAATGCACCAGCTACTTTCCAGGATAAGGATGCAGCTGGCAATATCGTCAATGTGCCTTGCTACACATTGGGTGATAAGGGACAGACTGTGGATTACGACTTCCGCTTGAACACTCCTTGGAAGGTGGGTGTCAGCATGGGTCATACCGTGGGCAATTATCTTGCCCTGGGTGCAACCTACGAGTATGCCTGGTACGATCATATTGACAACCGCGTGAAGGATGGCGGTTACTACGATTACTACTGGGGTGATTATTACGAGTCAAGCAGCAGCGATGATGCGATGAATGCAGATACCCGTGCCAATCTGAAGGGCGTAAGTACATTGAAGGTGGGAGCTGAAATCAAGCCAACCTCTATGCTTTCTCTCCGTTTCGGTTACAACTATGTATCGCCGATGTTCAGAGAGAATGCCTATCGTGATCAGTCGATTGGCAGCAATGGTGTAGATATCGCTACTTCTACCGATTATACCAACTGGAAGGCGATGAATCGCTTTACCTGCGGTGTGGGTTTCAACTACGAGAACTTGAATATTGATGTAGCTTATCAGTATGCTACCCAGAAGGGTGATTTCTATCCGTTTATGAGCTATGTGAATAAGGATGATGCTACATTGGACAATCTCCCTACTTCTTGTAAGGTAGATAACAATCGCCATCAGCTCCTGCTTACGGTAGGTTACAAGTTTTAAATAGGCCGAAGGTTTAAAGAATGCAAAAAACAGAGCTTTCTTCGTTTTTTTTAGTAAAAAAAGGCTAGAAAATTTGGTCGTTTCGCAGAAAAGTTCTATCTTTGCAGATATAAAAAAGAAGGATTTAAGTAAATACATAGATAATGGAAAATCTCCCTAAAGTGATAGGGGATAAAGATATTAGTTTTTTTAGTGGTTAATTTAGTTTTAGTAAGTATGTGGTAGGATCTGTTGTGAAACAGATCCTATTTTTTTTGTCTGAAATAATGCCATTTCTTTCACACAATCATTCAACCATTTGTTTTATAGCAAGTATCAGCAGTTATTGTATGTACCTATGATAAGTCGTTGTAAGTACTATGATGAGCAGTTGAAAGGAATAACATAAGTTGTCTAAAGTAATAATAGAAGTTGTCGGAAGATATAATGTCTGTTTTTGGAAAGGTTAATATCTCCAACCGCACAACAGCTGTTGTGCGCTCGCATATCAGGTGTTGTGCAGATGCCCATCAGCTGTTGTGCGGATGGAACCCAGCTGTTGTGCAGTAAAAATATCGTGAAGAAGATGAATGGCAATTTATGGTAATGTCTGGTGGAATATATGGATGGGGGTATTGCGGGCTGTAGTAAATGACACATTGCATTCTGACATGATGCGCTGAATGAAATCCTTCTTTGGGTACGAGGACTTTGGAAGGTTCTCGTAATAATCCAAAAGGGTCATTTTTTGCTTTTTTTCTTCACTTTTATTTGCCATACAAATAATTTTTTGTAATTTTGCATTGTTATTTAAATATTCACGGTGCAAAGATAAGAATAATATTTGTAAATCGGTACAAATCATTAAGAAATCTCTGTATTTTATCTTTTATTATACGTATGACAGCAAAAGAGGTTATTAATGCTATCCTTATGCAAGAAAATATAACTGGTTCGCAGCTTGCTAAGGATATGGGACTCAGTAGACCGCAAGCGGTTTATGATATCCTTAATGGTAAGGTTTTGAAGGTGAGTGCGAGAATGGCTAATCTTATCCATACGTCCAAGCCTATGTACAATATCGACTGGTTGTTGACTGGAGAAGGGAATATGCTTAATGATGATATTCCTGCGACATCAATTAGAGCAGAAAAGCCAAATGAGCAAATAGATTCGCTTTCTGTTATAAATCGTCTCATCGAAATTAACGCACAGAAAGATGTGGAGATAAGGGAGCTACGCCAGGCATACGAACACCTTGCAAGATGTTTCGAGAAGCTAGCTAATGGGGAGACTATTACTCCTGCAGATAAAAAAGCGATTTCTATATAATTAACGTACACGGAAAAATCTATAGCGTATGAAACTTACGACAACGCCAACAGGCATGGCGATAACAAAGCGTTTCTTCCTTGCTCTTGATGTTGCTATCAACCAGCATAAAGCTAGAGGAATACGCACTTTTACCGAATCTCATGGTATCAACTATTGGAATTTCTCTACGTTTAAGAAGTGTCCAGATGGCAGAGCTATCAAATCAGAATGGCTTGCTTGGCTAGTTGAAGATTATAACGTTAATGCCGAATGGCTGTTGACAGGTGTAGGTATGATGTTTAAAATTCAAAATAACCCTTAAAATTTCGCTTATGAGAAGATTTGTTTCTTTTATAGTAGAATTATTGGTTTGTTCGGCTTGTATGGCTTTAGAACCGCAAGAAATCTCTGTTGGTACATTTTCTATGCGTTTTGAAACGCAAACTGAGCAAATTCATTGGATTTTTGGAGCAGGTAACTTCGTTGTCAACAAGGATGCCGCAGATTGCGATCCAATGCAAGTTGAGCACTCTATTTCTGTGAAGGAAGGTAAACTGACAATTGATGCAGGTACCGAAGATGAGCTTTCCTTCAAGATAAATTCTTGCAGTTATGAGGAAGGAAAAGTTTTTGCTGACCGAGGTGCTGTTGAAGTATACCGCCTAGTATGCCAAGAACTTGATGAGAACATTCCTTCACAGTGGACTTCTTTAATCACAATTCAGAAGGTTAAAGATGGAGTAAGAGCTAAAGCCATCATTACCATTCCTCGGTATGATGAGTATGGAGCAATCTTCAGCATCACAATTTTGCATTAGAACAAACGCCCAAAGACTTCTCTCGCGCACGCACGTTAGTATATTATAATTATATATAATAATAAATATATATACTATAAAAGAAAGATACTAACTACGTTAGTACAAAAGAAAAGTTTTGGGGCAGTGTGTTAGTGAGTGTGTTAGCTGACTTTTTGAAATCTCTGTAAAGTACTGGGTTTCAATCCTGTATAAACGAAAAAAGCGTTTCCAAACAAATGGAAACGCTTTCTAGTACACCCTTAGGGATTCGAACCCTAGACCCACTGATTAAGAGTCAGTTGCTCTACCAACTGAGCTAAGGGTGCATTACTTAATTACCTGAATGATAATCTTTTTATCTTGGAAAAGTGATTCCGCAAGGATTCAAACCTTGAACCTCTTGATCCGTAGTCAAGTGCTCTATTCAGTTGAGCTACGGAACCATTTTCTAGATTACTCTTATTGTACACCCTTAGGGATTCGAACCCTAGACCCACTGATTAAGAGTCAGTTGCTCTACCAACTGAGCTAAGGGTGCAACAATCTGTATTGCTTGCAAACTCAACAGAAGTGATTCCGCAAGGATTCAAACCTTGAACCTCTTGATCCGTAGTCAAGTGCTCTATTCAGTTGAGCTACGGAACCATTCTTATTGATTCCAGAGTAGGGCTGATTGCATTGAAAGTGATTCCGCAAGGATTCAAACCTTGAACCTCTTGATCCGTAGTCAAGTGCTCTATTCAGTTGAGCTACGGAACCATTTTCTTTAGCTTTTTCAAGTTGTACACCCTTAGGGATTCGAACCCTAGACCCACTGATTAAGAGTCAGTTGCTCTACCAACTGAGCTAAGGGTGCATCTTCTTGATAGCCTCATTTCTGAATTGCGAGTGCAAAGGTACTACAAATATTTGATTCCACCAAATTTTTCTGCAGTTTTTTTTCAATTTTCTGCAATTTTTTTCTTGTAGAAGGTTCCCAACGTATGCTTCACACCCCGCTGATTGATGCTGCAAAGGCGATAGGTTCCACTGCTTAACCTACTGATATCTATCAGATTGTGTTCGCTCACAAGGTGCTCCACAGCCGTACCTTGCAGGGTTTCGACCAGAAAGACGTTTGTATCCAACTTTTTGGCGATTTCCGGCAAATGTACGTTTTTAGCATCACAGCGCAACATCCTGGCGGCACCCCAGGCGGTCAACTTTTTGCTGAAATCTCGACTGTTTTCCTGGGTAGCGCCACTTTCTATGCCATATCCGTCCATTGAAGTAACGGCAAAATAGAGTGGCTGGTCGTCATCTTCCGACTTCAAGAGCAGCTCGTTGCCCAGATGTCGAGCCGCAATGAGGTTTCTGGCATCTGTAACATCCACGGGATATTTTCTGCTCGCATATACATTATTATATATATAGGGAGTAGGAATCGCAGTACCATCGGTATATTCTGACGGATTATTCCATGAAATCTGAACATTTCCTTTTTCGTTTCTTACGCTGAGTGCCTGTGGCTGCTGCGGCTGTCGGTTGCTTGCCCAGGTCATCGGAGGTACGAGCGATGGGTATTCGTTGAATCTCTCAGTGAAATCGAGGATGCCCTGCTTGTTATCCAGCAGGAACTTGTTACGGAAGAAGCAGTATCCCATTCCCATGCTGCGGGTGAGGTACATTTCGGGTGTCACGTCATCAATCTTCCATTTTCCCTCTTTCGGGTCGAGGAAGTAGATGCCGAGTCCAGGCACCACAATCTTGCCGTGGCTCTGCTCCTGCCAGTCGATGGCGAAAGGATAGAAGTTCTCGCCACGGAAGTACATCATCGGGAAGAGTTCGTCCATCAGTCCGTCGCGCAGCCATCCCTGTGCATCCTGGCAAACCTTGGTGTTGGCATTCCATCCGTGACTCCAGTAACGGCTCAGGTCATCGTATTTGCCCACTGGCGAGCAGCTCATCTTGACCCAAGGCTTTTCCGACTTCACAGCGTTGTGGATCTTCTCCACGATGCGGGTGATGTAGTTTCTTCCCTGGTCGCGGCTCACCTTGATTTTCCAGGTTTCCGGGTATCGGATATAGTCGAGGTGGATGCCATCCACATTATATCGGTGGGTAATCTCGCGGCAGATTCCGGCAAGGTAATCGCCGGTGCGGCTGTCTTCCGGATTCATATATCCATCGGCACCTATCTTTCTGATGAGTCCCGGGAATTTCTTCCGGAGGCTCTTGCATCCCAGCGCTTCCCATTTACCTACAGGGATAGTAACCACCCAGACGTGGAGCTCCATGCCGCGCTTGTGGCATTCGTCGATGGCAAACTGCAGGGCATCGTAGCCCGGCGTCTTTCCCGGGAATCCCGAGAGGCATCCATCCCAAGGTTCGTAATCGGAAGGATAGATCATGGTGCCACGGATGCGGGTCTGGATGAGTACGGTGTTGATCTTAGCCTGCTGCAGGCGGTCGAGAATCTGACAGAGTTCCTGCTGCTGCTTCTTGGCCGAGTAGGGCGACTGGGAGTAGGAGTGAGGCCAGTCGATTCCGCCGATGGTGGTGAGCCATACGGCTCTTACCTCGTGCTTGGGCGCCAGACTGTTGTATATGATGCTGGAACCCGGCAGTATCTGCTTCTTTTCAGGTATATTGCGAGCCTGTGCAGGTAAAATACTGCCTAAAAACATTAAAAATGTATATAATTTCTTCATATTCTTTCAATTTGGCAACAAAGATACGGATAATTTTTCGTATTTCAAATAAAAATGTTACTTTTGCGGTGCAATTCGTATGAAAAAGTGCGATTTGGCTCAAAAAGAAGAGAGAATTCAAAAAAAACAATAAAAGAAAATGGTCAGTTTCATCATTAGTTTGGCAGCCTTGGTATTGGGCTACCTCCTTTATGGAAAATTTGTGGCGCATGTTTTCGGTCCTGACGACCGTCCTACGCCAGCAGTGGCAAAAGCCGACGGAGTTGACTTTATGGTGCTGCCTAGTTGGAAAATCTTTATGATTCAGTTCCTGAATATTGCTGGTACTGGACCGATTTTTGGAGCCATCATGGGTGCCTGGTATGGACCGGTGGCTTATCTGTGGATTGTGTTTGGCTGCATCTTTGCCGGTGCCATGCACGATTATATGAGTGGTATGCTCAGTATCCGCCATGATGGTGCCGGACTGCCGGAGCTGGTGGGCAAGTATCTGGGCGGCAACACCAAGAAGGTGATGCTCGTGTTCTCAGTACTGCTGCTGATGATGGTGGGTGCCGTGTTTGTATATAGTCCTGCCATTATTCTGGATGGCATCTGCAATTCGGGCTCTTTTGTGGGAGGTAAGATGTTCTGGATTATCATCATCTTCATCTACTACATCATCGCTACGCTTCTGCCTATCGATAAGATTATCGGAAAGATATATCCTCTCTTTGCCTTCTCGCTGCTTTTTATGGCAGGTGCGCTGATGATAGGACTGTTCATCAAGTGGCCAACCTTGCCTGAGCTGTGGAGCAATCTGGCTTCCTGCAATCTCAACGAAAATCCGGCGTGGCTGGGTACGGAACCGTTCGTCCAGAAGAGTCCTATCTTCCCATGCCTCTTCATTACCATCGCCTGTGGAGCCATCAGTGGCTTCCATGCTACCCAGAGCCCGTTGATGGCTCGCTGCATGAAGAGTGAGAAGCTGGGCAGACCTATATTCTATGGTGCGATGATTACCGAGGGAGTGGTAGCGCTGATATGGGCTACGGTTTCCATGTACTTCTTCTATTATGGAGGATGGCGTGAATGCGTGAGTCCAGAGGTGGCTCAGCAGTTCATCGCTCAGGTGGATGGCGGAAAGTCGCTCATTCAGAACTTTGATGCTCCTACCGTGGTGAAGATTGTCTGCTCCAGCTGGTTGGGTGTGGCTGGTGGAGTGCTTGCCCTGCTGGGAGTAGTGGCTGCGCCTATCACCAGTGGCGATACGGCTCTGCGCAGTGCCCGACTCATCATAGCTGAGGCTATCGGACTGGAACAGCGTGCGATGCGTCGCCGTCTCTATATCTGCATACCTCTGTTTGCCGTTACGATGGGCATCCTGGTATGGCAGATGGAGAACCCTGATGGATTCAATGTTATCTGGCAATACTTCGGATGGGCTAACCAGACGCTGGCGGTCTTCACACTCTGGACTTTGACCGTATATCTGGTACAGCGCAAGAAGCCGTTCATCATCACCCTGGTGCCAGCCTTGCTGATGACGGTGGTATGTTCTACCTTCCTGCTCCTCTCGCCGATGGCTCTGGCATTGAGCGAGCCGGTGGCTTATACGGGTAGTGTCATCATTCTGGTGGTAGCGCTGGTCTGGTTCTTTGCCTGGTATAGACAGAATATGAAAATTAATAATAGCAACACATAAAAATGTTACGTATGAAAAAATTAGTTTTGGCAGCAACAGCTCTTCTGGTAAGCCTGGGAGCCAATGCTCAGTTTGAAAGTGGAAAACAGTATTGTGGCGCGTCGCTCACGGGTCTCAATCTCAGTTATAATGGCAGTCAGGACTTGAACTTCGGTGTTCAGGCAAAGGCGGGTTATTTTGTAGAAGATGACTGGATGCTCCTGGGGCAAGTAGAATATACTCATTCCGGCAAGGATGGCGTGAAGGATTACTTCTCTGCCGGCGCACAGGCCAGATACTATATTGAGCAGAATGGATTGTATCTCGGCTTTGGTGCCAAGGTGGCTCATTCGGGCAGCTACAATGACTTCATGCCGGGCGTGGAGGTAGGTTATTCCTACTTTGTCAGCAAGCAGGTAACCATTGAACCAGCTATCTACTATGATCAGAGCTTCAAGAAGCATACTGATTATTCTACAATAGGTTTCAAGGTGGGAATCGGTATTTATCTCTAGTGTGATGGTGCAGCAATATTCTTCTGCATTATTGGAAAAGGCAGTGGGGGAGTTTTCCAAGCTGCCGGGTATAGGGCGCAAGACAGCTTTGCGCCTTGTGCTTTTTATGCTCCGTAGGGAGGAAGGGGATGTGGATCAGTTTGTGGATGCCATCGCCCGGATGAAGCGCGAGGTGAAGTACTGTCGTGTGTGCCATAATATCAGTGATACCGAAGTGTGCCCCATCTGTTCCGATCCCCGGCGCGATGCCTCTGTCATCTGCGTGGTGGAAAATGTGCAGGATGTGCTGGCGGTGGAGAATACCCAGCAGTTTCATGGATTGTATCATGTGCTGGGTGGCATCATCTCGCCGATGGATGGTATCGGACCTGCCGACCTGGAGATTGATTCTCTGGTACAGCGTGTGGCTGCGGGAGGAGTAAAGGAGGTGATTCTTGCCTTAAGCAGTACGATGGAGGGCGATACCACCAATTTCTATATCTCGCGCAAGCTTGCCGACTATCCCGTGAAGCTCTCCGTCATAGCCCGAGGCATCTCTGTGGGAGATGAACTGGAATATACCGATGAAGTGACGTTGGGTAGAAGTATCCTGAACAGAACACCATTTAATCAATAGAAATAAATGAATATCAAACAAGTACAACGAATATTGATGACCAACTTCCTCTTTATGCTGTTGGTGGCTTTACTGCTGGTAGTTCTCTATGAAACGGAGATACTGACCGCCAATGATATCGCTGCCAACCAGACGATGATGTTCGGCATCCTGGTAGTAATGGAGCTTGCCACCATTGTGGTGATTCCGATGGCGCTGAAGCTGTTCAGCCTGAAGGCAATCCGCCGCAAACTGTTGGCAGAAAAGGGCGATGCTCTGCTTTTCTGGGGCACTACCCGTATCAACATGCTCTGTCTGCCTATGCTCATCAATACCTTTATGTATTATCAGACCATGTCGCCTGCATTCGGCTATATGGCAATCATCCTTGTGCTCTGTCTTTTCTTCGTGTATCCGTCTATCGGCAGATGTATCGAGGAAACCAGTGAGGAGGGAGAATAGGTGATAGTTTTGTAGTTAACACTTAATCGTTAAGATAGGCTTTGAAACTTTCGGTTATCATAGTAAGCTATAATGTGAAGTATTATCTCGACCAATGCATCCGCTCGGTACTCCGTGCCTTCGAAGTGATACAGGGGGATGATGCTTCATCTGCTTCATCTTCCTCCGGAAAGAAGGATGTGGCAGAGATCATCGTGGTGGATAATCATTCTTCCGATGGATCGCTTGAGTATCTGCAGCGCCGCTATCCCCGTGAAGCATATCCGATGGTACGGTTTGTGGGCAGCAACCACAATCTGGGTTTTGCCCGAGCCAACAATATCGCCATCCGGCAGAGCGAGGCGGAGTACGTGCTCCTTCTGAATCCTGATACCATCGTGGGCGAGCAGGTACTGAGCGAATGCATCCGCTTTATGGATGCCCATCCCGATGCGGGAGCGGCAGGCGTGAGGATGCTGAATGCGGATGGCAGATGGGCGATGGAGAGCAGGAGAGGATTGCCTACACCGATGGTTTCCTTCTTCAAGATGCTGGGATTCTGCAACCGATGGCCCAAGCATCCGCTGTTTGGACGCTATTATATGGGATTCCTGCCATGGGATCAGCCGAACCGGATAGAGGTGGTGAGTGGCGCTTTCTGCATGTTGCGCCGTAAAGCTCTGGATCGGGTGGGACTGTTAGATGAGGATTTCTTCATGTATGGAGAGGATATCGATCTTTCCTATCGCATATTGAAGGGCGGTTATCACAACTATTTTCTGCCTTTGGATATCCTGCATTATAAGGGAGAGAGCACGCAGAAATCCAGTTTCCGCTATGTGCATGTCTTCTATGAGGCGATGCTCATCTTCTTCCGCAAGCATTATGCGGGTATGTCGCTACTCTTGAGTCTTCCTATCCGGACTGCCATCTATGCCAGTGCTTCCGTAGCGCTGGTCAGGATGCTGATGGCGAGAATGAGAAAGAGTCTGGGGGTCTTTACGCCTTCTGTGGTGGATGAATCGGAGTATCTGCTGTTTGATGCCGATAAGATGAGTTACGGGGAAATTCTGCATCAGCTTTCGCTCCGGGCGGATGAGCCTGACAAGCTGGCTATCTATACCCGGGAGATCGGGAAGGTGATAACGGAAGGGGATGTGATGGATATGGATGAAATGCATAATATATATAAGGTACGCGCGTACATTATATAATAGGTGCTCATATCATAGTAGGTAGATTAGGAAATATAATAGGAAAATATTTATTTGGGAGGATTATGGAAGATAAGAAGATTCGTTTAAGAGCTTTGGAACCGGAAGATCTGGATTTTCTCTATGAAATGGAGAATGATGAAAGTCTCTGGGGGATGGGGTGCACCAATGTGCCGTACTCCCGCCAGGTGTTGCTCGACTATATTACTACGGCTACGGCGGATATCTATACCGACAAGCAGGTTCGCTTGATTGTAGAAAATGAGCAGCAGGAGGCGGTGGGCATCATCGATCTGATGAATTTCGAACCCCGCCATCAGCGTGCCGAGCTGGGAATTGTTATCAAAAAGGAACATCAGCATCAGGGCTTGGCACAGTTGGCTATCCGTCTTTTGATGCAATATGCATCAAATGTGCTGCATTTGCATCAGATTTATGCCATTGTAGCGGAAAGTAACCAAAATGCCGTGAAAATGCTTGAAGTAGTTGGCTTTCAGGGTGATAAATTGCTGAAAGGATGGCTGAAGACGGGCAGTGGATATGAGGACGCATATTTTTTTCAATCTTTTTTGTAAAAATATAGCGGAAAAATTTGGTGGAATCAAAAAAATGTAGTACCTTTGCACTCGCAAATGAGAAATGCGCTATAAGCGGTTAAGTTAATATCTTAATTTGGTGCGTTAGTTCAGTTGGTTAGAATGCCTGCCTGTCACGCAGGAGGTCACGAGTTCGAGTCTCGTACGCACCGCTTCTGCACGTTTCGATTTCGCAAGATTATACATTGACTGGTGCGTTAGTTCAGTTGGTTAGAATGCCTGCCTGTCACGCAGGAGGTCACGAGTTCGAGTCTCGTACGCACCGCTGGTCAAGTTAGTATAAGCTCCATTTAAATAAGTTTGGTGCGTTAGTTCAGTTGGTTAGAATGCCTGCCTGTCACGCAGGAGGTCACGAGTTCGAGTCTCGTACGCACCGCCAACTTTTTTTAAATACTCCTCCATAATAATGGTGCGTTAGTTCAGTTGGTTAGAATGCCTGCCTGTCACGCAGGAGGTCACGAGTTCGAGTCTCGTACGCACCGCTGAAACCTTCGGGAAGTGATTCTCGAAGGTTTTTGCTTTTTATACCCCCTGATTCTCTCCATTCTTCACTCTTCGTTTTTCACTCTTCACTCCTCACTCTTCGTTTTTCACTCTTCACTTTCTTTCTGTATGTTATTTCTTTGTTAAGTTATGAAAATAATTTTGTTATTTCCTTAAATTACTGTACCTTTGCAACGTAAATAAAGATATAAGAGAAAAAATGATTATCATCATCACTATTTTGGCATATTTCTGCGTGCTGTTGCTCTTTAGCCATATTACGGCAAGGCGTACCAGCAGCAATGAAACTTTCTATAGGGCGAACAGGCGTTCGCCATGGTATATGGTGGCTTTCGGAATGGTGGGGGCCTCTATTTCGGGCATCACCTTCGTGAGTGTGCCGGGTATGGTGATGAAGACTGATATGACCTATCTGCAGATGTGCATCGGCTTTATCCTGGGCTACTTTCTGGTAGGTTTTCTCCTGCTGCCTATCTACTACCAGTATAATCTCACCACCATCTACAGCTTTCTGCAGCAGCGGTTGGGCGAACGTTCCTACAAGACGGGTGCTTCGTTCTTTCTGTTGTCGAAGATGACGGGAGCGGCAGTCCGCTTTTTCGTGGTCTGCATTCTGTTACAGCGGTTCGTGCTCGATGGAGTGGGAGTTCCGTTCTGGGTGACGGTACCTATGATGGTGATGCTCATTTGGCTCTATACCCGCAAGGGTGGCATCAAGACGCTGGTGTGGACGGATTCCTTCCAGACTACCTGCATGTTTGCTGCGCTCATCCTGATTATCTATCATGTGGTGGCAGCTTTGGGAATGACGCCATCTGAGGCTATCACGGCAATCGCCCACGACAGTCATTCGCGCATCTTCGTCTTTGACGACTGGATGTCGAAACAGAATTTCTGGAAACAGTTCCTGAGCGGCGTGTTCGTGGTAATCGTGATGACGGGATTAGATCAGGATATGATGCAGAAGAATCTTACCTGCAAGTCGCTTCGTGAGGCTCAGAAGGATGTCTGTACCTATGGTTTCGCCTTTGTGCCTGCCAATCTGCTTTTCCTGAGTCTGGGTGTGTTGCTGATGATGCTGGCACAGAAGCAGGGCGTAGCGCTGCCGCAGGCTCCGGATGATCTGTTGCCGATGTTCGCAGCTTCGGGAGTGATGGGAACCCTGGTAGTGGTACTGTTTACCATCGGCATCGTGGCGGCGAGCTTTTCGAGTGCCGATTCTGCATTGACCGCGATTACGACGAGTCTGTGCGTGGATATTCTGGGCAAGAAGGATGATGTGAAGCTTCGCAAGCGTATGCATCTGCTGGTGGCTTTCGTCTTCATGCTCTTCATCATCGCTTTCAAGGCGATTAATTCTACGAGCGTGATAGATGCCATCTACATCCTCTGCTCTTATACCTATGGTCCGCTGCTGGGCTTGTTTGCCTTCAGTCTGCTCACCAAGCGTCAGGTAAACGACCGCTGGTCGCCATGGGTCTGCATCGCCAGTCCGCTCATCTGCTTCGCCATCGATACCCTTACCTCGCAGTATGTGGGCTATAAGTTCGGCTATGAGCTTCTGATGCTGAATGGCACCCTGACATTTGCAGGTCTCGCCCTGTCCACCGCCAGGCGTTCCGAACAGTAAGTCCACCGTCAGGCGTTCCGACGGATTTGCAATCCGTCGTTAAAAAATGTTCGACCTATTAAACCGGGGGATTTGAAATCCCCCATACAAAAAAGATTTATTTAATAAAACAATAATGAGAACAAAAGTATTATTCGCAGCATTGTTGCTCAGTGCAACAACTGCTTTTGCCCAGCAGGAGAAGTTGGGCTCCGGTATTGACAAGACCAATATGGACTTGACCATCAAGCCGGGTAATGATTTCTATCGCTATGCCGCAGGCAACTGGATGAAGAATCATCCACTCGATGCCGAGCATACAGACAATGGTGCTTTTACCGACCTCTTTGAGCAGAACCAGAAGCGCATTCAGGACATCATCCTTGAATATGCTTCCAAGCCACAGCAGAAGGGTTCACTCGGACAGAAGATCGGTTCGCTCTACAACCTCCGTATGGACAGCGTTCGCCTGAACAAGGAGGGATGGGCACCTATCAAGCCAACTCTCGACCGCATTGCAGCCATCAAGGACCGCAGAGAGTATCAGCTCGTTACCGCTCAGCTCGATTTCCGTGGCGAGGGTACCATGATGTATGGCATCGGTGTGGGCGCCGACCTTCGTGATGCTGCCAACAACCTCGTTGAGGTAGGACAGAGTGGTCTTGGTCTTGGTGTACGTGATTACTATGTAAACGATGACGAACAGACCAAGAAGATTCGTGATGCATACAAGGCTTATATGAAGAAGCTCTTCCAGATGGTAGGCAACGATGAGGCTACAGCCCAGAAGAAGATGGAGGCTGTGATGGCTATCGAGACCCGCATCGCTAAGGCAAGCTATAGCCAGGTACAGCTCCGCGACATCGACAAGAACTATCACAAGATGACCTACAACCAGCTCGTGCTCGATTACCCTGGCATCGACTGGGGCAACGTGTTCCTGGCATCCGGTTTCCCTGCTTTCAAGGAAATTTGCGTGGGTCAGCCTGAACCAATCCACGAGGTTGAGAAGATTCTCGCAGAGACCTCTCTGGATGATCTGAAGACATACGCAGAGATCAAGGTGATTTCTGGTGCAACCAGCGTATTGAGCGATGATTTCCGTGCCGTATCCTTTGAGTTGAGCAAGGTAATGAGCGGTGTTCAGCAGGACCGTCCTCGCTGGAAGCGTGCTGTAAGTACCGTGAGCGGCGTGTTGGGCGAGGCTATCGGAAAAATCTACGTAGAGAAGTACTTCCCGGAGAGCAGCAAGAAGCGTATGCTCGAGCTGGTTCACAATCTCCAGACTGCGCTTTCACAGCGCATCGATGAGGCTACCTGGATGAGTGCTGCTACCAAGGCACAGGCTAAGGATAAGCTGGAGAACTTCATCATCAAGATCGGCTATCCTGACAAGTGGAAGGACTATAGCGGATTGCAGGTAGATGACAGCCTCTCTCTCTACGAGAATATGGCCAACATCTCTGAGTTCTTTACCAAGGATGCCATCGCCCGCAAGGTGAACAAGCCGGTAGATAAGACTGAGTGGGGAATGACTCCTCAGACTATCAATGCTTATTATAACCCAACTACCAACGAGATCTGCTTCCCAGCAGCTATCCTCCAGCCTCCATTCTTCGACCCAACAGCCGATGATGCGATGAACTATGGTGGTATCGGTGGTGTAATCGGTCATGAGATGAGTCACGGCTTTGATGATCAGGGTAGTCAGTTTGACAAGACCGGTAACCAGCACAACTGGTGGACTGCTGCTGACAAGAAGAACTTCGAGTCTCGTACCAAGATCCTGGTTGACCATTTCAACAAGATTGAGTTGGCTGGCAAGAAGGTAAACGGCCAGATGACCCTGGGTGAGAACATCGGTGACAATGGTGGTTTGAACATCGCTTTCCGTGCACTTCAGAATGTGATGAAGACAGAGAAGTTGGGTGTGAAGGATGGATTTACTCCAGAACAGCGCTTCTTCCTGGCATGGGCACGTGTATGGGCAGGCAATGCCCGTCCTGAGTACCTGCAGTATCTGATGACCGTGGATGTTCACTCTCCAAACGAGGCTCGTGTGAACGGTGCCCTCCCAATGGTGGATTCATGGTATAAGGCATTCAACATCAAGAAGGGCGACAAGCTCTTTGTTCCTAAGAACAAGCGTGCACATATCTGGTAAAAACATAAAAAAGTCTTGCAGGCACATTGGCTTGCAAGACTTTTTTTATAATCATTACTTCGTTCCGAAGTAGAGGAAGAGCATACCGAGCAAGACGAGGAGGAGATCTACGAACTTCGCCTTGAGGTTCTTCTCGTGGAAGATGGCTGCACCGAAGAGGAAGCTGACGATGACCGAACCACGACGAATCATACTTACGATACTGATCATAGCACCCGGCAGGCTGAGCGCATAGAAATATACGAAGTCGGCAGCCGAAAGGAAGATGCTGATGAAGATGATGCTCCAGTGCCAATGGAATGGAGTGGAGTTCTTCTTCGTTGGCCACCAGATCATCAGGAGCATGGCTCCCATGAGGAAGCACTGGTAGATATTGTACCAGCTCTGCACGATCATTCTATCCAATCCCACACCGCCATTCTCTGGTGGAGCCATCAGATACTTATCGTAGAGACCACTCACGGCACCGAGCACGGCAGCCAGTACGATGAAGTAGATCCACTTGTTGTGCTTGAAGTCGATGCCCTCCTTCTTTCCGCTGCGTGAAAGCATGGCAAAGGAGATGATGGCAAGGATGACACCAATCCACTGGTAGAGGTTGAGTACCTCACCGTAAACCAGCAGGGCACCTACGAGTGTCATTACCGGACGGGTGGCATTGATAGGTCCCACGATGGTGAGCGGCAGATGTTTCATGCCGAAATAACCGAAGATCCAACTGCTCAATACGATGAAACTCTTGAGCACGATGTACTTGTGAACTTCCCATCCGCCTTCAGCTACATGGAACATGGTTCCATCCAGCGAATTTCCTGTATAGCTCAAGATGATGAACGGCAGGAAGATGAGCGATGAGAAAAGCGTGTTCAGAAAGAGCACGGGAATCACTGCGTTACCTGAAAGTGCCTTCTTCTTGAAGGCATCATAGAATCCCAGCAGCGCTGCTGAGAGAAATGCTAATACTAACCACATTTTTATGAATGTTAAATGTTGAATGAGGCTCGCGCCTTTGTGTTTCTAATCTTTTATGATCTAATCTTTTAATCATTGAAATCATACCCCACGTCTTCCAGGAACAATGCGTTGCCTGGCATGCTTTCGCCCGCATCACTGCGGCTGCCATTGTGCAGGATGTCGAGAAACTGCTCCATCGTAATCTTTCCTCTGCCCACATCGATGAGCGTTCCCACCACGGCTCTTACCATGTTACGGAGGAAGCGGTTGGCGGTAATCTCGAAATACCAGGTGGTAGGGGAGGTCTGGACCCATCTGGCAGCCGACACGTGGCAGATGGTGGTCTTGTTGTCACCACCTGCCTTGCAGAAAGCCGCATAGTCTTCGTGATGCAGGAAATGCTGCGCCGCCTGGTTCATCTTTTCGAAATCCAGCGGGTAGTTCATCTGCAGCGAATAGTGGCGCTCGAAGGGATCCTTACGCGTATGGATATAATAATGATAGGTGCGCGAGGTGGCAGAGAAGCGGGCATGCATCTCGGTATCTACCTCCCGAACTTCATAGACGGCAATGTCGCGTGGCAGGATTCTGTTCAGACGATACACCAGCTGGTCGAGGGCCATCGGGATTCTTTCTTCCGAAACATTCTCTTCCGAAACTTTCTCTTCCGGATTCCAGTCAAAATGCGCCGCCATGTTCCGGGCATGCACCCCGGTATCTGTTCTTCCGGCTCCCACCACCTCTATCTCCTTTCTGAGGAGGATGGAGAGGGCGCGCTGCAACTCCTGCTGCACCGAATTGGCATTGGGCTGAATCTGCCAGCCGTGATAGTTGGTTCCGTCGTAACCAAAGAATATAAAATATCTCATTGCTTTTCA
Source organism: Segatella copri (assembly GCF_002224675.1). GTDB lineage: Bacteria > Bacteroidota > Bacteroidia > Bacteroidales > Bacteroidaceae > Prevotella > Prevotella copri_U. The sequence continues at coordinate 370,341 of NZ_NMPZ01000001.1, read as the reverse complement.
CTTAAAACGGCTGCAAAGTTACTAAAAAAACGTGAAATATGGTATAATAATACAGAATATTTTCAAAAATGGTACAATCTTGAAAGAAAATTGCGATTTTATTTTGCAATATGCTAATAATTGTGTACTTTTGCCAACGATTTTGTTTATTTAGATTATGGCACAGAATATATTTAGGGGCCTTGGTGTTGCCCTCATTACTCCTTTTAAGGCCGATGGTTCGGTAGATTATCAGTCGCTCAAGCGATTGGTAGAGTTCCAAATTGACAATGGTGCAGACTTCCTTTGCATCCTTGCAACAACTGGTGAGGCTCCTTGCCTGACCCAGGAAGAGAAAGACAAGATTACAGAATTGGTGAAAGACGTGAACAAGGGTCGCGTCAAGATATTGAAATATTGTGGCGGCAACAATACTGCTGCTGTCGTAGAGGAAATCAAGAATACCGACTGGAGTGGCATCGATGGCATCCTCAGCATCTGTCCTTATTATAACAAGCCATCCCAGGAAGGTTTGTATCAGCACTTCAAGGCCATCGCACAGGTTAGTCCGCTGCCTATCGTACTTTATAATGTACCTGGCAGAACCGGTATCAATATGAAGCCGGAAACCACCTGCCGCATTGCCCGCGACTTCCCTAATGTGGTAGCCGTGAAGGAGGCGAGTGGCAGTTTGGAGCAGGTAGATGAGATCATCAAGAACAAGCCGGATAATTTCGAAGTAATCAGCGGTGATGATGCCCTTACTTTCTCTATGATTGCGAGTGGCGCTGCCGGTGTGATTTCTGTCATCGGTAATGCCCTGCCAAAGGCATTCAGTAGAATGATCCGTTTGGAGTTCCGTGGTGAGTACGAGCCAGCCCGCAAGATTCATCATTCCTTCACTGAGCTTTACAGCCTTCTCTTCGTAGATGGTAATCCTGCCGGTGTGAAGGCATTGCTCAATGATATGGGCTTTATCGAAAACGAGCTGCGCCTGCCGCTGGTTCCTACCCGTATCGCTACCAAGCAGAAGATGAGTGAAATCCTCAGAACTTTGAATATTTAATATATTGATTAGTGATTAGTTATTATTGATTATTACAAGCATAGAATAATCATTGATAACTAATCACTGCTCATTAATCACTATATATTATGGCTGAAGACAGAAGAATCATACATGAGATTACCCCGCTGATGGGTAAGGATGTGCTTTACATTGCCGACAGGCATAAGAAGGAGTTTACCTATCCGATACACAATCATTCGGTGTTCGAACTCAATTTTGTGGAGAATGCGGCGGGGGTAAAGCGTATTGTGGGTGATTCTCAGGAGATAATTGGCGACTTTGACCTCTGTCTCATCACATCGCCTGATCTGGAACATGTATGGGAACAGAACGTCTGTCGCAGTGAAGATATCCGTGAGATTACCATCCAGTTTGATTTCAGTATGGGTGACGAGACTCTCTTCGGCAGAAATCCGTATGCCAGCATTACCCGCATGATGCAGGAGGCGAAGAAAGGACTTTGCTTTCCCCTGAAGGCGATAATGAAGGTATATCATTTGCTGGATACCCTGAGTACTGTAAAGGATGGCTTTTATGCCGTGCAGCAGTTTCTCACTATTCTTTATGAACTGTCGAAGTGTGAGAATGTACGGACCCTGGCATCGAGCAGCTATGCCAAGGTTGCGGTGGAGGATGACAGCCGACGTATTCTGAAGGTGAAGAACTATATCTCGAAGAACTATATGGATGAACTCCGTTTGCCGGATCTCGCCTCGCTGGCGGGTATGAGCTCGAGTGCCTTCAGCCGATTCTTCAAGCTCCATACGGGCAGAAACATCTCGGAGTATATTATCGACCTCCGTCTGGGCTATGCCGCCAGAATGCTGGTGGATACAGCCAAAAGCATCAGTGAGATTGGGTTCGACTGCGGTTTCAATAACCTCAGTAACTTCAATCGCATCTTCAAGAAGAAGAAGGGGTGCTCGCCAAGTGAGTTCAGAGAGAACTATCATAAGACCAGAATTATCGTATAAAATACGCACAACGTAATCGTTTAAGTGAAATAATCAAAAATATTTCCCTTAAACGATTTCTTTTTGGGATATTTGTTGTATCTTTGCGTCATCATTAGTATTATTAAATAAATAAACATTTAAAAACTACTATACAGTTATGAAGCAATTTATGGATGAAAACTTCCTGCTTGACACCAAGACAGCGCAGGATCTTTTCCACAATCATGCGGCTAAGATGCCAATCATCGATTATCACTGCCACCTCATCCCTGAGATGGTTGCGAATGATCACAAGTTCAAGAGCATTACAGAACTCTGGCTCGGTGGTGACCACTACAAGTGGCGTGCTATGCGTACCAATGGTGTAGATGAGCGTTTCTGCACAGGTACTGACACCAGCGACTGGGAGAAGTTCGAGAAATGGGCAGAGACTGTACCATATACTTTCCGTAACCCTCTTTATCACTGGACACACCTGGAGCTCAAGACAGCTTTCGGTATCAACAAGCAGTTGAGCCCTAAGACTGCACGTGAGATCTACGATGAGTGTAATGAGAAGTTGCAGCAGCCTGAGTTCAGCGCTCGCGGCTTGATGCGTCACTATAATGTAGAGTGCGTCTGTACAACAGATGATCCTATCGATGATCTCCGTTATCACAAGCAGACACGCGAGAGCGGTTTCGAGATCAAGATGATTCCAGCTTGGCGTCCAGACAAGGCTATGAACATCGAGAAGCCTGATTTCGCTGAGTATATGAACAAGTTGGGCGAGGTAGCTGGTGTTACCCTCACTACTTTCCAGGATATGGTTGATGCTTTGCAGAAGCGTCACGACTTCTTCTCTGAGAATGGCTGTAAGTTGAGCGACCACGGTATCGAGGAGTTCTACGATGAGCCATACACAGATTCTCAGATTGAGACTATCTTCGCTAAGGCTATGCGTGGACAGCAGCTTTCTGCTCTCGAGATCCGTCAGTACAAGCATGCATTCCTCAAGGTTTGCGCTGAGATGGATCACGCTGCAGATTGGACACAGCAGTTCCACTATGGAGCTATCCGTGACAACAATACATTGATGTACAACAAGCTCGGTGCTGATACCGGTTTCGACTCTATCGGTGAGTTTACTACCGCTAAGGCTATGAGCAGCTTCCTCAATGAATTGAACATGGAAGGCAAGTTGACACGTACTATCCTCTATACATTGAACCCATGCGCCAACGAGGTAATCGCTACTATGCTGGGTAACTTCCAGGATGGTTCTTGCCCAGGCAAGATTCAGTTCGGTTCAGGCTGGTGGTTCAACGATCAGCTCGATGGTATGACCCGTCAGATGAACGCACTTTCTGTATTGGGTCTCCTGAGCCGTTTCGTAGGTATGTTGACCGACTCACGTTCATTCCTCAGCTACCCACGTCACGAGTACTTCCGTCGTTTGCTCTGCAACCTCCTCGGCAATGATGTAGAGAAGGGCTTGCTTCCTAACGACATGGAGAGCCTCTCTCGTATGGTAGAGGATATCTCTTACAACAATGCTCGCAACTACTTCAAGTTCTACTAAAGAGTAGTAGAATCTGATCAGCAAAATACTAAGACAAATCCCTTCACGGCATCTTCTGGGTGTTGTGAGGGGATTTGTTGCTTGATAACAAAAAACCGGAGTTTATGGGATTAATAGATAAAATAGTAGGTTTCTACGAGGATATCAGGGAGTTGAATTCTTCGAATATCCAGGATTTTCGAGGCAAGATGAAATCTTGGCTCAAGATGGGTATGCTCGCCGGCCGTATCTTCTATATCAAGGATATGTGGACCAGGGATGTGGCGGCATTAACCTTTGCCTCGTTTATGGCATTGATTCCATTCATGGCGATGATGTTTGTCATTGCCCGCGGTTTCGGTTATACGGCTATGCTGGAGTCGTGGCTATCTACCACTTTCGAAGCGCAACCCGTTGTGGCTCAGACTATCGTAAATTTCGTTCACAATTATATCGAGAATACGCAGAGTAATTATATCATCGGTACGGGTATTGTGATGTTTCTCTATACCATCATCTCACTGATGCAGAAGATAGAGCTTACCTTTGATGACATCTGGCATACGGGTGAGCGCTCGTGGAAGCAGATCGTGACAGAATATCCTACCATTCTTTTCGGACTGGGTATGATGATTCTCTTCGCCTCTTTCTTTAATGTATGGACAGTGAATGTGATAGATGATGTGGATAGGATTGCTGATATGGGAGAGACTATCCCGGCTTTCATCCTGCATGTAGCTGCATTTGTGCCGATGTTCCTATTCTTCGTGTTCTGCTATTGCGTGATACCTAATACCTATATCCGGTTTCGCAGTACGCTGGTGCCTTCGCTTCTGGCGGGCATCAGCATGACGGCATTGCAGTATGGATATATTTATCTGCAGGTATTCCTTTCGAGCTATAACGTAATCTATGGTTCGCTCGCCGCCATTCCGTTGTTTCTTCTGTGGCTCCAGATTTCGTGGGCAATCGTAGTGTTTGGTGCCTTGCTCTGCTATACCAACCAGAACCTGCATCATTATGACCTGGACTTGAAGTACGACCATGTGAAGTTGGAACAGCGTATCAAGGTCTGTGCCGTGGTGATGCATCAGGTGTGTCATCGCTTCAATGATGGTGAGCAGGCATTTACGCCGAAAGATATCCATGAGGTGACGAAGATTCCGCAGCAGATCATCAATCACGCCGTGAAGGAACTGCTGCAGGCAAAGCTGCTGGTGGAAATCCGAAGCGAGAAGAAGGGTAGTTTCGAGGAATCGATCATCCTGCATCCAATCGAGAAGATCGATCATCTTACCTATGGAGCGATGATAGAGCGACTCTTTACCTATGGGGCTGATGTTGTGGGACTTGCTGAGCAGAACCCTGACTGGGAAAAGTGGAAAGACATAGATGTCCTGAATGCAGAGTTCGTAGAAAGTGGCAAGAGTATAAATTTCGTTTAATATTAATTAGAATAATAGTATATAAACCTTTAAAAACCATTAGTGTATGAGAAAAATGATTTCTTTTGCAGTTTTTGCATTGTTGGCAACCTCGCTGTCGGCGCAGACCGTCGCCAATATGAAGGACCTCAATGCAGAGAAAAAATCGGCTGCTATTAACCTGAAATTGACAGGAACATTAACAACCACGAGAAATTCGGATTTCCGACAGCTTCGTGATTTGTGCTGGCAATTGAGAACTCTGGACTTGAGCGAGGCTACCTGTCCTGTTCTTCCAAAGAATGCTTTCCATTCCCGTCATCATCTGCGGAGCATCATCCTGCCAAACCAGTTGCAGGAGATTGGTAGTCAGGCTTTCTTTGCCTGCGACAATCTGCAGGATGTAGTGATTCCTAAGAGCGTGACGAAAGTGGGAGCTGCAGCCTTTTCTGGTTGCAAGGCATTGAAAAACATCACGATAGACGGAACACCGGAGTTGGGAGAGTTTGCCTTTGCCAATCTGGAAGGCGTAAAGGTCATCAAGGTGAATTCCAAGATTCCGCCAAAGGCTGCTTCTACTGCTTTTTCGGGCATGAATATGCGAGGCGTGAAACTGGTGATGCCAAGAGGTTGCGAAAAACTCTATCGCAAGGCTCCGGGATGGAACCACTTCTTCGGTGAGGTGAAACAGGCGAGAGCTGTCTGCAATCCTGAGGCTTGTCTGATTCCTACCCCGATGGACCTGAAAGTAAATGCCAAGGCGGCACCTTTGCAGGTGGCAGGAAACTGGAAGATCGTAGCTGCCGATGGGCTTGCCAATGAGCAGGAACATGCCGAGAGAATCCTGAAGGAGCGAGTAGAGCAGCATAAGGATTTGAAAAAGGGCGGACAGCTCACTATGACGCTTGCCCTGGATGAGACGCTGGCAGACAACGAGGCTTATACCCTGGATGTGCAGCAGAAGGGAGTAGTAATCAAGGGTAAGACTGCTGCTGGTGTCTTCTATGGTTTGATGACTTTCGATCAGTTGCTCCGTGGCGATGCCTCTAAGGTAGGTTGCGATGCCATCCCGCAGCTGACATTGAAAGACCAGCCTCGCACCCATGTGAGAGAGTTGATGGTGGATCCTTGCCGTATCTTCGTTCCATACGAGGATCTGAAGGCTTTTGTTCCGGAGATGGCCCGCTATAAACTGAATATGCTTCATCTCCATCTTGTAGATGACCAGGCTTGGACCATTGAAATCAAGAAATATCCTAGACTCACCGCTGAGGCGAGCAGTCGATGGGGAATGGACGATATGCTGATGCCTATCAAGGGCTATTATACCCAGGAGCAGATGCGCGACTTCGTGGCATATTGTGCCAAGTATCATATCCAGGTGGTTCCTGAGATTGAGATGCCGGGTCACGAGGTAGCTGCCATCAGTGTTTATCCTGAGTTGACCTGTCAGGGTGTTCAGAAACCTATCCGTACCACCTGCGGTGTATCGGATGAGTTGCTTTGTCCGGGTAATGACTTTACTTACGAGTTTCTGGGCAATGTATTCAAGGAGTTGGCAGATATCTTCCCTTCTGAATATATCCATCTGGGTGGTGATGAGGCAGGAAATCCTGCGCTCGACTGCTGGACCAACTGCCCTAAGTGCCAGGCATTGAAGAAGAAACTGGGTATTACCACAACCGACCGTTCTGAGAACTGGAAGTTGCAGGGCTATCTCTTTGACAAGGTGATAGATCTGCTTCGTACCCAGTATCACAAGACTCCAATGTTCTGGTATGAGACCGATTTCAAGAAGATTCAGCCTGGTTGTGTTACCTTTGCCTGGCGTGCCGGTTTGACAAAGGAAGCATTGGTAGCGGCTGTAGAGAACAATGCCCGTATCCTGCTTTGTCCTGGAGAGCATTGCTATTTTGATTATCCGATGGCAAAGGGCGATATGCCTGAGGTAAACTGGGGTATGCCTGTAACATCTCTGAAGGCAGCCTATAGCCTGGATCCTGCCTGGGGTATGGGCGAGGAGTTTGAGAAGAATAATCTCTTCGGTGTAGCCGGAACCCTTTGGAGCGAGTGCATCAATTCGCCAGAGCGTATCTACTATCAGGCTTATCCTCGTTCGCTGGCTTTGGCTGAGGCAGGCTGGAGTTTCCAGAAGAACCGTTCATGGGAGGGATTCCTGACCCGCTTGAAGCCAACCGTGAAGGATATGATGAGAAGAGGCATCACCTTCTCTATGGAATATTAATGATGAACTAGAAAGCAAGAAGGGCAAGCTCCAAAAATGGAGCTTGCCCTTTCTCATATTTAAATCTCTCTCACTGTAAAAATATAATAGAGATTTCTATTTTTACTTGCTCAAACTAACAGAGTGGCTCATATTAGTCATTTCCGGGATTGAGTTGATTACGTCTCTCAAGAACATACCCATGCAAAGTACCATACCTGAAAACATAACTGCGGCTACTGCCATTGTAAAAATAGTCATCATAATCTTTAAATCTTTTTAATTTTTTGTTACTGTTATTCCTTAATACGAGTGCAAAGTTAACACTTTTTTATCAAATAACGGCATTTTATGCTAAGAAATATAAATGCAACAAGTATTTTTTGACCTGTATCAACTACTTCAGATATGTGATGAAAATGACATTTTTATAGTATATTCCTGGTATTGCTGTCATGCTTATATGCCGAATCTGTAATCTGACTTTTTATGTATAGGGATGCTCTGTTTTACCTATCAAATAGAAAGAAAAAGTCCAGTAAGTATGAATGGACTTACTGGACTCTTTTTTGTGTGACATTTATCGTTATGAGTTCATGGAAATGAGGAACTCTTCGTTGTTGCGGGTTTGCTGCATACTCTTGTGGATGGTGTTCATCGCCTCAATCGGGTTCATGTCGGAAATGAACTTGCGGAGAATCCACATACGGTCGAGGGTTGTCTTATCCTGCAAGAGGTCGTCGCGACGGGTAGAAGAAGCCACGAGGTTGACTGCAGGGAAGATACGCTTGTTACTGAGTGAGCGGTCGAGCTGCAACTCCATGTTACCTGTACCCTTGAACTCCTCGAAGATGACCTCATCCATCTTACTACCTGTATCAATAAGGGCTGTAGCGATAATGGTGAGTGAACCGCCGTTCTCGATATTACGGGCTGCACCGAAGAAACGCTTAGGCTTCTGCAATGCATTGGCATCCACACCACCCGTCAACACCTTACCTGATGCTGGGGCTACAGTATTATAGGCACGTGCCAGACGTGTGATAGAGTCGAGGAAGATGACTACATCATGACCGCATTCTACCATACGCTTTGCCTTCTCCAGAACGATACCGGCAATCTTCACGTGGCGCTCGGCTGGTTCATCAAAGGTAGAAGCGATTACCTCGGCATTCACGGTGCGAGCCATATCGGTAACCTCCTCAGGACGTTCGTCGATGAGCAGCATCATCAGGTATGCCTCTGGATGGTTGGCTGCAATGGCATTGGCAATATCCTTCATCAGGATGGTCTTACCGGTCTTAGGCTGAGCCACGATGAGTGCACGCTGTCCCTTACCGATAGGTGAGAAGAGATCTACTATGCGGGTACTCAGGTTGGTGGTACGGCGGTCGCCGCAGAGCTCAAACTTTTCGTTAGGGAAGAGTGGGGTGAGGTGCTCGAATGGAACACGGTCTCTTACATCCGATGGGTCACGACCATTGATCTTGTCGATGCTGGTGAGTGGAAAGTACTTTTCACCCTCATGTGGTGGACGAACGTGGCACTGGATGACATCACCAGTCTTCAATCCGTAGCGCTTCACAAAATTGGTAGCTACGTAGATATCATCTGGAGATGAGAGATAGTTGAAATCGCTGCTGCGAAGGAAGCCATATCCATCAGAGAGTACTTCGAGTACACCATTGGCAGAGATGATATCAGTAAAATCATATTCCGGTTCCTGACTTACCTCCTTAGGGGCCTGTGCAGAAGCTGGTGCTGCAGTTGCTGCCGGAGTCATCGGACGGTCGAAGATATCGTATGTAGGCATGGCTGCCTGATCCTCGATAGGTAAATCTACCACGGTGATGAAATCGGTGCCATCGCCCGGGTCGCCTGACCAGATACCATCTGGTGTAGTCTCGGTTACAGCTGACTCTGGAGTATTGTTTTCTTTTGGTTCTGCAGGAGTACTGTTCTCGTTGTGAGCATTCATCTTAGCCTGGAGCATGGCAATCAACTCACTGTTGTCATTGCCCGAACCTTCGGCAGTAAACTGCGCCTCAGGAATCTCTGTCTCCTGGTTGTCAGATACAGGAGCTTCTTCGGTTGGCTGCTCATTGCTTGCCAGAGCTGTAGCCATAGCTTCTTCCTCAGAAACAGCAGCCTGCTCTGTTGGGCTTTCAGCATTGTCTGTATGATCTGCATTTTCGGTTGGTAGCTCAGCAGTATTATCTGCTGCCTTCATTACTTCCTGCTGCATTTTGATGGCAGCCGCTTTGGCAGCCGCAATGGCTTCCAGTTCTGCCTTGCTCTTGCGTCCTCTGTGCTTAGGGAAAGCTGCCAGTGGATCAATGGTAGCAGGGGTAGCTTGTGGAGTGTCCTCTTCAGTGGTTGTATCAGTAGCGGCAGGGCCGTTAACCTGGTTTTTCATAACATCGAAGTTTTCTCCCTCGATTCCATGAACAGAATATACTCGATCTTCTTTCTTGCTGGCGATGCGTGTGCGTTTACGCTTTTGCGCAGCACCATCTGCTGATGCCTCTGCCAAAGCATCAAGAATCGTATAGATAATCGTCTCCTTATTGTCGCCAGATTTAATCTTGACGCCAATTTCTTTTGCAAGGTCCTTCAGTTGAAGGACACTTTTTGCTGATAATTCGTCTTTGCTATACATTATTATATATTGTATATTATATGATTTTTCTATGAAATGAAGCGTTTCTACAATGGAAACACTAGATGTATTTGAACTTTTCGAGTGCAAAGATAAGCAAAAAATTTGTTTCTGCCAAATTTTTTCTGTAACTTTGCACAAAAATAACGAAAATGGCAAGTCAAATACCGTATTTAGACGTTCAAAACCTCACCAAACGCTTTGGAGCAGAGGTTCTTTTTGATAAAATATCCTTCTCTATAGCTGAAGGACAGAAAGTGGGACTCGTGGCACGCAATGGCACGGGTAAATCTACATTGATGTCGGTCCTTATGGATAAGGAGGGACATGAGAGTGGTGATATCATCTATCGACGCGATTTGAAAGTGGGCTATCTGGAACAATCTCCTAAGTTTAATCCAGAGGAAAGCGTGTTGGAAGCTTGTTTCAATCATGAGGATGATCCAGAAAAGGTGCTCAAGGCAAAGCAGATCCTCACTCAGTTGCATATCACCAATATGGACCAGCCGATGGGACAGTTGAGTGGAGGACAGCAGAAGCGTGTGGCACTCGCCAATGTGCTGATAGATGAGCCTGACTTCCTGATGCTCGATGAGCCTACCAACCACCTCGACCTGGAGATGATAGAGTGGCTGGAGGGTTATCTGAATCGTGGCAACAAGACCATCTTTATGGTTACGCACGATCGTTTCTTCCTCGATAAGGTATGTAATACCATCTTGGAACTCGACGATAAGACCATCTACACCTATCGTGGAAACTATGCTTATTATCTGGAAAAGCGCCAGGAACGTATGGATAATCTGCGTGCAGAAATCCAGCATTCCAAGAATCTCTATCGCAGAGAGCTGGACTGGATGCGTCGTCAACCTCAGGCTCGAGGGCATAAGGCGAAATATCGTGAGGATGCTTTCTATGAGTTGGAGAAGGTAGCCAAGCAGCGCATCGAAGACCGTCAGGTAAGATTGAAGGCTTCTACCGTATATATTGGTTCGAAAATCTTCGAATGCCAGTATGTGAGCAAGGCTTTCGATGACAGAGGAAAGAAGAAGGTGATTCTCGATAACTTCTACTACAACTTTGCCCGATTTGAGAAGATGGGTATCGTAGGTAATAATGGTACGGGAAAATCTACTTTCATCAAGATGCTCTTGGGTGAGGTGCAGCCGGATAGTGGTAAGTTTGACATTGGTGAGACTGTGCGCTTTGGCTATTTCTCGCAGGAGGGACTCAAGTTCAGGGAAGACCAGAAGGTGATAGATGTCATCACGGAGATAGCCGACTATATCGACCTGGGCAACGGCAAGCACATGACGGCTTCGCAGTTCCTGCAGTTCTTCCTCTTTACTCCTGAGGAACAGCACAACTATGTATATAAGTTGAGCGGTGGCGAGAAGCGCAAGCTCTATCTCTGTACGGTGCTGATGAGAAATCCTAACTTCCTGGTACTCGATGAGCCTACCAATGACCTCGATATCCAGACCTTGCAGGTGTTGGAAGAGTATCTGCAGGATTTCGCCGGTTGCGTAATCGTGGTGAGTCACGACCGTTACTTTATGGACAAGGTGGTAGATCATCTCCTGGTATTCAAGGGGGAAGGCGAAATTCAGGATTTCCCTGGCAACTATACCCAGTATAGAGACTGGAGCAGGTTGCAGGAGAAGGATGAAGCAGAAAAAGCTGCAGCTACGGCTAAAAATGCAGGCAATAACAATACGGCTGCCAATGATGGTGCCGGCACAGCCAAACGTGATGCCAACTTTGAGAACAAACGTAAGATGAGCTATAAGGAGAAGCGTGAATATGAACAGCTGACCCAGGAAATAGAGAAGCTTACCGATGAGCAGAAAAAGTTGGAAGAAGCCCTTTGCAGTGGTACCCTGTCGGTAGAGGAATTGACCGAAAAGAGCAAGCGTCTGCCGGAAATCAAGGATGAGCTTGACGAGAAGGAAATGAGGTGGCTGGAACTGTCAGAGATGCTATAGACATTGAACTTTGAGCGGTTGAATATTGAACTTTATGATTAGTTCGTGTGCTGCCTATAATAATAATTATAAAAGAAAATAGAAAGAATGGAAATCAAGAAATCAGAATTTACGATATCTGCTCCACGCGTGAGCATGTGTCCAAAAGATAATAAGGCTGAGTATGCTTTTATCGGCCGTAGTAATGTAGGCAAATCGAGCCTCATCAATATGCTTTGCAATCATAAGGGTTTGGCTAAAACTTCTGCTACACCGGGTAAAACATTGCTTATCAATCATTTTATCATCAATAATGAATGGTATCTGGTTGACCTTCCTGGCTATGGTTTCGCCAAACGTTCGAAGACAGTACAGAAACAGTTGGAGCAGATGATCAGCAGTTATATCCTGCAGCGCCCACAGTTGGCGAATGTCTTCGTTCTGATCGATGTGCGTCATGAGCAGCAAAAGATTGACCGTGAGTTTGTGGATTGGCTGGGCGAAAGCAATGTGCCTTTCTGTATCGTCTTTACCAAGGCGGATAAGTTGGGACCGGTAAAGGCTCGTATGAATGCCGAGAAATGGATGCACGCTCTGGAGGACCGTTGGGAGGCACTTCCTCCTTACTTCATCACCAGTAGTGAGAAGAAGACGGGTCGTGATGAAGTACTCGACTATATTGACGAAATCAATAAATCACTGGCAGGAGAGTAAAAGCCTGCCATCTGGATCTATTAGTCAAGATATACTCTGCCGGATTCTGGTATATAATCGTGTCCGGATCAACAATATTCAGGTAAAATCAGAATATAAAAGTAATAGGATGAAACAGATAAACTGGGGATTTATCGGCTGCGGAGAAGTAACCGAGAAGAAGAGCGGACCTGCCTTCAATGAGGTAGAGGGGTCGCAGGTCGTTGCGGTGATGAGCCGTAGCGAGAAAAAGGCTCGTGGTTATGCCGAGCGTCATCATATACGAAAATGGTACACCGATGCACAGGAACTCATCGATGATCCAGATGTGAATGCAATATATATCGCTACGCCACCATCATCGCATGCCACCTTCGCCATTATGGCAATGCGTGCCGGCAAACCGGTATATATCGAGAAACCATTGGCGGCAAGCTATAGCGATTGTATTCGTATCAACCGTATCAGCGAGCAGACGGGGGTGCCATGTTTTGTTGCCTATTACCGTCGTTATCTTCCTTATTTTCAAAAAGTAAAGGAGATTATCAAAAGTGGTGCTATAGGTGATGTCATCAATGTACAGGTTCGTTTTTCTGTGCCTCCACGTGATCTGGACACCAAGAGTGGCAAGGAGATGCCTTGGAGACTGCAGCCGGATATTGCCGGTGGAGGATATTTCTACGACCTGGCTCCTCATCAGATAGACCTGTTGCAGGATCTCTTTGGAGTCATCACCCGTGCCCATGGTTATCCTGCCAACCGTGCGCATCTTTATGATGCAGAAGATACGGTATCTGCCTGTTTCTTCTTCGAAAGTGGTATTCCGGCGAGCGGCAGTTGGTGCTTCGTGGGACATGAGAGTGCCAAGGAAGACTGTATTGAGGTGATTGGCGACAAGGGTTCGCTCTCTTTCTCTGTCTTTACCTATCAGCCTATCGAGTTGATAACTAGCGAGGGCAGATCGAGCATCACCGTTGCCAATCCACCGTATGTTCAGTTGCCTATCATCAGAAATGTGATAGAGCATCTGCAGGGCATCAATACCTGTACCTGCACCAGCGTTTCTGCTACCCCGGTAAACTGGGTGCTTGATCGTGTGCTTTGGAAGAATTAGAAAGAATACCCTAAATGGGATGAGAAAAATTGGTATTATAGTAGGACTGCTGTATCTCGTTCTGCTGCCATTGATGGCGGCGGAGCGAGATACGTTGGAATGCCCTGTAAGACAGGATTCATCTCTCATCAAGACCCTTTTCAATTCTTCGATGTTCAAGGGTAATACTCAGGACAGCTTGATTCGTGCCCGTCATGAGCGCACATTCTTTCATCGTCTGGGTAAGACCTTCACTACCTTCTTTAGAGAGTTCTCCAATATAGATGAAAGGTATATAGAACCTCAGCACTTCAATTATACGGTGATGCTGCAGAATACCAATACCTACGAGGAATATACCCTCTATGGCAAGGAGGGGCAGCGAATCTCCTTTGCGCCTGATCCTTCCTGGCGCCTGGGACCTTATCTGGGATGGCGATGGGTATTCCTGGGTTATACTCTCGACCTGAAGCATATCAATACCAAGGATAATCATAGCAGCAAGAAGGAGTTCAACCTGAGTTTGTACAGCAGTTTGCTGGGTGTGGATCTGTTCTGGCGCCAAACGGGTAATGATTATCATATTCAGCGAATGAACCTGGGGAATCATATCAATACGGATGCTCTGAGAAAAGTATCTTTCGATGGTTTTAAGAGTAGTATTAAAGGCTTGAATCTTTACTATATCTTCAATCATCGTAGGTTCTCATATCCAGCAGCTTACTCTCAAAGTACAAGGCAGAAGAAAAGTGCTGGCTCATGGATGGTAGGACTGGGATATACTCAGCATCAGCTGGAAGTGGATTGGAATAAGCTTTCTGCCATAGTGGATGAGCGGCTCAATCAGAAAACCAAGCAACAGTTGGAGGCTAAAATAGATAGCAGTCTGATGTTCTCGAAAGTGAAGTATAGCGATTATTCCGCTACGGTGGGATATGGCTACAACTGGGTGTTTGCCAAAAACTGGCTCTTCAATGCCTCCCTTTCTGTTGGTCTTGCCTACAATCACTCTAAATCAGGAGATCCGGAAAAGGATAAGTTTGATCTGAAGAACTTCAACTTCAAGAATTTCAACTTTGATGGTGTCGGCCGTTTTGGAGTGGTATGGAACAACGACCGCTGGTATGCAGGTGCCAGTACCGTCATCCATTCGTATAATTATCACAAGGATCATTTCTCAACCAACAATTCCTTCGGTTCGCTCAATATTTATGTGGGTGTGAACTTTGGAAAGAAACGAGAATATAAAAATGTAAAATGATGAAAGTAAAGCACAGTTTTTTAGTTTTTGCAGCGGCATTCCTGATGGTAATGCCTGCTTTTGCCAAGACGGGCGTGGTTTATCAGCGCCAGGATAGTTTGCGAATCGTATCCTTGCTGCAGCAGGCGAAGGCGATGAAGAAAAAGCCTGCCAACTGGATGATGTGGTTTGGAAAGCAGTTTGTTGGAATCCCTTATGTGGGTGGCACCTTGGACAGAACCCGGGAAGAGCTGCTCGTGGTGAATACCAGGGAGCTGGATTGTACTACCTACGTGGAAATCGTGACCGCCCTGACGATGTGTGCCAAGCATCAGGAAACCAGTTTCGCAGCTTTCTGCAATCATCTGAAGCACGTGCGCTATATCGGTGGAGAGGTAGCGTATGTAAAACGCCAGCACTATTTCACCCTCTGGGTGGATGACAATGTAAAGGAAGGCATCGTGAAGGATATTCAGAATAATCCTCCCTTCACTGCAGTCCAGACTATCAACGTAAACTGGATGTCCACCCATCCGTCCAGTTACAAGATGCTTTCGGCTCATCCGCAGTGGAAGTCGGGTATCCGTGCTTTGGAGCAGAGCATCAACGGCAAGCGCTATCGCTATATCCCGAAAGGGGAGATTCGTAACAATCAGCTTTTCAGAAATACCATCAAGGATGGTGATATCCTTCTGATGATAACCCGAAAGAAGGGATTGGACACCACGCATATCGGTATTGCTTCCTGGCATAAGGATGGATTACATCTGCTCAATGCCAGCAGCATCCACAAAAAAGTGATTGATGAACCGATGACACTCTATACCTATATGCAGAAGCATCCATCTCAGATAGGTATCCGAGCTTGTAGGGTGTTATAAAATTTCGGAATATGAATGCTTATGTCGGAAAAGCCTGTAAATAGGGCATTTTTCACATTTAATATTTTCCCTTAAGGATAGTTGTTTTTTTCCTTAAGGGAAAATATTTTTTTCCTTAAGGCTTTTTATTTTTTCCCTTAAGGCTTATTGCTTGTTCTGATGATATTGTCAGATTTATTCTGCCATTTTGTTCTTTTCTCCCTTTTTGGCACGTTATTTGTAAAACCTATAGCAAAAACAAATAAAGTAAAACATATAAATAAACATTATAATTATGGCACAGAAAGGTAATATCGGTGTAACGACAGAGAACATTTTCCCTGTCATCAAGAAATTCTTATATTCAGATCATGACATCTTCCTCCGTGAGATGGTTTCCAACGCTGTGGATGCTACACAGAAGTTGAAGACTCTTGCTGCCCAGGGCGACTTCAAGGGTGAGATTGGTGACACAACAGTGCGTGTCTCTCTAGATGAGAAGGCTGGTACCCTGACCATCAGCGACCGTGGTATCGGTATGACTGAGGAGGAAATCGATAAATATATCAACCAGATTGCATTTTCTGGTGTAACAGACTTCCTTGATAAGTATAAGGAGAATGCCAATGCCATCATCGGTCACTTCGGACTCGGTTTCTATTCTTCTTTCATGGTAGCCAGCAAGGTGGAAATCATCACCAAGAGCTATAAAGAGGGTAGCAAGGCTGTAAAGTGGAGCTGCGATGGTTCACCAGCTTTCGAAATCGAGGATGCAGACAAGGCAGAGCGTGGTTCTGACATCATTCTCCATATTGCAGACGACTGCAAGGAATTCCTCCAGAAGAACAAGATCGAGGAACTCCTGAACAAGTACTGCAAGTTTATGGCAGTGCCTGTAGCTTTCGGCAAAAAGACTGAGTG
This sequence comes from Segatella copri, assembly GCF_002224675.1. Classification (GTDB taxonomy): domain Bacteria; phylum Bacteroidota; class Bacteroidia; order Bacteroidales; family Bacteroidaceae; genus Prevotella; species Prevotella copri_U. The sequence continues at coordinate 353,719 of NZ_NMPZ01000001.1, read as the reverse complement.
GAAGGACGGAAAGAACGTGGAGACTGACGAGGATAACATTATTAATAATGTGGAGCCTCTCTGGACCAAGACTCCTAGCACACTGAAGGATGAGGACTATAAGAAGTTCTATCACACCCTCTATCCAATGCAAGACGATCCATTGTTCTGGATTCATCTGAACGTAGATTTCCCATTCAATCTGACGGGTATTCTCTACTTCCCACGTATCAAGAACAGCATTGACATGCAGCGTAACAAGATTCAGCTGTATTGCAACCAGGTATTCGTAACAGACCAGGTAGAGGGCATTGTTCCTGAGTTCCTGACCCTGTTGCATGGTGTCATTGACTCACCAGACATCCCTTTGAACGTGAGCCGCAGCTACTTGCAGAGCGATAGCAACGTGAAGAAGATTTCTACCTATATCACCAAGAAGGTGGCAGATCGTCTGAGCTCAATCTTCAAGGAGAACCGCAAGGAATTCGAGGAGAAGTGGGATGATCTCAAGCTCTTCATCAATTATGGTATGCTTTCACAGGAAGACTTCTACGAGCGTGCCAAGGACTTCGCACTCTTGAAGGATGTTGAGGGCAAGTACTTCACTTACGAGGAGTACAAGACGCTGATCAAGGACAACCAGACGGATAAGGATGGTAATCTGGTATATCTCTATGCTAACAACAAGGAGGAGCAGTACTCTTACATCGAGGCTGCCAAGCAGAAGGGTTACTCTGTGCTCCTGATGGAAGGTCAGCTCGATACACCTATGGTAAATATGTTGGAGCAAAAGTTGGATAAAAGCCGCTTTACCCGTGTGGATGCGGATATCATCGACCGACTCATCGTGAAGGAAGATGCCAAGAAGACAGATTTGACAAAGGATCAGTCTGACAATTTGACAGAGGTGTTCCGTTCTCAGATGCCTAAGCTCGACAAGGCAGAGTTCTTCGTGGAGATTCAGGCTTTGGGTGAGCAGAACCAACCTGTGCTCATTACTCAGAACGAGTATATGCGCCGTATGAAGGCAATGAGTCAGTTCCAGGCAGGTATGAACTTCTATGGTCAGATGCCTGACAGCTACAACATCGTATTGAACTCAGACCATGCATTGGTGAAGAAGGTATTGGAGGATGCTGAGGCTAATACCGCCGAAAGCCTGAAGCCAATCCTTGCAGAAATCAAGGGTCAGGAAGCTCGTCTCGCTGTGCTTCATCAGGAGCAGGGCAAGAAGAAGCCAGAAGAGATTACCCAGGAGGAGAAGGATGATGTTCACAACACAGAGAAGGCTATCAGCGATGAGAAGGCTAAACGCAATGATATCATCTCTGGTTATGCCAAGAACAACAACATCGTTCATCAGCTCATCGACCTCGCTTTGTTGCAGAATGGTATGCTGAAGGGTGCTTCTCTCGATGCTTTCCTGAAGAGAAGTGTGGATATGATCAAGTAATTGCTGCTTTATAAAAAGTATATTACTTTACGTAGTGTAACATCAAATGTTACAAATCGTATCTAGATATGTGCTAAATGTTTCAATGTAGGCATTTAGCACATTTTTTTTGTTTCTTTTCTTTGGTGATATTATCTGTTTTTTGTACCTTTGCACTACTTGATAGAAGAAACAAATAAACTATAAACAGATAAAAACCACCTGATATGAAACAAAAAGTTGAATCGGAACAGGATGTTGCATCAAAAAAATGCATCATTGCTGATTATTATGCAAATCATTATGACGAACTTAAGGAATTCGTGATTTCTCGTCTGCAAGTTGTGGATGAGGCTGAGGATATTGTGCAGGATATCTTTGTTCGACTTCTGCAGTCGGATCAGATGATATCACCGGTAACTCTGCCTTGTCTGGTCTATACGATGGCAAGGAACAAGGTCATTGATTATTGGCGTTGCAGACAGCAACATGAGAAGTATGAGCATTTTATTAGGAAGTGCAGTTGGATAAACAGTTCTTCTGAAGGGGTGGAGTCTATCTTTTCGGCTCGTGAAGTGAATGAGATTCTGGAGCGAGGGATTGCTCAGCTTACAGAGAGTCAGCGTTCGGTATATCGTCTGAATCTCTACGAAGATATGCCGGTTCGTCAGATTGCGGTAGTACTCAATCTGAAATATAAACAAGCAGAAAAGAAACTGGGTGTTGCCCGCAAGAAGGTTCGTGGTTTTGTAGAGAAGGCTTTGGCAGGATGAGGTCTTGGCTAGAGGAGGCTTGATATAAGAATCAGATCTTCTGTATGAGTGTTTCTGATAAGTGGTGGTTTTATCACGAAAATAAGGCTGCATTCACTTTGACAGGAGTGCAGCCTTGTTTTTATGTTTGTCTAATTTTACAATCTAAACTTAAATTCTTGATTTTAGTTTTTTGAAATAGAATCAGTTCTCTTTGAAAGCGATGATTCGTGTCAAAGCTTTGTCAAGATAGAAAGTCTGGGTGAGTTCTTCTTTCTTGCCATCATGAGTTGTCAACTGGTAGGTGGCTCTCAGATACATTAAGGTGTCTGGGAAGGTGCCATCGTTATAGTCGATATTCTTTTTCATATATGGCAACTGGTTCATCTCCTGGCGCATAGATTTTACTCTGTTAAAGTCGATCATGGCTGTAGGAGTGAGTTGGCTGAAGCGTTTAAAGCTGCAATCTTCGTTTTCCAGGTTTTCATTGAGGAAATCCTTGACGAGTGATTGAGCCTTGTGCTGGTCGCCACAGGAAGTGAGAACCAGTGCCAAGCCTAATGTCAATACGAATAGTATCTTCTTCATGATTTCATATCCTTTGTTAGGAATTCACTCAGTTCTTCTTACTTCACGCTGCGGAGGATATCCAGCAGGTGATCCCATACCATCTGAACGGTAGGAATCAGAAGTGCTTCCTCTGGTGTGTGAACGTTGCGAAGAGTAGGGCCGAAGCTTACCATGTCAAGGTCTGGATAACGCTCAGAGAAGAGACCGCACTCCAGACCGGCGTGGATACCCTTTACCAAAGGCTCCTTGCCGAAGAGTTTCTCGTAACTCTTCACGGTAATGTCGGTCAGCTTGCTGTTGGCACGCATCTTCCATGCAGGATACTTGCCTCCCACGTTTACTTCGGCACCTGCCAGAAGGAAGGCTGCCTTCACGGTGTTGGTCATGTTATCCAGGTTGCTCATCACATTGCTGCGCTGAGAAGCCACGATGTTGATGCTATTCTCGTCGGTCATCACGCTGGCAACATTGCTGGATGTCTCTACCATCTCGGCAAGTGCCTCGTCCTGACAGGTGGTGAGTGGACCATTATCTACAGCCTGTAAAGCCATGATGAACTTATCGGCTACAGCCTTCTCGATAACAGGAGCTGCATCGGCAGAACCCATGTTGAAAAGCATAGACTGCTCAGTTACGTGGAACTCATCTTCTACCTCAGATGCGAAGATATTCCAGTCTGCACGTACCTGCTCCTTTGCCTCATTCTTGACAGCAAAGACAATCTTGCCGTCGCGAGGAATGGCGTTATGCATCTTGCCGCTGTTGAAGCTTACCAGACGAAGGGCACCATTGAGTTTCTCGTTCTCCAGGAAGAGGAAGCGGGCAAGTACCTTGATGGCATTGGCGCGCTTCTTGTTGATGTCATCACCAGAGTGACCGCCGTAGAGACCTTTCAGGGATGCCTCCATAAAGAAGTAGTCTGCTGGAGCCTCTTCGCGGGTGAAGTGGAAGGTAGCCTTGGTGGTCTGGCCGCCTGCGCAGGATACGAAAATCTGACCCTCATCCTCTGAGTCAAGGTTGATGAGCATCTTGCCGGTCATGAAACCAGCCTTCATACCTACAGCACCTGTCAAGCCGGTCTCCTCGTCACGGGTGAAGACGCACTCGATAGGACCATGCTCGATGTCGTTGGCTGCGAGGATGGCAAGCTCGATGGCACATCCGATACCATCGTCAGCACCTAGGGTAGTACCTTTTGCCTTCAACCATTCACCATCTACGTAGGTCTGGATGGCATCCTTGTGGAAGTCGAACTCTACGTCCACCAGTTTGTCGCATACCATATCCATGTGACTCTGAAGGATGATGGTATCAGCATTCTCATATCCAGGGGTAGCAGCCTTTCGAATCAATACGTTGCCAGTCTCATCAACTACAGTCTCAAGGTTATGGCTCTTGCCAAATTCCTTCAAAAACTCAATCATGTTCTCCTCGTGCTTGGAAGGACGAGGTATCTCGTTGATTTTAGCGAACTGCTCGAACACAAGAGCAGGTTTTAATTCATTTTTTTCCATTGATAATGTTATTTTGTATGTATTATTCTCTTATTTTGTTATTTTTGCATCAAGAAAGTCATTTATTTATGAGATTTCTTTTGCTTTTTGCCCGAAAAATCGTACCTTTGCAACGTGAAGTGCACTAAGGCACTGCAAAGGTAATAAAAATGATAAAATTAATGTTATTAAGTCTGTTAATAATTGCTATCGCAATGGCATTATTTAGTGTGAAGCTGATTTTTAAGAAGAATGGCAAGTTCTCTTCTCAGCATGTTCACGACAATCCTGGTTTGCGCAAGATGGGTATCCACTGTGTGGTTGACCAAGACCGCGAAGCGCGCGAAGCAAACAAGGCGTATTAAATCATTTTAGTTTTAGGAATAAATAATAATAAAAATACAGAAGAAATGAAAAAGAACATTTTGAGTTCAGTGGCTATTGCTGCTGTAGCTGCCTTGTCGTTGGCATCATGCAATAAGTCACAGCCTCAGGTTGAGGCTAAGTCTGAGAGCAAGGCTCCAGCAGAGTTGAAGATTGCATACGTAGAGGTTGACTCTATCATGACTCAATACACATTCGCTAAGGAGTATGCTGCCTTGCTGGAGAAAAAGGGTCAGAATATTCAGGCTACTATCGCTCAGAAGGGTCAGCAGTTGCAGGCAGCTGCTGCTAACTTCCAGCAGAAGATTCAGCAGAATGCTTACACCCGTGAGCAGGCTGAGGCTATCCAGGCTGGTTTGCAGAAGCAGAACAATGATCTTCAGGGATTGCAGCAGCGTTTGAGCAATGAGTTTGCTGCTGAGCAGAATAAGTACAACAAGGCTCTCCACGACAGCATTGCTAACTATCTGGCTCAATATAACAAGGACAAGAAGTATAGCATCATCTTCTCTAAGAGTGGTGACAATCTGCTTTATGCTGATAAGGCATACGATATTACCCGTGAGGTTATCACTGGCTTGAACAAGGCTTACAAGGGCAAGTTGAAGGGTGCAGAGGAAACTCCTGCCAAGAAGAAGTAATATTCCGGAAAATATAAACGTATTGAAATATGCTTCGTAACGAAAGATACGATTTCATATTGAATCACTTCAGAAATGCGCTGCCGAATGTGACTACCGAGTTGCAATTCGGTAGCGCATTTCAGCTTCTTGTTGCTACCTTGCTTTCGGCTCAGTGTACCGACAAGCGTATCAATATGGTTACGCCGGCTCTCTTTGCCCGCTATCCAGATGCACGGCACATGGCGAAGGCGAGCGAGGAGGATATCTATGAGCTGATCAGTTCGGTAAGCTATCCCAATGCCAAGGCGAAACATCTGGCACAGATGTCACGGCAACTGGTTGAACTCTTTGGAGGTGAGGTGCCGGAGACTGCTGATGATCTGGTGAAATTGGCTGGAGTGGGGCGCAAGACGGCGAATGTGATCCGTGCCGTTTGGTTTGGGCATGCCACGATGGCGGTGGATACGCATGTTTATCGTGTGAGCCATCGCATGGGCTTGGTGCCTCGTACGGCTGATACGCCTCGCAAGGTGGAGGATTATCTGATGAAGCACATTCCGGCAGAAGATATTCCGAATGCGCATCACTGGATTTTGTTGCACGGCAGATATATCTGCAAAAGTGCCAAGCCGCTTTGTGATAAATGCTTCTTCAATGAATATTGTCCAAAACTCTTGAAGGACAGTAAACTTTGACCTGTGAGGAGATATTTGTTAAAAAGATAGGAGTTAAGAATTGGAAGTTGTTGTGGTTGGTAGTCAACTTCTCAATCTTAACTCCTAACTATTTTTATAATCTTACCGTTTTATTCAAAAGATAATTATCCAGGATAACCATGGCTGCCATTGCCTCTACTACAGGTACGGCTCTTGGCAATACGCATGGATCGTGGCGTCCGCGAGCTGTGAGTTTGGTTGGATTTCCTTCCAAATCTACAGTATCCTGTTCCATCAGGAGGGTAGCTACTGGTTTAAAGGCTACCCGGAAGTAGATATCCTGACCATTGCTCAATCCTCCCTGGATGCCGCCGCTATGGTTGCTCTTGGTTGTGATACGAGCTGCAACATTCTGATTGATTGTGGCTTCCTGATGGTTTGCCGCATCGTCAGTAGCATCCATATTCTTAGCTTTAGGAACGAAGACATCATTCTGTTCGCTTCCGCGAGCAGTAACTCCGGCGAATCCTTCTCCATATTCAAATCCTTTGACGGCATTGATGCCGAGCATGGCTGCACCAAGTTGGGAATGGAGTTTATCGAATTCCGGTTCACCCAATCCTACAGGACATCCCTGGATGACGCAGGTGATGATGCCTCCGATGGTATCACCATCAGCCTTGACCTGGGCGATGAGTTCTTCCATCTCCTTTGCCTTTGTCTGGTCTGGGCAACGAACAGGATTGTCCTCTATGGTGTTGAGATCATATAGATGGTAATCCTTCTCCAGGGCGATACTGCCAACCTGCGATGTATATGCCGTAATGCTGACGCCGAGCTGGCGGAGTGCCAATTTGGCCAAGGCGCCACCTACGCAGCGGGCGATGGTGATGCGTGCAGATGAACGGCCGCCACCGCGATGATCACGGATGCCATACTTCTCATTGTAAGTGAAGTCGGCATGGGATGGACGGAACAGACAGCGCATATTCTCATAATCCTGAGAATGCTGGTTCTGGTTGCGCACCTCAAAGCCGATAGGGGTTCCCGTAGATTTTCCCTCGAAAACACCACTTAGAAATTCTACCTGGTCTGCTTCCTTTCGTGCTGTGGTGATGTGACTTTGTCCAGGGCGACGACGGTTGAGCTCGCTCTGGATAAAGTCCATATCGATGTCTATGCCTGCTGGGAAACCGTCGATGACGCCTCCTACAGCTATGCCATGACTCTCGCCAAATGTTGTGAGAGTGAAAAGATTGCCAAATGTATTCCTCATTGCCAAATTCTTTAGTTGATATGAAAAACGGCTATCCCAATGGTATTGAGATAGCCGCTATCGTTTATTCTCAAATATTACTTGTTGCAATCGCAGCCGCCCTCGCAGTTGCCATCCTTGCAGTCACCGCCGCAGTTGTCGCAACCGCCGCCGCAACCACCAGCCTCACCGCTGATGATCTGAGCCATCTTGGCGATTTCCTCTGCTGTTGCCTCACGGCTCTCAAGAACCTGACCGCAGAAGTTAAGCTTCAAACCTGCCAATGGGTGGTTGAGGTCGCAAGTTACCTTCTCGTCTGTGATATTCTTGACTACAGCATTGAAGCGGTTACCATCCTCGTTCTGCAATGGGATGATAGCACCTACCTGTACGTGCTGAGCGTCAAACTGTCCATTGATAGTGAAGATCTGCTTGTCGAGGTCGATTACGCGCTCGTCATAGTGCAAACCATAAGCCTGCTCTGGATCCAATTCGAAGTCGAACTCTTCGCCCTCAGCCAAATCAACTACCTTCTCCTCGAAAGCAGGCAAGGTTACACCCATACCGCTGATGAAGAAGAAAGGACGCTCATCTGTTGTGCGCTCAATCAGCATCTCTTCGCCGTTATCACCCTTTGTTACGTCATACAATGCGTATGATACTCTAATAAACTTGTTTTTGTTGTTTGATTCCATTTTATTTTGTTTTTTTATTGTTTTCTATTTATGGTGCTATCTGTAGGTTATTTGATGTATATATAATGTACGCGCGTACATTATATATATTGCTTCTTTATACCTTGCTTGCAGGTTCTTTGTCCCAGCCTGATAGCCACTATTGTAGTTACTTCTTTCCAGTGCGCTTGCGTTTCTTCATCTGTACGCTTTTCACCATTTCCATTCGCTCCAAATAGATAGGACGCCATTTGTCGATGATGTCCTGCAATCCTTTGCTCTTGCGTGAAAGGTCTGCGTATTCCTCACTGTCAGTTTCGCCAGATTTCTTGAGTTCAAGCATTCTGGCGAGAAACTGTTTCTGATTCTCTTCTGCTACTTTGAGCTGGTTTCCCAACTTTTCGAGGCTTTCGAGGAAGGCGAGTGCCTTGTCTATATGATTTTGTTCTTCCATTGTTTCTATTGTAAATCTTCTGCAAAGATACAATAAATAATTGGGATATGGAAAAGAAATAGTAGAAATATTGGGGTTTTCGGGAAAAAATATTCAGAGTGCTCATTTTCTCCGGCTGGAAAATAGCAACTTGCTAGGCTTTTTCTCATAGTAGTTCTCATTTGAAACGCAAATGTTACTGATATCGCAAAACAGCTTACCTTTTGAATGCAAAAACAAGTGTTGGATAACGAAAAGTAGAAGAAAGAAGCCTTTTGATGTTGATATATATCAAAAAAGAGGCCCTTTAGAGCATTTTTCTTGTAAATTGTTTGCGTACACAACGGAAAGTTTGTATCTTTGCAGTGTCTTAAAAGAAAAGACATCAGGATAATGTTTAACAAGAGTCCTTCTAGAGCCTCCTAGGTTATAAAAGAGATAGTGTAGGTTCAGAAGATGGCTCGTAAAGTAAAGAAAGGTAAAAAGATTATGAAAAAGATTATGATTTTGGCAGTAGCAATGTTCGCAATGGCAACAACTACTTTTGCAGCAGACGAGGCAACAAACGCAACAGCAGCTTACAACATGAATGTAAAGATGGGTAGCTTGGCTAATGCATTGTCACTCAATATTGATCAGGCAGAGGCTGTAGCTGATGTTCACAAGAACTTCACAGCTGATATGATGAATGCAGCAACTGCAGCAAAGGATGAGCGTGCAGCTATGATTGACAAGGCTGTCATTAAGGATCTCAAGTACATGCACAGCATCCTCAATGATTCTCAGTATCGCAAGTATGTGATGCTTCTGAATGCAACACTTATGAATCGTGGTTTGAAGTAATTCAATTCGATTGAATTCTGAAAAGAAATTATAAGAGAGAGATATGAATGGACTGCAGGTTGGACGATAAGTCTGACTTGCAGTTTTTTTGTGTCTATAGGAGAGGGGAAAATGGCAATAGCCTAAAGTGTCTGGCTCATCAGTTTTAGGTATTGTCTAAAACCCCCATTATTAGGTATTGCAAGAATAAGAAAAAAGCCGTATCTTTGCACCCGTAAACGAGAATAGATCAATCGTAGGAGTACGGTAATTGTTTGAAACTATTAGTTTGTTTGAAATATAACTTTTAGATAGAATATATTAATAAAACGAATCTTGTTCGCTAATAGAAATAATTCATAATGTTTTTGTATTAAATGCTAAAGCCCATCCGGGAGGATGGGCTTTGCTCTTGAGTTTAAGTTTATTCTTTTAACAAGTCGTCAAGGAATTCATCGAGGTCGTGATCCAGGTTTTCCATCAGGTCACCACCCAGAATAATGGTATCATCGTCGGCAAGATAGAGTTCGCCGAGGTTTTCCTTGTCGTCATCTTCCAGCACGAAGCTATATGGCTTAAGGATTCCGAGATTATCAACGATCTCAGAATTCTTGCGCAAGGTGTCTCGCAAAATCTTTGCAACCTCATCATAGAAGTTCTCATCCTTGTTGTCTATCCATTGCTCAACAACGCAGCGAGTAATCTCTGTGTCGTCATCGTCAAAGGCTAGGAGTTCACCACTGTCTTGGGAAACTCTTACATGGATGTCGGTCAGCACGGCGTTTTCTTCATTTGAAGGTTGTGCTGGAAACTTTTGAGCTATCTTTTTAATAAAGCGCTCAACTTGCTGAATTGTCATCTGCTCTGTTATTTCCATAATCTTAGTGTTTTCGTGCCTCGACACGCTAGGTGTTGTTGGCTTTCTTGTTTTTTGCAAAGGTACACAAAAAAATGATATAAACAAAGAAGATGGTGAGAAAATTATAAAAAAACTATTTTTATCCGTTTATTTCTGTGTTTTTCTCTGTTTTTATGGTCTAAAATGTAAAATAGAAAACGTTTACGTTTCTTTTAATTAAATAATCTGGTGATTTTGTTTGTCATTTATAAATAATATATTATCTTTGCAAACAAATTAGAATTGCTAACTCGACTTTGCAATAAGCCACCTTAAAATAGGTGCTCTTGTGTAGGAGAGGAAAGGCTAACCTTATGAACAAGATTAGGAAATGAGTAATAAAATTAAGCATAATGGAGTAGTGGATGGAGTAGAAGAGAACTGTGTGCGCGTGCGCATCCTTCAGTCATCTGCATGCAGTGCCTGTAAGATGGCTGCGCATTGCAATGCTTCTGAAACGAAAGAAAAGATTATCGAGGTGCAGGTTGCTGATGCTGTCAAGTATCAGCTGGGTGACTCTGTTGTTGTGGTGGCAGATACGGCTGTTGGCTTCCGCGCCAGTTTGTATGGCTATTTGCTGCCTCTGCTCCTGATGGTTGTGGCTTTGGTTGCCGTACTGAAAATCACGCAATCAGAGGGATATGCCGCTGTGTCTGCCTTGGGAATATTGATACCTTATTATATAGGGCTTTATCTCTTGAGAAACAAACTACGAAATAAATTAAGCTTTAGTCTTGAACCCTGCTGCTAGAATGATTATCCTGCTTTTCAGGCTCGATTACAGGATGTTGGCTGATATAGAAATAACTAGAAATATTAACAAAACAAATACAAACTATTATGGATTTAATTTTGAGTGCTGTCTTGGTACTCGGTGCCATTGCGCTGGTAGCAGCGCTGGTACTTTTCGGGGTATCCAAGAAGTTTGCCGTTGAAGAAGACCCTCGATTGGGACAGGTAGGAGAACTCCTTCCTGGTGCCAACTGCGGTGGTTGCGGTTTTGCCGGATGTTCCGGTATGGCTGCTGCGCTGGTTAAGGGTGCTGATGCCGGTAGCATCGACGGACTGATGTGTCCTGTGGGTGGTGCCGACGTGATGGGCAAGGTGGCTGATCTCCTTGGTTTGGCTGTGGCTAACACAGAGGCTAAGGTGGCAGTGGTTCGTTGTAATGGCTCTTGCGAGCATCGTCCTCGCATTGCCGAGTATGATGGTTTGCAAACTTGTGCTGCCATGAACTCCTGTGGTGCCGGTGAAACCGGCTGCGGTTTCGGCTGTCTGGGTTGTGGTGATTGCGTGGCTGCCTGCCAGTTTGGTGCCATCTCTATCAATCCTGAGACGGGGCTTCCTGAGGTTGATGAGGAGAAGTGTACGGGTTGTGGTGCGTGCGCCAAGGCTTGTCCACGTCACATCATCGAGCTTCGAAAGAAGGGTCCTAAGGGTCGCCGTGTTTACGTGCAGTGCGTGAACCACGACAAGGGAGCTGTGGCTAAGAAGGCTTGTAGCGTTGCTTGCATCGGATGCGGTAAGTGTCAGAAAGTCTGCAAGTTTGAAGCTATCACCATCGAAAATAATGTGGCTTATGTCGATTTCAACAAGTGCCGCATGTGTACCAAGTGTGTTGACGAATGCCCAACTGGAGCTCTCGTAAAAGTAAATTTCCCAGTTAAGAAAAAGGAGGAATAATCATGAATTTGAGAACTTTTAGAATTGGTGGAGTTCACCCAGAAGAGAATAAGATTACTGCCGAGATGGCTACTCAGGTAGCTCCTCTCCCTAAGCAGGCTATTTTTCCACTTGGTCAGCACATCGGTGCTCCTGCCAAGCCTGTAGTTGCCAAGGGCGACAAGGTGAAGGTGGGTACACTCATCGCTGAGGCTGGTGGCTTTGTGAGTGCTCCTATTTACAGTTCCGTATCAGGAACCGTGTTCAAGGTAGATACATCTATTGATGCTACCGGTTATCGCAAGCCTTGCATTATTATTAATGTAGAAGGTGACGAGTGGGAGGAGAGTATCGACCGCTCTGATAAACTCGAGACTCTGGAGGCTCATGCCGAGCTGACTCCAGAAGAGATAGTCAACCGTATCAAGGTGGCTGGTGTCACTGGTATGGGTGGTGCCGGTTTCCCAACCTTCATCAAGCTTTGTCCTCCTCCTGGAGCCAAGGCTGAGTGCGTCATCATCAACGGTGTAGAGTGCGAGCCTTATATCACAGCCGACTATCGCCTGATGATGGAGCATGCCGATGAGATTCTCGTTGGCTTGAACCTTCTGATGAAGGCGGCTAAGGTGGAGAAGGGCTACATCGGTATCGAGGACAACAAGCCAGCTGCCATCAAGCTCTTCGAGGAAAAGACAGCCAATGATTCCCGTATCGAGATTGTTCCTCTGGCTAAGAAGTATCCTCAGGGTGGTGAGAAACAGTTGGTGGATGCTGTAATCCGCCGTCAGGTTCCTGCTCCTCCTGCTATTCCGGTCAACGTTGGAGCAATTGTTCAGAATGTAGGTACTGCCTTTGCTGTTTATCAGGCAGTTATGAAGAATAAGCCTCTCTTTGAGCGCTATACCACCGTAACCGGTAAGCAGGTGAAGAATCCGGGCAACTTCCTCGTACGTATGGGAACCCCATTCTCTCAGATGATTGAGAACTGTGGTGGTTTGCCAGAAGGCGACAACAAGGTGTTGGCTGGTGGTCCGATGATGGGTAAGGCTGTGATCAGTCTCGATGTTCCTGTAACCAAGGGTACCAACTCCATCACCGTATTGACTGATGCCGATGCTCACCGCAAGAAGGCTCAGCCATGTATCCGCTGTGCCAAGTGTGTGGATGCCTGTCCAATGGGCTTGGAGCCATACTTGCTTGCAACCTTGAGCGTAGTGAAGGATTATGAGCGTCTGGAGGCAGAAGAGGTAACATCCTGCATCGCCTGTGGTTCATGCCAGTTCACCTGTCCATCTCATCGTCCTATCCTCGATAACATCATCAATGGTAAGGCAGCGGTGATGGGCATCATCAGAGCACGAAGTGCCAAGAAGTAAAGAATAAAAGTAAAAACAATCCAAATACTTAATTAAGTAAAATGGGAAAATTAATCGTTTCATTATCGCCACATGCCCACGGAAATGAGAGCGTGGAGAAGAACATGTACGGAGTAATCATCGCTCTCGTGCCTGCCATCCTCGCATCTTTTTATTTCTTCGGCTTGGGTTCAGCAGTCGTACTGCTCACCTCTGTGGCAGCCTGCGTCTTCTTTGAGTGGGCAATTACAAAATATCTCCTGAAGGAGGAGACCAGCTTGCTCGATGGTTCTGCCATCATCACCGGTCTCTTGCTCGGTATGAACTTGCCAAGTAACCTTCCTCTCTGGATCATCATCATCGGTGCCCTGTTTGCCATCGGTGTAGGTAAGATGAGCTTCGGCGGTCTGGGTAACAATCCTTTCAATCCTGCTTTGGTGGGCCGTTGCTTCCTGCTCGTCAGCTTCCCTGCTCAGATGACTTCATGGCCAGTGGCAGGACAGATGCTCAGCTATACCGATGCAACAACTGGTGCTACACCGCTGGCTATCATGAAGACAGCCATCAAGACTGGCGATGCTTCTCTCCTGAATCAGTTGCCTGATTCCATGAGTCTGCTCTTCGGTGCTACTGGCGATACTTTCGGAGCCGGTACAACCGGTGAGGTTTGTGCTTTCGCCCTGTTGCTCGGTTTGGCTTACATGCTCTGGAAAAAGGTTATTACCTGGCATATACCAGTAAGCATCATCGCTACTGTATTCGTTTTCAGCGGTTTGATGCATTTGGCTAATCCTGTTTATGCCAATCCTTTGGCTGTGATATTCAGTGGTGGTCTGATGCTCGGTGCCATCTTTATGGCTACTGATTACGTTACATCACCAATGACTCACAAGGGTATGCTCATCTACGGTGTCTGCATCGGTCTTCTCACCGTCATCATCCGTAACTGGGGTAGCTATCCAGAAGGTATGTCGTTCGCCATTCTCATCATGAATGCGTTCACACCTCTTATTAACACATACGTTAAACCAAAGCGCTTCGGTGAGAAGCCTGCTAAGAAATAAGGAGGACTGAGACATGCAGAAATTAGAATCATCATTAAAGAACATGGTTTGGGTACTCGTAGGTGTAGCACTCGTTGTGGGTGCCGTGCTGGCTTGTATCAACAACCTTACTTCTGGTCCTATCGCCGAGAAGGCAGCCCAGAGTCTGGCTGCCGGTATCAAGAGCGTGATGGGCACAGAAGATCTCCAGGTGGCTGACCCTGAAGAGGTGAAGCAGGAGTTTGGCGGCAAGGAATTTACCTTTATCCTCCACAAGTGCTCTGACAAGAGCGGTAAGGAGCTGGGTGCTGCCGTAGAGAGTACTACCGGCGGTTTCGGTGGTGACTTGAAGGTGCTCGTAGGTTTCGATACTGAGGGCAAGATTATGGGTTACACCATCCTTCAGGCTTCAGAGACTCCAGGTTTGGGTGCCAAGGCAACCACCTGGTTCCAGAAAGACGGAAAGGGTAGCATCATTGGTATGACTCCAAAGGATGGCGACCTCCACGTAAGCAAGGACGATAAGAGCGGCAATGCCGTAGATGCCATCACCGCATCCACCATTACCAGCCGTGCCTTCCTCAAGGCTATCAATCAGGCTTACGCTGCCTATGCAGGTAAGAGTGTAGATGGCGAGAGCGGTGCATCTAAAGTTGAACATAACGAAAAGAAAGGATAAGCCGACTATGAGTAATATGAAAATTTTGATGAACGGACTCATCAAGGAGAACCCTACCTTCGTGTTGCTCCTCGGTATGTGTCCTACCTTGGCTACAACAACCAGTGCCATCAACGGTCTTTCCATGGGATTGGCTACCATGGCAGTATTGGTTTGTACCAACTTTGTGATTTCATGTATCAAGAAGATTACCCCGGATATGGTTCGCATCCCTGTTTTCATCGTCGTGATAGCAGCCTTCGTAACCATCCTGCAGATGCTGATGAGCGCCTATGCTCCCGACAGCATCAATCAGGCGCTGGGTATCTACATCCCATTGATTGTTGTAAACTGTATCATCCTGGGTAGAGCAGAGAGTTTTGCTGCTAAGAACTCACCGATTGCCAGTCTCTTTGATGGTCTCGGCTGCGGTTTGGGTTTCACCCTCGGTTTGACTATCTTGGGTAGTGCCCGTGAGATTCTTGGTGCAGGAAGCGTATTCGGTATCACTCTGTTGCCAGAGACTACCAATATTCTGATGTTCATCCTGCCTCCAGGAGCATTCCTCACATTGGGATACATCATTGCTATATTTAATAAGGTAAAGAAGTAAGCGTAGGCATCGCTTCAATCAATGAAATAGAATAGAAATTATGGAATATTTATTGATATTTATCTCTGCGATATTCGTCAACAACATCGTCTTGTCGCAGTTCCTCGGTATCTGTCCGTTCCTGGGCGTATCGAAGAAAGTTGATACAGCCATCGGTATGGGTGGTGCCATCGCCTTTGTCTTGACCTTGGCAACCATCATTACCTGGTGTGTTCAGAAGTATGTACTCGATCCGTTCGGATTGCAATATCTCCAGACCCTGGCATTCATCCTCGTGATTGCTGCCTTGGTTCAGATGGTAGAGATTATCCTCAAGAAGGTTTCTCCTGCGCTTTATCAGGCGCTCGGCATCTTCCTGCCTTTGATTACTACCAACTGTGCTGTGCTGGGTGTAGCCATCCTGGTTATCCAGAAGGACTACAATCTCTTGGAGAGTGTGGTTTATGCCTTCTCTACAGCCCTCGGCTTTGCCCTGGCTCTCATCGTCTTTGCTGGTATTCGTGAGCAGCAGGCTCTGGTTCGCATTCCTAAGGGTATGCAGGGCGTAGCCATCGTCATGGTTACAGCCGCTCTCCTCAGTCTTGCCTTCATGGGCTTCTCTGGTGTAGATGGAGGCTTGAAGGCTTTGTTCGGATTGGAGTAAAAAGATAGTATTAGTTAGTTAAAACGTCCTGAGAGGGCAAAAGCATTTTGTATGAATGATGCTTTTGCGCTTTCAGGACGTTTTTTTATTGGCTGCTTTTCCAGCCTACCAGTCTGTCGGTTCTATCTCCTGTGCCTCGATAATAGATGAGGGCATCATAGCGGTTGGTCGTCTGGAAGAAGTTACCCTCCGTACTCACGGGTTGCGTACTGCCGTCGCTTTTGAGCACCAGATACTGGTAGCTGTAATAACCTTGTTTGAGCAGCACGGTGGCATGATAGCTGTGGTCGGCTTCGTTGTATTCCATCCGATAGGTAGGCAAAAAGCGGTCGTAGGTCCAGTCTGCATTCAGATATACGTCGCCTGGCTGGCGATTGGTCTGTAACCGGAAATGTACCGGCGCATACTCGCAGGTGAAATTATTGTCCTTGTTATCGCTGTTGCGCACGTAGAAGGAGCCTTTGGCGCTCTCATCGTGTACGTAGTTGGGGCGAGGGGTATCGGGCATTACATAGATCTGGTATTCTTCTCCATCCCATTTTGTCTCGTCTATTCCCATCGTAGGATGATCCATGTCGAGCAGTTCGAATTTTCGGTATTCATTTCCTGCATCGAATATCAGATGGCGGTTGTGTTGCCATTGCAGTCCATCTGCGCTGATATAATCAGGTTTGGCATTCCATACTGCCTGATTCCAACGTCCGTTCTGCAGCACCACGGTTTTAATCTGTTGTGAGGGATTGGTTACTCTTAGGCTTCCGTAGCTCACATTCATGCTTACCTGCTGATGCTGCTTGTTGATGTCGATGTCTGTATTCGAAGAATATCCGATGGCAACCTGCACCTGTGGCTCTACTACCATAAAGCAGGCGGTGAGTATCTTTCTGCCGTCCTTATCGGTAGCTTCATCCTCTTGGTTGTTCGTCTCTGCGTTGTCATCGTAGATGGTGAGCTTGTAGTTTCCGCTCATGGTGATGTGGCAGTTCTCGTTGGGGATTGTGAGATGATAGTGGGTGTAGAGATGGTTGGTGTTGAGCGATTGCTCGATGTTGTCGATGGCTTGCTCGTGGTTCCATCCCTTCAGATAGTCGGTCTCGAAGAGTCCCTGAGAAACCTTCCAGTCGGCATCGCAATGTTCTATCCTGTAGGTGTATCGATGATAATCGTGGGTCATGTCATCGAAGTCGATATGGATGGGTTGCCCGTTCAGTTGGGTAATGGGCAGGGCTTGCCAGTCGGTGCCCGCCACCACCTGTAGGGTAGCGATGCGCTGACAGTATATCTCGTGTCTCTGCGCCCGTGAGGGCAGGGCAGCGAGGGCGAGAAGTATATGGAGAGTCAATATCTTTTTCATACTTGCAAAGATACGGTAAAAAGGGGGGAATGTAGTCGATAGGGGAATCGAACCCCTATGCCAAGATTGAGAATCTTGTATCCTAACCATTAGATGAATCGACCAACGGTGCAATTTTGAATAATGCTTGCGGAAGGTGGGGGATTCGAACCCCCGGTACGGTAACCCGCACGTCAGTTTAGCAAACTGGTGGTTTCAGCCACTCACCCAACCTTCCTGTTGGATTCATTTCTGAATCATCAAGCATCGTTCTCAAATGCGATTGCAAAGGTACAACTTTTTTTGGTTCCACCAAATTTTTCCTTTACTTTTTTTGCTTTTATGATGGGTAATTGTCATTTATCCACAATGGGGATAGCGTTACCTGCGTAGGGATAAAAAAATAACTTGCAGTAGTCTCTTCGACTAATTGCAAGCTTACTAACAATAACCAATACATGAAAAACACTTAGTAGTCGATAGGGGAATCGAACCCCTATGCCAAGATTGAGAATCTTGTATCCTAACCATTAGATGAATCGACCATTTTAATTAGTCTGCATTGGTTTCACAACTTGTGCAGACTTGAACAACAAATTTAACTTATTTAACCAGGTAGTCGATAGGGGAATCGAACCCCTATGCCAAGATTGAGAATCTTGTATCCTAACCATTAGATGAATCGACCATTTTAATTAGTCTGCATTGGTTTCACAACTTGTGCAGACTTGAACAACAAATTTAACTTATTTAACCAGGTAGTCGATAGGGGAATCGAACCCCTATGCCAAGATTGAGAATCTTGTATCCTAACCATTAGATGAATCGACCAACGATGCAATCTTGAACTCCGCTTGCGGAAGGTGGGGGATTCGAACCCCCGGTACGGTAATCCCGCACGTCAGTTTAGCAAACTGGTGGTTTCAGCCACTCACCCAACCTTCCAATCGGATATTGTTGCCAAATCAACAAGCATCGTTCTCAAATGCGGGTGCAAAGATACTACATTTTTTTTGTTCCACCAAATTTTTCTGCAACTTTTTTCAAGAAATATGCATATTTTCTTGATTTTTCTTGTTTTTGGGAGGAATTATAGGGGATAAGCTGACTTTGTCAACAAAAAAGGAGGCAGATTTACCAATTATTGGAAATCTGCCTCCTGTAGGAAAGGGTCGCTCGATGATGTGATGAAACTCCGAATGTCATAAACATTTGAGAGCTCTCCGCTTTTGTAATCCACCGGCTTTGCAGCTTAGTTGACATGTCAGTTTATGTGGCCCGCCATAGGCAAGAGAAGTCTTCTCGGTTTCATAAGTGTAATTTGATGAGTATCCCGATCGAACCGACACGACCCTTATATCTTTGTCGAATAGACATAGCATAGGCTATCATCTATTGATAGAAGTCTTTGGGTTTTCTATACTGCAAAGATAATGCAATCTTTTGAAACTACCAAATCTTTCTGCTGATTTTTTCGAAAAATCTTCTTTATTAAAAGTCAGAACTCCCTTTTCCTTGTTTCTCTCAAGGGTCAAGACTTCTTTTTCCTGAGCTCTTCGTATATTTCTTCGAAATATTTCCTGAGTTCTGTCTTGTCTTCAATGATATTCCGCAGCTCTTTCAGAGCCTTCTCATTGGGTGAGTTGGGAATCCAAAGCTTGATGTAGCCGTTGCGGGAATATTTCTCGTCCATGTGGTCGGCGAACCGCTGCCATTCCTCTTCCTTTCCTTTTCCGGGATAGTTCTCCTCTCCGTATTCGATAGCACGAAGAAAGATTTCGTGAACATCGATGTCGCGGTCGGCTTCGGCAACAATCTTGCCATAGATGCTTCGGGGCTGGCGACTGGAGGAGGCGCGGTGATCCTCCACGGCTTCTTTCATGATTTTAATCTGCTCGGGAGTGAACCAGCGCTTCAGTCTGGCATCAGCCTGGAGGATTTTGCCACTGGTGAGGTGGTGGATGGCGCGCGGACCGCTCATTCCCAGGTCGTGGTAGGCGGCAACGATATAAACCATGTCGATGTCGGCACCTGTTACAGGTACGAGTTTCAGGGCGTTTTTGATGACACGGGTTACGTGGCGCAATCCGTGGCTCTCGCCAAATTCTGTATATTTGGGCAGAATCTGTGTTTCCACAAACTGCATGATTTCGAGATTTACTTGTTGCTTCATACTTTTTCTTCTTTTATATATATAATGTACGCGCGTACATTATATAATTATTATTCCTGAATGTTATCTTCTCATTCTAGAATCTTCTCATGCCATTCCAGAGGGGGCGGGTATCTCTGGGATTACCACATCATTCCAAGGATGATGAAGGTAGAGATCATACCAAAGGTAAAGATGTTGAGAGCCGTGTAGCCCAGTACCTTGTTCAGCATTCTGCCTTCTCCTATCTTCCTCATCTTGGCGAATGTTCGGTTGTGCACCACGAGATATGTGGCGGCGAAAGGCAAAAACTTAGTATCTGCATCGTAGGCAAGTGCACCATAGATGTTGATTCCAATCATGATGAGGATACCGATGTTGCCCAGTGCGCAGTAGAGACGCTCGCCGTTTTTCTTGCCGATGTGAACGATCAGTGTCTTCTTGCCCGCCTTGATGTCGTTGTCGTAGTCGCGATAGTTGTTCAGAATGAGCAGCGTATCTACTACCAGTCCGCAGGCGATTGAAGTCAGTATGGCTTCTGCTGATACAGTCTGTATTCCTTCAGGCATGGCCAGGTAGTAGGTGCAGCAGACCGGCACGATGCCGAAAAAGAGAAGTACCAGCAGGTCGCCCAATCCCAGATAACTCAGCTTGGTGGTGTAGAGGAAACAGAAGAGGACACAGCAGATACCCACGATGATCATCTCCTTTCCTCCGTAGAAGGCAAGGGGCAAACCGATGATGCAGCCTAGAAGGGTAGTGATGATAATGCCCCATTTCATGGCTTTCATCGTAATCCAGCCTTCAGCACAGGCTCGTTTCGGTCCCAGGCGGGTTTCGTCGTCGTTGCCATGCTTGAAGTCGAAGAAGTCGTTTACCAGGTTTGAGTCTATCTGCATTATCCATGCAAAGAGCAGGCAGAGCAGGGCTGGAATCCATTGGCAGTTGGCATTTGAGTCCTTGTATGCCAGGGCTACTCCCAGCATCACCGGTACTGCCGCAGCCGAAAGGGTGACGGGGCGGGCGGCGAGAAACCATGCCTTGATAGAATTTGTCTTTATCATCATATTGTTGCTTTTAAATTATAAGGAGCGAGGTTTTTGGGGAACCTCGCTCCTTGTTGTTATTCATTAAGAAAAGATTCGCTTCTATTTTGTTTCAGAAGAATCTCTTGTGGAAAAGATTCGCTTCCTAGTTGAAGAAGTTCCAGCTTACACCCATTCTGAAAACTCGCTGGTTCATCGGATAGTGAGGGGTGAAGAAGTAGTTCTTGTCGCCCTGGCCTGCATTCAGATGGCTCATCATCACGAAGAAGCGGGTGTGCTTGATGTGAACATTGGCGTAGGCATTGACGATAGGGTAGTTGCCCACCTTCACGTTCTTCTCGCCGTTGCCCTGTACGGTATATTGACCGATGTAAGGAGAATAATCCGGAGCCTCGTAGCTGGTGAAGTATCTGGCGTCAGCACCCAACTCGATATTCAGTACCTTTACCACCTTGAATTTGATGAAGAGGTTGGTATATATGTTGAGGTCTGGCACAGGCAGGGTACTCTTGCTGCTGGTATGCTGGTAGGTAATCATATTCTGCCAGTTGAAAATACCGAACTTGAAGTCCTGTTGCAGCTGCGCTGTAATCAGATTGATGGCGTCGCCGCTCTGCATTGGTGTCACTGTCACGCCTGTGCGCAGACCATTTTCTGTAATCGTATATTGCTGTGAGAAATAAGTATAGTTCTTGATTTCATCCACAGCCACACGCAGCGTGGTGTTAGTCTTGCCGAATCTCAGAGTTCCCATGATGCGGGTATGGATAATCTTGCTCAGATCATCATCCCACCAGAGATGTCGGGCGTGATACTTGCGATAGTAGAACGATGGCGTTTCGTGATGTATGAATGCATCGCCTCTTACCTGTACGGTGTCACCCAGGAATGGCAGGTTGATGTCTGCGCTTCCGTCGATTGCAAAGGTGCCGGCATCTACTCCGGTGAGTCCTACCTCGCCCACGACATTATAGTGAAGGGTCTTGCCCTGAGTCTTACTCAGCTGGCCACCTACGCTCAGCGCATGCTCATTGAACTTCTCGAATCCGCCTTCGGTATTCGGCAGTTCGTAGTGGCGGAGGTCATAGCTGGCGAAAGCTTTCAGACCAGCCTTTGCCCACTTGCTGAATCCCTCGAGCGTTCCCATTGCCACGGTGTTCTTGATGCGCCAGTGACGGGTCTGATCGTAGATAGAATCGCCTGTAAACTTGCCGGCATTGTAGTACTCCTTGAGATAGTAGTCCTGTGGAGTCTGGTAAGCCTGGTAGATACGCTTGTAGTTATCAAACTGCACGGTGTGGATGAAGCTGGTTACCGGAACATATTCTGTCTTGTAGAAGAGTGAGTCCTGCGCTTTCTTCTTCTCTACGGAGAGCAGACTGTCTGCCATTGCCTTGCTGTTTACTGCAATTCGAGTGCTGTCGCTCTTGAAGTCCTGGGCTGCCTTGTTTGCAACTATTGCCTTGTTGTTCTTGGCAGGTTCATCGCCGGCAATCTTTGCATCTGTAGGGCGACCTGAGAACTGCTTTTTCTGGTTTTTGTCGAAAGCCTTTTCGTCAAACTCCCTGCCTTGTTCCCTTGCTTTCTTTCTTGCCTCCTCCTTGGCTTCCTCGGCTGCATTGTCCTTTGCTGACTCCATGGCGAATTTCTTGGCCTTGATTTCTTCCTCAGTCATCTTCACCTTGCGGCTGAAGCCCACGTTGTAGCGATGGGTGAAGAAGATGTGTTGGTTGTCGTTGCGATTCCAGTTCTGCTGCAGTACGGTAGGAATTTCGTTGGTGGCGAAACTCTCGGTGAAGAGCTCCGGATGCTTGATGTAGTCATCATTGGAGATACCTCCGTTCTCCGTCACCTTCTGGTGATTGGTGCTGAAGAGGAAGTGCGCCTGGTAGCGGTCGCCCAGATAAGAAGTCCACATCGTATATTTGAAGTGCGCCGTGCTCTGTGCATCGTAGTAGCCGCGACCGTATTTGTAGTCGAATCGGAATCCGCCACCCAGCTGCTTGTTGGCATTCACCGCAAAGATTGCCTTGAAGTCATCCTCACCGTTGGTTCTGTCACCGCAGCTATTCAGCGTGATGTTGGTGATAGGCGAGTAGGTGTTGGTGAAGTGGAAGTCACTCACCGGGGTAACGATGTTGTCGTATGGCTCGGTGAAGATGAAGTTGCCCTGCGTGTTGCGTCGGTCGATGAAGATGCGGTTGATGCGGGCGGTACCCATATTGCCCAGGGTGTTGTACTCTCCGCGCAGTCCTTCGGTGAAGGTAGTGTTCTGGTACATTGCCTGCATGGTGTCCACCACGGCAGCCCGGGTATCTCCAAATCTCTCATCCACAGTCCATACCCTGATGCCCTTCGGAATCTCCTTGTCAGTGCCCAGTGAGTCGGTGTTGATGCGGTTGCCGGTCTGTGGGCGGAACTGTGAGTCTTCGTTATTGTTGAAATCCGTAAAATCGCGTTGTGCCGCAACTGGTAGAGTTGCAGCACAAGCTAGGATTGTAGAGAATAATATTTTCTTCATTTCTTATTTATTGAATAAGCGGATGCAAGCCTATTTTGAATGGTCGGATGCAAACCTTTCTTATTTTTTGAATAGTCGGATGCAAACCTCGGCAATTTTCAAGACTACGCCGATGATCAGTAGTATATTGGCAATCGTGCGGTCGTCCATCTGTGTCCAGAGGATGACGCCTACGATGGCGAAGAGCATGAATCCGATGTTGAGCCAGTTTCTGGCTACGAGCATATTGCTCTTGTCTGCATACTCCAATCTTCTGTGGTGGCGACGATTTGGGCGCACGGCATAGCTGGTCTGTGGCTGCGTCTGAGACGCCTCATGGCTCTGGCTCTGTGGCTGCGCCTTTGCGGTTTCTTCGCTCTGTGGGATGTTTGTTGTGTTGTTATCTTTTGTCTGATCCATATTTTATGAGATGATTTTTATTTTCTAACAAGTTTGGTCAGATCATTGAAGATCTGGTTCTTGCGGTCGATGGTTCCGCGTCGGAACTTGCCGTAGATCTTGGCCAAGTCGTTTTTCTTCTTGGTCAGGGCATATTTGTCGGTAATCACTTTCTCTGCCGGCTCCTTGAAACCGGTGCTTCTGCCTTCCTCGTAGTTGAATACGATTCGGGTCATAGAGAGGTGGAGATGGTTGTCGCTGATGGTTGCCACCAGCTGGTACTTGGTCTCAGAGCGGTCGAGAGAGATGAACGACTGATTGAAGACAAACCATTCGTCCATGATACAGGCGATGATCTGCTCGTTCTTGTTGTTTCTGTTCACCAGGGGGATTCGGCTGTTGATGTTCTGCTCATTCTTGATGAGCTTGCTCATATACTGGAAAACGATGTTGTAGATTTCGTCTGCACTCTTTCCGTTTGCCTGGGTGTCGAGAATAAATTCTACTTTTCCCTCGGCATTAAGCTGGATGGCTCCCGCCAGGTATTTCGGATCTTCCTTGAGCACCACGCCCTCGGCAGTCTTTTCCACCTTTTTCTCTTCTATCTCCTCTGTCACGGTTGGTACGACCCAACCCGCACCTTCAGAAGTTCCGGTAGTATTCTGCTTCTTGGTGGCATTATCCTGAATCTTCATCGCAGGCACCATTTCTGTAGCTGGTACAGAAGTCTTGGTAGCAGGCACCGAATTCTCTGCATTCTTCTTCAGCTTTTCTGTCTCCTGCTTCATTCTTTCAGCTTCAGCCTTCAATCTCTCAGCTTCCGCTTTCGTTTTCTCAGCTTCCGCCTTTATTTTTTCAGCTTCCGCCTTCACCTTGGCAGCTTCTGCCTGAGCCTTGGCTGCTTCCAGTGCCTTTTGGGCTTCTTCTAACTCTTTTTGCGCCTTTTCCAACTGCTGCTCAGGGGTAAGCACATTCTGTGCCTGCATGGTGAGAGCAGAAATCAGCACGAGTATTGAGATAAATATCTTTTTCATGATCTGTTGTTTAAATGTTTAATGTCTTGTCCTCCTCGTCCGAGTATAGGAGCTCGGAGGTGTTTCTAACATACAAAGGTATAAAAATAACTTGATATATTTCTATATGGAAGCGATTATTTATACATTCTTTTGCTAAGTTAACAATATTTTTTAGGAAAAACGCTCCTAGTTTCAAATATTTTCGTATCTTTGCAAAAAAATATAGCTATAAATATGGGATTATTCGGATTATTTAGCAACAAAAAAAAGGAAACTCTCGATAAAGGCCTCGAAAAGACCAAGGAGAGCGTGTTTGGAAAATTGGCGCGTGCGGTGGCTGGTAAGTCAACCGTAGATGATGACGTGCTTGATGATTTGGAGGAGGTGCTCATCACATCCGATGTAGGTGTGGAGACTACCGTGAAGATCATCCGACGTATCGAAGAACGCGTGGCAAGAGATAAGTATGTTTCTACCTCAGAACTCAACAGAATCCTGAGGGAAGAGATTGCAAGCCTCCTGGAGGAAAATCATACTGATGACAATGAAAACTGGGATTTGCCTTCCGATCATAAGCCATACGTGATTCTGGTAGTGGGTGTGAACGGTGTGGGCAAGACTACCACCATAGGAAAGCTCGCCTATCAGTTTAAGAAGGCTGGCAAGAAGGTGTATCTCGGTGCTGCCGATACCTTCCGTGCCGCTGCCGTGGAACAGATCTGCATTTGGGGCGAGCGAGTAGGGGTGCCAGTGGTGAAGCAGCAGATGGGTTCTGACCCTGCCAGCGTGGCCTTCGATACCCTACAGAGCGCCAAGGCGAATGGTGCCGACGTGGTGCTGATTGATACTGCCGGACGTCTTCATAATAAGGTGAACTTGATGAATGAGTTGAAGAAGATCAAGGAGGTGATGAAGAAGGTCATGCCTGAGGCTCCGGATGAGGTGATGCTCGTTCTGGATGGAAGTACCGGACAGAACGCTTTTGAGCAGGCTAAGCAGTTTGCTGCCGTTACCAATATCTCTTCGCTCGCCATCACCAAGCTCGATGGTACGGCTAAGGGTGGCGTGGTAATCGGAATCTCCGACCAGCTCAAGGTGCCTGTGAAGTATATCGGACTGGGCGAGGGTATGGAGGATCTCCAGCTCTTCAATAAGTCTGAATTTGTTGATTCCCTCTTTAAACACTAGAATACAGGTGCTTATAGACTTTGAGAAAAGAATTAGATGAAGCTCGATGTAAAATAGTCGAGAAAAGAATTAGATTAAGATTATTATTAGGATAAGTAGGATAAGAATGAAGAAAAATCAGATAGATATAGTAACCATGGGTTGCTCCAAGAATCTGGTGGACAGTGAGACCTTGATGAAGCTTTTCGAGGACAATGGCTACCACTGCGTTCATGACCCGAAACGCCCACAGGGTGAAATTGCCGTCATCAATACTTGCGGCTTTATCGAGGATGCCAAGCAGGAGAGTATCGATACCATTCTGGAGTTCATCCAGGCTAAGGAAGAGGGACGACTCCGCAAGCTCTATGTGATGGGTTGTCTCTCACAGCGCTACCAGAAGGAACTGGAGGCAGAGATGCCCGAGGTGGATAAGTTTTATGGTAAGTTTAATTATAAGGAGTTGCTCAAGGAACTGGGCAAGGCTGATGTGCCTGCTTGCAGTGGAACCCGCCATCTCACGACTCCTCATCATTATGCCTATATCAAGATTTCTGAAGGTTGCAACCGCCGCTGTGCGTATTGTGCCATACCTATCATCACTGGCAAGCACGTTTCCCGTCCGATGGATGAAATCCTCGATGAGGTGCGCCAACTGGTAGCCGATGGTGTGAAGGAATTCCAGATTATCGCCCAGGAGCTCACCTATTACGGCGTGGACCTGGACGGCAAGCATCACATCACCGAACTCATCAGCCGCATGGCGGATATTCCGGGTGTGAAGTGGATCCGTCTGCACTATGCTTATCCTAACCAGTTCCCGCTCGATCTGCTCGATGTGATGCGCGAGAAGCCAAACGTATGTAAGTATCTTGACATCGCCCTGCAGCATATCAGCGACAATATGCTCAACAGAATGCATCGCCACGTGAGCAAGCAGGAAACCATTGATCTGCTCAAGACCATCCGTGAGCGTGTGCCGGGCATTCATATCCGCACCACTCTGATGGTAGGTTTCCCTGGTGAGACTCAGGAAGACTTCCATGAATTGCTCGAATTCGTTCGTACTCAGCGCTTTGAGCGTATGGGTGCCTTTGCTTATTCTGAGGAGGAGGGTACTTATAGTGCCAACAACTACGAGGATGATGTTCCAGCTGAGGTGAAGCAGCGCCGTCTTGACGAACTGATGATTCTCCAGCAGGAAATCAGCGCAGAGGTAGAGGCAGAGAAAGTGGGCAAGATACTGAAGGTGATTATCGACCGCAAGGAGGGTGATTACTATATAGGAAGAACCGAATTCTGCTCGCCTGAAGTGGATCCTGAGGTGCTGATCAAGGCAGGAGAGAAGCGTCTGCGCGTGGGTTGCTTCTACAATGTGAAGATTACCCAGAGTGAGGAGTTTGATCTCTACGGAGAAGTGGTAAAGTAATATGGGAGGTAATATTTTGACATCAGAATGAATAACAAGGAGTATATTGCAGAACTTGCTCAGCAGACTGGCTATTCACAGGACGACACCCAGAAGATGGTGCGTAAGGTGATAGATGCCATGATTGCTGAATTTGAGGATGGTGAGGCTGTCTCCATCCCCAACTTTGGTACGTTTGAGGTAAAGAAGCGCTTGGAGCGTGTGGTTGTTAATCCTACAACCAAGAAGCGCCAGCTTGTTCCGCCTAAGCTCGTACTCGGCTTTCGCCCTGTGGCCAGTGTCAAGGAAAAACTGAAGAATGGAGGTGAAGACTATGAGTAAGATTAGTTTAAACGACTTGGCGCAGCGCCTGGCAGAGAAGTCGGGAATCAGTCTGCAGGATGCTGAATTGTTTATCAGAAAGATGTTTGATGTTGCCAACGAGGGGCTTCAGTCTGATAAGCTCGTGAAGATGAAGTGGCTTGGTACTTTCAAGGTAATGGCGGTGAAGGATCGTGAAAGCGTGGATGTGAACACGGGCGAGCGTATCATCATCGAGGGGCGTGACAAGATTTCCTTCACGCCCGATAATATTCTGAAGGAGATTGTGAACAAGCCTTTCGCCCAGTTTGAGACCGTTGTGGTGAATGATGGTGTTGATTTCGATGAAATCGACAGAAAATTTGAAAATGCTGAAGAGGACGGTTCTGTATTCGAATCTACGTTAGAGAGTGTTCCTGATTCAGAAAATTCATCCTTGGAATCTTTCGTTGAACAGGATTCTCCTGTGACAAGTGGTGTGATAGATTTTTTGGATGAAGAAAACGATGCTCCTGTTAGCGATGAAATGATTGTGATAGGAGAGAAGAGATTGTCTCAGGAAAATGTTGCTGAACCGGAAGAAAAGAAACCGGAAGGATCAGAACCTGCAGCGACAGAACCTGCTGTATTTAAACCTGCAGTATCTGAACCGGTAGAATCTGAATCTGTAACTTCTGAATTGGAAACAAAGGAATCTGAAGTTCCAGCTCAGAATGAAGTTGAGTCTGTTGTTTCTGATGAAGAAAAAGAATCGACATTAACAGAGGAAACTCCTATTGCAGAGAAAGTTCCTTCAGATGAAGAAAATTCTATTACTGAAATTCCTATTGCAGAGAAAGTTCCTTCAGATGGAGAAAACTCTATTACTGAAATTCCTATTGAAGAGGAAGCTTCTTCAGATGAGGAAACTCCTTCTTCAGATGAGGAAACCGATAAGCGAAATGTTGTTTTGCCTCGTTATCTGGTTATTGCAGCGAGCGTAGTATTCCTGGCAATGATAGGAGGCTTTGGTTGGTTTGCTTTTAATTATGGCAAGATGGCTGCCCAGCGTGATCATCTCGCTCTACAGTTGGATAATTACCAGCAGATTGCGACAGAGAAGAAGACGCCAACCAAGTCTGCTTCAACGCAGGAAGAAATTCTTCGCAAAAAGGCTATCGAGGATAGTGTAAGAATGGCACAGGCAAGTGAAGTTGTCAAGAAAGCCGAAAATGCCGGACAGAATATGAATGCGACGGTTGATAAGCAATCAATTGATGTAAAATCGGCTGAGGCAAAGAAGAATTTGGAAGCCAAGAAACTCGCAGATGCAAAGAAACAGCAGGAGACTAAAAAACTTGCAGAAGCCAAGAAGAAAGAAGAAACCAGAAAGCAGGCAGAAAAGCATGCTGCCCAGGCAAGCAGCAAATACGACCAGGATGTTCGTGTTCGAACCGGAGCCTATCGTATTATTGGTGTTTCCGAGGTAGTTACGGCAAGAGAAGGACAAACCATCAAGTCGCTTAGCCAAAAGTACTTAGGTCCAGGAATGGAATGTTACGTAGAAGCTCTGAATGGTACTTCCCTGTTGAAGCCAGGTCAGAAAGTCAAGATTCCGAAGTTGGAATTGAAGAAAAAGAAATAATTTTAAAGAATTTATTTGAAAATACAAGAGGGTGTGTCATAAGTCCATGATACACCCTCTTTTTCGTTTCTTCATTCGATGAATAATGAAGCATCCTCTTTCGAAAAATACCTTTTGAGATTTTATTTCTTCTCCAATTCCTGAAGGCTTTCCATTTTCTTTGTTTCCAGGAACTCGTAGATTCCGCAGAGATGCTCGCGGACGCGACCATGGCCGAATTCGTACACCTTGCTGACCAGACCATCCAGGAAGTCACGGTCGTGACTCACTACAATCAGCGTGCCGTCGAAATCCAGCAGCGCCTGTTTCAGTACATCCTTCGTCTTGAGATCCAGGTGGTTGGTAGGCTCATCGAGAATCAGCAGATTCACCGGCTCCAACAGCAGTTTCAGGATAGCCAGACGGGTTCTTTCTCCACCCGACAAAACCTTTACCTTCTTGGTAGAATCCTCGCCACCAAACATGAATGCACCCAGCAAATCGCGAATCTTATTTCTGATTTCGCCCTTGGCAACATCATCTATCGTCTGGAAAACCGTAAGTTCACCATCGAGCAGAGAAGCCTGATTCTGAGCAAAATAGCCAATCTGAACATTGTGTCCTAATTCCAGCTTACCCTCGTTCTGAAGCTGACCCATGATGCATTTTACGAGCGTAGATTTACCCTCACCGTTTCTTCCCACGAAGGCAATCTTGTCGCCACGCTCTACGGTAAGATTCACGCCGCTGAATATCTGCTTGTCATCAAATGCTATTGCCACGTCACTCATCTGAACCGGATAGGCTCCGCTTCTCGGACTTGGAGGGAACTTCAGTCTCAGTCGGCTGGTATCCTCCTCATCCACCTCGATCAGCTCCAGCTTTTCGAGCATCTTCACGCGGCTCTGCACCTGGAAAGTCTTCGAATACGTACCCTTGAAACGCTCGATGAAGTCCTTGGTCTCGGCAATCATCTTCTGCTGTTCCTCATATTTCTTCATCTGCTGTTCGCGGCGTTCCTTGCGCAGTTCCAGATACTGGCTGTAGGTAGCCTTGTAGTCGTAGATTCTGCCCATGGTAACCTCTATGGTTCTTGTTGTAATGTCATCTACGAATTTTCGGTCGTGACTGATCACTACCACCGCTTTCGAACTGTTGATGATGAAGTCTTCGAGCCATCCGATAGATTCGATGTCGAGGTGGTTGGTAGGCTCATCCAGGAGCAGCACGTCAGGCGATTTCAGCAGCAGTTTGGCAAGCTCGATACGCATGCGCCAACCTCCCGAAAACTCGCTGGTAGGGCGGTTGAAGTCAGAGCGTTCGAAGCCCAGACCGAGTAGAGTCTTCTCTACATCCTCCTCGAAGTGGGTCATGTCGATTGCATAGAATTTCTCAGACAATGAAGATACCTTTTCGATGAGCTGCATATAGTCGTCGCTGTCATAATCCGTGCGGGTAGTGAGCTCGTTGTTGATGCGGTCAATCTCCGCCTGCATCTCGTGGAGATGGGCGAACGCCTGGCAGGTTTCCTCGAACACGGTTCTTCCGTCTTCGGTCATCAGATGCTGAGGCAGATAGGCGATGACGCAGTCTTTTGGAGCGGAAACGGAGCCACGTGTGGCTGTTCTTACGCCTGCGATGATTTTGAGCAGGGTACTTTTTCCTGCGCCATTCTTGCCCATCAGGGCTATACGGTCCTTCTCGTTGATCTGGAAGGAAATGTCTTTGAATAGGGTGGTGCCGCCGAATTCTACGGTCAATCCATCAACTGTAATCATATCTGTTTCTTATTCTATATGTATTATAAATTCTTGTTCTTTTTATATTGTAAATCGCTTGAATAACCAAATGCCACACGGCGATGCTCCCTGATGGAAATTTCAGACAGGAGGGTTACCGATGTCCAGAGGGCCAGATCGCTTAGCGTGGCAGGATAGCGGATGCTTCCCGCCGAATCTGCGCTTGCGGTTTTTGTCAGTTCAGCGGCAATGCATCTCAACATGATGTAGTCCATCCCCTGGTGATGGCTGTCGTGCTTCAGGGCTTTCTCGCCCCAGAGCTGCCATTCGCGGCTTTCGTATAGAGCCAGGATGGCGTGGTCGTCTTGCCAGGTTTCCGAGTTCATCTCCTCCAGGTAAATGCGTCGGTTCACGCCGTCCCAGATGCCCAGCGAACCCTGTACCTCAAAGTCGAGGCTTCTTGGGCGAGGCAGGGTCGTGTCATGAGTGAGTGAGATGAGCGTTCCGCCCTGGGTTTCAATCTGCGTAGAGATGATGTCGCCCAGGGTGATGGGAGTAGTATCATCTTCTGACATGTGCTGGCGAAGTCCCACCGCCTTGGTGGCGAAGGAAGTGAGCCAGGCGAGATGGTCTGTTTTCCCGATGCCCAGAATCATGCAGAGCGGACCGAGTCCATGGGTGGGATAGATGTCGGCGTTGTGGTGCGAGTAGAAACGGCTTCTCCACACGCTTTCCGTACCTTTTCGTCCACCCAGCACCCCATTGTCATCGAGCAGCAGCTTGCGCAGGTCGTGGCGGTAACCGCCTCTCATATAGATGATTTCTCCAAGTGCTCCTTCATCCACCATTCTTTTTACAGCAAGGATTTCTCGCATGAAGAGGGTGTTCTCCAGCGGAAAAACCTTTACTCCTTTCTGTTGGGCGATTTCCTGTAGCGGGGCATATTCATCCTGGCAGAGTCCGCCTTTGATTTCGAGAGCCACATGGCAGTTTCGCAGTATGCATTCTGTGGCGTGGGTGATGTGGAGGTGCCAGGGGGTGGTGATGAAAACCAGATTGGGCTGTTGCTCGTCGAGCATCATCTTGTAGGCTTCCTCGCCCTGATAGAAGGAAGCGCCCGGAGATTCCGAATCCCCGCAGCCGTTGATGTCGGCGATACCGACAATCTTATAGCTTTCAATCGTGCGTAACAGCCGCAGCAATTGTTTGCCCCGATACCCGAATCCTATCAATGCAGTCTTTATATGTTTCATCAGATTTTTCCTTTAAATTATGATACGAGAGATGTTTTGCCATTCAGGATTTTATTTTGGGTCCGGCTCTGCAGCCATCATTGGCTGATTCTCTTCAGGCAAAACATACGGCTTGCTGAAGTGGAGTGGAGAAGAATTTGTTGCCGCCTCAATCTCGCCACGCAACCGTTCTTTCAATTTCGTGTTTCTGTTGCTCACAGTCAGATTTCTTACAGCATAGGCGAGGGCTTTGGGCTGACCGATGAGCACGCAGATTTTCTTGGCTCTCGTGATTCCGGTGTAGATGAGGTTGCGCTGAAGCATTACGAAATGAGTCATCAGGATAGGGATGACCACGATGGGATATTCTGAACCCTGACTCTTGTGTATGGTGGTGGCGTAGGCCAACGTCAACTCATCCAGCTCCGCTGCCTCGTATTCAGCTGAATGATCCTCGAAACTCACGGAGATGGTGCGGTCTTCCATATTCACCTTCTCTATGGTTCCGATGTCTCCATTGAATACATTCTTGTCGTAATTATTTCTAATCTGCATTACGCGGTCGCCCAGTTTGTAGGTGGTTCCGCCACGGCTGATTCCCAGGTTGGATGTGTTGAGTGCCTGCTGCAGCATCATGTTCAGATTGGCTGCACCTACCACGCTTCTCTGCATCGGGGTAAGCACCTGGATGTTACTCTGCGGCTGATTGTAAGCTTTTGGCAGACGATATTTTACAAGATTCACGATTTCCATAGCCACTTGCTCTGGGTCTTCATTCTTGATAAAGAAGAAATCGGTCTGCTTGCCGTTGCTCGTGTCCGGATAATATCCCTGGTTGATGGCGTGGGCACTCATGATGATTCGGCTCGACTGTGCCTGTCGGAAGATGCGGGTGAGTCGGATGACCGGAATTTTCTCTGAGTCGATGATGTCGCGTAGAACGTTTCCGGCTCCCACACTCGGCAGCTGGTCAATGTCGCCCACCAGCACCAGGCGCATGTGCTCCGGAATCGCCTTCATCAGATTATACATCAGGATGATGTCTATCATCGAACACTCATCCACGATCAGCGCATCACCCTCCAGCGGGTTCTCCTCGTTGCGCTTGTATCCGTCCTGCGGATTAAACTCCAGCAGCCGGTGGATGGTCTTGGCTTCCATGCCCGTGGCCTCGCTCATTCGCTTGGAAGCTCTGCCCGTAGGAGCCGCCAGCAGAATCCTCATCCCTGCCGTTTTGTAAGCAGAAATGATACCTTGCGTCGTCGTGGTCTTTCCTGTTCCAGGGCCACCCGTCAGCACCATCACTTTAGAACGTACTGCCTGCTCAATGGCGGCAATCTGCACCTCGTCGTATCTGATGCCTGAAGCCTTTTCTATTGCCTGGATATCGGCCTGCATATTGAAGAGGGTAGGACCCTGACCTTTCATCAACTCCAGCAGCTTCTTAGCCGTTCCACGTTCAGAATGATAGAAGGGAGGCAGATAGATGGCTTCGTTCTCACGGATGAGATTTTCTGATATGATCATTTCCGCTATGGCTTGTCTGATAGGTTCTTCATCGGCTTCGAGTAGTTTCTTTGCGGCTTCTATAAGCTGTTCTTCTACAGCATAAACGTGACCTTCGTTGGAGAGTTCATTTAGGGTGTAGCTGATTCCGCTCTTGCATCTTCTCAGATCGTTCTTCTCATAACCCATCTTGCTGGCTATTCCGTCGGCAGTCTTGAATCCAATGCCCCAGATGTCATCGGCAAGACGGTAGGGATTCTCCTTCACGTTGTCGATGCTTTCCTTGCCATACTGTCGGTAGATCTTGGCGGCGTAAGCAGTGCTCACGCCATACTGCTGCAGGAAGATCATCACGTTCTTGATGTCCTTCTGCTTCTCCCAGCTGTCTCGGATTTTCTCCACGCGTTTCTTGCCGATTCCGGCAACCTCGTAGAGTCGTTCGATGTCATCTTCTATTACCTCGATGGTTTCCGTTCCGAATCTCTCTACTATCAGATGTGCAAACTTCGGACCGATGCCTTTCACCAGTCCGCTGCCCAGGTATTTCTCGATTCCATACACGGTGGCAGGCATTACCTCTTCCCAGGTTTCGCAGGCAAACTGCTGTCCGTATCGCTTGTCCATCTTCCAGTCGCCATTGCACAGCAGTACCGCTCCCACTGGAACATCCAGCAGGTTT
Organism: Segatella copri; assembly: GCF_002224675.1. Taxonomy (GTDB): domain Bacteria; phylum Bacteroidota; class Bacteroidia; order Bacteroidales; family Bacteroidaceae; genus Prevotella; species Prevotella copri_U. The sequence continues at coordinate 319,673 of NZ_NMPZ01000001.1, read as the reverse complement.
CCCACCAGGGTAACCAGGTCGGAATATCCCTTCACCTTGACTTTCATCACGGAATATCCGTTCTCCTGATTCTGGTAGGTAATCCGTTCTACCACGCAGCGTATCTTGATCATACCTTCTTCAAAATATTACCTTCTTCAAAATATTATCTTTCGATGATGTGATTGATAACGATTCCTGCTATAGCCATTCCGAATGTAGCGGTGATGTGGCAGAGTGAGCCGTTGATCTGTGCCTTCGTAGATGTCCATTCGTCCTCTACGAGTCGCTGGTCGCTCATGTTCTGCATCGGCTTTTCCTCGCTGAACACGCACTGGAATTTGCGGCGAGGGAAGGTCTTGTTCTTCTTGAATTTCTTGCGCAGGGCTCTTGCCAGCGGATCGCCATCAACCTTCCAGAACTCAGCCTTCCTCACCATGAAAGGGTCGCGGCGGAGGGCTGCTCCCATCGAAGATACGAAGGTGATTTCCTTCGGAAGGGCAGTGGCACGCAGAATCAGGTCAGCCTTGTCCTTCAGCGAGTCGATGGCGTCGATGATGTAGTCGTATTCCTCCATGTGGAACTCTTCTGCAGTTTCTGCCTGGTAGATTTTCTGATAAGCCGTGATGTTGGCTTCAGGGTTGATTTCAAGCAGGTGGTCGCGCAGCGCATCTACCTTTACCTGTCCGATGGTGCGGCTTGTTGCCATCAGCTGGCGGTTGCAGTTGGTCACGCATACGCGGTCGCTATCCACGATGGTGATGTTGCGCACGCCGCTGCGCACCAGTCCCTCTGCGCACCATGAACCCACGCCTCCGATTCCGAAGATGAGCACTCGTGCTTCCTGAATTTTTTCAAGATTATCTTTTCCCAGGAGCAGTTCTGTGCGTCGCTGCATTCCCCGCTCCATTGTTGTGATTTGATTTCCCATTCAATTATCTTTTTTATTATCTTTCAACTTTGCTTTGCGCAATTCAGGTGCAAAGATACAAATAATAATTCGAAAAGTAATCATCCGACTGTTTTTTGTTTAGAAAAATCTTCCTATTCTTCAACAATCTGCGCAATGCGCCTGATGCTTCTGTTGCGATGGTTGATGATGAGCGGAACACGTTCTACCACCACCATGGATGTGTCGAGGCCCAAAGCCTTAGGCTCGTCAATGCCTATCTTGCCGATAAGGGCATAGATAGTCATCAGCAGGTTCTGTTGACGGTTGTCGGAACTCTCCGGGTAATATACGCGGTGGATGATGATGAAGCGGAAATCGCCAGGAATTCCATTTTTGCGAAGCGATGGATAGGTGCTTCTCAAATCCACCTTCCTGCCAGCCACCAGGTCTTCTACCACTTGTCGCAGATAGAGGCTCACCCTAGGCTCAATGCGGAAACCTATGCGCATGGTTACACTGTAGAGGGTGTCGGGAACCAGAGTCTCGCAACTGTACTCCAGCGTGTCAGGAGTATCTGCAAATTCCAGATTGATAAGCCAGTAATGGTCAGCACGCTTGGGCTGCTTGTTGATGATGGAATAGAGCAGCTTGTCATCCACTGCACCTTCCTTGTCGGCATGGTTCACATAAACCAGGTTGGAAGCGTACTTGGGGATGCTCTCGTCGGCCTTGATATCAGAGATAATCTGATAATACTCATTCAGCGGTTTGGTACTGATGTAATGATGGCGGATCTTGATGGCGCGGACCCATACATACATCATCAGGAACAGGATTCCGCCAATAAGCATCGTGCACCATCCTCCTGCGAGGAATTTTGACAGGTTGGCGGCAAGGAAAATGCCCTCAATCACGCAATATGCGCCCATAAAGAGCAGGATGAAGATGCGCGCCACACCCTTGGTGCGCAGATAGAAACCGAGCAGCAGGGTGGTCATCAGCATGGTGATGGTGATGGCGAGACCATAGGCTGCCTCCATGTGCGAGGAGTCGCGGAAGAGCAGGATGATGAGAACCACGCCGATGTACATGGCGAGGTTGATTACCGGGATATAGAGCTGCCCCTTAACATGGGTAGGATGCTTGATTCGCATGCGTGGCCAGAAGTGCAGGTTCATGGCTTCGCTCAATATGGAGAAGGTGCCGCTGATAAGTGCCTGACTGGCAACGATTGCCGCACCCGTGGCCATGATGATGGCAAAAATCAGCATGTTCTGGGGCATGATGGAAAAGAACGGATTCACGGAGGAGGCAGTCTGGATATGGTTCAGCACCCATGCTCCCTGACCCAGATAGTTGAGGATGAGCATAGCCTTTACGAAAAGCCAGCTGATGGTGATGTTCTTTCTGCCGCAGTGACCCAGGTCGGAGTAAAGAGCCTCAGCACCGGTGGTACAGAGGAACACGGCACCCAGAATCAGGAACCACTCTGGCGATTTTGCCAGCAGCATGGCAGCATAGTAGGGGTTGAAGGCCTTCAGAATCAATGGGTAAGAGGTGATGCTGAAAGCTCCCGTTACGCCCAGCAGCAGGAACCATATCAGCATGAAAACTCCGAACGACTTGCCAATACTCTCTGTGCCAAAGCGTTGCACAAAGAAGATGATGGTGATGATGCCCAGTGTGATGGGGATGACAGGCAGGTGGGGACTGATGCTTTCGAGTCCTTCGATGGCTGTGGTAACCGTGATGGCAGGGGTGATGATTCCATCTGCCAGCAGGGTGCTGGCACCGATGATGGCCAGTAAGTAAATCCACTTTCTCTTCATCTTGCGCAACAGGGCGTAGAGGGCGAGAATGCCTCCTTCGCCATTGTTGTCGGCACGCAGCGCCACGCATACGTATTTGATGGTGGTCTGCAGGGTGAGTGTCCAGATGATGCACGACAATGCACCCAGGATGGTGCTCTCGTTGATGGCTTCACCCGTGTGCAGGATGGCCTTCATCACGTAGAGTGGGGATGTACCTATATCTCCAAACACAATGCCCAGAGTGATGAGCAATCCCAGGAAGCCTACTCGATGATGGCAGGCTACTGAACTTTCCGAATTTTCTCTCATATAACTTCTCTTATTAAATTAAATTATCCTTTTTTAATTAAGGAATTATCCCTTTAAATTAAAGTATTATCCTTTGTATTATCCTTATTAGAACATAAAATATCCCTTTTTGATTATAAATTTGGGTGCAAAGGTATGAACATAAGTGGTAAAAGATGATTGGTTTAACAAAATTTATCCGTTTTAACTTCCGTTTTAATTGGCTGTAAATGACTGGTTGGAAGATGTAAAAAGGTGATATTCTTTCTTGGAGTCAAAAAAAAAAGCCCCATCAACTATCCGAATCTTCATTCATGCTGAAATCGGAAAGTTGGTGGGGCATCTGATGAAGGTCACCCAAGTAGGTGGGGATCATCAGATGAATGGATTTAGTTTAAATCAGTCAATATCAATTAATTGAAAATGTTTGTTGAAGGTCAAATCCAATCCGTTAACCAGTTCTACCTCATATTCATTCTTATTCATTTCAATCTTTTTTACTGATTGTCCTGCATAATTATCTTTCAGGTAATTCCTGATGGCTTGTGGAATCAGCTGGGCTGGCACGATGTCCTGCTTGCAGTCGACCTCTGTAAGATTTCCCTTTTTGTCGAACTCCAGCTTCGTGCCATTCTGTAGAACCACATCATAGCTTCTGCTGACAACGCCCGACTCAATCGTAGCAAGCATCACCTTCTGATCATTGAAATGCTGGCTGAGCAAGGTCTGGACCTTGGCAGGAAGTGCATTTACAGAGATAGGCTTGTTGTTGCCCGCATTCGCCACCATATTGCATGAAACCATGCAGCAAATGGCAATCATTAAGATTCGCAAAATTCTTTTCATAAGCTACAAATTAAAACTTTATAATACCAAAATTGCGATGGGTGCTTAAACACCATCATCTAAGAATTAGACGCAAATCGTGCCTGAAGGTTTAACTCTATCTTCTTTATAATTGTGAAATCCTTAAGGTTTCATCTACAAGCAGTTGGCGGGAAGCCGAAAGCAGTCGGTCGTTGATCATACTCTTAGCGGTTTTGCCTGTCTCTGTCTTGACTAATTCACCGAAATATTTAGGCGAATAGCAGCATTTGTCGGCAAAGTAGGTTACGGTAGGCAGCCCTTCATGCTCCGCTTTCCGGGCAATGTATTCATCGAGCATGGTTTTCGGAAGAAATTACCATTATCGGAGATTTATTATCCTTTGTACTTAAATACTTTAACCATATCCTTGTCGCCACCTACGAGCTGGCTACATTTATTCAACATACCAGTATCGACGAAACCGCATTTCTCCATGACTCTTCCTGATGCAGGATTGCCTGTGAAATGGTCAGCCCAGATGTTTTTGAAATGCTTCTCGTTGATGCAGTAGTCAAGCATCAGCTTCAAGGCTTCGACTCTGCATCCGATTCCTGCCAATATCGAAGTAAAATTCTTTCTGTTTCCATCAGATTATATCAATGTTTTGCTGTCTATTTACTTTGTGTGCTTACCCAAGCCAGTCGGTGAAGATAAGTATACATTCGTGCACCTTCTCAAAGAATCTCCTATTCTTTTCATCTTTTTATTTCAAGAAAGGATCAAGCGTAGCCAGTAGTTCGGCTTTATCTACCACACCGCTTGTGCGCCACAATACTTCTCTGTTTCGGAAAAGCATCAGCGTAGGCACGGATTGAATGCGGTATTGGCTTGCTGTTACGCCGTACTTGTCCACATCCACCTTGATGATTCGGATGCGGTCGCCCAACACACTCTTCACCTGCTCCAGAATGGGGTGCATCGCCTTGCAAGGTTGGCACCATGTAGCAAAGAAATCGACCAGAACAAGCTGGTCACTGTTTATTACATTATTGAATGTCTCCATAATTATTTATCTATTTCCGTGAAACGATTAAAAGTTCTTTGAAATCACAACTGCCCGGAAAACCCTCGATTCAGCCCCGATTCTGGGTCTTCATAGATGACCGGCGCCTGCCATCATTTAAGCCCCGCTCCGGTCTTCATAGATGACCGGTTTTCGGCATGATAGGCTGTTCCTTCGATTGCTGGTGCAAAGATACGAAGATTTTCTGTATCTACCAAATTTTTGCATGTGATAAGGAGCGATTTTCAGCAAAACACTTACGATTTGAAACTTCGTTAAAAAACAGACTCTGTTTCTTATGTGGCGCATCTCTATGTTTTTGCGGTATCGAAAACTATATTTTGCGGTATAAATCAGCATATTACGAAGTAATACCCGATTATATGGGAACGTATTCAGTATTCAGTATTCAGTTTTTTTCGCTCTTGTTTCCATCCTCTGTATAAATAGTATATTATATATTAATATATAATATAAAATAATTACTTATAATTTGTAACCACAGAAAGGGTAACTATCCCGAAAAAAACTGAATACTGAATACTGAACACCCTCTTAGATATCTCGCACCCTGGGTATCATGGCAGCATCAGGGGAAGATACTACTAGTACGCGTACATAGTACGTACTAGGTAAATACAAAAATATTTTCGTACCTTTGCACCCGTAATCAGGCAAGTAAAGTCTGGTTGCGTGCGTGACTACTTTTTTCACTATTATTCTGCAGAGCAGATGGAAAAGCCTAAATCGTGTGAAAGTGCAATAAAAATCGTCGCTAATGAACTTTTAACACTTAATATGCTGACAACTCAGAAAAAATGTTTATTTTTGCATTTATATTTTAGCGGTTTAAAGGAGAATTTATGAAAAAGTATTTAATATTAATGCTATGCCTGCTTTCTTTGAGGGGTACAGCTCAGAATAGATACGAGGACTTGGGCAATGGTACGGTTCTCGTACATCGGAATATTCCTTCATCAACATCTTCTTCCAAGAGTACGAAGGTAACTTCAGTACAGCATTTGCATTTTCAGGGAATCTCGTTGAATACCTCATTTCGAAATTTTCTCAAGTATTTGCGTGCCAAGCATTTCTATGTCGATGTTCGTGATGAGTCTGATTATTGCTATATATCGGGGACTGTATGCGGTATTCCGGATTTCGACATATCTCTTGTGGGAGACTACAGTGATGATGGCATAATCCATGGCGTGACGGCCAGCAAGTCGTTTTCTGATGTTGAGTCGATGTATGCGGCATCGGAGTGTATTTTAGACAAGTTGACCAAAGCCTATCCTCGCCATGAAGGTGCAGCTGTTTCCATGGTGGATGAAAACCGCAACGCGATAGATTTGTGGAACGTTGATGTTTTTAACGAGGAAGGCGCTTGTATCGGTATGCTTTATGTTTTTGCCCAGGAACCTGATGGTGCAGGAAACTGTAAGATTACCATAAAGTATAACGATTTTGTTAATTCTTTGGCTTCGGATGCTTATGACTATAATGTGATTGGCTACGGCAGACCGATAGATATTAGCGAGTACGTAAAGCCCACACTTGATGCATGCACGATGGAAGTAGGCAGTGCATTCTTGAAGTTCACCTGCCGTAGGGGCAACAATGTTTATGAAATGGTAGCCTTTGGTGAAGACAGAAGCAGCATCTTGTATAATTTGTTTGTAGATAGTAGTAGTCGTGAACTCAACAGAAAGATCATGAATGCCTATTTTGCCGAGAATCTCAGAGTCTATAATGGCAATGTAATGGCATGTACCAACAGTGCTTTCGATGATATTAGTTACAAGGTAGTGAGTGCGAGCTTTAGCACCAACAATAGTCTGAAGAAAGAACCATCAAAGGGAGACTTTAACGAGTTTAACGAGAAGATATTAAATAGTAAGACGAATGCCGATATGGGTTGGACGCTCTTGGAGTATTTGCTCAAGCATAAGGCTACTCGTTCAGGTTCATCTACAAGCCAGAAGTATCATTGCAATGGCTTGGAGTTTGACAATCCTGCCGATATGGAGGACTACAAGAACGCTCAAGGTTTGAAATAGTTTTTGCAATATGTTGTAGTAAGACGGCTACACTAAAAATGAACAGAAGAGATGGGCGGCTCGTCAGGTATATGCTTTCCATCTCTTCTATATTGCTTGTATTTATTTTTCTGATGAAACTCCTTCCTTGTCTTAGCCATTGCTTCCGTAGCCCTATCGTGGGTTTCTATCAGCAATGGGCTTTTGTGGTATTGCACAATCTTGACTCTGACGCCACCTATCCAAACGTAATAAGTAGAAGTATCTTGTGTTATAATTATTTTATCTTCAATGTCCGCAGATATTCCTTCTGCTCGGGCGTGATTCTGTAGCTCTCGATGGCCTTCTGGATGGTCTTGTTGTGCGTCCAGGGAGCAAGGCGGTGTTGCTCGATGTAGGGAATCGCCTGGTCCCATTGCTTGGCAAGGGCGGTGGCGAAGAACCAGGCTACCATCATTTTTACGTAATACTCTTCGCTCCTTACTGATGCAGGAATTTCAAGATATTCAGCCTTGAAGTCTTTATCCAGATAATGAGACATAAGTGTCTCTATTCCAAAACGACAAGTATAGACGTGTGATGATTTGCTCCAAGTCTTGATCTTCGCCAATAGCTCCTCCTTGTGTTTGGCAAACACCTTCGGAGACATGATGTCGCAAACTGCCCAGTTATCCACGAAAGGCAGGAAGGTGTCTGTAAGACGAATGCATTCCTCGTAGTCCTTTACCTCGGAAATGAGGAGACCGTGAAGCATATTCTCATCGTAGTATTCGTGAGGAAGCTGATGAAGAAAATCCTCACATTCTGCCTCCTTTGTAAATTCTTTTGCGAACTTGCGAAGCACAGGCACACGAATGCCTATGAAACTCTCCACAGGCACTCCCGGTGTCAGTTTAGCTTGGAAAGCAGCATACTGCTTATCCTGTATGGTGAACAGTCTTTCTTGAAGTGAAGTCATTTTTATCCAATTAATTTAATGATCTGTTTATCCGAAGCATCAGGCAGGATTTCTTTCAGATGCTCTAAAATCCTCTGTTGAGACTCTTCTGGAGTTCGGTTGCATTGGCAAGCCTCCCAGCCATAGAGATTTTCGGGAGTATTGAGCAGCGACCAACCCCAGCCATATTCGTGATTGTGCTTGTCACGAGGATAGATGAAATCTTCGGTCACGATGTAAGTCGCCATTTCCAGTCGGGTGAGATAACCGTCAAACTTGCTTCTCATTCCCTTGCCCGTGAAACCGCAGGCTGCCCGCAGTTCTCTCGTGATGAGACTGCCAGTAGATTGAAGCGTGCAGAGAATGGCTCCTTCTATTGACTCATCATCTGGGCGAGGGTATTTGCTTCTTCTATAGTTACAGAAGTCCGGCCACCATTCCTGGCTGATGAATCCTGCTTTCTTGTTAAAGAACTTTCCGTACATACACGGCATTTCCTGAACGATCTCGCCCTTCCATTTCCATAGCGGCCAGTCCCAACCGCCTTCAGGAAGTCTTACGTAACCGCAGTCTTCTGCTACGATGTCTTCGGCAGAGAATCCTTCAATGCCGCTATCAAGAAGAGGGAGGAAGCCGATCTGCTGAATCAGCTCCATCATGCCTGTTGCTGAATATATTTCTGGAAAATTCATGTTCATTTATTTTTATCCTTTGTACTTAAACACTTTAACCATATCCTTGTCGCCACCCACAAGCTGGCTGCATCTGTTCAGCATTCCGGTGTCAGAGAAACCGCATTTCACCATGACCTTTCCTGATGCTGGATTTCCAGTGAAATGGTCTGCCCAGATGTTTTCAAAATGCTTTACTTGGATGCAGTAGTCGAGCATCAGTTTCAAGGCTTCGGTGCAGATTCCTTTGTTCCAGTAGGGTTTTCCTACCCAGTAGCCTACCTCACAGTCGTTTTCTCCGATAGGGATGTTGCTGGTTTCATGGGTGTAGTAGCCGATGCATCCGATAGCCTCGCCAGTCTCTTTCAGTACAATCGCCCTTGTCGTTTCATTATGGAAGAATGTCCGGATTATCTCCCGACTTTCCTCTACAGACTTATGTGCTGGCCATCCTGCACGAGGTCCCACATCAGGGTCGGAGGCGTACTTGAAGAGTGCCTCTGCATCCGATTCCTGCCAATGGCGGAGTAAAATTCTTTCTGTTTCCATCAGTTTATTTCTATGAAAATTTTCGTTCTTTATGATGTTATTGATTCATGTGTAAATACGCCATCAGCGCAATCTGTATCAGCAGAATGGCAGGAATGCCGTATTTGAATTTCTTGTGCATCGTCTTATGGTGCCAGACATTCATTCCCATCCATGTCCCGATGCTTCCTCCAAGTACAGCCAGCAGCAAAAGCGTGGCTTCCGAAATGCGCCACTTGGCTTTCTTAGCCTTGTATTTGTCAATGCCGTACACGATGAATGTAACTGCATTGATGGCAAGGAGATAGTAGGCGAGATAACTATGTAATGTGTTCATGCTCAATTTTCTGTTGTTACATCTTTTTTATTCTAAATAACCGGAAATCCTTAATGACCGTAATGACCTTAATGACCGGAAAAGCCTCTAAACATTCATTTGTTTTTCTGATGAAACTCCTTTCTTGTCTTAGCCATTGCTTCCGTAGCCCTATCGTGGGTTTCTATCAGTAATGGGCTTTTGTGGTATTGCACAATCTTGACCCCGACAGAGTTGTGCCTTTTCTTTTCCTTGATGCATTGAATGATCAAGTCAGGATTGGCTGATTTAGCCGTTGGAGTCTTGTCAAAGTTCTGAATATAGGCAGCGTTGGTCAGGAAGAGAATGTCGGAACCATCCGGTATTTCCTGCATTACTTTCACCATGAGGGTTAGCATCATTCGGAACTCCGTGGTGTGTAGGTCGCTGATTACATCACGGCTGATGATGTTGCCGTTATGCTCAATCACAACGGCAGCACCACCGGCTCGCTCTTTATGGCCATAATCACATGAACCACCTATCCAAACGTAATATATAGAAGTATCTTGTGTCATAATAGTTCTTTACTCATAGCTTCACTTGTAGATAATTTTCCAGGATATTGCCAACACGCAATTGTCTGGCATAATCCATTAGTTTACTGATATTTCTTTCTGGTCTGGAAAGATAGTTATCGATGATTTCAGAACAGACATCAATGCCCACCTTGTTGCGGAACTTTACTGCATCGCATACGCATCGTTCTACATCATATACCTTTACCTGAAATCCATCTATGACTTTCTCCATCACGCCGATTTCAAGAATATTGGCAGTATAGTGATGGAGCTCTATCTTTGGGAATGAAGGTACTTTAACTTTTCTATCCCTTTTAATGGCGACATGATAAGTCTGCGGCAAGGATGTCGTAAGCTGATGGATATTCCAGGCAGACCAAAGGCAGAGGATTCCGTTGGGAACAATAGACTCAATATCAACCATACATGCTGACAATTGGTCTATGTTAGCATATACGCCACGGCAAACCTGAATCAGTTCACCTTGGCGAACGGCTTCCAACATCTTGTAGTAAGCTGTTCGTCCTTGTACTTTGACGCTTGCTGATGATATGAATGAATTCTTTGTTTCCATAATTGTTCTTCTAATTTTGGTACAAAAATACCACAAATATTTTTAATTGTGGTACTTTTGTACGGAAAACTTTTTAAATTCACTCATTTTTAATAAATTTCAACAGTTTTATAGCTATTTTGGTACAAAAATACCACAAATATTGCTGATTGTGGTGCTTTTGTACGGGATGATAGAATGTACAATGCATGGTTATTCGCCTATTCCTAATTTTTCCTTTTATTTTATCTTCAATGTCCGCAGATATTCCTTCTGCTCGAGCGTGATTCTGTAGCTCTCGATGGCCTTCTGGATGGTCTTGTTGTGCGTCCAGGGAGCAAGGCGGTTTTATAAACGTGTGGCGATTTACTCCAAGTCTTGATCTTCGCCAATAGCTCCTCCTTGTGTTTGGCAAACACCTTCGGAGACATGATGTCGCAAACTGCCCAGTTATCCACGAAAGGCAGGAATTTCTCAGTAAGACGAATGCATTCCTCGTAGTCCTTCACCTCGGAAATGAGGAGACCATGAAGCATATTCTCATCGTAGTATTCGTGAGGAAGCTGATGAAGGAAATCCTCACATTCTGCCTCCTTTGTAAACTCTTTTGCGAACTTGCGAAGCACAGGCACACGAATGCCTATGAAACTCTCCACAGGCACTCCCGGTGTCAGTTTGGCCTGGAAAGCAGCATACTGCTTATCCTGCATGGCGAACAGTCTTTCTTGAAGTGAAGTCATACGTTCTTTGCTTTATAATGCAACATAGAAGGAGTAATTGCCTCTTTATTCTGTTGGTTTCACCACAGCTCTCCACTCCATAAACTGCTTGGTCGTTTCTCCGCTATGATGGTCAAGGAAGAGACTGTGGGCGGTGTCGAGCTCAGCAATCTTCTGCATGTCCTCAGCATCAAGTTCGAAATCGAAGAGGTTCAGATTCTCCTGCATTCGTTCCTTGTGAACAGTCTTCGGGATGATGATTACATCGCTCTGCAACAGCCAGCGCAAGGCTACCTGTGCGGCAGTCTTGCCATATTTCTCGCCAATCTGGGTGAGGGTAGGGTTGGTGAACAGTCCGTTCTGTCCTTCTGCCAAAGGAGCCCATGCCATGAGCTTGGTGCCAAACTCATCCATGAATTTTCGGGTCTCGTGCTGCTGGTTGAACACATGCGTCTCCATCTGATTAACCATCGGTGCAATCTCCATGTTGGAAGCCAGGTCTATAAGATGATCAGGGAAAAAGTTGCTCACTCCGATGGCACGAACCTTTCCTGCCTTGTAAGCTTTTTCCAAGTCACGATAGGCACCGTAGCGGTCGCAGTAAGGCTGGTGGAGGAGCATCAGGTCGATGTAGTCGGTCTGCAGTTTGCGCAGACTCTCATCGATGCTCTTCATAGTCTGTCCGTCGCCATAGTTGGAAGGCCAGACCTTGGAAACGAGGAAAATCTCATCACGATTCACACCGCTCTTCTTCCATGCGTTGCCCACGGCTTCCTCGTTGAGATAAGCCTGTGCCGTATCTATCATCCGATAGCCCACGCTGAGAGCATCCAGCACGCAACGCTCACACTCATCAGGTTCCACCTGATAAACACCATATCCCAATTGCGGCATTTCCACGCCATTGCTTAACTTTATCTTCTTCATAATTGTAAAATCTTATAGTTGTTATTTTATCTTGTTATATTCCTCATCGCTCACAGCCTCCTGACACTCGTTGGATGTGTTCTCGCCAGGTATTTCAAAGGCGAGGTGGGCAAACCAGCTGTCTTTTGCGGCACCATGCCAATGCTTCACGTTGGCTGGAATATGGATGACTGTGCCGGGGAGGATTTCCTGCGCAGGCTTGCCTTCTTCCTGATACCAGCCACGTCCGGCTACACCTACCAGCATTTGTCCGCCACCCTTTGTGGCGTGGTGCGTGTGCCAGTTGTTACGGCAACCAGGCTCAAAGGTTACGTTGAAGAAAGGTATCTGACTGTTGGATATTTGTGCCAGATAACTGTTGCCTTTGAAGTATTTGGCGTAAGCTGTGTTGGGTTCGCCAATAGGGAATATCATCTCGCGCTGGAAAGCTGCCTTGGCGTCTTCTCCTTTCACATCTTCGTTCCATACCTCCTTTGCCAGATTGAATGCTGCCCAGGCTTTTGGCCAGCCGGCGTAGAAGGCGATGTGGGTGATGATCTCTGCCGCTTCCGTGCGGGTAATTCCGTTATTCTTTGCCGACTGCAAGTGATATTTCAGCGAGCTGTCGGTGATTCCCTGGTTGATGAGCGAAGTAATTGTTACCAAACTGCGGTCGCGCAATGAAAGCAGGTCATTGCGGCTCCATACTTCTCCGAAGAGGATGTCGTCGTTGAGGTGGGCGAACTCCGGGGCAAACTCACCCAGTTGGGTGCGCCCTGCTGTCTGTACTATTTTCTTCATTGTATCATTTTTTTTAATTCTTCTCCATATTTTCAAATTCTTCTCCAGAAAACATCTACGATGTAAAAATAACAGTTATTCTATATATGCTTCCTTGTATTTAAGCAGTTTTGCGGTACTCGCTTGGAGTCTTTCCCGTCTGTGCCTTGAAAAAGCGGACGAAGTGCTGAGAATATTCAAAGCCGAGGCGCTGGCTGACTTGTGTAATGGTTAAGGTTTCATCTACAAGTAGTTGGCGGGCTGCAGAAAGCAGTCGGTCGTTGATCAGACTCTTTGCGGTTCTGCCAGTCTCAGTCTTGACTAATTCACCGAAATATTTGGTAGAATAGCAGCATTTGTCGGCAAAGTAGGCTACGGTAGGCAGCCCTTCATGCTCCGCTTTCCTGACAATGTATTCATCGAGCAGAGAGATGAACTTTTTTACCACCGAATGATTGATCTCCTCGCGAGTGATAAACTGGCGGTCGTAGAAACGCAGACAATAGTTCAGCAGCAACTCTATGTTAGAAACGATGAGTTCACGCGAATGCCTATCTATAGGATGCTGAAGTTCCTGCTTAATCATTGAGAGTACGTCACGGAAGATGTTTACCTCGGCAGCGGATAGATGTAGTGCTTCGTTGCTTGTATAGTCGAAGAACTCATAGCGGGAGATGTTCTTGCCAAGCTGGGTGCGGTTGAGCAACTCGGGATGGAAAGCCAATACCGTATATTTGGCAAGCGGTACTCCAGGAATGGGTTCAACCTTAATCGACTGTCCCGGAGCAAACGAGGTGACGGTCATCTCGTCAAAATCATATTCTGTTCTGCCGTATGACAATTTGCAGCCCTTGTTTTCCTTCAGAAAGAGGGCATAAAGTCCGTAGTGATGCACAGCCTCCTGTATAGGAGAGGTGTTCTCCACACGCACAACGCTTATCAGGGGATGAAGCGTTTTCACCCCTATAAAGTCGTTGAAATCCTGTATGGTATTAAAGAATAATTCCTTCATAATCCTAAGCCTTTTAAATTTCTAAATTTCTTGGGGGCAAAGATAATGCAAATGAGCGCAATGAAAGCTTGCTTTCAAATTGCCGAGTGCAGCTTATCTTATGCAAAGATACGCACATTCTCTAAAAGAGCTTATACCTGGTTTTCGGAAGATTTTACCATTATCGGAGATTTATTCCATTCTTCCATATTTCATTTCCACGCCTTCCTTATCATATTGTTTGCGCTTGCCGGTTGGTGGCTCAGTAAGTGTGATGCGAACTACAGCCGTGCGTGAAAGGGAACGGGCGATGCTCTGGTCGGAAGCATCCATGTGTTTAGGGAGGAAGCCGATTTTCTGAATCAGCTCCATCATGCCTGTTGCTGAATATATTTCCGGAAAATTCATATTCATTTATTTTTTATCCGTTGAACTTAAATAATCTTGACGTTACATCTGTCTTCTTATGTATCGTGCCAGTCCGTAAACATATCTTCGGCAACCTGGACGATAGTGGAGCAGGCGGTCGAACCATGCAAGATGTTTGTTGAATAGGCGAACTGTAACACCTACATAGACCATGGCGAAGAGCGTTCCGATGCCCACGATCTCCCATTTCCATGAACCGAGAAGCAGGAAACAGAACAAGACGGCCAAGACCACGAGCGTGATGTCCACCCGAATCTTGGCTTTAGGGAAAGGCCAGCCGGTAACCTTGTGAATGGCGATGGAAATGCCCTCGCCAGGCATGGTTACTGAGCCGCACTTCACCTCCATGGCAATTCCGAAACCGAGGATGGTGCAACCGGCAATCTGCACAAGGGCATTGACCAGGATATTTTCTGAAACCATCCACTGTGTAAGCACCATATTGAGGTCTATGAACATTCCGAAGATAAAGCCGATAGCGAGCTGGAAGAGTTGCACCCACTCGAAGTTTCTTCTCAGAATCAGAATCTGCAGCACCACGAAGATCGCATTCATCATGATGGTGTAGCCGCCGATAGTCCATCCTGGGATGTAATCAAGCATCTTACCTGCCGAAGCCATCACGTAAGGGATGGTGGAAATAACGCTTGAACCTAACTGACTTCGCACACATGCTGCGACTCCGAAAGTCATTACATAGAGCGAAACGAGCAGCAGAATATGCTGCCATACAAAAGATATAACTTCTTCTTTCTTAATCATTTATATTATTTTCTTAATCAATTCGTTCAGTTTGTCCTCTCTGATAATCTTCGGCTGAGCCTTGCCAGCGAGAATGAGAATCTTCTTGCCGTTACGATAGATATGAAGCTGTCGTGAGCGAACCGCGGCAGTCAACTCCTTATCGTTCTGCATGGCTTGCCAGATAGGATAATATACTCCCTCAGGTTCAAACAACTTCTTTTGAAGATGCGAGCAGAGGTTTGTTGTATCAATAGTCATCATACCTATTCTTTTACACTATATTCTTGTTAATTTCTTGCCATTCCAGATGCTCTTCCAGATGATTGGACTTTACTAGTACACTCTGGAAACCAAAACGCCTGCCTGCTTCGGCATTCTCGGCACGGTCATCGAAATAGAGGGTGGTGGCAGGATTCAATCCTGTCTGCTGCGTCATCTCTTCATAGATTTCGACGGATGGCTTCTCTTTCCGCATGGCGTATGAGAGGAAGACTTCATCAAACAGCTCGTCTGTGGAATATCCCAGCTGATTCATCTGACTAACTGATTTCTGCCAAAGCGTGTCGTTGATGTTGCTGAGCAGATAGACCTTGTACCGCTTCCGAAGCTTGACCAATGTCTCCAGTCTTTCCACGGGCAGATTGCCACACAGCTCTTCCAGGACTTTCTCAATATCCTCGGTTGTGGTTCCTTTGCGGCAAAGGCTCAGCATCTCTTTCAATGTTTCTGCTTCTGCCACCAGACCATTGATATATTGGTGCATCAGTCTCTTGATTTTGCGGACATGGATTAGTCGCTTGAACGCCGTAACGCCCAGGCTCTCCATGGCTTTCACAACAGCGACATCATCAATATTCACGATGACACCTCCATAATCAAAAACGAGTGTTTCTATCTGTTTCATGCTCATTTTCCTGTTGTTAGAATTTATCTATTTCCGTGAAACGATTAAAAGTTTGCCGAAAATTCCATCATCATTTTCTGGGCGAGGGGAGCGTACCAGGTCTTCACCTCCTGTTCTGTAGGCGTATGACCGCCAGGGAAATGGAAGGCTTGGTTGTAGTGCTCCAGGAAGAGAGGGGAGAAGTGAGCCAGGGTGTCCTGCTCACCAAAAAGTCCCCACACACGATCCTTGTAATAGGGGTTGCAATGGTCAAACTGCACGGCTTCCAGCTCCGCAAACTCCTCAATCAGCGCCTCGTCAATCACCAGCCGCTGATTTCCGTCCCTTCTCGGTGCTTTGTATTCATGCTCGCCGATTCGCTCCTTCAGAAACTCCGTCATCATGAAATACGGATTGCCGAGCAGGGCAGGAATGCCTACCACCGGAGCCAGCATCTGGGCGAGGAAAGAGCCGCAGCTGTTGCCCAGAAGCAAGTCGGGCTGCTCCCGGTCGATGATGGAGCGAATCTCCTTCAGTGCCTCCTTGGGGTGCAAAGGGAGGTCGGGAGTCAGCACCACCGCCGTCCCCTCAAACGCCTCTTTCAAGGCTCTCGCCATCGGACAGCTGCCCGTGGCGAAGAATCCGTGTAGGAATAATATCTTCTTCATGCTCAAATCATTTGATAATGATGCGCCTATAATCTAGAGAGATAAGCCATGCTCAACTCCATATCAGCGCAATATATCTGCAAAAATACAAAAAATATTCAGAAAAATGATTTTATGGATGGATTTTGTTTGCAGGGCGAACTTTATTTAACCTTATTTTATATGATAGAGGGATGTTTTGAAAAACCGAAATCCTTAATGACCTTAATGACCGGATTTAAGGGGATTGAAAAATGAAAATGACCCTTAATGACACTGACCCTTCATGACACCTTCGGGAATAAATAAACCGCTCCACCTATTTATATATATATAGGAGGAGCGGTTGTAATAGATAAAATCATCTCAAAAAATAATCACATGCAGATTTCATTCTGCTTTCCTGCATCTTACTTTCTGCTTTCCTGCTGCTACACGCAGCTCGAAACACCGAGCGAAGTGGCTATTGCGGTGAGAATGCTGATCGCAATCTGAATCACCATTTTCCAAGTATCCTTCTTCATAGACTTCTACTTTTTAGAGACTTACGTTGTCGTCGCCACCACCTTCACTGCCGGTATTGCCACCGCTGGTACCCTGGTCACCGGTGGTTCCGCTACCGCCAGCTCCCTGCGTTCCACTGCCTTCAGTTCCGGTAGTTCCACTGCCGCCGGTATTGCTGCCGCCGCCCTGGGTTCCGTCACCATCACCGCCGCCGTCTGGATTGATAGGCACGTTGAGGTCCACGTTGGTCTTGCCCTCCCTGATTGCCTTCAGCACGGCTGCCTGAGCGCTGCGGCTAGCCACGAGGTTGAATTCTGCGTCGTCGAGCAGGTTCTTGAACTGCTGGCCAGGCTCCCACTGAACCTTCACGTTGGTGATGTTCTGCGCCGTAAACTTGTCGGCAGTCTCTGCACCCTTGGAGGCGAGCAGGAGAGAGAAATCGCCCAGGTCGCCCAGTCGGATCTTCTTGCCCTCGAGCAGCATCTCTCTCATGCAGTCCACTGCCATGTAGAGGATAGCGCTGATGTCGGCTCTAGAATACACGCTGCCGTGAGAAGTGATGTGCTTGGCAAACTTCTCGATGGTCATCACATCGGTGTACTGCGAGATGGCGAACGCATTCTGCTTCTCGGTCTTCACCAGGTCGGTGTCCTTCTTGTCCGGCTCCTTGCCGTTCTTCTTAGCCTGGTTGATACGTGACTTTGCCTGGTTGATCTCAAGGAGGTTTGCGTTCACGCTGCGCATTACGATGCTGTAGTTAATCATACTCTGTTCTGTGTTTAAGAGTTCACTGAATCACAACTACCCGGAAAGCCCTCGTTTCTGCCCGATTTTGGGGTCTTAATAGATGACCGGCGCCTGCCATCATTTAAGCCCCGCTCCGGTCTTCATAGATGACCGGTTTTCGGCACAATAGGCTGTTCCTTCGATTGCCGGTGCAAAGATACAAAATTTCAAAGGCGAAATCAAGTTTTTATCGAAATAAGATGGTAAAAATGGCGTAAGTTCTTGATATATAGTATTGTAAGTGAATGCTGTTTTTACGCATTGCTTGCAGGAGGGGCTTGAAGGGGATTCTGATGCAGAAGATGCTGAGGGCGAAAGCGTGTCATTAAGGGTCAGTGTCATTAAGGGTCATTAAGAAAAATGGGAAATGTCATTAAGAGCTATAGTATAATATAAATATTATTTATATTATACTATAGGGGGATTTTGCGCCCCCGAAAACCTTAATGACCCTTAATGACACTGACCCTTAATGACACGATAGAGGATTTTGATTTGTTTCTTAAGGTGAAATGTTGTGTTGGTATAATGTATTGATAAACAATAAGATATAGTCTGTTTGTGAAAGGTGCTCTTTCTAAGGGTTGTATCTTTAAAAGCTACAGGTTCTCTTCTTGTTTTCCATGTTCTCCCTCCATCCTTTGTCTTTATATTGAATAAAATTGTTATGTTATTTCTGAATTTTCCTTGTTTCTCAAGCAGGAAAACCTTATTTTCCATCTTATTTTGGCCGTTCTGAGGGGGTGAAAATTGCCTTTTGAGCCTCATTTTTGCCCTCAAAACTACTTTTCCGTTAAATAACGTGATAAAATTTGGTGGTTAGCCTGCTTTTTTATAACTTTGCTTTTACGAATGCTGAGAGGCAAGCCCCCTTTGCACGAACTTAAATAAAATTTCAATTGTTTAAATGATAATGTGTATGTGTAACAGATTGATACTCAATGCCTTATGGGGGGGGTAATTTTGGCTCGTCAAAATTAACCTCAAATCATCGTGTACTTATAAAAGGACGAATAGCAGCGTGGATTCAGGCGCTGGTATTCGTCCTTTTTGCGTTTTCATTTTCCGCCTGTTCGAGCGATGAAAATGCAGAAAATCCGAAGGAAATCGACTACAAAACCCAAATTTCAGCCCACGAATGGGCGATTTCCGAGGCTTATCAGCGTGTTGGAAACCTTACTTTAGATGTAGATGCGGGGGCTGTCTATTGCCAGTTCACCGCCGATAGCGTATATTTCAACGTGGAGAAAACGGTAACAGAGATTGATGAGGAGGGCAAAATCCTGCACACCTCTACCCGGATTTCTCCCTGCGGAAACTATGCCTATACCATCAGGAATGATCAGATAACCATCGACGATCAGACATTCAAAATGACCAGTAAAGACCAGTCCATCCTTCTCGAAAACGAGAAGTGGAGACTCGTGCTTATCAATAAATAACTGGTGCTTTATATATAAATAATGTGTAAAATCCTATAGACAAAGATAAAAATGGCAAAGAAACAAGATACCATCAGCATTGGTTTTGAAGAGAAAATTTGGAAGGCTGCCGACATTTTGCGAGGCAGTCTCGATGCATCTCAGTACAAGGGCGTGGTGCTCGGACTCATCTTTCTGAAATACATCAGCGACCGCTTCGACCAGAAGTTCCAGGAGCTGCAGGGCGACGAATACGCCGACCCGGAAGATAAGGACGAATACACTGCCGAGAACATCTTCTACGTGCCTGCTGAGGCTCGATGGAGCAAGATTAGTGCTGCTGCCCACACACCGCAAATAGGCGTGGTGATAGATGAAGCGCTCATCGCTATTGAGCGTGAGAACGATAGATTGAAGAATGTTCTGCCCGGCAATTTTGCCCGTCCGGAACTGCCTAAAAACAAATTAGGTGAAGTCGTAGATCTCTTTACCAATATAGAAATGCATGATGCTGGCGAGGAGAAAGACCTCTTGGGCAGAGCCTATGAATATTGCTTGCAGAAGTTTGCCTCTCAGGAGGGAAAGAACGCTGGTGAGTTCTATACGCCTTCCTGCATTGTCCGCACACTGGTGGAGATACTGGAACCTTACGAGGGTAGAGTCTTTGACCCTTGCTGCGGTTCGGGCGGTATGTTTGTACAGAGTGCCAAGTTTATAGATCTCCACAAGGGAAACCTGCGTAAAATCAGTATCTACGGACAGGAATCGAACCCTGATACTTGGAAGATTGCACAAATGAACCTTGCCATCCATGGTTTGGAAGCGAATCTGGGTAGAGTATATGCAGACAGTTTCTTAGATGACCAGCACCCTACGCTGAAGGCAGATTTCATTCTTGCCAATCCTCCTTTCAATCTCAGCGACTGGGGGCAGAGTGCGCTTCAGGATGATGCACGCTGGCAGTATGGTTTGCCACCAGCTGGCAACGCCAACTTTGCGTGGATGCAGCACATGATTCACCATTTGGCTCCAAACGGAAAGATAGGTTTGGTGCTGGCGAATGGTGCGCTTTCGAGTCAGAGTGGCGGCGAGGGACTGATTCGAGAAGAAATCATCGAAGCCGACCTGGTAGAGGGAATCGTGGCTTTGCCTTCGCAGCTGTTCTACAGTACGGGTATTCCTGTAAGTCTTTGGTTTATCAGCCGTAACAAGGCGCAGAAGGGCAAGACAGTGTTTATTGATGCTCGCAACATGGGCACGATGGTTACTCGCAAGCTTCGTGAGCTGATGCCTGATACAGATATTAAGAAAATTACCGACACCTTCCATGCGTTCCAGCAGGGAACTCTCGAAGATGAGAAGGGATTCTGTGCCGTATGCTCCACTGAGCAGATTGCTGCTCAGGATTTCATTCTGACTCCTGGCAGATACGTAGGAATCGCCGAAGACGAAGGCGACGGAGTGCCTTTCGAGGAGAAAATGACGAATCTTACCGGAGAGCTGAAGCAGCTGTTTGAGGAAAGCAAGAAGCAGGAAGAGGAGATAAGAGCGCAGTTGAAGAAAATTGGATGGGAGGTGTAAGTATGGAGTGGAAAGAAGTTAGATTGGGGGATATTGTATCCATTAAAAGTGGATTAGCCTATAAGGGTGCCTTTATTGGCAAAGGTGAAAATATTCTGCTAGGAATGGGATGCGTATCTTTTAAAGATAAGTTTCTATTTTCTGGTGCTAGACCTTATGAGGCTGATTGTGATGATAAATATTGTGTTGAGCCTGGCGATATTGTTTTGGCAACACGACAACAATCTGATAATCTCCCAATATTAGCAATGCCAGCCATAATTCCGTCTTCATTGAAGGCAAAAAAGATTATTTATGGTACAAATCTTTATAAGGTAGAAAACCATTCTGAAGTAACGAACGATTTTCTTTTTTGGCAATTAAAAACGCCTGATTATATAGATTATATTTCGTCTGTAAAGACTGGTTCTGTAGTTAGGATGGTAACCAAGAAGAATGTTGAAGACTATGTCTTTAGGTGTCCGCCTAAAGAGGTTAGAGATAGGATATCTAAACTTCTTTGGGGGCTCGACCGTAAGATAGAGTTGAACAACAAAATCAATGCAGATTTGGAGGAGATGGCGCAGGCTATTTTCAAGAATTGGTTCGTTGACTTTGAGCCTTTCAAGGATGGTAAGTTCGTGGATAGTGAATTGGGAATGATTCCTGAAGGATGGAAAGTAGGAAGGCTAACAGAGATTGCTTCTTATATGAATGGTCTCGCTATGCAGAAGTTCCCTCCTGAAAACAACGAGGACTCATTACCTGTTCTCAAAATAAAAGAATTAGGTCAAGGGTTCTGTGGAACAGACAGCGACAGATGTTCTTGTAACATTAAAGATGAATGTAAAATTCATAACGGTGATGTGATTTTCTCATGGTCGGGAACGCTTTTGGTTGATGTTTGGTGTGGTGGAGATTGCGGCTTAAATCAACACCTATTCAAGGTTACTTCGAAAGATTATCCAAAATGGTTTTACTATTATTGGACGAAACATCATCTGCAAGAGTTTATTCATATCGCTAAAGATAAGGCGGTTACAATGGGACACATCAAGCGAGGTCATTTAGAAGAGGCTTTGGTTGCTATTCCTGATAATGATTCAATGGAAAAGGCACATAAACTATTTGAGCCTATTCTGAGCAAGATGATTTCGTTAAGATTGGAGAACTCCCGCCTCTCCCTTCTCCGCGACACCCTTCTCCCTCGCTTAATGTCAGGCGAGCTGGAAGTCCCGGAATAAGAAGAGCAACTAAAGAAAATAACGAGAAAGAAAATATTAAACTAAAGTTTCTCAAGTGGTTCAGGTACGGGCTGAAGGCCCAAAAGCTCCTAGCCCAGGGCATCGCCCTGGGTAAAATGGCAATAAGCAATGCGCCCTGTAAGGGCAAAAGCTTTGTTATTCGCCTGGTGTTTTGAAAGCTTTTGCCCTTACAGGGCGACGACCTTGCGCACATGAACCACCCAGGGCGATGCCCTGGGCTAGGAGCTTCTGCCCTTTCAGGGCGTGTGGGGCTTACTTACGACACTTGTATATAAAAAATATCATTATGGCAGACGACAAGAAATTCACCGAAGACGCATACGAGCAAACGCTCATTGCCCTGTTCCGAGACGAACTCGGCTATGCGTACGAATGTGGCTACGAGGTGGAGCGCGACTATAAGGAGCCTTTCTATCGTGCCGATTTGGTCGCCTCGATGCGACGGCTTAATCCTCAACTGCCAGCCGATGCAATGGATGAAGGTATCAAGAAAATCACCAACATCAGCATCGGTACTTTAGAACAGAACAACGAGCAGTTTACCCTCTGGATGCAAAACGGTCTGGAGGTGGGATTCCTGCAGGATGGCGAAGAACGCACAGCCCTGATGCGGCTCATCGACTTCGACCACCCCGAAAGGAATCTCTTCAAGGTGGTGAACCAGTGGCGAGTAGAAGAGTATAAGAACAAGCGCTGCGATATGGTGGTGATGGTCAACGGATTGCCCCTCGTGGTGGTGGAGCTGAAAAGCGCCATCTCCGAAGACGCATCCATCGACGATGCCTACAAGCAGATCAAGAACTATCAGCAGAGCATTCCAAGCCTCTTCAGCTACAACGCTTTCAACGTAATCAGCGACATGAGCGAGACCCGTGCCGGAACCATCACCGCCAAGCAAGAACGCTACATGGAATGGAAGACCATAGACGGCTCATACGAGTCAACCCTCTTCGCCGACTATCGCACCTTCTTCCTCGGCATGTTCCAGCAGCAGCGACTGCTCGACATCCTGCAGAACTTCATCTGCTTCGACAAGAACCAGGGCAAATACGCCAAGATTCTTACCGCCTACCATCAGTACTATGCCGTGGGCAAAGCCCTGCAGCGCACCCGTACGGCAGTGGAAGGCAACGGAAAAATCGGCGTGTTCTGGCACACGCAGGGCTCGGGCAAGAGCCTCTCCATGGTGTTCTACGCCCACCAGCTGGTGCAACGGTTGCCCGAAGTAACCATCGTGGTGGTAACCGACCGCAAGGACCTCGACAACCAGCTCTTCGGTCAGTTCTGCCGCTGTCAGGACTTCCTGCGTCAGGAACCACAGAACGCCCAGAGCCGTGAAGACCTGGGCAATCTGCTGCGTAACCGAAAGAGTGGGGGAATCATCTTCACCACCATTCAGAAGTTTGAAGAAGGCGACTCTGCACTCTCCACCCGCCGCAACATCATCGTGATGACCGATGAGGCGCACCGCTCGCAATACGGCGAGGAGCACTGGGACAACAAGAGCCTGACGATGAAGAAGGGATTCAGCCAGAAGATGAGAGAAGCCCTTCCAGGTGCCTCATTTATCGGCTTCACCGGAACGCCTATCAGCGACCGCGACAGAGACACAGAGGAAGTGTTCGGCAACTACATCGACGTTTACGACATGAGTCAGGCGGTAGACGATGGAGCCACCCGTCCGGTCTATTACGAGAGCCGTGTGGTGAATCTGAACCTCGACGAAGACACGATGAAGCTGCTGAACGATGAGTTCGACAACCTAGCCGATGAGGGAGCCACCGAGGAGCAGATCAGGCAGGCGAAGCAGGAGCACAGCCGACTGGAAGTGCTCCTGGGCGAAGACGCCACCATCGACACGCTGGTAAGGGACATTATCCAGCACTACGAGCAGAACCGTGCGCAGGAACTCACCGGCAAGGCAATGATCGTAGCACTGACCCGAAGCATCGCCATCAAAATCTACCGCAAGATGCTGGAGCTTCGCCCCCAGTGGACGGAGAAGGTAAAGGTGGTGATGAGCGGTTCAAACCAAGACCCCGAAGACTGGCAGCCGATTATCGGCAACGAAGCCTACAAGAAGGAACTGGCAAGAAAATTCAAGGACAACGACGATGAGATGAAAATCGCCATCGTAAGAGACATGTGGCTCACGGGCTTCGATGTTCCGTCGCTCGCCACCATGTACGTATATAAGCCGATGAGCGGTCATAATCTGATGCAGGCAATAGCCCGAGTGAACCGAGTGTTCCCGGGCAAGGAAGGCGGACTGATAGTGGATTACGTAGGCATTGCGCAGGCGCTGAAGAGTGCCATGCAGCAGTACACCAACCGTGACCGCCGCCGCTTCGGAGACCCCGACATCGCCAAGACCGCCAAGGTGAAATGGAAGGAAGAGATGGAAATCTGCCGAGACCAGCTTCATGGTTTCGACTATTCCGGCTTCTTCGAACAGGACAACTCGAAGCGTGCACTCGCCATTACGGGCGGAGCCAACTTCCTGAGTTCTCCAGCCATGATTCAACGCAAGAAGAATTTCATGGAGCACAGCAATCTGCTTCACAACGCCACCACGCTCTGCCGTTCGCTCCTGAATGATCAGCAGAAGGCGGAGGTGTGCTACATGGATGCGCTGCGCGTGATGATGCTCAAACTCTCGCAGAAGGGCAAGATCAGCCGCCATGAAATCAACGAGCGCATCGGCGACCTGCTCCGTCAGAGCGTGAAGACCGACGGAGTAATCAATCTCTTCGGCGACCGCCAGATAGAGTTCTCGCTCTTCGACGACGCCTTCATCCAGGAGGTGAAGAACATGAAGGAGCGCAACCTGGCGGTTGAACTGCTCACCAAACTGATGAAAGAGAAAATCAAGCAGCAGCAGAAGACCAACGTGGTTCAGAGCGACCTCTTCTCCGACATGCTCAGCCAGAGTCTCTCCAACTATCTGAAGGGCTTGCTCACCAACGAGGAAGTGATAGAGGAACTGTTGAAGATGGCTCAGCAGATGAAGCAGGCAGAGGATGAGGGCAGCGACCTGGGACTTTCGCCCGAGGAGAAGGCATTCTATGATGCGCTCTCCACGCCGGAAGGTGTGCGGCAGGCTTACTCCGACGAGGAGTTTGTGGCGCTGACCCGGGAACTGACGGAAGTGTTGCACCGCAACCGCACCATCGACTGGAACCGGAAGGAATCAGCCAGGGCGAAGATGCGAGTGATGGTGAAGCGACTGCTCAAGAAATACAAGTATCCGCCTGAGGGTGCAAAGATGGCGCTGGAAACCGTGATGCGCCAATGCGACCACTGGGCGGACGAAGAAGAAAACGTAGTATAAACCCTTTAAAATTTGAAGTAAGAAACAGATAGTAAAAAGATAATAATCATAATACGATAGACGCTGATTATCTGACACTTCTACGGTATTCAGAACCTGCAAATTCAGAAATTCGGTAAGAAGACGGTGACAGCAAGGCGTCCACTCCTCTACGGCGTGGGCTGTACTTGTTTGTACCTTGCTGAAGGTTCTTGCAGGTACCTGAATACCGGTGCTTACAGGGAACACCCACGCCGCTTTTTTTACAACTATAATTTCAAACCTATAAAATCATGGACGACGAACAAGAAGTGCACTTGAAAAAGCTGGAAGGTCTAGTTACCCGCTTCAATGTTTGCTTCCGCCTTTTAGGAAAAGAAGAAGACGAAAACAACAATGAGGAATTGATAGCTGCTTGGAAGCTGATCTTACGTAATCATGTAAGAAAGATTTTCGATTTACTAAAATCACTAAAGAGAGAAATAGCATGGTCTTTGCTGGATGATAAGAAGGAGAGATTCTATCAGATTAAAGTAGAATTAGAACCTACGCTTACCTCCTATAAGGATTATGAAGGCGAAGAAATGCGCAAAATGATTAATGACATCATCCTTTTGGCTGATGAGGGCTTTCATGGTTTCAGACAATCTTTTGTCAATGATACCTATTGCGAAGACCTTTTCCAGAAGGAAATTGATAGATACCGCAAGGAGAATGAAAATCGACTGGAGCGTATTTACAAGCAGGACAGCCAGGATGAGGCTTTCTTCTTTCCGGATGAAACCCAACTTAAAAACCATATGTTATATAACCGAAAAGAGAAACTTTTCAATTCTCAGTTCGGTGTAGTTTTTCACAATAACGGCAGGGACATTAAGATGACTGTGGGTTTTATTCTTGGAAAGAAGGAACAGACTTACGATAATATCAACGATTTTCTGGATAAGTATGTTTCTTACCAGATAGCCCAGGAGCATTGCGAAATCAAGAAGGAAAACATCTTCCAGAACATGGTTTTTAAGGAGAATGTGGATGTAGATAAGCTGATGCTTAAACTTAAAGACTTAATCGAAGACAATACCCTCAGTGCACAGAAACATTGGTTTATCGTCTATAAGGTTTTCTTGAGCAAGAATTGGCTGAAGAAGTCAACCCAGCGCCTTTTCGTTGACCAGATTAATTCTGCTTTCAGCACTTTATTAAAATGTTCTACGGACGATTTTCATGAGATAAATGGTTATTTCAAGCATAATGATTTCACGGAATGGACGCTTGCTGACTGTGCTGCGCCTTCATGTTGCGAGGCTTATAGAGAGATTGCGGATAAGCTGGACTTAGAATTTCAAGAGTCTAAGTACGCCAAGCCTGGAACCTTCATCAATGTAAGAAAGATAGAAAAGTTCAGATAGTATCCCCCAAAGGTATCCCCCAAAATTACAAAGTATATCCCCCACATCCCCCAAACGGATTCGTGGGGGATTTTTTTTACCCTTTTGTTTGGAAATCTCACTACTTTTGCATCGTCGAAGAAACAAGACAACGCCGAAATGGTTTGGTGATCTTGAAGCAACTTCCGACTACTTTATAATATGAATACTCAGATTATGAGAGTGGTGAAGCAGGGCGAGGCTATCCACGTTACGGATATTGAAAAACTGAAGGGATAAAAAGTAGTTTTAGTTATTAACTGAGTTGGGACTGCGGAGGATCTTCCATGGTAAAGCGCGCAATATTCCACACGTTTCTTCTCGCAAAACAATTCAGAATATGAAGAAAAATGTAAACAAGCAGCAGGTAAATAATCAGCAGGTTAATGGCCAGCAGGTGAATAATGGTAGCCAGCATGTGCAGCTGGGTGGTATGGCTTTCTATGACGAGAGCAAGTGTTTCCTCTTTGCTCCTAATGAGCATGGAGGGGGAGAGAAGGTGCAGGGATTCCGTTCGCAGGGCATTGCTCAGCAGCTTTCGGATGGCACTTTTGATTTCGTGGTTAAACCACGAGTACGTTCTCAGTCTGTACTGATCAGAAAGCTGGCTCACGGACGATTGAGCAAGACCAAGGATGGAGCTATCCAGCTTACCCTGAAGGTGTTCTGTGATGAGGGAATCAATATCGGCAGCACGCTTGTGAAGGAGGCAGAAGAGGCTGCGGATGCTTTGGTAGAATATCAGTTGAAGCGATAAAATATATGGATGTTCAACTTAATAATAGTAAGTAGAAACACATAGATGAGCTGTTATTTGATAAGGGTGGAGAACGGGCACAAGGTTGCCCGCTCCATCACCTCGCAAGAGGAATATAAACTGATTCGTGGAAGCTATGAGCAGAAAGCTAATCTGCGACTGGCTCGCGAAGGAAATGATGGGGCGAAGCGAAGATTGGTACAGTTTAATTATTCCGGACATTATCCGCAGGGGGTAGTGAAGGGTATGAAGCTGCCAAGCCGGGCTTTCGGCTTCGATTTGGATGATAAGCAGGATTTCGAGAAGGCGGCCAAGCTGATGCTGCAGGAGCCTGAGAAATATGGTCTGCTGATGCTGGAACGCAGCGCACGACAAGGCGGTCATGCGGTTTGCAAGCGAGAAATGGGCAAGACGATTCTCGAAAATCAGGTTAGAATCGCCAAGATGCTGGAGTGCGAGATGGATACTTCGGCTCACGACATTAATCGTGTCTATTTCACGACTTCAGCTGATGCAGAAGACTTGCTTTACTTGTCTCCCGAACTCTTCAAGGATGATTACGATGAGGCTGCCGTGGCAGCTGAAGGCAAGGTGCTGGAAGAGCGTGAGAAGTATGGACAGGAGGAGCTTCCGCCGGGGGCGCATAAGGCGAACAAGCATTACAAGCCCTGGTTGGAGAATGTTGAAGAGAAGGCTTTGGATTCTCAGATGAATCTTGGAAATCAAGAGAATCAGAAATCTCTTGAAAATCAGAAGAATCAGAGTCAGAAGAATTCTCAAAATTCTTCTAAGAATCAGGCTCAGCTTGCTTCCGTTTCATCCTCATCTCCTTCTTCATCCATCTCTACAGATTACCTCGGAATCCCGTATTCTGAAATCATCTCGAAGTGGTGGCAGATGTATAATGACGGTCATGAGCCAGTTCGCTCCAACCGCAACACTTTGACCTTCGAGCTTGCCGTGAACCTGCGCCACATCTGCGGCTTCGACCGCAGCCTCATGGCTCAGATCATTCCCTGCTATGATGGTTTTCAAGAGCAGGAGAAGATGGCTTGCATCAACTCGGCACTGAACGAGAAGATTACCCAAATGCCTAAGCGACTGAAAGATGTGCTTGCCGCTCTGCGACAGGAAAAGCTGAAACAGGGTGCTTCGAATGCTACTGCTGATGCAGAAAGCGAGGCTCTGGTGAATGCGCTGGACGAGGCTAATGCCAAGGACGAAATGTTCTATTTCAATGCTTTGCCTAAGATGCCGCAAGGTGTGCGTGATTCTATCAATGCCGTAGGACCACCCCTGGCAATGCCCGTGATTACCGCCATCTGTCCAGCCATCGGAATGCTGGCTACTGGCGTAAAGGTGTCTGTCCACGGCAAGATGAACTCGCTGAACCTCATCTCCTACATTGCCGGTGACTTCGCATCCGGTAAGGGAAGCATCGACCCCGTGATTGATGCTTGGACTTCGGAGATAAAAGATATGGATAAAATGTATCAGCAGAAGGAGGATGAATGGAGAGCCAAGAAGCGTGCGGCGAAGAACAAGAAGGAGCAGCCGGAAGAGCCGAAACTGCCTGTAAGATGTCTGACGCTGAACAACACTGTGGCAAATCTTGCCGAGCGTTTGGCTAACACCGAAGGCAAGCACGCCTTCTCGTTTACCCCGGAAGCTGACACCGTGGCGCAGAAATGGAAATCGGCAATGAGCGACTTCTCCGTAATGCTCCGACAGGCGTATGATGGTACGAGTTACGAGCGTGAGGCTAGAAGTGCAGAAGCCGTGAATGTACACATAGACAGACTGTTATGGAACGTGGTGATGTGTGGAACGCCTGATGCGCTTTATCGTGTGGTGAACAATTATACGGATGGTTTTCAGAGCCGTATTACCGTGGCAAGAACCCCGGACAATACGTTTACTCCGCTTACGGATAATCTGTATGTGCTCACCGATCGCCAGCGCGACCGCATTATCCAGGTTGCCCATCTGCTGCCTCTGATGGAAGGCGACGTGGTGCTTCCTAAGCTGGAAGCCAAGGGTAGGGAGTGGCTGGAACAGATTCGCCTAGAGACCATGAAGAATGATGACAAGGTGAAAGCCCGTCAGCGTTTCCGTATCTGTCCTACCACTATGAGAATGATGACCTGCATCATGCTCTGCAAGGTAGCAGAGACGTTGATTCAGAAGCACGGTTTTCAGGGGGCGGAGAAGCAGTTGAAGCTGAATCCGCTATTATGGAAGGAAATGATTGTCAAGATGCAGACGCCTACCATGCTCGCTGTGTTCAATGTTCTTGCGGATTACCAGTTGGATAATGCACTCTATTTCTTCCGTAGTCGTATCGAGGATGCTTTCTCTTCGAGAGACTATTGCGGACAGTCGGTTTACGACCGTTCTCGTAGAGGTAGAAACGATTCCATTTTTGAGCGTCTGGATGTGACCTTCTCCTTCGATCAGGCTCAGCAACAGAGTATTTCCGTAAAAGGGGCAAGTGCTACTCACGAGTCGGTGAAGCAGATGCTGAAGAACTGGAAGCAGCAGGGCTTGATAAGCGTTTTGCCGGACAAACGTTATCAGAAAGCGTCACCTACCGTTTAAAGTGTCATTAAGGGTCAGTGTCATTAAGGGTCATTAAGGTTTTTCGAAATCTTGAACTTCTTAATGACTCTGACACAAGTATCAATTTTTTTTAATATTATCATTATGTATATTCATATATTTCGCCGTCGCTTCACTCCATGGGGTGTGGATGGCACAATGGTTATCAACGGAGTAATTATCTGCGGCACAGTAGAGCATCCTAAAAATTACCTGCATGCAGGCGATTATTTAATTATACCAGAACCTATCAAGTTCAAGAAGAAGATAGGGGTGGAGTACAAGAAGAAGCACCATAAGAAAGAGAAGGAATTTAAGACAGAGATCGTAGAGGAGTATAAGACCATGCCTTTAATTCTTAAGGATTATTCTTCGTCGTATCCGGTGTCTCGTAAGCCTTATATCACGGCTGGTGTAGGTCCGCTGGCATTGAAGCATGGAAGCATAGTAATGGGCAAGTCTTTAATGTCGGGCGTTGTAGCTTACGATGGGGAACTTTTCAAGAAGTTTTGCAAGAAGATTAATGAGTTAGCTGATGAAAACGAACAAATTGACTTGCATATCAAAGACTTGGGGGAGGAAGAAATTCCCCTAAAGTATCTGGCTTTTTTCCCAGGTAAAGTTTTATAGTTAACTGTATTTTAGCAAGCGGTATCTATTAGTTAATTCTGCATTGTACATTATAAATTATCATATTATGCGCAAGATTAAGGAAATCATCATTCATTGTAGTGCGACCCGAGAAGGTCGCGACTACACCGTAGCCGACATCGACCGTTGGCATCGTGAGCGTGGGTTTTTCTGCATCGGTTATCATTTCGTGATTTACCGTGACGGAAGCATCCACGTGGGCAGATCAGTAGAAGAGGTAGGCGCCCACTGCAAGGGTCACAACACCGTGAGCATCGGAGTATGCTACATCGGCGGCCTATCCCAGGATGGCAAGCCGAAGGATACCCGAACCCCACAGCAGAAGGCTGCGCTGAAAGCGCTGATAGAGCAGCTGAAGGAGGAATATCCCGAGGCAACGGTTCATGGGCATAATGAGTTCTCAAACAAGGATTGCCCTTGCTTTGATGTGAAGGAGGAATTTTAATAAAAAATGCCCTGTAAGAGCAAAAGCATCGTATTTAAAGCTTTTGCCCCTACAGGGCGATTTGTTTGCGCTCTAGTTTACCCAGGGTGTTACCATGGGCTAGGAGCTTCTGCCCTTTTCAGGGCGTATTGCTGCAATATTACTTTCCGATGCAACATGTGGATGTTGCTGATAGTTAAGCTTTTATCTTTTAAACGGTACAACTACCCTTTTTACAAGTGCAGAGAAAATGAACAACAAATGTAATATGCTTATTCTCAGCCTGTTAGCGATGAAGTTGTACCGCTCCTTTTAGCCCTTTTTTGTAAGATTCTGGAAACAAATGCAATGCATTGTTTCTCAGCCTCTTCCGTTTCTTGTGTTACAGAACGCTTATCTGGTTGCAAAGATACAGATTTATATTGGATTAGAGCAAACTATTATCTTAAAAAATATTATTTTATTCCTTGTGTTATTTCATCAATACAGGCTTATTATCGTAGCCGTTCATCTTGTTTGTCACTATTGTCGTTCCAAATAACCTCTGGTTCATGTATAGTTTGCAATGGTACTTTAACAATAGAGTCAGAAGCCATTTTCTCATAGTCATTTGGTGAGTGATTGGTTTGCTCTACAAAGGTTTTAAAGAGAAAATTTCTTCCCATACCATTACCGAATATTACATCCAATGGTTCTCCTGTATCTTTCCATATTCTGACTCTTGCTGCAAAACCAAAATCAAATTTAACGGCACATTGTCTGCAACTCATTGACTGTGGCATTAACCTCTACATTCAAAAGGAACAGCTTATATTATTGGACGATGAAGGACATCCGTCCCTCTTTGCCCCGATAATGATAGCCACGCTTTCAACCTGTGCGCAATTGGAACGTGATAATATCTCATTCCGATTGCAGTCAGGAAGGAAGCGGTATATAGAGAAAGGTGGAAAACTCGGACGCAATGTAGGCTATGTAAAAACGGCAGAACAGATGGAAGCCGAATATAGGGAAGTTATTAGTTTGCTCCGCAATGAATATTCCATTCGGGATGTGGCAAAAGTTAAGTGGAAGGGGCGTGAGTACGGTGCAACGAGTTAAGCGATTACTAAAAATACAATCATAGCAATAAAACTATTAATTTTACGTTCTTTTCAAAAAAGGGTTGTGCAATAGTGGCTTAAAGGCTAAAAGCACTACCTTTGAATGCTGTTAAATATGGTAATGTTCAAAGTCACAATTTGTGATTTTGGAAAAATGAATATAAATATGACAGATAAAATAGAAAAAAAAGGAGAGCAGCGAACTGTGTATATCACATAGGTGCATCCATTAAGGACTTAGGCAAAAAGTGGTTTGGTTTCTCCAAGATGGCAACAAAATAGTTCAAAGAGCGAATCGCCCCACTTTGGGGCTATATTTGGGCTACAGGAGGCATTTTCACGTTGCATAAACAACTCGTTCGCCAACTGGTTGTCAGAGTTAGTTAACGCCGAGGATTGCATAAAGGCTTTCCAAGGCATATGTTTAATTCAAATTTAATCCACTTTTTAAAGTGGAGTCATAGATAAAATCATATAGAATAAAGATGAAGGAATTAGTAGGTATTATATTATTGACAGTTTTGGTAGTATTTGGTTCATGCAACTCCAATACTAATGTGTCTCTTGTGGGAACATCTCCGCAACTATTTGATGTATGCCAAGTAAGCACAGGTAATCCTGACTATAGAAATAAAGAGTTGTTTATAAACGAATTGAAAAGAAAATGTAAATATCCTATTGAGTTTCAAAAAAATAATTTGGAGGCATACGTTGCTATTGAGTACAAGACAGACCAACGAGGATATATTGTAAAAAAAAGAGTGGTTATTTGCGACAATAAAAAATTCAAAAAGATAACATTGGATATATTCGACGAAGTTAAAACTCTTAAAATAGCCACAACAGAGAAAATAGATACAATCTACTTCCAATACAAGATACAAGGTTCACCAACTTTAATCCATTCAAAAGTAGATGTCAAGATTATCGGCTATGGCAGCAATAATAAATCAATTTTAATGAAGTAACTCGATTTATCATAATTCACTACTGTCCAATAAAAAAGGCAATTCAAATACACGTTCTTCTTCAAGTGGGAATGGTTTTGGTTCTTTTGGAAGTGGAAGCAATAGTAGTAGTCAGGATTTTAATAGATGATTGTTTATGAAGAAACTGTTAATAATTTACTTGATTATATCATTTCTAATGGTTTTTGTTTATGCTATCTTTGTGGTAAATGCGTATGTTAGTATAAAATACGAGGTAGAAACTATAGATAATGATGCTATCATAAATATGGTTTACCAGATATTCGATACTGGTGTTACTATAAATTTTATTTGGTTTGCCATAAATACGATAATAATTTTGGGCTTGTATATAAAGCTTCGTCATAAGTGAAAAATAATATGATTATGCAAAAGATTGCATAATGTTAAGTATTGAACTTGGAACAGAAATCCTAAAGCAAGAAACTAATTTAAAATTATCTGGAGCCGAAAGGATTATAGATATGATAATTGAAAAGAAACAAGAAGAAGTCAAAAACGATAGTACTATTTGCAAAAAGTAATAATTATGAACGATATTTGGTTTTGGGGAATATTAGCGTCTATAACAGGAATTGCAATAATGATTTCTGTTATTAAGCACAAAAAGTCGGTAAGTACCATAAAAAATGGCACTTACTTGATTTTTTCTATTTTGATGATATGCTTAGGAATAACAACCATCTTATTTAAAAGATATGATAGTATTTGTGCAATATCCTATGGTATTACATTCCTAAATATCACATACAAAGACAGGCGTAATTTCCCACCGAGTTTTACAATAGCCTATATTGATTATCTTAAAGGATATGTTGTTGGTTTTGGGTCTATAATGTATGGTTTGTTTAGAATTTTTGAATAAATAATCAAGTAATGTGTCACGACTTATAAAAAACGTGAGTAGCAAAATTACTATCAACGTTTTTTATAAGTCGCATATTTTTTACTTTTTTCAACACATAAAATTTTGCAGTCTCACCCTCTGGCTCATTACCAACAGAGTCTGTTAATACAATAAAGTTGGCATCCATCACCTTGTATTCAATCTGTACAGGTCGAAATAGTTCATCATTTCTCGCGCTGTGCGAATCGGCAAGCCTCGATGAGTTTCTGCTTCAGCTTGCCACGGCCAGCTATCACAGATTTATTTTGCTTCAACACGCTGCTAGGCCAGCCATCCTCGAAGCAGGTTACACTGAGATACTCCGAGGTCTGGGCATCTTGGTCAACTGCTTTTTCTATCTCCTTCTTAAACGCGTCGTCCAAGTCCTTGATGTCGCCATCATGATCCTTGCCGTCCTCGGTCTTCTTGCCCTTCAGTCCTTCCGTGATGGCACCCATCAGTCCGCCCATCACCTCCTTCACGGTCTCCTTTGGTATCACGCTGACCACCTCGCAGGTGATTGTGTAGTTGCCATTCTTCTCTAGGCTGGCATTGATATAAGTGTCGTTGGCGTAGCTATCCTTGGTGGCATCCTCGTGCTCGTGATGCTCGCCCACGGCATATTGGCTTCCGTGGCAGGCGAAGAGCAGTTTCAGCTCCTCCAGGTAGCCCTCCACCACCTCGTCGGTGTTAGCCTGGTTGCATATCTTCATGAAGTCAAGACCTATCGCCTTCTTCATTGCCTGCATGATGGGCATGGAGGCGATGTCCTTCATGCTCGCCTTGAAGAGAGCCTTTGCCTGCTTCTTGATTTGCGAGAGATTGGTAATCTTGGTGATGCTACCATATTCATCGGTCTCAAAGTTGACGGTGGTGCCTATCACGCTCTTGGCGGTGCGCTCCGCTACCATGGCCATCATCTTGTCCCGGAAGTTGTCGCCCACCGAATCGGCCTTTACGTCCAGGAAGGTGTAGCTCATCTTATAGCCCTTGCTGGTGGAATCGTTTACCACGAGGCGCACCTGGGTGGATACGCCGAGCGTCTTCACCGTGTCCTTGCCGTCCACCTTCCACTCATTCTCATAGATCCAGTATTCGCAGGTGTCGCCCTTGCAGAAGTAGGCCACCACATTCACCACCGAGTCTTCGCCAGCTGTGTCCACTTCCAACGTGTCGGAGTTGTTCGATAGCCATTGACTATCAGTGATTTTCTTGGCAATCGATACCGTGTCCTCTACCTTAGGTGACATTTCTCCGCCCTTCACGATGCTGTGGTTGGCGAGCAGTCCGCAAGCTATTATGCAGCTCATCACTATCAACGAGATTTTCTTCATAAGTTCATTTTTATGTTGTTTATTCTTCAAGTTTTTATTTCTCGCTGCAAATTTACGATTTTTTTTGTAAAAAAAGCCAAGCTCCTAAAAAAAACTGTAAAGTTAACCCAAGTTTAACAGTAAGTACGGTGCAACGAGTTAAGCGATTAAAAATACACAATCACCGCAATAATACTATTGATTTTACGTTCTTTTCAAAAAAAGGGGTTGTGCAATAGTGGCTTAAAGGCTAAAAGCACTACCTTTTTAAATAATATCAAAACAGAGTATAATGGAAGAAAACAATATAACAGTAGATAAAGCTGTCCAAACCATAAAAGGGGCAATTTTGCGAGCTCAAGCACAAGCGAGCCAGTCAAGTTCTTAGAATCCTTGAAAAGAAAAGTTGAATGTTCAATCAAAAATTTTACTATATGTGGCAAAAGTATTTCATAGTAATAATTTTGTTCTGTTTGTATGCCTGTAAAGGTGAAAGAAAAGAGCAAAATACAAACTCAACAATAA
Organism: Segatella copri; assembly: GCF_002224675.1. Taxonomy (GTDB): domain Bacteria; phylum Bacteroidota; class Bacteroidia; order Bacteroidales; family Bacteroidaceae; genus Prevotella; species Prevotella copri_U. The sequence continues at coordinate 283,611 of NZ_NMPZ01000001.1, read as the reverse complement.
TTGAGAAGAAATGGGCGAAAGATTGCAGTAATGATTCCAAAATACATGTTTTATCGTCTAATGCTCAATTTGCAAATGGGAAAAAAGTTCTAACGAACAAACAGAAATATATGCAAATGACAAAAGATTGCATATATAATGTAGAAACTCTTGTTGCGAAATATCTTGATAACAAAGATAAAAATCATTATTCTAATAAAAACAATACAATAGATTGTTATTTTAGACAATACTTATGCTATAAAGAAAATATGCATCTTTTTGTATTCGCAAATCTGTATGCATATAGAACTACAAAATATGAAATAAATACGACCAACGCATTTGCAGATAATCCTAAAAATCATGTTATTAATCCTCTCAATGGCAACAATAAAGATTATAAGATGTTTATAGTGGACTTATCTGAAAAATCAATACATTGTTTCACAAAGGAATAAGATAATATTGTGAACTTCTATATAGCGGAAAGCAAATGGCAAACCTGGCGATGGTTATTTTATGGTTGAGATCGAAGGAGTCCCATATTGGACAGATGCCATAGGGCAAATTCCATTTGCATTGAATGAATATAGAAATGTATTTGAAAGAAGTAAAAATTCAGAAATAGCAGCAGGAGAAACAATAGACATTGGAAAGAAATTTGGAGATGGAAGTTTGATGAATATCATATTTCCATCACCAGACTACAGCAATGGTTATGATAACGCTATGATAGTTCGTGCTGTGAATTGGGCAAAAAAAACGATATAGGTTAACTCCTACTCGTATGCCTAATGGACAATACGAAATGAGGGTGGGTAAAACAAGTTATTCTCCTAAAAATATGCGGGCATACACTATCAAAAAGAAAAAATAAGAGGAATAAGTTATGAAACAACAAAAAATATATTCTATAATAATAGGATTGGTTGCATACATTATTATATCACATATATTCCATGTGTTTTTTAGAGGTAAAACTGATATAGCACTAAGCTTATTGTATATTTATAATGATATGTTATATATTGTAGGTTATATCTTTACATTTATGGTCTATGGTAGTAATAAGTTTAATAGAATCTTGTTTGGTACATTAAGCATCGCATTTCTGTTGTTTTTTGTATATAATTGGTGGGGCGTTTCATCTATGCCTTATGAGAGATTCTTATATATAGGCTTAGGATTGCTTGTTTATATATGTGAGTACTTGTATTTAAAAGCTATACAAAACGATTTATAAAATAATTTAAAATATGAATGATAATATAATCCTATATGCTATTTCTTTAATATGCATAATATTGCTACTAATAGAATGGATTTTTATTAGTCACAAAAAATGTTCAATAAATGCCATTGTGTTTGTTGGTTATTCATTTCCTTTGTACTACTTAATGATCTATAAAGGGGCTGGTGGAGCAGCGTTTACGTGGTGGTTCTATCTGGTATTATTTACATCTATCCATGTAATAATTTTATTGATTATATTGTTTTATTTTTTTAGTACTATTTTGAGGAGACGTGCAAATGAAAGAAAACAACGTTGTGACAAGTGAAACGAAGGATGCGCTTTCTTTTGGGTTACTCTCGCATACCGCTGCGTCATCTTCACATCCTTGTGACCGAGCATCTTGCAGATGGTCTCCATCAGCACACCTGCCTCCAGCGTAATGAGGCTGGCGAACGAGTGTCGTCACAAATGGTAGGAATAGGTAAGTCCGTTCTCTTTTCCACAAGCACATCTCTTCCTTTTGGATGGAAAGCAACAACTGCTCGATGTCCTTGTTGGTCTCCACGGCTTCCTTGCTCTTGCTCTCCTTTGGCTGCTTTAGAGCTTTATGTTAATAAAACTACAATCATAGCAATAAAACTATTAATTTTACGTTCTTTTCAAAAAAAAAGGTTGTGCAATAGTGGCTTAAAGGCTAAAAGCACTACCTTTGAATGCAATAATAAGTAACAACACGTTTAAGGTCACAAATTGTGACCTTAAAAATAAAGATAGAAATATGGCAGATAATATAGAACCATTAGTGTCCAATAAAAATTGGACACGTTAATTAATTAATCAAATAGTCCCTTAAAAAGAGGATAATCGAGTTCTTTGACATCGTTGAAAATAGTCTTATCAAATAGATCTCTTAGACGGGTTTTGTCCGTCAATGAAATGCTTAGAATCTGCAAAACTTCATATGTCGAGCGTTTCAATTGCATATCATGGTGCACAATAGCCACGAGACAGTAAGTGATAATGGCAACACTAATCTGTATGCGTACAGCATTCTTCGTTGTGCCCTAGAATCTCTTTATCTTAAGATGCTGCTTTAGCCATTTGAAAAATAGTTCAACCAACCATCTTTTTTTATATAGATTCGCGACATCCAACGCAGAAAGATGCTTTGCATTCGTCAGAAAAGTAAACTCACGATCATCTTCTTCATCGTAGTATCGAATGAATCTGAATGATTCAGGATACTTCTTTTCGGAAAGATATCCTGTTAGTTTTACTTCTGCATCAGTTAGTACATTCTTTGGCATTCTTCGCTTCCATTTTACCATTTTGTACTTCAAGTTCGTTTTGGCTCTGACTACATAGTAGGAACCTGTAAGATGAATCTTATAAAGTTCCTTGAAAGTATCATAAGCCCTATCGAAAATGTAGTAACTATTTGGTTCATACGTAATTGAAGATATTGCTGTAGAATCATGCTTTGATGCTGTGGTCACAGTATAGAAAGCTGGAACTTGTGCTTCTACGTCATATAAGACATGTGCTTTGACTCCTCCTTTCTTACTTCTGAACTTTGCCCATGGAAAAGTTGCAAGACACAACGGAATAGTTGTCGAATCAAAAGCATACTTCTTTCCTGGTATATTCAAAATGTTGGTTTCTCGCTTTTTGCAAGCTTCCTTCATCATATAGAATGCAAAGTCTTCGAAAATCCTGTAATCACGAGTCTGATTGGCATAAGCAAGAGTTGCTTTTACGATAGTATTACGTCCAAGCCCCAGATGATATTGCTTAGCTCGATGAGCTTCCAATGCAACTATCAAGTCACGTAAACTCTCACGATTGCTCAGTTGCCCAAACATCATTGCAAGAAGCTGGTTCCAGCAAGTGAAGTGTTTCACGTATCGGTTGCCATCATACTTGCGTACGTAGTTGTTGAACTGAGTTCTATTCTGAAATGCAGTAAGTTGAGCGAAAACATATTTGTCTTGAAACATAGTAGCCAATTCTTTTTGGCTGCAAAGTTACAAAATCAAGTCCGTTTCATTGCAAAATACTGCATAAAAGACTATAATTCAACTGTTTCAAAGATCGAATTGCCCTTTTTTATTGGACAGTAGTGATATAGAACATCAAGATAAAGGAGAACTGGTCGCAAATTGTGACCAGTTACAAAATGATGAAGTCGTAGTTACCACTCCTGTAGAAAGTCGAATAATGTCTATTCGTGGAAATCAAATTATGATAGACAGAGACTTGGCTGAACTTTATGGAGTGGAAAACAGGGTGTTAAATCAAGCTGTAAAACGTAATATGGAGAGATTTCCTGAACGTTTCCGTTTTCAACTAACTAAGGAGGAAATGGCTGAACTGGTCACAAATTGTGACCGGTTCAATAGTTTGAAGCACTCAACAGTTCGTTCAAATGTTCATTATGTAGGCCCATAAAAGATCCGAATGGTGGATATGGCTATCCAATGATTAAAGATTATTCTGATTTTTTGAAGGGTCAACAAAAATTGAAAAATAAATGAGATTTATATTTTGTATTTTTTTGTCAGTTATAGGATTGGTTAGTTTTGGTGAAACATCTAAAAAACTTGAAAATGGTATCTATCATAATGAAACCAGTTCAAAATTGATAGAAATTAAAAATGACACACTAAAGTTCTATTCCTCCTCTTCTATAGAGGGGGAACAGAGCTTTCCTTTGGCTATTTGTCAAATAACTAAAGTCAGCGATACTTTTTTTGAGATAAATTCAATAGAAGGACCGATGCAAAGTGCTTTTAAAAACATTTTAATTATCGAAGAAGTTTCTGGTAATAAAACTCTTGCTGAAATACTTTTCAAAGTTCCGAATACAACTATGCCTATAAAGTTTAATGTTTATTGTGGAACTATTTCGTATTCTGGGATTACTGAAAAAGGGACATGTGCTATAGTATTGAATCGTAATAGAATTAATTCTCCAAAAAGTTTCAGATTTACATTCCAACCAATGTATTATACCGAAAGTAATCCCGCAGGCCAATACTTTGGTGTCTTATACTACGAGTATCCGTATAAAGTGGATTTGAATACTGAGAAAAGTATTATTATAAATCTACCTGATGTAACAGATAAACTTTTCAATCAATATTATTTATTAGGAGAGTATATACAAGTTACACCAAATGGTATAAAATGGAGAGGTGAATACTACAAAAAGCAACAATAATCTTAGTGTGTTTACTATTCAATATGTCTTTGTAAACAATAATTTGTAAAAGTCCATCTTTGGTTCGAGTGTAAAATAAGCTGTGTTCTACTACAATGGGTAAACACAGTTTATTTACATTTCATTTCTTTATTAGGGCATAGTTATCCCGATTTTCTTTTTTAGGTTCGTTGCCAAACGAGTCTATAAAAATAATACTGTTGTCCTCCATCACCTTATAGAATATATTGTCCCCACTCGCAGGATGCACAAGCATCAATATGTTGCCGTCAAGCACTTGGAAAGAACCTTTTAACCTTTCCTGTTTGTTCTACTTTTCATTGTATGACTGTATCAACAAATAGGTACCATCAGCATTTAGCGTGAGTGTTGTTTCAACATTAGGTGGTAACACTCCGTTATAAGTTCCAGCTATGGAATCCAAGCTGGCTCTATTTCCCCAAACTGCCGTATATTCTTCAAGCTTATCAGCACACCTGCATCCAGCGTAATGAGGCTGGCGGACGAGTGTCGTCCCGAATGGTAGGAATAGGTAAGTCCGCTCTCTTTTCCCCAAGCACATCGAAAGCCTTTTGGATGGAAAGCAACAACTGCTCGATGTCCTTGTTGGTCTCCACGGCTTCCTTGCTCTTGTTCTCCTTTGGCTGCTTTAGAACTTTATGTTAATAAACCTACAATCATAGCAATAAAACTATTAATTTTACGTTCTTTTCAAAGAAAGGGGTTGTGCAATAGTGGTTTAAAGGTAAAAGCACTACCTTTGAATGCTGTTAAATATGGTAATGTTCAAAGTTACAATTTGTGATTTTGGAAAAATGAATATAAATATGACAGATAAAATAGAAAAAAAGGAGGCAACCTTTGCAGTGCCGTACAATGGCGAGGACAACAACGACTATGTGGACGGCAAGGGCTTCTGCTGCAATGACGGCAGCTTGGAGGCTGCGCAAGCACGTGTAATGGCAAGAGCAATGAAGAACAATTTCCAAGAGGGCGATACATACGAGAAAATGCAGTTCTACTACCACCCAGACCATTTGGGTAGCAGTAGTTACATCACCAATCTTGATGGCGAGGTGGTGCAACATATCGAGTATGTTCCTTTCGGTGAAGTGTTCGTTGAGGAGCGCAACAACATTTGGAATACACCTTATCTTTTCAATGCGAAGGAATTCGATGAGGAGACAGGATTGTATTACTATGGAGCGAGGTATTATGATCCGAGGTTGAGTCTTTGGCTTTCTATAGATCCCAAAGAGGAAAAATATTCCAATGTGTCAACGTTTTGTTATGTTATTTCTAATCCGCTGAAATATACAGATCCTACAGGTATGGAAATTGATATGACAAAAGTTCGTTTGGCTGATGAACAACTTAAATTGTCAACAACTCAGTCTGTAATAAAAGATTTGGCTTCTCAAACGGGATTACAACTCAGTTTGGACAAGGATAACAAGTTGCAATATGCTAAAAATGATGAAGGAAAACCTATTGTTAATAAGATTACCAACAAAAAAGGAAAAGAAATAGATGCAGGAAGTAAAACTGCAAGGAATTTCTTGATAAAAATGATTGACAACAAAACCGAGATAGAAGTATCCTATCATGCTAAACGTACTGTTACATCTGGAACTCAAATAGGTCTCAGTTTTGAGCAAATCAGTAATATGGTTAAAGGTGCTGTTGGTGTAGATGGCAATACGCTTGGTTTTGGCATGACCTTCTTACATGAACTTCATCATACAACAATAGGTGGAGACTATCATGATTCTACAGAACTTTTTGGAACTGGACCAGTTGTTGATAACATGAATATAATCCGCAATGAACTCAACAAACAAGGGTTTAATTATGGAGAAAGGTTAAATTATAAAGCGATCCATACAAAAGAAGGTAATATTATTCCTTTTAATGAATCGGCTTTAACTTCGTTGAAGTACAATAGTTCCATGGGGAAAAAGGCTCATTATATTAAAACAAAATGAGAATCATTATGAGAATATTCTTTTTGATGTGCATTTTGGGGGCTTCTTTGACGATAGCAGCTCAGAATATCATTTATGGTAATAAAAATGAGCAGAGAGCTATAAATATGGCATTTGATATTCTGCAAGTTTATTACCATTCAAAAGAACTGTGTGTTTCAGATTCGATTTATGATCTTGATTGGGATATTTTTTCAGATATGGTTGATACTCAGACCAAACAAATTCTCTGGTCTTATCGAATAGAGAAAAAATTTATTTGGAACGCTCCAACATATTCTGAAGCTTTATTATCTATATTCGGTCCTGAAACTTGTGATTCTTGTATGTATATAGCAAATTTTTCGGAGCCATATAAAGGAATGATAAGATGCGACATCCTACCAAAAGATAAAATGGTTGGCATTTATGGATCGCCTGTTATTTCGGCTTTTCTATTTAAATACAATAATAGAGGAGAAATTTATCAGAGCTATAAAGCTGAAGTCAATATAGACTAATTAAAATTCTTTCAAAAAGGGATTGTGTGAAATGGCACAGTCCATTTTTATAAGATATTATACAAAGGTCTTTGTATGCCCAATTGTATGATTGCAACCCTCTCCATCTTCATCACATTCCCATAAAGGTCTTTATTCCATAAAAGTTGTTATAAATGCTGCGAAAATTCTTGATTGTGACATTCCAACCGTAACTTTGCCAGTTCAAACAAATTAAATCATATCAAAATGTAGTAGAATTATAAAAAATCAGCAACAAAATGGAACACAAGAAACAGACCGGGCATGTCTGCCGATGGATGGTTTTTGGCATAACGATTGTCACCATCGTCGTAGGATGTACCATAGTAATCGACCTATTTGAATGGCGCGACAGAAGCAGGATGGAGAGCAGGAACGCAGAGACACACCTTTGGCGTAAAAACGTGTATGACTTGAATATGCGTGTCGCCAAGTTATCTCTGCTTGGTGAGACATGGAAAAAACGTTAGACATATTATTGTGCGTTTTCTGATTATGCTGCAAATCAACGCAATAAATTCAATAGCCAATCGTTCTTTAGCTATAACATAAAAATAGAAGCAATATGAAAGTATCAACAAAACAAGGTTTTAAACCACCTTAAAATTCAGCAGGGCTTAACAGAGGATATTTCCCTTGTATCTTTGAAAGTTTTTCCATATAAAATCCAAGCACTACGGGTTAGAGATGATTTATCCAGACGAGGAGAAGATTACTTACTCTTACAATCTCGGTGGTCAGCTTGAGAAGGTGCATGGCTATAAATCTTACGGCTACGACTATGTGAGCAAGATTGGCTACGACAAGTTTGAGCAGCGCACATATTTGAAGTATTGCAATGGTGCGGAGACGTTCTACACCGTAAGTTATCATGCTTACATACCTTTACTAAAATTTAAAATATTGTTATGAACAAAATAATAAAAATATTATCAAGCATAATTTGTTTTGTTTGCTTCGTCATTCATGATTGGATCGATTATTTTAATGGTTTTTTGTTTTTTTTGCCAAATCTTCCAGAATCATTAATATCTGAAAAAAAGTGGGAAAAAATATTACGCAAATTAATCAAAAAATCATAACATTATGAATGTGAACTAACCAGTCTTTTTAGGGGATATTGATTAGGGCACGAAAAACCGCAAAGAAATTTTTAGGTATCACTGAAAATTCCAAAAGAGTCCAAAGACAAAGCAATTCAACTTGTTCAGTTCTCCTTCAGGGCTGATGTGCAAGCGAGAGAGTCGTATGTACGACGATGAGTCAGCATGGCATAACAAGTTCTACAAGGAAGTAACCTCCAAGGTTGACGAAGACATTTTCAAACCGCTCTATACAACAGAGCGAGAGGATAATCGTGTCGGGTGTCCTCCTGAACGGGCTCCGTTATAAGTTCCAGCTATGGAATCCAAGCTAACTCTGTTTCCCAAAACTGCCGTATATTCTTCATGCTTATCAGCACACCTGCCTCCAGCGTAATGAGGCTGGCGAACGAGTGTCGTCACGAATGGTAAGAACAGGTAAGTCCGTTCTCTTTTCCACAAGCACTTCGAAAGCTTTTTGGATGGAAAGCAACAACTGCTCGATGTCCTTGTTGGTCTCCACTGCTTCCTTGCTCTTGTTCTCCTTTGGCTGCTTTAGAGCTTTATGTTAATAAAACTACAATCACAGCAATAAAACTATTAATTTTACGTTCTTTTCAAAAAGGGGGTTGTGCAATAGTGGCTTAAAGGCTAAAAGCACTACCTTTGAATGCTGTTAAATATGGTAATGTTCAAAGTCACAATTTGTGATTTTGGAAAAATGAATATAGAATATGACAGATAAAATAGAAAAAAAGGAGGCAACCTTTGCAGTGCCGTACAATGGCAAGGACAACAACGACTATGTGGACGGCAAGGGTTTCTGCTGCAATGACGGGAGCTTGGAGGCTGCTCAGACACGAGCTTTAGCAAGAGCTGCAAAGAATAACTTCCAAGAGGGCGACGCATACGAGATGATGCAGTTCTACTACCACCCAGACCATTTGGGTTGCAGTAGTTATATCACCAACCTTGATGGCGAGGTGGTACAGCATATCGAATATGTTCCTTTTGGTGAAGTGTTGTATTCAGAAAGCGAGTCTTATTCCTATATGAATAATCGGGGGCAAAGAGTCATGGAAACTCTAAGCAAAGAAGAAGCAGCAACTGTTGGTTTAAATCATGTAAAAAAGAATGATATTACAGAAAATGACATTCGTAAAGATCAAGGATTACATCCACGAGGAGCATACTAATTTAAAAACAAGTCATTGGATGGAATTTATCCAGCCAATGGCTATTATAAAGACAAATGATTATGTTCAGACTATTTTTAATTATTAGCCTATTATTTACTATAGGCTCGTGTTCTAATACACGTCAAGATAAAAACAATCTCAAAATATCATCGCTATCAAACCATCTTCAAAAGAAGGGAAAATCTATAATCTTAGTTATGGATTTTGGAGATTCCGATTATCAAATAATTGAATATTGCGACACGATATTAACATATGGGATAGGATATGTTAAAAATGCAAATACAATATCAAATAATAATATTGTATGGAATTCATCATATCCCCTTATTAGAAGGAAACTTGCTGTTACCCAACAAGAAACAATACAAAATGCAATTTCTAAATTAAAAACGTGTTCATATTTTGATGCAAATATAGCTAAGGATAATGTTAAATATACATTATATGTGAATTATCATAAAGTGGCTTCTGGGTATAAGGCATTTATTGAGAATTTTCCTAATGATATACAGACTGTTATCAAAGAAATGTTGTTATTAGCTTCACCGCTTTATTATAAAAATCATAAATCATGAGTTAGACTGGGATTAAAGCACTGTGTTTAGCAATAAACGTTATAGTTAGTAATGTTAAAAAATAACTTGCGCAGAAATTCTGCGATGATAGCCTACTATTGCTAAATAGCACACGAGAAAAGTTGCGCAAGGAGAGTGTAAGCTAACTGTGTCATGCTATCACTGTTATAGTTTAATGCAGTTTATTTGCATTTTGTTCAGTATAGTTTTCCCACTTCTACACCCGGCAACAAGTAGCAGAAATCATCGAATTTCTGGATGAACCATAAAAAATCACCCTGAAAGGGAATGCATACAACACTCTATACATATCCCTTTCAGGGTGAGTTAATAAAACTACAATCACAGCAATAAAACTATTAATTTTACGTTCTTTTCAAAAAAGGGGTTGTGCAATAGTGGCTTAAAGGCTAAAAGCACTACCTTTGAATGCTGATAAATATGGTAATGTTCAAAGTCACAATTTGTGATTTTGGAAAAATGAATATAAATATGACAGATAAAATAGAAAAAAAAGGAGAGCAGCTAACTGTGTATATCACATAGGTGCATCCATTAAGGACTTAGGCAAAAAGCTGTTTGGCTTCTCCAAGATGGAGATATTATTAAGGCGCATCGCCAGTAAACGTCCTTTGTTATTTGATCCAAAATAGAACACTTTAAAACGGAGGTAGAATGGAAAAATATAGAAAATTTATAGGTAAGAAAGTTGTAATAGTACTTAGTCTTTTGTGCTATTTAATGGCTTGTATATTTACGCCATTCTACTATTCTAATATGCCACCAACCGAAAATTATTTATTTGGGAGTCTGTTTTGCTTACTTTTGGGATGGGCAGGAATACTCTTTCATGAAGGATTTTTGAAAGTCTACTTCTTGGCATGGTATTCTAAAATAACATACGTTTTTGCGATTAGGTCCTTGATAAAAGATAAATATAAGTGTTTCTTAACATTGAGTTCTATTACATTTGGATTGAGTCTTTTGTTTGCTTTTTGCCCTGAGGCTAAAATAGACGAATCTGGTCATACACAAATGATTACTATGGCAGCAGGTTACTACCTGTGGGTTGGAAGTTTCTTTGTATTATTAATTGGTGGGTTATATGTCCTGTTTGTACAAAATAGGCAAGGGGATAAAAGGCTGATGAATGATGGACGGATGAAAAGCAAGCAGCAAATATTCTTTCTAACGAAAGCGGATATAGTCAAGATGATGTCTATGGTTGAAATAAGAATTCCAATAGAATATACCCTGATGGGGGCATTTAAACAGAAGGCGATAAGAAGAGAAAACATCATATCAATTTTTTCTAAACTTGGTCATACAGGCTATGCCAATTGGATTTCTTTGGATAATAGATACATGGTACTCCCCTTAAATAATGAGGTGAAGTATAGAATTATGAAACAAAGAAATGGCTCTTTTCATTACATCGTAGATCTTGCATCTAATCCTACAGGTGTTGAGTTAAGTACTGGAGGAATATACGACAATGCAGAAAATGTTTTAATCGCAGGTCGTGTTGCTGTCTTTACTGATAGCTCAATCGAAGCCATGCAAATCTATAAAGTAATATTGAGAGCTATGAATAAATGTTTTACCAGGAAAAATAACATCTTTGTATCTCAAGAGGTGTTATCTTTATTGGAAGATGGATGGCGATTAACATGTAATTATAATGCGCCTTGTGAAAATGATTTCAAATAATATATCTTGCAAATTTCAACTTTGCTATAAATAAACTTCGGAAGGAGAAATATGAATTCACTATGTTTATGTGTAAAAGAATAAAATTTTGGCTTTGCAAACTTCTCTATTCCCATAGGAAAAAGTCTTGTTGCATTTCCTTTTCATCAAAAGGTTTCAAGGTGATAACTCTCTATCGGATTTTTGAGGGATACCAAGTAGAAGATAAACCAATTATCTTTCTTCCTGCTACAGCATCCGAGGAAGAATTGGCCAATGCGATATTTTTCTGTTTGGGTAAAAGTAGTATGATCATACGAACTTCAATAAATTCCACATCCGCTTATCTGAAGTTTATTAAAGAACGTTCGTTAAAAAGTTACTATCAACAATCCGTGGCTTGCATAGTAAAGTTGAATGTTCAAACAGGCATAATTCATTTAGAACTTTGGCAACAAGCTGATGATGGTAGAGGAATGACTCCTTGTCATGAACAGAGCCTTATGGCATTTGATGTAAAAGGCAATAGTCAACTTCTCGCCAAATATGTCAAGGAAATCTTAAGTGAAAGATTAGCTTTGAAAAAGGATAAGGTAACTATGGAATAAATAATAAGAATTGTAGAATGAGAATAAATAAATGAAACAGATTAAATTAGCTTTTGTACTTTTAACAATAATGATAGTTCTTGGTAATTGTACCTTTAAAAACCGTACAACTACCACTAAGATGTGTCTCGAAGATTTGGATATGAATGTTCAAGACACACTAAGAAATCTGCCTGTTGATTCTTTTGGCTGTCATCCTGATTTGATAGACTTAACAGGACATTATAAATTGATAATAAAAGAATTTGGTCCGTGGTGTTATGCGCAAAAACTAACAAACATAGAAACAGGAAAATATTATTGGTTCGATTATAGTACTCCACGACCTATTCTTGTTACAGCCAAAGAAATAATATTTCCTACAGAATATAATTTAATAAATAGCAGTAGAAGGATGGAATTAACAGACACGTTTAACATCATAGATAATCAATTAGAGCCATAACCGTAATGCACCTGCTTGGAATTTAGCTCTTTTAGTTACCTTGTTTCTTGTTACTATTAATTCAAGTAATTATGAACATAGGTACACATTTTAGCGGACAACCGATGTATGGGCAGATAATAGATTTGCTCAGCAAGAGATACTCCATTCGGTATGTGGCGAAGTTGAGTGGTAAACGAGTAAGTACGGTACAACGAGTGAAGCAATTACTAAAAGTACAATTATCGCAATAATACTATTGATTTTACGTTCTTTTCAAAGAAAGGGGTTCAAAAAGATGGAAAAAAAATATTATATTTTACAGAAAGAGGCATACAGCATATATCCGCAAGTCGATTGCTTGTCTGTATTCCAAGCACAACAAATCAGTTCTTGGAAAATATTTTCGGGCATAAAGCCAAAGTTAAGTTTTCGTTTGAAAAAGAAAGCAAAGTTTACAGATGTCTTAAGTTCTACAGCAGGTCCATTTACTGATTTTTTAATCAGTTCCAAAGTCAAAGAGATAATTGATAGTTCACATGTCATGCAACATCAGTTTTTTGAAGCATCTATTAAAACAAATGACCAAGAATATGAGTACTATTGGCTGCACTTATCACAACCAAATCTTGTAGATGCTTTAAATTACGAAGAATCAGAGTTTTACCAAACAGAATGGGAATTTCTAAATAAAGGGCCAATAAAAATAAAGTCGTATGAGCACTATATGAAGTTAAAAGCGAAAGACGAAGATGGTTCATTTGGTGTTTCATTAAATAAAATCGTATTAAAAGAAAATTTTGATAGGTCTTTAGATTTATTTTTTTTACTGCCTTTCGATTTTAATATCTATGTGTCGGAGGGTTTAAAGGATAAATTAGAAAGCAGTGGTGTAACAGGAATTTCTTTTTCTAATTCGATTACATTTTAACACTGTTATTCTTGTCATTGAGCGTGTGAAATAAACTGGGTTAGGCTATAATATTATGGTTTAACACAGTTTATTTGCATTTTATCTTTCCTTCCTCAGAATGTAATTCTATCTTTTATCTATTTGGGGTTCATTGCCAAACGAATCTATCAGAATAAAATATGGTTGGCATCCTTCACCTTGTAGAAGGTATGCTCACCGCTTTAAGGATGCACAAGCATCAGGATGTTGTAGTCAAGCACTTGGAATGTTCCTCTTAACCTTTCCTGTTTGTTCTACTTTTCATTGTATGACTGTATCAACAGATAGGTACCATCAGCATTTAATGTGAGTGTTGTTTCAACATTAGGTGGTAACACTCCGTTATAAGTTCCAGCTATGGAATCCAAGCTAACTCTATTTCCCAAAACTGCCGTATATTCTTCAAGCTTATCAGCACACCTGCCTCCAGCGTAATGAGGCTGGCGAACGAGTGTCGTCCCGAATGGTAGGAACAGGGTAAGTCCGTTCTCTTTTCCACAAGCACTTCGAAAGCCTTTTGGATGGAAAGCAACAACTGCTCGATGTCCTTGTTGGTCTCCACTGCTTCCTTGCTCTTGTTCTCCTTTGGCTGCTTTAGAGCTTTATGCTAATAAAACTACAATCACAGCAATATCTTTGTTAATTTTACGTTCTTTTCAAAAAAAGGGTTGTGCAATAGTGGCTTAAAGGCTAAAAGCACTACCTTTGAATGCTGTTAAATATGGTAATGTTCAAAGTCACAATTTGTGATTTTAAAAAAATGAATATAAATATGACAGATAAAATAGAAAAAAAAGAGAGCAGCGAACTGACCACAGAAAGTGACCAGTTGGTTGGTGTTGACAATATAGAGCCTCTAATAAAAATCATTAGAGGACAACAAGTTATGCTTGACCGTGACCTTGCCACACTTTATGGCGTTGAAACAAAGCGTCTTAATGAGCAAGTAAAACGTAATATTAAACGATTTCCTGAAGATTTCATGTTTCAATTGACCAAGGACGAATGTTTAAGGTCGCAAATTGCGACCTTAAACGAAGGACGCGGACAACATTTGAAATACATGCCTTACGTATTTACTGAAAACGGAGTCGCTATGCTTAGTAGTGTTTTACGTTCTGACACTGCGATTGAGGTGAATATTCGAATAATGCGAGCTTTCACTTCAATGCGTCACTTTCTACAGAACAATGCCGAAGTGTTTCAGCGTCTCTTCCTCTTGGAATACCATCAATTGGAAATGCAACATATCTATTTTTGACTTTATGTGCCTTTTAATGGCACGAAATTTATTTGTGTATAATCATTATTTGGTGGAAAATATGGTAAAAAAGATAATTTTATTATTGGTGGTCATTTTGCACCTTTGTGGTTGCAATCAAAAAGTCCAATGCACAGAAACCTCTGAGAATGACAGCATAGCGGAATTTTTCAGGAAGTTTTATGTTGGCTGTAATGACTATTATGCTCAAAGAGTTAATGTCGATGATTCTAAAGGCAAAGCCTACTGTCAAGCTTTGCAAGACGATTTTGTATCATTCCTCAAAAACTTCTGCTGTGATGATATTGTTGCTGACGTTAATAGGATGAATTTTGATATATATGGGTGCGATATAGATACCCTTAATGATAGTGTATTTGGTTCTTTGTATGTGGAAAAGATGAAATATGACAAGAATGTTTATATAGTGCATCTGCAAACAGATTCCCTACATATTCAAAGACCATATACACTTACCAAACAGGGTGGAAAAATGAAAATCTCTGCCATTGGCAAACGCAAACTTCCCATGGTATTTTGTAATGACACATTATGGATAAAGGATTGTCCTCAATGTATTGATGAATTTAATAAATGGCATGGAGTTGCTATCTCAACCAATTATGATGTAGTTGATAGCTTAAAGCTCGCTAAAGATTTTAGGGTGGCAATTTTGTCTCCTAATTTTGATAGTTGGAAAGATGCTCCTATACCTCCGATTTGCTCTGATCGTCTCTTGCTTGTTGAGTATAAAAATAAACAGGAGGTTTATGATAATGTGATAGGCAATGGAGAGCCTACTGGAGGGTGGTTACCATATGAAATGCTGGTTAAACCATGGAAAGACAAAACTACGGATTTTGTAGAACGCAGTGACTTCATTCTTTCATATGGTGATGGTAATGGGTACAAGATTTATTATACAATAGGTATCAAAATGATAGAAGGTAAGGCTTATGTGACGGGCATAAAGTGGGAAGAACATGACTCTGGACTTTTATTTCGCAAACAAATCGTACAAGAGTATGATGGCAAGCAAATGCCTTTATCTTCATATAGTAGGTGTATGCCTTGGGAGTTGTCGCAAGAATAGGAATCATTAATCGATGACATATATAGTAGAAAGAAAAAATTGGCTTTTTCTACTCATTCCATGTAAAACGTTTTATCATATGACATGCATATATATACGACAGTAAATCAATGAATCTATACGACAGTAAGTCATCATATATGCAATTCTCTGCTTACCGATAGGTTGATTCAGATACTCGACTTTGGAGAGTATCTACCGATAGGCAAGTGCTTTCGAGAGTAACTCGAAAGGTTTTGAGTAACTCAAAACATAACTTGCTATCGTCAGATACCTCGATTTTTCAAATCATCTCAGAGTCTGAAACCACGTTGCCTTTTAGGAGTGCGGAAACGTGGTTGAGGCTCGTCAATAATTTCGAGTTTGAAGACATCTATCAACTTCCGAATGGCAGGATTCTGTTTGATGAGGGCTTGAAGTTTTGCTTCTGCAGGCTTGATTTTGAGCAAATAATCAGCAATGTCCAAGCCTTTAGCTTTATCTTCTTCGCAGGCTTGATGCTCTAAAAAGTCGAAAAGTGTTGCACGGATGCCGAGAACTTGCATCATTGGCAGCTTATCTTGCCAAACTGTTGTCGCTCCCAAATCAGGGAATAAGACCACATCTCTGTTTTTCAGAACAGATAACGACTTCGTGTTAAAGCAACCATTCTTACCACCACTTGCTATCCATAAGAATTGAGGAAGATAGTAGGAGGCTATCAAGGCTGTCTTCTCACTTTCAACCAATGCTATAGGCTTGGTCTTGTCTTTATTTATAAGATGTTCGCCAAAGAAGCATTGACAGAGATTGAAATCCTTGTGGGGGATAAGCGAGTGTACCCATGAAATATGGTTGTATGGTTCTTTTACTCGCTTACCTGTCTCGGGATAATAGAGCATTACCTTACCAGTTCTCACCTTACCTTGATTGTCAACTTGCCAAAATACCGTGGCACCTGTCCAGTGTTTGGAAGTTCCGACATGATATTTCTCCATCAAAGAAAGAGTAGCTGTTTCACCGAATTGAGAAGATAGAAACAAGAAAAGGTTGTTCGCCTCATAACATTTCTGAGAACTTCGCATGATGTTCTCGTCTATATAAGAAGTGGGTAATGGCTTCGGCATTTCTCTCTTCTTATATGAAATAGTCTCATCCTTTGTGAATGTCTCATTCTTTTCGGGATTCTTCTCAAAAAAATCCTTGGGAGTGAAGTGATAACCACAACTTTGCTCATGGTTGCAGCGACCCACGTAAGGAGGAAACTCAATCTTCCCTTCTGTGTCAATATATCGGGCGAAGCTACGTTTCTTATGACATTCTGGACATGTATGTCGGGTAGCGATGCCTTTGTATGGCTCTAATATGAATCTATGTGTACTCATTTCATTTCTTTTTTATGTGGCGGTTCTGTCGGTTTTGTCGCTTTTGGTATTAAAACCGTCAAAAGCGACAAAACCGACAATACCGTCACGAGTTAATCTTTGAATATTCTCCATGCTTCTCTTTGCGAAATAGGACTCCGATGTTATCATTCAGAAATCTTTCCAATGTCCTTGACTTCATGTCGTTCTCTTTGGCGACATCATGAGCTTGGGCTGTAGTGAATGTTGCAGGAAGATGGTTGACGATTGCTTGTTGTTGAGCGGTGAGCATATTCTCGTTGAGGATATTTTGTACTGATATGGCAGAGTTCTTGAAATAATCTGTCAATCGGATGGCTCGCTCTACACTCAGCAGGTCGATGGCTTCCTTATCACATTCTCCACACGTCCATCGTGCCAATTGAATAATCAGACAGAAACGGATGATGTATATCTCCAACTTGCAATAGATGCTGACAATGGTATCATTTGTTTCATTGTCGCATTGCTCGGAGAAATGATGCTGCCATTCATAGAGCCTTGCCTTAGCTTCTTCAGTGAATGATAAGACATGAGGCTCGATTTCCTGTTGCTCATTTATTGGACACTCCATATCAATAAGGTGTTGAATGATGGCTTGCCAATCTCGCTCTATATTATCGGGCAACTCTCGGTCACTCCATCTCGCTTTCTGCTGAAGGTTAGGCATGACGAACAAAATGCGATCGATGAAGCCGTTGCTGGAGCGTTCGCCTTTCGCCAACTCACTAAGTATCTTCTTTTGGATGGTTCCGATTACTGAGATATAGGGGCGTTTAATGAAAATGGAACTCTTGGAACTTCTTCTGTCTGATATGGTTGTCTTGGCGCTAAAGACAGATAACCAGAACTGTTCCTCTGAACCATTGTTATAGCGGTTGAAGTTCTTGAACCATGCAGATAGCTCGTCTGTCCATAGGCATAAACCCCTCTTGTTCTGCGCATGAATATAGCTCAAGCCTTCTGGTGTGACATCAGAGACCAAGAAACGTTTGCGTACAGGTTCTTGCGGAAATCCATCCTCTCCATTTTCAATGCGTTCCTTGCGAGACATGCACATCTTTTCCTCAAACTTACTGTATTGCTCCTCGAACAACTTGTTTTGCTCATAGTCGTAATCGAGGAATGGCTTCATAGCGAAGCTAAGTGGGTGGCTCTTGTTGGCTCCTGGTCTTCCGATAAGAGCCATGTATAAGATAGGACTTTCAAGCCAACCTTGTTTCATCTGTGCCAAGTGCGTGTTGCCGATACCAACAGCCAATGCTGTGAGTATGGCTGCTGATATATAGTCGGTAGGAAAACTGTGGCATTCGTGGACCTCCTTGATGATTCTCTGAATCTTGGCAGGAAAGATGCTTACGGGAAACAGGCTTCCTGATAGGCGAGTACCCATATCAATAGCCTTATCCATGATAATCATTGGATTGATGGAAGTTTCCTTATTGTTATTTAAAGCTGTCATTTGGCATAGAGTTAAAAATTATACATTGACTTGGGTTTGCGCTTCATTCCACCTTGCATGGCTTTTAGCATTTCAGAATGGTTCTGCTCCTTGGTAGCTTTTCGACCATTCTCAATCCATGCAAGCAGCTCATCCTTATAGAAGTATAGCTTCTTACCTTTTTTATAGGATGGTAGAATGCCTTGGTTAACCAATCGATAAATGGTTGGCTTCGACTTCATTATAATAATAGCAGCCTCATCAATCTCAACCAATATATGGTTATTTGCTGATGATGTAGGTTGAAGTGCTGATACCATTTGCTTCAACTCGATAACTTGTTCTGTTAAATAAGATACCGCTTGTGGTAACTTATCAAAGGTGATACTTTCATTTATCATATCTGTTCATTTTTTATTATTCGGGTACAAAGTAAATGAGTTATGTAATGGGGATAAATATCACTGAGATATAAACTCTGAATAACCGCTCAATGCTTATCAGCAACAATAATTTGTCTTGATTCCGCCTTGAACATCTAAGCTTGGTAGTAATTCAATGATGCAGGTACCTTCCATTCTTAACTTCCTTATAATAGTGGATATTTCCACATCAACCAGCGCATCAGCAAAAACTTGTTTTATAAAGGTTGCTGTATCAATGCCTTTCTTCTTGAAGAGATTTCCTATATTCCAAGCATAATGCATTAAGTCTATAGTGCGAATAGCCTTATCAACAATCAATGAATGATGTCTCATGTGTGTAGAGGCACAACACTGGAAAATAGCGATGTTGTCACAAAGTTGGTTCAAATGCTCCTCTTTCATGTAGGCAGCAAAAGTTCTTCTGGTATAATCGATAGCTGAGTTTAACAAGACCTTTTCCTTTTTGGCTTTGTCTTCCAATGCTTCCTGTCTCAACTGTTCATAGCTTGTAATACAAGAAGAGGCTTCATCTGCATAGACGAAAGTTACATCTTCCAGGTTTAGCTCTTCTCCCTCATCATATGTATTTGTTTCATTGATGGCAATAGAAGACAGACGCTTTCTTTCTGTATTGTTTACTGTATTACAAAAGATATGCTTAAACCATGGGGCAAGCAATCGTACGATACTATCTAATGCATGGAGATAAACAACCATCAGTATGGTGGTTGAGATAACGAACGTCAAGTTGCAGCTAAAGGTGTCTACACCATATTGCATAGCTTCGTTGCGAACAAGTGCACCAATGATAGACATTGCACACAAAACCAATAAATGCTGTGTCATAAATTCTTTTTTAAACTGTTTCATATTGCGTATTATTAATCATTTGTGGCGCAAAAATAGGAAAAACAGCAGAAACTGACACGTGAGTCACGCGTGACTCACGTAAAACTTTTAGGAGCCTTTAACTAAAAAGCCCGATATTGAACATTTTTTCAATATCGGGCACCATGAAATGAATGCAATGGTTTTATTTAAGAGAAATCTTATTTGCTGTCTCTCTTTTCTTTGCGTTCACGAGGTCGGCATATATCTGTGTTGTGCTTACATTCTTATGGGTAAGCATCTTCGAAACCGTGTAAATGTCTGTGCCTAAGGCGATTTGGATTGTTGCATACGAGTGCCGGAAGCAATGGAATGAAAATGGCTTGGTGATTCCTGCCTTCTTCAACCATGCTTTAAGGGGATGGTTAATCATGCTGCGCTTCAATCCCTTGAACACGATACCCGTGCTTGGTTCACCACATAGTTCGTATGCCTCGTTGCTGATAGGCAAGGTTGCCTCGGTCTGAGTCTTCTGGGTACGAATACGCAAGCAATAGCCTTGGTCGGGAGCTATCTCGAAGTCTTCCCAACGCAATTTTAAGATGTCGCTGATTCGCAATCCAGTGAGGCAAGCAAAGAGGGAGGCAGACTTCAGTACAGGTATATCGCAAGGAGTAGCTGCCAACTGCTTTACTTCAT
This sequence comes from Segatella copri, assembly GCF_002224675.1. Lineage (GTDB taxonomy): Bacteria > Bacteroidota > Bacteroidia > Bacteroidales > Bacteroidaceae > Prevotella > Prevotella copri_U. Next base: position 263,008 of record NZ_NMPZ01000001.1, on the reverse strand, counting down.
CGAGGGTAAGAAACTCCTTCTTTACATCTTGTGGCTCAATCTTGTCCAGATAGTCATTGATGTTCTCACGCAGCCACTTGTCACGATAGGCGATTTTTAAGAGACCACGGAAAGTAGAGTAGTAACCTGCTGCAGAGTTGAGAGATACCTTTTGTTTTGTTCGATTCAACTGATTTGCATTCAGAAGATACTCTCTGAACTTTTTGCAAAGTTCCACTGTCACATCCCCAAATGTACAATGACCTTGAACAAATTTGAAGAAATGCTTGTAGACACATGTCCACTTGTCATCTTTCTTATGTGTCATCTTCTCAAAGTATGCCAAAAAATCAGCTTTCTGTCGTGTTTTGTCCAAAAAACCAAATTCTTCATTGATGAGTGATTGGGTTCTGATACAACGGATGGCCTCTGCTTTGTTGAGCATATCTGTATTAAACTCACGTTCCATCTCATTCTTTGGATGAGCATAGATATAGATACCTAAATATTCCCTGCGACTCATTTGCATAGTCTCAGGGTTGCGTACTGGTGGATAGAAATCCAAATAAAGAGAAATACGGTCGTTTTTAATCGCTCTTTGGCGAAGAGAAACTCTTGTACATGTATTTACCATGATGTTTACTTTTTATAATGTGATACTTATGTTTCATATATGATCCTGTATTAAGAGATCTTTGAAATCGATTGCAAAATAATAGAGTTATGTAATGGGGTACAACTTAACCTTTTGATAACCACTAAATAACCTTAGGCTTGCCGATAGCTTTCTCTAAATCTCGCTTGGAAATCTTGATATACTTGCCAATCTTCACCTTTTCAATAGCGTATTTCTTGATACGCTTATAAATCTGGTCCTGACTTAAACCATACAACTTCATGGCCTCCGGTATTGTATAATAAAGTTGGTCTTCTACGGATTCACCTTTTGCCAATTGTACATGACGCTTGGAATACAGAACATTGTTACCTTCCATTTTTCTTGGAATAGCATTGTGACTAACGAAACTATATACGGCTGTTTTCGTCATACAATATTTCTGTTGAATGTCCATAACAGTCATCCATTCACTGATGGTTGGATCTGGAGACAGGTGTGCAAAATAATCATCCACCTCTTTCTTGTTCCAATATACTCTTCCTTGTATGGATATTCTTGAAATCTTGACTTTCTTGACTATCTCATAGATGGCCGTCTCGTAAGTGTTGTGGACTTCTGCAATTTCCTTGGCAGAGTAATATTCTGGAACAGGTAGCTCTCGGTTTGCATGAACTGCTTCTTTTGAAGCACTTTTTTTTGTGGTGTATGGCAAACTATCAACAAGATAATCTATATCTCGCTTTCTGATTAAAGATAAACGAGAAGTAATCTTGGATGCTCGCAACTTACCACTATACACCATATTATATATGGTCTGTCTGCTTAGTCCCAAAAGTATAGCGACCTCTTGAATAGTGAGGTATTCTTTCACGAGGATTTCAGACATGGATTTCTCGGAAGCTTTTCGGTGGCTCATTGTCTCAGCCATCTTTACTTTCTCCTCACGTTTTGCTGCCTTATAGGCATAACTGTTGCATTGCTTGGAGCAATAACGAGTTGTGGATTTTGATGCATAAAAGCTCTTCCCACAATACTCGCAAATTTTTAGAATTCTTTCTTTGCTTGCTGTCATTTGTACGCTTTTTATACTTTTTTACTTAATTTATTGTAGAAAAAGTCGTCTGTCATTACTCCGTTTATTTTCAATAGTCTTATATCATCGTCCATCATTGTCCAAAACTCTCGGCAATCTTGCACTCATTTGCCAAAAATGGAGTCTCAAATTATTACTTTTGAAAAGTGGAGGTACAAGAGCGGTACAAAAAGGTGCTAAAAAAGCCTTATCATTGATTATAACCAATAGTAAGGCTAAAAAGAAAGGTGCTCATTTTGAGCACCTTAACTATCATTTATTGTCGATATTAATCGTTGTTTATCACGACTTACTTCCCCACGCAGAAATGCTTGAAGATGTTGTTCAGTGTTTCCTGGCTGCTGATCTGGCCGCCGGTGATTTCTCCCAGCTCCTCCAGTACCATTTTCAAATCCTCGGCGATGATGTCGCCGCTCATTCCCATTTCCATCGACTCCAATACTCGGGAGAGGGAATCCTGGGCACGGAGAAGAGCCTCGTAGTGGCGGGCACTCGTAATGATGACGTCGTTCTCGGTAATCTCCGGAATATCAGCGGCTTTTACTAATGCCTGCTCCAGGGATGAAACGTTCTCGCCCGTGCGGGCACTGATAAAGAGTGGGGATTCTGCTTCAGTGGATTCTGTTTCGCAGGAATCTGAACCGCAGGAATGGGTGAACTTATCGAGCTCAAGCTTTTCATCCTCCAGCTTATCCATCTTATTGAATACCACCAGCTGCTTCTTGCCCTGGTTCTTCTGCTTCATCTCCTCGATTTCTGAGACCGATGGCTGCTCGTCCAATAGCCAGATTACAATCTTCGCCTCTTCCATCTTCTGGAAGGTGCGCTCTATTCCGATGTTCTCTACCACATCATCCGTCTTGCGGATTCCTGCCGTATCTATGAAGCGGAAGGTGATTCCGTCGATGAGGGTGGTGTCTTCGATTACGTCTCGGGTGGTTCCGTGAATGTCGCTCACGATGGCTTTTTCCTCGTGGAGCAGACGGTTGAGCAGGGTGCTCTTGCCCACATTCGTCTTGCCTACGATGGCTACGGCTACTCCCTGCTTCAGGGCGTTGCCGGTCTCGAAGGAGTGGGCGAGGGTGGTAATCTTATGATTGATTTCTTCGGCTAGTGCCTGGAGATCGCTGCGGTCGGCAAACTCCAGTTCCTCGTGGTCGCTGAAGTCCAGCTCTAACTCCAGGAGCGAAGTCATCTTTAATAATTTTTCGCGCAGCAGGGAGAGTTCGTTACTGAAGTGACCCTTCAGTTGGCTAAGCGCCATCTTGTGGGTTGCCTTGTTGGTAGAGGCGATGAGATCGGCTACTGCCTCTGCCTGCGAGAGGTCCATCTTGCCGTTGAGATAGGCACGACGGGTGTATTCGCCGGGTTCTGCCTGGCGACATCCTACCTCCGTAAAGCGATGGAGAACCTGCTGAAGAATGTACCGGCTGCCGTGACAGGAAATTTCGGTGGAATTCTCGCCTGTATAACTGTGGGGTGCACGGAACACGCTCACCAGTACATCATCGATGGTGTTGCCATCCTTATCCTTGATTTCTCCATAATGCAGGGTGTAGGGCTTGGCTTCTTCCAGGGATTTGCCGTTGGCTGACTGGAAGATTTTGTCGGTGAGGGTAATGGCGTCGGAGCCGCTGAGTCGGATGATTCCGATTGCACCGCCAGCTGGGGTTGCCAGGGCGCAGATACATTCTTCTTGATTCTTCATTCTTTCTTGTTTATTTTAAAGCTTTTGCCCTTTCAGGGCGTATTGCTGCAATGAACTAGATTCTATCTAATACAACTTTTATCAAGTTGTCGATGGTGCTCTTATAGCCTGTGTTGGCACTGAGGGCACGGCGATTGGCGATGACCATGCAGCAGGTGAGTGCCTTATGGCCTAAGAGGAGAGAAAGACCAGCCAGGGCAGAACTCTCCATCTCAAAGTTGTTGACGCGCAAGCCTTTATACTCGAATGCTTCAATCTTCTGGTTAAGCTCCGGGTCGGCAAGCGGGGCACGGAGCTCTCTGCCCTGAGGACCGTAGAATCCGCCGCAGGCGATGGTGATTCCGCGAACCATGTCGTCGCTGGCAATCTGATTGAGCAGTTCCGGGTCGTTGTTCACGCAGTATGGATTGCCAATCTGGTCGTTCCACTTCACCTGGCGCTTGAATTCAGCCTCGGTCTCGAGGTCGCAGATTTCGTTGCGGCGGGCATAGAAGTTGATGAGTCCATCGAAACCGATGCTCTTCTGTGAAGCGACGAAGGTTCCGGCAGGACAGTTGAGCTGCAAGCCGCCGCAGGTTCCGATGCGCACGAGGGTGAGGGTGGTGTGCTCCGATTTTTCGGTGCGGGTAGCGAAATCGATGTTCTTCAGCGCATCCAGCTCGTTGACCACGATGTCGATGTTGTCGCATCCGATTCCGGTGCTCTGCACGGTGATTCTCTTGCCCTTATATGTACCGGTGATGGCGTGGAATTCTCGGCTGGAAACCTCGCACTCCTGGGTCTCGAAATGGGATGCTACGAGGGCTACTCTGCCTGGGTCGCCTACGAGGATTACCTTGTCAGCCACCTGCTCCGGGCGCAGATGAAGGTGGAAGCAACTTCCATCCTCATTGATGATGAGTTCTGACTCTGCAAAATATTTGCTCATAATCTTTATGTTTTGATGGTTATAAATTATTATATGAAGAGATGGGGGAGTTAAAAGGAGTAAAGGAGCTAAAGGAGTTAAGACAACAGTCTTTTGGGCGTAGTTTTAAGCTACATGACAATCGTCTTAACTCCTTAACTCCTTTAACTCCTTTAACTCCTTAAAATTCCTTTAACTCCTTCCTTACTTCTGAACAGGAATCTTCTTGACGCGGCGCTCATGACGGCCACCCTCGAAGGTAGTAGCGAAGAACTCGTCGAGGATAGCCTCGGCGGTCTTGTTGTCGATGAAACGTCCTGGAAGTACCAATACATTGGCATCATTGTGCTGACGAACGAGATGAGCAATCTCCTTGCACCATGCCAAACCGGCACGTACACCCTGATGCTTGTTCAAAGTCATGGCGATTCCCTCGCCACTGCCGCAAATGCCGATACCTGGATAAACCTCGCCGCTCTCAATGCCTTCGCCGAGCGCATGGCCGAAGTCAGGATAGTCAACACTCGCATCGCTGTATGTACCGTAATCCTTTACAGGATAACCCTTCTTCTCCAAATATTCCAATACGAACTGCTTCAATGGAAAACCTGCATGGTCGCATGCAATACCAACTGTCTTTACTTCCATAATACTTTAAATTTTTAAGTGAAGAAACCGGGGTAAACCCTTATCCTTCACAAGGTTAATATTAAAAGAGTGAAAGGAGTCGGATGCCGGAAATGGAAATCTGCCATCCGGCAAAATATCCAACTCCAGCTTCCAACTCCTGTTTAGTTTATGCTAATTAAGCCTCAGCCAAGAAAGCCTTTACCTGCTTGTAAACGTTCTCGCCTGTGTAGCCGAGCTTCTCATCGAGCACCTTGTAAGGAGCAGAGAAACCGAAGCTCTCCATGCCCCAAACCTTACCGTTGGCGCCTACGAGACCCTGGAGTGTTACAGGAAGGCCAGCAGTCATACCGAAGATCTTAGCGTTCTTTGGCAATACGCTCTCCTGATACTCCTTGCTCTGACCACGGAACAAGCCCTCTGATGGAGCACTTACCACGCGAACCTTGATGCCGTCGGCACGCAAAGCCTCGCAACCAGCCTCCAATGTAGAAACCTCAGAACCGCTTGCTACGAGGATAACGTCTGGATTCTCGTCGCTGCCTGCTACGATGTAAGCACCCTTAGCAGCCTGCTCGTAGTCTGTTCCCTCTGGCAACTTAGCGATGCCCTGGCGCGAGAAGATGAGCGCTGTAGGAGTCTCAACATTCTCCATAGCGAGCTTCCAGCAAACTGTAGTCTCGTCAGCATCAGCTGGACGGAATACGCGAACGCTGTCCTTGCCTGCGTGGTTCTTCAACTTCTCCATCAAGCGGATCTGTGCCTCCTGCTCAACTGGCTCGTGAGTAGGTCCGTCCTCACCAACGCGGAATGCATCGTGAGTCCAGATGAACTTAACTGGAACCTGCATCAGGGCAGCGAGACGAACAGCTGGCTTCATATAATCAGAGAATACGAAGAATGTACCCATTGCTGCAACCACACCACCGTGGAGCATCATACCGATACACATATCAGCCATTGTCAACTCAGCAACACCTGCCTGGAAGAAAGCACCTGAGAAATCACCGCGAACGATGCTCTTGGTCTTCTTCAAGAAACCGTCTGTCTTATCTGAGTTAGAAAGGTCAGCAGATGCACAGATCATGTTAGGAACCTGCTCTGCCAAAACACCGAGACAAGCAGCAGAAGCAGCACGAGTAGCTGAACCAGCCTTCTGCTCAACCTTGCTCCAATCTACCTTAGGAGCCTTGCCGCTGAACCACTCATCCATCTGAGCAGCCTTCTCTGGGTTAGCCTTGCGCCACTCAGCCTCTGCAGCCTTGCGCTCAGCAACAATCTTCTTCAACTCCTCAGCACGCTTAGCGTAGATCTCCTTTACATCGTCGAAGATAACGAATGCATTCTCAGGATCACCACCGAGGTGCTTGATTGTATTGACGTAAGCGTCGCCACCGAGAGGAGCACCGTGAGTATTGATGCAAGCCTCGTAGCTTGTGCCGTCTGCGCGGAGAGCACCCTTACCCATTACGGTCTTACCGATGATGAGGGTAGGGCGATCCTGCTCCTTCTGGGCAGCATCGAGAGCCTCACGGATCTGAGCAACGTCGTTACCATTGATCTTGATGACATTCCAGCCCCAAGCCTTGTACTTCATCTCTGTATCCTCGTTCATTACAACGCCACACTCTGTAGAGAGCTGGATGTCGTTGGAATCGTAGAACATGATGAGGTTGTTCAAACCGAGGTTGCCGGCGATACGACCTACACCCTGAGAGATTTCCTCCTCTACAGCACCATCAGAAATGTATGCGTAGATCTTGTGCTGCATCATGGTTGAACCCAGACGAGCCTCAAGGAACTTCTCGGCAACAGCTGCACCAGCTGCGAGTGCGTGACCCTGACCGAGAGGACCTGATGAGTTCTCGATACCACGCTGAAGATCGAGCTCTGGGTGACCTGGAGTTACAGAACCCCACTGGCGGAACTGCTTGAGGTCTTCCATTGAGAAGAAACCACGCAAAGCCAAACCAGCATAGAGCATTGGGCTCATGTGACCTGGGTCGAGGAAGAAGCGGTCGCGGCCAGTCCATGTTGGATCTGCTGGATCATAAACCAGGTACTCTGAGAAGAGTACGTTGATGAAGTCAGAACCACCCATAGCACCACCTGGGTGACCAGAGTTTGCCTTTTCTACCATTGAAGCAGCCAAGATACGGATATTATCTGCTGCATGATTCATTACTTTAATGTCGTTCATCATACAAATGTATTTAATATTGTTGTTATTGTTTTTCTGCTGAAACGTTCCGCCCTCTCCCTGTTTAGGCCGAAAGAGGTCTGAAACTGATTGCTTATCAGCCTCTTGCGGAGAAGAGAACTGATGATGTAAGCAATTTATCCTACAAAAGTACTATTTTATTTTCAAAACTACGATAGATTTTGCAGGAATTTTCACTTTCAAGGTGTTTTTCTTCAATTTTGCATCCTTGAATGTTGCTGGCTTCACTACATCCGGGTGCTCGAAATCGTTGAAATCGCTCACCTTCTTGCAGGTAAGAATCTCGCCTGCCACTGTCTTTGGAGCCTTCAGTCCATCGAGGCTGAACACTACCTCCTGAGCCTTATCGAGGCTTACGTTGGCGAGTGAAACCACTACGGTGCCGTCTGCCTTCTTGGCAGCTGATGTAGAAACCACTGGAATCTTTCTGCCGTCCTTGGCGTGAACATCGCCACGAACATCCATAGAATCGCACTTCACGTCCATAGGGAGATAGGTTGCATCCTGGAAGTCCTTGTACATCTTGAACACGTGGTAGGTTGGAGTGAGAACCATGTGACCGGTGCCCTTGGTGTCGGTGAGGATCATAGACTGGAGCACGTTTACCACCTGGGCGATGTTTGCCATCTTGATGCGGTCGGCGTGACGGTGGAACACATTGAGTGTGAGGGCTGCCACGAAAGCATCGCGCATGCAGTTCTGCTGATAGAGGTGACCCTTGATGGTTCCTGGTTCCTCATCCCACCAGGTTCCCCATTCATCTACGAGCAGACCGATCTGCTTCTTAGGGTCAGCCTTGTCCATGATGGCTTCGTGCTTCTTGATCACGTCTTCAATGCCGAGGCATTTGCCCATGGTCCAGTAGTAGTCGTCGTTGCTGAACTTGGTGGCAGAACCCTTGCTGCCGTCCCAGCCGGTTACTGTATAATAATGTAGGGAGATTCCGTTGGCACGGTGACCTACACGGTCCATCAGCACCTTGGTCCAGTTGTAATCATAGTCGCTGGCTCCTGATGCAATCTTGTAGAGCTCGTTGCCATCATAGTTGCGGCAATATACGGAGTAACGGCGGAAGAGGTCAGAGTAGTACTCTGGGCGCATGTTTCCACCGCATCCCCAGCTCTCGTTGCCCACTCCGAGGTACTTTACCTTCCAGGCCTTGTCGCGTCCGTTCTTTCGGCGGAGCTTTGCCATCGGAGTATCGCCGTCGCTGGTCATGTATTCTACCCATTTAGCCAGTTCCTCTACCGTTCCCGAACCTACGTTACCGCTGATGTAAGGCTCGCAGCCCAGCATCTCGCAGAGATTCAGGAACTCGTGGGTTCCGAAGGAGTTGTCCTCGATGGTTCCTCCCCAGTTGTTGTTCTGCATCTTAGGGCGATTCTCACGCGGACCGATTCCGTCCATCCAGTGGTATTCGTCGGCGAAGCATCCTCCAGGCCATCTTAAAACAGGCACTTTCAAGTCCTTGAGAGCTTGGAGCACGTCGTTGCGGTAACCCTGGGTGTTAGGAATGTTCGACTCCGGACCTACCCACAGTCCACCATAGATACAGCTACCGAGATGCTCAGCAAACTGTCCGTAGATTTCGCGGTTGATTTTCTGAGTTCCCTGGTTCGCATGGATAGTTCCTGTTACATCCTGAGCCTGAACTGAGAATGCAACCGCTGTAGATAAGAGTGTGGTTGCAAAGAGTTTATTCATCATTCTTATAAGTTTAAATTTTTATTAACTTTTAGAATAATACGTTTGTGGAGGCTGATTCCCCCCACAAACGTATTGATATTTTGTTGCTGAGTCCACTTAAAAGTTAGTTCTTGTTCTCTACAGCTGCCTTTTCGATGGCAAGACCAGCCTTGTAGGTTTCGATGTACTTGTCGAATCCAGCTACGTCTTCTGCTGTAGGTGCAATTTCTACACCTGTATTGCCGGCAAATACCTTCTGGTCGAGATAATCAGCCAGGCTCAACTTCTCTGCATTGTTTACGAGATAGCCTGCGAGCAGGGCAATACCCCAAGCACCACCTTCGCCTGCAGTCTCCATGACAGAGATAGGGGAGTTGATGGCTGCTGCAAGAATGCGCTGACCTACACCCTTGGTCTTGAACAAACCGCCATGACCGGTGATACGGTCCACCTGCACCTTCTCGTCCTTGAACAATACATCGTTACCAATCTTCAATACGGCTACTGAAGCGTAGAGGTTGGCGCGCATGAAATTGGCGAGGTTGAAGTGGTCGTTGGCAGAACGTACGAACATTGGGCGACCTTCAGCCAAACCGGTTACAGGCTCACCGGAGATGTAGTTGTAAGCAATCAAGCCACCGCAATCAGCATCGCCCTCAAGAGCGTGGTTGTAGAGCTTGCCGAATACCTCGTTCATATCTACCGGAACACCGAGCAACTCCTGGTACTGCTTGAACAAACCAACCCAAGCGTTGAGGTCGGAAGTACAGTTGTTGCAGTGAACCATGGCTACAGGACTGCCGTCTGGAGTTGTCACCATATCAATGACTTCGTAAGGTTTGCTCAAGGCTTTCTCCAACACGATCATAGAGAAAGATGAAGTACCTGCACTGACGTTACCTGTACGCTGGCGAACAGCGTTGGTAGCCACCATGCCCGTACCAGCATCACCCTCTGGAGGACAGAGAGGAGTACCAGCCTGGAGATTGCCAGATGGGTCGAGCTTCTTCGCTCCTTCCTCGGTAAGAACGCCTGCATCTTCGCCTGCATTCAATACCTCTGGAAGGATGTCGAGAATCTTCCAGCCCAGGTTCTTTGGCTCGATGAGCTTATCGAACTTAGTCACCATCTCTGCATCGTAGTTGTTGGTGTTGGAATCGATAGGGAGCATACCTGATGCGTCGCCTACGCCCAGAACCTTCTTGCCAGTGAGCTGCCAGTGGATGTAACCAGCGAGCGTGGTGAGGAAGTCAATCTTATTGATGTGCTCTTCACCGTTCAGGATAGCCTGATAAACGTGAGAGATGCTCCAACGCAATGGGATGTTGAAGTGGAAGAGCTCTGAAAGCTCGGCTGCTGCCTGGGCGGTGTTGGTATTACGCCAGGTGCGGAAAGGAACGAGGATGTTCTCATCCTTGCCGAAAGCCATGTAGCCGTGCATCATCGCAGAAATACCGATAGCAGCCAACTGCTTGATTTCGCAGTCGTACTCAGCCTTCACGTTCTTGCGGAGGTCAGCGTAGCAATCCTGCAAACCTTTCCAGATGGTGTCGATGCTGTAAGTCCACAAACCATCAACCAACTGGTTTTCCCACTCAAAGCTACCCTGTGCGATAGGGTTGTTGTCGGTGTCAATCAAGACAGCCTTGATTCGGGTAGAGCCAAACTCGATACCGAGAATGGCCTTACCTGATTCTATAATAGTTTTTGCGCTCATTTTTTTTAAATGTTTTCTTTACTTTAATTATCGCAATGCTTTGTTGAGCATGTAATAAATCTCGTTGTTGCGGAGCTGCTGCTTGAAGCTGCTGATAGTTGTGTTCTTGTCGATGTTGACGAACTCAATACCCAGGATCTCGCAGAAGTCCTCCCAGTACTCAGCAGTGATGTCGTAAGAGAATGCACTGTGGTGAGTACCACCAGCGAGGATCCAAGCACCTGCACCAATCTCGAAGGTTGGCTGTGGAACCCAGAGAGCAGAAGCTACAGGGAGCTTAGGCATTGCCTTTGGCTCGATGCACTCTACCTCACTTGCGATGAGACGGAAACGGTTGCCGAGGTCAACTACTGTTGCTTTAACACCCTTACCTGTCTTAGATGTGAATACGAGGCGAGCTGTCTGCTGCTTGCGGATACCGATGCCGAGGAAGTGAACCTCGAGCTTTGGCTTGTCTGTTGCGATCAATGGGCAAACCTCGAGCATGTGGCTCTGGAGGCTAGATGTGCGGTCGGCAGCGAAGTTGAGAGTGTAGTCCTCGAGGAATGAGCAACCCTTCTCCAAGCCCTGGTTCATTACCCAGAGTGTGCGGAAGAGGCAAGCTGTCTTCCAGTCACCCTCTGCACCGAAACCGTAACCCTCTGCCATCAGGCGCTGTGAAGCCAAACCAGGAATCTGGTCGAAACCGCAGAAGTTAGGATCGTCGATGTCTGCATCGCCGAGGTCATCGAAGTTGGTAGTGAATGCTACTGCGTTCTCATCTTTCAATACACGACGGAGAGCGATCTCAGCCTTAGCTGCGTTCTTAACCTTCTCCCAATATACTTCCTCGCCAGACTCATCAATCTTGATGGTGTATTCCTTCTTGTACTCCTCAACGAGTGCATCTGCCTCAGCATCAGTAACCTTCTTGTAGTACTCCATAAGTGAAGATACTGGGTAGTAATCTACGTGGTAACCCATGCGCTGCTCGAACTCTACGCGGTCGCCATCAGTTACGGCTACGTTGTTCATGTTCATACCGAACATCAAGCAGCGTACGTTGTGAGCATCAGCAACACCTGCAGCTACGCGAGCCCATGTAGCAATCTGCTTCTGAGCCTCTTCGCTCTTCCAGTAACCTACAACTACCTTTCTAGGGATGCGCATACGGGTGCAGATGTGACCGAACTCGATATCGCCGTGAGCTGACTGGTTGAGGTTCATGAAGTCCATGTCGATAGAATCCCAAGGGAGTTCTGCGTTATACTGTGTATGGAAGTGGAGGAGAGGCTTTTCAAGTGCCTGCAGACCCTTGATCCACATCTTAGCTGGTGAGAAGGTGTGCATCCATGTGATGATACCCACGCACTTAGCGTCGTTGTTGGCAGCCTTCATCACAGCCTCTACCTCTGCAGAAGAGTTAGCTGTGCCTTTGTAAACCACCTTGATAGGGATGATGCCACTGTTGTTCAGGCCATCTACCATGTCCTTTGAGTGACCATCTACTATCTTAACTGTCTCGCCTCCGTAAAGAAGCTGTGCACCAGTTACAAACCATACTTCTAAATTCTCAAATGCTTTAATCATGATTGTTTGTTGTTTTTAAATATTGTGTTATTGAAAATCTTTTTTTTCTTCTGTCAGCATCAATCTCATTCGGAGATTAGTGCTTCTTCTGTCCGTAGTAAGCGTTAGGACCGTGCTTGCGGTTGAAGTGCTTCTCTACGAGCAATGGGTTCATGGTGGTGTTTGGATTCACGCTGAAAGAGATGAACGCCATCTTTGCCACCTGCTCGGCTACCACTGCGTGATAGACAGCCTGGTCAGCATCCTTACCCCATGTGAAAGGACCGTGGTTCTTCACCAGTACGCCTGGAGTGTGAACCGGATTGATATTGTCCTTCTTGAATCTGTCAACGATGACTACACCTGTATTGTGCTCATACTCGGCCATCATATCCTCTGTCATTGCATCGGTGCAAGGAATGCAGTCGTGGAAATAGTCTGCGTGGGTAGTACCGATGTTAGGGATGTCCAATCCTGCCTGAGCCCAGGCTGTAGCGTAGGTAGAGTGGGTGTGAACCACGCCGCCCAACTCTGGGAATGCACGGTAGAGAACCAGGTGGGTAGGAGTATCTGAAGATGGATTCAGGTCGCCTTCAACAACCTTGCCGGTCTCCAGGTCAACTACTACCATATCGCTCGCCTTCATGGTGTCGTAGTCAACACCTGATGGCTTGATGACAACCAGACCCTTCTCACGGTCGATTCCGCTTACATTTCCCCATGTAAAGAGCACGAGATTGTGCTTCACCAGGTCAAGGTTTGCCTTGAACACTTTTTCTTTTAATTCTTCTAACATAATATATTTCGTTAAAGTTATTTATTTTCTATTTCAAGATGAACGATGGGTCTTCCTCGTATGCTTTCTTGTTGAAGCGGTAGAGGGCGGCACCTCGTTTCGAAGTAACCTTGTCGATGAGTTCTGTCTTCTCGATAAAGTCAATATCCTTCACGCGCTTGCGGAAGTTGCGCTTGTCAATCTCTTCTCCCATCACAGCCTCGAATACGTGCTGAAGCTGAGTCAGCGTAAAGAGGTCGGGGAGGAGCTTGAAGCTCAGTGGCTCATGATTGATGCGACGGCGGATCTGACAGATGGCGTCGTGAATCATGGTGCGGTGGTCGGAATAGAGTTCTGGAAGTTCGTTCAGACTTACCCATTCCAGACCGTGTTCGATGCGGAGACTATCATCGTAATCTACCACATTGATGAGGGCGCAATAGGCGATGGAGATAACTCGCTCACCTGGGTCTCGGTCGATTCTGCCGAATGCACCCACTTGTCTTATATAGAGGTTCTTCATTCCAGTTAGATCCAGGATAACTCTGTTTGCAGCGTCCTCTAGATTTTCGTTGGCTCCAACGAAACCACCATAGAGTGACCATTCGCCACGTCCCGGGTCCATCTTTCGTTTGCCTATCAGGACTTGAAGGTTGTTGCCGTTAAATCCGAAGATAATGCAATCCACGGAAACCAGAACCTTGGGGTATTCGTTATAAAACTGCGTCATGGTCGTGTTGATTTTTGATGTTAAGATTCAATGAATTTGATTGATAGTTTTGTTTACTTCAGCTTATGGCTGCGCTTCTGAATGCTCTTCTGACTGAGTTTCTAAAAGGGAGCCTTGTCGCCAAAGAGTTTCTTTAGGGAAGTTGGGAGTCAGAAGGAGAAGACAGGAACCTGCTAACTATACACACTAAAGGAAAATTCCATCCTTTCAGCTTCTAACTCCTAACTTTTTCTATATTTTACCAGTTCTATATTTTACCAGAAGTAAGCGTAGAATGCAGCGCAGAGACCGATTACTACGATTGTACCAATGATATCGAACGCACCCCAGCTCTCACGGATAGACTTCTTGAAGTCGGATGTGAAGGTGATAGCCTCTACCTGCTCCTTGCTTGGGGCTGGAGTGAAGCAGCTCACTACTACCATGAAGATGATGAGGAAGATGAGCAGCCAGCACTCGAACACGAGCCAGTTGGTCTGCCAGAACCATGCTGTGTAATCCCAGAACGCACCATCCATTGTTGCCTTACCAGTATCGGTAATGACGTTGGTGACGAGGCGGAGCATACCGATGAGGAAACCGGTGATCATGGTGTATTCGCCTGCCTTTGGAGTAATCTTCTTGAAGAAAATACCCATCGCAAATACTGCTACCATGGCTGGGGCCAGGAGTGACTGGATTCCCTGGAGGTAGTTGTAAAGGGTGTCCATCTTCATCATGATTGGCAACCAGGCAAAACCGAGAATTACAACTACTACGGTAGCGATACGGCCAACGAGTACGTAGTGAGCCTCAGACATTCCCTTCTTCAATGGCTTGTAGAAGTCCTCGGTGAAGAGGGTAGCACAGCTGTTGAAGAATGCTGCCAATGAAGCAACGAGTGCGCAGATGAAACCGATGGTTACGATTCCCTTGATACCTGCAGGAAGCACGGTCTTTACCATGATGGCGAAGGCTGCATCAGTCTCGTTCATCTGGATTGCGCCCTTCTGAGCCAAGGCTGCTGCAATCATACCTGGAATGAGGAACATGAAGCAAGGGAGAACCTTGAAGAAACCGGCTGCGATAGTACCGCGGCGGGCACGCTTCATAACTTCTACGTTGCTTTCGCCAGGAACCTGACCGAGTACACGCTGAACGATATGCTGGTCAGTACACCAGTACCAGAAACCAATGATGGTTGCACCGATGAATACTACGAAACCTGGATACTCCTGATACATTGAGTCACCTGCCTCCCAGTGGAACATGTGGGTTGTTCCGTAGCCGTTGTTCAACTTGCCGCAGTAGTCCATCATATCTGCCCAACCTGCAGAGACGCTTCCACCGCCGAGGGTAGAGAGACCGAGGAAGAGCACGAGGAATGAACCGATGACGAGGATAGGAGTCTGGATGGTTGACAATGTCATTACACCCTTCATACCACCGAATACGGTGAAGATGGTGGTGAGGATGATCAAACCGATAGCACCTGCCCAGAAGTTCAAGCCCCAGAGATACTCGAAGAAAATACCACCTGTAAGTGCAGTAACGCTCACCTTGGTGAGAATGTAAGCAACGAGTGTGATGATAGAGAGCCATGAACCTGTACGCTGAGTATAGCGGAACTTCAGGAATTCTGGCATGGTGATGATCTTACCCATCTTGTTGATGAGCAACTGATAGAAAGGTACGAACAACCAACCGAGGATGAGGATCATCCAACCCTGCATCTCCCAGTGAGCCATACCTACACCGCTCTTGGCGCCAGTACCAGCAAGACCCACGAGGTGCTCTGAACCGATGTTGGCTGCGAAGATAGCCATACCGATTACATACCATGGCTCGCCCTTACCGAAGAGGTAAGCAGAAGAGTCTTCGCCCTTCTGAGCCTTTCTGTCTTTCACAATCGCATGCCAGACAGCCCAGATTACGCCGATTACACCAATGGCGAGTACTGTCCAATCAAGCCATACGAATTCTGTTGAATTCCAATTCATAATTACTATAAGATCGTTTGTTTATTTATTATTGTTTATTCTTTCTTTTATTGGATGCTTAATCCTATGGAATTCGGTGGATTTGCAATCCGCCGCTTTGCCTTCCTTATTTGGGTTTCGGCGGATTTGTAATCCGCCGCGTAGCCATTCCTTACTTCTTAACGCTGAACTTGTAAACGAGGTGAGAGTAGTACTTCTCTCCTGGCTTCAAGGTTGCATCTGTCCATCCCTTTACGCCCTGGGCAATCTTGGTTGGTGAATCAGGATACTTCTGGCTCTCGAAGCAGACGCTCACGTGCTTAGGATACTTGATTCCATGCTTGCAGGCAATACCTGTGCCCTGGAAGTTACCTGTATAAACCTGGATTCCTGGCTCATTGGTGAAGACTTCAAGGAGGATTCCGCTCTTTGGAGAGTAGAGGCTTGCGCAGACGGTCTTGTCGTCGCCCTTGCCATCCTTATAGGTATTCAGACACCAGTTGTGGTCGTAACCTGTAGCGTTCTTGATCTGGTCGAAGCTGTAATCTACCTTCTTGCCAATCTCGGTAGGAGTGCGGAAGTCCATTGGAGTTCCTTCTACGTCCTTGATTTCACCTGTTGGAATATAGAGTGAATCTGCAGGTGTGAACTTATCAGCATTGATGTACATTACCTGGTCGAAACCTTCCTTGGATGGATCGCCATTCAAGTTGAAGTAACTGTGGTTGGTCATGTTAACCACGGTCTCCTTATCGGTTGTAGCACCAAACTCGATATCGAGTGTATTGTTGCTCTTTACCGTATATTTTGCTGTTGCAGTAACATTGCCAGGGAAGCCATTCTCGCCATCCTTTGCCTGGATAGTGAAGGTTACAGAAGAATCATTCTTCTCTGTAATGTCGTAAACCTGGTTCAACCAACCGGTAGTACCACCGCCGTGAAGACAGTTGCCATTGTCGTTTGGCTTCAGATTATATGTTTTGCCTGCAAGAGTCAACTTGGAGTCCTTGATACGGTTGGCGTAACGGCCTACTGATGATCCGTAATCAGAAGGAGAGTTGAGGGTGTCTGCATACTGGTGGATGTTGTCGTAGCCGAGCACTACATCTGTAGGCTTGCCATCCTTGTCAGGAACAGAGATGGAAACTACACGACCACCATAGTTGGTGAGGCAAACCTCCATGCCGTTGGCATTCTTGAGGGTAACTAACTCAGTCTTCTTGCCCAAAACAGTAGAATCGAAGTCTGCTGGATTCAAGCCTGACTGTGTTAAACTAGCATTGCTGCTTGAAGAACATGCTGAGAGGGTAGCGACTGCTGCGAAACCAACTCCCATAAAAAGGTTCTTTACGTTGTTCATTTCTAGGTTGCTTTTAATGTTGTTTACTAATTTTGGGTGTAAAATTACAATTTTATTTTGAAACCACAATACTTTTCCCTAACTTTTTTTCTTCTATAGTGTGTTTTTAACACTATTTGCATCAAAGCCCCCTCTTTTCTGCTCTTTTTCCCGTGTTTTTTGTCTTTTCTCTGTGTTTTATGATGGAGTAGTGTAAATATGTGGAATTTTATCAAAGATTAGTTTTATGATGGGTTCGTTTTATGATTGGGTTAGTTTATGATTCGGTCGTGTCATTAAGGTCTGTGTCATTAAGTGTCATTAAGCTTTTCCGGTCATTTCCGGTCATGGTCATTTTCGGTCATTTTCATTTTTCAATCAATGGTTGATTTCGGTCATTGTCATTTCCGGTCATTATCGTTTTTTGCAATCCATGTTTGATTTTCGCCCCAAAACTCCTGAACCAGCACGCCCTGAAAGGGCAGAAGCTCCTAGCCCAGGGCAACGCCCTGGGTTACTGTGGATGCAAGCCTGTCGCCCTGAAAGGGCAAAAGCTTTCAAGTCGTGACAATATCTTATAACGAAAAAAACTGCAGCTGGCAAACACCAACTGCAGTTCCTTTATATTATAATTAATAATGTGTATCTATTAGCAAACCTTGTGAGAACCCTCAGAGATAACTACTGGATAAACCTCAGGTGCGTGACCATACTTAGCAGTGAACTTAGCTGTAACATCCTCAACGAACTTGTCGTAGATGTCGTCCTTAACCAAGTTGATGGTGCAGCCACCGAAGCCACCACCCATGATACGGCTACCAGTAACACCATTCTCCTTGGCAACATCGTTCAAGAAGTCGAGCTCCTCGCAGCTTACCTCGTATTCCTTGCTCAAACCGTGGTGAGTCTCATACATCTTCTGGCCTACAGTCTCGTAGTCACCCTTCTGAAGAGCATCGCAGACTGCCAATACGCGGTCCTTCTCGCCCAATACGAAGTGAGCGCGGCTGTAATCCTCTTCGCCTACCTCAGCGCGAACCTCTTCCAACTGCTCCCATGTGCAATCGCGGAGAGTCTCGAACTTAGCCTCTGGGTGCTTGGCAGCGATGTGCTTAACCACGTTCTCGCAAGAGTTGCGGCGGTCGTTGTATGGAGAGCCAGCCAACTCGTGCTTAACCTTAGAGTTAACCAGGCAGAGCTTGTAACCCTTAGGCTCGAATGGGAAGTACTCAAACTCACGGCTGTTGCAGTCGAGACGCATCAACTTGCCCTCCTTGCCGAATACAGAAGCAAACTGGTCCATAATACCGCAGTTTACACCTACGTACTTGTGCTCAGTAGCCTGACCAGCGAGAACGAGATCCCACTTAGAAACCTTGTTGTCACCGAAGAGATCGTTCAAAGCGAAAGCGAAGCAGCTCTCAAGAGCAGCAGAAGAAGACATACCTGCACCGAGAGGCACGTCGCCATAGAATGCAGCATTGAAGCCCTTTACATCAACACCCAGCGCCTTCATCTCCTGGCAGATACCGTAGATGTAGCGTGCCCAAGATGCGCGAGGACCCTCAGGGTCGTTTACCTTGAACTCTACACGGTCCTTCAAGTCGATAGAGTAGAGCATCACTGTCTCTGTTCCGTTAGGACGGATTTCAGCCATAATGCCCTTATCTACTGCACCTGGGAATACGAATCCACCATTATAATCTGTGTGTTCGCCAATCAGGTTAATACGACCTGGTGACATATAGATGTTACCTGTTTTGCCATCAAAGTGCTTGATGAAACGGCTTCTTACTTTTTCGATATCCATAATAGTTGTTGTTTAAAAAGTTATTATTAAAGATTTGATTATAAATTAGTTATTCCCGGATAAATCAAGTTTTGCTTCACCCGGGAATAGGATTTTCCGGAATTTACTCTACAGGGATGTCCTTGTTGACATTCTTGCAACCTGCGAGCGCATAGAAAAGAATGTATGCGATCATGGCGATGATAACCCAGTAAGATGCGATAGGGCCAGCAGCCTTAGCAACTGCATCCTGGATGAGAGGCATTACACCACCACCAACTACCATCATCATGAAGATACCTGATGCCTGAGCTGTGTATTTGCCAAGACCCTCTACAGCAAGGTTGAAGATGCCACCCCACATGATAGAAGTACACAAACCGCAGATGGCGATGAGCACACACTTGGTAGGGATTGTAAATGCTACAACGCCAGTACCGTGGTCGTCGAGCTTGAGAAGGCTTGCAATCTCTGAATCACCTGCCAAAGAGAAGTTCAATGTGTTTGCCTCAGGCAAGAAGATGGCTGTGAGCAACAGGAGGATAGCTACTGTTGATACTACTGTCATCTGTGTCTTGGTAGAAACGGCACCGCTGATGAATGAGCTGAGGAATCGGCCGCACATCATAAGCAACCAGTAAACCGCTGCGAAAGCACCACCTACAGAAGCTGCACCTGTGAAGTCCATGCTACTGATGTAGAAGATAAGCTGAGCAGGAATACCAATCTCAACACCTACATAGAAGAAGATACCGATGACACCGAGTACGCAGTGACGGAAAGACCAAGGACTGTGGTCGTACTGCACGTTTTCCTTCTTGATGTTTGGCTCAGGAATAGCTACGAACCAGATGATGAAGAAGGCTGCGATGAATACTGCCATACCGATGAAGAGGAGAGGGGCAACGTCGCTCATACTGGTGTTGGCTGTAACAGTACCTACGAGCACACCTGCCAACAATGGGGTAAGAGTACCACTCAATGAGTTCAATGTACCACCAATCTGAATGAGCTGGTTACCACGGTTACCACCGCCACCGAGCAAGTTCAACATTGGGTTTACCACCGTGTTAAGCATACATACGCAGAAACCGCAGATGAATGCACCCAACAGATAAATGATGAGGTTGAGGCAAACTGCGCCAGAGCTGAGTGTGAATACTGGGATGTCGTCACCGAAGATGCTTGATAAGTACTGGATCATCAAACCGATTGTACCGACTGCAAGTGCGATGAGAGCTGTTTTCTTGTAACCCTTGTTTTCGATCATCTTACCTGCGGGAATACCCATAAAGAGGTAAGCGGCGAAGTTCATGAAGTTACCCATCATGGCTGCCCAAGAGTACTTGAAGCCCCAGATGTTGCCAAAAGGTGCTCCCATGTTAGTTACGAACGAGATCATTGCAAAGATAAAACACATCGTGATGATTGCAATGACACGACCGTTGTTGTTTCCATTGTTTTGTTCCATTGTTTAAACTTGATAGTTGATATTGTTATTATTTAATGTTTATTCTAGTCAGAATTTTACCGCAAAAAGGAGTGGCTGCCTTGAAGTTCTCTTTCAGAGGCAGCAACTCCTATCTGATTATTAGTGATTTATCTTATTTCTCTACACCAAACTTATAGATGGTCTTCTGGGTGTAGGTCTCACCTGGACACAATTTGCAGCTTGGGAAGTAAGGGTGGTTAGGTGTGTCTGGGAACTTCTGTGCCTCGAAGCATACTGCGCTGCGGCGTGGGAAGGTTGCACCATGCTGACCCTTGATGCCTGCCAGGAAGTTACCTGTGTACATCTGCAGACCTGGCTCTGTGGTGTAAACCTCCATGGTGCGGCAGCTTACAGGATCCTTGATGCGAGCAGCAAAGCTCAACTCGCCCTCTTCCTTCTTGTTCAATACATAGTTATGGTCGTAACCAGAACCATTCTTAATCTGTTCATCATCTGCATTGATGTCCTGTCCGATTGGCTTTGGAGTGCGGAAATCGAATGGAGTACCCTCTACCTTCAAGATCTCACCTGTAGGGATAGATGTCTCATCTATAGGGAGATAGTAGTCTGCGTTAACCTGACAGATGATGTTGTCAACTGTTGGGGTAGGGTTAGCAATACCCTGGATTGAGAAGAATGCATGGTGAGTGAGGTTGCAGATGGTCATCTTGTTGGTGGTTGCCTGATACTTGATGACGAACTCATTGTCGTCTGTCAAGGTATAAGCCACCCAGACGGTCAATTCTCCTGAGAAACCTTCCTCGCCGTATGGGCTGGTGTACTTCAGAACGACTGCGTTGTCGCTCATGCGGGTAGCATCCCAAACATGTGCGTGGAATCCTGTAGGACCTCCATGCAAGTGGTTCTTGCCATCGTTGCATGCTAACTGGTACTCCTTGCCATGAAGAGTGAACTTACCCTCTTTAATACGGTTACCGTATCGACCGATGAGGACGCTCAAGAAAGGCTCAGGTGAGTTGATGACGTCCTGGATGTTGTCGTGACCCTGAACGAGGTTGGCATAGTTACCGTCCTTGTCTGGCATCATGATAGCTACAACAGCACCACCATAGTTCGTCACAGCAACCTCGTTGCCCTGATTGTTTCTCAACACGAAGAGATCAGTCTTCTTTCCCTGTACTGTGGTCTGAAAATCTTCTCTTTTCAAACCACACTTGTTAACTGGTTCTGTATTCATAATATGTCATTTTTTTAGTTACTCTACTTTAGAGTTCTAAAGTAATCTACTGCAAAGTAACTAAAAAAAATGAATGTGACAAATTATTTAGCAATTATTTGATTTAAAAAAACTAAAAATTTCTAGGAGAGCAAATCTGCCACTACATAACTTGAACCGCCAACGAAGACAAAATCGTCTTTTTCTGCATTTTTTAGAGCAGCGTTATATGCTTCTTTTACAGAATGATATATCTCTCCGTGTAAGCCTAACTTTAATGCAAATTCACTCAATTTCTCTACAGGGATGGCTCTTTTGGTAGAAGGCTGCGTCCAGTAGTACTTTACCCGATTTTCCAGCTTTTCCTTCAATAGTTGTAATACGTGCACCACATCTTTGTCATCCACCATGCCGAAAACGATGTGCTTGGTCTCGGCTTTTACGGAGTTGATCTGCGGTGCAAGGTAGTTCCAGCCGGCGAGATTATGGCCCGTATCGCAGATGGTGAGGGGAGCATCATTGAGCTTTTCCCATCTTCCGCGCAGACCAGTCAGTTCGCATACGTGGGCGAATCCTTCACGGATGGCTTCATCACTGATGGCGAGTTTCTGGCGCAGTATATGAAGTGCAGTCAGGATTGTCTTCTTGTTGCACTCCTGATAGGAACCCTTGAGCTCCATATCTACATCGCAGATTTCGCTGCTTTCCAGACGGGTTACATCAAAGTCCTGGGCGAAAAGAATCGGTGCATTCTCAGATTTCGCCTTGTTTTCGAATACTGGTCGGGTCTCCGGGAGGTATTCTCCAATGACTACCGGAACGCCAGGCTTGATGATTCCTGCCTTTTCTCCGGCAATCTCGGCAAGGGTGTTGCCCAGGAACTGGGTGTGGTCGAAGCTGATGTTGGTGATGATGGAAAGGATTGGGGTGATGATGTTGGTGCAGTCGAGTCTTCCGCCCAGTCCCACCTCGATGACCGCATAATCCACCTTCTGCTCTGCAAAGTATTTCAGTGCCATGGCAGTGGTGAGTTCGAAGAAGGATGGATGAAGTGGTTCGAAGAAGGCACGGTTCTCTTCAACGAAGTCAATGACATACTGCTCCGGAACGCATTCGCCGTTCACTCGGATACGTTCTCTGAAATCTACCAGATGGGGAGAGGTGTAGAGTCCTACCTTGTAACCCTGGCTCTGAAGAATAGCAGCAAGGGTATGGGAGCAGGAGCCTTTGCCGTTGGTTCCGGCAATGTGGATGGTCTTGTACTTCTGATGAGGATGACCGAAGTGATCATCCAGGGCGAATGTGGTCTGCAAACCTGGCTTGTAAGCCTTCGCTCCGATTTTCTCAAAGACAGGAGTACTGTTGAAGAGATATTCTATTGTTTCTTGATAATTCATTTCCTATATATATAATAATGTGTATAAACAAAAAGAGGCAATCCCAACACCGGCGTCAGCCAATGATTGAGATTGCCAGTAATCTTTTGTTTGTCTAGAAAAATATTGTTCTCTAGAAATCACTTTCTCCTCATGATGGGAGAGAGTTATTTATTGAAGAGATTCTTGATGCTGTCGAAGAGAGACTTCTTGGTAGCCTTGTCGGCCTGGAAGTTCTCGCACTCCTTGAACTTCTTCACCAGTTCCTTCTCCTCCTTGTTCAGAGTCTTAGGAATATAGACAGTGATATTCACGATGATGTCTCCTTTTCCGTAACCGTATCCCTGGATGGCTGGCATTCCCTTGCCACGAAGGCGAACCTGTTTGCCCGGCTGGGTGCCCGGTTCAATCTTGATGGTAGTCTTTCCCTCCAATGTTGGGATTTCTACCTCACCACCGAGAACGGCTGTAGAGAAGTCGAGTACGAGATTGTAGTAGAGATCCTTGTCCTTACGCTCAAAGTTCTCGTTCTTTTCTACACGTACAATCACCTGAAGATCGCCGTTTACGC
Source organism: Segatella copri (assembly GCF_002224675.1). Lineage (GTDB taxonomy): Bacteria > Bacteroidota > Bacteroidia > Bacteroidales > Bacteroidaceae > Prevotella > Prevotella copri_U. Next base: position 239,696 of record NZ_NMPZ01000001.1, on the reverse strand, counting down.
CATTGTGCTTACCAGCGCCTCCCTTTCCTGGAACTGTTACAACCATTCCGTCATCAACACCAGCTGGGATGTTGATCTCTACAACCTCCTCGCCAGTTACGATTCCGTCGCCGCCGCAAGCTTTACACTTGTTCTTGATAATGTGACCTTCGCCGCCGCAAGTAGGGCAGGCAGCCTGGGTCTGCATGGTACCGAACATAGAACGGACGGTGCGAACAGTGTAACCTGTTCCGTGACAGGTAGGGCAGGTCTCTGGCTGAGAACCACTCTCACATCCTGTACCATGGCAAGAAGAACATGGAACGTCCTTGCGAATCTTGAACTTCTTGGTGCAACCTGCGTAAGCCTCTTCCAAAGTAAGCTTAGCCTGTACGCGCAAGTCTCTACCCTGGTACTGCTGTGGCTGGGCACTTCCGCCAAATCCGCCGAAACCGCCACCGAATCCACCGTGACCGCCGAAGATGTCGCCAAACATCGAGAAGATGTCGTTCATGTCCATGCCTGCGCCACCGCCGAAACCGCCAAATCCTCCCTGAGGACCGTTGAATCCAAACTGATCGTACTGCTGGCGCTTCTGAGGGTCGTGAAGAACCTCGTATGCTTCGGCAGCTTCCTTGAATTTTTCCTCAGCCTCCTTGTTGCCAGGGTTGCGGTCTGGATGATATTTGATGGCTATCTTGCGGTAAGCCTTCTTAATTTCGTCTTCTGATGCCTGCTTATCTACGCCCAGCACCTCGTAATAGTCTCTCTTTGCCATTTTTCTCTATATTTTTATTGACCTACTGCTACTTTAGCGTGACGAATCACCTTGTCATTGAGGGTGTAACCAGTCTGTACGCAGTCGATTACCTTACCCTTCTTGTCATCGCCCATTCCTGGTACCATAGCGATTGCCTCGTGGAAATCTACATCGAAATCCTTGTCAGCAGTCTCAATCTTCTTCACGCCGAGACCTTCAAGTGTCTTGATGAACTTGTTGAAAATCATCTGTACACCTTCCTTGATAGCCTTAGGATCTTCGCTCTTGTCGGCGAGTGCGCGCTCAAAGTCGTCGAGGACAGGAAGGATGGCAGAGATGGTCTTCTCGCCACCATTGAGAATCAGTTCTGTCTTCTCCTTCATGGTGCGCTTGCGGTAGTTCTCAAACTCGGCAGTCTTGTAAAGCAAAGCCTTCTTGAGCTCTTCTACTTCCTGCTGAGCCTTCTTCAGAGGGTCAACTTCTGCCTTGTCTGCCGCATTGTCAGTATTCTCTGCCTGACTGTCAGTGTCAGCCGACTTTGTGTCAGTCTTTTCAGCATTCTGCTCATCAGTCTTATTCTCTACGTTATCGTTATTCTGGGTAGCGTTCTGTTCTGCATTCTCATTGAGAACCTGTTCCTTTGCGTTACCGTCCTCTATATTAATTTTCTTTTCTTTTGACATAGCCTTAAATTTTTTAAACATGATTATTCTTTTGTTGGTTGTTTTGACAAAAAGTGTGCCAACTCGATTCTCATCGAATTGGCACTTGTATAAAACTAAATGAATTAATATGGTTTTCTATTATTATTGTACTCCGTACATTTTAGCCTTCTGCTCCTTGATAGCCTCATCGTAGATGTACTCATCATAAGACATCAGCTTGTCGATGGTTCCAGAAGGAGTGAGCTCAATGATACGGTTTGCCACGGTGTTGATGAACTCGTGGTCGTGGCTGGCGAAGAGTACATTACCCTTGAATGCTACCAGGTTGTTGTTGAATGCCTGGATACTCTCCAAGTCCAAGTGGTTGGTTGGAGTATCGAGAATCAGACAGTTGGCGTTCTGCAACTGCATGCGGGCAATCATACATCTCATCTTCTCACCTCCTGAGAGCACGTTCACCTTCTTCAGTACTTCCTCACCGCTGAAGAGCATTCTACCTAAGTAACCCTTCATGGCCACCTCGTTGCCTGGACCATACTGGCTCAACCAATCTACGAGGTTCATGTCGCTCTGGAAGAATTCTGTATTGTCGAGTGGGAGATAGGCTGTTGTGATGGTAATACCCCACTTATATTCACCTGCGTCAGCCTTGCGGTTGCCGTTGATAATCTCGAAGAGGGCTGTCATCGCCTTAGGGTTGTGAGAGAGGAATACTACCTTCTCACCCTTCTCGATATTGAAGTTTACATTGTCGAAGAGAACTGTTCCGTCCTCATCGCAAGCCTTCAGACCTTCAACCTCCAGGATCTGATTACCTGGTTCACGGTCCATCTGGAAGATGATGCCTGGGTACTTACGGCTAGATGGGCGGATTTCCTCAACATTAAGCTTCTCCAACATTTTCTTGCGGGATGTGGTCTGCTTACTCTTAGCCACATTGGCAGAGAATCGGCGGATGAACTCCTCCAGCTGCTTCTTCTTCTCCTCGGCCTTCATCTTCTGGTTCTGAGCCTGACGGAGAGCCAACTGAGAACTCTCGTACCAGAAAGAGTAGTTACCGGCAAACATAGTTACCTTACCAAAGTCGATGTCCACGGTCTGTGTGCTGACAGCGTCGAGGAAGTGACGGTCGTGAGAAACCACGAGGACAGTCTGCTCGATATTGCTGAGGTATTCCTCCAGCCACTCTACGGTGTCGAGGTCGAGGTCGTTGGTAGGCTCATCGAGGAGGAGGTTGTCTGGGTTACCGAAGAGAGCCTTCGCCAGCATTACGCGCACCTTCTCTGTGTTGGAAAGCTCACCTACGAGCTTGTCGTGGCGATCTTCCTTTACGCCAAGGTTCTGAAGCAACTGGGCAGCATTGCTCTCAGCCTCCCAACCGTTCATCTCGGCAAACTTAAGCTCCAGCTCAGCAGCGAGGTTACCATCCTCTTCTGTCATCTCTGGCTTAGAGTAGAGGCGCTCGCGCTCCTTCATGTTTTCCCACAAAGGCTGATGACCCATCAGAACTGTGTCCATCACGCGGAACTCGTCATACTTGAAGTGGTCCTGCTCCAAAACGGAAAGGCGCTCGCCTGGCCCCATCTCCACTGTACCCTTGTTTGGCTCCAAATCGCCGCTGATGGCGCGGAGGAGAGTTGACTTACCGGCACCGTTGGCACCGATTACGCCGTAAATATTACCATGTGTGAACTTGAGGTTTACATCTTTGTAAAGCACTCGCTTACCGAATTGAATTGCAAGATTTGTTACTGTAATCATTCCTTATTTCTAAATATCTTTTTATCTGATTTTATCTTTATTTGGGTGCAAAGGTACGAAAAATTATTTGTATATCAATGTTTTATTGGCAAAAGTTACTAATTTTTAGTTAAAAACTGGGCTACTCTTTGTTATTTTGCAGAAAAGTCTTACTTTTGTAGGCTGAATTGGCGCCAATAGGGGCTGATTCTTCGGTTTGAGTGTTAAGAACATAAGATGAATCCAAAACACGAAATTGGTTTTAGAACATGAGACAACAAAATAGAAAAGGAAATTTTAGTAAGCACACCAACAATGCTTATGGCTACGGAAATCCCAATGAATACGACCACTACAGGGTGGAGAAGCCTGCGCAGTTGCTGGAATGGCTGATGGAAAACGTGAAAGGTCCTAGTAAGACCAAGGTGAAGCAGACTCTGCAGGGCAGGGGAATCAAGGTGGATGGCAAAACCATCACCCAGTTTGACTATGCCCTGAAACCTGGTATGAAGGTGAGCGTGAGCAAGACCAAGAAGAACCAGGATGTCTTCAAGAGCCGTTATCTTAAGATTGTCTATGAGGATCGTTATCTTATCGTCATCGAAAAGAACGTGGGCATTCTCAGTATGGCTGCCGGTCATTCTACCCTGAATGTAAAGAGCGTATTGGATGATTACTTCCACAAGACCCGTCAGAACTGTCAGGCTCACGTGGTGCACCGCCTTGACCGAGATACTTCGGGCTTGATGATTTACGCCAAGGACAAGCAGACAGAACTTGCCCTGGAAGACGACTGGCACCATAATGTATATGACCGCCGATACGTGGCGCTGGTTTCTGGAGAGATGGAGGAAGATGAAGGTACGGTTGCCAACTGGTTGAAGGACAACAAGGCGTACATTACCTTTGCCAGTGATACTGACAATGGTGGCAAGTATGCTGTTACCCATTTCCATACCCTGCAACGAACCACAGCGCATTCTCTGGTAGAGTATAAGTTGGAGACAGGCCGTAAGAACCAGATTCGTGTTCATACAGCCGATATGGGTCATCCTGTATGTGGAGACATCAAGTATGGTAATGGTGATGATCCATGTGGTCGCCTTTGCCTGCACGCCTATGTTCTCTGCTTCTATCATCCGGTAACCCATCAGCCAATGGAATTCGAAACTCCGATTCCAAATGAATTCGTCAGGGCGATGAAGGAAGACAACAGACCTTTCGATGAAAGAGGCCGAAATCCTAAGGAGGCAAACCGCAAGCCATTCAGAAAGGAGGGACGGAATGGATAATGATTTCCTTTATTATGCTTTTGCCCTGGTGGCGCTGGTTGTTGGTCTCTTTATCCTGAAGAAGGTTGCAACCTGTTTGGTCAAAACGGTGGTGGGAGTTATTCTCGTAGCTGTTCTTGCAGCCATCTATTGGCTTTATTTATCTTAAGAAGCTATTGGCTTTAATTTATCTTAAGCATCAGACCATTTCAAAAAAAAATAGTCCGGTAAGAATCAAGCTTTCGCTTGCCTTACCGGACTTTACGTTATCTTTTTACCTTCTAATAATACCTATTTATATTGTCTTTTCAATTGGTATTGCCAGATGTAGTCGAAGCCGAGTACGCCCTCTGCTACCTTCTGGGTGTCGCCAGTAGTCCAAAGCTCTTTCATGATCTGTTTATATTGTTTGTTATTTGTTATATTCGTTAGTTTCATAATAGAATATCATCTATTTCTTTCTCGATACCTAAATCTTTCTGAAAAGGAATTTGAACCTAATTAAAAAGGAACCGTACCTATTAGAAAAGAAATTCTTATCTTTCTGAAATCTGATGCAAAGGTATAAAAAATATCGGTATCTTATATCGAAGATGGAGCGAGATACGGGAGTCGAACCCGCCTCACAGGCTTGGGAAGCCCGTGCACTACCGATGTGCTAATCTCGCAGACAAAAAACTTTTGGAGGGAGATGCAAGCACGGCTTGCTGAAGAAAAGAGAGCCACGAGCGGGACTCGAACCCGCGACCCACGCATTACGAATGCGTTGCTCTACCAACTGAGCCATCATGGCTTTTCTCTTTAAGTGAATGCAAAGGTAACCAAAATTTTCTAATTGAGAAAATAATTTGTGAAGAGTTTTCTTCCGGTTAACTATCATTAACAAAAAAATGGGGCCTGCCTTTACAGACAAGCTCCCATAAGTAAAAATATCTATACCAAATTAATCTTTTATCATATTTTTGAAAGTCAATTCGTCTTTCTTCGGATTCTTTCCGATGCTGATGGTGGCTCCTGGCTTCAGGTTACCTTCCATCAGCAGCTCGCAGAGTCCGTCCTCCACGTAGTTCTGAATAGCCCGCTTCAATGGTCGGGCACCAAACTGCACATCGTATCCCTTGCTGGCCACGAATTCCTTTGCCTTGTCGGTCATCTGGAAATGATAGCCCAGATTCTCAATTCGCTTTACGAGAGATTTCAGCTCCAGATCTACGATGCTGGTGATAGCAGGCAAATCGAGCTGGTCGAAGGTGATAATCTCATCGAGACGGTTGAGAAATTCCGGAGCAAACTGCTTGGACAGATGCTTCTGAATGACGCTGCGAGCATATTCCTTATCCTTTTCGTCGATAGGCATCCCGTTGCTGCCGATTCCGCCTGCATTGAAACCTACGCCTCTGCCGAATTCCTTGAGCTGTCGGGTACCGGCGTTGGAGGTCATGATGATGATGGTGTTACGGAAGTCTATCAGACGACCGTTTCCATCTGTCAGTCTTCCTTCATCCATTACCTGCAGCAGGAGATTGAACACCTGGCTGTTTGCCTTCTCTATCTCATCCAGCAGAACGATGCTGTATGGTTTGCGGCGTACTTTCTCTGTCAACTGTCCACCTTCATCATAGCCAACGTATCCTGGAGGCGAACCGATGAGGCGTGAAGTGTTGAATCCTTCAGCATACTCGCTCATGTCGATTCTGAAGAGTGCATCTGCCGAACCGAACATCTCTTCTGCCAGTTTCTTGGCGAGGTAGGTCTTTCCAACACCTGTAGGACCAAGGAACATAAACACACCGATAGGGTGGTTAGGGTCTTTCAGTCCCATGCGGTTGCGCTGGATGGATTTCACAACCTTGTCGATGGCAGCGTCCTGGGCAATCACTTTTTCCTTGAGTACCTTGCCCATATTTCTCAGCCGAATATTATCGCTCTCTGCCATTTGCTGGACAGGGATGCCTGTCATGTTGCTTACTACCTTGGCGATTTCCGTTTCGTCTAGGGTGACACGGTGGTTCGGATCGCCATGCTCCCATTGCTTGCGCATCATCTCAATGTCGTGTTCCTGCTTTGTCTGGTAGTCTCTCAATGTTGCAGCCATCTCGAAATTCTGGCTTGCCACGGCAGCCTGTTTTTTGGCGATGGTTGCATTGAGTTTCTTTTCAGCCTCTATGAGTTCGTCAGGGACGGTCGCACTGTTAATGTGAATGTGAGCGCCAGCCTCGTCCATCACATCAATGGCCTTATCTGGGAAGGAACGGTCGTGCATGTATCTGTCAGCAAGCTTTACACATGCTTTCAGTGCTTCGTCTGTGTAGCTCACATTATGATGCTCTTCGTATTTCTCCTTGATGTTATGCAGAATCTCCAGCGTCTCTTCGGCAGTAGTAGGTTCTACGATGATCTTCTGGAATCTACGCTCCAAAGCACCATCCTTTTCAATACTCTTGCGATATTCGTTGAGGGTGGTGGCTCCGATGCACTGGATGAAGCCACGTGCCAGAGCTGGTTTCATGATGTTGGCAGCATCCATACTTCCTTCTGCGCCACCCGCACCAATCAAAGTGTGAATTTCATCGATGAAAACGATGATGTTCGGGTTTCTCTCCAGTTCCTTGATGACGCCCTTGATGCGCTCCTCAAACTGACCTCTATACTTGGTGCCGGCAACAATGCCTGTCATATCGAGACTCAATACTCGCTTGTTGAAGAAGAGGGAACTCTGGTCGCCCTTGGCAATCATCTGTGCCAGTCCTTCTACGATGGCACTTTTGCCAACACCAGGTTCACCTATTAATACTGGGTTGTTTTTCTTTCTTCTTCCCAGAATCTCCATCAGGCGGGTAATCTCCTTGTCTCTTCCTACTACAGGATCCAGGCTTCCGTCCTTGGCAGCCTTGGTCAGATCGTAGCTGAACTTGTCCAGATATGGAGTATTCGACTTAGTTGGCTTGGCGCCCACCACATTGCGTGCATTCTTGCCGTTGTTGCCACCCAGCTTTCCGTTGTCGGAATTTTGATTTTCACTGAAGTCGAGTGGTTCCTCCTCTGGGTCCAGCAGGTCTCCCTGACTGTCCTGGGCTGAAGCTGCACCGTCAGGAAGGGTAGAAGTATCGGCTTCTTCCTGATTTTCTGGAAGCTGTTGCTTATCTCGCAGGTCAATCATGTTGATGTCGCCTTCGGCAGATTCTTGTTCCTGCTCTGGCGCAGTCTCTGTTTCCGGTTTTTCATCTACAGCTTCCTGTTCTGAATCCCCGTCAATCTGATTGCGCTTGTAGTTCTCTACTTCTTGGTTCAACTTATTAAGTTTGTTGTCAATGTCCAGGTTGATACCATTGATATAGTCGAACAGTTTCTTATAGGTCAGACCTTGTGTGATGAGCAGTTTGGCAGGGTCGCACTCATCCTTCTTCAGGATGGCGAGCAGCAGGTGCTCCGGTTGTACCAAAGCAGCCTTTCCCTCACAGAGACGAGCTTCGATAATGGCTTCGCTGATAACTTCGCTGGTCTCCTTGTCGTACTTCAAGGCTCGTCCTTCTTCTGTTTCCGCAATTTCCTCAGCAGAGATTTTGTCTATCGCCTGTTCCTGCGAATCGTAAAGCGTGGAGCGGAGTACGTCGGTGTTGATGCCAAAATGCTCGAAAATATCGTTCACCTGCTTGTTGTTACAATGCAGGATTCCCAACATCAGGTGCTCAGTGTTCACCTGATTTCCCAACATACGGTAGGCTTCTTTGCCACTGTAGTTGAGTACGTCGTTGATATGTTGAAATGGATTTTGCATGTCTTACTCATTAAATTCAAATGCAAAAGTACACATTATTTTGGTAACAAACAAGAGTTTAGGCAACTTTTTTACTTCTTTAAAACACAATTAATGCTAAATTATCGTTTTTTTTCGATTCTATGCCTTTTATTTCATTTTATTTTTGTACCTTTGTCGTGATTTTGCAGAGGCTAAAACGGCTTAAAACGCAAGAAAAAGCCCTTAAACGCAATTTCGAGTCATTTTTGAGAGGTTGGTTGGAAGCAATCGCTGATGCTTCTCCCTTGGATGGTGGCAAATACCTGTCAACGCCTGAAAATAGAAGGTAAATAGGTATATATATAATAAGGTATAAACAATTAAAATTTAAATATGGACGAAAATCAGACAATGGATCATGATAGAATCATGAAAATAAACATTGAGGAGGAGATGAAGTCTAGCTACATCGACTATTCGATGTCAGTGATTGTGGCTCGTGCCCTCCCTGATGTACGCGATGGTTTCAAGCCTGTGCACCGCCGTATCCTCTATGGTATGCTGGGTATTGGAAACACCAGTGATAAACCTTACAAGAAGTGTGCCCGCGTAGTTGGTGAGGTACTTGGTAAGTACCACCCACATGGTGACTTTTCTGTGTATGGTGCCTTGGTTCGTATGGGTCAGGAGTGGAACATGCGTTACACTTTGATTGATGGACAGGGTAACTTCGGTTCTGTGGACGGCGACTCTCCTGCAGCGATGCGTTATACAGAGTGCCGACTCTCCAAGATGGGTGAGCACATCATGGACGACCTCGACAAGGAGACCGTTGATATGATGAACAACTTCGACGACACACTCCAGGAACCTTCCGTAATGCCTACCAAGATACCTAATCTGCTGGTAAATGGCGGTAACGGTATTGCTGTAGGTATGGCTACCAATATTCCTACCCACAACCTGGGTGAAGTAATTGATGGCTGCTGTGCTTACATCGACAATAATGATATTGATACAGACGGCTTGATGCAGTATATCCCTGCTCCTGATTTCCCTACTGGTGCTACCATCTATGGTATCCAGGGAGTGAAGGATGCCTACGAGACCGGTAAGGGTAGAATCGTGGTACGTGCTACTGCAGAAATCGAGTCTGGTGAAAATCATGATAAGATTGTCATCACCGAGATTCCTTATGGTGTCAACAAGGAGCAGCTCGTGATGGCTATTGCTGATCTTGCCAAGGAAGGCAGAGTGGATGGTATTGCCAATGTTAACGATGAGTCTGGCCGCCAGGGTATGCGTATCGTGGTTGATGTAAAGCGTGATGCGAATGCTAATGTTCTCTTGAACAAACTCTTCAAGTTGACAGCTCTTCAGAGCTCTTTCTCAGTAAATTGTATCGCTCTTGTTAATGGCCGTCCACGTCTTCTGAGTTTGAAGGAATGCGTGAAGTACTTCGTTGAACATCGTCATGATGTTACAATCCGTCGTACCCAGTTTGAATTGAAGAAGGCACAGGAGCGTGCTCATATCCTCGAGGGATTGATTATCGCCTGCGATAATATTGATGAGGTGGTTCATATCATCCGTGCCAGCAAGACTCCTTCTGATGCTCAGCGCAACTTGGAGAAGCGTTTTGAACTCGACGAACTGCAGAGTAAGGCTATTGTTGACATGCGCCTCAGCCAGTTAACTGGCTTGCGCCTGGAGCAGTTGCACAATGAATTCAATGAGTTGATGAAGACCATCGACTACTTGAACCAGATCTTGAACGATCCAGAACTTTGCAAGAAGGTGATGAAGGATGAACTCAATGAGGTGAAGGAGAAGTATGGCGATGCACGTCGTACTATGATCAAGCCAGACGATCACGAGTTTAATCCAGAGGACTTCTATCCAAACGATCCTGTGGTTATCACAGTCAGTCATCTCGGATACATCAAGCGTACTCCATTGTCAGAGTTCCGTGAGCAGGCTCGCGGTGGTGTTGGTGCCAAGGGTGCCCGCACCCGTGATAAGGACTTTACCGAGTATATCTATCCTGCAACAATGCACCAGACGATGCTGTTCTTCACCAAGAAGGGCCGCTGCTACTGGTTGAAGTGCTACGAGATTCCAGAGGGCGACCGCAACTCCAAGGGTCGTGCAATCCAGAACCTCCTCAACATTGAGAGCGATGATCAGGTAAACGCATTCCTCCGATTGAAGGGATTGAATGATGCAGAGTTCATCAATAGCCACTATGTAGTCTTCGCTACCAAGAATGGTACAGTCAAGAAGACCTGTCTGGAAGCATACTCTCGTCCTCGTGCCAACGGTGTGATTGCCATCAATATCGTTGAAGGCGATGAGGTGGTAGATGTTCGCTTGACCAATGGCCATAATGAGTTGATTCTCGCTAACCGCAATGGTCGTGCCGTTCGCTTCGATGAGAATCAGATCCGCACCATGGGACGTACTTCTACCGGTGTTCGTGGTATGCGTCTCGATGAGGGTGATGATGCATTGATTGGTATGATTGTAGTCAATGATCCAGAGAAGGAGACGGTCATGGTAGTAAGTGAGCAGGGTTATGGTAAGCGTTCAGACGTAGTTGATTACCGTGTTACCAACCGTGGTGGTAAGGGTGTGAAGACACTCAACATCACCGAAAAGACCGGTCGTCTGGTTGCTATCAAGAACGTTACTGATGAAAACGACCTGATGATCATCAACCAGAGTGGTATCGTGATTCGTCTTGCAGTGGCAGACTGCCGCGTGATGGGTCGTGCAACTCAGGGTGTTCGCCTCATCAATCTGACAAAGAAAAATGATGTCATTGCCAGCGTATGTAAGGTGATGAGCTCAGAGCTTGAAGCTTCGGTAGAGGAGGAGAGCCGTTCTGCCTGGGCCAAGAAGAGCGAGGAGATTGAGAATGACACAGTGGGTGCCAAGACAGCAGAAGAAGTTGTCGAGGCTGAAACTGAGTTGGAGAATCAAGAAGACGAGAACGTTCAGGAGTAACATCCTGAACGCTCGTTCACATTATATTGAAGACGCGTAAAAAAATATAAATTTCAACTTTTTAAACTTTAAACAAAATGAAAAAGTTAATCGTTGCTGCAATGATGGTACTAGGTACCACATCAGCATTCGCAGGAGACAGCGATGCCCTCAAGGCAGTGCTGAAGGCTAAGACTTATGCTGAGGCTGAGGCTTTGGTTAAGCAGAATTTGGGTCAGTTGGCTAACGATGCTGAGAAGGCAAAGGCTTACAACAAGCTTGTTGATCTCGGAATGAAGGCTTTCAACGACCAGCAGAGCATCCAGCAGACCAATCAGATCATGAAGAAGAATGATCCAGTGGATGAGAATGCTATGAACGAGGGTGCTTACAATGCATTGATGAATGCTATTGAGTGCTATAAGTACGATCAGCTTCCTAACGCTAAGGGTAAGGTGGCTCCTAAGTTCAATGGCAATGCATCACGTGTTTGGGGTGCACGTCAGCAGCTCGTAAACGCAGGTCAGGCTGCAGCTCAGAACAATAAGGCAGATGAGGTGTTGAAGTACTGGGGTGCATTCCTCGATACTGATTCTGATCCTCTCTTCGCTGGCATTGATGCTAAGCAGAAGGATGCTGAGAAGGATTATATCGGTCAGGTAGCTCTCTTCGCTGCTCGCTATGCTTATCAGGCTAAGGATGCTGCTCGTTGCGAGAAGTATTGCGACATCGCTATGACAAGCGAGAAGGAGGCTAAGGATGCTCTCAACCTCAAGCTCTATGTAATGAAGGATGGTTTGAAGACTAAGGCTGATTCTTTGGCTTATGTTGACAAGCTGAAGGCTCTCTTCGATAAGGATCAGACTAACGATGTCATCCTTGATGGTTTGAACGCTATGTATTCTTCTATGAAGATGGAGAAGGAGCAGATGGAGCTTTTGGATGGCGCTATCGCTAAGAATCCTAAGAACTTCGTTGCTCTCGCTAACAAGGGTATGATGTATATCCAGAAGAATGATGCAGACAATGCTATCAAGTGCCTCAAGCAGGCTCTTGACGCAAAGCAAGACAACGTTGTAGTTTTGGTTTACCTCGGTGCTTGCTACAACAGCAAGGCTGGTAACTTGCAGGATCCAAATGGCCGCAAGGTGGTTTACCAGGAGGCTATCAAGGTTCTCGACAAGGCTAAGGAGCTCGACCCAGAGAAGACTCAGGCTAACTGGGGTTACACTCGTTACCAGGCTTACTATGGCTACTATGGTCCTACAGCTGCTGAGACCAAGAAGGCTGAGGAGGAGAGCAAGTAATATTGCCTGAACTCTTTTAGAAATAATGATTATTGCTCCGGGAAAGGTTCCAATACTTTCCCGGAGCATTTTTTTTTGCAGAAAACTTGTCTGCCTTATTTTTTCTTTGTACTTTTGCAGACGGATTTTATAATTATGTTTAACGATGAAACAGATATTTATCAATCATAGGATTTTTAAGTCAGCTTTGTTCTTGGGGCTAGCTTCTCTTTTTGCATCCTGCCAGATGGGTAAGACGCAGGCTGGAGATAATATGGATGCAGGGGATACCATCCCGTTAAAGTATGCGCAGCATCTCACGATGGTGAAGCACGGAGAAGAATATACTGAGGTGATTCTTGCCAATCCTTGGAAAGAGGGAACTCTTCTGCATCGCTACATTCTGGTGCCTAAAGGGAAAGAGGGTAATGAAACGGTAACCCAACTTGCCAAGCGCCGTTCATCATCTGCCAGATGCGCTACTGATACGGTCCGTACCCCGGTAACTAGCAGCGTGGTCTTCACGGGACCTCATTGTCAGCTGATGTATGAACTGGGTTGCAAGAATGCCATTAGTGGCGTATGTGATATGAATTATATCAATATTCCAGATATCAGGAAGAGAGTGGTGGATTGTGGTTCCAGCATGCAACCGGATATTGAACGTATCATCTCCTTGAAGCCGGAGGCTCTCCTGGTTTCTCCTTTCGAGAACAGCGGAGGGTATGGTAAGTTGGATAAACTTCATATTCCCATCATTGAAGCTGCCGATTATATGGAGACTTCGCCATTGGGGAGAGCAGAATGGATGAAGTTTTATGGGATGCTTTTTGATAAGAATGCGGACTCGCTCTTTACGCGCATAGAACAGGATTATCAGCAGCTGAAGGCTGTTGCCAAGAAGTTGCCGCAAGGTCTGTCGGTGTTGACCGAAAGAAAAACGGGAAGCGTATGGTATGTACCTGGAGGACAGAGTACTATAGGTATTTTGTTAAAGGATGCCAACGCCCGTTATGTCTTTGAAGACGATTCGCATAGTGGAAGTCTTGCGATGAGTCCTGAGCAGATTCTTTCAAAAGGCAAAGATATTGATGTCTGGGCATTCAAGTATTTCGGCGGTGCACCATTAACACGTGCCCAATTGCTTCAGGAGTATGATGGCTACAAAGCTCTTCATTGCTTTGCCAATCCGCAGATTTACGAAGTGGACACCAGTACAGAGCCCTATTTTGAACTCACCAGTTTTCATCCTGAAATCCTGCTTCGTGAGTTTATCCTCCTTTCACATCCTGCTGATCACGCTAAGTTCTCGAAGTATGCAAAGGATATCAGAATGTTGGGAGCTTTGAGATTCTATCATCGTCAATTACAATAGAAACCATGAACAAGGTCATTATCTCTATTGTCCTGGTGGTTGCCATCGTTCTGCTGTTCTTCGGTAATTTGATATGGGGTAGCGTCAGCATTCCATACAGGGAGGTGGTAGGTGCATTGACGGGGAATCAGGCTGTCTCTGATACTTATGGCTATATTATCCTCGAATCGCGTCTTCCGCAGGCCATCACGGCTTTGCTTTCTGGTGCAGCTCTTGCCACAAGCGGTTTACTGCTCCAGACAGCTTTCCGTAATCCTCTGGCAGGACCGGATGTTTTTGGAATCAGCAGTGGAGCAGGATTGGCTGTTGCCATCGTTATGTTAGCCTTTGGAGGCAACATTAGTCTGAATAATCTCTGTCTGGGTTTTCTGGATGAAGAATGTGGTTATGCTATTGGTGGATTCATGGCTATTCTGGTGTCAGCCTTTGCAGGTGCAATGCTGGTGATGGGAATCATCACAGCTTTTTCTGCCATTGTTAGAAGTCATACAGTCCTTCTTATTATCGGTTTGATGGTAGGTTATCTTGCCAGCAGCGCCATCTCGTTATTGAATTTCTTCAGTACGGCAGAAGGTGTGAAATCCTATCTGATATGGGGAATGGGAAGTTTCGGCAATGTTTCTATGGACGAGGTGAGATGGTTTGTGCCATTTGCCATCCTCGGTCTATTGGTCTCCCTTTTACTCATCAAGCCGCTTAATGCAATGCTGTTGGGGGAGCAATATGCGGAGAATCTAGGTTTTCCTATCAGGAAACTTCGAATAGCCCTGCTCATCATAACCGGTATGCTTACTGCAGTAGTTACTGCCTTTTGTGGTCCTATAGCCTTTATTGGACTTGCCACTCCTCATATAGCACGTCTGCTGGTTGGTACGGAAAATCATCGACAGCTTCTGCCAGTTACAATGCTGATGGGGGCGGCTATTGCCCTTCTATGTAATCTTCTCTGTTCACTGCCATCAGATGGGGGAATCGTTCCGCTCAATGCCGTTACTCCTCTTTTTGGTGCACCTGTTATCATCTATATTCTGGTAAGAAGACGATAGGTTCCAGTAATCCAGCTGATGAAACCGCTTATCCCCCCATAAAATCTAGGGAATAAGCGGTTTACTTATTTTATCGAAATAAATATACAATTTATGGGTTCACCACATTAATTGGGTTTCCCTCAAGAAAAGCCTTTACGTTGGCAGCTACCTGGCTATTCAAGCGCTTGCGAGCCTCAAAGGTAGCCCAGGCAATGTGAGGAGTGAGATAGGCATTAGGCTCCTTAAAAAGAGGATTCTCTTTAGAAGGTGGTTCCTGACTCATCACGTCCGCACAATAAGCACCGAGTTTCTGGTCGTGCAAAGCCTTTGCAACAGCCTCTTCATCTACCAATGGTCCGCGACCGGTATTCACCAGAATGGCCGTATCCTTCATCTTTTCGATATTCTCCTTATTTATAAGGTGATAGGTATCATCTGAGAGAGGACAATGCAGGGTGAGAATATCACTTGTGGCAAGCAGTCCATCCTTGCTGACCTTTTGAATCCATTCAGGAAGGTCGCTAGAGTTTTTGCTGGTGCAGGCGCAAACGTCCATACCGAACTGGCGGGCGATATTTGCAACCTTCATACCGATGTTGCCCAATCCCATAATGCCAAGCTTTTTGCCTGCAAGTTCCATTAAAGGGGTATCCCAATAGCAGAAATCCTTGTTGTAAGCCCATCGCTCGTTTCTATTTTCCTGAGTGTAATGTTCTACACGGTTGGTAACAGCGAGAATGAGGGCAAAGGTCATCTGTGCCACACTATCCGTGCTATAGGCTGGGATGTTGGTAACGATGATACCTTGTTTCTTGGCAGCAGCTATATCCACTACATTGAAACCAGTAGCCTGGATTCCGATGTACTTCAAGTTAGGAAGCTGTGCCAATGTTTCTGCATCCATCTGTACCTTGTTCAACAAGATGATGTCTGCATCCTTGGCACGTTCCACTTTTTCTTCATCAGAAGTGCGGGGATAAACCACTACCTCGCCAAGCTGTTCCAGGAGATGGTAATCCAAATCTCCTGGATTAGCTGCATAGCCGTCTAAGATAACGATTTTCATACTTATTCGTTCATCAAATAATTCTTGAATGATGCAAAGTCCTTGGTCATCTGGATGCTCTTCTTCTCACCCTTCATGAATTCTGCAAGACGTGCAGGAATTTCGATGTCGGTTCCGAGGATGCTATCCACCTTCTCCTTGAACTTGGCTGGGTGAGCAGTCTCCAGGAATACACCGACCTCACCTGGCTTCAACTGTTCCTTTAAAGCCTGATAGCCACAAGCTCCGTGAGGATCAAGTACATACTTGGTCTCATTATAGCACTTCTTCATCGTGTCTGCTATCTGCTCATCCTTGTAGGTAGCTCCGCTGATGTATGCAGCGATGGCATCGTGATTACCCTTGTAGAGGTCATAGATGCGGGCAAAGTTTGAAGGATCACCCACGTCCATAGCATTGGCTATGGTCTGCTTGCTAGGCTGTGGATTATATTTGCCGGTCTGGAGATACTCATAGAAGATATCATTGGCATTGTTGGCAGCGATGAAACGATGGATTGGCAAGCCCATTTCATGACCGAAGAGTCCGGCTGTGATGTTACCGAAGTTACCGCTAGGTACGCAGATGACCAGCTTGTCTGCCAAGCCCTTCTCCTTCATGCGGGCGTATGCATTGAAATAGTAGAATGCCTGAGGCAGGAAGCGGGCTACATTGATAGAGTTGGCAGAAGTCAACTTCATGTGCTTGTTTAACACCTCGTCCATGAACGCAGACTTAACCAGCGCCTGGCAGTCATCGAAAACGCCATCTACCTCAAGGGCTGTGATGTTCTGACCGAGGGTAGTGAACTGGCTCTCCTGAATCTTGCTCACCTTGCCCTTTGGATAAAGCACGTAAACGTGGATTCCCTCTACACCGAGGAAACCATTGGCAACGGCAGAACCTGTATCACCCGATGTTGCTACGAGAACGTTGACTTCCTCTTTACCTTCCTGACGAACGAAGTACTGGAGCAGGCGAGCCATGAAACGGGCACCTACATCCTTGAAGGCGAGAGTAGGGCCATGGAACAATTCCAAAGAGTAGATATTTGGCTCTACCTCTACAACAGGGCAGTCGAATGCCAAGGTATCATATACTATCTTCTTCAGAGAATCTGCATCTACATCCTCGCCGAAGAAGGCATCAGCTACCTGGTATGCAATTTCCTGGAAGCTCAGCTTCTCGATATGGTCGAAGAAGTCCTGTGGCAACTTCTTGATGATTTCCGGCATATAGAGACCACGGTCTTCTGCCAAACCTTTAACTACCGCCTTGTGTAAATCGGCGATCGGTGCTTTCTTATTTGTTGAATAATATTTCATTTTTACTTTGAACTTTGAGATTTGAACTTTGAACTTGATGATTAGCTTTCGGATAACTATCATTAAGTTGTTATTTTTTAATTGATTGCCATAAAGACTTTCATGAAGTCTTGCAGCTGGAGCAATCCATAGCTACCGCTTACGCAACTCACCTCATCGTATTCCTCTACCTGATCAGGTTCGATACCTGGATAGTAGATGAGGAAAGGAACTGGTTCCTTCACGTGAGTACGGACCTCCACTGGGGTAGGATGGTCTGGCAAAACCGAAATGCAGACAGGTTCTATCCATGTGTTCACCTCATCAACGATAGGTTTGATCAAGCGCTGGTCGAGATATTCGATAGTCTTGAGCTTTAATTCCAAATCACCATCATGACCTGCCTCATCACTTGCTTCCACATGGACATAGACAAAGTCGTCTCCATCCTTCAAAGCCTGGATAGCTGCTGCAGCCTTGCCTTCGTAATTCGTATCAGAAAGGCCTGTAGCGCCCTCTACGATGATGTTGCGAAGACCAGCATAATGACCGATACCACGAATCAGGTCAACGGCAGAGATCACAGAGCCCTTCTTGATTTGAGGATACATCTGCGAAAGAGTCAGCATGTGTGGACGGTAACCACCGCCCCAAGGCCAGATCAGGTTTGCCATACGCTCGCCACGCTTCTTGCGTTCTATATTGAAAGGATGATTTTCCAGGAGTTCCTTACTCTTGATAATCAACTCGTTCAGAAGAGCGGCTGTATCGCTGCATGAGATATGTCCCTCTTCTATTTCTGATTCCGGCAGGATAGGTTTTACGAGCAAATCATGCCAGTTCTCGTTAGGATGATCATGAGGTGGAGCACATTCTATGTGCTTGTTGCCATGATGCACCACGAGCAGATGGCGATACTGGATACCTGTTACGAATTCTACATCAGGATAGTCCTTTCCCAGGGTTTCATTGAGATACTTGATGAGTACATCAGCATCTTCTGTCTCCAGGTTACCACCATTGTGCGTAATGATCTTGCCATCCTGCACGTTGATGATGTTGCAGCGAAGCGCCAGGTCGGTTGGCTTCAACTCGTAGCCGATGCTGGCTGCCTCCAGTGGACCACGTCCTTCGTAAACCTCATTCTGGTCGTAACCCATGATAGAGCTGTTGGCTACCTCTGAACCAGGCAGAAAACCGTCGGGTACAGTAATGAGTCTTCCAGTCTTGCCTTTCTTGGCAAGCATATCCATATATGGTGTATGGGCGTATTGAAGCAAGGTCTTTCCACCCAGTCTTTCTACTGGGTGGTCGGCCATGCCATCGCCTAAAATAATAATATGCTTCATAATTGTTATCCTTTATTGATTGATACGGTGAAATTAAACGTTGGCAATACTCATGATGTTGGCAAAGACACCGGCTGCTGTTACGCTGGCACCGGCACCATATCCCTGAATCATCATAGGGTATTCCTTGTAGCGCTCTGTGGTGAGCAATACGATATTGTTGGAACCTTCCAGATTGTAGAATGGGTGCTCAGGACCTACAGCCTGCAGACCTACACTGGTCTTTCCCTTGTCAAGGGTGGCAACGAAGCGCCAGCGTTTGTGCTCCATATCCAGAGTCTTGCGCTTAGCCTCAAAGTCGGCATCGAGCTGTGGCAGTTTCTTCCAGAAGTCATCAATGCTACCCTTGAAGAAAGAGTTAGGTACAAAAAGATTCTTTTCTACATCTTCCTGTTCTACACGATATCCAGCCTCACGGGAGAGGATGACAAGCTTTCTGATGACATCCATGCCACTGAGGTCGATACGTGGATCTGGCTCACTGTAACCCTTCTCCTTTGCCAGTTTCACAGTCTCAGAGAATGGAACAACACTTGAAATGGCATTAAAGATAAAGTTGAGCGTTCCTGAGAGAACCGCCTCTATCTTAAGGATTTTATCTCCGGAATTTCGAAGGTCGTTGATGGTTCCGATGATAGGAAGACCTGCACCCACATTCGTTTCGAAGCGGAAGAATACACCACGCTGAATGGCAGTCTTCTTCAACTTCTCGTAGTTCTCATATTCGCTTGAAGCTGCTATCTTGTTGGCTGCAATCACACTTACGTTATGCTCCAGAAGACTCTGGTATAAGGCTGCAACATCCTTGCTTGCTGTACAATCTACGAATACGCTATTAAAGATATTCATGGCGAGGATGGTATCGCGAAGGAGTTCCGGTGTACTAGGCAAGGAATTCTTCAGTTCTGCCTGATAGTTCTCCAGGTCGAGTCCCTCACGATTGAAGATGGCGTTCTTGGAAGAAGCAATACCCACAACATTCAACTTCAACTTGCTGCGTTCCATCAAGTCTGCCGACTGCTTTTTGATCTGTTCAATCAATTTTCCGCCTACGGTACCTACACCACAGATAAAGAGGTTGAGAACCTTATATTCTGAAAGGAAGAAACTGTCGTGCAATACGTTGAGTGACTTTCTCAAGTAATCGCTCTTGACAACAAAAGAGATGTTGGTCTCAGAAGCACCCTGAGCACATGCAATGACAGAAATACCGCTTCTACCCAGTGTACCGAAGAGTTTACCGGCAATACCTGCAGCATGCTTCATGTTCTCACCCACGATGGCAATGGTAGCAAGTCCGGTTTCTGCATGCATAGGATACATGGCTCCATCTGCAATCTCATTGTGGAATTCGCGGTTCAATACGTTGATTGCTTCATCTACATCCTGCTCTCGTACACCGATAGATGTAGAGTTCTCTGAAGAAGCCTGTGAAACCATGAATACAGAGATACCCTCGTTAGCCAGAGCAGTAAAGATACGGCGGTTTACACCGATGACACCCACCATGGAAAGACCGGTTACAGTGATGAGCGCAGTACCATTGATAGAAGAGATACCCTTGATAGGTTTCTGGTCACTATCTATCTTATTCTTGATAATGGTACCAGGAGCATCTGGATTGAAGGTATTCTTTACCTTGATTGGGATATTGTTGACACAAACCGGGTAGATGGTTGGAGGGTAGATAACCTTTGCTCCGAAGTTGCAAAGCTCCATAGCCTCAATATAACTCAGTTCGTTGATCGTATAAGCTGATTTGATGACACGTGGATCGGCTGTCATGAATCCATCTACGTCAGTCCAGATTTCAAGGACTTCCGCATTCAATGCTGCTGCAATGATAGCTGCCGTATAGTCACTACCACCACGACCGAGGTTTGTGGTACGATCTGTATCTTTGTCACGGCTGATGAAACCCGGAACGAGAGAAATGCGAGGCAGGTCAGCGAAGGCATCCTTCACCAATTTGTTAGTCAACTCGCTGTCGAGGGTATGTTTCCCCTTGCCATTGAGGCGAGCTGTCTTGATGAAGTTACGTGAATCAAACCACTTGGCACCACGAATCAGTGTGGCAACAATCTTCGAGCTGAGTCTTTCTCCATAGCTCACGATAGCATCCTGGGTCTTCTCGCTGAGGTCGTGAATCAGATACACACCGAAGTAGATGCTCTTCAACTGTTCGAAGAGGGCATCAACTGATTTAAAAAGATTTTCTCTATCCGCTGTGTCGGTGATGATGGTATCTATCATCTTATGGTGGCGATCAACCATGGCATCGAATTCGACTCTCCATGATTCATCACCCTTGAGGGCAAGCTGAGAGGTTTGTAAGAGTTTGTCAGTGATACCGCCAAGTGCGCTCACGACAACCACTACACTCTGTTTCTTTGCCTCATTTTCAACGATACGTTTCAAGCTGAGGATGCTTTTTACGGAACCAACTGATGTTCCGCCGAATTTTAATACTTTCATACGTTATTGAATTTTGCGTTGGTATTGTAATGCTCCCCCCGAAACGACCGGGGCCGAAGCAGAACTTGTGGGCAAAAGTACTAAATATATAGCAAACTGCCAAAGAAAACTAAGAAAAAGTGGCATTTTGCAGGTATTTTTCATTCTTTTGTAGTTTTTTATAGCTTAAAATACTTTCTATACATTATTATATATGATAAAAGCGTTAAATCTTCTCGAAAAGTTTGGAGGTTTCGGATAATTTGCGTACTTTTGCGGATGTTAAATTGAAACAGAAACAGATATAGATAAGCACAATGAAGTATTTATTATTCTCAGATATTCACGGCTGCTTGCCAGCCTTGGAAAAAGTTCTCGATTTCTTTGAGAAGGAAAAGTGTGATATGATGTGTATCATGGGTGACATCATCAACTATGGTCCGCGTAATAGAATCCCAGAAGGTATTGATCCTAAAGGGATTGTGGAACGACTGAATGCCCTGGCTGACAAGATAGTTGCTGTCAGAGGCAACTGTGATGCAGAAGTAGATCAGATGCTCCTCGACTTCCCAATTATGGAAACCTATGCGCTGCTGGTAGATAATGGTAAGCGCTATCTCTTGACCCATGGACATATTTACAATAAGGATAATATGCCAAAGGGTCCTTACGATGCAATGATTTATGGCCATTCGCATCTTTGGGAACTGTCTCACAATGACGAAGGAAAAGCTATTGTCAACACGGGTAGCATCACCTTCCCTAAGGGTGGTAATGTGCCAACGTTTGCTACTTTAGAGAATGGTAAATTTACAATGTATCAATTGGATACATTTGATGTGTTGGCAACAATGACACTTTAGAAATCAAAGTTCAAATATCAAAGTTCAAAATTAAAACTATGATTCAGGAATATCAGATTAGAATTCTGCCAGAGCAGGCAGCCAATGAAGAGGGTATCAAGCGCTATCTGGCTAAAGAAAAAGGATTGGATGCAAGAACCTTGAATAAGGTGCGTGTACTGAAACGCAGTATTGATGCCCGCCAACGTACCATTTTCGTGAATCTGAAGGTACGTGCCTATATCAATGAAATGCCTCAGGATGATCAGTATGTCCATACGGAATATCCTGATGTAAGTTCGCGTCCGAGAGTCATTGTGGTAGGAGAGGGCCCCGGCGGTCTCTTTGCTTCCTTACGTTTGATAGAGCTGGGATATCGCCCTGTTGTCCTGGAGCGCGGCAAGGACGTGCGTGAGCGTAAAAAGGACCTTTCCAACATCACCAAGACTCAGAAGGTGGATAGTGAGAGTAACTATTGCTTTGGTGAAGGTGGTGCAGGAGCGTATAGCGACGGCAAGCTTTATACCCGAAGCAAGAAGCGTGGTAGCGTGGATAAGATTCTGAATGTTTTCTGCCAGCATGGTGCCAATACGAACATCCTTGCAGATGCCCATCCTCATATCGGTACAGATAAGTTGCCTCGCGTGATAGAGAATATGCGCAATACGATTATCAATAGTGGCGGTGAGGTGCATTTTCAGACCAAGATGACTCGTTTTATCCTGGAAGGTGACCGTGTGATTGGGGTTGAAGCTGTTAACCTGGCAACAGGTGCAGAGGAGAATTATCGTGGACCGGTGATTCTTGCAACAGGTCATAGTGCCCGGGATGTCTATCGCTATCTGGCTTCTTCGAAGATTGAAATCGAAGCCAAGGGTATTGCCGTCGGTGTTCGACTGGAGCATCCTTCCCAGCTCATTGACCAGATACAGTACCACAACAGGAACGGCAGAGGAAAGTATCTTCCTGCAGCCGAGTATAGTTTTGTAACTCAGGTAGATGGTCATGGTGTATATAGTTTCTGTATGTGCCCTGGCGGTTTTGTGATTCCTGCAGCTACTGGTCCGGAGCAGCTGGTGGTGAATGGTATGAGTCCTAGCAACCGTGGTACTGCCTGGAGTAATTCCGGTATGGTGGTAGAGACACATCCTGAAGATGTTGTACAGTCGGAAGAGGAATTGAAGGATCCTCTGGCTATGATGCATTTCCAGGAAAGGGTAGAGAAGCAGTGCTGGCAGCAGGCGAATATGAAGCAGACTGCTCCGGCTCAGCGTATGGCTGATTTTGTAAACAACCGTTTGAGCTATGATTTGCCAAAAAGCAGTTATGCTCCTGGTTTGATCAGCAGTCCGCTTCATTTCTGGATGCCATCTTTTGTTTCCAAGCGCCTGCAGGAAGGCTTTAAGACTTTTGGAAAGAATGCGCATGGTTTTCTCACCAATGAGGCAACTCTGATTGCGATGGAGACCCGCACCTCTTCACCAGTCCGCATCGTACGTGACAGAGAAACCTTGATGCATGTCCGTATCCAAGGTCTCTTCCCATGTGGTGAGGGTGCCGGATATGCAGGTGGCATTGTTTCAGCAGGTGTGGATGGCGAAAGATGTGCAGAAATGTGTGCAGAGTATCTGAAGCAACAATAAAATGTCCATATAATAATCAAAGAACAAGGAAAAAGTATAAAAAGTATAAGAAAAAAGCAGGTAACGGAAGATCGTTACCTGCTTTTTTGTTCTTTGGATTTTCATTATCATTATTTGCTGAGATTGGCAATTGTTGCAATCATGGCAGCGATGCTGGAAAGACTACTGCCCATGCTCATGGTTTCAGCCACTGTCATCTTGCGTTTCATCTTGGATGGAACAACAATCTCGCAACCAGGTTGAGCCTTGGCTCCATGCCCAACCTTAGCCACCTTACCATTCATATAGATAATATAAGCCTTGCTCTTGTTGGCATCAGATGCAAATCCACCCGCCTCATCTATGTAGCTGGCAATGCTCTTGCCCTTTTCATAGGCTACCGTATTGGCGTACATCACAGAACCGTTGATTTTCACGGTTCCATTGTATTGTGGAACAATCAGCCTGTCACCCTCACGCAAAATCATATCTGCATCACTGCCCGGATGCTTGAGCGCTTCGGCTAAGTCGATGCCTACAGGATATTCTTCTGGAACGCTGAACTTCAACAGATCAGCATTCTGCGCATCTTTTGCAGTCTGGGTAATGGCACTGGCATTATTACTGCTTGCAGCCAACTGCAGAAGATTTTTCTGCTGTTGTTCTCTCTGCATTTTCAGGACTGCCTCCATGCGTGTTTTTTCAGCTTCATTTGCCTTACGCATCAGACGGGCGCCTTTGATATATGCCTGGTCTGTGCTTCCTCCAGCCTTCTTGAAGAGATCGCTTAATCTGGCATTGCGGCGATCAAGGGTATAGGTGCCTCCAAACATCACTTCACCTTCAATCATCACGTTCTGCTGTTCCGTATAGGCTGGGCTCTTGCGGATGCTCACTTCATCGAAAGGCATCAGCTTGAATCCTGGTGTGCCATCCACCACGAAACCATCTTTCAGGGCGAGCGTGTAGGTCTTGGCTATAATGCTGTCTGGTTTTGTGGCTTTAGCGTCATTTACTCTTCGGCTTACCAGAACATTAATCGTTGAAGCCTTGTCGGTCAGTCCACCAGCCTGCAGCACGAAATCCTCAATCGTTTCATTTTCTGCATATTGATAGATTCCCGGATATTGTACTTCTCCGCGGATGGTGAGCGTTCTCTCTGAAATCTTTTCTTGTCTTGTCGGAATGAAAAGGACATCATTTTCCCTGAGTGGAATGTCAGCCACAGTACCATTCATCACGCCTGCAATATCTACAGCTATTACTTCCAGCGATCTGTCCGATTTCATTCGATGCATGACGGCACGTGCCGTAAAGGCATCCTCTGTCAATCCCTCTGCGTGTTCTACCAATGTGCGGACACTGTTGATCTGATCTCCTAGATTGTACATACCTGGTCGGAAGACGGCTCCCTTGATTTCTACGGTGTTGCTGTAGCGGGGGAGAATGGAATCTACGCTTACAGAATCGCCGTCGTCGATATGGAAACTGGAGAAATCGAATTCCTCTACGTTATATACTGAATAGTCTCTGCCAGTCTTGCGATGGATGCGAACTGATTTCTTGTAAGCATCTCCTGTGAATCCGCCAGCATATTTAAGAAGAGAGTTCACGCTCTCGTTTTTCTTCATTTCATAAATTATCGGGCGCTTTACCTTTCCGGTAATCGTAACCAGACAGTCGTAGGCTCCCACAACGATGACATCATTATCTGCCAGGCGTACATTGCCGGTCAGTTTGCCATTGAGAATGTAATCATAGATATCTACCACGGTAACCAGTTTGTTATGGCGATAAACCTTGATGTTTCGCAATGTACCCAAGTCGTTGGTGCCTCCTGCCATATAGAGTGCGTGGAAAACGGTGGCAAAGGCAGATAGGGTATAGGTGCCTGGAGTTTTTACTTCGCCCATCACATTGACCATAATGGTCTTGGTTTGTCCTACAGTGAGTTTTATCTTGCTCGAACGGTATCTGCTACCCAGTGTATTGCGAAGTCGGGCATTTGCCTGAGCTACGGTCAAACCAGCCACCGATACAGGTCCAAAGCCTTCGATGGTAACTTCGCCATCAGGAGAAACGGTGCTTTCTATGGTTTTCTGGGATGCGCCATAGATGTCAATGATAACCGCATCTCCAGGACCTAAGCGATAGTTCTGTGGAGTGGCAATATTCATATTTGGCTCGAAACTCAACTCCTTATTATTGAAGATGTCTCTTCCGAAAACCTTCTTGATTTTCGCTTCCCGTTCAGCAAGGAGACGTTTAATCATCATCGCAGTATCTGGGATGATACCATCCATCTCGTTTTGGAAATCCATATACTCCTCGTCATTCTCATCGAAAGTATGTTTATACTGATCATCCTTCTGTGCAGTGATGCGATAGTTGCTGTAGTTCTTCGATTCTTCGCTGATTCCCTTACCATAATCTTCACGGTGTTTACCATTGTTGGTACGAAGACGAGAGGTTTCCTTCCCTTGCAGTTGGGCGGAAGTACCAGTAACCCCACCTTGCTTCAACTGGCGCTGATACTTGTCTCTTACCCGTCGAATCTGAGAGATATCTACACCCTGCTGCATCAGTTTGGTAACAATCTGGGCATTTGATGACCCCCTTTCATGCTCTCTCACTACCAGACTCATCACTTGATCATCGGTCATGGTGGAAGTCTGTGCGAAGGCTGAACCTGCTGCCGTAACAAGCAGAAGGAAGAGGATGAACTGTTTCCTCATTTTATTTATCTTCATCTTCATGATTTTCCTATTCATTTATGATCCTATAACTAGCTATTTATTATATAATAACTCATTTTTACGAAATTTGTTGCAAAGATACGAAAAAAAAAGTAATATACAATGAAAATAACTGGGAATAACCATGACCGGTTCTGGGTCTTCATAGATGACCGGCGTCTGCCATCATTTAAGCCCCGCCCTGGTCTTCATAGATGACCGGTTTTCGGCACAATAGGCTGTTCCTTCGATTGCTGGTGCAAAGGTACGAAGATTTTCGGCATCTACCAAATTTTTGCATGTGATAAGGAGTGATTTTCAGCAAAACACTTACGATTTGAAACTTCGTTAAAAAACGGACTCTATTTCTTATGGGGCGCATCTCTATGTTTTTGCGGTATCGAAAACTATGTTTTGCGATATAAATCAGCATATTACGAAGTAATACCCGATTATAGGGGAACGTATTCAGTATTCAGTATTCAGTTTTTTTCGCTCTTGTTACCACCCTCTGTATAGATAGTATATTATATATATATATAATATAAAATAATTACTTATAATTTATAACCATAGAAAGGGTAACTATCGCGAAAAAACTGAATACTGAATACTGAACACCCTCTTAGATACCTCGCACGCTAGGTATCATGGCAGCATCAGGGGAAGATAGAAAAAGCCTTGGTTGCCAAAATAGCAACCAAGGCCCATTATGTTAGAATCTAAAATCTTCTTTGATTAGATCTGCTCGCTCCAGTCCTCCTGGCTCTTACGAACGTAAGTCTGGTAACGGAGCTTAGCCATCTTCTCTGCCTGAGAGAAGAGCTCATCAGCCTCCTTAGGGAATGCCTTCTGTACAGAGAGGTAACGAACCTCACCGAGCAGGAAGTCGCGGAAGTTCTCCCAGTTTGGAGCCTTTGAGTCGAGTGTGAATGGGTTCTTACCCTCATCAGCCAACAGTGGGTTGTAACGCCACAAGTGCCAGTAACCACACTCAACAGCCAACTCTTCCTCGTGCTGTGAACGACCCATACCGCCCTTACGCTTCAAACCGTGGTTGATACATGGTGCGTAAGCGATGATGAGTGATGGACCTGGATAAGCCTCAGCCTCGCGGATAGCCTTCAATGTCTGAGCATTGTCAGCACCCATAGCTACCTGAGCAACGTAGATGTAACCGTATGTAGTCTGCATCAAACCGAGATCCTTCTTACGGATACGCTTACCCTGAGCAGCGAACTGTGCGATAGCACCGAGAGGTGTTGACTTAGAAGACTGACCACCAGTGTTAGAGTAAACCTCAGTATCGAGTACCAGGATGTTAACATCCTCACCAGAAGCCAATACGTGGTCGAGACCACCGTAACCGATATCATAAGAAGCACCGTCACCACCGATGATCCACTGTGAACGCTTAACGAGGTAGTGATCCAAAGTCTTGAGCTCCTTGCAGATAGGGCAACCCTTCTCAGCGCCGGCAGCGATGAGAGGCTTCAACTCTGCAGCAGCCTCCTTAGAACCCTCAGAATCGTTCATGTTAGCCATCCACTTGTCAGCAGCAGCTACGAACTCAGCAGGAACATGCTCCTGAGCCTTAGCCTCCTCGAGCAAGTGAGCGATGCGCTCCTTCATCTTCTTGTTACCCATTACCATACCGAGACCGAACTCGCAGAAGTCCTCGAACAATGAGTTGTCGAATGCAGGACCCTGACCCTTAGCGTTCTTTGTATATGGAGTAGATGGGATAGAAGCTGAGTAGATAGAAGAACAACCAGTAGCGTTAGCAATCATCTGACGATCACCGAAGAGCTGAGAAATCAACTTAACGTATGGAGTCTCACCACAACCAGAGCAAGCACCAGAGAACTCGAACAATGGCTGAGCGAACTGAGAGTTCTTAGGGCTCTGCTTGATGTCAACGAGATCCTGCTTAGAAGCTACGTTGTGTACGAGGTACTCCCAGTTAGCTGCTTCCTTGACCATATCCTCTGCGTCAACGTTGAATGGAACCATTGTCAACGCCTTCTCACCCTTCTTACCTGGGCAGACGTCAGCACAGTTACCACAACCCAGACAGTCGAGTACTGAAGTCTCGATGCGGAAGTGCATTCCAGCCAAAGCCTTAGGTGCCTTTACATCCTGAGTCTCGAGACCCTCGATGCCTGCGAGCTCCTCATCGGTCAATACGAATGGACGGATAGCTGCGTGAGGACAAACGAATGAACACTTGTTACACTGGATACAGTTCTCAACGTTCCATACTGGTACGAATGCCTCAACACCACGCTTCTCGAATGCTGCTGTACCATTCTGCCATGTACCGTCAACTGTGTTGTGCTTAACGAAGTCAGAAACCTTCAAGAGGTCACCTGCCTGGCCGTTGATAGGACGAACGAGCTCCTTAACGAATGCTGGAGCGTTATCCTCCTTAGCCTCATCGTCAGCGAGGTTTGCCCAAGCTGGATCTACTGTCAACTGCTTGTACTCACCACCACGGTCAACAGCGCCGAAGTTCTTGTCAACAACGTCCTGACCCTTCTTAGAGTAAGACTTAACGATGAATGCCTTCATCTGCTCTACAGCGAGATCCAAAGGAATAACCTTTGTGATACGGAAGAATGCAGACTGGAGGATGGTGTTGGTACGGTTGCCGAGACCAATCTCCTGAGCAATCTTAGTTGCGTTGATATAGTAAACTGTGATGTTGTTCTGAGCGAAGTAACGCTTTACCTTGTTAGGGATGAAGTTAACCAACTCCTCACCGTCGAAGATAGTGTTCAACAGGAAGAAACCGTTCTTACGCAAACCACGTGTTACATCGTACATGTGGAGATAAGCCTGTACGTGGCAAGCTACGAAGTTAGGAGTATTTACCTGATAAGCACTGTGGATAGGGCTGTCGCCGAAACGCAAGTGAGAGCAGGTGAAACCACCAGACTTCTTAGAGTCGTAAGAGAAGTATGCCTGGCAATACTTGTTGGTATTGTTACCGATAATCTGAACTGAGTTCTTGTTAGCACCAACAGTACCATCAGCACCCAAACCGTAGAACTTAGCCTCGAACAAATCGTCACCACCCATTGGAATTTCCTCCTCTTCTGGGAGAGAAGTGAATGTAACGTCATCAACGATACCTACAGTGAAGTGGTTCTTTGGCTGTGGCAACTCGAGGTTCTTGAATACTGCAACGATCTTAGCTGGAGTTGTATCAGAAGAACCGAGACCGTAGCGACCGCCAACGATCAATGGCTTGCGCTCGTCATCGTAGAGAGCTGACTTAACGTCGAGGTACAATGGCTCACCCTCTGCACCTGGCTCCTTAGTACGGTCGAGAACAGCGATACGCTTAACAGTAGCTGGGATAGTCTTCTTCAAGAAGTCAACAGAGAATGGACGGAACAGGTGAACTGCAACCATACCAACCTTCTTGCCCTGCTTGTTCAAGTAGTCGATAGCCTCACGAGCTGGCTCTGTAGCAGAACCCATCAAGATGATGATGTTCTCAGCATCCTCAGCACCATAGTAGTTGAAGAGGTGGTACTCACGACCAGTGATCTTAGTCATCTCCTGGCAGTACTTCTCTACTACCTCAGGGATTGCATCGTAGTAAGGGTTGCAAGCCTCACGGTGTGTGAAGAATGTCTCTGGGTTCTCAGCGGTACCGCGAGTAACAGGACGCTCAGGAGTCAAAGCACGGTTACGGAAGTCCTCGATGAACTCTTCCTTAACCAATGGACGGATGTCTTCCATATCCATCTCCTCGATCTTGTGGTACTCGTGAGAAGTACGGAAACCGTCGAAGAAGTTAATGAAAGGAACCTTTGTCTCCAATGTAGCCAAGTGAGGAACTGCAGAGAGGTCCATAACCTCCTGAACAGAACCTGAGCAGAACATAGCGAAGCCAGTCTGGCGGCAAGCCATTACGTCCTGGTGGTCACCGAAGATACAAAGTGAGTGAGAAGCCAATGTACGAGCTGATACGTTGAACACGCAAGGGAGCAACTCACCAGCAATCTTGTACATATTAGGAATCATCAACAACAAACCCTGAGAAGCAGTGTAAGTTGAAGTCAAGGCACCAGCCTGGAGAGAACCGTGAACTGCACCAGCAGCACCAGCCTCAGACTCCATTTCCTGGATAGAAACTCGCTGACCGAAAAGGTTCTTACGACCTTTGGCAGCCCATTCATCTACATGCTCCGCCATTGGTGATGATGGAGTAATAGGGTAGATAGCAGCAACCTCTGTAAACATGTAGCTTACGTGTGCGGCAGCTGTGTTACCATCACAAGTGATAAATTTTTTCTCTTTAGCCATTTTACTTTTAGATAAAATATTAAAAATGTTTTGTATTTAATTCTTCTTTTCGAAATTTCGTTAATACAGGAATCCCAAGAGCCATAACGGAATCTTGTTGTCCTTGCCCACCTCCGTATTGTAACGGGCATAGATGGTATCTGGATTACTACGCATCTTGTTGGGAGTTTGTGCATCACAGATTCTGAATTTCCTGTTGCCATCCACTGTATAATAGTGGTCTTTACCGCCCTGATGAACTTTGTGGTCTTTCCAAAGTGAATTGACGAAGAATGTTTCCATCACTTCCTGCTTGTCAATCTGTATAGGATAGATAGCGTACATCAAGTTAGTATTATGCATCATCACCTTAGATGGTTTCTTCGGAAAATCCTGCCCCTCTGGATAGATCATGTTGATGAGTCTGGAATCAGCCAGATACTTAATGTAGTTCATCACGGTTGCCCTACTTGTATTGATGCTTTCGGCCAGCTGGCTCACGTTGGGAGCCTTGGCGCCTTCGACAGCCAACTCGTAGAACAGGCGTTTTATTTTTGGCAGATACTTCAGCTCTATCTGCTTGATGAGGAGGATGTCAACCTCGGTCATCATGTTCATTGTCTTTAGTAGATTCTCTGTGAAGTTACGCTGTTCCAAGAAGAATGGGTAGAAGCCATGATGCAGATAATCATTGAAGTATTTCATCGGACTCACCTTGGGAAGGATCTGCTTGATGATGTGTTCATGATTGCGGAGAATATCTTCGAGCTCGTATGGCTGGAAATCGTTGCCCGTCTTCAGATTGATATATTCTCTGAATGAGAAGCCACGGAGATTGTAACTCTTCACGATGCCATTGAGTTCTGGATTCTCTTCCTTCAAGCGCATTACGCTGGAACCGGTAAACACAATTTTCAACTCAGGATACAAATCGTAGCATTTGCGGAGTTCTTTGCTCCAGTCCTGCTGTTTGAACACCTGGTCTATCAGAAGTGTTCGTCCACCTTGATTCACAAAGTCACCTGCAAAATCGGCAATACCTCTGCTCTGGAAATAGAAGTTGTTCATGTTCACATACAAGCACTTGCGATCGTATGGTCCAAAGTGTTCCTTGGCATACTGGAGGAGAAAGGTAGATTTACCTACGCCTCTAGTGCCTTTGATGCCAATCATACGGTCGTTCCAGTCAATCTCATCCATCAAGGTTCGTCTGACTGGAGCATCTATATGCTCAACTAGATATGTATGTGTTCTGAAGAATGCTTCTTCCATGCGTTTAATATTGATTCATATTTGTTTTTTACGATGCAAAGGTAATAATATATTTTAAATTTGCAAACTCTAGATAGCAAAAACTAACATTTTTTTCATTATTTAGCACTTTTCTAAGTAAAACTTACCTTCTTTTGCCGTTTTTATCTCAATAATTTGTATCTTTGCAGTATGAAACTACATATCTTCAATCCAGAACACGATTTGGCATTGGCCGCTCATTTGCGACAGTTTACCGCGCCTCATGCAGGAAGACAGTTGCGAAGCGACCTTGCATTTATTCCTGCCTTGTGGGCAGATCAGGGTGACTTGGTGCTTGTTGACGACATCGACAATGCACGCGACAAGGTGCGCCATTTGGGTGAGCATCTGTTGGAAAAAGTTGAGTTTATAACCAAACTGCAGCTTGAACATCTGCTTAAGACGGAGTTTATAGACTGCGTGCATCCTTGGGGATGGGACTTGAGTCTGAAAGGCGAGCTGGAACGTATCGGTTTGCCGGAAATCATGCTGCCTACTGATGAGGTATTAGATAAGGTACGCGCGATAAGCAGCCGCCAATGGGCCGCTGAACATTTGCAGCAGGATGTAGTATATGCAGATAACTTTGCTCTGGTTAAGGAATGCGTAATGAAGTGGGGCAAGGCTGTTGTCAAGGCTCCTTGGAGCAGCAGTGGTAGAGGCGTGAAATATGTTTCTGCCGATGAGTTCCGGACAAATGGTGAATATCCGGCTTTCCAACGCTGGGTAAGCAACATCATCTTCAGACAGGGTGGCGTTACCGTAGAGCCATATTATAATAAGGTGAAAGATTTCGGTATGGAATTCGAGATGCGTGACGGCAAGGTTCACTATCTGGGACTCTCGCTCTTCGATACTGTCAAAAATGCCTATACTGGCAACTTGCTCTGCTCTGAAGAAGAGAAGATTGATATAATGAAGAAATACATCAGTGAAGATGCGCTTTTCTCTGCAAGACAGAAGATTATAGATATAGTTGAACCTGCGTTAAAGGAAAACTATAATGGTCCGTTTGGAGTAGATATGATGATTGCTGCAAAGGATGGCCAGTTAGAGCTTGTATCTTGTATCGAATTGAATCTTCGCAGAACGATGGGGCATGTGGCTCTTGAGTTAGCCAAGATAACCAAACCTCAGAGTCTGATGCGTGTTGACTTTGATGGTAACAGATATCATTTGCGTGTGTTGCCAGGTAAGGAGGCAGTTAACGAGTCTTAAATTTTAGCCTTCCGATGCAAGGAATCGCAGCAACTTGCATTTCATAGACAGATTATCAACAAAATTAAAAGATTATGAAAAAGAGAAATGACAGTAAGATAACTATGGCAGCCCTGATGATGATGGCTGCAATGGCTATGACTTCTTGTGCTAGCAGCAAGAAAATAAACGGTGATTCCAATGCAAGCAAGGACAGCGAAATGGGTAAGAATGAAGAGGATTTGGATAATAGCTATCTCGTTCTTTCTGACGCTCAGCAGGATATAGTGAAGAAAAACAATGCATTTGCGCTTCGCCTCTTCAATAAGGTTACAGATATGGAGTCTAAGGTGATTTCACCTATGAGCGTGTCTTATCTGATGGGAATGCTGGCAAATGGTGCGGATGGAATCACGCAGCAGGAGATATTGAAAGCTATCGGTTGCGAAGGAATTTCTGTCAACGATCTGAATGAGCTTTATAAGGCTATGCTTCTTAATGCCAGTCATCAAGACAAGCAGACAACTGTTAATATTGCCAATTATATCGCAGTAAACAAGAACTTCAAGCTGAACAAGGATTTCTCCCAGCAGGTAAGTGATAACTATCAGGCAGGTATCGAAAGTCTGGATTTCACCTCTTCCAAGTCAACAGACCGCATCAATGGCTGGTGTAAGGAAAAGACCAACGGCATGATTCCCCGTATTATTGATCAGGTTTCAGCCGATGCAGTATCGTATTTGATGAATGCCATCTATTTCAAGGGAACATGGCAGAACAAGTTCAATGCCAAGGACACTAAGCTGGAGAACTTCCGTGGCTATACACGTGATATCCAGAAAGTAGAAATGATGCATCAGGTAAAGAAGCTCTTCTATGCTGAGAACAAGGATTTCAAGGCTGTAGATCTTCCTTATGGCAATGGCAGCTATCGCATGCTGGTACTTCTGCCAAATGAGGGCAAGAATATCCAGGAAATGATGAAAGGATTGGATGAAGAGAAGCTGAATCAGATTTCGCAGAATATGGAAAACTGTATGGTGAATCTCAAGTTGCCTAAATTTACCATCGAGCAGGAACTGCCTCTGAATGCGATCATCAGTGATTTGGGTGCTCCTTCTATGTTTGTGGCAGGCAAAGCGAACTTCAGTCATTTTGCTGACGGCAATTTCTCTGTAAGCAAGATGCTCCAGAAGGCAAAGATAGAGGTGAATGAGCAGGGAACAAAGGCTGCTGCTGTAACAGCTGCCGTGATGCTGACTGCCATGGCACCTGAGGAGACAAGAAATGTGGAGTTCATCGCTGACCGTCCATTCGTGTATATGATTCAGGACAGCCAGAGTGGCGGTATCCTTTTTATGGGACAATATTGCGGAACGCACTAATTCAAGAATAACCAAATAAAAATCCCTTAGGCTTATTGAAGTCTAAGGGATTTCTTTTTATCCGAATTTCTCAACGAACTCATCTTCCGTGATGATAGGGATGTTGAGTTCATGAGCCTTCTTGTTCTTTGAACTTTGCGAGGCTGCATCGTTATTAATCAGATAGTTGGTGCTCTTGCTTACGCTTCCCGTCACCTTGCCACCTTGACTCTCGATGTAGGCCTTCAACTCGTTGCGGTTTTTATAATGATGAACATCACCCGTTACAACGAAGGTTAGTCCATCACACTGCGTACCTTTTTCTACAGGTGCCTGTTCTGTAATGGTCAGTTCCTTCATCAGATGCTGTACATGAGCGAAGTTGTTGTCATCTTTGAACCAGGCGATGAATTTGGCGCTTTTTTCAGGACCGATGCCATCGATGCTGGCAAACTCATCATCAAACATACAGAGCCGTGCGGTTTCTATCAGTTCCTTGACAGGATAGCGTTCAATCAGCTTTTTGGCAACATCACCTCCACACAGCGGGATGTTCAGCGCATAGAGCAGGTGACGCCCATCTGTATTTCGGCTTTTGCGGATGCTTTCCAGCATATTGCCTACACTCTTCTTTCCGAATCCTTCCCAGGAAGAGATGACATAGGCATGATCGGAAAGATGATAAAAGTCTGCATATTCACTGATCAGGCCTTCGTTTACCAGTTTCCAGATAGTCTGTTCTGAAATACCTTCTATGTTCAAACCTTCCTTGCTCACGAATCTCGTGAACTTCTTCAACTGCTTCGCCGCGCAATGCGGGTTGGTGCAATGCAGTGTTTTCGTGCCGCTTTCGCTTTCTCTGACGATAGCTTCTGCATGACAGACAGGACACTCTTTAGGAATTTCAAAGACACCCAGTGATTCTGTCACATTGATTACCTTTGGGATAATCTTGTTGGCCTTGATGACCTGCAATCGGGTTCCCTTGCCTCCGATACCCAAACGCTCGCATTCGCTTACATTGCAGAGAGAGGCTCGCTGAACAGTTGTGCCTTCCAGTTCTACAGGCTTGAAGACAGCCACAGGAGTGATGGTATTGGCTGCACACGACCATTCGATGTGGTCGAGTTCGGTATCGGCGTGCTCATCTTGCCATTTGAAGGCGTAACCAGCTCTTGTTGCATGATGACCTGTTACGGAACCAGTAGCTGCATAGGAGGTATCATCGTAGCAGATGACGAGCCCATCTACAGGGAAAGGATTCTTTTTGTTGGTCACCTTAGCCGTAAAAGCATCAATTTCCTTTTGGATGTTATCAGAAGTTGGCTGCTCTATCTTCTGGCGTTCTACCGGATGAAAACCCTGTTCTTCCAACCACTGCATTCTTTTGCCCCATGATGTGATTTCCTGTTCGCAATAAACCAGGGTGAAAGGAATCCATTGGATATGGCGCTGCTTTACTTCTTCTACATCTTTCAAAGAAAGAGATCCGGATGCAAGATTGCGGGGATTGGCGTAATCACCTTCGCTTTCGATGATAAACTGCTCGAAGTCGGCATAGGAGATGACAGCCTCGCCACGAATCACGAGATGTCCCTTTTCGCTGATGGACTGCGGAATACCACTGATAGCTGGTGCCAGATGCGTAATGTTGGTGCCAATATGACCATTACCGCGAGTCACCACCTTGGTTAGTTTGCCATTGTCGTATGTCACAACCAAGGTGAGGCCATCCAGCTTCCAGGAAATCCAGATAGGGCGGTCTTCTGCCCACTTGACGAGGTCGCTGACCTTCTTGGTCTTTGCCAGAGAGAGAGCTGCGAACTCGTGTTCTTCCTTCTGACCGACGATCGTATCTTCAGAAACTTTGTTGGTAGGGGAATCGGGGAGAATTTCGCCGGTTTCCTCTTCCAGCTTCTTGAGTTGGTCAAACAGGGCATCCCATTCGTAATCGGTAAGGATTTCACCTTTGCCGTTATAATAAACATCAGAAGCTTGGTTCAGTTGATTGACCAAGCTTCTCATTCTATTTAATTTATCCTCCATAATGTCTGTAAATCGTTATTGTATTTGTGGCTGTATCGTTTGCTTTTCGAAAGCAAAGCGCATACCTCTGTTCCCATAGTTGATTCTTCCGCAGATGCAGAAGCCCATGGAAGAGAGCAAGTTAATCATCGGAAGATTATCGAAATTGGTATCTACCTTGATGCTAGGAACCTTTTCTACCTCGCAGAGACTATTCACCTTATTAATAAATATACGTGCGAAACCCTCACGCTGATATTTAGGCAACGTAGCAAAGCGGTGTATTACATAATAATCGCCTGTGGTAAGCCAGTCGCCATCGATAAAATCGTACTGTGGTTCACCATTGAGTGCTACTGCACCATAGACAGCCACCTCGCCATCTACGGTAAGTACGTATGCGTTACCATTGTTGATGTCGTCTTTTATATCGTGCTCGGCAGGATAGTCATTAGTCCACTGATGACGTCCTGATGCAATCATAGAGCGACGAGCCTGGTCAATGATGTTCCAACACGCCTCAAAGTCCTTAATATATGCAGGTCGAAAATCGGTCTTCATTTCTTTGTATATTCACTTAATTATTTATTAATCGGGTGCAAATTTAACAAAAAAAAACGAATTAAAAGTACAAACGAAGAAAAAACTGCATTTTTACCCGCATTTTTCCTTTAATTTCTGGTTTTTTCATCTTTTCGGTAGTTAAAATGCGCTATTATCTCTTAAGTTTTACAAGTAAAATATAACGCCCTGTGAGGACAAAAACATAAATATCTTCATGCTTTTGCCTGACAGGGCGACTTCCCTTAGAGTGCTAAAGTCTTATCAAGTTCGGCGATAATAGCATCCTTCTGGTCCTTGATGTGCTGACCGATGAATACAATCTTGATCATACGGTCACCAAGTTTCTCATCCCATTCCTTCTCAAGCTGCGGATTGTTCTTGCGCAGTTCTGCGAGCTGGTCGGCTGGCATTGTTGCGAGCCACTGACCAGCCTGCTTGACAGTCTTCTGCTGACCTGCCTGCTCGAAAACATAGCACATGTCTGGTTCATCAGCAAAATAGCAGATACCCTTGGCACGAACGATGTCACGAGGCCATTTTCTTGCAACAAACTCATCGAAGAGACCCAGGTCGAATGCCTTGCGGCGATAATATACGAAGGTTCCAATACCATATTCCTCGACCTCGCCACCTTCGTGGTCATGGTCATGATCGTGATGATGATGGTGGTGACCATGTTCATGATCCTCGTGATCGTGGTGGTGCTCGTGCTCGTCATCGTCTTCATCATGGTGATGATGATGCTCATGCTCTTCTTCTTCATGGTCCTCTTCTCCGCTTCGTTCAGATTCGATTTCCTGAATCCAGCCTGCTGATGATGCAACAGTCTGCCAGTCAAACTTGTGAGTATTGACAATCAGATCGAGATCTACATCACCATAGTTACATTCGAAAATCTCTGCCTTAGGCTGGATAGCGCGGATAATCTGCTTCAGGTGCTCCAACTCCTTAGGCTCTACATCTGCGGCCTTATTGAGAAGGATGATGTTACAGAATTCCATCTGCTGGATGACGAGAGAAGCGAGATCCTCCTCATCAAGGTTTGGCTTCATCAAATCAGAACCATTGGCAAACTCGTCCTTCATACGAAGTGCATCAACTACAGTAACGATGCTGTCTAGGCGCAAGATACCGTTCTTGATATACTGAGGACCCAGGGATGGGATAGAGCAGATGGTCTGTGCTATAGGTGCAGGCTCGCAGATACCGCTTGCCTCTATTACAATATAGTCGAAACGCTTCATATCTACGATTTCCTTGAGCTGTTCTACAAGGTCCATCTTCAAGGTACAGCAAATACATCCATTCTGGAGTGAAACCAGGGAATCATCCTTCTGACCTACCACACCACCTTTCTCTATGAGAGCTGCATCAATATTCACCTCACCGATATCGTTGACGATAACGGCAAATTTGATACCCTTCTTGTTAGCCAAAATCTTGTTGAGCAGGGTAGTCTTACCACTGCCCAGATAGCCTGTCAAAAGCAGGACTGGAACTTCTTTATTGTTCATAAATTCCTCTTTTTATAGTGTTATACTTTAATTACAAAAGCGGGAATAGCAAATAACATGCCACTCCCGCCTTATGAAAAGTTAATTATTACTTACGATAGTTATCAAGACCCTTATGCAAGAAGTCAAGATAAGCACTGACATCCTCCTTGAAGCTGAATGCAGCGTTCAGAGGATTTCCCTCATTATCCACAGGAATGTAGAATGGCTGGGCATTAGCACCAAACTTGCTTGCCTGCAAGTAGCTCCACTTGTCACCGATGGTTCTCAATGTACGCTTTTCGCCATTGAAAGTCACCTCCATAGGCTGTGGCAATGGAGTCTTGTCATCTACATAGAGAGAGATGAGTACGTAGTCCTTTGTCAAAATGTCAGTAACACTAGGGTCTGTCCAGACTGAAGCCTCCATCTTACGGCAGTTGACACAACCGTAGCCGGTAAAGTCAATCAGTACAGGCTTGCCTGCTGCCTTTGCTGCTGCCATACCTTCCTCGTAGTCCTTATAAGCCGGTTCTACCACCTTGGTGTTCAGGTTGAAATCCTGGGTATTTACTGGTGGGGCAAAAGCACTTACAGCCTTGCATGGAGCACCCCAAAGACCAGGAATCATATAAACAGAGAAAGCCAAAGAACAAAGACCAAGCATAATGCAAGCTACTGGCATTGGCTTGTTGAGGTCACCGCCGATGGCATCTACCTGGAATTTCAACTTGCCAATCAGGTAGAGACCGAGCAGGCCGAAGATGACAATCCAGAGTGAGAGGAATACCTCGCGATCCATAATGTGCCAGCCATAAGCCAAATCTGCTACAGACAAGAACTTCAAAGAGAAAGCAAGCTCAATGAAACCAAGCACAATCTTGATGGTCTCCATCCAAGAACCAGACTTAGGAGCTGACTTCAACCAAGATGGGAAGAGTGCAAAGAGGGTGAATGGCAAGGCGAGAGCAAGGGCAAAACCAAACATACCAATGGTTGGTGCCAACCAGTCACCCGATGTAACTGTCTGTACCAGAAGCAAGCCGATGATAGGAGCGGTACAAGAGAAACTTACGAGCACGAGTGTGAACGCCATCAGGAAGATGCTGATGAGTCCGGTTGTGCTGGAAGCTTTATTATCTACAGCATTACCCCAACTGTCTGGCAACTTGATTTCAAACCATCCGAAGAATGAGAATGCGAAGACTGCCAGAAGCAAGAAGAGGATGATGTTGAATACCGCACTTGTACTAAGCGCATTGAGGGTACTAGGACCTGCAATGGCAGTAACGGTGAGACCGAGTGCCAAGTATATGATGACAATACTCAAACCATAAGTGATCGCATCGCGGATACCCTTCTTCTTGTCATTCTTGGCACGCTTCAGAAAGAAGCTTACTGTCATAGGAATGATAGGCCAGATACATGGCATTACAAGAGCGAGCAAACCGCCCACAAAACCAATAATGAAGATATAGAAGAGTGAATGGTTGGCAATGTCATTGTTGCCACCAAACGCCTGAAGCTCCTTTACAACCGGTTTCCACCAAGCCTTAGCATCATCACCATCTACAGAGAATGAAGAATCGATATTAGCTGTGCTATCTACTTTCTCTGCTACGGCAAGCTGAGCCAAAGAGTCTGCTTTCGCCTTAGCGATAGCTGCTGGATCTTCTGTCATTCCGTTAGCTTTCGCATCTTCAGGGCTGACAGCATCCTTGCCATCTACAGCAGGAGATTTGCCACTATGCTTGAAGCTTGCCTCGCTAGGAGGAAGGCAATTCTGGTCGCTGCAAGCGCCATACTCTAAATAAGCATCGATACGATAGTTAGGCTTGGTGAACTTCACTTTCTGTACGAAAGTGGCGCTACCCTCGAAGAAGCGTAACTTCATCTCAAAGAGAGGGTCGAACTTTGAAATTTCATGGCCACGAGCCTGCAACTTGCCTACGAGTTCTACACCGTCAAGCTTGTTTACGTTAAAAGTGGCTGAAATAGGTCCGTCTGCGCCCAAACCTGTAGAATAGACATGCCATCCCGGTTGGATTTTTCCATTAAACACGATTTCCGCTACAGCGGTTCCATTGGTCTTGAGCGAGGTTGAGAACTTCACAGGGTTCATCATCTGCGCATGAGCCAACATTACTACTAAGAGTAACTGTAAAACTGCAATAAACTTTTTCATTTTTATTTATGTACTAATTTTGATTGCAAAGATACTAAATTTTACTTAAAACACGGCAATCATCGGAGTATAGGTACTTGCCTTTTAGTTTTTTTTAGAAAAAATGCTATAAAATCATCTTTCTTTCTTGGTAATATAACAAAAATTCTGTATTTTTGTAGCCAATTTGCGAATGAGAAAAAGAAGATTATACATATTTGGTCTATGGATAGCTACATTGAGTATATTGCTATCTACGGTGATGCCCCATCATCACCACATGGGTCGTATCTGTATGATTCAGGAGCAATGCGAGCAGGATGGCAACATCAATGATGAACATACCGAACATCATAATCAGGAAAATAATAGCGATCGTGAGAACTGCAGCGTTCGTCAAATGCATCAGTTTGTCGTCAATTCCAAGATGGTGAAGGGTATCCGCAAGTTGCTGGTAGATGAGAGCCATCAGTTCATGATCCTGTCTTGTTCTTCCCTTTTAACCTTCCCTCGTCTCTCACTCATTTCAGTGAGATGGCAGCATGTGGCAGCTTCTCCGCTTGTTGAGGGGTTGGCGGCAGGCTATAGCAGACGGGGCCCTCCTTCTATTTTATGATTTTACAAGTTTGCCACTCGGTTGCAAAAATCGGTTTGAAGATTCGAATGCAACTGAGTTGCAAGATTTTCTGTGTACTTTTGCCAACGGATTTTTGATAAGATTCGTTGTGTCAAATTGTAGTGTAGAATTATAAAATAGAAGGAAAATACAAACATGAAAAGAGTAATTTTGATTGTCGCCGTTACGGCGATTGCCTGGGCTGGATTCGCTTTCTTTGCGAAACAAACCGGTTCAGAGGCTCATGCACATGAGGAACATGAGCATGAACATGAAGAAGAAGTAGATTTTGATCATATTCCGTTGACTGCCAAGCAGGTCAGCACCGTAGATTTGAAGATGGGTGAAGCTGTGGAGCGTGAGATGGATGCCACCATAGAAGCGAAAGGATCGCTCGTACTGCGTGCACAGGCGATGGGTGATGTTGCCTCTTTGATGGGCGGTATCGTGAAATCTATTTCTGTAAAAGAAGGGCAGCTTGTTCATAAGGGACAGGTTGTTGCTACCGTTGAAAATACAGATGTGGTAAGTCTTCAGCGTGAGTATTACTCTGCTGCCAAGGAGTGCGAACTTGCCAAGGCTGATTTGGAGCGCCAACTTCTGCTCAGTAAGCAGGGAGCAGGTGTGAAGCGTACCTTACAGCAGACAAAGAAAGATTACCAAGTGGCTCATGCCAATCTTTTGGGTATTGGCAGACAGCTCAGCCAGATGGGTATTTCTACTTCCGCTGTGTCCAAAGGCAAGTTTACCACAGCGTTCCCTTTGCATGCGCCTATCTCCGGCATCGTGAGCGAGATGACTGCCAGTCTGGGTAGTTATGCTGATATGCAGACTCCTCTGATGAAGATTAGAAACACCCAGGCAGTGGAATGCGACCTCAATGTCTTCGAGAAGGATTTGGCGAAGGTCAAGGTGGGCAATCGGGTGACCATAAACCTGACTAATCAGCCTGGCGTAAAGCTTTCAGGCACGGTATATGGCATGAACCAATACTTTAACGATAATTCGAAAGCCGTTGCTGTTCACGTAAAGCTGGATGCAGCAAGCGTGAAGAGTTATCTGCATTCTTCTTCAGGCAATAGCCATGGCGGAAAGCTTTTCGCAGGTATGTATGTAAGCGGAAAGATAGCTACAGGTAGCCAGCAGTGTCTCGCCTTGCCATCCCATGCAATTGTGAGCGCAGATGGAAAGCAGTATGTCTTCGCTCTCAATGGAGCTCCCAGCAAGGGTAACTACAGCTTCTCCCGTCATGAGGTGACCACAGGCGCTTCGGATGGTAAATATACAGAGGTGAAGCTTTGCAACCATCTACTGAAGGGTAAGAATGGAGCTGCCGGCAAGAAGATTGTAACTGCGAACGCTTATTATCTGGCTTCGCTTACAGGCGAACATAGCGAGCATGCACATTAAGCTTTAATAGTTTTCAACGAATCATTTTTAGATTAAAGCTTATGTTTCAGAAACTTATTACTTATTCCATTCGCCACAAACTGGTGATTGGAGTACTCTCTATAGCCCTGGCGATATGGGGTGTCTGGTCGCTGGTGCATCTTCCTTTCGATTCCACCCCGGACATTACAGATAATCAAGTACAGGTCATCACTCAGGCTCCTTCGCTGGGAGCTCAGGAGGTGGAGCAATATGTAACCACTCCTGTAGAAATGGCGCTTGCAAATATCCCCCGCATCCAGGAACGCCGTAGCATTTCAAGAAGCGGACTCTCGGTCATCACGCTTGTCTTCGACGATGCCGCCGATATCTATTGGGCACGTTCGCAGGTGAGTCAGGTAGTGGAACAGTTGGAGAAAGAACTGCCAAAGAACACCGAAACCGAGATGGGACCTATTGCCACCGGATTGGGCGAAATCTACCACTATACCATTCGTGCCAAGGAGGGATACGAGCATAAATACTCGCTCACCCAGCTCCGAACCATGCAGGACTGGATTGTGCGTAAACAGCTTTCCGGAACCCCGGGCGTTGCCGAAGTAAGCGGTTGGGGCGGCTATGTCAAGCAATATGAGGTGGCTATCAATACCGACCAACTGAACGCCAGCGGAGTCTCCGTAAACGAGGTGTTTGAAGCCTTGCAGCGCAACAATGCCAATACGGGTGGCAGCTACATCGAGCAGAATTCCAACCAGTATTATATCCGAGGCATCGGTGTGGTGAAGAATCTGGAGGATGTTGCCAACATCACGGTAAAGACGGTGGATGGAACACCTGTCAAGGTGGGCGATGTGGCAAAGGTTCAGTTGGGCCATGCCACCCGTTTCGGTGCCGTCACCCGCAATGGCGAAGGCGAGGTGGTGGCTGGTATCGCCATCATGCTCAAGGGCGAGAACTTCCAGGAAGTTATCAAAAATGTTAAGGAACGAATCAATCAGATTCAGAAATCGCTTCCGGAAGGAGTAGTTATCGAACCGTTTATCGATCGAACCAACCTGGTGGACCGAGTAGAGGGCACCATCGCCCGCAACCTGATTGAAGGCGGACTTATCGTCATTTTCGTACTTGTTATCTTCCTAGGTAACTGGCGAGCCGGACTTGTTGTAGCAAGTGTCATCCCACTGAGTATGCTCTTTGCCTTCGGTATGATGAAGACCTTTGGCATCGACGGAAATCTGATGTCGCTGGGAGCCATCGACTTTGGTATGATAGTGGATTCTGCGGTCATCATTGTTGAAGCT
This sequence comes from Segatella copri, assembly GCF_002224675.1. Taxonomy (GTDB): domain Bacteria; phylum Bacteroidota; class Bacteroidia; order Bacteroidales; family Bacteroidaceae; genus Prevotella; species Prevotella copri_U. The sequence goes on along the minus strand of NZ_NMPZ01000001.1, from coordinate 195,815 downwards.
GTGGTGACACATATCAATACCGGTCATTTCTCGCAGCCGGAAGTTCGTGCTGCTTATCTTGCTCAATGTCAGAATGGTGGAGCAGCAACCCCATTTGCCCTGACCCAGAAACAGATGGACGAGGAAGTTCATTTCTCTGCTTCCCGAATCCGTCAGAGTGCTGCGTTCGGTGAAATCATCATTATGATTGTATATATTCCGCTGATGACACTGGTAGGAATCGAAGGAAAGATGTTCCGTCCTATGGCACTTACTGTATTCTTTGCCATTCTGGGAGCCTTCATTCTCTCGCTTACCTATGTGCCGATGGCAAGTTCGCTAATGTTAAGTAGAAAGGTACATACCCGAAAAACATTCTCCGACCGCGTGATAGAAAAGTTGCAGGCATGGTACCGACCGGTTCTCGTCTGGGTCTTGGCACGTAACAAGGATGTCATCACTGGTGCTGTGGCTCTTTTCTGCGTCAGTGTCGTGGGCTTCAAATTTCTGGGAGGCGAATTCATCCCAAGTCTGGAAGAAGGAGACTTTGCCGTGGAGATGAGTATGTCGCAGGGAACTTCATTGTCGCAGATGGTGGAGAGTTGTAGCAAGGCTGAAAAGCTGCTCAAGAAGGAATATCCTGAGATTAAGCAGGTTGTAAGCCGTATAGGTAGTGCAGAGATTCCTACCGACCCGATGCCGGTAGAACGTGCCGACATCATGATTGCACTGAAACCGAAGGCTGAATGGACCTCTGCCAAGACTACTCCAGAACTGATGGAGAAGATGGAGGAAACCTTGAGTGCCATTCCTGGATTGGAAGCTGAGATTTCTCAACCTATTCAGATGCGCAACAATGAGTTGCTGACAGGTATCAAGCAGGATGTGGCTATCAAGATATTTGGTGATGATCTGGACGTGCTCACTCAGCAGGCAGGCAAGGTGAAGAAAATGATAGAAGATGTGCCGGGCGTGAGCGGTATCTTTGTGGAGGAAGTTGCCGGTTTGCCTCAAATCCAGGTAAAATACAACCATGAAAAGATGGCTGCCTACGGGGTTAGTGTGGATGATATCAGTGAGATATTGGAAACCACCTTTGCCGGAGCCGTGGCTGGTTCTCTCTACGAAGGTGACAAGAAGTTTGATATCGTGCTGCGTATGGATCCTTCGCAGCGCAACGTAGAGTCGCTTGAGCAATTGAGCATACCTCTCAAGGATGGTACGGACATTCCGTTGTCTCAGGTGGCAGATATTGATTATTCACCAGCGCCGGCTCAGGTTTCTCATGAGGATGGTGCCCGCCGCATCTATGTTGGATTCAACGTGAAGGGCAGGGATGTGCAGAGTACCGTGGAGGACATCCAGGAGATTCTCGATGAAAAGCTGAAGTTGCCGGATGGCTACTATTATAATTATGGTGGTGAATTTGAAAACCTGCAGAGTGCTACCAACCGTCTGATGGTAGTAATACCGATAGCGCTTGTCATTATCTTGCTGTTGCTCTATGCTACGGTGAAGAATGTCCGTGAGTCGCTTTTCGTCTTCTCTGCCATTCCGCTGGCTGCCATCGGAGGCGTCTGGGCTTTGTGGCTCAGAGGTATGCCTTTCAGCATCTCGGCAGGTGTCGGCTTCATAGCCCTCTTTGGTGTAGCGGTGCTCAATGGAATCGTACTTATCGGACAGATGAACCAGATGCAGCGTGAAGAAAAGACTGCTGACAAACTGTCAGCATCCAGTGGAGTGACAGAGTTAATTCATCATCGCATCATTGAGAGCTGTATGGTTCGCTTGCGTCCTGTCTTGATGACGGCACTTGTTGCCTCTATGGGTTTCCTGCCAATGGCACTTTCCCAGGGTGATGGAGCAGAGGTACAGCGCCCACTGGCTACGGTGGTGATAGGTGGTCTGATAACCAGTACGCTGCTCACCTTGCTGGTGTTGCCTGCTATCTACAAGACATTCACCAAGAAATAGGCAATTAAGAAGATAACATAAAACATTTAGGATGAACAAGAGAAAAAAGAAAACTATATTCGGGCTGGCAGCAGTTTTGATGCTGCTGGCCCCTTCAGAGGCAAAGGCTCAGCTTTTCGATGCCACCATTCCCGGCACGAAGATGACTTTGGAGCAGTGTTTCCAGTTGGCAGATAAGCAGAACCTGACGTTGCAGGCTGGACGAAAATCGATAGAACGTGCCAAGGTAATGGAAGGAACGGCATGGGATGTGGACAAGACAGAGATTGCTTTCGGACAGAATCCGGCTTCAAGCGGCGATACCGATAATGCTCTTGCATTTTCACAGGGCATCGAATTTCCAACGGTTTATACCGCCCGCCGTGGTCAGCTGAAGGCAGAAACTCAGGCAGAAAAAAGTCGTCTGGGTGTAACTAATCAGCAGATTAAGCTTGAGATTGCTTCTGCTTATTATGCGATGCTCTATCAGACTCATCGTCTGAGTATCCTTCAGCGTCAGGATTCTATCCTCGACCGTTATTGCGATGTTGCCGAGAAGCGTTACAAGGCAGGCGAAGCCAGACAGCTGGAGTTCCTTACTGCCGAGCGCTTGCGTAATGAAAACCATTTAGAGATGGTAAATGTGAAGAGTGTGGCTGAGAACAAGCAGTTAGAACTGATGGCATTATTGAATACCGATCAGCCAGTTTTGCCAGCAGAATCTTATCTCATTGCACTGCAATCTCCTGTCAGCGGAACCTTCAACTATCAGCAGACTGCTGATGCGCAGTATCAGCAAGACCGGCTGAAGGCACTCGATAAGGAGGTGAAGTGCGCCAAGACGGGTTATGCGCCATCACTTTCGCTTACGCTTCGCACCCAGGCACTCATTTCCAGTTGGGATCCTTACCACATCGACCGTCAGCGTTTTACCGAGGGTAACTTCTTCGGCTTTGAGATTGGAGTAGGCGTGCCTCTCTTCTATGGTGCTATCAAGGCAAAGGTGAAGGCTGCCAAGAAGAATCGTGAGGTAGCAGAACTGGAGATGCAGCAGGAGCGGAGAGAAAAGGAACGTGATTATCGCCTAGGCTACAACCGTTTCCAGAATGCAGCCAAACGCATGGCTTATTATAACGGCGAGAACATTTCCAAGGCAAAAGAAATCGTTCGCCTTAGTACTGCCGAGTATGAGAGTGGCGAAATCAGCTATGTGGAGTATGCCAATGCCTTGCAGGAAGCGATAGATATGGGTATGAAGCAGGCTGATGTCATCAATGAATATAATGAGGCTGCCTTGGCTTTGCTGGGGCTTTCGAATCATCTGTAAGAAACAAAAAAAGAGGGTGTGTCATAAACCACATCCCATACGCCCTGAAAGGGCAGAAGCTCTTAGCCCAGGGCAGCGCCCTGGGTTTTAGAATAAATACAACAAAGTCGCCCTGAAAGGGCAAAAGCATTCAATTTCAGAGCTTTTGTCCTTTCAGGGCATATTGGGTAATTTCAACCGTACAGGTCGAATCTTTTCTATATGAATTTAGAACACTCTTCCGAAGATAATCTTGATGAAAGTCTTGCCTAAGATTCTGGCATCAAACCACCATGAACGATGCTCCAGGTAGTATAGGTCCATATCCAGGCGGCGCAACATCTTCTCCATCGTATCTGTGTATCCGTTATAGAGGGTTGCGTAGGAAGTAACACCAGGGCGAATCTGATACAGATTCTTATATCTAGGGTCACGCTCCATAATCTGGTCTATGTAGAACTTTCGTTCGGGTCTTGGACCAATAAACGACATATCGCCACAAATCACGTTCCAGAGTTGAGGAAGTTCATCCAGATGGTGTTTTCTCAGAAACTTGCCGATATGGGTAAGCCGCTTATCTTTTTTATGGGAACAGAGCTGAGGACCGTTCTTTTCTGCATCCACCGTCATGCTTCTGAATTTATAGATGTTGAAAGGGCGCCCAAACCGTCCGATTCGTTCCTGCTTGAAAATAGCTGGTCCACCATCTTCACATCTTACCATTATATATATTAGAAGCATGAGAGGCGAAACGAGCAGTAAGCTGATTGTTGCTAACAGAAAGTCGCCAGCTCGCTTGACGTTTCGCTCCATAGCACTCATTCCATCTGCTATGACTTTTGTCTTAACAATACTATTTCTCATATAGAGTTATTCCATTTACTATATAAACGTAAAGTTGTGCGATATATTACATTTAGCTATCCTTTTCTTTTAACAAAGCAGTAACTATCCTGTTTTCGCTTCATTAGCTTCAGAATGTATGTTGGCAAAAACAAAAAAGCAAAGTAGAAACAAGCCTTCAACCATCCATACCCCAGAATGCTACGATAAACAGCTATATTGTATTTGGCAAGTGATATCTTGCTGCTGGATATGGAATGCTTGTGGCGGCAATACACAGCCAGCGGCTGGTTGGGGTAGGAATAACACACCTTGCAATCTTTCAGGATTTGCAGGAAGAGTGCCCAATCTTGTCGCTTGCGCAAAGTGGGCATATAGTATTTTCTGCCCAGCAGTTGGGTATCATAGATAGCAGTGAGGCAACCTATTTTATTATCCCGCTTCATCATAGAGAAGGTGATTTTAGGCGGAGCGATATTGATGCCTACAGATTTTTGTTCGTTCAAATTGAAGATGATGTATGAGGCACAGGATAGAGCACACTGTTTCTGGTTCATGAATGCGATTTGCTTTTCCAGTTTATCCGGTGTCCAACGGTCGTCACTATCACAGAAAGCGATGTATCTTCCCCTGGCACGTTCTATGCTCTTGTTCCGGGCGTATCCTGCTCCATGGTTGTGGTCAAGATAGAGCACATCCACCCGGCTATCCCTTTCCTCTATCTTGTGCAGAATATCCAGAGTTACCGGATCCGTGGAACCGTCATCTGTAATCAGCAATTCCAGGTCAAGATAGGTTTGGTCAAGGATACTACTTATGCTGTCGGCAAGATATTTGCCGGCATTATAAGTGGGCATGATAACTGATACTAACCTGTTCCTATCCATTCTCTTTTATCCTTTTATATTATAACGAACAAAACAGCTTAATATTGTAAAAGAAGCAAGATGCTTTTACAGAGGTCTTACGTAATCTTCTAGAAACAATTTGTAAGCAGTTGCAACAATGCGACTTACGTAGAATAGCAAATTATATTTTTTTATATGTGAGAAATACTCTTTTGTATAGAAATAGAAGAGCTTGATCTCCATTTTCTGCTTTTTGCGCCTATTCTCCTTGCTTCTTGAGGATGAGCCGTCTCTCTTGCGAATATAGTAAATGGCGGATGGAGGTGTAACGTTTATTTGTTTGATACCTGCCGATACCATAAACATAAAGAAGGAATCTTCGCCATGAGATAAATTCGTTCTAAAGCGAATATCACCAATCAATGGGCGGGGAATAAGCTTGCAGCAAGCACTAGACAGCAGGCTGCGATGACGGAAAACATTCTTTTTCTTCCCTACATCATATCGCTGATAAGCCGAAGAGAGATAATGATCTGCCACATTTTCAACTTGTCCTCTGAAAGCAATCATATTGGCAACAGTGATTCCATTGTCGCAACTGTTTTTGCTTAATTGTTCCAGATAGTTTGGACTTACAAGATCATCATCGTCAATGAAAGTAAGGAATTTACCTTTTGCAAAATCTATGCCTAGATTTCGAGCAAACGAAACACCTTTGTGCTCACTATAAATCAAATGAACCTTCATCTTATAATTTTTCAGATACTCCTTTATATTGGCATAATAAGGTTCTTTGTCTCCATTCAAAACGAGGCAAACCTCATACGCATCCTTGCCTAAAGTTTGCTGCTCCAGGCTATCTAAACACATTCTGAGTAATTCCCCAGGAGCGTAAGTTGGTATGATGATACTTATTTCTGGTGTCATAAACTATTTAATTCTCATTACATTTAGCATATTCTACTTTGATACCGCCAATTTCTGCTGCAATTTGTGAATAGGAGGATGCCACGCTACCCAATATTTTTTTAGTCTTACTTAGACAGAATAAATCCACTACTGCGAATTTCATACCTTCGAGAGAGTCTCTACTGGTATCATCCATTAATGTAATGACTCTTCCTGGGAATTTATCTTGCAGTTCTTTTTTTACCTTCTCATCATCACTAGCCACATAAAACTTCACTGTATCATCTTTTTCTATTTCAAGTTGCATAAGATGGACAAAAACATCTATTGGTGAAGAATTGATAGAAGCTATGTTGTCTGTTCTTCTGATATGAACACCAATCATATTTTTCGAGAAAGTCGAGGTTATTTGATCAATCCGCAGCTGAAGATCTCTTTTCGGAACGAATATGTTCTGAATTTGATAATCCGTACACATAGGATAGCAAGAAATCAAGAGCAGGTTGCCCTTATAATTACTCTTCAACTTCTGGTAGATATCTCCTTGTGTATAGATGCTATGATTGAAAACGACTTGCTCATTACCCAACCGAAGGAACCATTTTCTTAAAAGGTAATCCTTGGTTCCGTTGATATGATATAGCCATTGCGTATTCTCTATCAGATGCACTTTTTCTATATGAATAGGTTCGAATAAGTCGGCAAAGTTTGCCTTGAGCCCTCTACTGTTGTTCCAATAGATGGATAGCGAACAGTTATAGTGCTTTGCTATCGTAATGGTAGTTGCGATAGCTCTCAGTCGATTGCAAAGTCCTCCTGTCGGGATTATTTTTATTTCCATTTTATTCCGCTTTTATTTCATTTTTTATGGCATCTAGAAAACCGTGGCCATATAATGAGTCTGGTTCCACATAGTTTCCTTCCCCCCATTCGTTCCAAGAACGCAAGAATAAGATTTTCTTATCTTCCGGTTTGTTTCTAATAATTTGAAGTGCCCCTCTGATATGTTCCTCAAAATTCTGTGGGGTAGCGTTTACATATATCCCCTCATGCTTGCCTGCTCTTGGAGTTCTGTCCCATTGTGGGAAGAGAGTAGGGAATACATTGTTCCATTGGTCTTCGGGCATATAGAAATGCTTCATCACTTTCGGATAATCATATTTCAACGGAGGCAGAAAGGAAAACTTCTTTTGTAATGCTCTTCGAATGATGCGGCAATATTTTCCTTGATACACCATTTCTGCGCGGTTTTTCCCCATTGGATTAATGCCATCAAATCCTAGTTTGATAAAGCTTTCATAAACCTCAGAAGCACTGTCCAGATTAGGAACTACTCTGCTCAAAGTGCCATCTTCATTGCGCTTTATGGTGGTTGTGGCTGAGCACATAGCAACGAAGTAAATACCTTTCAATCCGCTTTCTTTGGCTAAGTCACGCCAGAGATGGATAAAATGACGGACATCCTTAAAGTGGTAAGGGTCGAATATCAAGAACAGTGGCTTTCCATCTACGGTAATGTAGCGATGGTCTTTGAAAGCTTGAAGAACATAATGAAAATGGGCAATATAATCATCGTCTCCAGGATATTTCTGCTCGCAAATCTTCTGATTACCACCTTTGTTCACCCATGTTCCTGTTTTCCAATCATGGTTGGCCCATGCGAGACAAAACGGGAAGTCCGGTTTGCCGGAATCCAGTACCTCATCGAAAGGACGCTGCAACAAACGTTTGCCATTACCCATCCAATAATGCCAGTAGCAGAAACCTTCTATACCTGCTTCGCGTGCCAACTGAGCCTGCTGCTCCCGAGTCTCTGGCAAACGAAGATCATAGAAACCTAAATCTGCCGGTATTCTAGGCTGATAGTGCCCATGAAATACCGGACGAGCCTTGGCAACATTCGTCCATTCAGTGAATCCCGGTCCCCATACCTTGTCGTTTTCGGGAATCGGGTAAAACTGTGGCAGATAAAAAGCTATAACTCTTGCTTTCATTGTATTTCTTTATTTAAAATCTCACGATATCACCTAATCCATAATGAGGTAAAGCGAGATACATTTGGAATATCGATAATAACACCAGGATTGTAATTCCCATCCATTTCTGTTTGAATGTATATACGATCCCTGAAAATAAGAAAATGTTAACGATACAGTATAACTGACTGATTCTCAAAGCTAGAACTGGGAGAAAAGCCAAACTTGTATGCAAGAACAGCCCTAGTGCCACTATTTTTATTACAACATTATAGTTTTCATTGAAGGCAGTGATTGTCTTTCGAAAATATAATGTGTAGTAAAACAACATCACGGAGACAAGGTGTACAGGATCAAAGACATTTATGTTTACTGTCATTTTTCCTTTTTCCATTGCCTGCTGGTAGATGGCTAGTTTGTTACCGATAAGTGGAATATCTGTATTCAGCAGCATACTGATACCACCGAAATATATGAGATAGCTTAGGGGGATGAGTAACGCTATCATTATATTTTCTTTGCGGTTGAAATCTTTATTGCCAAACATAAGTGTTGGTAGCAGAGCTAAGGAGGAATAGTGGAAGAATGAACCAACTATAATTAGCAGCAAAGCTTTTCTTTTTTCTTTTTTAGCAATGTAGTACACAGCCAACAAGAATAAAGCAGACACAACTCCAGCTCTGATTTGTGTCATTTCATGCAATACAAAGTAGAAACTTATATATAACATCAACGGCACGAAAATGCATTGCAAGTTTTTTTTGAATGCATATAGCTTGATAGTGACACCCAGTAATGCATAAACTAAAAACAAAAGATGCACATTATCTGTAAATACATTTAGAATAGCAGATATGAGAGTAAACGATGGTTCTACCATACCCATCTCAGAACTCTGATAATAATGCTGGAAAGAATACTCGTAATTTTCAGAATCAGGATCCAGACCAATTTCGCGTAATCCTGCTATGAGAACCATAACGAATCCCATCAAGATATATAGAAAAAATCTATATCTCTTGATGTAATCTTCCAGATAACAAAGTATAATCGTTATCAAAAGTACTGATAGTAAAATGTATCCCATAATTTATTGTTTCCTTTATAATATTGTTTGCCTTTTATTCACTACCTTATGAATCAGTGAATGCAATAATTTTCGTTCGGCTTCCGAAAAGCCCCATACGTATATCAATATAGACATTACCATGACTGAAGAAATCACGATTAGCCCAAATCTTTGAAAACCTGCTATCGGTAACTGAAGCAAGAACAGTTCCAACATACTCGTTATACCCAGTATGAAGAAGGCTGGAAGTATCAGATGTTTATAATAACTTCTCAGCTTCAGTTCAGGAATAGCTTTTCTCAGCATCACCAATCTTATATTATGAGCTATCAGACACAAGACTATCATTACGATAAAGATAGTATAAGAAGGACAGTCTAGTATAAATAGTCCCCAACAAACTGGAATGTTCATAATGGTAAGACTTTCTACATATAAACTATACTTTCTGATTTTTCCTGTAGCTTGTATAATGATAGTAATCGGATTATGTAAAGTCAAAACTATCGTATATATAATATAGAGTCTGCAAAAGAGTATGATTTCCGGAGTGCTGTATCCTAACCAGAATTGCAGTACATATTCCGTTTCCAACATCAAAGGCATTGCAACCAAACACAGTAAATACAAAATTGCCTTATTGGCATAAAAATAAAGTTGCTGCATATATAGCATATCCTGGCACGAATAGGATTTAATTAATGTTGGCCGGAATGCAACAACTATACTATTGCTCAACGTGTTGATGGCATTGTATAATTGGTTGCCAATACAAAATGCAGCATTTACCAGTGGACCAAAGAAGATATTGAGCAAAATGATACTTCCCTGAGTCATGCCCATTCCAGACAAAGCACCATAAAATGTCCATCCAGAGAATGATATCAATTCTTTGTATAGCTCCTTGTCTATTCCTTTTGTCGTATATCTGCATTCGATGTATTTGCGAGAAGCAACAAGCATATAAACAACCATCACTAAGCCAGATTCCATCATCATGGCGCCACTATATAAAATAAGATGATCGAAACCAAACATACAGATTAAAGCCGCAATCATCAATTTTAAGAAACAATCTACAGAAGATACGAGTGCATATACTCCCATATCTTCATTAGAGAAGATTGCTCCTATATATGGAATCTGAAGCAAGGTAAAAACAAACGAGAATATAGAAAACTGGAACACCCAGCTTGCAGCAGACAGTCTATCAGCAGGGATTGTCATCTGTGTGGAAACAAACCAATTTCCTACAAGTTCAAGGACAAGGATTGTGATAATCGAAAACACAATAACTAAATTCACACTGGCAGAGAATATTCTGGTTAGCTTTTCCTTCTCACCCAAACCTATTGCGTAAGAATAGAATCGCTGCGTAGCCATCGCTAGAACACTGCTGATACAGGTGCCAGTAGTAACCACACCAGCCACAGCATTGTATATGCCATAATCCTCTGTACCAAGACCTTTCAGAACCCAGCGCACAGTATAGAGATTGACAATGGTAATAATGAGCATTCTGGCAAATAGCACCAAAGTATTGGTGGCTATTCGCTTGGAATAGTTGCTGTGATTATGTTCATTCATTTTGCTCATTATTATTATTATTGTTTCTACTCTCTAAAAATCATTTTTCTAATTGAATATACAGTCACGACGATAAAAGCCAGAAAAGTCATTCCGAGAACAAATAGCATTCTCTTAGGTCCTGCCGGTTTCAATGGCACAGATGCACTCTGCAGGGTCGTAAAGGCTGGAGTTTGCATCAGAAGTTTTGCCTGAGCCTGCTGCACCTGAGCCTGAAGACTCGTGTATGTGTTGTAAAGCAACTGCATCTCATTCTCCATATCGTTGGCTTTCAGGCGGTAACTTTCCAATACCACATCCTGATTGGCATCTGAATAACTGCCATACTGCTGTCTGATGCGCTCATATTTTGACTTGGCATCACTGCTCAACTTCTTGTAGTACTCTAAGTCTTTCTTCGCTTTCTTGGTACGATAGTCGGTGATGAAATCCTGAAGTTTAGCCTGAACCGTATCAGCAAGGGTTGCACATATCAGAGGATCCTGATCTTCTACGGAGATAGAAATCACATAGTTCTTCTTATCTACATTACACTTGATATTATCCATCATCAGCTTGACAATCTCATCCTGTTGCTTGGTTAATAGAAAAGGATTTGCCTTCTTGCTCTTTACCACTGTTGTATCTGGTTCAGCAAACCATTTTCTTACAGTTTGAATTCCTGTCATCCACCAAGGATATTTATGATGATTGGCAAGGTAATCATAATAGGTAGTATTGATACTTCCATCCTTAGATTTCACCTTGACATCAAACATACCGACCATAAAGTCGTTGGATTCTATCAGCTCAGGGTAGAGTTCCGGGAAGATCGCATCACCGTTTGCAGAGTTTCCTCCTAAGTCGAAGCCGAATGAAGAGGCTATGTCACCTAATGAACTCGAACTGAAGCTTGATATTTCCGGAGCCAATTTTGCTGTACTTGAATAATACCTTGGCACGCAGAGGATGAGCAGGCAAGAGAGTACGAAGGTGACAGGAAGAGCTATCAGATACAGTTTCTTATGCTTCTTCATCTCCTTGGCTATTGCCAACACATCTATTTGTTTGAGATGTTCTTCTTTATTTTCCATTGTTTATCTTGTTTACAAAAACCTTACTAATCTAATTCTTATATCTTATATAATGTAACGCATGTATTGTTGAATTATTGTATTTTGGCGAATTTTATCTTTCCAAACCAGGTTTATAGACCGACTTTTCGTAAGGAATGTTAAAGTAACTGCAAAAACTACAATAAAATGAGTGTTTATGCAGTTTTATAGATAAAACATTGATATGAAGAAAGTTTTCTGTTTAGTTTCGCTTTGCTTCCTCACTGTAGCGTGTCCGCAATCAGTGAAGGCGCAATATTGTTGGCAGGAAGATGCGGAACCTACAAAATTAAGACTCGATAGTGCCCTGGAATACCGAATAGATATGCAGGCTACTTTTTCAAAGGGCAAAACACCACTTTGGCTCAATGCCAATCGTTATGGTTTAAGTTCTCTGAAAGAGGCGAATGCCTATCTAAGAGGTAGTTTGATACGCCCTCTATCCACAGATAATCAGCGCAGATGGGGAGTAGGTTATGGTGTAGATTTGGCATTGCCCACTCATTTTACCAGCAGGTTTATTGTGCAGCAGGCTTTTGCAGAAGTAAGATGGCTGCATGGTGTGCTCAGTGTGGGTGCTAAAGAATATCCGATGGAATTGAAGAACCAAACGCTTTCCAGTGGTAGCCAGACGCTGGGCATTAACGCTCGACCTGTACCGCAGGTAAGGTTAGCCTTGCCGGAATATTGGACGCTACCTATTTTTAATCATTGGGTTCAACTCAAGGGACATATAGCTTTTGGAAAATTCACCGATGAGAACTGGCAGCACGATTTCACCCAGCGCAAATCCAAGTATTCGGAAGGTGTGCTCTATCATAGCAAGGCAGGCTATCTGCGAATTGGAAACGATGCCGCATTCTGCCCTTTGAGTGTAGAATTGGGCTTGGAAATGGCAGCACAGTTTGGTGGCAAGCCATACACCTATGATGGAAATGGCGGACTCAAATGCAAGGCTACAGAAGGTGGATTAAAGGGAATGTGGCATGCTTTTATTCCTGGCGGTCATGATGATGGTGAAGGTCAGTATGCCAATATTGCCGGCAACCAGTTGGGGTCTTGGCTCATGCGCATCAACTATAATGCTGACACCTGGAAGTTGGGCGTTTATGCTGATCATTTCTTCGAGGATGACAGTCAGATGTTTATGCTTGATTATAATGGATATGGCGAAGGAAAGGAGTGGCAGAGCAAGAAAAGCCATCGCTTCTTTATGTATTCCCTCCAGGACATGATGCTGGGTGCGGAACTGAATATCAAATATGGCAGATGGTTACGAAATATTGTTTTGGAGTATATCCATACCAAATATCAGAGTGGTCCATATAACCATGATCATACCGTGAATATTCCTGATCATTTGGCTGGAATGGACAATTATTACAATCACAGTAACTATACTGGCTGGCAGCATTGGGGACAGGTAATGGGTAATCCGCTCTATCGTTCGCCAATCTATAATACCGATGGTAAGATTGAGGTGAAGGATAACCGTTTCATCGCCTATCACCTGGGATTCGATGGCCAGCCTTCCGATAAATTCGGCTATCGTGTACTTGCCTCCTATCAGAAGGGATGGGGAACCTATGTCCTGCCATTTACCAAGAAGCATCATAATGTCAGCTTCATGGCAGAAGGCAGCTACCACTTCTTAAGAAGATATACGGTAAAGGCAGCTTACGGAATGGATTTCGGCAGTACAGAGATGCTGGGACACAATAGAGGATTCCAGATTACCCTGACAAGACAAGGTATCGTCAAGTTCTAACTTTATGAAAGAGAAAAGATAATGAAAAGAATAATATATTTGATAGCAGCTATCAGTCTGGTACTGAGTTCCTGTACCCTAGAGACGAGCGATAATGGAGATCTTGATGGATTCTGGCATCTGGAACGGGTAGATACGTTGGCTACGGGCAACTATCTCGACCTTTCCAGGGAACGTGTATTCTGGGGAGTGCAGCATAAGCTGATATCTTGTGCCAGTATTACCCCCACGAATATGTACAGTTTCCGTGGCTATTATTTCCGATTCGAACAGACTGGTGACAGTCTGATTCTGCATTCGCCTTACAAGAACAACTGGCATCAGGATCATGGAGAAAATGGTGGTGATATTCCTGCAACCGTTGTGAATGACAGCATCAGAAGCTATGGTATCAATAATCTGCGAGAAGCTTTCTACAAAGAGAAGCTCAAGGGCGATAAAATGATGCTCCGCTCTAAGATGTTGAGGCTATACTTCACTAAATTCTAAAAAAGAATTCGTAATTCAATTTTCCTTTTACACTCATTAATACTTTCTGATTATCAGAAGCTTAATGGTGAAAGGAGTTTTGTCCGATTATACGAGAAAGGAAAAGACTGGATAAGTTGGTGCACAGCAGTTGGTTTCCGCTTGCACAACACGTGTTGTGCGAGCGCATATCAGCTGTTATGCAAGCGCACAACAGCTGTTGTGCGGCTGGAGATATTAATTTCCCCGAAAACAGATATTAATCTTTCCGGCAACTTCTCCTATATGTTCCGACAACTTCTATTGCTTTTTACGATTGATTATTACGCTTGCTAATGGTACAAGAACCTATTCCTTCTGTAGCTTTCGTTAGGTTTGCTAGTGAACTAGAAGAATCTAATTATATCTATAACGTTGCAAAATACGAATAATTCCCTGAAAATCAAAGAAAATATAAGTTTTTTTTGTAGATTTACCTGGAAATATTTGGTATTTTAAAAACTTCTGTGTACTTTTGCACAAAATAAATATTTAAAAGATAGCATAATGTTGCATTATCGATGTAACAAATAAACAAGGAAATAAGATAAGAAAGGAGTAAATTATGAAGGAAAAGAAATTAAAAGTATTCGCTCTTCCTATTGAGGAGTTTGAAAAGAAATATCTTGTTAGCTATTCGATAGTAGTACCAGGAATTCCTGAGGGACATGTGGCAAAGGTAGTTTCTGTACGCCCTTGCTAGACTTTTTTAATCTCTGTAGATATGCAAAAGATTAGTAAGAAGCATCTATGTAGAGTAAATACAATCCAAACAGATTGCGTTATTACTCCTTTTTTTGAAAGAAGGAAGGGGGTATTGGTTACTATTAATGATGTATATAGTGAGTAAAAAAGAAAATGTATAATAATTCAAGGAGGGGTTATGATGAAAATGAATAATCGAGAAGAAATTTATAGCTATTTAAAGCAATATGATAGAGAATATAGCTTGGCTAAAAACAGTGAAGAAAGAGATAGAATAGAAAATAATGTTCGTAACTTTGCTGAAGGCTTAGATGATGAGATTTATTTGGAGTTGAATAATAATGCAGCAAGTGGTCTGTTTGCTCCAGGTTTCTTTGAAAGCGATATGGATAAGTCTCTCAGACAGCTGCAAAATGTAAAGTTATAGTATTGGCTATTAGATAGAGTAATTATGGAGATGATTGGGATTGTAAAAAGACAAGCAGTAATAGTACTTTTGTTTATTTGCTTCTTTCCAACAATGGCTGTTGCGCAGGTTGATCAATTTAAATTGAAACAAGTCTTGCAAGATGCAAATGCTGGAGATATATCAGCTTGTGCCTATTTGGGAAAAATGTATTATGAAGGTACTGGTGTAGCGCAAAATTATAACGAAGCATTTAAGTGGTATCAAAAGGCTGCTGATAATGGGGGCACAGGTGCTTATATTTGGTTGGGAGTTATGTATTATAACGGACAGGGCGTAGCTCAAAATTATGAAAAGGCATTTCTGTGGTCTAAAAAAGCCGCCGAAAATGGGGCTGCTGATGCTTATGTTGGGTTGGGAATTATGTATTGTAAAGGACAGGGCGTAGCTCAAAATTATGGCGAGGCTATTCAGTGGTTTCAAAAGGCTGTAGATAATGGAGATGCTGTTGCTTATGGTTGGTTAGTAGGTATGTATTATAACGGACAAGGTGTAGCTCAAAATTATGGTGAGGCATTTAAATGGACTAAAAAAGCCGCCGAAAAAGGAATTGCTGTTGCTTATGCTGGGTTGGGAGGTATGTATTATAAAGGACAAGGCGTAGCTCAAAATTATAATGAGGCGTTTAAGTGGTATCAAAAGGCTGCTGATAATGGGGTCACAGGTGCTTATTCTTGGTTGGGAGTTATGTATTATAACGGACAGGGCGTAGCTCAAAATTATGAAAAGGCATTTCTGTGGACTAAAAAAGCCGCCGAAAATGGGGCTGCTGATGCTTATGTTGGGTTGGGAGTTATGTATTGTAAAGGACAGGGCGTAGCTCAAAATTATGGCGAGGCTTTTCAGTGGTTTCAAAAGGCTGCTGATAATGGGGTTGCTAGTGCTTTTGCCTATTTGGGAGAAATGTATTACGCAGGAGACGGCGTAGCTCAAAATTATAATGAGGCGTTTAAGTGGTTTCAAAAGGCTGCTGATAATGGGATAACAACTGGCATCTATTATTTCTTAGCAGACATGTTTTATACAGGAAAAACAGGTATAACGGACTATTCGCAGGCTAAAAAATATGCAGAGTTGGCGATTAAAAATGACACTCTGGATATTGTCGGGCATCGTATATTGGCAAAGTTGTATATGTATGGTTATGCCGTGGAGAAAAATATAGACAAGGCAGAAGCATTAATAGAACAGGCTCTTGCTCATTATAAAAAGAATGGTATTTCAGACTATCCTTGTAATACAATGGATGCTAAAGGAGAATTGTTTTGGGTAATGGGGGATAAAGTAAAAGCAAAAGAAATCTATGATTCAATAAATAAGAATGCGCCTGATTTTTATGCAAAAATCGGAGAAACTGAGTTGTCTAAGTATATGAAAGCCTATAAGGAGGTTGACGTTGATGATAATATTCCAATTGTGGTCAAGAAAAATGAAAAAGTTTTTGCGGTAGTTATAGCTAATGAAAAATATCAAATGGAAAAGGCTGTACAGTATGCAAAGAATGATGGACGTGTATTTGCTGAGTATTGCCGAAAGACATTGGGATTGCCAGAGAAAAACATTCATTATGTGACTGATGCAACATTGAATAATCTCAAATATGAACTTAAATGGCTTCAAAATGTAATGAAAGTTTATCGAGGAGAAGCAAAGGTGATTTTCTATTATGCTGGACATGGTATTCCTGATGAACAGAATAAAAATGGGTATTTGTTACCAATAGATGGTTATGGTTCAGATGTAACAACAGGTTATGCCTTGGATGACTTGTTTAAAACATTAGGAAACATGCCATCCAAGTCTGTAACTATATTTTTGGATGCATGTTTTAGTGGAGCAAAACGAGATGGAGATATGCTAGCATCAACACGTGGCGTTGCCATCAAAGTCAAGCAAAATGCTCCTCAAGGGAACATGGTCGTTTTTTCTGCAGCGCAGGGAGATGAAACAGCATATCCTTATAATGAGTTCGAACATGGTTTGTTTACTTATTATCTATTGAAGAAATTGCGAGAGACAAAGGGAGATGTGACGTTAGGCGAACTTGGCGATTATATTAAAACGAAAGTTGAGCAGCAATCTATAGTAGTGAATGGTAAGTTACAATCTCCTTCTATCATGTCGGCACCTTTAATTGGTAATGACTGGAAAAGTTGGAAACTTAATAAATAAGATGGTGATGGCAAGATTCAAAAGTTTTTTATTGGTCAGTTTGTTGTTTGGATTTTCGATGTTTACATCTTCTGCTCAAACGGATGACTCCTATGCTCAATACGAGAAATTCAGGAAACATGCTAAGGCAGAGTATGAGGATTACCGTGCTCAATGTAATGCAGAATATGTTAAGTTTTTAGAAAAGGCTTGAAAAGAGTATAAGGCACTTCCGTCTATTCCACGTCCTAAAGATGAGGTCGTGCCTCCAACAACAATGCCCCGACAAGATAAGAATAAAAAACAGGCAAAAGAAGTCCCGATAGAAAAGGTCGTTTCGCCGATATTGTCTTTGCCGCAACCAAAACCAATTTCGCCAATTTATGAGAATGACAAGATTGAAGAAAAAACTTCTAACTGTATGGTTGAAACGGGCTGAAAGCCCAAAAGCTCTTAGCCCGTTTCAACCATACAGTTAACATTTTTTACACTGGATTTTAATCCGGCGGGACGCCTAGCGGACTTGCGCTGGTGTTCCGGCGAATTTGCAATCCTTCGTAATAGCAAGCCACTTTCAAAGCTTGTTTTACCAGCTCCCGACGTATCGTTTTGTGCCTGGCAATGGCAGGTTATTGCCCTGGTAAGGGGCAATGTTGTGCCATAGTGAGGCAATAAGCGCTACAAGCCGCTTTACGCATTGTCAGTACTATCATGGCAACCTCTCAGTAACGTCTTTGCGCCTAAGTTGAGGGATTAAATGAATAAAAAATCGCCCTGAAAGGTGAAGCATCATTTATGCTTGTTCCTTTCAGGGCGATTAAAATATTAAAGAATTATTGTATCTTTAGCCTATATTACAAGATCTTGTGATACAAGGCGATGATATCCTCCTTAGAAACCTCGCGAGGGTTACCTGGAGTACATACATCGGTGAATGCCTGCTCGGCAAGGGCAGGGATGTCAGCCTCTGTGATGCCCAATTCGCTGAGATGCTGTGGAATACCAACCAACTTAGACAACTCCTCGATAGCATTGCATGCTGCCTCTGCTGCCTCCTGGTCGGTCATACCATCCTTGTAAACACCAACAACCTTGGCAATCTGTACATACTTAGGTACACTTACCTCCATATTGAAACGCATCACGGTAGGAAGCAGGATGGCACATGCTACTCCGTGAGGAACATCATGAAGGGCACTCATTGGGTGAGCCATACCATGGTCAACGCCCAAACCTACATTAGAGAATGCCATACCGGCAATATACTGAGCTACAGCCATACCGTTGCGACCCTCTGGATTGGTAGGGTCATTCACTGCGATAGGCAGGTACTTATGAATCATCTCGATAGCCTTGAGCTCGAACATATCACTCATCTCCCAAGCTGCCTTGGTAATCAAGCCCTCGATAGCGTGAGTCATCGCATCCATACCGGTAGCAGCGGTGAGACCCTTTGGCAAAGAATACATCAGCTCAGCATCTACGATAGCAACGGCTGGAATATCGTTAGGATCTACGCATACCATCTTCTGTTGGCGCTTCTCGTCGATAATCACATAGTTGATGGTTGTCTCTGCTGCGGTACCTGCTGTAGTAGGAAGTGCTACGATAGGCAAGCACTTGTTCTTGGTAGGTGCAACTCCCTCCAGAGAAACGATGTCGGCAAACTCTGGGTTGGTAACAACCACGCCGATACCCTTTGCGGTATCCATAGAACTGCCACCACCGATAGCGATGATGAAGTCTGCCTCAGCATTCTTGCAAGCCTCAATACCTGCAGTAACATTGGAAACTGTTGGGTTTGGCTTTACGTCATCAAATACCTCGTAAGCGATGTTAGCCTCGTCCAATACGTCGAGTACCATCTTGGCAACGCCAAATTTCATCAAGCCCTTGTCTGTTACAACCAAAGCTTTTTTCCAACCACGACTAGCGATTACTGTAGGAAGCTCCTTGCGGGCACCTGGACCGAAATAGGAAACTTCATTAAGAATGAATCTGTTTACCATAAATGTCTTTGTTTAAGATTGAATTTATTAATTAATAATATATTTAGTATATCTATATTGCCATAAGATTGATTGTATGCGACAAAGATACAGCTTTTCTGTGATTCCGCCAAGTTTTTCTGGGAAAAAATCATCGGGTAGGGCAAAGATTAAAGGCTTATCTCAAAAAATCGGGTATTTTCTCGCTTTTTCCCTCCTACTATTTTGCTCTTTCAAAATAAAAGCGTAACTTTGCAAAGAATATAATTAGAAACAATAACATCAACTTATGAAGAAAACTTATTTATTACTTTTAACCGGACTCATTTGCTCATCAGCATGGGCAGATGGTACTTTAGGAGGCTACTTCTACAATCAGCAGGCTGCGCCTACGGGATGGGAGTGGCAAAGTCCTGATTCCGTAGCTGTCAACAAGCAGCAGCCACATGCTTGGTTCTTCTCGTTCCGCAATGTCGAAGAGGCGAGAAAGGTTTTACCAGAAAACAGTTCTTACTGGAAATCTCTCGATGGATTATGGAAGTTCCATTGGGCTCCAAATCCTGATGAGCGTCCCAAGGATTTCTACCGTACAGACTATGATGTCTCTCAGTGGGACGATATCAAGGTGCCGATGAACTGGAATTTGGCAGGTCTGCAGAAGGATGGAAACAACAAGTATGGAGATCCGCTCTATTCTAACCAGCGTGTCATCTTCCAGCACTCCTGGCAGCCGATGAACGACTGGAAGGGTGGAGTGATGCGTACACCTCCTACCAACTGGATGACCTATCGCAACCGCAATGAGGTGGGATCTTATCGCAGAACCTTCTCCGTACCTGCAGACTGGAAGGGTCAGCAGATCTATCTGAACTTCGATGGTGTAGATTCATTCTTCTACTTATATATAAATGGTAAGTATGTGGGATTCTCCAAGAACTCACGCAACCTGGCTGAATTCGACATTACACCTTATCTTAATAAGGAGGGTGAGGAGAATACGGTAGCAGTAGAGGTTTATCGCCATTCAGACGGTTCTTTCCTGGAGAGTCAGGATATGTTCCGCTTGCCAGGTATCTTCCGCACCGTGGCTTTGGTTGCCAAACCACAGGTTCAGGTAAGAGACATCAAGGCTATTCCTGACTTGGATGAAACCTACAGCCATGCCACCTTACATATCTCTGCCCAGTTGCAGAACCTTTCCAAGAAGGCCATCAAGGGTTATACCTTGCAGTATTCACTCTATGCCAACCGTCTCTATTCCGACGACAATGATCTGATGGAAGGCGTTACAGCTTCTACTCCTCTCGTAGGAAAACTGAATTCCAAGGGCGAGATTGTTCTGGAGACTACGCTCGATGCTGCCAACAAGGTGAAGCTCTGGAGTGCAGAAGCTCCTTACCGTTATACACTGGTAGGAGAATTGAAGGATGCCAAGGGCAGAACGGTTCAGACCTTCTCTACCATCGTGGGCTTCAGAAAGGTGGAAATCAAGGAGACTCCTGCCGAGAAGGATGAGTTCGGATTGGCTGGAAGATATTACTATCTCAACGGACAGCCTATCAAGCTGAAGGGTGTCAACCGTCATGAGAACAATACACTGTTAGGTCATACTGCTACCCGCGAGCAGATGGAGAATGAAATCTTCCTGATGAAGCGAGGAAACATCAACCATGTGCGCAACTGCCACTATCCTGATGCACCTTACTGGTATTATCTCTGCGATAAGTATGGTATCTATCTGGAGGATGAAGCTAACCTCGAGAGCCATGAGTACTACTATGGCAAGCAGAGTCTTTCTCATGTACCTGAGTTCCGCAACGCTCATATCGCCAGAAACATGGAGATGGTACACGCTACCGTGAATCATCCTTCTGTAGTAATCTGGAGTTTGGGTAACGAGGCTGGTCCTGGCAAGACTTTCGTAGATTGCTATAATGCCATCAAGGCTTATGATACCAGCCGCCCAGTTCAGTATGAGCGCAACAATGATATCGTGGATATGGGTTCTAACCAGTATCCTTCCATCGCCTGGGTTCAGGGAGCCGTACAGGGCAAGTACAAGCTGAAGTATCCGTTCCACATCTCTGAGTATGCTCACTCTATGGGTAATGCCTGCGGTAACCTGATTGATTACTGGGATGCCATCGAGAGCACCAACTTCTTCATGGGTGGAGCTATCTGGGACTGGGTTGACCAGGCCCTTAATAAGCAGGATCCTGTAACCGGACAGACCTACTGGGCATACGGTGGTGACTTCGGTAAGGACAACAAGCCAAACGATGGTATGTTCTGTATGAATGGTATCCTTCGCCCAGACTTCTCACCTAAGGCTCAGTACTATGAGGTAAAGAAGGTTTATCAGAATGTAGGCGTAAAGGCTGTAGATATGAAGCAGGGACAGATTGAAATCTTCAACAAGAACTACTTCGAGCCTCTCAAGAATTATCAGATTGTATGGTCTCTCTATAAGGATGGCGTCTGCATTTCAAAGAATCAGCCATTGCAGGGTGCCAAGAATATCGTGGGTCCTCGCGAGAAGGGCTTCTATACCTTGCCATACGATTATGCAAGCCTCGATCCAAAGAGCGAGTACTTCGTAACAGTCCAGTTCCTTCTGGGTAAGGATATGCCGTGGGCTGCCAAGGGTTATCCGCAGATGGAAGAGCAGTTGAGAGTGAAGGGCGCTGATGTGGCTGCTCCTTCTATCGCTACTGTTGCCAAGAACGGTAAGGCGATGAAGCTTTCGGTAGATAAGGCGGCTAAGCGTGCCAACATCATTGGTGGCAATTTCCAGGTGGCATTCGACCTGAATACCGGTGCTATCTATAGCCTGAAGTATGGCAGTCAGGATATCATCAAGGATGGCAATGGTCCTAAACTCGATGCATATCGTGCTCCTACAGACAACGATGCCGGTATCGGATACCACAATGCATGGTTCAAGAATGGTCTGTACGACCTGCAGCATGTAGTGAAGAACTGGAACTATACAGCCAAGAAGGATGGTACTTACCAGCTCGACTTTACTGTAGAGAGTCAGGGTAAGGAGGGATGCGATGTGAATTACAGCAACCGCGACCGTGACCCAGAGTCTTGCTATAACTTCGAGAAGAACAAGCATGCCTTGACAGATGCTGACCTGAAGTTCACTTCACGCCAGATTTATACTATCTATAAGGATGGTTCTATCGAGATGCAGAGTGCCATCGGTGCTAATCGTTCTAAGGTCATTTTGCCTCGTATCGGCTATTCTATGGTATTGCCAAGCGAGTTGAATCAGTATGATTATTATGGACGTGGACCTGTCAACAACTACAACGACCGCAAGACCAGCCAGTTTATCGGTTGGTACCACAGTCCGGTAGCAGAGCAGGGCATCATGCTTCCTAAGCCACAGGCACAGGGCAACCGCGAGGAGGTTCGTTGGTGTGCCGTTACCAACGACAGCCAGCAGGGTGTAGTATTCATCTCTGACAGTACTATGTCTGCCTCAGCATTGCCTTGGAGTCAGCAGGAGTTGACTTTGGCAGCACATCCATATCAGTTGCCAAAGAGCAGCGGTACTCACTTGCACCTCGATGCAAAGGTTACAGGATTGGGCGGTGCCAGCTGTGGACAGGGTGGTCCTTTGACACCAGATCAGGTACGCAGTACTCCTACCACATTCGGATTCATCATCCGTCCAGCGGTGAAGTCAGAGCTTGGAAATATCGTGAAGGTTTCAGCTACCGGTCGTGAAATGATGAAGGAGGTTATGAAGAAGATGCAGCAGAATCAGCAGACATCTAATCTTCAGATTGCCTTTGCTTCCAGTCAGGAGCCAGACGAGGGTGATGCTGCCTACTTGGTAGATGGCGATCCTTCTACATTCTGGCATACGATGTATTCCATTACATTGGCTAAGTATCCTCACTGGGTTGACTTCGATGCTGGCAAGCAGAAGGTCATCAAGGGCTTTACTTATCTGGCACGCCAGGATGGTTCTCTGAATGGTTGCATCAAGGATTATGAAATCTACGTCAGCAACGACAACAAGACTTGGGGTGAGCCAATCCTGAAGGGTCATTTTGAGAAGACAGCCAAGCTGCAGAAGGTGATGTTGAACAAGCCTGTCAAGGCTCGCTACTTCCGTCTGCGTGCATTGAATGAGCAGAATGGTCAGGATTATGCTTCAGGTTCAGAGTTTACACTGATTACTGAATAGTAAGTAGAAGATGATATTCATTCTTTTTGATGCATAAAAGAATGAGGAATACCGAATATTATGCGCTTTTCAATTCATAGAAGGAGAAAAGTTGCATAATATTCGGTTTTATTGTAAAAAAGATGCGGGAAAATTTGGTAGTTTCGCAAAAAAGTATTACCTTTGCACTCGCTAATGAAAATTAGCAGCGTTGGTTCCGTAGCTCAGTTGGATTAGAGCAACAGCCTTCTAAGCTGTGGGTCTTGGGTTCGAACCCCAACGGAATCACAAAAGTGGATTAATCGAAAGGTTAATCCACTTTTTGTTTTATAGAACTTTCACTTGTGGCTTAAGAACGGGCTGAAGGCCCAAAAGCTCCTAGCCCAGGGCAACGCCCTGGGGATGTATGAATCCCGCTAGGCGTCCCGGCGGATTTGCAATCCGCCGTAAAAAAGGTTCGACCTATTAAAACTGGGGGATTTGTAATCCCCCAACAAAAGGAAAAGCATACTCCTTTGCTGCGGATTGCAAATCCGCAGAGCCTAAATAGGTTAGGACATTTTTTAACGCCGGATTGCAAATCCGGCGAGACGCCTAGCGGGGGCGGTGTTCAAATTCTCCGAGACGCCTAGCGGGCTTGCGTTCTTGAAGAAACGAAGAAGAGGGTGTGTCTTGGACTTTTGACACACCCTCCTATGAGCTTTTGCCCTTTCAGGGCGTTTGAAAGTGCAATTATTACCACCTTCAATTTTGTTATTTCAATTAATCTGATTATTTCAGTTTCTTGAGATAACCCTCAGCACGGGTATCACCCAGTTCCTTTGCTTTTTCCAGGTTCTTGCGAGCCTCTTCCTTCTGCTTGTTCTCCATCTGGAGCAAACCGAGGAGGAGATAGCCATCGGCATATTCTGGAGCAATCTCTATGCAATGCTTGGCTGCACTGATGCCTTCTGCATATCGCTTCACTCGCAAGTCAAGACTAGCCCATTCTGCAAAATAAGTAGGCTCATTAGGAGCGAGGTAGCAGGTACGGGCAATATCAATCAGCGCTGGCTGCCACATGCGCAACTTGGTTTCAGCCTTGTATCTTGCATAGAAAAATGCAGGATTAACAGGACGGACAATAGAATCATACATATTGTAGTCGGCTATAGCACTACGATACTCTCCCTGTTCCGCCTGGAAATCACCACGAGCCAGATAGTAAGGACCAGCCATGGTGCCCGAGTTCTTAGCCTCATTGACTGCACTGTCCAGCAAGACCTTGATCTCTGTAGCTGGAGCCTTGAGCTGAATCTTAGCCTGAGCTGCCTCCAGGAAGATTTCCGAGTTCTTGACTGAAGTCTTGGTCAGGGCAATGAACATATCGTATGCCTTCTGGTAATCACCCTTGGTAAAGATGATACGTGCCTCCTGATGCTGATATACAGGATTGGCATTGATGGCGTATGCCTTCTGTGCCTCTTCTATCGCCTTGTCGTAAGTCCAGGCTGTATAGGCTGAATCACCCTTATAAATCAGTTTCTGATAGATGACATCAGAATAATTGGAGTGGGCTTCATCCTTGGCTGAAGATTTCTTGATTCCATCTTCCATACATTTGGCTGCCTCGGCAAACTCGTTCTTATCTACAAGAAGAGTTGCTTTTTCCTTATAGCCGAATGCTGAAGCTGGGAACTTTGCCATAAACTCATCTGCATACTTGTCATAGATGTCGCGGGACACTTGAGACTTATTGAGCGTCATCATCGTAATCGCCTCCTGTTCGGTATCAGGAAGAGCAGTACGGATGCCTGTTTGGCGAAGGGCTGCATCCAGTGTAGAAAGACCCGTCACCTTCAACTCCTTGGCATAGTTGGCATCAATGGCAGTTACCTGACCATTGCTATGCATGATACCAATCACCTGACCGCTTTTGTTGACGAATGGGCAACCCACTGCATTGTCCGGTACGGTGTTGGAGAAGATGTAGTAATTGTAAGTTTCCTTAAACTTCTCAACGCTTGCGATATCCTCCTGCTGGAAAGGTGACTTCTTGATAGAATAAGGTACGAGCCAGACCTTGCTGCCCGCAGGTGATTCTGCCGTAGCAATGTTGGCAGCCGTGGTATTACCCAGTACCCTGAACTTAGCCACATCGTAAAGTTCATCGGCACCGAGGATGGCATCCACGTCCATCGACTTTCCGCTGGCATCCACAATGGTAGCCTTCACAGCACCGATAAACGGTTTGAAGGTACCGATAGCCGTTCCCTTGTTATCAATAAATACACCTTGTGTAGAAGAGATGATGTTACCATCCTTGTTGAAGGTGGTGAGTGTAAATACGCTCTTGGCGGCTTTCTGTACAGAGCCTGGCTGAGCGAAGAGGGATGATGCACCCAGCATCAGTCCCATCAGTATCATATTTATTCTTTTCATATTCTCAATAATTCTTTGGCATTGGCAAGAGCTGCCTGCGTGATGTCACTGCCACTGAGCATCTGGGCAATTTCCTCAATGCGTTCCTGGTTGTTGAGTTCTTTCATGTGCGAGATGGTTCCATTCTCGGTTTCCTCCTTCAACACCTTGTAATGATGGCTACCCTTGGCAGCAATCTGTGGCAGATGAGTGATGGAGAGTACCTGTCGGTTCTGGAGTCCCATTTCTTCCATGATATCTGCCATCTTTTCAGCTATCTTTCCGCTTACACCGGTATCAATTTCATCAAAGATGATAGTTGGCAACTTCACGGCTCCACTGATCATAGCCTTCAGCGAGAGCATTACACGAGCAATCTCACCACCCGAAGCTACCTGACTGACAGGCTGTAGCTGGGTACTCTTGTTGGCACTGAAGAGGAAGCTGACCTTATCGGCACCATTTCCAGACAGTGGTTTATCTGCGAAGGCAATCTCGAATCTCACATTCGGAATGCCCAGCGGGATGAGTCTGCCCTTCATCTCTTTTTCGATGGCCTTTGCTGATTTCTGACGGATGGAAGTGAGTAGGGCAGCTTGCTTTTTAGCCTTGGCAAGGAGAGCTGCAACTTCTTTTTCCTTCTCTTCGATGTCTTCATCGCCATTATCGATATGCGAAAGCTGTTCTGCTATGCGGTCACGGGTAGCAATGAGTTCAGTCACCGTTTCCACATGGAACTTCTGCTGCAAGGTGTAGAGTTTGTCCAGACGGGTATTGATGGCATCCAATCGGTTAGGATCGAATTCCACGTGATCTACACTACTGCTGATTTCCTGTGCGATGTCCTTCAGTTCGATATAGCTGCTCTGCATTCTGCCCGCCACATCAGCCATGCTTGGATAGACATCACAGATATTTTCCAGTTGATGAGTGGCGTTCTTCAGTTTGTCAAGTATGCTGTCGTCTTCTCCAGAAAGCGCATTGTCTGCTTCGAAGAGAGCGGTCTTGATATCCTCCGAATGGCTCAGGGTTTCAGCTTCCTGTTCCAGCTGTTCCAATTCGCCTTCCTGTAGATTTGCATCATCCAGCTCTTTATGCTGGAAGCGCATAAACTCCTCGTTCTCACGGTTCTTGGCAATTTCGGCTTTCAGCTCTTCCAGAAGTTCCTTGGCTTTGCGATAGGCATAATACTCCTTTTGGTAAACCTTGAGCTGGTCGGCATCCTGAGCGATGATATCCACCACATTCAACTGGAAGTCTTCTTTCTGCAGAAGAAGATTCTGATGCTGCGAATGGATATCCACGAGTTGCTCTCCCAATTCTCTCATACGGGTGAGAGGCACCGGGGTGTCATTGATGAAGGCACGGCTCTTGCCGGCTGCAGTCAACTCTCTTCGGATGATTGTATCATCGGCATCATAGTCGATGTCGTTATCATCGAAGAATTTCTGCATACCATATCTGGAGAGATCGAAGTGAGCCTCTATCACGCAACGGTCTCTTCCTGCCTTGATCGCCTTGCTGTCGGCACGGTTACCCAGAAGCAGTCCGATGGCACCGAGGATGATACTCTTTCCTGCTCCTGTCTCACCCGTGATGACGGAGAAGCCAGGATAGAGAGAGATGTTCAGCTCGTCGATGAGCGTGAAGTTCTTGATATATAATTGCTTGAGCATATTTATTCTACTTTTTGATAAAGATATAAAGGGAAAGCTGATTCTGATTATCAGAAGCTTCTGTTCTGGAAGATGCTCTCATGAAGATTCCAACCTGAAAAATCTATCCAGACAGATGATTCCTGAAAGATTATTCCTTGACCAGATCCCAATATTTATTCTGTGAAGGATTGATGGAGAAGAGGAGTTCATAGATGCTCTCCTTTTCCTTTTGGGTTCCTTTGCCGCGATAGATGTTGGCAAGTTCATCCTTCTTAAAATCAGTCCATATCTGTGGCAACAAACTGAGCGGGCGGTTTTCCTTCGCCTTCTTCAGTCCTGTTTCCAGGGCTGCGGTTATCTCGGTACGACCTCTTTCCGCATTATTCGCCATCTCGTCGAGTCCTTTCCGATAGTAGTCATACTGCAACTGTCTGAAGGGTTCCAACGCTCCATCCAGATAGTCTGAGATGATGGCATATCGGTTACGGTCATCAGAGAAAGCCTTCCATCCGGGATAATCCAGATTCTGGGCATTGTTTGTCAGATTCATGCAGCGCTGCAGGATGTCTTCACCACCTTTGGGTGCAAAACTATCCAGATCGATGCCGATGATAAGATATGCATAATAGGCAAAGAGAGCTGTAAGCTGATTGTCTATCTGCTGCTCATTGAACTCCAACTGGTCGTATTCTGCAAAACGAAACGTGAAGTTATCGTCCACATTATTATATAAGGTGGAGGTGTATGCCGAATTGAAGACGGGGCGATTGGCCTGTATCAGCGCCTTGCAGGTAAAGAGATTCTGGTCTCTGTCATACTTGGTGACGGTGATATTGAAGTTGCAGATGATGCGTTCGTTCTTCTGAAACTGAAGATGAGTCCATTGGCGATTGTTGACGAATTGCTGCAAGGTCTGTTGCAGATTGTCGAATACGCCTTTCTCCGTGCCCGAAATCTGGGCATGGTTGATGGTAATCTTAGCTTGCAGCTCCTGTGCTGAAATCGTAGAAGGACTGCAGCACAGGAGGCCACCAGCTAAAGATACCGGACTAAAACAGGAGAGCCAGCTCGTCAATGATGTCGCGAGCCACCTCAGTCTTCGGTTTCTTTTCATATTCTTTCTTTCCCTTTTCAGAGATGATGGTAATCTGATTGTCGTCAGTGCCGAAAGTAGTGCCCGGATTACGGGTAGAGTTGAGCACGATGAAGTCGGCGTTTTTCTTCACTCTCTTCTTCTGTGCATTACTCTCTTCATCGTTGGTTTCCAGGGCGAAAGCTACGATTCGCTGATTCTTTTGTTTCATCTGTCCCAAAGCTGCTGCGATGTCATGGGTAGGCACCAGTGTCAACTCCAGGTCATCCTTTTCGCGCTTGATTTTCTTATCAGCTACATTGGCAGGACGGAAGTCTGCTACGGCTGCACAGAGAATGGCAGCATCAGATGAAGCAAAGGCTGCTGTGGCTGCCTGATACATCTCCTCACAGCTCTCCACATTGATGCGGTGGATAGCAGGACTACAGTCTAATGAAACAGGACCTGCCACCAAAGTAACATCCGCACCACGGCGAAGACATTCTTCGGCAAGTGCGAATCCCATCTTTCCTGAAGAATAATTGCCGATGAAGCGCACTGGGTCTATCTTCTCGTAGGTCGGTCCAGCTGTAATCATCACTTTCTTACCGCAGAGGTCTTTCTCCGTATTCTTCTGGTTCTCTGATTCTGCATCAGCAACCTCATCGGCACTCTCCATCATATTGAAGTATCTGTCCAGGTAATTCACGATGACATCCGGTTCCTCCATGCGTCCCTTTCCCTCTAATCCAGAAGCTAGGAATCCCACTTCCGGCTCAATGATATGGTTACCATAGCCGAGAAGGGTCTTCATGTTAGCCTGGGTAGAAGGATGCTTGTACATATCAAGGTCCATGGCAGGAGCAATGAAGACTGGTGCCTTCATGGAGAGATAGGTGGTGATGAGCATGTTGTCTGCAATGCCATGCGCCATCTTGCCCATGGTAGATGCCGTACATGGTGCAATGACCATCGCATCCGCCCAGAGACCGAGATCCACGTGCGAATTCCAGGTACCATCACGCTGTGAGAAGAACTCGCTTACCACAGGCTTGTGGGTCAGCGCCGAGAGAGTGATAGGGGTAATGAACTCCTTACCGGCAGGCGTAATGACCACCTGTACCTCAGCTCCCTTCTTGATGAGACCACGGATGATAAGACATGACTTGTAGGCTGCAATGGAACCCGTAATGCCCAATACGATTTTCTTTCCTTTTAACATATTATTTTCCCATTCTCTTGTTGAACTCGCGCAGACGGATACGGGTGAGTACCTGCTTGGTATTGTTGGTGAAATCGCTTCCCAATACCCAGGTGAAGTAACCAGGATCCTTGGTCAGAATCTCTGCCACATCCCATCCTTTGTACTTGCCGAAGTTGAATACCTCGTGCTTGCGAGGATTGCCCTTTTCGTCGAGTATCACATTGCCGTCGGCATCCTTCAACTCCTGCCAGACTATGCGGCCGGCAAAATCTACATTGTCGTTGCGCTTGGAGAACTCAGCAAGCTCGTCCATGTCATTATTGAGCACACGGTCGGCTTCCTCCTGAACACCAGGGGCATAACGGTCCAGCTCGCCTTTCAGCACGCAATAGGTAGCCTCGGTATCCTGGTCGGCACGGTGTGCCTCGAAGTCTTCCTCCATCTTTCTGCCGCAATAGAACTTGTAGGCAGCAGCCAGGTTGCGACGCTCCATCTTCATAAAGATGTTCTGGGCATCAATGAGGCGACACTTAGAGAAATCGAAATCGATGCCTGCACGCAGGAATTCCTCTGCAAGCATAGGTACATCGAAATGATTGGAGTTATAGCCAGCAAAATCACAACCGGAGAACTCCTGGTTGAAGGTAGCCGCCAACTGCTTGAAAGTTGGTGCATCCTTCACATCATCATTGCTGATACCTGTAAGAGCAACCACCTCTTCAGGGATTGGCTTCTCTGGATTGACAAACTGGTTTTTACGAACCTCTGTTCCATCTGGATACACCTTGATATAGGAGATCTGGATGATTCTGTCTTTTACCATGTCAAGACCGGTAGTCTCTAGGTCGAACACGATCAGAGGCTTAGTAAGATTTAATTTCATTACTTCTAGTATTTATTACTATATATTACTGATAGGGAAGGGGTGTTTAGATGAACCAAGCTCCTTATTCGTTAAGGAGCATTGGCATGATGAGCATGAGGATGTCCTCGTCTTCTGGCTGCTCAGCTGGTACAATAATACCAGCACGGCTAGGATCTGCCAAGTGGAAGACAACCTGATCGCTGTTCAGATTACCCAGGATTTCCATCAAGCTGCTACCCTTGAAACCGATGCTGATGCTGGAACCGCTATATTCGCAAGCCAAAACTTCCTTGGCAGAAGTAGAGAAGTCGATGTCTTCTGAAGAAACCTCGAAACGGCCGCTTTCGATATGGAAACGGATCAGCTGGCTGCTCTCGCTGGCAAATGGCAAAACACGGCGCAATGCACTCTGCAAGCCCTTGCGATCTACGGTTATCTCACATGGGTTGTTGGCTGGAATCACTGAGTTGTAATTAGGATAGCGACCATCAATGAGGCGGCATTTCAATACGCCATCGCTAAACTGAATCTCAGCTCTGCGTGCATCAAACTTGATGGTTGCCTCATCATCCTTGCTCAGAATGTTCTTCAGCAATGATGCTGGCTTCTTTGGCAGGTTGAATGAAGAAGGAGTCTCACTCTTGACAGTGAAGTTCTTGCTTCTTACCAACTTATGGCCATCACTTGCAACGATGGCAAGCGATTCGGGAGTAAGGTCGAAATAGATACCATTCATTACTGGGCGCAGCTCATCGCTGGCTGTTGCAAAGAGAGAACGGTTGATATTGTCGATCAGCACCTGTGCTGGCAAGACGAGGGTAGTGCAGGCATCACCCATATCCTGTGTTGGAGGATAGTCTTCAGCATTCAAGCCTGTGAAATTATAGAGACCATTCTGATATACAATCTTAATGGCATAACTATCTGTATCTACATCGAAGCTGAGAGGCTGCTCAGGCAACTCCTTCAATGCATCCAGGATGACGCGGTTGGCAACGCAGAACTCGCCTTCGCCATCGCAGTCAGTGAGAGCGATGGTACTCTTGATGATGTTGTCACTGTCGCTTGCGGTGATGGTCATCTCGCCGTTGGCAACTTGAAACAGGAAATTGTCAAGGATAGGCAGAGAATTCTTGCTGCCAATCACCTTAGCAAGCATATTGAGCTTGCTGTTCAATGCTGAACTTGAAACTGTAAATCTCATGAGTCGTTATTTTATATTATTAATTTTCTATATTACTTATCTCATTTTCATTGCTGATGCTCCTTACTTGATGGGTAAATTGGAGCATTTGCGCAATTATGAGCACAAAAATACAAAAAATATTGGGGATAGACAAAAATAATCGAAGAAATGTTTTTGTTTTAAAACTATTTTTAGTAATTTCGCAGTCAGAAAGAAAAATAACAGATAGATTCACTCGTTTTTGAGCCTCTTCATACATCTTTTGATTCTCGATGAAAATGGGGCTTGGCAGGCGAAGGATTGAAACAATTTTTAAAATAATAATATGGAATTACAAGGAAAGGTAATTGCCGTTTTACCAGAAAAAAGCGGCGTTTCAGCAAGAGGTGAGTGGAAGGCTCAGTCTTATGTCATTGAAACTCATGAGCAGTATCCAAAGAAGCTTTGCTTCGATGTTTTCGGTGCAGACCGTATTGCTCAGTTCAACATCCAGAGTGGTGAGGAACTTTTGGTTTCTTTTGATTTGGATGCACACGAATATAATGGTCGTTGGTTCAACAGTGTCCGCGCTTGGAATATTCAGCGTGTAGATCCTAATGCTGTTGCTGCTATGCAGGGTGGCATGCAGCCTGTTGGTTCTCCATTCCCTCCAGTAAGTGCGGCTCCTCAGGCAGCTCCAGCTCCTGCTCAGGGTGCAACAGCTCCATTCCCTCCAGCTCAGCCAGCAGCTCCTGCAGCAGGTGGCAGCGCAGATGATCTCCCATTCTAAGAGAGAACTGCATGTAAGAAAAATGCAAAGAGCATTCGAAAGGGTTTGTTTCCACAATCCTTACGAATGCTCTTTTTCTTTAATTGGACTTCTATACCGGTTTAAAACCAGCAGTAAACTACCCTTAAGGAAAAAAAGATTTATCCTTAAGGAAAAATATAATTTCCCTTAAGGGAAAATATTTCTAGCCTTAAGGGTAAAAGTTTAGCCCTTAATGGAAGCTAAACTTTTACCTGGAAAAAACTTATACTTTTTTATTCCTTTGCTAATCGTTTCGTCTTCTTTTTTCAAAGAATGTCCGGGAGGCAGCAAAGAATAATACCACTGCGGCGGCATTTTCGACCGCTACCATCCAGAAGGCACCACTATAACCGAAATGCTCGGCTACAACACCACCCAGAAGGCAACCGATTCCGAATCCCAGATCCCAACCGGTCAGAATACTGCTGTTGGCTGTACCACGCTGATCGTGGCGGGCTACATTGATAAACATATTCAAGAAGGCTGGGTACAGGTGACCATTTCCCAATCCTATCAATGCAGCTGAAAGATAGTAGGCAATCGGATGCTTGATGGCTACGAATATCGTAAAACCAACGAGCGATATCAGCATTCCTTCGGCAGCATTCTGGGTCAGCTTACCCTGACTCAAAGCCTTTCTGCCTTGCAATCTGCTCATGAACAATCCCATAGAGAGGATTGCAAAATAGGTACCCGTTCCTCCGGTAATGCCTAATTCCTCCTTACTGTAAATGGCGAGATAGTTGCTCAATACACCCCAGCAGAAACCAAACATACAGATGTTGATGGCCAACAGCCAGGCGCGGGTCAGGAAGAAGCGGTCGAGCGAGAGCTTCTCCTTGTTTCTGATGATTTCCTTCTCTGGGAGTTTCACCGTTCCAGCTATCACTACAGAAGCAATGGCTACCACAAAGGCTATCCAGAAAAGTACCATATAACTACCCACCAGATTGTGCAGATAGATACCGATGGAAGGGGCTATCGCCATGGCGAAGTTATTGCTCAATCCATAAAGACCGATACCCTCATTGCGTCTGCTCGATGGCAAGACATCGATGGCACAGGTACTGTTGGCAACAGTTACCGCTCCGAAAGGTCCACCATGCAGGGTTCGGCAGATGGCAAACATCAGGATGGTACTGGCTGCTATGTATCCTGCAAAGAAGATGGCAAAAGCCGTCAGACAGACCATCAGCACTTTCTTGCGGGAAAATCCATCCACCACATATCCGCTAAACGGACGGATGATGAGTGCCGCCACCGTATATCCGCTCAGAACAATGCCTATCACATCCTTCGTAGCCCCGAAAGTTTCACTCAGATAGAGTGGGAGGAGTGGGGTAAGGAGATAGAAGGAAAAGTAGAGCAGAAAGTTGGTGGTCATCACCTTGATGTAATTCGCATTCCAAAGTTTTTCTTTCATCTCTTCTGTATTTCTTAATTTCAAGATTCTACCCTATACTTATCATTAGTCTAGGGCGAGTATAGTCTGCTTGCGAAAGTTTATATTCTATTCTCTAGCCAAGCATCAATGAGTTTGCGGGCAATCGACAATTTCTCCGGCAGAACAGGGAGATTGTCCTTGCTGAACCATTTGCCGCGGGAAAGCTCTTCCTTCTGAAGATGAATCTCACCATCTACATATTCGGCTGTATATCCTACCATCAAGCCACTTGGGTACGGCCATGGCTGGGAACCGAAATACTTGAGGTTCTTGATGGTCAGACCGGTTTCTTCCATCACCTCACGATGAACAGCTTCCTCCAGACTCTCACCTGTTTCCACAAAACCGGCTACCAGGGAATCGAAGTTACCCTTGAAGTTGCGGGCATGAACCAGCAGCACCTGATCGCCCTTCTTGATAAGAACGATGATGGCTGTAGCGAGAGAGGGCCAGACAGACTTGCCACACTCGGTACACTTCTTACTGATATCCGTTGACATCTTCATAGGTGAACCGCATACACCGCAAAACTGGGTGTTCATATCCCAATAGTTCAGTTCCTGACATTTTCCCGCTTTCTGATACAACTCTGGGGAGAGCTTGTAAAAGCTAGGACGCAAACCGCACATCTCATATTTCGGATTGTCGGTTACGGGCTCTGGAATGGTGAAAGTCTTCACTTCCGTACCGTCATTCATCGGTGTGATGTTGAGGATATGGGTCCAAGGCTTGGTTGCTACCGGACTTTCCTCACTACATGGAATCGTATAGGTTCCATCTTCTCTCTTCTCGAGCAAGATATCTGTCTTGCAAAATATAAACCAATACTTCATAATCTATTATTTTTTCTTTCCGAAAAGCAACTCATAGTCACGCTGGGCTGCAGGCTTGGCCCATGCTTCCGGCACAAACTTCCAGTTGTTGTTTGGCTTGGCATCCACGGTTCCCATCTTTTCGATGGCCTCCATCAGATAGTAACGCTGGTCGCGCTCACTGCGATAGATGATTCTGCTATCCAGACTATCCTTTGGAATACCGGCACCACGGGTGAGGAGCTCTCCGCCGCCATTGCCGCGATAACTGTTCACTGCCACCTTATACCACTTCTTCTCATCGAAAGGCTGACCATTGCTCATACGCAGAATCTTCACCTTCTCGCCGTCTGGCTTGGTAACATCTACCTCATAATCGATGCCGGCAGCACTGTCAAAATTGAAGGAGAGGTTCTTGAAGCCCAGACGCTGCTGATCGCCCTTGGTCTGGGTATCGAGCAGGAGCAGATGGTCTTCAGGACTCTTCATCGTATTCACCCAGAGATCATAGCTCATCTCCAGATGCTTGCGGATCTCCTCACCTGTAAGGCGCATCACATAGAGCTGGTTCTCATATTTATAGAGATTGAACATGTCACCAACATAGATAGGTCCCGCATTAATGGTGGAATTAAACTGGAGGGGCGCATTGAAGGCGATATCAGCATTCGTGATCTGTAGCTGCAGGTTGAGGATGAAGTCATTGAAGGCGCAGCTGCCGAAGAAAGACTCGCGGCTGTGAATGGTATTCTTGAAAGTTCCGATCTGCTTGCTGACAAACTTGTTGATTTCTGCAATCTGAGGCTCGAATGCCTTCATGAAATCCTCATCAATAGGACATTTTGTCACATCTGGCAGACTGCCAACTATCTTCTTGTCTGTCACAACATACTGTTTTTTGCCATTCACCTTCTTCTTGTTCAGGGTAATGGTCACCTCGGCATCTGCCACATTCAGTGCATTATTGGCAGGGTCGAGACACACCACAGGCTTACCTTCCACATTCAGGATCGTCTCATTGCAGCGGGTATGGTCATGTCCGAAGAGTACCATGTCGAAGCCTGGCACCTCCTTTGCTACCCGCAGGGAGGCATCCTCCTCATATTCGGGAGTGACAATACCGCCATCCTTACCGCTGTGGAAGACTCCGATGACAACGTCCGGCTTCTCCTTCTCCTGGATAATCTTCATCCATTTACGGGCACAGGTCACCATATTCTCAAACTTCATTCCGCTCCAGAGATTCTCTGTCAGCCAGTTAGGAATAGCTGGAGTCAACATACCGAGAACGGCTATCTTCACACCCTCACGGTTCAGGATGATATAAGGCTTCACATAAGGCTCACCGGTCTTGGTATCAATGATGTTGGCACCCAGCACCGGGCAGTTTAACTCCTTGATCCACTTATCATAAACCGCATGACCTGTCTCTACATCGTGATTACCGAAAGCCTGGGCATCATACTTCATATAGTTGACTACATCAGCTGCTACATTACGAGCCTGGGTGTTGATATAATTATAGAAGTAGCAGGTAGGTTGTCCCTGAAGGATATCGCCATTCTCCAGGAGGATGACATTGTCCTTATAGGTCTTGCGCAGATCGTTTACATAAGAGGATACACGTGCCAGGGTTCCTGCCTTCGGTTTGCGATTGATGAAATCGTATGGGAAGAAAGAACCATGGACATCACTCGTCTGAATCACTCTGAGTTTGACGGTGCGCGGCTGAGCCATTGCCTGCGAATTAAAAGTGAGCGCCAACAAGAGCGCTGCGAATAACTTTTTCATACTTTTTCTCGAATTTATTTGTTTCAACTGCAAAATTACAAAAAAGTTGGCAATTACGGCATACTTTTTGTTGGATTCTTATAAAAATCATAAAAATAGGAGGTATTATACTATGGCATTTGTAGATTATTACAAGATTCTCGGTGTAGATAAGAACATCCCGCAGAAGGATGTGCGCGCTGCATATCGCAAGCGTGCTAAACAGTTTCATCCGGATTTGCATCCTAACGACCCAAAGGCAAAGGCTAAGTTCCAGGCGCTGAACGAGGCGTATGAGGTGATTTCCGATCCGGACAAGCGTGCTAAGTACGACCAGTACGGTGAACAGTGGAAGAATGTAGGAGGCTTCGGTGGTGGAGGCTATGATGGTGCTGCCGGCGGAGGTGCCGCTGGTGGAAATCCATTCGAAGGCTTCGACTTCAGCAGCTTCGGTGGTGGAGGAGGCGGTTTCTCCAGCTTCTTCGAAAATCTCTTCGGCGGAGGTCGTGCCCGTGGTTCACAAGGTGCCGGTTTCGGTGGCTTTGGCGGATTCGGCGGAGCAGGTGCTGGTTTCGGTGCCGGTGCTGAATATGGTACAGGCGGATGTAACGGCGGCTGCGGTGGCCGTAGCGGCAGAACGAATACCGGCGAGATGAACATGAATGTGAATATCGACATGTACACCGCACTGCTCGGTGGTGAGGGTATCATCACATTGAGCAATGGTTCAAAGATTAAACTGAAAATCAAACCGGAAACCCAGAATGGTACCAAGGTACGTGTTCGCGGCAAGGGTTATGACAGAGGTGATGGAACCTTCGGCGATCTGATGATTACCTATAACGTGAAGTTGCCTACTGGTCTGAATGAAAAACAGAAGGAATTGCTCCGACAGATGAAGGAAGCAAAGTAAAAGGAAAAAAGAAAGCTCCGATGGACTCAACAAATCCATCGGAGCTTTCTTTTTATATTGTTTTTGAATCTTATGATTCTTTTATATTGTTTTAGAACTACGAATCTTTTAATCAGAACAATTCTATTGCTGTGGCTCAGAAACCTTGTTCATATTGAAGGCAGAAACTTTGCCATCAGGTGAAACAACTGCAGAAATCTTAAAGAGCTGTTCCTTCTTCGAGCCATCTGTCATATCTACGTCCTGACGGGCAGAGAACTGTACCTGATACTCATATTCCTCATCGCCAACCTCGCGCTTCTTGATCTGGTAGTCGTTGTTGATGTGCCAGTTCATATTGGCAACATTGTCTTTATAGAGCTTATCCATAAAGGTAACGACATCAGCCTTGGTAGCCGAGTTCTTACCAAGCAGGGAAGAGAGAATATCCTCGCAGGTAGCTGTCAATCCATCCGCATTACGGGAATTGATGCTCTGGAAGAACTGACGGAACAATCCGCTCACCATCTGCTTTTCTTCTGGCTGGAGGTCACGGCTCTTCACCTTCTTCAAGGCATTTTCAGCCTCTTCGATATGAGCACCATCTGTATGAGCATTCAGGTATGCCTGATAGGCATCAGCTGTATCTGCAGCCTTAGCTACATTCCAGTCGAGGGAATCTATTTTAAGCAAAGCTTCCTGTTTGTGCAAACTGTTAGGATACTTCTGGAGATAATCCTCCAGAGCTTCTTTCGATCCGCTCACTACCGCATTGGTCCAATCCTGGTCGTTCTGCTTCAACAGGTCTAGATGAGCCATGATGGAATCGCGATGTGCTTCATCTGCATCCTTGTAGGTATCGAGATAACTCTGCAGTACCATCGGATCGCTGCTTTGCATCGCATACTCATAAGCTTCCATCTCCTTGTTGCGATTGGCACTGTCGTAGAAGTAATACATAATGCCACACGCCAAGGCAGCAAAGATGAATGAGATGATGAAGATAGAGCGGGTGTTCTTTTTCTTCTGTGGTTCCTGAGGAGTATTGCCCTCTCCGCCATCATTTCCATTCGCAGCAACACCAGGACGACGTACAGGAGGTACTGGTGGGACAGGAGGGGTAGGAGGGGCTGAAGGAGTTGTTGGAGCCGCAGGAGCCTGCGGTGTTGCAGACGATGCTGCAGACGACACCGGTGATGTTGCTTCCGCAAGAGGACGAGTTACCCCCACTGCTATCTCATGGCAGTTTGGACACATCTCCTGACTGCTGAAATAAACCTCACCGCAATGAGGGCATTTGGTGATTTTTCCAGCTATCTCAACGCCACAACTAGGACAGGTTGGAGCCTTATCACTGATCTGGCGGCCACATTCTGGACATTTAATAATTGCCATAGTTTTATTTAAAGTTTATATTTTACTAAAATCGTTTCTATGCTTTCAGACCTTATTCACTCTTTACCTTGAAACTAATCATCAAGTTCAAAGCTCCAAGTTCAAAGTTACAATGCCTTATCTGTGTCTGAATCTAATCTCTCTCAATCGATGCCTGCCCATGAATCTGCTCTTATCCACGTAGCCATTGATACCGTTCAGTTTTCCTTTACCGGTATATTGCCACATTTCAAAGTCTCTTCCATCCTTGAGCACTGGTTCTCGCTTGGTATATTGTGCTATCATCAGCTTGTAGCTGTCGAGCTTTCCCAAGAGATAATGGTCATAGAAGTTGGCACCCGTATAGATGAGCGGCTTCTGCCTGTATGCCTTTTCCACGAGACGCAGGAACTTGAAGAGTGAGTCGCAAAATTCTTCTGTTTCCAATCCACTCTTGGTCTCTACGTCGATCATCGGCAAGAGATCCTGGTCGCCAGGGCGGCACTGTGCCTTGAAATTCTTCAACTGAGTTTCCTGAGGAATACGGGCACGATAAAAGTGGTATGAACCCACCTTGAGTCCATATCTATGAGCCAGATCAATATTCTGCTTATATTTGCTATCTACATTGGTTCCACCTTCGGTAGCCTTCAGATAGACATACGCCATCTTGGAGTTATCGCCCACCGTTTCCCAGAATACATTGCCCTGATAGTGGCTGAGGTCTATGCCATGCACATGACTGCAGGTATCCTCGCATTGCACCTGCGCACTTGCGCATAGTGTTATAATAGATGATATTATTGTTATACAAAATCGTTTCATAGATGCAAAGGTACGAAAATCGCTTGAAATTCGTCACAGAGTATGCTTATTTTTTATATATTTTATATTATTCTTCGATTTCTGAGAGCGAGCGGTAGAAGTTATTGCAGAAATTGCTGATAGTTTCTATGGGCGCATATTCCAGATACCGCATACTGCGGCGCAGGTTTTTGCGCATCGTGCCGCCGGTGGTGCGAACGAATCCAGCCTGAGTCTGCTCGAATAAAATTTCCTGCTGATCGAGACTGTTATAATAAAGCGAACGGAGGGTCAGCTTGTAGGCACCACGTTCTACACGGCGCACGAAAGGTATCTCATCCTGTTCAAATTCGAAGAA
Source organism: Segatella copri (assembly GCF_002224675.1). Taxonomy (GTDB): domain Bacteria; phylum Bacteroidota; class Bacteroidia; order Bacteroidales; family Bacteroidaceae; genus Prevotella; species Prevotella copri_U. Next base: position 155,854 of record NZ_NMPZ01000001.1, on the reverse strand, counting down.
AAGGATAAGTACACTGCCCTGCAACTGCGCCATACGCTGGATGCGGAGCTTGCGCAGCCATTTTTCCAGTTTTACGAAATCTACCTTGTCGCCCTTGGTGCGCAGGTAGTTTCCCATCTCGATGATACCGCCAAGATTAATGCCATTGGCTAATATTCCATTGATATTGGATACGATGATGCGAAGTAAATAAATGGTCTCAATAGAGGTGTCGATGGCATGACGCTCATTTTCCTGTATGCTGGCTAAACGTCGGTTCAGGAAACCATTGTTCATGCGTACTTCACCCGCAGGCACATCGCTGAGGTTCTTCATCATCTGGGCTATCTTCTTCTGTTTGAAGGTAGTCATCGGTTCCATCTCCTCCTTCGTATGAAAGTGATCGGAACGCAGCTTGACAAAAAGGTTTCTCTGTAAAAAATCCATCGTGTATTCATTTAAAAGTTAAACAATTGGCAATAAGCTACTTCCATTCTAGCTGTATCGCTTCGGGTAACGAAATAGTATCGAAAACAGCGCAGCTATACCGATAGCCAGAGGATAATAGAGGTATGGAAGGATATCCATCGGACTCAGTTTGGCAAGACCTGCTGCCAGAAGCATCTGTACTCCGTAGGGTATCAAGCCCTGAACCGTACAGGAGAAAGTATCGAGGATACTGGCTGCCTTGCGGTTGTCAACTCCAAACTTATCACCGATTTTCTTGGCTATGTTGCCTACCGTGAGGATGGCAACCGTATTGTTGGCAGTACATACATTGACCATGGAAACCAGTGCAGCAATAGACAGTTCGGCTCCTCGCTTGTTACTGACGTGTGCCGTAATCTTGTCGATGATATAATTGATACCGCCATTCTCACGGATGATTTCGAGCATGCCACCCGCCATCATTGCGATGATGACCAGTTCGCCCATACCGATGATTCCGTTACCCATGGCCGAAAACCAACCGAAGAGATCGTAACCTCCGGTAGCACCCAGAAGCTGACAGCTCACACCAATCACCCCACAGAGCAATGTTCCCATCGTAAGAACCGCCATCACATTCATACCCGCCACAGCCGTGACAAGTACTACCAGATAAGGGAGCACCTTGACATATTCAACCTCCGGAATATCAGTAGGTGCCTGCAGACCGATACCCATCACGGCATAGATAGCCAGTACAATAACGGCGGCAGGTACTACGATAAGAGAATTGACACGGAACTTATCGCTCATCTTGCAATTCTGAGTCTGGGTAGCTACTACCGTGGTATCAGAGATAAAGGAGAGATTGTCTCCAAAGTAAGCTCCACCAACGATGATAGCTGTCATCATACCTATATTTACGTCCATGGAGTGGGCGAGTCCCGCAGCTATCGGAACAAGTGCCACAACGGTACCTACACTTGTTCCGATGGATACGGAGATAAAGCAGGCTGCCAGAAACAGTCCCGGCAGTATCATGCTGGCGGGAAGAATGCTGAGTGCAAGATTGACCGTTGCATCGACAGCTCCCATCGCCTTAGCCGAAGCTGCGAAGGAACCTGCCAATACATATATCCACAGCATGAGCATCAGATTGTTGGCGCCGGCACCCTTGCTATAGGTATCTACACGACTCTTGATGGGCATACCACCAGAAATCGCAATGGCATAGATACTGGAGATCATAAATGCCACGGTGAGCGACAAATTGGTATCCTTATGACTGGCATCTACCGAATAGACGGTGAATGCTACGATGAGGACAATCAACAAAAACAATGGCGACAACGCCAACAATCCTTTCTTATTACTCATGTTTCTTTTTAAGTTATTGCAATGTTACTCCATTCTTGAAAATGGAAATCTCACGATAGCCGTTGTACTCGTTGCGAGCTTAGATCTGCGTTCTGCGGTAGAAATCGATATTCTCCTTCATCAGCAGCTCAATAGGCATGTAATTTACCGGATTCACCTTCTTCTTGAGAACGATGGCACGGAAGAGGGTATCCACGCAATAGTAGCCCTGCATATAGGCATGCTGTGCGATGAGGAACGAGATGCTGCCTTCGCGCAGACATTTCGCATTCTTGCCCACCATATCATAACCCATGATCTGTACATCACGGCGATTGGACTTAAGCAGATAATCTCCCACGATATGCGCCTTCGATGTCAGTGTAATACAATGATGTGTAGCAGGATGTTCATCAAAGTACTGACCCAGCATCTTCTGGTATTCGTTGCGGGTTCCATTGAGCGGAAGATCAAGCACATTGATGACAATCTGTGGGAAATGATCGTGCATATAATGACGGAATCCCACCTCACGGTTATCCTGCTGCTTGCTGACCACATGACCATCCTTGGTCTGTCTCATCAGCATCACCTCTTTCTCATTGCCCGCAAGCATCATCAGCATCTTGGCTGCAAAGAAGCCAGAGCAGAACGAATCCTGTCCATAGAAGGAGAGAGGGCGCAAGTCTGGCATATAAGAATCGAGTAGGATAAATGGAATACCCTTTTGATGCAATTGGTCTGTAAAACCACGTGTCTCTTCCAAAGATGATGGTACTACGATAACACCTTCCGGATTGGCATCAAGAATCTCTTGTGAAACAGCCTTGAAAGAATCCTCATTGGAACGCTCGTAGAATCGAATCTCTAAATCAATATGGAAATCCCGGCGCTGGTCTTCGCACTTTCTTGCACCTTCTTCTATCTCTTCCCAATAGGCTTCCGACTCATGCTTCGGTATCAGAAGGCAAAAAGTATAAGCCTTGTTGTATGCCAATGCACTGGCATACATATTAGGTTGATAATTCATTTCCTTGAGCGCTTGTTCCACCTTCTCACGAGCCGGCTTCGACACGTTCGGGCGGTCGTGGAGCACACGGTCCACTGTTCCTACAGATACGCCTGCTCTTTCGGCGATATCCTTGATTCTGATTCTTTCGGCCATTGTTTTTAAGTTTATGGTTAGAGCACATCGCACGTACATTATTATATAATAACTGTGCGCACAAACTGTGCTTTTTTACTATGTTTTGTTGAACTGCTGGTTTGTGTGCGGTCACACCATCAGCATTCGGGCGCAAATATACAACATTTTTTTGAATTGTGCGAATGCACAGCTCTTTTTTTGCACAAAAAACGAAAAAAAAGGAGAAAAAAAGGAAAAAAGTGAGAAAAATACGAAAAAATAGGGCGATAAATGAAAAAAACTGCGATTAAATTTTGGTATTCGAGAAATTATAGCTATTTTTGCCAACGGTTAAGGACAACTACTACAAAATTGTCTATTAGTAAACAAACAATAAAAACAAAGAAATTAAAACTATCAAACAATGGCAAAGATTGTAACATTAGGCGAGATTATGCTTCGTTTGTCACCAGAAGGCAACGATCGTTTCATCCAGAGTGAGTCACTTCGCATCATCCCTGGTGGTGGTGAGGCTAACGTTGCTGTTAGCCTTGCTAACTATGGTCACGATGCATATTTCGTATCAAAGTTGCCAAAGCACGAGATTGGCCAGATTGCAGTAAATGGTCTTCGTCGTTATGGCGTCAATACTGAGTTTATCGCCCGCGGTGGTGATAGAGTAGGTCTCTACTATGCAGAGACAGGTGCTTCTATGCGCCCATCTAAGGTTATCTACGACCGTGCTCACAGCGCTATCGCAGAGGCTGATCCTTCTGATTTCGACTTTGACAAGATCATGGAGGGTGCTCAGTGGTTCCACTGGAGCGGAATTACTCCTGCTATCAGCGACAAGGCTGCAGAATTGACCAAGTTGGCTTGTGAGGCAGCTAAGCGTCATGGCGTAACAGTATCTGTTGACCTCAACTTCCGCAAGAAGCTCTGGACATCAGAGAAGGCTATCTCTGTGATGCGCCCATTGATGCAGTATGTAGATGTTTGCATCGGTAACGAGGAAGATGCTCAGCTTTGCCTGGGCTTCAAGCCAGATGCAGACGTAGAAGGCGGCAAGACTGATGCTGAGGGTTACTATGGCATCTTCAAGAGTATGATGGAAGAGTTCGGCTTCAAGTATGTCGTTTCTACGCTCCGTGAGTCTTTTTCTGCTTCTCATAATGGCTGGAAGGCTCTTATCTATGATGGTAAGGAGTTCTATCAGAGCAAGCACTACGACATCAACCCTATCATCGACCGCGTGGGTGGTGGTGACTCTTTCTCGGGTGGTTTGATCCATGGTCTCCTGACTAAGGAGACTCAGGGCGAGGCTCTTGAGTTCGCTGTTGCTGCTTCTGCCTTGAAGCACACTATCCCTGGCGACTTCAACTTGGTTTCTGTTGACGAGGTTGAGAGCCTTGCTGGCGGTAATGCTAATGGTCGTGTACAGCGATAACATTTAACATTAAAACAAGAAGATGGCAAAGTTTAGCAAAATGCAGGTCATGGCAGCTATGAAAGAGACTGGTATGGTTCCTGTATTCTTCAATAAAGATATCGAAATCTGCAAGAACGTGATCAAGGCATGCTACGAGGGTGGTGTTCGCGTATTTGAATTCACCAACCGTGGCGATTTCGCTCACGAGATTTTCGGAGAGTTGGTAAAGTGGGCTGATAAGGAGTGCCCTGAGATGATCTTGGGTGCTGGTACAGTGGTTGACGCTGGTACTGCTTCCTTGTATCTCCAGTTGGGTGCAAACTTCATCGTTGGTCCTAACTTCAACCCTGACATTGCTCCTGTATGTAACCGTCGCTTGGTGCCTTATTCACCAGGTTGTGGTTCTGTAACAGAGATCAACAATGCTCAGGCAGCAGGTTGCGATGTAACCAAGGTATTCCCTGCAGGTAATGTAGGTGGTCCTTCATTCGTTAAGAATGTAATGGCACCATTGCGTTGGAGCAACATCATGGTAACAGGTGCAGTAGAGCCAACAGAGGAGAACCTTACTCCTTGGATCAAGGCGGGTGTTTTCTGTGTAGGTATGGGTTCTAAGCTCTTCCCTAAGGAGACTGTTGCTGCAGCAGATTGGGCTGCCATCACAGCCAAGTGCCAGGAAGCTTTGGGCTACATTGCTAAGGCACGTGCATAATCAGGATGCATAAAAGATTTCATCATATTTATGACATCGCCATCATCTGTATGATGGTGGCGATGTTTGTTTTTTCAGCTTGTTCGCCATCGCATAAGGGCGAAGTAGATGAGCTGAATTATCTTTCTTATGCGCTTCACTATCGTAACCTTGATTCCACTAAAGTATTGGCAGAGAAGGCTTTGGCTCTTTCCGAAGACTATCCTGCCGGATACGCGGAGGCTTGCAACAACCTGGCTTTTGTGGCTATTGCCAAGATGGATTACCATACTGCCAAGCGATGGCTTGACAAGGTAAACGAACGCAGTGACAACCAGATAGAACTCCTTATTGCCGACGTTCAGAATATGCGACTCTGTCAGCGTGAGGCCCGCAACAAGGATTTCTACAGCTTTAGAGAAAAAGCCATCCGTAAACTGCGAAGAATCGGTGAGGAAATAGATAACCTTCCTCTTCGGGAGCGTCATCGCGCCATTTATGCGAAGAGTGAGTTTGATATCGTAGCTGCCACCTATTTTTATTATGTACAGCTAGACAAGCCGATGCTCAATGCGCTGGCAGATCTTGACCCGGATGAAGTGGAACAGGATACGGCACAGTATCTCAACTATCTTTATAATATGGGAGCTGGTGGCGCCATCACTCATGGCACCCCACAGGAAATCTGTCAGGCGGAATTTGATATGCTCATTCGCCTCTACTTTTTGGCAAGTGGCAGCAATCCTTATCCATACTGGCAGGCAAACGCACTGCAATCTATCAGCGAACATATTCAGGATCCGGAACAGCGCGATTTCCTGGTAAAAAACAATCTGCCGGCTTTCCAGTATCTCAATGTTGAACAGATGCCTTTGGAACTTCTGGCAGGAAACTTTGCGCAACGCGCACTCAATATCTTTTCTGAATATGGAGACGTTTACCAGACGGCAGGAGCATACCGCACACTGGCAGAATGCTACTGGCAGATCAAGGATTATAAATCGGCAGGCGATTGCCTGAATAGGGCACTCAACCAGAACAGAGCCATCCAGCAGGCGCCCGACCTGGTGGCTTCTATCCGGGAAAGACTCAGCCTGGTTTATTCCGCCATCGATGATAAGCCGGAAAGCGATTACAACCGCAATATTTACCTCGACTTGCAGGAGCAGAGCCGGCAGGACAGGCAGTTGGAAGCGCGTGCCACTCAGTTGGACAACAATGCCGTCCAGCTGAACACGATGATTGCTGCGGTAATCTTTATGATTGTCCTGGTTGTGGTCTTGCTCTATGTATTCGACAGAATGAAGCGCCGCAATACCAAGGAAAGTTCTGTAGAATCCCTGCTGATACCTTTACATGAATGGGAAGAACAGAACATGCAGCATATCAATTCGTTATCAGAAAAGCATGAAGAATTAGAAGAAGCCAAGAATATGGTCCAGCTTCATATATCTGACAATAGGCGCCGCAACCTGGAACAGCGTGCCAAGCTTTCTCTGGTCAATAGCATCACCCCATTTATCGACCGTATGATTCATGAGGTAGATAGGCTGATGAAGGGAGATGATCCAGAAGAAGTGAAACAGGAGCGATATACCTATATCTCAGAGTTGACTGATAAAATCAATCAATATAATTCGATTCTCACCGATTGGATACAGATGCGTCAGGGAGCCATCAATCTCCGCATAGAGAGTTTCCCGCTCCAGCCACTTTTCGATATTGTAGCCAAAGGAAAAATGAGTTTTCAAATGCGTGGGGTCAAACTGACCATACAACCTACAGATGCCACGGTAAAGGCAGACCGTACGCTGACACTATTTATGATTAACACCATCGCCGACAACGCCAGGAAGTTTACACCTGCAGGAGGTGAGGTCGTGGTAAGCGCCAAGAGCCATCAGACATTTGTGGAAATATCTGTAGAAGATACGGGAAAAGGTATGGATGAAGAAACACTGGAACATATCTTCGACCGTACCTATACCGGCGGACATGGATTCGGATTGCTCAACTGTAAGGGCATCATCGATAAGTACAAGAAAATCAGTTCGCTCTTCTCTCCTTGTAATATTCAGGCAGAGAGTGAGCCGGGAAAGGGTAGTAAGTTCACTTTCCGACTGCCTTGCGGTATTCGGAAAATGCAAATGATACTGATGCTTGCCTTGATGCTGATAGGTTGTAATATCCCATCTGTTGTACTGGGAAGCACTCGGGAAAATGTCTCTATGCACAGAACTGACAAGCACAGAACTGACAGGCACTGGGGCAATAAGCAGACATCGCGATTGCTGCAAAAAGCAGCATCCTATGCCGACAGTGCCTATTTCAGTAATATCAATGGTACCTACGAGCGGACCCTGGCTATGGCAGATTCGTCTCGCAGCTATCTCAACCGATACTATCTGACATTGAATCCAGATGGGAAATATCTGATGGTGGCACATCCCATGAAAGGAACCGCTGCCGAAATCCAATGGCTGCACGACAGTTTGCCAACCAACTACGAGATCATACTCGATATCCGCAATGAGAGTGCCGTGGCTGCGCTGGCACTCCACAAATGGGAACTATACGATAGTAACAACAAGGTATATACACAGCTCTTCCGTGAACGGAGTGCGGATAATTCGCTCGATAACTACGTAAGAACCATGCAGACTTCAGAAAACTCGAAGGCTGTAGCCATCGTCTTGCTGATTATCCTGCTGTTACAATTGCCACTGGCATATTATCTGCTATACTATCGCCACATCCTCCGTTATCGCTATGCCGTAGAAAAGATCAATGGTATTAACAAGGTGTTGCTCAGTGGTGATTCCAACACGGATAAGCTGAAACAGATTACCGGAATCTGGACTCCATCCGGCAGCAACAACATACGTAACGTTCAGCTTTTCCCTCAGCTCAACGAGGTGGTGGAACGTATCTCGCAGGCACTGAAGCAAAGCATTGATATGCAGCAGAATGAGGCTACGAATATAGAAATGGCTGAAGATGAGCTGCATCGTGCCGAGTATGAAAACGGAAAGTTGCACATTGCCAATTCCGTACTCGACAACTGTCTCTCTACGCTCAAGCACGAAACGATGTATTACCCATCGCGAATCAGACAGCTCATCGACAGTACACCGGAGGATGTTACTTCCCTGCAGGAGTTGGTGGATTACTACAAGGCAATATACACGATGCTCAGCGCACAGGCAATGGAGCAGGTGGAAGGAACCGTGAAATGCGACGCTGACTTGCTGGCATATCTCAGGAAACTGATCACTGGCGGAGTGAAGAACTTCACTTATCAGGAAGCAGCCGCATCATCCGCCTATGTTACCTGCCAGTATATCCTTCACGATATTCCATTTGACGCAACCCGGCATCCACATCTCTTCACACCGCTCACCAGCGATATGAAGTATCTGGTGGCCCGCCAGATTGTGAGAGAAATAGGGGAGGCAACCAACCTGCGTGGCTGTGGCATTCTTGCCAAGCCGTCATCTGATGGCAAACTCATGATAGAAATCGTTTTACCTGAAAAAATAATAAAGACAAAGACATGAATAAATTTAAGGTTATTATAGTAGAAGATGTGCCTCTGGAATTGAAAGGCACAGAAGGAATCTTCAAGAACGACATACCCGAAGCTGAAATCATCGGCACTGCGGATAGTGAAATCGCTTATTGGAAACTCATCAAACAGCAAAAGCCAGACCTTGTTCTGCTTGATCTTGGCCTGGGTGGCTCCACCACTGTTGGAGTAGAAATTTGCCGTAGTACAAAGGAACAGTATCCTGATGTGAAGGTCCTGATCTTTACCGGCGAGATTCTCAACGAAAAGTTATGGGTAGATGTGCTCGATGCAGGATGTGAAGGCATCATCCTCAAGAGCGGAGAATTGCTGACCCGTGGTGACGTGGCTTCCTGCATGAGTGGAAAGAAGCTGGTTTTCAACCAGCCGATTCTCCAGAAGATAGTAGATAGATTCAAGCAGAGCGTAGGAAGCCAGCTGATGCATCAGGAGGCGATGATCAATTACGAGATTGATGAGTACGACGAGCGATTCCTCCGCCATCTCGCCCTGGGTTATACCAAGGAGCAGATCACGAACCTGCGAGGTATGCCATTCGGAGTGAAGAGTCTGGAAAAGCGGCAGAATGAACTCGTACAGAAGCTCTTCCCTGATGGTAATAACGGCATGAGCGTGAATGCGACCCGACTCGTGGTACGCGCCTGCGAGTTACGCATCATCGATATTGATAATTTGCAGGCTGATGAAGAATAGTCATACATTCAGCAGGATATGTGGCTATGCCATGTTCCTGCTGATACTGGCACAGATCGTACTGGTGCTGGCTTCATGGCTCATCACTGCCGCTATGCCCGATGTCTTTCCCCGGTCATTGCTCAGCCCGGAAGGTATCCGATGGTTCTTCGGCACTTTCACCGCCAACCTGCAGTCACCTTGGCTGGTATGGCTGTTGCTGATCAGCATTGCCTGGGGAACGCTACGGGCTAGCGGCTTGTTAAAATACGACCATAAGGTTTACCGACAGCGCAATGCCTTGAGGTTGGTTTGCCTGGAATTCGTCCTGTTCATCGGTGTGATGCTGTTGCTCACGCTCATCCCTCATGCCATCCTGCTCAATGTAATGGGAGGATATGCCTCCAGCAGTTTTTCCAGAAGCATCTTGCCCTATATCTGTTTTATGGTCATTGTCATGGCACAGTCTTTCGGCGTAGTCAGCCAAAGACTGAACAGTATTGAGGCAATGGGAGAGGCTATGGCGGATGGAGTTCGCCTGTCTGCTCCTCTCTTTATCATCTATATATTTGTCATTCAATTATATAGTTCTGTAGATTATCTTTTTTGATGATCTTTGATAGTACATCAATTCATCATACTAAAAAATCAAAGGGGCATCCCAATCACTTGGAATGTCCCTTCTTTTGGTATATATTTGGTTTGATAAATTGGTCTAACTATCTTCTGCCACCGAATGAACCGCCGCCATTATGGCTCTTGCTACGGGAAGAACCACCTCCAAAGGAACTGCGGGCACCATTGCTGCCTCCGCCAAAGGAACGGCTTCCACTGTTGAATGAACGGCTGTTATTCAACGAATTGCCGCCACGGTTTCCGCCGAAAGATCCCCTGCTTGGAGTGCTGGAACGTGGAGTGAAACCATTATTAAACGAACGGCTGTTGTTGGTAGAGCCACTGCCGAATCCGCTTCGGTTATAACCTCCGAAAGAACCTCCGCCACGGACACCGTTTCCAAAGGTAGCATTATTTTGGCGACTGTTGCCGAAAGAATGATCACGTGTAACCGTAGTTCTTGTACTGCTCTGACGATTGAGATTGCCGAACGTCTTGCCACGACCATAATCGCCACGATTGAATCCATCGCGCATACCGAATCTTGGTTCCTGACCTCGAACACCGATAGGGCGCGGACCGCCGAACTCACGTCCGTGATACCAGCTTCTGCCACCATTCATTCTCCAGCTGTGTCCACCACGATATACAGCATAGAAATGAGGTCTTCCGAAGAAGAAGTAATCTCTGCGTGGGTAGCGTGCATAGATGCCGAAGTGGAAGTAACCACCATCCCAGTAAAGAGGACGGTAGAAATAGCTTGCGGCACAGAATGAGCGATACTGCCAATCCAGAAGGATGTAGCTCAAGTCGAGATTACGCTGACGCCAATAGATGCCGTAGAGATCGTCGTAAGTATCCACGCCCATCAGATAGTCGAGGTTCACCTCATAGGCTGCCTCATACTGATCATCTGTCAGATTCAGCTCGTAAGCCATTTTGTCTGTCAGAAACAGAGCCTGCTGGCGAGCCTGTTCATAACTCATTGCTGATGCAGAAGTGAATGTCATCATGAACATTGCTACTAGTGCTATGATAAACTTCTTCATAATCTTATCTTATTTTATATGTTAAACTTCCATTTTCCAGGAAACCATCAGATTCCAGAATCATCGTCAATTCTGTCATCTTTCTGATTTCTGCTGCAAAGATAAGGCGATTTATGGAGGTATAGTAAGGATTTTCCCTAAACCGATAGAGGAATTTCCCTAAACGATGCTTTTTTTCGAAAAAAAATAGTAATTTTGCAGTCGGAAAGAACATTTAGAGTGATTCAAATAGATAACTTAGAGTGATTTAAATAAATAAAATGATAGATTCAATACAGAATATTTTAGTTCAGGTTAGCGATTTTCTTTGGTCGTATATCATCATCACCATCTTGATATGCTGTGCCGTGTTTTTCACTTGGCGTACCCGTTTCGTGCAGTTTCGTCTCATCCGCGAGATGGTCAGGCTCCTGCTGCATCCCGATAAGGTTCAACCAGAGGAAATTGGCCAGGAAGAACTGTCTATGGATGTAAAGGTGGATGGTGAGATGAAGCACATCTCTTCCTTCCAGGCTTTCGTGGTGGCATTGGCCAGTAGAATTGGTACAGGTAATCTTGCAGGAGTAGCTACAGCCATCAGCATCGGCGGTCCGGGAGCTGTCTTCTGGATGTGGATGCTCGCTTTGCTGGGTTCTGCTTCAGCCTTCATCGAATCAACGCTTGCCCAACTCTATAAGCGCAAAGGTAAGACTTCCTTCTATGGTGGCCCTGCCTATTATATGAAATATGGATTGGGAAAGGGCTGGATGGGTATCCTCTTTGCCGTTTTCATGATCATTACCTTTGGTTTTGCCTACAATTCCGTTCAGAGCAACACCATCTGTCTGGCATGGCAGAAGGCTTTTGGTATCGAGCCTGCCACCATGGGCATCATTCTCACGGCGCTTACATTGCTCATCATCTTTGGTGGTATTCAGAGAGTAGCAAAGTTCTCTTCTACGGTGGTTCCTGTCATGGCGGTTGTCTATCTCCTGATAGCCGTTGGCGTGGTGATTTGGAATATCACCAGTTTGCCTAAGGTATTATTAATCATTATTGAAAATGCCTTCGGATTCAATCAGGCTGCAGGTGGAGTACTGGGTGTCACAGTGATTCAGGGCATCAAGCGAGGCTTGTTCAGCAATGAGGCCGGCGAGGGTAGTGCTCCTAATGCTGCTGCGGTGGCTACGGTGAGCCATCCGGTAAAACAGGGATTGATTCAGGCGCTGGGTGTCTTCACGGATACCTTGGTAGTATGTTCCTGCACAGCATTCATCATCCTTATGAGCGGGGTAGATGTCACTGCTTCCAATGGTATCCAACTGACTCAGGATGCCTTGACCCACGAAATCGGAAGCATCGGAAATCCTTTTGTAGCAGTTATGATATGGCTCTTTGCCTTTAGCAGTATCATCGGCAATTATTATTATGGTGAGACCAACGTGAGATATATCAAGGATTCCAGACTGGGCGTATTTATCTATCGCCTTGCCGTGGCAGCGATGGTGATGATTGGAGCCATCGTGTCACTGGATTTTGCCTGGAGCTTTGCAGACATCACCATGGCACTTCTTACCCTTTGTAATCTTGCTGCCATCGTTTTACTTTCTCGCCAGGCAGTCTTCCTGTTACAGGATTACCGCCAGCAGAAGAAGGAAGGCAAGAATCCTGTATTCAACAAGAAAAAGATGCCTGAGATAGCAGATAAACTGGAGGCATGGTAATTCACCATGCCACCAGTTTATCCGTTCTACTTATTAATAAGTTTGATGTTACCATAAACGCTATTTATCATAACGTCCCTTAAAAGAAAAAAGTAGGGGCTCTCTTCATACTTAGAAAGAGAGCCCAACCTGTAGCTTATTTCAATACAAATACCTTGGTTTCGTGAGCTTTCACGGTGCCTTTCCATCTGTTTGCCTTCTTGGCAATGTCGCGATGCTGCCATACATCTCTTACCAGATACTTGCCGTTTAAGCCCAACTGCTTGAAATCTGCCTGAATAGACTTATCTTTATCACCACAGTTAAGAATGGCAACGGCATGAGAACCATTTGCCAAAGGACGAACATAAATCTGATGATCAGCCTGATTTACCTTGCGCTCAGCAGCCTTGCCCAACGGATCCTGATCAATGGCGATGATTTCCTTGTTCAGGAGAATGCGCTTATCCTCAGCAGAAAGCTTTCTGAGATCGTTGCTTAATGCCAGTACTGATGACATCATGCACCACATACTCATCTGGGTCTGATACTCAGTATAGCTGCAGCCAACTCCACCCAGATCACTGGATGGTCCGCCCTTGCCATTCAGTCCCACAACCAGCATATCCATATCAGGCCATTGTCCGTGGCGAACATCCTTGGCGAGCGGTGCTGTGATATTCACGATATCGAGAATACCCATACCGCCTTGCTTCACGATATCTTTCCACATATCTCTTACATCATAGCTGGTTCTCCAGAGCGAACCGCCTACCTGCTCACACCATTCTTCGCCGTTGCGCTGTCCCCATTCGCAGATACCGAGAACGATGTTTCTACCCGATTTGCTCAAAGCCAGAGCCATCGTATGATAGCGTTTACGGGCTGTGGCACTGTCCTCCGGAGCATTGCAGTAATCATATTTCAGATAGTCGATACCCCACGAAGCAAAGGTGCGGGCATCCTGCTCCTCGAAACCATAACTGGCTGTCCATCCACCGCAGGTAAGCTGGGCGGCATCAGAATAGATACCCAACTTCAATCCCTTGGAGTGAACATAGTCGGCAAGTGCCTTGATACCATTCGGGAACTTCTTTGGGTCTGGAATGATGTTATTATGGCGGTCACGACCTCCCTGCCACAAGTCATCTATAAAGATGTATTCGTAACCGGCATCGCGGAAACCGTGTTCTACCATAGCATCGGCAGTTTCCTTGATCAGCTGTTCACTGATGTCACCTTTAAAGAGGTTCCATGTCATCCATCCCATAGGAGGAGTTTTTGCTAATTGGTTGCGCTCCAGCAGCGTTTCGCTTTTCTGGGCAAAAGAAGATGTTGCCAATAAGGCAGCAAAAGCAATAGATAAGATTTTCTTCATATTGAATTTTAATTATATGGTTTATTCCAGCATACAAAGTTACATCTTTTTTCTAAAAAAACGTTAGCTCTTAAACTTATTTAATACTTTTTTAATACTTTGTTCCCCTTACATTCGCCATTATTTCATACCTTTGCAAAAAAATAACAAAAAGAAGAAGATATGAAAAAGAAAGATGGTATGACAGGATGGCTCATGAAATGCAGTAGCAGCTGTCTGACATTCATGAGATGCAGTCTGATGATTATGGGATTCTGCCTGCTGTTGACAGGATGTACGGAAAAAGCCAGGAAGGTGGAAAAGAAGAATATCAAGGTGGAAACAATCTCTGTAGGAAATACAAACCTGGGGGGAACGAAAGACTATGTGGGTACCATCGAGGAAAAGATGGGATCAACACTCAGTTTCGAAATCGCCGGAAATATCACTTCCATCCGTGTAGATGAGGGTGACAGAGTCAGCAAAGGTCAGTTGCTCGCCACCATCAACCCTACTACCGTGAAGGAGGCTCACCGGGCTACCCTCACCACCTTGAAGCAGGCAGAAGATGCCTACAGGAGATTCCTGCCCCTCCATCAGTCGGGAACCATCTCGGATATGAAATGGGTGGAGATAGAAAGTAAACTGGAACAGGCGAAGGCTGCCGAAAGCATCGCCCGTCAGCAACTCTCCCACTCTACACTCACAGCTCCGTTTTCTGGCGTCATTGCTGCCAAGAATGTGGATATGGGAACCTACGTGCTTCCTGGTCAGCCCGTGCTGAAACTCGCCAATGTGGCTCAGGTCAATGCCAAGGTTTCCGTACCCGAAGCTGAAATCTCGCTTCTCCACGTAGGCGACAAGGTGAAGCTGACGGTTGCCGCTCTTTCCGGAGCCGTTTTCTATGGAACCATCTCAGAAAAAGGCATCGATGCCAACCCTATCTCGCATACCTACGACATCAAGGTGGGTATCACCAATCCGCAGGGTCGTCTGCTCCCGGGTATGGTCTGCAACGCCCAGATTCAGGGCTGCGCAGCAGCACCGGCTCATATCATCGTTCCGCCGCAAAGCGTTGAATTGGATGTAGATAACTCCCGATTCGTTTGGACCGTAGTAAACGGCAAGGCGCACCAGCAACCTGTAACCATAGGCGATTTCGAGGGAGATGGCATCATCATTCTCTCGGGACTTCATACTGGCGACCAGGTTATCATCAATGGTCAGCAGAAGGTATCAGAAGGTATGAAGGTGGATACCGGAAAGAGTAACAACCGATAAAATGTGGAGGGAAAAGATATGAATCAAGACAAAAATCAAGAGACAAACAAGCCGAGGATTCCGCAGAAGGACACCGCTCTTCACGACCATATCAAGGCTCGCATTACGAGAAAACCCAACCGCATCATCAAGCGTTCGTTCATCGAATCGGCGATGTGCAACCATAATATCGTGATGCTCCTCATGGGTATGCTCGTTTTCGTGGGCATTTTGGGCATCTGCATCATGCCTAAGCAGGAAATGCCGCAATTCACCATCCGCCAGGGTGCATGCGTTGCCGTATATCCCGGTGCCACATCCGATGAGGTGGAAGAACGGGTGGCGAAACCCCTGGAGAATTTCATCTTCGGATACAAGGAAGTAAACAAGAAGAAGACCTACACCCAGAGCAAGGACGGCATGCTGATCGTATTCCTGGAACTCAACGATGATGTAGAAGACAGGGATGCCTTCTGGAGCAAGTTCAAGCACGGACTGCAGGCCTTCAAGGCATCACTCCCATCAGGCGTTCTCGCCCTGCAGGCAGTGGACGACATCGCCGATACCTCTGCCCTGCTCATCACGATGGAAAGCAAGCAGAAAACCTATCGGGAACTGAACACCTACATCGACCGGCTGAAGGACCGCCTGCGCCGCATCGATGCCATCTCCAACCTCCGCACCTACGGACTGGAGAACGAGCAGATCAGTATCTATCTGGACCAGAACAAGCTGGCCAAATACGGCATCGGTTCCTACAAGGTGCTCAACCAGCTCGCCCTACAGGGCTTCACCACCATGAGTGGAAACCTGGAGTTGGGCAACCTCAACCTGCCTATCCACATCACCGACTCCTACAACAACGAGCGCGATGTGGCAGAGCAGATTGTCTATTCCGACCCCAAGGGCAACATCGTGCGCCTGAAGGATATTGCCCAAATCAGGAGAGAATATCCCAAATTGAGCAAATACATCAAGAGCAACGGCAACAAATGCGTGCTCCTCTCCATAGAGATGCGACCGGGCAATGATATCGTGAAGATGGGAAAAGACGTTCACCAGGCGATGGATGAGTTTGAACAGACCCTGCCCGATGATGTGCATATCAATACCATCACCGACCAGAGCAAGGTGGTGAGCGAATCAGTGCTCAACTTCCTTCGCGAACTGCTCGTCTCGGTCATCTCCGTCATCATCGTGGTCATCCTGCTTATGCCACGCCGCGTGGCAGAGGTATCCGCCCTCAGCATCCCGATCACCATCTTCTCTTCGCTGGGCATCTTCTATCTTTTCGGTATGGAACTGAACACCGTCACCCTGGCAGCCCTCATCGTAACCTTGGGTATGGTGGTGGATGATTCCGTTGTCATTATCGACAACTATATGGAGAAGCTGGGCCACGGCATGTCGCGCTGGCACGCAGCCATCGCTGCCCCACGTGAGTTTTTCATGTCGGTACTCTCCGCCACGCTCAGCATCTCGCTCACCTTCTTCCCGTTCCTCTTTACCATGCATGGTGACATGGGCGATTTCGTCAAATCGTTCCCTTGGGCAATGTTCATCATCCTGAGCATCTCGCTCACGGTTTCGTTGCTGCTTACACCTTATTTACAATATAGGGTGATCCATCAGGGCATCAGCAGTAAGGCTACCCCCAACGCCCGGAAGAAGCCGCTCGATTATCTGCAGATGGGTTACACCTGGCTGTTGAAGCACTGTTTCGCCAGTCCTCGCATCACCCTCATCGTGGGCGTGGTACTGGTAAGCATCGGTGCCGTCATCTTCGTGAATCTTCCGCAGCGAATGATGCCTATTGCCGAGAGAAACCAGTTTGCCGTGGAGTTCTATCTTCCTAACGGAACCACAGCCGATAGAACTGCACAGGTGGCAGATTCGATGGCTCACATCCTGCAGCGCGACTCGCAGGTAACGGCGGTAACCACGTTTATCGGACAGGGTTCACCCCGTTTCCATACCACCTACGCTCCGCAGATTGGAGGTCCCAACTTTGCCCAGTTCATCGTGAATACAGTAGATAACGGTGCCACCGAAGAGGTACTCGACCGATATGCCGACCGCTACTCCAACTACTTCCCGGATTGCTACATCCGCTTCAAGCAGATGGATTACAACAATGCCAGCTACCCTATCGAAGTAAGAGTGAGCGGCGACAGCATCAGCGATTTGAAGGCAGCTGCCAGGAAGATAGCCGCCTGCATGCATCAGATAGAAGGTATCAATCTGATCCGCACCAATTTCGAGGAGCCGTTGCCGGGCATCCGGGTTACGCCGGATGCTACCGAGGCCAACCGTCTGGGTGTGAACAAGACGCTGCTCTCTGCCGATCTTGCCATTCATTTTGGCGATGGCATTCCGATGTCCACCCTCTGGGAAGGCGATTATCCGGTGAAGATGGTACTGAAGTCGGAGAACGACAGCGACCTTGCCAACGAATACATCCCTGTGATGGGCGGAACATCAAGTGTGCCGCTCCGTCAGCTGGCCAAGATTTCTCCCGACTGGCACGATGGCTGCATCGTCAGACGCAATGGCATACGCACCATTTCCATCGTCGGTGAACCGTTGAGAGGTTATAATGCCAACCAGTTGTCCAACAAGCTGAAAGAGGAAGTATCGAAACTCCCGCTCGGTACCGATCTGGATTGGGAGATTGGCGGTATGGCAGAAAAGGATGGCGAAACCATGCCACAGGTGATATCGGGAGTGCTGATAGCGGTATTGATCATCTTCTTCATTCTGCTCTTCCATTTCAAGCGCATCAGCCTGGCTCTGGTGAATCTCTCCTCCATGTCGCTCTGCATCTTCGGTGCTGCGATAGGACTCCTGATTACCGGCTTCGATGTCAGCATCACCTGCATTCTGGGTGTCGTGAGTCTGATGGGTATTCTGGTAAGAAACGGTATCATCATGCTCGACTATGCCGAGGAACTTCGCCGCGACAAGGGACTCTCAGTAAGAGATGCCGCCTTCCAGGCTGGTGAGCGCCGTATGCGTCCTATCTTCCTCACCTCAGCAGCAGCTTCGGTAGGCGTATTGCCGATGATGATAGAGAACAACACATTGTGGTCTCCGATGGGAGCCGTCATCTTCTTCGGAACCCTTATCTCGATGGTGCTCATCGCCACCATCCTTCCTGTGCTCTATTGGATTGTATTCGATAAGCACGGAAAGTATAGCTTGAGGAAAAAGACAGCCTGTGAATAAGCAGAAGATACAGTATCAAAAAGCAAGGTAAAAGGCAAATAAAGAAGAAGCAAAAAAGGCTGGCAGGAAAAATTCCTACCAGCCTTTAATTTTTTATACTGTGGGACTCTATACCTCAGCTTACCAAAAATAATCCGATGAACTCTTAGTTTCTTATACTCAGTAATATGCTTTTTTATGAGTTACGAAGATTCTCAATGATTTTCAAGGGTAGCAGAGTTGCCTTAGCAACCTGTTCTGGAGAAAGTCCCATAGCCAGCAAACGTTGGGCTGTTTCTGTATTAGCTTCTATTTTACCTTCTCTTTTCGCAGTATCAATGGAATTCTTGATGTCACGATATGCCATCTTACTTGCTTCATACTCCCTCATTTCCTGCGGGGTAAACTTGGCGATCTCGGCTTCCTCAAAGAGACGGTCGAAAATCTTATCGCACAGCTCTTTCGGGCGCTGGGTAAGCTTATAGAGGTTCTTCAGCGCATAAAGCCATTTGTCATATAGCGTTTCCAATTCTTCCAGGGTCTTGTCGAACTTGGCAATCTCAACATAGATAAACTCCAGCTTATCATAAAATACCTTGTGGGTAGCGGTATCACACAACTGTACATGATGGCGGATTTTCTCCTTGTCGAAGGCATCCTCGTTCATGTTGAAGTTGAGAAGGGCAACAGTATAGATATGATTGAGCTTGAAATCCCAGTCACTACCCTTGGGAGCCTGTTCACGAATAGGGAAAGTCGAGTAGAAGAGTGAACGGTCCTTGAAATATGTTTGATAGGCATTCTGCATTTCTACGATGAATTTCTCGCCGTTTTCTCCTTCACAATACACGTCGAAGATGGCCTTTCGGTCGGTATAGACATCTCCCACATGCTCCGGATTCAGATACGACACATCCTTCACAACCTGTCTGCCATTAAACAGGCTGTTGAGGAAGCAAATGAGCAAATCCTTGTTCATTGCCGTTCCAAAAATTCGCTTGAAGCCGAAATCGGTCAGCAGGCTAATGTATCTTTCCTCTATCTGTTTCATAAAATTGTCTCCTTATCATTTATCACTTGTTTGTTCCGAGATATTCGGTTTTCTTCTAAGTCTGCTGCAAAGATAAGGTTTTTATTCTTATTGAGCAAGAAAATCGTGGGATTTTTTCTTGAATTCAGCACTTCTGCTCCTCGCACAGATATCAGGCTACTTCCAGAAAATCGGGAGAGCGGGATATCTTGACCACCAATGAAGAAGATGCCTCTGACGATACCAACTTTTAAAAAAAGTCCCCTTGTCCTGTTCCCAAGTTCACACAGCCCAATCTCCTAAAATAGCCCCTATCATAGTTACTCAAATATTTTTTCTCCAAAACGGGAGATTAATTCCTGTTTAAGATCGTTTGGAAAATAGCAATCATGAAATGCCCTTCCACCAATGCGAGTAACACTGTCAGGGATGGAAATAGTACTCAAAGAATAGCAGAATTGAAATGCTATACTCCCAATACGAGTTACACTGTCAGGAATGACTATGTTACTCAAAGAACAGCAATACAAAAATGTCCACGTCCCAATGCGAGTTACACCATTGGGAATAACAATACTCTTCAAAGAACTACAACCAACAAATGCAGCATTTCCAATACGAGTTACGCTATCAGGAAGAATAATATTACTCAAAGAAGAGCAACCACTAAAGGCCCAAGTCCCAATACTAGTCACACCATTTGGTATAACTATATTGCTCAAAGAAGAACAATAAGAAAATGCAGCATTTCCAATACGAGTTACGCTATCAGGAAGAACAATATCATTCAAAGATGCACAACAATCAAATACATTATCCTCTATACGAGCTATATTGTCGGGAAGAACAACGCAACTCAAAAGAATGCATTGACTAAAAGCCCAAGCCCCAATGCTAGTGACACTATCGGGAAGAACGAGACTCTTCAAGGATTTACATCCCCCAAATGCATAATACCCTATATAGGTAACGCTATCAGGAATTATAAGACTCTCCAAAAATTTACAATCATAAAATGCACCACTCCCAATGCCGGAAACTCTATCAGGAATGACATATGATGTAGTATCTTTGTCTCTGAATGAGATAATTGTGCTTTTGTCCTTATCAAACAATACTTTATTATCATAAATAAAGTAAGGTGACAAACATTTCAGTTCACCATCCCACTTGCAAAAAGGATTACCATTCAAGTTCGTTACACTATCCGGAATAACAAGACTACGCAAAGAAGAGCAACCTTCAAAAGCTCCATATCCAATGCCAATGACGCTATCAGGAATAACAAGACTACTCAAAGATTTGCAATCATAAAATGCCATGTCACAAATAATCTTTGTACCTTTTCTTATTGAATAAGAACCATCAAGTTCGTGTGGAGCTTCCAATAGTTTTCTTCCATCTTTTCTATATTTCACACCAAATTCGTCTATAATGGCCTCATTTAACTCTTCGTCTGTTGCTACTGTAAGGAGTTCTTCATCCGCTGCGAGAAAAGCACCCATCGATTCTTCATCCACCCATTCCATCAGCTCTACCGGATATTTTTTCTCTTTCTTCCGGCTATAAACCAAGAGCTCCTTCTCCAGAAACTTCACAGAACTACTGTTGGAAGACTCTGTCATATTCTGCTCATCAGCATTCTGAAGATGAACATCAGAGAGTTCCTTAGGGTCTATAGTAAAACACTTAAGGACATAAAAATTCCCAGTACTCTTGTCCTGCATCTTGAATACCACGGAAGAATCACCACTCATGTGATAGGGCTCTTCATGATCATCCAACACAGGAGAAAGGTGAGCCAACCTGCCAAGATTGGCTCCGGCATTTTGAATTGCCTTTACATATTCTGATATTTTTGGATACTTCATAACTTTTAAAATTATTAATTCATTTTATATAGTCGCATTTTAACAACACATTGCAAAAATACAAATTAATTTTAGAAACCAGCAAAGAAATCTCGAAAGACTTACTCCATTTCCTCAAAAAATCATCAAAATTCAGGCAAATCTACTAGATGAAGACAACGCCCCACTACATCCATATCCCCACTTTCCGTCCCGGCGGATTTGCAACTCCGCCGTAGAAAAAGGTTCGACCTATTAAAAACCGGGGGATTTGTAATCCCCCAACAAAAGGAAAAGCATACTTCTTTGCTGCGGATTGCAAATCCGTAGAGCCTAAATAGGTTAGGACATTTTTTGACGCCGGATTTCAAATCCGCCGGAACGCCTAGCGGGCTTGCGTTCTTTTATTTTATACCTCATCCCCATACGATGCACGGATAAGTTTCTCTCTAATATCCGGATAATCCTTCTCCGGAATCCAGCCCTCAAGCCCATCAACAATTCTCACATAAATGCTGTGATGATAATCGGCCTGACCTCCTCAGACTGCGGAAATGTACCCCTTGTTCACACCAGTGGTGTGATACAAACCAGAATAAGTAATATGATACTTACTCATTACTTCAACCAAAATTTTGCCAAATTGACTCATGTCAACGTGATAATTTGATTTGATCATAATTAAAAAAACTTAAAAAATTGATGTATTTAAACTGTCAGTTCCCACTACGGGAACCGCCATTTCTATCCTTTTTTGTAACTTTGCGATATGAAACCAGCGAGATACTGCCTATCCCCAACTCCTTTCACTAAATCATGTAAACGGAACAATCCGCTTTACCAACAATAGTAGATGATAAAATGAAGAAAAAAGTATCACAATTCGCAAACATGACCAGCAAGACTCCCATACTGGGAGACCTCGAAAGCCTGGTTTCATTTATGAAAACCGATGAGAAACTCAAGTTCCTCACCCAGTCCTACCGCCTTACAGGCAAGAAAACCTACAAGGCAGATGCACCCCTCTTTGCCCCAGCCTGCTACCTCGAAGGAGGCAAGGGTCAGGACAACATCCGGGAACTCACCCACCTATCTCTCGTAGATTTCGATGAACTCTTCCCCGAGGTGCCTCCCGATATCACGGCTCTCAACGCCCTGAAGCAGAAACTCTGCGACGATCCGCACACCCTGCTCTGCTACATCACGATGAGCGGCAATGGTATCCGAGTCATCTATCCCTATGAGGGAGATGACTACCCCGCTGCCTTCGCCAAGGGCAATGCCTACTATCAGCAGCTCATTGGCAAAAAAGCCGACTTCCAGTGCAAGAATGTCAACCGGCTCAGCGGACTCGCCTACGATCCCGAAGCATACTACAAATCCTGTGCCAAACCCTTCACCGCCGAGGAAATTTCAAAATTCCATACCGAGGCAACGAAGAAGAATCAGCAGCTGAAGAAACAGGACCGCATCAATACCTACTACGAGCAAATCATCCAACCGAAACTCGCAGCCGACAAGATTATTTACGAGCCAGGCAAGCACAACAACTATGTGATGCGGGTGGGCTATATGCTCGCCAAGAAGCGCTATGCCCATGCCGATGTACTGAAGTGGGCTCTCCAGAAATTTCCCGAGTATAATGATGTGGAGCAGGTCATTAAGTCGTGCTACGACAACACTCCAGGCGCCTCCAGAAAGGCATCAGGAGGTGGTGGCGGCGGTGGAAATGGCGGCAGTGACAACCGCTTCGCATCGGTCGAGGAAATCAGGAATTTTCTCGATGGGCATATCCGTCTCCGATACAATCTCATCACCCAGCGATACGAGTTCCTGGAAATCCCAGAAGGCGCATCATCTTCCGCCGCTTCCGACAAGCCGCCACGATGGCAGATACTCCTCGACCGACACGTCAACTCGCTCTGGACCAAGATGTCGCTCACGGTGAAGGTAAATAAGTTGGATATGCGCAATATCATCGAAAGCGATTATACGCCAGTATTCAATCCCTTCGAGGATTACTTCGCCCATCTCCCGCCCTGGAAGGAGGGCGACAAGGACTACATCGCCGAACTCGCTGCCACCGTGAAAGTGAAGGATACCGACAGCTCTGTGCTGAGCTTCGAGGAATGCCTGAAAAAGTGGCTCGTGGCAATGATTGCCGGTTGGCTGGATCCAGAGGCGGTCAACAATGTCATCCTGGTCTATATCGGAAGACAGGGCGCCAACAAGACCACCTGGTTCAACCATCTCCTTCCGCCGGAGCTGAAGCAGTACTTCTACACGAAGACCAATGCCAAGCGAATGACGAAGGATGACCTCATCGCCCTCTCGCAGTACGCCCTCATCTGCTGCGAGGAGCTGGATACGATGTCTGCCTCGGAGATGAACCAGCTGAAGGCTGCGGTGACGATGCAGTATATCAACGAGCGAGCCGCCTATGCCCACTATGCCGAGCAGCGCAAGCATATCAACAGCTTCTGCGGTACGGGCAACAATCCCGAGTTTCTGAACGATCCTACGGGTACCCGCCGCTGGCTGCCTTTCGAGGTAGAGAGCATCGTCTCCCCTCGCCAGCATCCCTTCAATCATCCCGGCATCTATGCCCAGGCTTATGCCCTCTACAAGAGCGGCTACCGCTACTGGTTTACGGATGAAGAGATAGAGCGGCAGAACCGGCACAACAGCAAATTCGAGACGCCACGCCTCGAACAGGAACTGGTGGATCTCTACTTCCGGAAGCCTTCGGAGGGAGAGACAGGGGAGTTTGTGTCCGTAGCCCGGGCGATGCAGATCATCGGCTGCAACATCACTCAGAAGCTGAGCAGCCAGAAAACCGGCAAGGCATTCAGCGACCTGGGATTCAACAGGTTACGCACCAAGCACAGTCGTGGTTTCATCGCCATCATCCGTACGGCAGAAGAGATCAGGAACTATCAGATTTCCCAGGGAATCGATGCCAGCAGCAATCTCCCATTCTGATGACGGGTGACGGCGGTGACACTTGTTTTCTAAAACTTTCCTCACGCGGGCGGGCAGGAAAAATTTTCCAGAAAGGCCTCCCGCCCGCCTACGTGAGAGAGATTTCAAGAAAAGCCTGTCACCGGTGTCACCCTGTCACCCGGAAGTAAGTCTCATCCCAGCATCCTAAGTAAGTCACTCAGGCATCCTAAGCAAGTCACTTACGGGTCGTAAGTAAGTCACTTAGGCATCGTAAACAAGTCACTTTTAAATTTCAATCAATATGGAACAGAAATGTTATTCCAAGCAAGAGTTAGCTCTTGAGTATTTCCCTGATGCCACTCCCGAAGTGGCAAGTGCCCATCTCAGAAGATGGATCAACCGCTGCAAGCCTCTCCACGATGTTCTGGTGAAGAGCGGCTACACCAAATGGTCGAAGGAATTCAGCCCGATACAGGTAGCCCATATCTTCGACTATCTGGGCGAGCCATAGGAAGAAAATCATTCTTCCGGGCTTATCTTCAGAAAAAGACGTGAAAATCAGTGAGAAAACGTGAGTAAACGTGAGAAACCGTGAATGGCGGATTCTGAATGTTGTATCTTTGCATTGTGATTCAGAAAGAACCACGGGCAATGCGCAGCGCCGATTAACTTTAATAATTTAACCATTTAAACGTTATGATCAGAATTGTCTTATACCAGAACACGAACCAGAAGATTGCCGAAGCTTGCGGCAAATGGTTTCCACGAGTAGTATCCGATGAGACCATCGGACTCGAAGAGCTCGCCGCTCACATGGCTAGCCACAACACCCCTTACAGCAAGGGTGCCATCCTCGGTATGCTGACCGATGCAGCAGCCTGCACCAAGGAGTTGCTCCTCTTGGGTAAAAATGTAAAATTTGCCGACATCGCCATTTTCTCCCTCGGACTGAAGGTGAAGGGCGGTGCACCTACCAAGGAGAACTACAACGTGGCGAAGTACATCCTGGGATTGAAGTTGAGAGCCAGAGCCACTGGCGAGCTCAAGACCGAGAATCTTGACACCACGATCAAGCTCATCAATCTGGCAGCTCCTGTAACGGAGAATCCAGAGAATCCGGTGAATCCAGGGAATCCGGATGATACCGGCAAAGATAATCCATCAGGTGGTGGTAGCCAGACTACCGGAGGTGGTGGCAGCCAGACTGAAGGCGGCGGTGGCAACACCGATAACACCCAGCAGGGTGGCGGTGGAACCACGGATAGCGGAACTACAGATGGAGGCGGCGACGACAACGTAAGTCTGTAGCCGAGAATAGTAAAATCTGAAAGAAGGGAGCCGTATGGCGTCAGGGGCATTCCGAGAGCATCAAGAGGCAGGAATCATCTGCAACAATCATCAAAAGCAAGCTCTTAACGGGTGTCTGGGTGATAGGGCTTCCTTCTTAGGATATCTCCCTAGTTATGAACATTTCAGTTGAATCAAGTTTTAGTAAATCAAATTTTAGTAAATCATCAGACCATGAGAAAAGAAACCATCAAGAAGATCATCAATCTTATCATCACAGTACTTACCGCCATTGCTTCTGCCGTCTGTGTGCAGAGCTGCAAGGGACTGTAATGAATCCGTAATCAGTATTCTGTAATCAGTTATCAGTATTCTGTAATCAGTATTCAGTATTCATTAACAAGAGTTGCCTATGAACAAGAACAGAAAGATCAATTTAATTGTCATCCACAGCAGTGCCACCCGAGTCACCCAGGACTTCACGGTAGGCGAATTGGAGGCGTGTCATTTAGCGCGTGGTTTCCGTGACATCGGTTATCACTATTACATCACGAAGGACGGAGTGATTTATCCGTGCCGTCCGGAGTCGGAGCCTGGCGCTCATGCCCGTCATTACAACGCCCACAGCATCGGCATCTGTTACGAGGGTGGTCTGGATGCCAATGGTCGTCCTGCCGACACCCGCACGCCAGCGCAGAAGGCTGCGATGAGAGAGCTTCTGAAGAGCCTCTGCACCGACTATCCTGAAGCCGAGATTCTAGGCCACAGAGATCTCCCCGGTGTCCACAAGGAGTGTCCATGTTTCGATGTCAAGAAGTGGCTTTCCAACATCCATTTCCACATATAATTTTCCGTACTCATCTCTCTTTCCTCCCCCAATCTTATGTCCCCGCACATAAGGTTGGGGCTTTGTTGATAATATCACTCAAATAAATGTTATGTTTGGTTCGATTTTAACGTTTTTTCCGCAGGCTGCCCCGATTTTCGTGCAGATTCCGCACAAAAAAGCCCCCGATGCATCACGCACCAGAGGCTTAAGAGTTCATTTAATTACTTTATGAAAACACAACCATCAAAAGACGGCTGCTTGTAAATCCGCTTTAATATTGCTCATGCAAGCGCTGAGTCGCTGGTATGTCTTCTCTCCAGCTTTTTTGACACCGCTGCTATATTGCCGCATAAGCGATGGGTTGATGCCCGCTCTCTTTGCGATGTCCGAGACATTGAGGAACGAGAAGTAATTGAAGAACGACTGAAGGTCGTACTTATATTCAAACTCCACCTCAGGAAACGTCTTGCCGTTCTCCTCAGCATCCAGCCTAGCTTCCTCGTAGCACTCCATCAAGTCAGCTTTTGCAGCTGCCACAGAGTCACCAATGGCACTCAGACCAACATCTCCGATGCCCTGCTCTGTATAACACCAAAACTTGCCATCAGATGCCTGCTCCACTATAATCTGTACCTTCATATTAATATAATATTTTTATTGTTATCTTATAAAAAAGAGTCCATGTCGAGACAGGACGCATCCCGCATCTCTCAATCTCATAATCAAATCTTTTGTTTTCATAAAATCAATGAACTCTTTGTCATTTTGACAATGCAAAGGTAGCAAAAAAGCAACAAGCTACCAAATGTTTAGGTAGCTTTTTTGCTATATTAACTAAACTTTAACATTTGGGTATGAAAAAAGCCCCCGTGAATTGTATTTAAAGTTTAATCTTTATTAAATTATATGCCATTTTGCACCATTTTACGCCATTATGAAGTATATTTGCAATCAGAACGTATAACTTTGTAATTATCCATAATAGTTCTCCTTTTTAAATTCTTTGATTGCAATCTGCCGCCAAAGTTACCTTTTTTTCTCGAAACCACCAAGAAAAAAGCAAAAATTCTGCAAGTTATCAGCAAATTATCCCGAAATCTGCGAAATCCCAAACCGAGCAGGTCAAGATCTGCGTCATCTGCGAAATCAGCGTGCCCTTTATCTCAAGACCGAGCAGGTCGAAAAACCTTAATCTATATTAAAAGATTCCCCCTTCTGCACCATTCTCCTTCATATTGCCGTATATTTGCACTCAGAAAGTAAAACGTTAATAATGATAAGCTATGGTACAAACATCAGAAACCATCCGAAAGGACAATCCACAGAAAGCCCTGCAGGAAGAAGACGAAGTAACAGCAAGAGCAAAAGCAGCATTCGCAGAAATTAGGGCTATGGCAGAAAGAGGTGAATTTCCAGAAATGACTCTCGATGAAATCAATGAAGAAATCAGAGAGGTCAGACGACTAAGGAAAGAGCGCAACCATTTGTTTGTTTTCCTTAGAAGCATTCCAACGGCGTAGAGCCTCTTCCCTTGTTAACTTTGTTGTATCCATATATTCTTCCTCCTATTTATTCTAGTTCAACATTCAGCCGCCAAAATTACGCTTTTTCTACGAAACCACCAAGAAAATCACAATAAATTTCCCTGTTATATCAATCCAAAACGTTTCAACAACTTCATGGAAACATTCTCATAAGAACAAATAGCCTTTTTTATTTCTACCAAATCATTCTTATTAATTTTTCCCTTCATCTTATCTATTGAAAACAATTCTGCAAATCGTTCCTTTGAAATTCTTTTAAAATCAGAGCAATCGACAAATCTATCTTGGTCACCCAAAAATTCATACTCAGAAGCCTTCAATAAATAGTGCAATTTCCTTCTACTTTCAGGAAGGTGCTTATTGATTTCTGAGTTGATAAGTACAAAACCAATCGCATTTCCTTCTTGGTCTTTACCCACAACTACAAAGAACTTCTTTCTCCCTTCATCTCCTTTATTTTTAGGAATAATACCTTCTTCTTTTGTCATACAAAGACGATAAACTTCACCTTCCTCAACTGTATCAAGGAGCAAGTTTTGAAGCTGATTATTATTTCCCAGCAATTCTTTGAAGTTCACCATAGCCTAAGCCTCCAAAATAGAATCTATAAATTCCTGTTCCTGGAGATACTCTAAAAACTCATTAGAAGCATCACCTGCTTTTGCAATATCCAGAGAGGTCATAACAGCATTATGATTCTTATCCCATGCCTCATGCCAGGCAGAATCATGAGATAGCTCAGACAAAGTTTTGGTATCCATATCTTTGTATTTATCAATGGCAGCATCCAACGCTTCTATCTCAGCTTTACTCAATTCGTCCAAGTCAGGCTTTTCGCCAGCTTTCACAAAAAACCAAGCGCATTCCCCACCAGCAGGTAACAAAGAATCGCTAATAGCTTTGACATCCTTATTGTTTCCCTTGCCATTCATTAATTTCAAGGCATCATAAAGATGAGAGGGAACCGGTCCGTGTTCCATGGCGATAAAAGTATCCTTAACTAAATGTTGACCATATTTTGCATAGAGATTCCTTTCCGCAAAATAGATAATCTTAAACAAATGAATGAAATCCGTTTCACCACATTTGTCTAAGACATACAAAGCTACCGCCTTAAGCTTAGCGATATCCTCCGCCGACATTTTATTCATACTTCTCATAATCAATTCCTTCTATATTTAACACTTCTGCCGCAAAAATACGCTTTTTCTTTGAAACCACCAAGAAAAAGGAAAGAATTCTGCAAGTTATCAGCAAATTATCCCGAAATCTGCGAAATTCAAAGACCGAATAGGTCTATATCTATATTTCGTAAACCTTTACGAAAAAAGTTGTCATATACGTATACAAAATCTAATCAGAAATAGAAATCAAATCAGAAATATTAGTAACCAGTTGTTCCCATCCATCCATAATGATACCAGAAGAATGCGTAGCTAATATAATCTGACTTACCATATAATTTTTCTATCTTTATGCTTTTTATCTTCATAACTGTCAATTACAAGATACTACCTAAAGAATCTGTTTTACTTCATCCACTGTCTTATTCAACATCTTAGCAATTTCATCAAGCGACATGCCATTTTCCTGCATTCCCTTAATCATCTTACGAAGCATCTCATCCTTCTCCTTCAATTCATTCAATTGCATTATTAGGGTATCTTTTTCTTCTAAGATTGAGAAGAATTCATCCTCAGCATTCATCTGATACCTCATATCAGGATCAGCTGCAGCCGATTGAAGACGACGAACAATATATTCCATATCATTGTCACCCTCAAACTGCTTATCATCAACCTTGATCACCTTTTTATTATCCGCAACATTCGTCTGGTCAAACAAGCAAAGAACCTTCTCTAAGCGATTGTTAACCCTACCATGCAACAAAGGAACCTGCACTATGATACTATCATGCTGCAAACTCTCAACAAAAGGATCAGGAATTCCCGCCTCTACTTTTTTACCATCATAATTATAAGCATGATGGTTGACATATATAACAGGTTCTTCTATCTCACCGACACAATGTCCAAGGAGGTAGATTGCAACCATAGGAATAGCATACTTTCCATGCTCTTCCTTCCGCATATTCTCCTCGTTGTTATATTGCAGAGCAAGATACCGGCGGAAACGCAAAGTCTCAGTTGGCAGCCAAGTCTTTTGAAGCTCAATCAACATCAAATGTGGCTGATTGTCTTCATCTAAAACAGTAGCAGCGAAATCGATTCTGAACATGGAGATAGATTCACGACGAGTCAGATTTGCATATTCATTCCTGCGAATCTTCACATCGACAACTTTCTTCTTCAACAATGCTGACAGAATGGTCTTAGAGATACGATTATCCTCCATCAAGTATTTGAACACTGCATCATAAAGTGGGTTTGCAACATAAACAACCATAATCTATCCTCCAACTATCAAAATGCAATCAGCAAACAGCGTCAATAATATATTTTTTATTTTTCCATCCAATTTTCAACAACAATACCATTAAGCCTTCCTATGTGCTTAACGTTTTCTGTAACCATAACCATATTATTTATGATAGCTGTAGTACCAATAATTATGTCAGCATCTTCAATAAGTTGACCTTTTTTACGAAGAAAAGCCTTTTGAACAGCAAATTCATTCCAAACATTTGCAGCTGGTAGTATTGTTACATACTGGCAAAACACAGATACTGCTTTTATATTCTCAGACGGTCTATCGCTACACTGAGCACCATAAAGTAATTCGCCTAAAGTCATCTCAGAGATAAAGAAATGTTCTAGTCCTATTTCTGCAATTTTAGCAGCAACACTTCGTTTACCCCTCATAAAATATACACAAATATTAGTATCCAACAAGTAGTTCATATCACCCAAACTTAACAGGTTCTGACTTTGACATTTTACTTTCGTTGATATTTGCTATAATATCTTCTGCCGACTGTTCACCAACCCATGAACCACAGCAACGTTCTATCATTTCCGTTGTTCTGTCGGCAGGTGCTTTGATTTCCTCTGCATTTGTTATCGACATGGAAAGTAAGGCAATAACTTCTATCTTATCTTCCTTGCTTAACTTTTCGAGTTCATGCCAATGAGGAACCTTACTTGCAAGCCTATTACTTAAAGCAACCATATTCATAATCTTCTCCTTTTAAACGTTCAACTTTGCCACAAAAATACGCTTTTTCCTCGAAACCACCAAGAAAAAAGAAAGAAATCTGCAAGTTATCAGCAAATTATCCAATATCAGTAATCTATAACCCCATAATAGTAAGCCATAGCAAGCTATCCCCAGGCGGTCCCAGCCCGCAAAATATGGCGAAGACCTCTGATGGTCCGCCAACCTTAAAGCGCAGCGGTTCTGAGCACCGGAGGGCGGTTACATCCTCTCTCTTCGGGCAAGAGAGAGGCTTGGTGAGAGATGTGGAGCCTTCTTTAATGGTAAAGAAGGACGGGATGATTTTAGAAACCCCTTCCTTAACGGTAAGGAAGCCGTGTAGGTTTTCGAAAAAAAGCTTCTGATTCCATTTAAAGATTAATCTTTATTAAAAGATTCGCCCTTCTGCACGATTCTCCTTCATATTGCCGTATATTTGCACTCAGAAAGTAAAACGTTAATAATGATAAGCTTTATGACACAGACATCAGAAACCATCCGAAAGGATAACCGACAGAAAGCCCAGCTGGAAGAGGACGAAGTAACTGCAAGAGCAAAAGCAGCATTCAAAGAAATTAGGGCAATTATATCCCCAAAAAGAGGTTTCATTACCAAATGTTAATATATTTAGGATATACTCCCGTGCGCTCCTTATATTCCTCACAAAGGCTCTTAGTAATTTCTGCTACACGAGCCTTTTTACGTTCTTTTGCCGCCATAAATCTTTTCATAGCAGCTTCACGTTTTTCCCAAAAATCCTTATCCAATGTATCCATAATAGTTTTCCATTAAAATCTTTAATTGAATTCTGCCGCCAAAATTATGCTTTTTTCTCTAAACCACCAAGAAAAAAACAAAAATTCTGCAAGTTATCAGCGAAATACCCGAAATCTGCAAAATCCCAGACCGAACAGGTCAAAATCTGCGTCATCTGCGAAATCTGCGTGACCTTTATCTCAAGACCGAATAGGTCGAAAATCTTGATTAATTTCTATATTTTCAAATCTCATCTTTTTGATATTAGATTGCAATGTTGCTTGGTCCACAAATCTTTAAAACTCTGGGTCTTGTCAAACTTCTGATAATACAAATGGCGCATAGTATTAATACGTTTTTCAATTTGAAGTTAACCTCTTCAAATCATAATACATGAGGCGCGTATGCAACGACTTGGTCATGTCATAACCAAGATTCTCAGCTTCTTGCTGTTCCGTCGAAAACAAAAACAAGAATTCATTCTTTTGATAAAAATCCAATGGAACCATACAGTTATAGGCATCAACTATCAAAAAACGACATCCTGTTTTATTATCTTCATCGACAAACCAAGATTTTATGAAATCCAATAATTCTGACCCTATACCTTGATGACGAAAGTCAACATTAATTCCAAGCCTTCCTATAAGTACAGCAGGATACCTACGCATTCGTTTCTCTCTAGGAATATCATGAGACAGTTTACGACCACGACTATTAGGTATGACATCTACTCTAATACTATCATTAGACAAAGTAAACATACAAACAATGTTTTTAGGATCATCATCCAGCACAAAGCAATAAGTTTTACCAAGCAATTCTGCTTTATAACGCATTGCATCGTGTAGAAAGAAATCATCCAAATCCTCATCTCCACAAGTAAAAGGATGGCAAGTTGAAAGAATCTCGTCATCCATCTTTTTAAGTTTACACTTATCTAATAAAAATCCCATGATTACATTCCTGCTTTTTTTAATATAGCACGAGCTATAGCTATTTTCTCAGAAAAATCAACACGCTCTTTACTTTTCATTACCTCATCAGCATTATTGATAAAGCGCATAGCTTCATCACCATGAAGAGTTGGAATAACCTTTATATCTATTGCCATAATTCTTATCTCCTATTATTTAGTTTATTAACTTGCCACAAAAGTACACTTTTTCTTCGAAACTACCAAGAAAAAAGAAAGAATTCTGCAAGTCATCAGCAAAATCTCCCGAAATCTGCAAAATCCCAGACCGAACAGGTCAAGATCTGCGTCATCTGCGCCATCTGCGTGCCCTTTATCCGACCGCATAGGTCAAAAAAATCTGTGGGAATCTTTTAGAATACCAAGAAATTCGCAAAAAAGCTGTTATTTCATTCTCATTCTACTATTAATCTTTATTAATTTTATATCGAGATATACCATATATATGGAATATATTATGTATCTTTGCACCAAAATAGAACCATTTAAACAAATACAATTATGAGTACAGTTTCAGTAACACCTTCTAAAAGAAAGATCATCGACTTAAAAGATGATACTTTTAAGACCCTATCCATTATGGCTATTCAGAAGGGAACCAACCTCAAAAACTATATAGAGGATATACTTAATGGTATAGCCGAGGATTACGAAGACGCGAAGCTCTATGCCAAATTAAGAAAAGAGCAGCCAGAGGGTCTCATCCGTGCCAACAAAGAAGAACAAGAAGATTTTGAAAAGTGGTTAGGCGTATGAATGTCGAATTTTCCAAAGCCTTTATCAAAGCTTCCAAACGTCTTTCTGGCAAGATGCTCGATTCTTTAAAACGTACGATAGTAGAAGTTAAAGCAGCCAAAGGCATTCAAGATATCTCTAACTGCAAGAAACTTGTTGGGTATCGTTATATATATAGAATTCGTTTAGGAGATTGTATTACATACCTTTAGCAAGGCGAATCCAGCCCACCTTATACAACTCCTATACATGCTCATGATGAGCGATGTGACCCTCCAAAAAGCTTAATATTTATTAAATCAAGAGTCACTTCTCACCATTTTACACCATTATACCGTATATTTGCACTCAGAAAGTAAAACGTTAATAATGATAAGCTTATGACACAGACATCAGAAACCATCCGAAAGGATAACCGGCAGAAAGCCCTGCAGGAAGAAGACGAAGTAACTGCAAGAGCAAAAGCTGCATTCAAAGGAATTAGGGCTATGGCAGAAAGAGGTGAATTCCCAGAAATGACTCTCGATGAAATCAATGAAGAAATCAGAGAGGTCAGACGACTAAGGAAAGAGCGCAACCATTCATAATGGCTAAATAAAAAGCCTCTCTCTTTGGGCAAGAGAGAGGCTTTATGAAAGAGCATCTACTCTTTCACGATTACTTCAAATGTCTTGAAGATCAACTTTATATCATACCAGAAACTGGCATTCTTCACATACTCTAGATAGAGTTTAATCTTTTCCTGCATAATTACATGGATATAATAATCCTCAGGATCAGCAGCCTTCTCCATCAATTCATTCTCATTTCTGAACTTGATGCTAGCTGGATCAGTAATGCCCGGTCTTACATCCAACACATGCATTTGCTCTGGAGTCCAATAGTTTACATAGTGGCGAACCTCAGGTCTAGGACCCACAAGACTCATGTCACCAACAAACACGTTAATCAACTGAGGAAGTTCATCAAACTTGTACTTTCTGATGTAATAACCAGAGCGGGTAACTCTAGGATCCCTGCCACCGATGGTAACCAAGGAACCTTTATCAGCCCCTACCCTCATCGAACGAAACTTGAAGATACGGAAATCCTTATTATGTCTTCCCACTCTCACCTGACGGTAGAACACAGGACCCTTGCTATCCAACTTGATCCAGATAGCCAAAATCAAAAGAAGCGGACTCAAAACAATGAGTCCGCATCCTGATGCAATGATATCAAATAATCTTTTCATAAAATCTTACTTCACGCATTCCTTGAAACATTCGATTACATACTCCAAGTCCTCATCCGTCATCTTGGTGTTCAGAGGCAGAGTAATCTCATTTTCAAACATGTGGAAAGCATTTGGGAAATCCTTGATGTCGAATCCCAACTTCTTGTAGGCAGTCATCATAGGCAGCGGCTTGTAATGTACATTGGTAGCCACACCACGCTCTGCCATCATCTCAATCACCTTGTTTGTCTCCTCACGGGTCTTACCCAGGAGGCGAACGATATAGAGGTGACCGGAAGAAGTATGTTCCTCGTTATAGTGAGGCAATACAGCCACATTCATATCCTTGAATGCCTCATTGTAACGCTCAATCATCTGACGACGACGCTCCAACATACCTTTATATCTATTCATCTGAACCAGACCGATGGCAGCCACAACATCTGTCATGTTACACTTATACCAAGTACCGATAATGTCATACTCCCAGGCGCCCAACTTAGTCTTAGCCAAGGCATCCTTGTTCTGACCATGCAAACTCAACAGCTGAGCCTTGCGATACAAGTTCTCGTTCCAGGTCTCTCCCTCAATCTCAGGCACACCGCTGAAGGTATTCTCAGGATTCTTATCCAAATCCTTCACCACCTTCTCATTACCGAAAGGAAGATTCCAAGACAAAGCACCGCCCTCAGCTGTGGTGAAGTTCTTGACAGCATGGAAACTGAATGAAGAGAAGTCAGCGATGCTACCCACCATCTTTCCATGACGTGAAGCACCGAAGGCATGGGCTGCATCACAGCAAACAGCGATACGACCAATCATCTTCTGAAGATCAGTCTTAGGAGTAAACATCTCCTTCTTGCTTTCTACGATAGCGAAGATGCGGTCATAATCGCAAGGGATACCACCGAGATCTACAGGAATCACTGCCTTGGTTTTAGGAGTGATGGCCTTCTCCAAAGCCTCATAATCCATTTCAAGGCAATCCTTCTGTACATCTACGAAGACGACAGTTGCACCCACGTGCTCCACTACAGAAGCACTCGCTGTATAAGTATAAGCAGGAACGACAACTTCATCCCCCTCGCCTACGCCGAGCAATCTGAGAGCCATCTCAGCACAAGCAGTCTGCGAGTTAAGGCATGCAGCCTTCTCTACACCAACAAACTCAGCCACTTCCTTTTCCAATTTCTTAGTACGAGGACCCGTAGTAATCCATCCACTCAAAATGGCATCACGCACCTCACTAGCCTCTGCCTCCGTCATATCAGGTGGAGAGAAAGGCACATTTCTTCTTTTCAAATCTGTACTCATAATATTTGATTTTTTTTATTTTTTCAACTTTCTTCCAGTAAAGAAACCAACAATGGTTCCCCAACCATATGAAAAATGGACACAGAAGAACATAACAAAGAGTGGAAGCATGAACTTCCAACCATGCTCTTTTGCCGCTAGCAAAGAAGCAACAAAATCACATAGAAAATATAAGCATAATCCTGCTAATAGCAGATAAACGAAAGGAAAGAACACTAAAGACAAAAAGGTTCCACCTATAATTCCTACAACAAAGATCAATGGTATCATATGGCGAAGACCAATTGAATCCCTATCAACATAGAACAAATGCCCAATTGATTCCCCATTAGCGTACATCTGCCGACATGATGCCTTCAATGTTGGACGAGCATAATAGATACACTCAATCGCCGGATCAAAATAAATGCTATACCCAGCTCTTTTTATGCGAGAATTAAACTCATTATCCTCACCTCTAGGCAAATCATCACGCATACCACCAATTTTTTCAATCATAGTACGAGGAAAAGAACCAAAAGGTACCGTGTCGACATCTCCAGCTTTTGCCCCTATACGATATGAAGCACCACCTATTCCAAATTTTGAATAATTGAGTATCGCATTAGTTATTGCCCATAACGAATCATTTTGTGGTTGTATATCCCATTGTCCTCCAACATTGCCTCTTTTAGAATCACCTT
The DNA here is from genome assembly GCF_002224675.1 of Segatella copri. GTDB lineage: Bacteria > Bacteroidota > Bacteroidia > Bacteroidales > Bacteroidaceae > Prevotella > Prevotella copri_U. Next base: position 119,103 of record NZ_NMPZ01000001.1, on the reverse strand, counting down.
CTAAACCCTTTATACATCCTTCAATATAATAAGGCTTGTACAAAGCATGAGCATCTAAACGAACTATATAAGGAGCATCCGAATTTTCCACACCTATATTAAACGCAATAGACTGAATGCGTCCCGGGTTATGGATAAAACGAATATTTATATATTTTCTTCCATACTCTTCAACTATCTCTCGTGTTCGATCATTACTTCCGCCATCAACAACCATCACATCCATATCTCTAAATGGATAAGATTGTTCAATAACGGAATCTAAACAACGAGCTATAAATTTTTCCTCGTTAAGAGTTGGGATGATTACCGCGACTTTGTATTCCATATTCTAACGTTTTCCTAATAATATTCTAATTTTATGCTGTAGACTAGTTGGAACCCGACTCCAAATTAGATAAGAAAATTTAAAGTCATGTTTCTTCCAATAATTATCAACATCAGCCCAGTTTTTATTTTTCGCCCACTCTGCTAAAATTGCAGTTCGCTTTTCAGTATGCCTTGAAGGATGATTTAAAGGTTCATTACCATCTTTTATATCCTCATAAGACACCTGATATTTTTCGATTTTGCAATTATCTACTATGCTTTTACCTTTTTCATTATTGATGATGAGACAAGAAACACCTTTTTCTATATCAATCAAGTTTTTTAGGTCTGGTCTTCTATTCACAACACCCCAAAAATCACCAATAGTAATATCAGCAACACGTTCTGGTTTTGCATAAGGGCATACATAACAAGATTCTCGGTACGTTTCTCCCTCCAAGAAATATGTCATATAAGACGATAAACGGTGATTGATTTTTTTCGTCTTACCATTATTTAATTCAAGAAGATTATTAAATGTCCACCCTTGTCTTTTATCTCTAAAGATCATTTTCTTTATTGAAGCTCTAGAGTGAAGATCTAAATAAGAATGCAACATTTCTACATTAGGTACACCATGACATATTACCTCAACCGTAAGAAGATTCTCATTATTTTTTGTGAAACGTTTTACCGCTGCGACTTGACAAGGTGTACCGGAAAATAGGACTTTCTTACCTTTCTGTAAAACTTCTGCAACATCCTTATACACACCCTCGGTGTTACTTTGGACATATTTAGAACCATACATTTGTTTTACTACTTGAATATTTGAAGTAAGAACATGACGGGGAGTAAGTTGTTCATCCATAATGCAACCTGCTACCATCCATCCTTTTGAAATAAGTTGCTCTGCAATTGCAGCAAACACACCTCCAGAAGAAGATAGTATTAACTTTTCTTCATCAGAACGTATCGCTGCAGCTGTCAAAATAGGATGAGACAAGGCTTCAGGATTTTCTATAATGCATTTTTTAGTACAAAGCCCACAATCAATGCATAATGAATCATCAATTACAGGACGCATATAGCCTAAATCATCGGATTGCATTGTAATGCAATTCTTTGGGCAACAAGCAACACACAGAGCACAGCCAGAACAATCTTTGCTCTCGAAATCAGTAACTCTTTTATTTCTAAAACTCATGTTGTACAATTTATATTAGTCAATTTGACAAGCAGCTAAAGATTCTTTTAAATACTTCCTTGCTACTTCTCTTTCTGATTTAAGTATAAAATCTGATTTTTCAAAATCTACATTTATATCTAACATCGATTCCATAGCAGGCTCATATCGCTCTAATAGTTGAAGCATCTTCAACAATGATACAACACGACTACTTTGAGAATGAGCAGAACCATAATTTCTATCAAAGACATAGAATGGAGTATGAAGATTAATAGAGAATGCTGTACCATGGAAAGAATCTGTTACTACATAAGTAGCATTATCCACTAAACGTAGAAAGTCAAGAGGACCTGCGGGAACAATCATATCAGCATAGTTCATATCTTCATGCTCATAAGGTATAGCAATTACCTTACAATTCAATTTGTCTTTCAATAAAGAAATACAACTCTTTGCCTTTTCCGAAGGAGAATCAAGAAAATATGCCAATATATAAACTTCTTCCTGAGAAGGAATCTGTAATTTATGTCTCCAGGTGTCACCATCAAGCAAAAGCGTAGGATCCAACAAGTGCAAAGCCTTGCGCCCACATAGTTCCTGTATTAATTTAACGCCGCTATCTTCTCGTACAGAAAGAAATCTAACTTCTGAAATCCATTTACGCAACTTTGTTATATTATATTTTGCCACAAAGTCATGCCCTAAACTAGTTGCAAATGAAATACGCTTCTTTTGGGGAGCAAATCGCAGATAATACATAGGGTCAACATATAAAGAAGTTGGATTCCAGAGTTGGTCACTTCCAGCAATAGAAGCAACTGCTGACTTAGCCTCCTTCTTTAAAGCTTTCCATGTCATGCATTGGGGGTTCAAATATCGTGCAGTAAATTCTTCAAATCTTAACTTAGAATCTCCGAATATACTTTTTTGATAAGAACTTCTATAAGCTTTAATAGTCCTGGTGTCAAAGGTTTGCAACGTGCGGAACAAAATAGTAAATAATTTGCCCATTCGAACGTCTCTACCCTTTACTAAGCTTTTACGTTCTATCAATTCACAATTATACCCCAAGTTCTCAACTAAGACCTTCGTTGCAAAAGTCTGAAGACTCGAACCAAAATTAAAGCCAGAGAAGAGTGTCGTCAATAAAACATTATCCTTTAAAGGCATATTTTTATTCATACAAGATTACTTTTTTCTATTATGAACATTTCTGTAATAACGGACAAGACACATAGGAACCAACCCTTTAACATACCAATTGACAAAACTCTTAATACAGTAAATATAATATAAAGGCTTACTCTTGATATGTTTTTTATATTTCAATACAGTATCTGTTAATTCCTTCTTTGATCTGTTGTTGGATGCACCACCATCAGACATATTTGAGAGAACTTTTGGGATAAAATGAACTGGTATTCTATTCTCATAGCATCTCAATATAAAATCCGCATCAGCTTTCAGTTTAAAATTAACATCAAATAGACCAACAGTATCATACACTAATCTAGGAACGAAAGTTGCTGGATGATTTAATCCCATTTCAAAATTTCTGGATTTTGATTCATATATTTTTTGAGATATTGGATATAACTGAGTTAAGCCAGTGGAATAGTGAAATAAAATCTCACCTGCTATAATAGTTCTATTTGAATGTTCACAATAACGATTCTCCTCCCATACAGTTTGAAGCGTGTCAGGCTCCAACCAATCGTCACTATTCACAATGCCAATTATTGTTCCTTCCGAACGAAGAATCCCCTTATTCATAGCATCATAAATACCCTTATCACTTTCACTTTTCCATTTTAAGCGTCCTTGAAAAAGAGGCTCATATTTTTTTATGATGCCAATAGTTTCATCAGTAGAACCACCATCTACTATTATATACTCATAATCGGAGAAGTTTTGGTTCAAAATGGATTTGATTGTACGCTCAATTGTAGTAGCACTATTGAAGCATACAGTTATTATCGAAAAAAATGGTTTATTATTCATAATTGTTGGTTTGTATTTTTTATTTTGTAATAATATAATTGTTTACACAAAATATTATTAACACAAAGAAACAGTTGATTCATTAATTTTTATAGTCGAAATGCAGTCTGGCAATATTTTAACTGCGATATCAGATCTCTACGCATTACTTTTTGTATATACTTCTAAAAAATCTAATATATTCGAAAAATTTTCCAGATTTTCTTTAATTTTTTCCTGCGACCAAAACCACCATTTTAATTGCTGCAATTTAGAAATTTCGGTATCTGAAAATCTTTTTCTGATAAGCTTTGCAGGTACACCGCCAACTATCGAATATGGAGCAACATCTTTAACAACCATACTACCTGCGGCAATAATCGCCCCATCACCTATTGTAACCCCTTCTAAAATGCAAACATGATTACCAATCCAAACATCATTACCTATATCCAAAGAATGCCCTTCTTCTGTCAATTTATGTTCATTAAAACTAGTAAAGTTGACATAACTAAAACGAAGAGGAGTTTCTTTCGAATAAAAAACCGGGTGAGTGGAGACATAATTCCTGGTTGGATGAGTGCCTGAAATTATTTCTACATTAGAGGATATTGAACAATAATTGCCAATATTAGTATTGGTAAAAACGCAATTATTTCCAATATAAGAGAACCTGCCAATAATGGATTTTTCTATTATACAATTACGCCCAATTTTGTTATATCCCCCAAAAGATGAGTGTCTATCAATTCGCGTAAAAGGAGTAACAGAAACAGTGGACTTAAATATACAACAAAGCAAGCCCCATAAATATTCTACAAAAATATACATATCTTATACACCTCTTTTAAATGCATCAATAAATGAATTTGGAGTCATATTAACAATTTCAATGCCACCTATGTAAGTAGAAAAACGTTGTAGGTCATGATAAGCTCCAAATGTAATTGCAAGCGTACTAAGCAAAGTTGGCATATCAAAAATTTCACCATCCACTCGGTACCATGGTTTTAATTGAACTTCTTTATTATCATAAAAATGAACGTCCTTCAGACAAACCCTATTTTCTTTATCTACAGAAAGAAGATTTAGCCAGGAATGCTCAACACCATAAAGTTCAATCTGCTTATATCCATCCATTAACAAATCGTAAATTGCTGCTACTAACACATTTTGAGCAGGCGGTGCAGCCATTCCATATCTAAAAATACAATTTCTAAGCCAACCAATCTTCATTCCTAGCTTAAGCCCAGAGGGATGCCATTTGACAAGAATATTATCATTAGATTTTACCAATGATTTAGCAAGTGCAAAACTATCATAAGAGACAAACCAAATCATTTTCCAATTTACATCTAAAAGCCGCGAAACACATTCATTATGTTTGTTCAAATACTCTCCAACAAACAAAGGATCCACTGTTATAAAATACTTTGGCTTAATTTTAAAAAAGAAATCAGACATCAAAGAATGGTTGACGCAACAATAATCACAATCATCTTTAATATTCAATGCTTCATTTTTTAAAGATGGTCCGTTACCAAATATTTTAATTTTTTTTGCTTGGGGACTTAACATTCTTTTAAAAGAAAATTCTTTTCTAACAGCTTTTAATAAAAGCCACTCTAGAAGAATCATAAATGACGAGCAAAATAATATTATTTTTTTTATTTGATTTTTCATAATTTATAACAGTTTTAATATTTGCGGGATTTTTGTTTTATCAGAAATCAATATAATATACTTATTTTTGACCAAAAAAGGTAAAAACAAGAATGTATAAAATATATAATCATGATTAGAAACAATGCAAGCATCAAAAAACATACGAGCCATTAAAAAAAGCATAAGCATCATAATATTCCACCTTTTCTGTTTCATATACTTCTTCATAGAAGCAAAAATAACATACACTAAGGTTATAAATCCAATAATTCCCATTCGATGATGAAAATTCAGAAAAGAATTATGAGGATTACCTGCATACTGTTTAATAATTGGAAAATGAGCGGAATCACATCCTAAAAGGAAGCCTGGGAAATCCATATACTTAAAATAAGCACTCCATATACTAGACCTGGAAGATTCTACTCCTTCACTTAAGCGAGACATCTCATAATACCCCAGCAAAAAGTCAGAGAAAAACAAACATACTGACACCACCAACAACAATATTAAACAATTTATTTTAGCATTGCCAGTATTTTTTAAGACACAAAACAAACTAAGTAAAATCATAATACCAAAAGAAGAACGCCCATCCAAACAATATGTAAAATAGACGCCAACGAATGGCAGCAAGAGCGGTAAACGTTTGTACAATCTATATTTGTTTAATCCATAAAAAACAGTATAAGCAACAATTAAGAAGCCAGGATAGTTCTTACTAAAGCCAAGCGATTCATAAATAGTATTTAATTCTATATTACTTATAAAGATGCTTTTATATAAAAAACCTAAAGTATATAGTAATAAGAACAAAGAAATATACAAACATATTTTTGGATTATATACACAAAAAACAGCCAAACCAACCATTGAAATAGTTAATAACAAACCACCTATACCATAACCTGTAAGTGGCATATTCAATAATCCCCCAAAGAGGGTTAAAAGCAAAAAAGGCTTAACATATGTTCTTTTCTTTTTAAATCGTCTTGATTTCCACTGATTAATGAAATATGGTAATACCAATAGAAAACACAAAACAATATACAATTGCCCTTGGAAAACCTCACATAATGATACTAATATGATGGCTAAACTGGGAAATATTTTATTAAACACAATTGTCTTCATATTTAAGCACTTAATTATTTAATTGTTTTATTAATTCATGTTTTGCCATAATATATATAAATATACAAATAAACATCTGAGAGAGAACGTAAACAAAACAAGTGAGATAAATAGAAAAAGGAGTTAAAAGCAATGACATTATTAAATGAACTATTGAGGATCCAAAAGTGACATACATAATTTCCTTAGTCCTAGAATAGAAAAAAAGATAATTAGTATAGAGAAAATAAAAGCAACAAAGAAATCCTTGTATTGATAATATGATAAACATATATATTGCATCCGTATATTTTGGCAAAAATACAGGTACAAGAAAATGCACAGAAATCATAACTATTAAAGAAAGAACTAAGTATACTAAGAGTAACTTGTGTCGTTGTATTTTTAAAATCTTTTTCTTCTCCTCGCAGGACATTAACTTGTTTCCTAAGACCTTGCTTATATCCACACTATTTGACTGATTAAATCCGATACCTATCATTACGATAATATTTGCCATATTCATAGCAAAACTAAAAAGACCGACATTCGTCATATCATAATTATATTCAACAATGTAACGATCCAATCCTTGACGAATAAAAGTTACAGCTGAATGAGGTATTAACGGAAGGCTCCAAAGCAAAATCTTTTTCAAATAATACTTTGACGGAATATGCAAATAATGCTTTTTCAATATATAGTAAATAGATATAACTCCAAATAGTAACCCACATATTAAATTTGCATAAATTCGTCCTTTCCATCCCAACACTAAAGTGCTAACTAAAAAAATGGACAATACAAAATTAAGCAAAGCATTAGATATTGTGAGAAAACCAAAACTAATCACCTTCTCCTTTACACGCAATATATTAAGATGTAAATTTAGATAAATCGTAAATATACTTATTAATATTGCGTAACATGTAATTTCAGTATCAAGATGTATATATGGCTCAAGTTTACCTCCCCAAATTAACTCTATAACTAACAATAACGTTCCTATTAATAAAGTAATCAATACGGATGAAGAGCAAGATTCCGATATGCCATTTTCTGCATCTCTAAAATAGGAGAAAGATAAATAACCTTCAGAACTTAGAGCTATGATAAAGCCAAACACTGTTAACAATGTACTAAAAAAGCTTAAATATCCATATTCCTTTGGGCCTATATAATTTGCCAACACCAATAATAAGAAGAAAATAAGACCCTTATTAATGAAAGAAAAAAGGGAAAAAAGAGCACCATTGAATAAATTTCTATTTGAATTAACAAATTGCTTTATTTTTCCAATATGTAATTGTGACATAAATCTTAAGTTCATTATTCTCAATGTAGGAAATATAGGCTTACTTCTTTATATGCTTCACCAATTCATTCGCTTTTTTATATTCTTCATGACTACCGATATCTAACCAATAGCCAGTGATCGGATAACGAATAACCGTCTTACCTGCAGCTACAGCATCGTTCATCAGATCCGTTGCATTGTAGAAGGTATTCTTAGGCATATTCTCTAAAAGTTCTCTCTTGATAAGATAAATACCTGCATTTGCAAAGTAGTTATATACAGGCTTCTCCTTCACTCCCTTTATATTTCTTCCCTCCAACTCAAAAATACCATATGGTACAGAAATGGAATATGGCACAGCAGCCACAGACATATCTGCATTATGTTCTTTAAAGTGAAGATAGAAATCCTCATAATCAATATTAGTAAAAAGGTCGGAGTTCATTACCAGTACCACATCATTATAGAACTTGGTTACAAACTGAGTTGCACCAATTGTTCCCAGGAATTGTGGCTCTTTGATACAATCAATCTGTACGCCATTCACTGGTTCTGCGAAATGTTCCTCTATCTGTTCATGTAGATAGTTGACCGTGACTGAGATATGTTTGATTCCATTCTCCATCAGGCTATCTATATTATAATCAATAATAGATTTACCACCCACTGGAAGAAGTGGTTTTGGAGTAGTTTCTGTCAATGGTCTAAGACGAACACCTTTTCCTCCAGCCATCAGCACAGCATCAACAGGAAGTAGAGTGTTATTTTTTTCAAAATTAATGATATCAACAATATTGCGATTTTCATCCAACACAGGCAACAAAGTAACCCCACATTGCTTTATTGCTCTCAAGGATTTAACATCATCATTTATACCAAATTCTACATATTTAAAGTTTTTATGCATAATGCACTCAACAGGAGATTCTGTCGTACAACCAGAAATTAATGCCCTTCTAGAATCACCATCTGTCAGGGTACCAACCATTTTACCATCGTCATCAACGACAAACAACACCAATGGCTCTGGCATTAATGTATTTATAACTTTTAATGCAGAAATAAGAGGTATATTTTTGTGAATTATATGTTTATTTTTCAACTTCATTTTTTTGCTTTTTAATTATAAGATGAGGTGACTGACCAAAAACTATACTATTAGAAGGAATATCCTCATTCTTTATCAAAGCACCAGCCCCAATCTTTACATTATCACCAATCTTGCAATTTCCTAAAATAGAAGAATTTGCAAACATCTGAACATTATTTCCTAATTTAGGATAATATATTTCACCATTTTTGCTATGTGTGCCTCCTACTGTACATCCCTGATAGAAAAAAAAGCCTTCTCCATATTCTGCTCTGCCCATAACAGATCCTAAAGGATGCTCTGCACCAAACATTTTAGGGAGCTCTATAGCATAAAACAAATCAACACTATTAAGTATTTTATTTAAATAGTAAATTTTATCACACAATATAGTTTTTTTTGTATTAAGAAAAATTTCACGAGAAAGATAATACAAAAAAATCATATATTGAACAGAATGATAAGGATTAAATTTTGTCATTTTCTTTCCACCGGCATCTATTTTAAAATATTTATTAGTGGAAGCCATAAAATTTATATCACATTTCTCTAAAGCAGCAGCATAGTACTCATTGATGATAGTTTTCTCCATATCATCTAAGAGGAAATAATTTTCTAGCTGATGAATTAATTGCGCAAGTATGTCTTGTTTCGGAATTTGAAAATGCATCATAGTTTTACATCCAACTTTGTGCTAATTTATAAACCTCTTGATAATTCTCTCTATTTTCATAAAGGTAACTTGCAATAATCTGCATCAATTCATAATCCTCCTCTGAATCAATATCAAGAATACCTGTATCAGCCATTACTACGGCATCACAATTAGAGTTGAAGAAAGTTGACTGTTCCTTAGTTTCCAATGCTTTTGGTGAATAAGCATAAATAGAAGCATTCATATCATAGAATGCAGGAGCTTCCTGGCGAGTTGTGAAATTAGAAGCTATAGCCTTACAAAAGAAGCCATTCTCTTCTTTTACCATATTAAAATATGGGTTACGACGAGATGGAGCTACAGAATAAACAACATCAACATCATTACGAGAAGCCTTCTTGTCAATGGCACTCTTAATGTCTTGTACTGTACGAAGTGGAGATGTTATATCCAAATCTACTACTATATCATACTCTTTATGAAATAAATTCTTTGCTCGCTTTAAACAATCTAAAATAACAGCAACCTTAGGAACACGATCACCAGCCAAGTTCTCATCACGCTCAAATACACTAACATTAAGTGCATTGACTTGCTTTACTAATGCTATCAAATCCTTGCTGTCGGTATTTAAAACAATATCAACATGATCTTCAGGCTTTATGTATTTCTTAATATACAAGCAAATACCTGCCATAGAATACCATACTAAAGGAATGTCAAGAAAGTCTCTGGCATTCTTACCTTTTACTCCTTTTGAACCTGCTCTTCCGCAGAGTGTAAATAAAACATTCATATTATACTTTCTTTAAATAATACCTCTTGTTAATTTAAGTACTTGATAAGCATGACGTACATCACTATCATTCTCTATCTTTCCATCAATGATATCAAAGAAATGTTTGATCTCTGCCAATTGAAATGAATTTCTTTCAGCATTCAGAACGATTTCTTTTCCTTCTTTTAAATAATGAATAGTACCTCCTGCAATATCACAATGAATCGTATCCTCAGGAAGGAATAAATCCATGGAACGCAAAGTCTTTCTACCAAAGTAATCAAGATGCAACTCTATGGTTGCAGTCTTAGTCTTTGCTATATAGATAGCTATATCGTCGCTCGTAATTTCCAAAGAAGAAATCTGATCCTGGATAGAAAAAACTTTGCTAGGCATCCCGAAGAAATGAGTAAGATAATCCCATTCATGAATCAGATCGATTCCTACTCCTCCTCCCATTTCCCGATGGGCACTATAGCATTTTCTATAATCCTGACCAGGTCTCCAATCAGGAAGATAACTGGAAGATATGGCTCTTACAGCAATCGCCTTATTATAATCAATATGATTCTTCACATATTGAAGAACCGGGTTATAACGTAATGGGCAAGCTACATATGCAGGAATACCCTTCAAACTATCAAGTATGCTTTCATCTACATCAGTAGAATCAAAGATTGGCTTTTCAATAAAGAACGATTTGGCATGACCTATAAACTTTCTGATTGTATCATAATGCATGGAGGTTGGATTGGTAATGAAAACCACATCATACACCAAACCATCTGCTACCGGTGTTTCATATAAAATTTGCTGATGTGCTTTCTCAACAATTTCCTGTGGTAACTCATGTAATAAGTTACTACGATACAAATCTATCTCATAGAAATCACCTCGTTCTTCAAGGAAAGTGCATACATTATTGAAATGTCGCTTACCAATTGAACCTAGACCTATAAAAGCTATTTTATATTGTCTCATATTTTAAAGCTTTAAAAGACGTGAGCTATTTTTCTATAACATCTATCCAATCCAGCAAAACCTTATCTTTCTCAAAGTTCCATGCAGGTTTATAATTAGAGTCTGCAATCTGCTTTAAATAGGCATTAATCTCCTCCCGATAAGGATTTTCTGTGATAAATGCAGCATAACCATCTACATGCTCTGATGCATCGTCAAATGTTATATTCTCTTCTTTCTTCGTCTCAATATGATACTCATTTAGAGAATCGGCTGTACCATTCCAAGATAATTGCAGTTCTTCTCCATAAACATCTATATGACGATATGGCTTACGAGCAACCACGTCTACAGCAAAGACACCCTTTGCGCCAGTCTCATGCTCCAACATGATGAGATAATTATCGTCATAATCAATATTGAGTTGAGTATTCTTACTTTTCATCGCACACACCTTTTTAATAGGTCCAAATGCCGTAACTATCCAAGGCAAATCAATTGCCATAATCTCTCGACAGCCATTAGTACGTGGATTACCTATAAAATAGTTGTTATAGCTCTCCCAAGGATGCCAATCTGGAAGATATTGACCAACATGATAGATATAATTAACAGGACATTTTGCCTCATGTACTTTCTCTATGATGGTCTGTGTTTCTTTTCTATATAAGAATGTGGAAGAGAGAAAAAGAACCTTACCTTTCTTCTTTGCCAAAGCTATATTCTCATCATAGCCATCCTGAACCAAATTGATTTCTGTAAAGACATGAAGATTATGATTCAGACAGTCCTTAATAATGGCGGCATGTGAAAGCGGTGAAGTACTGATAATGGCGGCTTCGACAGGTTCTACCTTACAAGCTTCATCGATACTAGCAAAGCATTTGATACCAAACTTATCTTCAACTTCCTTGCAACGTTGTTCTTGAGTATCTATTCCATAAATCTCAACATCCTTGTGCTCACTCAACAAACGAATTCTACGTTTGCCCATTGACCCAAGTCCTATTACTATTACCTTCATATATTATAAGTCATAAAAAGTTTTCAAATTCAAACCTGCCAACTCAACATTTTTGAGTTCTTGATATATCAAGTTAGCTGTATCTGGTTTGGCATACGGATTTTCATAAGTCTTTGCTGCCTTTTGCATCTCTTCAGATAAACAAAGCTTAAGGCCATCTATTACCTCATCCTTTGAAGTACCACAATTAACAACACTCTTAGAGGCAAGTCTTCCCTTTTGTCTATCTCCAATATTTAAGGTTGGAATACCAAATGAAGGAACTTCAATGATTCCACTGGAGGAGTTGCCAACAGCAGCCTTTACAAACTGAAGGGTTGAAAGATAACGCTTTAACCCCAATGATGTATAAGCCTTTGCACTATTAGAATGCTTCTCCACATAATTCTCCACAGCCAAAGCTATAGCATCCCTTCCTGTATCAGAGTTTGGCATAGTGAAGATTACTTTCAGATCTTTGAACTGGTCTAATGCATCCAAAAACTCATGAATGTCTTTAGCTGGATCACCACCAAGGGTAACAGGATGATAAGTAACAAGAATTGTTTGTGTATCTACCTTGAAATCCAAGGATGTTTCAAGTTCATCTTTCGTCATCAAAGGAACAGCCTTGATGTTTTCTACCCCTAAAGAACCTACATCAAAAACTCTAGATGGTTGTTCACCCATCTGAATAACTCGATGGCGATATTCTTCACAAGAAGTAAAATGTAAAGATGACATCTTTGTCACTGAATGACGGATGGCATCATCGAATGCACCTTCAGTAACTTCTCCACCATGAATATGAGCAATAGGAACACGATGAATCAACGCTACCTGAGCAGCAACAAGAATCTCATATCTATCACCTAAGAGTACGAGAATATCAGGTTTCAGCTCTGACAAGGCATCATTCATACCTTGCATCTCTTCTGCCATTGATGAAATAATTCCATGGGCATCATCAGATGGTTTATGCATATAGACCTTTTTATCTATAGTGAAACCATCTTTCTCTATCTCTTTATAGGTTTCTCCATATTCAGGCATCAGGTGCATATTGGTGGCAATGACTTGGAGCTGTAAATCTTTATCCTCTTTGACTAATCTCATCAATCTACTCAACAAGCCATATTCAGCACGAGTGCCAGTTACAAAACAAATCTTTCTCATAATTGTATTTGTTCGTCTGGTTGATAATCTTTAATAGCCTTTGTACCTACAATTTCTTCCCAACGCATAGGTGTAATACCAGTGCCAGGACGCTTAACTGCTAAGTTATCATCGGATAATGTTTCACCTTTTTTTATAAAGGTACTTGCCACAATACTCTTGCGAGCTACAGCTATGTTGGCACGTTCTGAATCTGAAACCTGTTTTATACCGGTTCCCAGAGCCTGCTCTATATTACGGATCGCGTGAACCATAGCCTTAAGTTCTTGCGGCTCCAAAGAGGCTTTGTGATCAGGACCAACCATATTTCTATCAAGAGTGAAATGCTTTTCAATGACCTGTGCGCCAAGAGCTACTGCAGCAATAGGAACTTCTATTCCTTGGGTATGGTCAGAATAACCTACTACTGTTCCAAAATCCTGTTTGATAGTAAGCATAGCCTTCAAATTGACATCCTTCATAGGTGTAGGATATTGGGTATTACAATGCAAGATTGTAATTTGCTCTTTTGTCAAACCATTCTTCAACAATACTTCCATCGCATTCCTGATATCTTCTTCATCGCACATTCCGGTAGACATGATGACCGGCTCATGAAGAAGAGCAATCTTCTTGATGAATGGATAGTTAGTAATTTCGCCAGAAGGAATTTTCCAAAGTCCCAAACCAAGAGAATGCAAGAAATCGATACTTTCCAAATCAAAAGCAGTTGACCAAAAACGGATACCTTTCTGATGACAATAGGCAACAAGTTCTTGATGATCAGCATCAGACAGTTCTAATTTCTTGAGCATCTGATACTGAGAATCATCTCCATCACCTATATTCTTCTTCTGATATTCAGCTTTCTTGGCATCTTTTGATACAAGTTTATCTGCCTTGAAGGTTTGAAACTTGATAATATCAACTCCTGCATCAACAGCTGCATCTATAAGTTGCTTGGCTATATCCAAGGAACCATTATGGTTGACACCAGCTTCTGCAATTATTAATGTATGGTTGCTCATGCTATTTTGCTTTAATTTTAAGGATAGCAGGATTTCCTGCATAAATTCCCTTCACACGTATAGACTTACGAACTACAGAACCAGCTCCCACGATAATATCAGAAGCGATTTCGATACAGTTGGCACAAACGGATTGAGATCCGATAAAACAATTCTCTCCAATCTTACATTCACCATTCACCATAGTTCCTGTTGAGATATGGCATTGATTACCCACTTCTGCATCATGTTCTATATTAACGAAAGTATTGATTATGCAATTATCACCTATCTTTGCACCAGCATTAACGAATGCCTGATGCATAATGACTGTACCTTCGCCTAGTTCTGCATATTTACTAACATGAGCGGTAGAGGCTATGATTGTTGCCAATCTGCCTCCAGCCGCCTTCACCTTATTATATAATTTGATTCGGAGGGCTGGATTTTTGATGAAGCCAACAGTTATAACGAAATCACACTCCTCAACATATTGAGGAATCTCATCATCGGTTCCTATTACCTTATGACCAGGTAGAACCTCCTTGCCAACTTCATCTGGCATATCAAGGATTCCCTTGATTTCGTAGCCTGCACTCTCTGCGACTTCTATTACAGACTTGCAATGACCACCGCCTCCGATTAGAATTAATGGACGTTTCATTATTCACTATTTCTTACCCGTCATTTTACTTTTAATAAATTCATTAAAATCGGCATCCTCTCCACGTAGAAGACTTACCAGTTCATATACCTTTGTACAAGGATTATGCAAGTGAAAAGAATTATTACTAAAAGTTTCACTTTGTTTCTTTGCCCAACCAATAGCTCGTTGTTCGTTACAGCCACAACCAAGCAAAATTGATCGCATTTCCGGATCATTTTTTTTATAAACGAAAGTAGACTTTTTACCTGTTATTAATTTCTGTTTTTCTCGAACTAAAGTTGTTATCTTATGCGCATATTCCTTACGAGACATTGGCGTTATTCTGTTTTCAAAATGATAAATATACCACAATTCAAAAGCCTCATTACTCCAAGCACAACGTATGTCATTTGAATCTGCCATATGTATAGCATTATCAAAATCAGCAGCATCAAAACTGTCTCTATCAAACACAGCCCAAGTAATATCGTATGGCTTTTTATCACCAATAGCTTTATCACGCAATTCTATCGCCTTTTGAACAACTTGAATAGTATTAATACCACCACCCGCATTAGTTATTTCAAAAACTAAACCACCACTATTTTCCATCATATGAAACGATTTAAAATAATTTGGTTCTGTTTTTAATCCTTCACAAACTATGAGCACTCGACACTTTATTTTATGCGCATTTGTTTGACCTTCATTTTGATTGAAAACAGAAGGACATTTCATTTCTGTTATATTCTTTTTCTTCGCCATATCACATATTTCTACAAATATGGTATTGCACCATAACGCCCCTGAATGTAATTATGTTCCATCAATTCAGTCTCTTCCATCCTGCTTCCATCCAAGTACCTAATATCATTCAAGCAATAAAGATCAGAACGTTCCTGCTGATCTTTTTCGGTAAACCAGACTTCATTACTCGTTAGAAGATTAGATGAAAGAAGATTAGTATCATGAGTTGTAAATATTAACTGAGCCCCCTCTGTATTAATAGATTCGTCAGTAAACAATCTAACTAATTCTCGAGATAAGAGAGGATGCATTTTTGCATCAAGTTCATCAACAAACAGAATTTTCCCTTCTAATAAAGTATCAAAGATTGGACCTGAAATTTCAAACAGTTTTTTGGTACCATCAGACTCCATCTCATCAAAAGGGAAAGCTCTATTTTCCATAAGATTGCCTTCAGAATCATAACAGCCATGAACGGATAATATGGAAACTCTTTTCTTTCCTGTTAAATTTGAAACAAGTAATTTCTTTAATTCTTCAGGCATATCATCAGGAAGCGATTGAACGTCAAAGTCTTGTGTACGTGCAGTTACGTCAGAAAAGCCCAATTGTACTCTTTTAAAGAAATTCTTCATCAATGTTGCAACGTTTTTTTCCTCCTTAAGCATTCGAGCAGAAAACGTCAGATAATCATCAGTTTCTAGTCCAGAAAGGATATTGATAGACTTAGAGAAAAAACTAATAATCTTTTTAGACAAAGAGCCACCTAACTGAGCAACAAGAGATAAGAAAAGACGATTATCATTTGTTCTCTCTTCCATATCAACTCCTTCAGGGAAATCCTTCTCACTTACACCAATACCTTCTTGATCACGAATAAAAAGAGGGATTTCTAAACTGTTAGGATTAATGCAATATAGCCATTCTTGCACTATCCTTTTAGAATCGTTCGTAAAACCATATCTATAATGTTTGTCTGACAAAACAAATTCTAATTCATAAAGCGTCGGCTCATTTTTCTTATCACTTAGCAAAAATGGTTCATATTCCAAATCTTCACCATCATTAACCTTGACTGAATTCAGAATGATATATCTCATCCTTGCTAAGGCATTAACCAAATTACTTTTACCACTAGAATTAGCACCATACAAAGCACAAACCCTCAAAAAAGGTTGCGAGGAGCAACTCTCGTCTAATGACGTATGGCTTAAAACTAGAGATTTCCGCTCTGCAAAAGAACGGAAGTTTTCAATTGTAAATCTTAATAAAGCATTCATTTTTATAAATCTTTGCAACGAACAGAACTTGGAATATTAACTACTCTATCAGCAAACCAGATAGTATTCTCCAAGCCATCGTTCTCACAATTCTCAAACATCGGCAAGCGATTCATCAACTCCCAGATTGGGCGAGTCATCACTCCATTGTCATTGGTCTGGGTAAGGAAATCAATCTGTGCCTCCTTATCCTTCAAGATAACAGCATTGAGCCAATAGTTGGAAACAGTATTTGGAGAATCTACGAAGAACTCGATATCTGGTACATTCTTGAAGTACTCCTCATATTCAGCAGCAACCTTACGCTTGCTTGCTACAAACTTGTCAATGTTCTCCAACTGGGCGCATCCCATAGCAGCATTGATATTTGGCATACGATAGTTGTAACCTACATGGTCGTGACGGAACTCCCAACGATGTGGAATCTTCGCTTGTGTGGTGATATGCTTTGCGTATGCTCCCAACTCCTCATCATTGAAGAGCATCATACCGCCGCCACCAGTAGTGATGGTCTTGTTACCATTGAAGCTAATCGCACCAATCTTACCAAATGTACCTGTATGCTGTCCCTTGAATGTAGAACCAATACTCTCTGCCGCATCCTCTACAAGTTCGATATGCCACTCTTTACAGATAGCTGCAATCTCATCAATGCGGACAGGATGACCGAATGAGTGCATAGGAACGCATGCCTTGACACGACGACCGGTATTTTTGTTATAGCAAGCCAAGTCGTCCTCTTCGAAAGCAAAATCCTTGCTTTCTGGAAGTTCTCCCTTGCGAGCGTTCTTGCGAACCTCTGCATTCTTCTCAAGCCATGCCTTCAAAGAATCAGGAGAAAGACCCATTGTTGAACGATCCACATCGATGAATACCGCATGAGCACCAATATAGCTCAATGCATTGCAGGTTGCAATAAAAGTAAGAGCCTGAGTCAATACTTCATCATCTTGCTTTACACCTACGAGCAACAAGCTCATGTGAAGGGCATTGGTACCACTTACACATACCACAGCCTTCTTGGCACCTGTGTATTTTGCCATATCCTCCTCAAAGCGATCTACAAACTTACCTACGGATGAAACGAAGGTTGTATCGATACACTCGTTGAGGTATTTCTTTTCATTACCTGCAAAAACAGGGACTGCCAATGGAGTAAACTCCTGGTTGCCATAAACTGACTTAATAAAGTCTATTGTTTTCTTAAAATCTGCCATAACTTTATATTTAAATAAAAAATCCCGCCAACCCACCCAGTTGCTTAGATATAATTAAACATTGCTTCAATGTATGGTTTACACCATTGGTATATTTCAACCAAATTACTCCATATCCACTTTGTTGCAATTATACTATTATACAACCATACACCTGCATTGATTAAAGACTACACTCTAGACCCGCAGGTGGTGAGTTTCTAGAGGAGTCTCTTTATTTTTATTTTCATATAAAAATAAATTTTTTTAATAGGTCATGAGTTTAATGTCTGCGACCATTTATAGACAGGTTTTACATTTTTTGATCCAAGTTCTTACCTTTTTCCTCATGCTCGAAGTTAGGTATAAACTTCTTGATAGATGATACGATTTCAGCCTTTGTAAAATCTGATTCAGCAAAGATACTTTCCAATTCATCAAAGAACTGATTTATCTCTGGCATTGGACGACGAGTAGTTTCCTCAACTACACCGAGTGCAGAGAAACGAGTCATGTTGATTTTCTCACCAGGAACATAGAATTCCTCATAAGCTTTCTCGCCAGTAGTATCACTCTTGAAGTAAACGACAGGATAGTTGTCACTCTCGTAATCCATATCTGCAGCATACTTCTTTGCCTCAGGATCATTCTTGCACTCCACCTTCTTGAAACCCTCTGCCTTTACGAAGTCATCGCAGATAGATGAGAAGGTAAGCATCTGCTCTTCACCCAGCTTTGGGAAGAACACCTCACCGCCATTTCCAAGGATACAAGCCAACATACAAATCTGGCCAGACTCCTCAGGAGATACGAAATAACGCTTTACATCAGAAGGGGCAGCCAATGGCTGCTTCTTCTGCAAACGATGAATCCATCCATCTGGCAAAGAACCATTAGAGAAAGCTACATTGGCAAAACGAGCTGTAGTTACTTTGAAGTGCTCATTATAAGCCATCACCAGGTCTTCCATAATACGCTTGCTGGCACCCATAATATTAACTGGGTTAGCAGCCTTATCTGTAGAAACGCAGAAGAAATGCTTTGGTGGGAACACGCAAAGCAAATCCATCAGTTTCTTAGCCTTGATGTCGTTGTTCTCGATGAGCGCCTGAACACTATACTTATCTTTCTCTGAACGTACATGCTTATGGGCTGAGAAATTGGCTACAATGTCAAAGCCCTTCTCCTCACGGAAAATACGTTCAAAGATTGGGTCTGCAAAGTTGAGAGTGTAGCAACGGAACTCATTCGGCACAAAAAGTCCTTCTGTGCTTCGCACATCACGAACCAACTCAGCCAATCCGTTTTCATTCAAGTCAACTACGACTACGCTCTGTGGCTCAAAGCGAAGTACAGCCTTGATGAATGAAGAACCGATGGAACCGGCTCCACCAATTACACAAACTTTCTTGCCTTTGATTTCAGCAGAAAGTTTCTCCTTGTTTGCCTCAATATCCTGAGCAAACATACTCTTTTCACGATGGGTCACATACTGACCGATGAATTTACTAAGATTAAACATGAATTATATGTTTGTTTTATTATCTATTTAACTAAGGTTGGCTAGCTGATAGTAGCTTAATAAAAATACTAATCGTGCTTCGCCTACCTAATATCATATTTCTGTTCAAATTCCTCCGTTCAATGGTCTTTACGACCGCTTCGGTTCCCCTTATAGGGGATAGAAACCTCAGGAAAGAAGAGGGAACCGCCCTACTCGGTGCTATTTGTTCGAAAACCTACCCGTCCTTCCTTAGCGTTAAGGAAGGCTCCACCTCTCATCTCGTTCTTCTCCCCTCAGGGAAGAAGAGGAAAACCGCCCTACTCGGTGCTCGGAACCGCTACGCTCTTAGGTTGGCGGACCATCAGAGGTCTGCGCCAAGTTTTGCGGGATGGGACCGCTGGGGGACGGCTTGCAGATTAAGACCGCCAGAATAGGTCCTCATTGCAGTATCGCTCTGTGCTTGTCGCCACTCGAATGAGGAAAAATGCATTAATTAACCTATACTTGGCTTATGGCTAAACATTTCTATCGTTTCTCCAAATTCTGCCAATACTTTACCAAGATTAGGATTGTCGTTTCTGATAATTACAGAAGCCACATTGTCTATTCCATATTCATCTAACAAAGTAGATGTCACCATTGTGTATCGATTACGATACTTATATGTATCGAACCAATTCTTGAACAAACGTCCTCTCATCAATTGCTTGCCGTCACTTGTAGAGCATAAAAACAACATCGTTGCCTTATTGGCATTGAAAAATTCCTCTACAATTGCTATGACTGTAGCTTTGACATTTTTATCACGAGGTGATTTCACACCATTGAGATTACCTATGATAAATTCGTAGGACTCATCGGATTGAATCAAATCATCAGGCATAAAGCCGATTGAAAACTCAGCTCCTGAATCTGCGATAAAGGTATATGCACCTTCTTGCGTATCTTCTCTCACTGCATATGGTGCACAACTATTAATCCTGACTAAATCTAATTTTTTCATTCTTACAAAACACAAAATGATTCTGCTTCCTTACCGGTTCTGCGGCGATAGTCATCACGCATACGCTTTTCCATTTGTGCTATGTATTCAGCCTTTCGCTCCCTAGAAGCCTTGAAGCGACGCATAAAATCTGCCTTTTTTTCTTCTATATTCATAATATAATCTCCTTTTTTTAATGCAAATATAAGAGTTTTCTGTGAAACTACCAAATTTCCCCATACATCAACATCAGATTTTTCTAAGGCGGTATTGTTTTCGAAAACCAACCATCCTTCCTTACCATTGAAGAAGTCTTTTCTACCTCTCCGTCTCTCCTGCAAGGAGAGACTTTTCGAATCCCTCCGTTCAATAGTCTTTACGACCCCTTCGGTTCCCCTTCAAGGGGACAGAAACCTCAGGAAGCGGGGATGTAACCGCCCTTAGTGCTATATCTGCCCCACCTGTCTTCAATAGTCTTTACGACCCCTTCGGTTCCCCTTGTAGGGGACAGAAACCCCAGCGGGAGGGTCCTTACCCTATACCCAAGCCCTAAATCCCTACCATAGAGATTAGGGATGTAACCGCCCTACTCGGTGCTATTTGTTCGAAAACCTACCCGTCCTTCCTTAGCGTTAAGGAAGGCTCCACCTCTCATCTCGGTCTTCTCCCCTCAGGGAAGAAGAGGAAAACCGCCCTACTCGGTGCTCGGAACCGCTACGCTCTTAGGTTGGCGGACCATCAGAGGTCTACGCCAGATTTTGCGGGCTGGGACCGCAAGGAAAAGGTTTGCTATTCGAACACATTTTGCTTTGATAACTCGTCTAATGAGGCTACCAACCAAAAATGTCACTATGCGTACCGGTGCCGGTTAAAAGTTGAATACTTAACTGTATATTTCATCATTCTGCAAGACTCTTCATTAATTCATCCAAATCATTAGTAGCAAAGAGCTTTTCATTCTTTGCTGCTTCTAATGCCTTGTCTAATCTACAACCTTTAGGGGCTTTTTGCTTTTTTGCAACCCAACCGAATTTCTTAATCAATGACTTGAAAAGTGAGATGTCGGTTGTAGGGACATCTAATGTATATGTAGCTGTATTCATAATTGATTTTTCATGCAAATATAAGTATTATAGTGATGCCATGAAACTCTCTAGGCTATCTACTCGAACGACACCAGCATCGTGTCCGCTCTCTGCCTCTTTCATTGCTGCCAAAGTTTCAGCATTTGGAATTTCCTCCAGAGCTATACTTTTAGATAATGGATTGTCTGCTATGATTTTGACCCCTTTCATCAAGGAAAGAACGCTCTTTAATTGCTCCAATAAAGATGGACTATCTATTTGTAATGTTAACTGTGCCATATTCTTATTTCTTTTAAAAGACAATAGATTTTTTCTAAGAAAATGAAGCTATTGCCATAACCATTACACCTTAATATTGTTCTCGAAAACATACCTTCAATGGTCTTTACGCCCCCCTTACAACTTTTTTAAGGTTTTAGCTTCGCACTTCTTCAAAGGATGCCAAATCTCTTTTTTACTTTATTAGTAAGAGTCTCGGTCGACCTAAGAACCTCAAAGATTCCAGAGAGATCTTCGGTTGATAAACACCCAAAATACTCTCCTTCCATCAACTTCTTTACAGGAATAGAAAAGAGCATACCGCAATCTACAAAACTATCATACTTCAGGAACTCAGGATAATCTGTTTGATGAAGAAGATATTGAGCAGAAAGGAAAGAAGCGGAATAAGCTGCCTTTGGACTCATTTTGGTATTAACCAAAACAGAACCATAACAGATTTTTTCCACTTTATCTACTCCGATAATTACCAACTTCTTTGGTTTCTGTTTTCTTCCATCCTTAAAGACTAGACCCTCGTCTATAGAAATAACAGTTCGGATCAAAGATCCGATTTCTATTTTTTCCTCAGTAACCTTACGAAGATTATCAAGATAGGATTTCTGTAATTCCCTTAAGTCCATGCCAATGCTTTTTGAACAGATTGACGATCACGAATCACACATAGCATAGCTTTGGTAGCTCCAGCAGCTTCAGCCATATCGTACATGGTAATTTTGGTGTCCTCGCCTGTTTTGTCTGACAGGCGTTTTGCCCTTTTCCAAGCTTTGTCCTCGTGGGACTTGTCGGACAGATCAAAGGAATTGATATTCTTACATCTTTCTATCCATTTATCAAGCATCTTCACATCGGCTCTGGATAACTCATCCATATCGCATTCAGCAGTATTCGCTGCAAAAATGAGTTGATGACCATCTTGTGAGATAGCTATATTCAAAGAATCTGCAAAATCTTTCAACTCTGGTGAAGAAAGGTCTGCTTTCCCTTCTATTCCTCGCAATACCTTGTAGGTTAAAGCTGGTACTGGTCCATGCTTTCTCGCTACAAACGTATCATAAATAATGGGCAGGCCATACTCTTTCAACTGATTTTGCTGGGCAAAATACATTACCTTGAAGAGGTGAATATAATCTACGCCTTCCGGAAATGCTTTCAGAATATAAAGCACTACTGCCTTTATCTTTAATATCTGATCTATTGTCTTCATTACTTTTCCTTATATATTATTACAAGAATGTAACCGCCCTCCGGTGCTCGGAACCGCTACGCTTTATGGTTGGCGGACCATCAGAGGTCTGCGCCAGGTTTTGTGGGATGGGACCGCAGAGGGATGACTTGCTATATGATTATACCTCCGAGGATGGGATAACTACCCATTAAAATCTTCAAAGAATTGTTTCCTTTTCTCATCTAATTCAGAAGTCTTCTGACTCATAAATTGACAGGTGAAATCATACATCGGAATGGCGACACAATGCTCATCTGCCTTCTCAAACTTCAACTGATCAGAATAATAGCGAACTAATTCTTCATAAGGTGTCAAGTCGGCTGCAAATAAGAAAACATATTCACAACCTACAATTTTCAATAGTTCCTTTATCTTAGGTACTATGAAATACCAAAATATAGTGGTTCCCATATTCTGAGGGAAATCATATCCATCCCAAACATCACGATGAGCATCATTCGCACAAAAATGAACCAACTCAACACCAGGAAATGTCTTGCCTACATTCTTTAGATTCTTGCCGAATATTTTAGAGAATTCTTCGGAATCAACCGATAAATGTAAAACTCTTGCCACATCCTCCTTCTTAATACCCTTCTTTGAACGAACACTTTCTAGAATAGAGGCTATAGCCTTCTTGTTTTCTGCAGATTGGGTCTCATCCAAACTTAAACGGAGTATCGTGTCATAAAAGGATTGTATCTCTTTCAAGCGATCACCTTCAATGAATTCATCATAAAGCAAACCACATTTTAGTGAAAAGAAGAAAAGGATTTCATCCTTATCACTTTTCACTATATAATAAGCAATACGATTATTCTCATCATCATCATAGGCATCTCCTTGCAAGGTATCTACAAGACTATTGTTACGAGAATTGTAGAAATCATCTATCAAAGAGAAATTTGCAGGATTTGACGAGAGCCGCTCACACTTTAAACTCCTTAGCAAATCCAATTGTGATTCAGTTATCTTCATACGTAAATCGGTTTATGGAATTGCTCCAAGTTGCTTAACAAGAAACGTCTTATCCGGAAACGGGTGGCATCTTTTTTGATGTCTTGGATATCCATTGGAGTACCCTCACCTTTCATCATGGCGTGCTTCCAAGAATCTTCGCCATGGACAAGATTGCATAAACTTCTTGTTTTCTTTGTTGATAGCAGCTCGAAAACACTATCGAAAACGGGCCTATATTCTTCAAGAAAGCTTGACGGCAGAATATCATGCAACGAATCAGAAACGTAAGCGGCAT
This sequence comes from Segatella copri, assembly GCF_002224675.1. Taxonomy (GTDB): domain Bacteria; phylum Bacteroidota; class Bacteroidia; order Bacteroidales; family Bacteroidaceae; genus Prevotella; species Prevotella copri_U. The sequence goes on along the minus strand of NZ_NMPZ01000001.1, from coordinate 94,700 downwards.
GAACTTCGGGAAGATATGGTCCAAATGAATGAGCATAAAATATTGATTCAAACAGAGGACTCTCTGTCCGAACTATACTCTCACGCTGCATAAAATAAAGAAGAATTTGCAACTTCATCTCGTCAATACGAGCACCATACTGATACTCGTAACGCTGACTGATATAAGATGCTATCTTAATTACATCAACCATAATAATTCCTTTCTTTTAAAGACAATAGATTTTTTCTAAGAAAATGAAGCTATTGCCATAACCATTACACCTTAATATTGTTCTCGGAATGTAACCGCCCTCCGGTGCTCGGAACCGCTATGCATCAAGCTGGGCGTACTTCGAGTGCTGGCTCTTGTACTCTGGAACAATCTGCTTCATCTTCTTCACTACTGCCATATCATCGTAGGTGAAGGAGAGGTCGTAGAGTTCCTGCTCGTTCTTGCACGCCAACTCGTATGGATACTCACGAACCTTGGCTACCATGATCTTTGGATGATGGGTTGGTACCGTTGCCTCCTTGTCGTTCAAGACTTCCTCGTAGAGCTTCTCGCCATCACGCAATCCTACGTATTTGATGTCGATGCCATCTACACCCGAGAGGGCTATCATACGCTTTGCCAGGTCGGCGATGCGGACAGGCTTTCCCATATCGAAGACGAAGATCTCGCCTCCCTTACCCATGGTACCTGCCTCCAATACCAACTTACATGCCTCAGGAATGAGCATGAAGAAACGGATGATGTCTGGATGGGTGACGGTGATAGGACCACCCATCGCTATCTGCTTCTTGAAGATCGGAATAACTGAACCGTTGCTGCCCAAGACATTACCAAAGCGGGTGGTGACAAACTGAGTAACTCCCTTGACCTTGCCATCTACTATCGCCTTGTTCAACGACTGGCAGTAGATCTCGCAGATTCGCTTGCTGCATCCCATCACGTTGGTTGGGTTCACAGCCTTGTCGGTAGAGATCATCACAAACTTCTTGGTGCCATACTTCACTGCCATATCGGCTATCACGCGCGTACCATATATATTATTCTGTACGGCTTCTGAAGGATTGTCCTCCATCATCGGCACGTGCTTATAGGCTGCTGCATGGAATACATAGTCTGGATGATAGGCTGAGAAGATATGCTCCATACGGGTAGCATTGGTGATGCTGGTAACGATGGTCTGGCATGGGATATCCGCATAGTTCTTGCTCATGAAGAGACGGACATCGTGCATAGGAGTCTCTGCCGCATCTACCAGAACCAGGCGGGCTGGATGGTAAACGGCAATCTGCTTCACCATCTCGGAACCGATACTTCCGGCTGCACCTGTAATGAGAATGGTGCGACCGCTGAGGAGCTTGCCGATGGCATCCATATCCACCTCAATCTTATCTCGTGGCAGGAGGTCTTCGATATCCACCTCACGCATCATCTGGTGACGGATGTTTGACTTGCCGTCCCACCACTGTGCCTTTGGCATCATCAAAATCTTGATGCCGGCAGCGGTAAGCTTGTCTATCATATCCTGCATCTCCAGGAACTGATCAGTGACCAGCGGGCTGATGAAGAGGGTCTTGACATTCATGCTGTGCATGATGGAAATCAGCTTTTCATCGTATGGGAACACCTCGCAACCCAACAGATATCTACCTACCACATCTTCCTCGATGGTAGTAAAGCCCTTGACGACATACTGGGATGGGTGGCCATTGCGCATAGACTTAGCCAGAGCAATACCACCCTGGCGAACCCCCAGGATAAATACAGGGGTACGGATATCTACGGCAAAGGTGGAATCATACATATATTTAACGAGGATACGCATCGTCCACATCCCGCACATCGAGATGAAGAGCATCACGATGATACCCTCTAACGAAATCTTATAGATGTAATCATCCGGCAATACCAGAAGAAGGAGACTATTGAAGGCATATCCCAAGATCAGGGCAGCGGAGATACGCATCAGATCGACAAACGAAGAATAGCGCATGATGCCCGAATAGGTATGGAAGATTCGCATTCCTACCATGAAGAGAGGAAGGGTACAAACGAATGTGAAGAAATAACCCCAGAAATGATCTGCCAGAGCATCTCCACCTTCTGCTATATAAGTAGCGACAATTCCTGCAAAAAGGATAGCAAGGCTATCCAATGCCAGGATACACCAATATGGGAGGGCGTTCTTAGAGAAATACCAGTTTGTCAATCGGTTGACAAAGAGGGATACTTTCATCTTGTGCAGCATCCCATTTGAAGGAGTCTTGTTTGTTTCGTTCTGATTATTCTGCTGATTATTCTGCTGACTCATAAACTTATATTTTTTCTTGTTATTATAAAGATCACTATTATCTAGTGAGTTCTTATCTTATTATACACATCTTTTGCTTTCTTGAGGAAGGATGGGTATTTGAAATACGTCCATGCATCTTCCTGCTGCAGCTCTACCATTCCCTTATACAGATAGTTGACTACATTCCTGTGTTTTCCTGTTTTCTGAACTATCGTGTCAAAAAGCGATGTACAGGTGTCATTGGGATTGAAGTCGTCTGTGATATAGTTGTAAAGCTCATCCTTGGCAAAATGGACGGAGATGACCTTCGTCATTGCCAGGAAGCGGATGGCTGCCTGCTGCAACTGTCCTTTTTCCAGATAGGCAGTAATCTGCTGCTGGCGTTCCAGAAGTGCCTGGGCAACCTCTCCTATCTGGAGCTTACCCTCCTGAAGCCTGAACTTCTCCTCCAACCCTGTGTCGGAGACAATGACACTTGGAAGATCTGCTACCGGTACCTTATGGAGAAGGACATATCGCTGGAGCAATTGGCGCCACATCAGGAGTCGGGCGCCCTGCCACATCTCTACGGCAGCTGCCGTGGTCTGGGACAAGAAGCCCGGTTCATCACCGGATGCCTGAAGCTGACCAACTGCCTGCCGTGCCATCTCCTGGATATCCTCCGTATAAGGAATATCCATATCGAGAGAGAAACCTCCTATCTGATGGACTTTCTCAAATCTGTATCTGCCCTGAGTAAGCAGACGCAGGAGACGAGGATACTTCTTGGTTTCCAGATCGAGGAGGAACTTCCGGTGATCTTCCTCATCGAGCATGGCATACCGGTCGTAGAAAGCACCCCATGAGGTGATTGCCTTCACCTTACCCTCATCTGTCGGCAACAGGGCGATATGGGCATCATACTCATAATCCTCATCGAAGACGGGATTGTATTTATCTGCCTCATAATTCTTACCCCTGAAGTATTCCTGCAGATGGCAGCGGATAACCAGCTCAACGATACCATTATGCTGAAACACGGTATATTCCTGATCCTGCGGAATCGGGATGTCGGTACTTGGCGTAAGAAAAGGACGGAGCAGGACATCGGGGATGAGTTCCTTCAATCCTTCACGGATAGTAGCATTATCGGTCTTGAAATAACCGGCGAGGATGCGGAAGTTGGGATGCATCGCCTCGTCGATATGATCGAGCACTTCCTTCTTCTGGGCTGCTTCTAATGTTGATTTCTTAATGCTATATGCCTTGTCTGTCTGATGACTGCCACGATGGCAGGTCAGTTTCTTCTGGTAATCCTCAAAGAGACGACGCAGGGTGGCTGCAGCATTTTCTGCCGGATACCGGAACTGGAGATAACCGATGAGCTGGTCGATGGCACGCCATACGCCTACCGCTTCCGACTTGGCTCCCCGGGTTGCCTCGTGTTCTACCCGGATATCATACTGGCGGATATTGGAGATATTGAGGCAGCGGTTGTTTCCGAAACGTACCAGAAGGTGGCGGTCTTTCTTGCCATTCTTCTTGATCTGCTTCACCACGCCTACCCAACCCTTCAACGGTCCGTTGAGGATGCGGATGGTATCATTCTCGAGGATGAGATCATCATACCGCTTATCTACGATGCTCAGTCCCTGGATATTTTCAGCTATCTGCTCATTATAATAGATGAAGCGCTCCATATCCGCATTCGGGATGCGGGCGAGGTCGATAATCTCGTCCAGGGAGTAATTCTCTCTATCTGCGCAGAGCAGTCGAGCCTTGGCAAAGAAGGTACGCTCTACCGTTTCCCCGGTTTTGATATCAAAGTCATAGCCCTGATACCGGAAATAGCCGTTATGGGAAAGGATGCGCTCCAGCGCTTTCTTATTTTCTATCCGGATAAAGAAGAGACCTGAAAGGATGGGTACGAAACGCACCTTCTCGCTACCATCTTCGGCAGGAATGGTCTTCCTACCCAAAGGAAAGTAATAGTCGGAGATGACTTCCGGGTAATGCTCCTTCAGGAATTCAATGGATTTATTCTCTCCGGACACATCGGTCTGTACTATAAACCACATATCTGATGAAATGATTGACTGTTAATACTGGCATAGGTAAAATGCTAAAATTCATTAATCGATATTGTGGAAAGTATATAGCTCTGCTTCCCCTGAAAAGATGACTCTTCCCGGACTATAAGGGGTTGTGACATGTATCACAGCATTGAAAACCAATAGACTAACTTCCACTAATCGTCAACACTTTTATGTCTTTCTGCTGGCTGCATCACTGATACAGCGTAGCTAGGGTACTGCAACATATTATTCATATTGATTGCGCCTTAGAAAGCCATTTTATCTATTACTTAGTTCGAGATTCCTGTTGATCTCTTGTCAAGAGATACAGAATCTTCTGCAAAAGTACGAAAAATAATGTATCTGACCAAATATAATGTGTTAAAATTTTAGCGAATATTTCAGATTTTTTGCTTTGTATTCAAGGAACATCATCTAACGGAGTATTACAACTTACTATCTACTAAAGAATTAAGCATATTCCGAAATGATTCTTTGAAAAATAAAGAAAACTGGTTCATTTTTTGAATCATCTCACTGCCCCCCCCATTTCACCCATTTTTATTCATCTATCCATCAGATTACGCTGAGTTATCTCAGGGATGAACAAAGCATTAAAACTTGTAAAAATCGGGCATTATCTGAGTTTTTTGTTTTACCTTTGTACCACAATTACAGTTAGAGAGAAAAAACATTAAAGAATATGGAAAATAAAAGCAAAAGAATAGAAGAGATCTTCAAGCAGGATCTGAGTATGTACCTTACTGGCAGACAACGTGTTGACGAGCAGCTTCCGGATGCTCCAGACATCGAGGAGCAGTGGGCTAAGATAGGCGAAAGCTATCTGCCTGATGCCATGCGCGAGTTCAGCAAATACCCTACCGTGGCTCTGGGATGGATTATGTTTGTAGGCATGGCCATCGCCAAATACTGGGACGAGGACTGGGAGCTGTATGGCAAGGTAGATAATCTTTATGAATACCTCAGAGACCGCATTGATTTCGACCACATGGACGACTATATTCTCGACCAGGTTCTGCTGCTCGACGAGAACGAGCACAAGGCTACTTCTACCATCGTAGCAGAGTGTGCCGCACGCACCTATACCCTGCTCATCCATCAGGGATATGAGCCTGGTACTGAGGCTGCTTTCCGTGGTTTCATTGCAGCTTTACATCAAATGTATCTGATGGGTGCTGCCATGGAACTGAAGAGACTGGGCTATCACATGACTCAGCTGCAGTAATTAAAAAACATTAAAAAAGATTTTGTTATATGAAATAATAGTTGTACCTTTGCAGTCGATTTTCGGATAACGAAGCAAAAATCACATTAATTCATATAACAAAACTTTTTAAATGAAGGCAATAGCAATTAAGTCGAGTTTGTTTTCTTGCTTGAAGAGTTACAACAAGAAAACATTCATGTCTGACCTCATGGCAGGTATCATCGTTGGTATCGTAGCCCTGCCTCTGGCCATCGCATTCGGTATCGCTTCTGGCGTGACACCCGAGAAGGGTATCATCACAGCCATCGTAGCGGGTCTCATCATCTCCATCTTCGGCGGAAGCAAAGTGCAGATCGGCGGACCTACAGGAGCATTCATCGTCATCATCTACGGCATCATCCAGAAGTATGGATTCGAGGGATTGACCATCGCAACGCTGATGGCAGGTCTCTTCCTGGTGCTCTTCGGACTGCTCCGACTCGGTACGATCATCAAGTACATCCCTTATCCTATCGTGGTAGGTTTCACCAGCGGTATCGCCGTAACCATCTTCACCACACAGATCAAGGATCTCTTCGGTTTGACATTGGCTTCCAATCCTTCTGACTTCCTGGAGAAATGGGGTGTCTATTTCCAGAGTTTCGACACCATCGACCCTTGGTGTGCCCTCATCGGTGTGGTTAGCGTGGTGGTCATCGCCATCACTCCTAAGTTCAGCAAGAAGATTCCGGGATCGCTCATCGCCATCATTCTGATGACCGTTGTGGCGCTGCTGCTCAAGCAGTTTGCCGGCGTAGAGAGCATCGAGACCATCGGCGACCGTTTCTCTATCAGCAACGAGTTGCCTGCTGCCCAGGTTCCTGAGATGAACTGGGAGACCATCAAGAGTCTGGTATCTCCTGCCATCACCATCGCCATCCTCGGTGCCATCGAGAGTCTGCTCTCTGCTACCGTTGCCGACGGTGTCATCAGCGACCACCACGACTCTAATACTGAGTTGATTGCCCAGGGTCTGGCGAACATCGCTTCCCCACTCTTCGGCGGAATTCCTGCTACAGGTGCCATCGCCCGCACAATGACCAACATCAACAACGGCGGTAAGACTCCTGTCGCAGGTATCATCCATGCAGTGGTACTGTTGCTCATCTTCCTCTTCCTGATGCCGCTCGCCAAGTATATTCCTATGGCTTGTCTGGCAGGTGTATTGGTTGTGGTTTCCTATGGTATGAGCGGTTGGAGAAGTTTCCTGGCATTGATGAAGAATCCTAAGAGCGACGTTACCGTGCTCCTGATTACCTTCTTCCTGACCATCATCTTCGACCTGACCGTTGCCATCGAGGTGGGTCTGATCATCGCCTGTCTGCTCTTCATGAAGCGAATGAGCGAGACCACTGATGTGACGGCAGTTACTGAGGATGAGATTGATTTGAACAAGGAATATGATTTCCTCTCTACCAACCTGGAGCACTATACGATTCCTAAGGGCGTGGAGGTATATGAGATCAACGGTCCTTTCTTCTTCGGAGCAGGTAATAAATTTGAGGAAGTGATGGCAGCCTTCGGCGACCGTCCTTTGGTTCGCGTCATCCGCATGCGTAAGGTTCCATTCGTGGATTCTACCGGTATCCACAACCTCACCAACCTCTGCGAGATGAGTCAGAAGGAGGATATCCAGGTGGTTCTCTCCGGTGTCTGCGAAAAGGTAAATGCCCAGTTGGAGAAGGCGGGCTTCTACAATATGCTCGGCAAGGAGAACATCACTGATCATATCAGCAAGGCGCTGAAGCGTGCTGAAGAGATCATTGAGGCTAAAAAATAACGAACTGTACGGTTGAAACGGGCTGAAAGCCCAAAAGCTCTTAGCCCAGGGCATCGCCCTGGGTTTTAGAACAGATACAAAAAAGTCGCCCTGAAAGGGCAAAGCTTTCAATTTCAAAGCTTTTGCCCTTTCAGGGCGACTTTACTTTTTGCCAACATTACCCAGGGCGGTGCCCTGGGCTAGGAGCTTCTGCCCTTGCAGGGCGTGTGGGGCTTACTTGCGAAACTAGGAGGATAACTCCTACAGGACTTTTCCCAGGAACTCCTGGAGTCTTGGAGACTTCGGATGATTGAAGACTTCTTCAGGGGTACCATCCTCCGTGATATAGCCATCACTGAAGAAGAGCACACGATTGGCAACTTCACGGGCAAAGCCCATTTCGTGGGTTACTACCACCATCGTCATGCCTTCAGCTGCCACATCCTTCATCAACTGCAACACCTCTCCTACCATCTCCGGATCGAGCGCAGAAGTAGGTTCATCGAAAAGAAGAACCTCCGGATTCATTGCCAGGGCACGGACGATGGCTACACGCTGCTTCTGTCCGCCCGAAAGACTATCCGGGTAACTGTCTGCCTTGTCCAGCAATCCGATGCGGGAGAGAAGCTCTGTAGCCTTCTCATCCGCCTCTTCACGGGTCATCTTCCCCAACTCTACCGGTGCCAGCATGATATTGCGGCGGATGGTCATGTTCGGGAAGAGATTAAACTGCTGGAACACCATACCCACCCGCTGACGCATCTTGTTGATATCTACATCCCAGGAGGTAAGGTCTATGCCATCGATCAGAATCTTTCCCTCCGTAGGTTCCTCCAAGAGATTGATGGAACGCAGGAAGGTACTCTTGCCACAGCCCGACGGGCCAATAATGGCAACCACTTCGCCCTGCTTGACGGAAGTGGTAATGCCTTTCAGGACTTCGTTGTCGCCGAAGCGCTTGCGAAGTCCTTCTATCTTGATTATCTCGTTCATTTTATCCATTCTATTATCTTTCGCTCTTTCTCAAACGCTTTTCCAACTTTCTCACTCCGGCATTCAGTCCGAGGACGATGATGAGATACAGACAGGCAACCACACCCAACGGCATCATTGCCTCGTAGGTGATGCTGCGGATGATATCGGAACCCTTGGTAAGATCCACGAGACCGATGTAACCGCTGATGGAAGTCTCCTTGAGCAGGGTGATGAGCTCATTACCCATCGCCGGCAGCACATTCTTGAAGGCTTGTGGCAGGATGATGAGTCGCATGGTCTTGCCATAAGAAAGACCGAGACTTCTACCCGCTTCCATCTGTCCCTCATCTACCGACATGATACCCGAACGGATGACCTCGGCAATATATGCCGCAGAGTTCAAACCGAAGGCTATGACAGCTACCAGAATCTTGTTAACATCGGCTGAGGCGAAGACCACATAATAGATGATGAGCAACTGCACCATGGTAGGTGTACCACGCATGATGGTGAGATACAACTGGCAGAGCATATTCGGAATGCGCCAACCGCCACGGCGTTCGTGACGGGCACGGACAATGGCTATCAGCGTACCGAGAATCACGGAAAGGATGATGGCGAAGAAGGTGATGATGAGCGTATTGCCCAATCCCTGCAGGAGATATTCATAGCGGTTGTCATCGATGAAGCAAGACTTGAGCTTATCCAGAAATCCATGCTGTGCACCAGCTACTTCTGCATTTTCTGAATTTACCATGATGACCTGTCGCACATCGGCGTAGGAATCGGTGAATCCGATGTTCTTCTCCCGCTCCGGGGTGACGGTGATACCGGCGATACCGGCATCAGCCTTACCAGCCTGTACGGAAGTGATGATGGCATCAAACTCCATATCGAGAATCTCGACATCCACGCCCAGCACATCGCCGATGGCATTCGCCACATCTACATCGATACCCACAATCTTACCATCCTGGTAGTACTCGAATGGTTCGAAGGTGGCATTGGTGGCAAAGCGGAGACTCTTCTTCAATCCGAGCTTCTGCAGTGCTTCCGGTCCTACCTTCTTCACATCCGAAGTCTTAGGCGTATAAGCCACGGCAATACCCCGTTCCAGATGACGGTTGACGATGGAATCGATGACGCCATTCTCCTTCAGGATACGGATGGCATGATTGATGGACTGCCGCAATTCGGCATGATCCTTCGCCACACAGATGGCGAAAGAGGAGGCATCGAAGGTTTCCGGCAGAATGCGGAGAGAAGGATTCACCCGCTGGAATGCCTTGGCTGGTGCCTCATCGGTCACCATACAGTCGATCTTACCCTGGAGGAGCGCCTGAATGGCATCGGCTCCCTTGTTGTATCGTTCTACCTTGGTGCCATCTCCTTTCTTTTCCAACTCTGTGGCAAGGCCGTCGCTGGTGGTACCTAACTGTACGCCGATAACGGCGCCCTGCAAATCAGCCTTCGCCTTCAACTGCTTCTTCGCATCGGAAGAATCCGAGCCGCAGGAAGACAGAAGAAGACAGGCTGCTATTACTAAAGTACTTAAACTAAATCGTTTTAATCTGTTATAAATCATCTAATTAATAAAAAGCTTTTGCCCTTTCAGGGCGCATTGCTAACTGCTATTTTTACCCAGGGTGTTACCCTGGGCTAGGAGCTTCTGCCCTTTCAGGGCGTGCCGGGAAATCAGAGTATTCGACTTCAGGGCGATTATTCTCCTTTAAAGCCTTTTGCCAAACCGCCCTCGCTGGTTTCCTTATAGAGCGAAGGGAGATCGTGACCGGTCTGTCGCATCACCTCTACTACTCTATCGAATGATACGCTGTGATGACCATCCGAGAAGGAAGCGTAGAGATCAGCATCCAGGGCACGGGCAGCCGCAAAGGCATTGCGCTCGATGCAAGGAATCTGTACCAATCCGCAAACCGGGTCGCAGGTCATACCTAGATGATGCTCCAATCCCATTTCGGCAGCATACTCTACCTGGGCAGGACTGCCACCGAAGAGCTGGCATGCCGCAGCTGAAGCCATCGCACAGGCTACACCTACCTCACCCTGGCAACCCACATCAGCACCACTGATAGAAGCATTGTGCTTGACGATGTTACCCACCAGTCCGGCAGTAGCCAAAGCACGGAGGATGCGCTCCTCGCTCATTTCATGAGCAGTATGCATATGGTAGAGTACGGCAGGAAGTACGCCACAGGCACCACAGGTAGGAGCCGTAACGATGGTACCGCCCGATGCATTCTCCTCACTCACCGCCAGTGCATAGGAATAAATCAGTCCGCGGCTCTGCAAGGAAGCACGATAGCCCTTTGCCTTGATATGATAGACAGCAGCCTTGCGCTGGAGTTTCAGCGGTCCAGGCAAGACCCCCTCATGACTGAGACCATTGTGGATAGACTGCTTCATGGTATCCCAGACCTTACGGAGATAATCCCAGATATCCTTATCCTCGCATTTCTCCACGTATTCCCAGAAAGAGCGGCCGTTGTCGTAGCACCATTTCTGGATTTCTGCCATCGTCTTCAGGTCATAGACATCTTCAGCGCCCAACTCCGACTGTCCATCAGAACCATCCGAGATGGCACCGCCACCGATACTATAAACAATCCACTCATCAATCACGTCGCCATTCAGGTCCTTGCCCACAAACTTCATTCCGTTAGGATGGAAAGGCAGGAAGACCTGAGGCTTCCAGATGATATGAACAATATGCTTCTTGAGCACTTCCTCGATAGCCACATCGGTCATATGCCCCTTGCCGGTAGCAGCCAGGGCACCATACAATGTAACTTCGTAGGACGAAGCATTAGCACAACGCTCCAGGAAGAGCTTAGCTGCGCGCTGAGGTCCCATCGTATGACTGCTCGATGGTCCCTTGCCAATTCGGTATAACTCCTTTAAAGATTTCATTTTTCCCGTATTATAATGTTATTGTTTTCATTTTAGGTATTTTCCCCTTGCTGGTCTATTTCACCTGAGTGGCTCTGGTGATGACGATGTCTTCCAGCGGGCGGTCATTGTTGTCCTTGTTGGTAGCCACATTCTGGATCTTATCTACCACATCCATACCTTCCAGCACCTCGCCGAACACGGTATATCCATTGTCCAGATGAGGCACGCCACCATGCTTGATGTAACCCTGCTGCAACTGCTCGGATGGCAGAGCGTAGGATTTCGCACCCTCTCTCTTCTCCTTCTCTACATAGTATTCCATCTGTCGGGGTGAGAAGTTTCTGCCCCAGGTGATATAGAAATCGGTAGAGGCTGATGCCTTGGTTGGATTCTCATCATCCCCCTCACGGGCTGCACAGAGCTGACCGCGCTTGTGGTAATATTTAGGATAGATGATTTCGGCTGGTACCGTATAGTTGACATCAAACTTCTCCACCTTTCCGGGAGTAACCTTGCGACAAGAGTAATCACCACCCTGGATCATGAAGTTCTTGATGACACGCTGAAAGATACAGCCGTTGTAATATCCGCTGTTCACGAGCTTGAGGAAGTTGTCGCGGTGATGCGGTGTATCGTTATAAAGAGCCACACGGATATTGCCCATCGTGGTTTCCAGCAGTACCTCGTGGCAGGTGGTATCACGAGGTGTCTCCCAAGGGAGCAACTCATTGTCGAATGCCGGACGGGCAGTCTGCTGAGTAGGCTGAGTCTGTTCCTGCGCCATTGCCTGAGGAGCAAAAGCAGCCAGCAAAAGGGCAGATATCGTTATTATCTTTTTCATTTTCTTAATACTTAAATCTGTTTTTTATGTTATTGATTGCAAAGATAATGATTTTATTCTAAAAAGTTATGCTTTTCTCAAACTTTCTTTATATCTTTGCGTGCAAAATGACAGAAACGGGCAAAATGATGCTCAAAAATTGGTGAATAACATAAAAAGCTTCGAAAATGAGGCTACATAAACGATTTGATATGATGACAACAAAAAGATTATATCTTCTTCTCCTGGGCTTCGCACTGACAGGAATGAAAGCCCAGGCACAGCACGTGAGCTTCGGACCTCTGCACAGTCAGGATAGTCCGAGGGAAGACTGGCTGTTGCCAGGCGATACGGTATATCAGGACGGGAAAACCGTGGTATATGGCGGAAAACCGGTGAAGAATACCTACACCCCTATCCGGCATATCGATTCCAACAGTGACGAACTCTACAAGATGGGCAGTTATCTGAAGAATCCTCAGGATAGTGATTATTATAACAATCCGATCTCCAATCTGGTCAATTCTGGAGGATTGGGAAACAGCTATGACTATTGGGGAAATGACTGGGGCAAATATGGCTGGAACCGATATGGCTGGGGACTCCATAAGGGACTGAACCTCTCGGTAGATCTTTCCGTCTTCGCCACTTTCGGCAAGCATGCGCCACACTGGGGCGGTTTTACCCAGACCATCAATGCCACGTATCTCACGCCGCTCACCAAGGACAACAAGCTGTGGATGGCTTTAGGTACCTATCTCAACAACATCAATTACGGAGGCGATAATTTCCGGGATGGTGGTGTGTATGGCATTCTGGGCTATCAGTTTAATGAGCACTGGGAGGCATACGTATATGGACAGGTAAGTGTAGCCAATAACTACAATTCCATCTACAACCGTTATGCCGGATATGGTCCATACGGATATGGCAGATATGGTATGTATCCCGGCATCTGGGGAATGGGCGTGATGCCTGGAGGATATGGCATGGGTGCTGCCGGTGCCAATGTGTTAGGTGCCGGAGTCAGATACACCAACAAGAACTTCTCCATCGGAGTAAGCGTAGAAGGAAACTGGTATAACACCCCAAAGACTCCTACCTATTACAAACAGTATGATTATCCGGTGAAATAAACGAAAGCCCCACACGGGCTGAAAGCCCAGAAGCTCCTAGCCCAGGGCAACACCCTGGGTTTACAACGTATATAGCAAAATCGCCCTGTAAGGGCAAAAGCTTCTCAGACACAAAGCTTTTGCCCTTACAGGGCGACAAACTTGCGCTCATGATTACCCAGGGTGTTGCCCTGGGCTAGGAGCTTCTGCCCTTTCAGGGCGTCTGGATTTACTTATTCCCCACAAATAATCTGAACGATGCGTTCTGCAGACCGTCCATCCCATCTATCAGGAATACCACCCTTCTTCCATTCACCCTTCACAATCTTCTCCATAGCCTGCTGAAGCTTCTCCGGATCTTCAGCAACGAGCTCGTTGGTTCCTACGGTTACGGTTTCCTGATGCTCGGTATAACTGTTCAGGGTGATGCATGGTACTCCATTGAAGGTAGCCTCTTCTGCCACATTACCCGAATCGGTGATTACACCCATGGCGTGGGCTGAGAGATAAGAGAAATCGAGATAACCCTGAGGCTGTACAACCATGATACCTGACTGATGGTCAGCCACATCCTGGTAAGCCTTGAAGGCAAGCACGAATCCCAATGCCTTGCCACGCAAAGGAGCCAGAACCTTGATGCCTGCCTGTCGAGCCACACCGTCGATCGTCGAAATCAAGGTCTTCATCTCATCGATATTGTTGACGATGGCCTTGCGGTTCAAGGTAAGCACCATATACTTGCCATCCTCCAGATGCTGTTCGTCCATCACCTGAGGGCGCTTCATACGCTGCTGCAGGAACCGGATGTTATCAATGAGTACATTACCCACCATATAGACCTTAGAGAGTTCGGCACCCTCCTTGTTGGCGATACTGTTGTTGGAGATACCTGCGGTGAAGAGAATATCAGAGAGTCCATCAATCACCAGACGGTTGATTTCCTTCGGCATCGTGATATCGAAGCTACGGGTACCTGCTGCGATGTGAGCCAACTGAACGCCCTGCTTCTTGGTGACGATAGCCACAGCCATGGTAGAAGCCAGATCATCCACCACAATCACCACATCCGTAGGATTCTGCTGGAGATAGCGCTCAAACTGTGCCATCACCATACCGGTCAGCTCATTCATATTCTCACATTCCACGCCCAGATAAACATCCGGCTTGCGGATACCCAAGTCAGAGAAAAGAGAATCTTCAAGGGTCTCATCGTCTTCACGACCGGTATAGACCAGCTTGCACTCCATCTCCCCGCCCGCATTCCGGGCATTCTCTATCGCTCTCATCACAGGAGCCACCTTGATGAAGTTAGGTCTCGCTCCAGCAACAATACAAATTTTCTTACTCATATTTTTTAGTTTACTTACTGTTAAACAAATCCTTGATGCCACCGATGGATCCCAGGAGGTTGGTAGCCTCGTATGGCAGATAAACCACCTTATTATCCTTACCCTGAGCCACTTCCTGCATCATGGTAATGTATTTCTGTGCCAGCAGATAGTTGGCAGGATTGGTACTCTGTCCTACGGCTTCGGTAATCTTCTGGATGGCGATGGCCTCAGCCTCAGCCTTGCGGATGCGGGCGGTAGCCTCACCTTCAGCTCTCAGAATTGCCTGCTGCTTGGCAGCCTCAGCCTTGTTGACAATCGCCGCCTTTTCACCTTCGGAGAGCAGACGCTGCTTCTCCTTCTCACCTTCTGAAGTAAGGATGGTAGCTCGCTTGTTACGCTCTGCCTGCATCTGCTTCTCCATCGCCTGGAGCACACTCTCAGGAGGAGTGATATCCTGCAACTCTACACGGTTTACCTTGATTCCCCACTTGTTGGTGGCATCGTCGAGCACCGCACGGAGCTTGGTGTTGATGGTGTCACGGGAGGTAAGTGTCTGGTCGAGCTCCATCTCACCGATGATGTTACGCAGGGTAGTCTGAGTCAACTTCTCTATCGCATTAGGCAGATTGTTGATTTCATAAACACTCTTGAAAGGATCTACAATCTGGAAATAAAGCAGTGCATTGATCTGCATCTGAATATTATCCTTGGTAATCACATTCTGACGGTCGAAATCATAAACCTGTTCACGAAGGTCGATGCTGCTGGTATAAGTATAGCTTCCTCTACGCATCGCCACGATGGTCTTGGCCTGGTCGATGAAAGGAATGATAATGTTGATACCTGGCTTCAGGGTAGCATAATAGCGACCCAACCGCTCGATGATTCTGGTCTCACTCTGAGGAATGATCACGATGGTTTTCTTTACCACTACCAGTGCAAGCAGCACTAGAGCAATCAATACATAAAGTCCTATTTCCATGATGTTTACTATATTAAGTGAATACTACTGAACTGACACTTTTTCTGAAATATGAAAGAAGCTAGCACTTCTCTACCTGGAGAATGATAGACTGGTGACCCATCACTCTTACACGGGTGCCCTTGGCGATATCACCAGCAGCGCCCGGAGCTTCTGCCTTCCAGTCATCACCATCGAGCTTCACTCTTCCATACCCACCGGCAACGATGGTTTCACTCACCTCGCCTATCTGTCCGGCAAGGGCATCGGAATTACTCTCCCGATGATCGGCTCCCCTATGGATAGCCTTTACCAGATGCGGACGGATCAACAGGATACTGAGTACGGAACATACCGCCCAGACCACTACCTGAACCCAGAACGGAGCATCCATCACAGCCACTGGTATGCTGATGAGCGCACCGATGGCAAAACAAGTCACGTAGAAGTCGCCGGAAGACAACTCCAGGATGAGGCAGATGAACATGATGACTGTCCAAAATAGCCAGAGGTTTTGAGAGATATATTCCATCATATCGTTATTTTTTAGTTGATTTCTTCATCAGCGAGCTAGCCTTGATGGTCTTGACGCCCGTTTTCTTAGTAGTAGATACGGAAGTCTTTCCCTGAGGCTTGTAATACTTCAGCGCAGTAGGCATCGCCGCCTTCAAGGCAGCAATACGCTTGGCATCGGAAGGGTGATCGCTGAAAATATCACTCTTGCCCTGATTGCCCGAAGCCTCAGCCATACGTTCCCAGAAAGGTATAGCCTGCTGAGGATCGTAGCCTGCCATCGCAGCAAAGATCAGGCCCATATAGTCGGCTTCTGTTTCGTTTTCACGCGAATACTTCAGATTGCGGAAGGAGAAATACTGTCCGGCTACGGCACCCGCCAGATCTCCCACTCCATTACCTACAGCCTGATTCAGCACACCGCTCAGAATGCTGGTACCTACCTGCTGGTTCTGAGCCTTGGAAAGCTGCTCGGCACTATGCTTAGCCACAGCGTGTGCTATCTCATGACCCAGTACGATGGCAAGCGAGTTATCGCTGGAAGCCACTGGGAGCAAGCCCTCATATACCACAATCTTTCCGCCAGGCATACAGAAGGCATTCACACTGTTGTCCTGAACGAGGTTGAATTCCCAGGAATAGTTCTGCAGATCATTGGCGTATCCGTTCTCCTTGAGATAAGTTTCCACGGCAGCAGCCAGTCGCTTTCCTACTCTTACCACCTGCGCAGTCTTCGCTGCATTGGTAGATTTCTTAGCCGAAGCCATGTACTTGGTATATTCCTGATTAGACAAGCTCAACACCTGTGCATCTGAGACAGAGATGCGATGGGTGCGACCCGTAAGAGGCACCTTCTGCGTTGTACCGCAAGATGCAAGCATCATGGCAGCCAACATACTAAAAACTAAAACCTTAATCCGTTTCATTTTCTATCTTCTCTTAAGTTATATATTCTATTTGCAAGAAATACTTATCTTATGATTTGCAAATATACATCAAATACACGAAACGACCAAGTTTTTCCGAGAATTTAACAAAAAATTAATCCCGGCTCCGAGATTCATCGTTAGAATCTCAGAGCCGGGATTGATTTTTTATGGGGAGTTGATATTACTTCTTTGCATTCATTGCCTTCTTGGCAGCAGCTACAGCCTTGTTGTACTTAGCAGTAGCCGACTTCAAAGCCTTGGCATTATTAGCCTTCTTGGCAGCAGCTACAGCATCATAAAGGTTCCACAACTTGAACTTAGCAGTAGCCTCCTTCTGTGACTTGGTATAAGCAGCAGCGGCAGCCTCTGTAGCAGCCTCAGCCTCAGGAGAAGCATATTGATGCTTGTAACCATCCTGCTTGTTCCAGAAACCACGGGTGAAGTCTGGGAAGGTAACGGCAGCGCTGTTGTTGTCCATAGAAAGAGCACCCAACTCAGCCAAAGAACACCACTCTGCCAAATCATAAACATCCATATCCAATGGCAAACCATTCTGCAAGCAGTAAACCAGACGAGAGTCCATAATGAAGTCCATACCACCATGACCCATCTGACGGCCCAGTTCACCATACTTCTTCAAGATAGGGTGATAATACTTCTTGATCAAAGCTTCCTTCTGCTCCTTGTTCATGAAACCATGAGCATTGAGGTTATCCATCTGAGGAGCACCTATACCCTTGAGCGCCTCGCCAGAGAGTGCAAACTCCTCTGTAGGATACTTGGTAGCATAACCCTTGGTACCAGTGAGCTTGAACAGACGGTTGTATGGCTGAGGAGTCATCACGTTGTGCTGAATCTCCACCACCTTACCTTTGGCTGTACGCATCAAGGTAGTAGTATGGTCACCATTGCGGAACTCCTTGCACTCCTTGCCGCTCTTGTTCTTCACCCAGTCCTTACCCACGAAAGACTCTGTATCCATGGCAACGAGCGTTGTGAAGCGGTCGCCACGGTGAATATTCAGGCACTGAGCAACAGGACCCAAGCCGTGAGTAGGATAAACATCACCACGGTTTTCCATGTTATACTTCATACGCCAGTGGAGGTTGTCCTTGTCATTGTCAGCCGGATCCTTCCAGTAAGCATCCCAGAAGTCCTCGAGACAGTGGATATAAGCACCCTCAGCACGGATGATGTCACCGAAAACGCCATCCTGAGCCATAGCCAGCGCATTCATCTCATAGTAGTCGTAGCAGCAGTTCTCCAAGATGAAGCAATGCTTGCGAGTCTGCTCGCTCAAGTTGATCAGGCTCCAGCACTGATCCAGATTCATGGCACTAGGAACCTCGATGGCTGTATGCTTGCCATTCTCCATCGCAAACTTGGCAACTGGGAAATGGTGATTCCAGTCGGCTGCGATATAAACCAGGTCGATGTCAGAACGCTTGCACAAAGCCTCATAACCCTTCTCACCGCTATAGATGTCAGCAGGCTTCAAGCCCTGCTTGCGCAAGTACTCCTGTGATTTCTCTGCACGAGCCTCCTCGTAATCGCACAAGGCAACGATCTCTACACCTGGAATGTGGCAGAAACGCATTACTGCCCAAGGACCACGCATACCGAGACCGACAAAGCCCACACGTACTGTCTTCAACTTAGGAGCCGTCAATCCCAAAACATTCTGCTGTCCTGCAGGACGCTCTGGTGTCTCCACAACGATTGTACCCTTGTCCCAATGCCACTTGGTGCCTGGAGACAAAGACTGAGCACTAGCCGACAAAGAAAATGCCGCCAAGGCTGCCATTAAAAAACTCTTAATTTTCATCCCTAAAGTTAGCAACACTTACTGTTAGTAATAATTAATTAGGTTCTGATCAACATCTAGTTTTCTCAGCAATTCTCTCAAATCAGCACTCCATTCATCTTAGTGTTGCATTAGAAAACAAATGGAACGCTGAAATGACTCTGCAAAAGTACAAATAAAATTTGAGATACTGAATCTTTTTAGTGTTTTTTTATGGATAAAGGTACAATTCCAGGCTTTTAACAAGAAAAACCGCTCTGAATCAGAATGACAGAAACAAGAAAAACCGCTTCGCCTAAAGCGAAACGGTTTTCTTCTTAGCCTTACTCTCATTACCTACGCGATCGAGTGCAGTAACGACATAGGTATATTTCTGATCCTTTACGTATGGTATCGGATAGGTAGTATCGTAAACAACAGCCTGGAGAGCGGAGACATCATTGAGATTCACAGGCGCTCCCTTTTCAAAACGGTAGATGGCAAAACGGTTGGCTACATCGCCCCATTTCTTCTTCTTTGCCTTTGGAGCCTTCCAGGTAAGCAGTGGTCCCTTCTCTGTCCACTCCATCTTCAGACTCTTCACACCCTTTGGCGCCTTATCGTCGAGGAACGGCATCAATGGAGGAAGCGAAGGATATTTCCAGTAATAATCGCGCAGAGTATGTCCGATGTTGCCAACATTGTCTGCTGCAGTCTTGGCATACCAGAGCACAGTGCCCTGTACATTATTCATCTGCTGGTGAAGGCGATGCTTGGCTGGCAGCTGATGACTCTTCGGATTTGTAGGATCGGCAAACTTCGCCGTACGCTCGATATCCTCACCTATATAAAGAGGACGGTTGCCAGCATACTTGTTCCACCACTGGATGAGGGTCTTGTAATCTGCCGCCTTGTTACCTATCTCCCAATAGATCTGAGGCACACAGTAATCGATGAAGCCATTGTTTACCCAGAGGAGAACATCTGCATAGAGATCATCATAGTTCTGAAGACCGAAAGTCTGAGATCCGATCGGAGAGTTTTTCCGGTTGCGATAGATACCGAAAGGAGAAACGCCGAACTTCACCCAAGGCTTGACACGATGGATGGTTTCACCCAACTGCTTGACGAACCGGCTCACATTATCTCTTCTCCAATCGCCGATATTACGGAATCCACGAGGATTGGCTGCATACATCTGCTGATCAGGAATCTGCTTGCCAGCTACCGGATAAGGATAGAAGTAGTCGTCGATATGAAAACCATCGATATCATAACGGCTCACGATATCAGCAGCCACCTGACAGGTATAATCTGCAGCCTCCTGAAGTGCCGGATTGAGAAGCACGAGATTATCATAGTTGAAACAGAGGTTCGGATGCTTCTTCACCACGCTCTGGGATGATACCTGGGAGAACGAGGTAGAACCATGCTTGGCACGATAAGGATTGATCCAGGCATGAATCTCCATTCCACGCTGATGACACTGCTCAACCATCCACTCCAGCGGATCCCAATAAGGCGATGGAGCCTTGCCCTGGACACCGGTGAGGAACTTGCTCCAAGGTTCAAGATCACTCTGATAAAGGGCATCACATTCGGCACGTACCTGGAAGATGATGGCATTCACGCCATCCTTCTGCAATTCGTCAAGTTGCTTGGTGAGCATCGACTGGATCTGCTGGGTTGATTTACCCAAATACTGTCCGTTGACACACTGGATCCAGGCGCCACGGAATTCACGTTTGTTCTGTGCCATCAGGGATGAAGTCTGAAACATCAGCATCATCGCCAAAATCAACATTCCTAAGATTTTCTCTCTTCTCATTAATTAGTGTTTATCGTTTAATGTTATTGTTTCATTCTAAATTATTCTTTCTTATCCTCCTCATCACGCAGCGTAGGCAGCGAGATATGGTATTTCACGGCGAGCAGGCGGATGATGCAGACGGTGAGGAAGGAGGCAATCACTGTAACATAGAGGCTCAAGCCCAGATAGCTGAATGCCCAGTAAACCAGACCGCCCAACACACAAGCCATTGCATAGATCTCCTTGCGGAAGATAACCGGTTCCTCGTTGAGAAGCACATCGCGGATCACTCCCCCAAAGGAGCCCGTGATACATCCCATAATGATAGCTACCCAGAATGGGAAACCACAATCGAGGGTCTTCTGGATTCCGGCGATATTAAAAAGCGCCAAACCGAGGGTATCGAAAAGAAACCAGGTATTGTCCAGACGCTTCAGATAATGATGGCACACAATTACCACCAGTTGGGCCAAGAACGTAAACAGAAGATAGATAGGACTCGACATCCAGAAAGGATTCAAGCCCAGCATCACGTCGCGGATGGTTCCGCCTCCGATAGCTACAGCCACACCACACACAAATCCGCCCAGCCAATCATAATGCTTGCTGGCGGCAAGTCTGATGCCCGAAAGGGCAAATGCAAAGGTTCCAATGAACTCGATGACGCTCTGGAGTGTCATCACTAGTTCCGGGTCTTGATGAATAGTCATTTTCTCGTAATAAATTATTTGATGTGGGGGATTTCAAATCCCCCGGTTTTAAAAGGTCGAACATTTTTTAACGACGGATTGCAAATCCGTCGGAACGGCTACCCCCAACAGGTAAGATTGCAAATCCGTCGGAACGCCTAGCAGTTCTTGAATCTTTCTCCCCAGCAGGTAACCATCCAGTTATAGAGTCGTTCTTCTGAAGGAGAATGCTGCGGATGCCAGAATCTGGCGTCTTTCAGCTCATCAGGTAGATATTGCTGTTCGGTGAAATGTCCCGGATAATCGTGAGGATATTTATAGCCATCATGATAGCCCAGGTCTTTCATCAGTTTGGTAGGTGCATTGCGGATATGCAGCGGCACAGGCAGATTACCGGTCTGCTTCACCGTGGCAATGGCGTCATTGATTCCCAGATATGCACTGTTGCTCTTCGGACTGGTAGCCAGATACACCACCGCTTCGGCAAGTGCAATCCTTGCCTCAGGCCAGCCTATCTTCATCACCGTATCGAAGGCTGCATTCGCCAGCAGGAGCGCATTCGGATTCGCCAGCCCCACATCCTCGCTTGCACTGATCACCACTCTCCGGGCGATAAACTGCGGATCTTCGCCGCCCTCTATCATACGCGCCATCCAGTAGAGCGCCGCATCAGGGTCACTGCCTCGAATACTCTTGATGAAGGCAGAGATGATGTCATAATGCATCTCGCCCTGCTTATCATAAGCCAGCGGATTCTGCTGCAACTGTTCCTCTACCATCTTATCGGTGATAACCACTTCATCGCTGCCTGCAGATTCCACCACCAGTTCCAGGATATTGAGCAGTTTCCGGGCATCACCGCCACTGAAGCGGAGCATGGCAGCGGTTTCCTTCAACTCTATCTTCTTCTGCTTGAGTTCCACATCCTCGGTGATGGCACGCTGCAGGAGCCCCTCCAGGTCTTCCTTCTCCAACGGTTTGAGCACATAGAGCTGGCAACGGGAAAGGAGCGGACGGATCACCTCGAAAGAGGGATTTTCCGTGGTAGCACCAATCAGGGTGACAATACCCTTCTCCACCGCCCCCAGCAGAGAGTCCTGCTGACTCTTGGAGAAGCGATGAATCTCATCAATAAACAAGATAGGAGAAGCAGAATTGAAGAATCTGCCACTCTTCGCTCTCTCTATCACCTCGCGCACATCCTTTACGCCACTGGTAACGGCAGAAAGGGTGTAGAAAGGGACCTTCAGGGTTTGGGCTACTATCTGCGCCAAAGTAGTCTTGCCCACTCCCGGAGGTCCCCAGAGAATAAAAGAGGATATGCGCCCTGCGTCTATCATCTTGCGCAGCACGGCACCCTCGCCTACCAGATGCTTCTGTCCGACATAATCGGCGAGCGAGCGAGGTCTCATTCTTTCAGCTAATGGTTCACTCATATCAATTATTTTTTCGCCACAAAGGTAATGAAAAAAAACGAAACACGCATAAGTTTTTAGGATAAAAGAAAAAAAATGCATAAAAGCAAAAAAATAAGCTCGAAAATTTGGATATATAAAAAGAAGTACTTACTTTTGCAATCAAAATACGTACAACAATGAAAAATGAAAAAAATATCACCCTCAAGACATTGACCAAGAGCAGTGTCTGGGATCTCCAGGAGAATGATGTTTTCCGTCTCTGGGAAGCTGCCGAGAAAGACAACGACCTGAAGGACAATCAGCGTAGATACCTCGACATCATTCGTAGTGCTTTCGAGATTGAGCCAGTCAAGATTGACCGTACTGAAGTGCTCGATAAGTTGATAGACCGTGGCTTCAAGATCGGTACCTTCCGTATCGACGACAAGAACGAGAAGTATGCCATCAAGAAGCGTCCTATCATGCGTGTGACTGACCTCACCTATGAGAACATCGGCCATATAACTGCTACCAAGCTCATCGAAGTGCTGGAGCGTAACTTTGGCGGTGGCTGGGATAGTCTGTCTCAGAGCATCAAGGACATCATCGAGAGCGGTTTCGACATCAGTACCACTACCCTTCCAAAGGACCGCCTCAAGAAACCAGGTGGTCTCTACGAGAAGAAGATTGCTGATGACTACGAAGTACTCGTAGTACCAAAGGGCACCTGGGTAGAGGCTATCTTTGCCAAGGAGAAGCCAAAGCAGGAGAAGATCCGCATGAAGTTTATGGATGAAGACATGGACCGCGACGAAGACCTGCTGGACCGTGACGAAGACGATGAGGATGCACCAGAGATTGAGGATCACTACAATGATCCAGATGAGGACGATGATGCATTCGATGACGACAAGCTCACCGAGGAAAGCTACCGTACTACCTTCGAGGATCCAGAGAACCTGGGACTCGATGACGCAGAAGACGTAGCTGATGACGATTATTAAAATATACATTATTATATAATAAGGAGAAAGAAATGAACGCAGTAGTAGGATTATTCGCATTAATCGTGGTAGCACTCGTAGGTTGGGCTATCGCAGAATTTAAGTACAAGACCTTCACCTTTACCCGTTCCGAGAAGGATATCGAGGAAGAGAAAGAGTTGGAGGAGCAGAAGCGTGCCGAGGGTTTCAAGGAGATGAACATCCGCGACATTATGCGTAAGAACTCTACCAATGGCTACAATGCCGTAGGTTAAAGAGGGATTTTTAAACTCTAAAAGAAAATGATGATACAATACACCATCATTGCAACGATACTGGCGGTATGCATTCTGTATGCCGCCTTTCGTATTTATAAATCGTTGCAACAGGCAAACAAATGCAAGGATGGCAACTACCAGTGCAGTGGTTGCGCTTTTTATGAACAGTGCAAGAAGAAGGGAAAAAATAGACTCTGAAATGAATATTTTTGAAAAAATCGAATGTTTTTCGAAAAAAAGATGCGGAAAGATTTGGTGGATTCAAAAAAAAGTAGTACCTTTGCACTCGCTTATCAGAAATGGTAACAGAAAACTCTACAAGGTGTCTTAACCGAGCGGTTAGGTAACGGTCTGCAAAACCGTGTAGAGCGGTTCGACTCCGCTAGACACCTCGAAAGTTTTATCAAACACCTATCAGGTGTTTGCAAACAAAAAACTCTACAAGGTGTCTTAACCGAGCGGTTAGGTAACGGTCTGCAAAACCGTGTAGAGCGGTTCGACTCCGCTAGACACCTCGCAAAAAGGAAATCCTTTAAAAAAGGGTTTCCTTTTTTGTTTTCCATATCTTCCCTATTGAATCCCATTCACACTAGTTATTAATTAAATAAATGTAGAATTGATGGGGAAAAACAAAAGAAAAACAGCGCAAATTGAAGAAAAAAGCATTTTTTTTAAAAATAGTTTAGAATTTATTTTTTTAAACCAAATATTTTTGCTACCTTTGCACACGTTATCCTGAATACAATCTTTTTACCTTAAAGAAGACTAATACCTATTGAATGTAGAGCAGTTGTCTGAGAAGATAGCTGCTCTTTACTTTTTTATATCCCCCCTATTTTTCCAATAACTTACTTTTTTCCTTTCAATCCATACAATATCGCCCGCTATCCTGCGTTCTAATATATATGAAGAAAATAGAAATCATAGAACTTCCCAAGATATATGATCCTCGCGGCAGCCTTACCGTCGCCGAGGAAAATACCCATATCCCATTTGATATCAAGAGAATGAAATGGATTCATCTTGGCGCCATACAGCCCGAGACCCCCATGGAACTGGGAGAAAGTCCTGTGATGCTGATTGCACTGGCTGGAGAAATCACCATCCAGGTTATAGATAGCCAGCCATCTGCAAGGACCATCACGCTCAATCATCCCAATCAGGCTCTTATCCTGAAAGAAGGCTGTAGAAGTAGAATAACCCATAGCACCAAGCATTCCCTGCTTCTTACTATTCATCAAAAATAAAGGAAATGGAAACAGAAAACGAAAAGAAAGCCATCAAGTATCTTGACCTGAAGGCTATCAATGCCCCATACGAAGAAGAGATCAAGAAGGAAATCAATCAGGTAGTAAGTAGCGGATGGTACTTACAGGGAAGATGCGTGAAGCAGTTTGAGAAGAATTATGCCACTTTCATCGGCACCGAGTACTGCATATCATGCGGTAACGGACTGGATGCTCTCAAACTGATTCTGATGGGAGAAATGGCTATTGGCAAGCTCCACCAGGGTGATGAGATTCTGGTGCCAGCCAACACCTATATCGCCACCATTCTTTCCATCACGAGTGTGGGGCTGGTTCCTATCCTCGTAGAACCCAACCCAGAGACACTGCAAATCGACGAGAACCTCATAGAGAGCAACATCTCCTATAAAACCAGGGGCATCATGCTGGTACATCTCTACGGCAAGTTAGCCTGGACGGAAAGAATCCAGGAGATCTGCAAGGAGAACGATCTGCTGATATTCGAAGACAACGCACAGGCTTTCGGATGCGGATACGTCAACAGCTCTGCACGAGAGGCTATCAGAAGAAAGCTGAATCAAGAAGACGAAAATATCACCTATCAAAATCAGATAGACGAGAATATCACCTATCAGGACCAGATAGATATCATCAGCAATTACGCCATCCAGAAAAGCATCTGCCACACGGGTGCTCTAGGAGATGCCGGCGCCCACAGTTTCTACCCAAGCAAGAACCTGGGAGCATTGGGCGATGCGGGTGCCGTGACAACCGATGACGAAGAGCTGGCAGAGGCTATCCGAGCCCTCCACGATTATGGAAGAACCAGCAGATTTGATTTTGAATATCAGGGTATCAATTCCAGAATGGATGAGATTCAGGCAGCTGTACTCAATGTAAAGCTGAGACATCCCCACGATGAGCATATCGCCAGATGCAGGAAGGCGATGCTCTATATGGATTATCTGCACCCTGCCATCGTGGAACGCTGCATCCCGAAGAGATTACTGGAAGATCCATTCAGCAATGTACTCCATATCTTCCCTTTCATGACCGAAGAAAGAATGAGACTGAGGGAGTTTCTAAGGGATGAATCTGTAGAAACTGCGATACACTACCCTATACCACCCAATGAACAATTGGGATATCCTGAGCTTCGACATTATCAACTGCCGATTACCCAGAACATCGCCTGCCAGGAGCTGAGCCTTCCCTGCAACTCTACGATGAGAGACGAGGAAGTCATCCGGGTAGCACAGCTCATCAATGATTATTTCTTGCGACGCAATCTGCGGTAGAAGTCTTGCAGACGACCAGGAGCAACGCCCTTCTTCTGCAAGGCTTCCAGTTCGCGATAGGCATCCAACTTTCTGTTGAGCATGATGAGGAGATCGATGCGGTTGATGCGGTAATCTGCATTATCCTCATCGAGGGAGATTGCCTTGGCGTAATCATACTCGGCAAGTTCCAGCTGACCACGCTCCTTCTCCATACCGCCACGTGCTGCATAAGCCGTTGCACTATCCGGATATTGCTCTATCAGATTGTTGATGCCATCATACGCCTCGGTATAGTGCTTGTCCTTCTCATTCAACAACGCCAGACCGAGTTGTGCCTGGAAGTTACCAGGCACCAGAACCAGAAGGTTCTGATAATCGAGACGGGCAAAGTTATAGCGCAGAAGCTTTTCGTTAACGAATGCACGGTAGAAAAGACCTGCGATATTGGTATTATTGAGGAACAACACCTTATCCAGGTCATCCTTGGCATAACTCCACTGTTCCAGCTGGATATTCCACGCAGCCTTCTTCAGGCGCAGGTCGATGCTGTCAGGATGATAGGCAAGCACACTCGTAGCTGCCGCCAGGGAATCGCGCAG
Source organism: Segatella copri (assembly GCF_002224675.1). Taxonomy (GTDB): domain Bacteria; phylum Bacteroidota; class Bacteroidia; order Bacteroidales; family Bacteroidaceae; genus Prevotella; species Prevotella copri_U. The sequence goes on along the minus strand of NZ_NMPZ01000001.1, from coordinate 67,716 downwards.
CGCCTTGTTCTGAGCCTTGGAATCGCGCAATGCTATATCATCAACCTTGGAATCAGCCGTCAAATTGTTTTGCTGGGCAAACAGAGGTGTAGCCAGCAAACAACCTATATATAATATGATACTTTTCTTTTTCATGCTGCAAAAATACAAATAGTTATGCAATCAACCAAAAAAGGAAAGATAAAAGATGTTTAGAATTTTCAAAATAAAATAAACAGAAGCAAAACTCCTTGTTTTTCCGGGTTTCAGCGATACGATATTTATCCTTAAGGAAAAAAATAATTTCCCTTAAGGATAAATATATATAGCCTTAAGGAAAAATAATCTTTCCCTTAAGGCTAATCAAATCAAAATTCTATCTTGTAAGAATACTTCTAAAAATCAATCCAGATTAAGCATTCTTGATCCAGTTAACGATCCACTCGCCAACCTCTGTTGTACCATAGTGAGCACCGCCCTCAACCTGAATCTCAGGAGTGCGGACATTGGCATCGAGAGAAGCATCTACTGCCTTGCGGATCAAGGCGCCCTCCTCGTTCAAACCGAAGTGCTCGAGCAACATGGCTGCAGAAAGAATCTGAGCTACAGGGTTAGCCAGGTTCTTGCCAGCTGCCTGTGGCCATGAACCATGAACAGGCTCGAACAATGGTGTGTGCTCACCGAGAGAGCTAGATGGCTGCAAGCCCATAGAACCGGTGATGCAAGAAGTCTCATCAGTCAAGATATCACCGAAGGTGTTCTCTGTAACGATGACATCGAAGAATGTTGGCTCTGTCAACACACGCATAGAAGCATTGTCGATAAACATATAGTCGGTGTTAACCTCAGGATACTGTGGCTCCATCTCCTTGGCAATCTGACGCCAAAGACGGGAAGATGCCAATACGTTTGCCTTATCTACTACTGTCAGGTGCTTGTTGCGCTTCATGGCAAACTCGAAAGCTACCTTCAGGATGCGCTCAATCTCAGGACGGGTATAGATATCTGTATCGTATGCCTTATCGTTATCCTGATACTTCTCACCGAAGTACATACCACCAGTCAACTCGCGGATGACTACGAAGTCAGCACCCTTCAGGAGCTCATCCTTCAATGGTGACTTATGGAGCAGGCAATCGAATGTAGCCACTGGGCGGACATTGGCGAAGAGGCCCAACTTCTTACGCATAGCGAGCAAACCCTGCTCAGGACGAACCTTGGCTGTAGGGTTGTTGTCGAAACGTGGGTCACCAACGGCTGCGAAGAGCACTGCGTCAGCATCCATACAAGTCTTGAAGGTCTCCTCTGGGAATGGATCACCTACCTCGTCGATAGCGTGAGCACCGCAGATAGCCTCATTGTAAGTAAACTCGTGGTTGAACTTCTCTGCAATGGCCTGCATTACTGCTACGCCCTGCTTCATAATCTCTGGTCCGATACCATCACCGGCGAGAACTGCAATGTTTAATTTCATCTTATCTGATTTTTTAATTGTTTTTATTCCATATCTAAATTTCGAGGCGATGCTGGCTGTTCATCGCTCTTATCTGCCTCATACATATTGAGCATCTTGAGCGTTGCCTTGATGGCAGCCTCTGTCTGGTCGGCATCCAAGCCTCGGGTACGCCAGATGCGGTCGCCTTCACGCCAGGTAATGACGGTCTGAACAAGGGCATCGGTACGGCCACCAGGTGGAATGGTTACCTGATAGTTGTCGAGCGTAGGGAAGGTCTTGCCGAGCTTCACCTTGTAGATGTTGCGAAGCGCCTTGACGAAGGCATCATACTGACCATCACCAGAGCTACGGTCTTCATACTCCTTACCCTCTATTTCTACCTTCACGCTGGCGATAGGCTTCAAACCATAAGAAGTGGACACCATGTAACTGACCAGTTTTACCTTATCCTCAGGTGTGCTATGCTTCAGCACATCGCTCACGATGTATGGCAGGTCGTCCTGGGTTACCAGCTCCTTGCGGTCGCCGAGTTCGGTGATACGCTTGGTCACAGCCTTGGTCTGCTCCGGCGTCAACTCCAAGCCCAGTTCGTTAAGGTTCTGGATAATGTTCGCCTTACCGGAATTCTTACCCAATGCATATTCACGATGTCTGCCGAAACGCTCAGGCACCAGGTCGTTACAATAAAGCTTGTCCTTGTTGTCGCCATCGGCATGCACACCAGCTACCTGAGTGAAGACGTTATCACCCACCACAGGGGTATTCGGAGCCACGGCGATGCCGCTGTATCCTTCAACCAATCGGGAAATATCGTTCAGGCGGTCTTCCTTGATATTGGTCTTTGCCCCGAACATATCCTTCAGAATCACCTGTACGCTCGCCAATGGCGCATTGCCGCAGCGCTCGCCCAAACCATTCACGGTAACGTGAAGACCCTTGGCACCGCTCAATACGGCTGCCAGCGAGTTGCTCACCGCCAAATCGTAGTCATTGTGGGCATGGAAATCGAAGTGAGAGTTCGGATAACGGCGAACCATCTGGCGCATATACTCCACACACTGCAATGGGTTCAGGATACCCAAAGTATCAGGAAGCAGGAAGCGCTTGATTGGCAGTTTCACCAGCTCGTCCATCATCATGAAGAGATAGTCACGGCTGTCGCGCATACCGCTCGACCAGTCCTCCAGATAGAGATTTACGGTGAAATTCTTGCTCAAAGCATAGTCGATGGTCTGCTTGATATGAGCGAGATGCTCCTCAGGCGACATCTTAAGCTGCTGGGTGCAGTGCTTGTAGCTACCCTTCGCCAAGAGGTTGATGACATGACCGCCGCATTCGGCAATCCAATCCACGCTCTTGTTGTTATCCACGAATCCCAATACCTCAACGGAATCCAGTTTACCTATGGTCTTGGCATAACGGCAAATACGAGCGACAGCATCCTTTTCGCCTTCCGACACACGTGCTGAAGCCACCTCAATGCGATCTACATTGATATCGTGCAACAGCATTCTTGCTATCATCAATTTCTCGTGAGGGAGAAAACTGACACCATTGGTCTGCTCGCCGTCACGCAGCGTGCTGTCCATGATCTCAATCTCCCTGATACGAGAACTATCTCTCTTTGCGTTAACGTTCATAATTACTTGATTACTTGTTCTTAGCTTCCCAAGCCTCTACCTTGTCACGGTTCTGAACGAGGAAATCCACATCGTCCAGACCGTTCTCGAGGCAGTGCTTCTTGTAGCCGTTGATTTCGAAGTGCTCGCTCTTGCCGGTAGCAAGATTGGTAACAGTCTGGTTAGGAAGATCTACCTTCACCTCTGTCTTGTGATCCTTGTCGATGCTCTCGAAGAGTTCCTTCAGGAATTCCTCGCTAACCACAACAGGCAATACGAGGTTGTTCAACTCGTTGTTCTTGTGGATATCAGCGAAGAAAGAGCTGATGACAACACGGAAGCCTGCACCTGCGATAGCCCAGGCAGCGTGCTCACGGGAAGAACCAGAACCGAAGTTCTTGCCTGCTACGAGGATGACACCACTGTAGGAAGGGTCGTTCATCACGAAGTCTGGCTTTGGTGTTCCGTCGGCATTGTAGCGCCAGTCGCGGAAGAGGTTGTCGCCCATACCCTCTTTATCGATAGCCTTGAGGAAACGGGCTGGTATGATCTGGTCTGTATCTACATTCTCCAATGGAAGAGGAATGCAGCTTGATGTAATTACATTGAATTTCTGTTTCATAACTGTACTTGTCAATTGTACATTATTAATTGTACATTATTAATTAAAAATTACATAAACTCTCTTGGGTCGGTAATCTTACCAGTGATAGCGGCTGCAGCTGCTACGTATGGACTGGCAAGGATGGTGCGGGAACCTGGTCCCTGACGACCCTCGAAGTTACGGTTGGATGTACTTACAGAGTACTTGCCTGCAGGAATCTTATCATCGTTCATTGCCAGGCAGGCAGAGCATCCTGGCTGACGGATTTCGAAGCCGGCAGCCTCTACAATCTTATCAATTCCCTCTTCACGTATTTGTTTATCAACCAACCAAGAACCTGGTACAAGCCAAGCAGTTACACCTTCAGCCTTCTTCTTTCCTTTAACCAGGGAAGCGAAAGCACGGAAGTCTTCAATACGACCATTGGTACATGCGCCCAGGAATACATAATCGATAGGATGACCCTCGAGTTTCTCGCCTGGCTGGAAGCCCATATAGTTCAGGCTCTTCTTGAAACCAGCCTGCTCTTCCTCAGGAATCTCATCGAGCGTTGGGATGCTTTCAGTGATGCCGATACCCATACCTGGGTTGGTACCGTAGGTGATGCGTGGTTCGATATCCTTTGCCTCGAAAGTCAACTCCTTGTCGAATACAGCATCATCGCCACTCTTCAAGGTCTTCCAGTAAGCCACAGCCTTGTCCCACTCTTCACCCTTAGGTGCATATTCACGACCCTTGATGTACTCGAATGTTGTCTCATCAGGAGCTACGAAACCACCACGGGCACCCATCTCGATGGAGAGGTTGCAGAGAGTCAAACGACCTTCCATTGACATATCCTTCACTACATCGCCACTGTACTCAACGAAGTAACCGGTGGCACCCGAAGTAGTGAGCTGGCTCATCAGATAAAGAGCTACATCCTTGGCAGTAACGCCCTTGCCGAGCTTACCGTTGATGCTGATGCGCATAGACTTTGGCTTGCTCTGGAGAATACATTGTGAAGCCATCACCATCTCGACCTCAGAAGTACCGATACCGAAGGCTACGGCACCCATAGCGCCATGAGTAGAAGTATGAGAGTCGCCGCAGACGATGGTCATACCTGGAAGAGAAAGACCCTTCTCAGGACCAACCACGTGGATGATACCATTATCCTTGGTATTCATGGCAAAGTGGGTTACGCCGAAATCAGCAGTGTTCTTTGCCAAGGTATCTACCTGCTTCTTTGAGATAGGATCCTCGATTGGCTTATCCTGATCGTGGGTTGGAGTATTGTGGTCAGGCATACAGAAAATCTGGTCTGGACGGAACATCTTGAGTCCGCGTGCTCGCATACCAGCGAATGCCTGAGGTGATGTTACTTCGTGACAGTAGAGACGGTCGATGTAAAGCTGTGTAGGGCCGTCTTCTACAATCTGGACAACGTGCTTGTCCCAAATCTTGTCGAATAATGTATTCATAATATCCTGTTTGTTATATATTTATCTGAATTAATTTTATCTTACCTTGAACTTGTTGATACAGTCGATGTAAGCCTCAACAGAAGCTGTCACGATATCGGTATCTGCGCCGAAGCCATAATATACATGACCATCGTACTCCACCTGCATGTGAACCTTACCCACATCGTCTGAACCCTTGTCAATCGCCTGGATGGTGAACTCCTTGAGGTTCATCTCCTTGGTGATGACCTTCTTGAGGGCACGGATGGCAGCATCCACAGGACCATTACCCGATGAAGCAGCCTCGAACTTCTGACCAGCGATGTTCAAGCCAATGCTTGCCACGCTCTTCACGCCCTTGCCGGTGGTAACCTGCAACCAGTCGAGCTGAACACCATGCTTATCGGCAGAATCAGCACCAGCGAGCATCAATACATCCTCATCGGTAACCTCCTTCTTTTTGTCAGCCAACTGGAGGAACTTCTTGTAAATCTTGTCGAGTTTCTCCTCGTCATCTACATTCACGCCGTTAACGTGGAGGCGATACTTCAAGGCTGCACGACCCGAGCGGGCTGTCAATACGATAGCGTTATCATCCAATCCCACATCCTTAGGGTCGATGATTTCGTAAGTCTGAACGTTCTTCAGCACGCCATCCTGGTGGATACCAGAAGAATGAGCGAAGGCATTGCGGCCCACAATCGCCTTGTTAGGCTGAACAGGCATGTTCATCAGGCTGCTCACCATACGAGACATAGGCACAATCTTGGTGGTATTGATGTTGGTATCAATGTTGAGGTGTTTGTGGCACTTCAGAATCATGGCGATTTCCTCGAGCGAAGTATTACCCGCACGCTCGCCGATACCATTCATGGTCACCTCCACCTGGCGGGCACCATTCAATACACCCTGCAGGGTATTGGCAGTAGCCATACCGAGATCGTTGTGACAGTGGGTAGAGATGCATGCATTCTCGATGCCGTCAACGTGATCCATCAGATACTTGATCTTGGCACCATACTCATCCGGCAAGCAATAGCCGGTGGTATCAGGAATGTTGACTACGGTAGCACCTGCCTTGATGACAGCCTCTACCACGCGAGCCAGATACTCATTGTCGGTACGGCCAGCGTCCTCAGCGTAGAACTCCACATCCTCAACATACTTCTTGGCATACTTGACAGCAGCCACGGCACGCTCGATGATCTCCTCACGGTTGGAATTGAACTTATATTTGATATGGCTATCGCTGGTACCGATACCCGTATGAATTCTCTTATGCTTAGCATACTGCAACGCCTCGGCAGCACAGTCGATATCCTTTTCCACCGCACGGGTCAGCGCACAGATGGTAGGCCATGTTACAGCCTTGGAAATCTCTACTACGGAATTGAAGTCACCCGGGCTTGAAATAGGGAATCCAGCCTCAATGACATCAACGCCCAACTGCTCCAGCGCCTTAGCTACCTGAATCTTCTCTACGGTATTCAACTGGCATCCTGGAACCTGTTCGCCATCACGAAGGGTTGTGTCGAAAATAAATAATCTGTCACTCATATCTCTTAAATATTTTTATTTCTCTTATTAATTAAAGCTTTTGCCCTTATAGGGGCAACATTGCGCCCTTACTTTTGGCAAGGGCGTAAAGAGCTGGGAATTAAAAAAGCCTTTCTCACTCCCATATACGGAAGTGTAGAAAGGCTCAATATATCCAAACCGCTGAACTATACGCACACCTTATCACTTCCGCCTACATGCTGCAGTCGAAGTCGAATAATAATAATGCTTGTAATATTCAACGCTAATGCTCTCATATCTTTCTATTTTTATACGTTATATATTTATCGCTGGCAAAGGTAATCATTTTCTCTGATATACGCAAACAATTTATAACTTTTTTAATAGAAATTCTTTCAAATTGCCATTTTCCACCTATTTTTTACCCAAAATCTAGAGAAATGTGCCGTTTTTATACCAGATTATTCTGAAAATGAACGTTCTGGTACGAAATTACTTTCTTTTCAACTAGAAAGGTAACGGACCGTCAGGTCCTGTCATCGGCGGAGGTGGAATGGCACCGCTGGCAATCATCCCATCAGCAGCTCCGCTATTCATCTTGGAACCCATGATTTCACCACCCTCCTGTACTGGAGTATAGGAATCGGTAGGATCCTGGAAGCGGGTGAACTCGCCACGGAAGTTCAGGAGTACATCTCCGGTGGCACCCTTACGGTGCTTGGCGATGATGATCTGCGCCATACCATGAAGATCGTTTCCCTTTTCATCCTGATAGATGTGATAGTATTCCGGACGATGAACGAAGAGTACCATATCGGCATCCTGCTCGATGGCTCCGGATTCACGGAGGTCGCTCAACTGTGGTCGCTTTCCTTCGAGACCCTCACGGTTTTCTACGTTACGCGAGAGCTGAGAGAGGGCGAGTACCGGGATATTCAACTCCTTGGCAAGTCCCTTGAGGGAACGGGAGATGGTGGAAACCTCTTCCTGACGGCTACCAAACTTCATACCGTTGGCATTCATCAGCTGGAGGTAGTCGATCATCAACAGCTTCACTCCCTTCTCTCTCACCAGTCGGCGCGCCTTGGTTCTCAACTCAAAGACGGAGAGGCCCGGAGTATCATCTATATAAATAGGTGCACCCGTGAGAGAACGGATCTTCTTGTCCAGTCGCTCCCACTCGCTTGGATCCAACTGACCGTTCAGGATCTTCTTACCCGAAATCTCGCAGACATTCGAGATAAGACGGTTGACCAGCTGAACGTTGTTCATTTCAAGCGAGAAGAATCCGATAGGCACCCCGTGATCTACCGCTACATTCTTGGCGATACTCAGCGCAAAGGAAGTCTTACCCATGGCAGGACGTCCGGCGATAATCACCAGGTCGGAAGGCTGCCATCCTGAAGTCATATCATCCATCTGCTGGTAACCGGTAGGAATACCCGTGAGTCCGCCCTTGTTCTGGGCAGCACGCTGCAGGATATCCACGGCTTCCTTGATAACCGGATCAATCTGGGTGTAATCCTGCTTCATATTACCCTGAGAGAGCTGGAAAAGCTCACCCTCGGCATGCTGCATAAGTTCGTCCACATCCACACCCTCATCATACGCCTGGGTTTCGATGTCGCCGGCATAATGGATGAGCTGTCGCTGCAGATATTTCTGCGCCAGGATTCGGGCATGGTACTCGATGTGGGCAGCCGAAGCCACCTGCGAGGAAATCTCCATCAGGTAACCGGCTCCACCAATCTTCTCGATGGCGCCCATCTTGGTAAGTTCATCCGTAACGGTCATGATATCCACGGGGCGCTCCTCCATATTCATGGTCTGAATCGCCTCGTAGATTTTCTGATGTCTCGGATCATAAAAGGTTTCAGGTTTCAGCATCTCGGATACCACCGAAAAAGCATCGGTATCAATCATCAATGCACCCAGAACCACCTTTTCCAACTCCACCGCCTGCGGTTGCAGGTGGGCGTAGTTGGTATCTATCTGTGTCTTGTTATTGTTATTTCTATTCTGATTTATCGGCATACTTCTTTAATTCATCTTCCGTTTGCTGGTGTTCAGCCACTACCTGATTATAGATAATCATCAAATCAGTGTAAGAACATCCATAGTTCTTCAACCATTTATAGTCTTCCTTAAGGGCTTCAAAGAATACATTCTCATCCTTTTCTACATAATAGGCATAAGCCCTGAAGAAAGGTTCCAAAGCCTTTTTCGGCTGATGTTCTATCAATGCCAGGAGACCAAGCGAATAGTTGTTGTACGCTTCGGCAGCCTTATCATTCTTCATCATCTTGAAGAAGAGATCCATCGCCTGCATCATCATATTCTTCGTATCCTTACCCTCTTTTTTCATCTTCTCGAAACTACCGAAAAGCTCGTTCGCTTCGGCGAAATATTCATCCAGGCGCTGATGAGCCTTCTGGAAGTTCTCTTCCGCATGTTCGCCACCTATCTTGATAAGCAGCTGTGTGAGCAAGGCTCCCGCCATCTGATTCTCCGGATGTGTATAATCCAGCTCGTAAGCCAGCGGCATCGCCTCTTCAAATCTGTTGTTCATGACGATGAACTTCAGTTTATCCAGTTTCAACTCGAAGAGTTCCTCTTCTGAGAATGAATCCTTGAACTCCATCAGCTTGTCGAAATTCTCCAGATACTCATCCACCTGGATGAGATTACGATAGCAGATGCCCAACTGCAGATATACCTGCTTCATGTCTGGCTGCATCTTCAGCATCTCCTTGAAGTGACTGACAGCCATGCGAAGACTATGATCGTCTTCCTTCTGCATACATACCCATCCCTTCATGAAGTGCATCTCCAACGTGTCGCATGGTACACCTTCCAGCATCACTTCAACCATGTCTGGGAACTCGCGGCGGAAGGAATAGCGGGCTATAGCCATGCGATACTTATCGAAGAATTCATCCTGGAAAAGAGGACCCGCCAAGACTGCATAGGCTGGTTTGTCATCATCCAGTTCGTCGAGGATAGTGAAGAGTTCATCCTTCCCTTTATAAAACTTGGAAAAGCGCAGGAGGTTGCGGATGTAGTTGATACGGATACGCTTTGCACGATGCTCTCCAGGCTCTTTAAAAAATTCATTAACAATCTCTTCCTCATCTGCAGGCTCGCTGCCATCTCCCTCATCCTCAGGGTCATCGTAACAGTCAACAATATTCTCCGGTATCTCATTAGGATGAGAGATGATCAGGTTTGCCAGGGAATAGGCATCGGCAGGACAAGATCTTGCAGTAGAACAGAAAGCCTTGCAGAACTTTCTCTTCTCATCTACGAATCCGAGAGCCTCGGTTACATGAGGATTCTTCAGATAGAAAGGCATAAACCAATTGTACAGATGAGTAAAGAAATCAGTCTGGTCTCGTAACATCTTAAACTGCGGCAAGAGGATGTCAATACCCTTATCCATCATTTCATCCATAGAGAGCGGGCTATCCACACCCACGTTGAGATTATCGACCCCATCCTCATCGGTATTGATATCGACAGAACGGATAGGACTCTCCTCTTCCGAAGTTTCCTCGTCTTCATCGATTTCGAAGAGATTTCTCATATCTTCATCAGCGTCCAGCAAATCAGCTACCTTATTTTTCAGGTCGCCGAGGAAACGTTTTGACAGCGATGACATGATATCATTGGTATAGTCGATAGACTTCTGCTCGCTGAATACAGTCACGGCAAGCATCTTCTGGGCTTTTATGATATCGGCAAGCAAGTCTTGATCATTCTTGCAATCCTCGGTCAACTGCTCTGCAAAGCTACGAAAATCAGGTTGCTGTTTGTAGTAGCTGGAATTCATGGAAACCAGCAGCCATCCCAGAAGGGCACGCACCTTCACCTCATCGTCATCTGTCTGACGGTAAATATCGTAGAGCAAAGTGAATTTACCCATATCAAAGACAGTGGCGGCAGAGAGCGTAATGGCACTCACCAAAAGCTGAGAGGTCAAGGAATCAACTGTAGGCGAGAGAATGGTGTCTTTGACAGCAGCACATTTCTCATCGGTCCAATGTCCAGAAGAGACAAATCTGCCGAAAATCTTTTCGCGACACTCTTCCCATTCCTGATACAGACGGGCTGAAGCCTGGTCCTGCTCCTCCTTCGAGAGGTCGTGGTTCAGGAAAAGCATCGCCTCTCGGGAAACGAATTTCTCGAGGGTTGACTTCACCTCTTTGATATCAATCTCCTCACCCAGCTTTTTCAAATCCTTGAAAACACCCTGGTCTGAACGGATATCCATCTCGACATCTACCAGAAGCTGGTCGAGCCCAGAAATAGTGCTGGAGATGTACTTCGCTCTAGCCTCAGGGGTCATTTCCGGGATATCAAGTTCCTCAAAAGATTTGTTATGCTCTATGGGAATGCCAAACACTCCATCAGGAATCTTCTTGCGTTGGAAAAGACTCATATTGGCGAAAAGGGAGGTCAGCAAGCTCTGCAGCAGACGGTTAATATACTGCTTATTGCTCGAAAAGGGGGTAAAGACCTCCACGAGCATTGGCTTGCATTCGCTAAAACGCTGCTGATGAATCAAATCACGCATTTCGTCAATCTTCTCCAACAAAAAATCCTGATCCAGAACATCTTCTTCTGGGTTATTAGACTCTTCTGACAAATTCACTTCTTCTGACATAATTGTAGTTGTTTAATTGTTAATATCTGCCACCTTGAGATCTCGCTGGCGAGGCTCCATAGCGTGACTGTACTTTAATTTTGGCAGATTGCTAACGGTTTGGGCATCAATACCATAATACTTGGTCAGTAAAGCGGAATAGTGTTGTACGCCATTCTTATTGATGCTATCTACAGCGATGTCGTAAGCTTTCACGAATCTGTCGATTTGTTTTTTTCTTCGAGGTTCCCTCTTCAGTTTGCTGCGGAAGGCAATCACTCCCAACTGGAGGTTCTTGTCTCTACTATCCGCCAGTGCCACATGCTTAGCCATTCTTGCCTGTGTGGCGTATGGCTCCGGCATCCAGGCGGCATCCATCTCATTGTTGAGGAGCATGCGCAGGCGGATGTTCAGGTCGTTGATCTGCACGCGATATACGTCATACTTGGTCTTCACGCTGTCGATGACAAGCGTAGAGAGATAATCGGTGGCAGAATGACGGGTCATGGCTATCATCTTGTCTGACAACTGCTTCAGCTCCGAGATACGCGCCTTGCGGTTGGTGATAAGCTGCCAGTACAGATTGGTAGAGACAGGATAGAAGAGCTGTGTACCCTGCTTCTGCAGGCGGGCAGCTCTCACCAGGTCGGTCACCGTACCCTCTACCCTCTTTCGGGCGATGGCTGTATCGCAGTCCATCTGCGCATTGTAGCGATAGAGATGTACCGTTACTCCCTGCTTCAGGAAGATGCTGTCCTCGTAAGCCAGATATACCGGAAGGCAATCGAGCGTAGGCATCACACCCACCTTGAGCGAAGCCCGGTCGATGCTGTCGAGTCGGGCCTTCTCCTGTTTGCTCAGTCGCAGTCGCTTCTGCTGTGAATCGCCGCAACTGGCCATTCCCAGCAGAAGAGCTGAAACCAGACATATCATGATTGAAAATTTCTTCATTGTATTTTTACTCTACATTCTTCATCGTATATACTCTGACATAGAGATTTTACTCTTTTTAAGCTGTCAGAGCTTACTCCACATAAAGCACGAGTCCCTTCAGGTATTCGCCTTCAGGATGATAGATGTTGATAGGATGATCGGCTGGCTGATGCAACTGGTGCAGGATGCGAACCTTTCTTCCTGCCTGGGCTGCTGCAGTAAACACAGCGTTGCGGAAATTATCCTTGGTAACCACCTGAGAACAGCTGAAGGTGAAGAGGATTCCACCCTTCTTGATTCTCTGCAAGCCCTTTACATTCAGGCGGGTATATCCCTTCAGCGCATTGCGCAGCGCTGCACGGTGCTTGGCAAAGGCTGGAGGATCGAGGATGATGAGATCATACTGCTGGTCGTGCTCATCCAGATACTTGAACGCATCCTCGCAGAATGCCTCGTGGCGTGGGTCGCCAGGGAAGTTGAGAGCGATGTTCTCATTGGTCAGCTCGATCGCCTTGGCGCTGCTGTCCACGGAGTGAACCGCCTTGGCATTGCCGCGCATGGCATAGACAGAGAAGCCGCCGGTATAGCAGAACATGTTGAGCACGCTCTTGCCCTTGGCGTAATGCTCGAGCAGGGAGCGGTTCTCACGCTGATCTACGAAGAAACCGGTCTTCTGACCGCGCAGCCAGTCGATATGGAACTTCAATCCGTTCTCCACAGCCACATCATCAGCATCGCCACCCAGGATAAAGCCATTCTCCTGGCGCAGGTCTGCCTTGTATGGCAGGGTGGTCTCGCTCTTGTAGTAGATGTTCTGCAGCTCGTCGCCCATCACCTGCTTCAGCGCCTTGGCAATCTCCATACGGCATACGTGCATACCCACACTGTGAGCCTGCATCACGGCAGTAGGACCATAGCAGTCGATAACGAGACCCGGCAGGTTATCTCCCTCGCCATGCACCAGTCGATAGGTGTTGTTGTCTGGATTTCCGGCGATACCTACCGCCAGACGCATCTTGTAAGCCGACTCCAATCGGGCGCACCAGAATTCGTTGTCGATATCCACATCGCTGAAAGAGAGCACTCTCACGGCGATGGAACCGATCTGATAGTGACCGATGGCGATGAAGTCGCCGGCAGAAGTGAAGACCCTTACGGTTTCACCTTCCTCTATATCATTGTCCATGCGCTGGATAGCGCCGGAGAATATCCATGGATGGAATCTCTTGAGAGATTCTTCTTTTCCTTTCTTTAAATATACGTTCTTATACATTATTATATTATATAGTCTTTTAAGTTCTATCAATTCTCTCATTTACGAAAAATCGAATACATCAACCTAGAACTCTACCAGCTCGTAATCGTCATCCTTGCTGAGACGGTTGAACTCCTCGTAGATATGAATGCAGCACCATGCGTCCGTGGCGGCATATCTGCACTGAGCCTCTCTGAGCTCCTGGGATTCCCAGTTGCTGAGTCGCTGAGCCTTGCTGATTTTCTGATGGAAGAGGTTGGCGTAGATTTTCTGCAAGCTCATATCCTTGATGCCGAATTTCTTAGCCACATCCTGCAACTCGATGAAATATCCCGGCTTGAAATCGCATCTGCGATGCAACTGCAAGAGGTCATCATGCCAAGACAATCCCACTTTTGGCACCTTTTTATCCTCCAGGAATCGGATGATGGCTGGTGTCATACCCGTGAGATGCAGGCGGAAGAGATAGCAGGTATCGCGGGTACTCACCTGCAGCAGTGATACCTGGAAGTGCATACCCTTGGAGAAACTTGGTCGTGTCTCCGTATCCACACCCAGAATATCCTGTCCCAGGAGATATTCTACAGCGGCATCTGTATCTTCAGCCTTATCTATCACTATCATTTTGCCAGGAAAGAGAATTCGAGGCAGGCTATTGATAGTTTTCTTTTCGAAACTAGTGAAAATTATCTTCATTACTGCTATTTATTCATTACAAGTTGCAAAATTAGCAAAAAATCCCGAAAAAAAGGAGCGTTTCTCAATCTTTTTTGCTAATTTTGCAGTTAAATATTAAAAAGGAATAGAAAAATGGCAAAGAAAAAAACATCAGGCAAAACTAAATCATTTAGCGAAGCCATTGGTTTACAATATATTTTCAACAATACGATCACCGATTTCTTCCTCGGACTCGCTCTTCTCGTGGTTGCTGTCGTCATGATACTGGCGATGATTTCCTTCCTCAGTACGGGCGCTGCCGACCAGAGCTTGCTGGAGAACATGCAGCCCGGAGAATGGACCAACACCCAGCAGCTGTTCCAGAACTACTGCGGATCCATTGGTGCCATCCTCTCCTATTGGCTGATGGCGGTGAACTTCGGTTTCCCTGCCTTCCTGATTCCCTGCTTCGTGGTGATGGTGGGTTTCCAGCTGATGAATGTCTATCGCGTGAATCTCTGGAAGTGGTTCTTCTGCATGATGGTGGTGATGATCTGGTCATCCGTCACCTTCGCCAAGTTCCTCACTCCTATCTTCGGTAGTCTCATCTTCAATCCGGGCGGAAAGCACGGCATGTTTGTGGTCCAGACCTTGGAGAACGTCATCGGTCCTCCGGGACTCACCGCCATCCTTCTCTTCGTGGCCATCGCATTCCTCACCTATATCACCACCGAGACCATCACCATCGTGAGAAAGGCACTCAACCCTATCGGCTATATATCTAATAAGGTGAAATTCGAGATTACCAACCACAGGGAGGAGCAGGAGGAGAATAATGCCATCGATGAAGCTTACCGCAATGCTGCCCAGGGTGTCGTGGATGATGATGAGGAGATGGACAAGAATTCCAAGACTTCTCAGGCTCAGGAGACATCCCAAAACCAGGGGGCTGACCAGAACCAGGAAAGTTCTCTGCAGCAGGAGATGGACAAGGAGCAGAAGGACGGAAATGAGAAGACCACCACGCCAATCGACCTTGATGCAGCCGCAGCCGATGACAGCCAGCAGGCTGATGCCGACAAGAACGTGGCTGCTCCGAGCCTGATTCAGCAGCAGCGTGAGCTCAGAGCACAGCGCGCAGAAAGAGAGCGCCAGGAGATGGCTGCAGCCGCTGCCGCTTCGGCTCATATCGGAATGGATATCTCTGTGGCTACCGGAGAGGAGAAGGCTACCAGCAACACCGTAAGCAATGCCGAGGTGCTCAATACGCCTATCAATCCGAAGGAGCCGTTCACAAGATACAAGTACCCTACCCTCAACCTGCTGAAGAAATACGACGACCAGGAGGTGTCTATCGACGAAGAGGAGCAGAAGGCCAACAAGAACCGAATCATCGAGGTGCTGGGCAACTTCGGCGTACAGATCAAGACCATCCGTGCCACCGTGGGCCCTACCATCACTCTCTACGAGATTCAGCCTGCCGAGGGTGTGCGCATCTCCAAGATCAAGAACCTGGAGGATGATATCGCCCTGAGCCTCGCTGCCCTGGGTATCCGTATCATCGCTCCTATCCCTGGCAAGGGAACCATCGGTATCGAGGTGCCTAATGCCAAGGCAAACATCGTGAGCATGGAGAGCATCCTGAACTCCAAGAAGTTCCAGGAAACCAAGATGGAGCTGCCTATCGCGCTGGGCAAGACCATCACCAACGAGGTGTTCATGGTGGATCTGGCGAAGATTCCTCA
Source organism: Segatella copri (assembly GCF_002224675.1). GTDB lineage: Bacteria > Bacteroidota > Bacteroidia > Bacteroidales > Bacteroidaceae > Prevotella > Prevotella copri_U. The sequence goes on along the minus strand of NZ_NMPZ01000001.1, from coordinate 51,863 downwards.
CCTGCTCGTTGCCGGTGCTACCGGTCAGGGTAAATCTGTTGGTCTGAACGCCATCATCACATCCCTGCTCTACAAGAAGCATCCTAACGAGCTGAAGCTGGTGCTCATCGACCCTAAGAAGGTGGAGTTCAGCGTATATTCACGCATCACCAACAAGTTTATGGCTGCCGTTCCGGATGAGGAGGAGCCTATCATCACCGATGTAACCAAGGTGGTGAGAACGCTGAACAGCCTCTGTGTGCTGATGGACAGCCGCTACGACCTGCTGAAGAAGGCGGGAGCCAGAAACATCAAGGAGTATAATCAGAAATACGTGAACCACAGACTGAAACTGACTGATGGTCACGAATTTATGCCATACATCGTGGTAATTATCGATGAGTTTGGAGATTTGATCATGACAGCTGGCAAGGAGGTAGAGCTTCCTATCGCCCGCATCGCCCAGCTGGCCCGTGCCGTGGGCATCCACATGATCATCGCTACCCAGCGTCCTACCACCAGCATCATCACCGGTAACATCAAGGCGAACTTCCCGGGCCGTATTGCCTTCAAGGTAACATCGGCCATCGACTCCAAGACCATCCTCGACAGAACGGGAGCCAACCAGCTCATCGGTCGTGGTGATATGCTCTATCTCAACGGCAACGAACCGGTGCGTGTACAGTGCGCCTTTGTAGATACACCAGAGATTGAGCGCATCAACGAATACATCTGCAACCAGCCTGGTCCTATCGAACCGATGGAACTCCCTGAACCAGCCAGCGAAGATGGCGGCGTAGGAGGCAACGGCAGCGTAGATACCCGCAACCTGGATCCATATTTCGAGGAGGCAGCCCATGCCATCGTTCTCTCGCAGCAGGGCAGCACCAGTATGATTCAGCGCCGTTTCAGCATCGGCTACAACCGTGCCGGCAGACTGATGGATCAGCTTGAGGCAGCAGGCATCGTAGGAGCCGCTCAGGGCAGTAAGCCAAGAGAGGTACTCCTGCAGGATGAGAACCAGCTCAATACATTGCTGATGCAATTGAGGAACTCGTAAGAGAAACGCCCTGAAAGGGCAAAAGCTCCTAGCCCAGGGCAACACCCTGGGTCAATGAGCGAAGAACCAATACGCCCTGAAAGGGCAAAAGCTTTAGGTTTAGTTTTAATACAATAAACAGTAAGGATATGAAAAAGATTTTAGCTATCGCTTTCGCAGCGATGATGAGCCTGGGCACTATGGCGCAGACCGCCCAGCAGGTGCTCGACAAGACCGCTGCCGTTATCGGCAACAAGAAGGGTGCTACCGCCAACTTCAAGCTGTCTAGTCCTAAGTATGGTTCGGCAAGCGGTACCATCACCATCAAGGGCAACAAGTTTAATGCGCGCACACCGGAAGCCATCGTATGGTATAACGGCAAGACGCAGTGGACCTATATGAAGAAGACCAACGAGGTGAACGTGAGCAACCCTACCCAGGCCAAGCAGATGTCGATGAATCCTTATACCTTCATCCACATCTACAAGACAGGATATAAGAGCAGCCTCAAGACTGTGGGCAGCAACTATCAGGTGCATCTCGTTGCCAACAACCAGAAGCGTACCGTGGCAGAGATGTATATCACCATCAACAAGAACACCCACGTGCCATCGCAGGTAAAGATGCGCCAGGGTTCTACCTGGAGCACCATCAACATCTCCGGCTTCAAGGCAAAAGGTATTTCCAACAATTCCTTCGTCTTCAACAGCAAGGAATTCCCAGGAGCAGAAGTCATCGACCTGAGATAATGTCAAAGCTTTTGCCCTTACAGGGCGAAAGGCTTGCATCCAAACAACCCAGGGCGTTGCCCTGGGCTAGGAGCTTCTGCCCTTTCAGGGCGTGAGGAGCCAACTAACAAGCTCCCAGCATAAGGAGAATATTGCAAGCAATACGCCCTGAAAAGGGAAAACTCCTAGCACTGGGAGAATGTTGCAAGCAATACGCCCTGTAAGGGCAGAAGCTCCTAGCCCAGGGTATCACCCTGGGTTAAAAATCCAATAAGAAACTACGCCCTGTAAGGGCAAAAGCTTTAAAAATATATTTAAAACCAAACTAAAATGAAAGATCTCAAACCTATCATCTCACAGTTCGATATCACCGGAACTGTAAATGAGGTAAAACCTCTCGGTAATGGACTCATCAATGACACCTACAAGGTGACAACAGTAGAAGATGATGCACCAGACTATGTTCTCCAGCGCATCAACGACTCTATCTTCACCGATGTAGATCTCTTGCAGCATAATATCGAGGAAGTAACTACACACATCCGCCAGCAGCTCGAAAAACAGGGCGCTGACGACATCGACCGCAAGGTGCTCACCTTCGTCAAGGCGAGCAACGGCAAGACCTATGTAAAAGACGAAGACCAGCAGTACTGGCGCATTTCCGTCTTCATTCCTCGTGCTATCACCCAGGAAGCTGTCAACCCAGAAAGTTCTTATTACGCAGGAAAGACCTTCGGAGAGTTCGAGGCTCAGCTCACAGACATCACCGACCGTCTCGGCGAAACCATCCCTGATTTCCACAACATGGAACTGCGCCGCGACCAGCTCCGTCAGGCTGTCAAGGAAGACCGTGCCGGACGAGCAGAAGGCGTAAAGGATTTCATCGCAGAAATAGAGAGTTATATGGATGAGATGTGTCTCTGCCAGCGCCTCTTCCGCGAGGGCAAGTTGCAGAAGCATGTCTGCCACTGCGATACCAAGGTCAACAATATGATGTTTGATGAAGAGGGCCGCGTTTTGTGCGTCATCGACCTCGATACCGTGATGCCATCACTCTTCGTGAGCGATTACGGCGATTTCCTCCGCACGGCAGCGAATACCATCGCCGAGGATTCTCCAGAGTTCGAGAAGATAGATTTCCGCATGGACATCTTCGAATCATTCACCCGCGGCTATGTGGAGTCAGCATCAGCCTTCCTTTCTCCATTGGAGATTTCCCTGCTTCCTCATGCAGCCGAGCTCTTCCCATACATGCAGGCAGTCCGCTTCCTCTGGGATTACCTCAACGGCGATCACTACTGGAAGTGCAAGTATCCTGAGCACAACCTCGTAAGAGCCCAGAACCAGTGGCATCTTTTCCTCAAGGCGAAGGAACACGAGGCAGAGATGAAGGCATTCATCGAAAAACTGTAAGAATAGAAATTAGAGATTCAAGTTTCGCAAGTATGCTCCACACGCCCTGAAGAACTAGCGAATGTGGTTCAAGGACGCCCTGAAAGGGCAGAAGCTCCTAGCCCAGGGCATCGCCCTGGGTATACAAGCAATCAGCAAGGCGCCCTGTAAGGGCAAAAGCTTTGTATATTGCCTGGTATTTGAAGGCTTTTGCCCTTACAGGGCGACAGACTTGCATCCATCATTACCCCAGGGCGATGCCCTGGGCTAGGAGCTTCTGCCCTTTCAGGGCGTGTGGCGGTAACTATCGAAAAACTCTCAAAATAATCTATAAATAAGACAATGAGTAATATTTATAAGAAATTATCTGTTGGCAACCTGATGGCAATGGCAGTAACCTTGCCTATGGTTGCCAACACAACCAACACAGCATCATCTCCCCTGCTTCCGTCCGCTCCCGATGCCCAGAAGGCAGCCCAGACCGTGAAGGCTGGAGATGTTCAGATTCTCAGAATCAATCCTACGCTGGTGGAGATTGTCTTCGCCAACCAGCAACGTGTCGCCGTAGATTTCTATGGCGAAAGTGTTTTCCGTATCTTCGAAGATCACAACGATGGCGTGATGAGAGCACCCGAGGCAAAGCCTGAGGCGAGCATCCTGGTGGATAATCCACGCACTGCCCTGAATCATAAGCAGGTGAAGGTAGAGGAGAACGACAACTCCATCATCCTTTCTACCACCAAGGCACAAGTCGTCTTCGACAAGGCTACCCAGCTCTTCAGAATCATCAACCTCGAAAACGGAAAGACCGTGGCAGAGCAGAGCGCTCCGGCACAGTTTACACCCGAAAAAGTAACCCTCAGCCTGCGCGAACAGCCGGATGAGTATTTCTTCGGTGGCGGCGTACAGAACGGAAGATTCTCTCACAAGGGTGAGAAAATCGAAATCGTCAACACCAACAACTGGGTAGATGGCGGAGTGGCTTCCCCTGCCCCATTCTATTGGTCAACCGCTGGCTACGGCTTCATGTGGTACACCTTCAAGCCAGGTCTCTACGACTTCGGTTCTACCCAAAACGGAAAGGTAGAACTCTCTCACGAATCCAGGAACTTAGACGTTTTCTTCATGGTGGGCAAAAAGCCTACCGATCTGCTCGATGGCTATTACCAGCTCACCGGCAACCCTGTACTCCTCCCTAAGTTCGGCTTCTACGAGGGCCATCTCAATGCCTACAACCGCGACTACTGGAAGGAATCTGACAAGGGCCGAACCATGATGTTCGAGGATGGAAAGACGTATAAGGAGAGTGCCAGCGACAAGACCGGCATCAAGGAATCACTGAATGGCGAGAAGAACAACTACCAGTTCTCAGCACGTGCGGCAATCGACCGATATGTGAAGCACGATATGCCGCTGGGATGGTTCCTGCCAAACGATGGATACGGAGCCGGATACGGTCAGGAGACTACCCTGGACGGCAACATCCAGAACCTGAAGAAATTCGGAGATTACGCCCGCAAGCACGGTGTGGAGATCGGACTCTGGACCCAGTCAGACCTGCATCCGAAAGACAGCATCGAAGCGCTCCTGCAGCGCGACATCGTGAAGGAGGTGGGAACAGCCGGCGTAAGAGTGCTCAAGACCGATGTGGCCTGGGTAGGCGACGGCTATTCCTTCGGATTGAACGGTGTGGCTGATGTGGCTCAGATCATGCCTTACTATGGCGAGAATGCCCGCCCGTTCATCATCTCGCTCGATGGATGGGCTGGTACACAGCGATACGCATCCGTCTGGTCGGGCGACCAGACGGGCGGCGACTGGGAGTACATCCGCTTCCACATCCCTACCTTCATCGGAGCCGGACTTTCGGGTATCTCCAACATCACATGCGACAACGATGGTATCTTCGGCGGAAAGAATCCAATCGTCAACATGCGAGAATTCGAATGGAAGGCCTTCACCGCGATGGGTCTGAACATGGATGGCTGGGGCAGCAATGCCAAGTATCCTCATATCCTGGGCGAACCGGTAACTTCCGTCAACCGCTGGTATCTGAAGCTCAAGTCAGAGCTGATGCCATACATCTACACAGCAGCCCACGAGGCTGTAACCGGCAAGCCGCTGGTAAGAGCGATGTTCCTCGACGATGCCAACCCTTATACCCTGGGCAAGGCAACACAGTATCTGTTCATGTGCGGTCCGTCGTTCCTCGTGGCTCCTATCTACAAGGAAACCAAGATGGATAAGGAGGGCAACGATATCCGCAACGGCATCTACCTGCCTCAGGGCGAATGGGTGGATTACTTCAGCGGACATATATATAAAGGTGGAAGAATCATCAACGAGTTTGAGGCTCCCTACTGGAAACTGCCTGTCTTCGTGAAGCGAGGCGCCATCATCCCGATGGTAAATCCTAACAACAACGTATCGCAGATAGACAACACCCAGCGCATCTTCGAACTCTATCCATACGGCGAAACCCATTACGCCCTCTATGATGATGACGGCAAGACCGAGCTTTACCGCCTGGGCGAGCACGCCACCACCCACATCACCTCTTCCCTGCAGAAGGACCGTCTCAATGTACATATCTACAAGACCACGGGCCACTTCCAGGGCCAGGAGAAGAACCAGGCTACAGAGCTGCGCATCAATCTGAGCCAGATGCCTAAGAAGCTGGCGGCGAAGATTGGCGGAAAGAGCGTGAAGCTGACCCAGGTGAATTCGCTCGATGAACTCCGCAACACCGGAAATGCATGGTTCTTCGACGAGGCTCCTCAGCTCAACCGCTTCGCCACACCGGGCAGCGACTTCGAGAAGATGGATATCCGCAAGAATCCGATGGTTTATGTACGACTGGCGAAGACCGACATCACTGCCAACGACGTAGAGCTCCGCATGGATGGCTATCAGATGGATGACGCCGATGTGCTGCTCCACTCCAACGGTGCCCTTGCGGCTCCTCAGGTAACGATGAAGGACAGCCAGAGCCCTAACAAGGCTTTCGAGCTGGTGGCTACCTGGAATAAGCAGGCCAACGCCGACTACTATGAGGTAAAGGTGGATGGCGTGATTCATTCTACCATCCGCAGCACCGAGTTCACCATCGAGAACCTGAAGCCGGAAACCGATTACGAGGTGCAGGTGAGAGCCGTGAACAAGGACGGCGTTTCTGAATGGGCCACCGTTCAGGCGCACACCATCAAGGACCCTCTCGATGAAGCCATCCGCAACATCACAGCCACCAACTCTACGAAGGACTGGGAAGGCCTGGAGGTTTCGAAGATGTTCGACTTCAACGAGAAGAACTTCTGGCATACCGACTACTACAAGAAGGAAGGTGTGCTGCCATTCGATGTAACCCTCAACCTCAACGGCATCGCCAAGCTCGAGAAGATTCACTATCTCCCGGCTTCTGAGCGCGAGACCAACGGACAGATCCAGAAGGGCAAGTTCGCCATCAGCAACGACGGCATCAACTGGACCGAGACCGGAAGCTTCGACTGGAAGAACGAGAATGCCGTGAAGGAATACCAGTTCCAGGGCAACCCAGAGGCTCAGTACATCAGGATGACCGTAGAGGAAGCCCGAGGCGGAATGGGTTCGGGTGCCGAGATGTACGTATTCAAGGTTCCGGGCAGCAAGATGGAGAAGGCTGGCGACATCAACCACGACGGACGCATCGACGAGAACGACTTCACCTCTTACCTCAACTACTGCGGATTGCGCAGGGGCGACAAGGACTTTGAGGGCTACGTAAGCAAGGGCGATATCAACGGCAACGGTCTCATCGACGCCTACGATATCTCCGTGGTGGCTACCCAGCTCAAGAGCGGAGTAAGCAGCAAGAAGGTGCCAGCCGTAGAGGGCAGCATCAGTCTCGCAGCCGACAAGAAGATGTACAAGGCAGGCGAAACCATCACCCTCACCGTAAAGGGCAAGGGTCTCGTATCGCTCAATGCCCTGAGCTTCGCCCTGCCATACAGCGCCACCGAATACGAGTTCATCGGAGTGGATGTGAAGGATATGGGCAAGATGGAGAACCTCACCAAGGACCGTCTGCACTCAGATGGCAGCAAGGTGCTCTACCCTACCTTCGTCAACATCGGTGAGCAGCCAGCCGTAGAGGGCACCCGCGATCTCTTCACCATCAAGCTCAAGGCAAAGAAGGCATGCAAGCCAGCCTTCCAGCTCAAACAGCTGATGATGGTAGATAAATTCCTGGGCGTAAAGACCGGAAAATAGCCTCTTTTTTGTGAATAAACATTTAATTCTGTAAATTATCTAAAAATAATACCTATTATTTTGGATATTTTACAGAATTATTTGGTAGATAGAAATAAATTCATTACCTTTGCAAACGTAAAAATCAATCAAGAGATAGGAATATGAAAAAAACAGAAGCTTACAACAGATTGGTAGAGAAAGGCATCAGACCATCAGTACAGAGACTGGCAATCCTGGACTACCTGATCAAGCATCCTACCCACCCAAACATCGAAGATGTTTACAAAGCTTTGGAGAACAAGGTACCGACCCTAAGCCGTACCACAGTGTATAACACGCTCCGCATGCTGAGTGAGGTAAATGCAGCCCAGATGATTACCATCGACGAGCATCGCGTATGCTATGATGGCAACATCGAGCCACACGTTCACTTCTACTGCAAGGAGTGCGGCAAGATCATCGACCTCTTCGATGAGCCAGCACCACGGGTAACAGAGACCAAGGTGATAGATGGCAACATCGTGCAGGAGGAACAGCTCTACTACAAGGGCATCTGTTCAGCTTGCGCCAAGAAGATGGAGAAGAAGACGAATTAACAGGAACAGAAAGCCGAAATGATTCGTAAGACAAGAGAATTAATAGTAATAAGATAATATAATACAATACAAGAACATTTTAATACATTAACATTATGAAGAAGAAATTTATTTGCACCGTTTGTGGTTACATCTACGAGGGTACAGAGGCACCAGAGAAGTGCCCTATTTGCAAGGCTCCAGCCAGCAAGTTCAAGGAGATGGAAGATACAGTGGATGATGATTTGACATTCGCTACTGTACACGTTCTCGGTCAGGCATATAAGGATGGCGTCAATGAGGAGGTCATCAAGGGATTGAAGGATCACTTTGCAGGTGAGTGTGGCGAGGTAGGTATGTATCTTGCAATGGCTCGCCAGGCAGACCGCGAGGGTTATCCAGAGATTGCAGAGGCTTACAAGCGTTATGCTTTCGAGGAGGCTGACCATGCATCTCGCTTTGCAGAGTTGCTGGGTGAGGTTTTGGGTGATACCAAGAGCAATCTCGAGGCTCGCATCGCAGCTGAGAAGGGTGCTTGCGAGGACAAGTTCCGCATTGCCAAGCTTGCCAAGGAGCAGGGTTCTGATGCTATCCACGATACTGTTCATGAGATGGCTAAGGACGAGGCTCGCCACTGTGCAGGTTTCGCAGGTCTTTACAAGAGATACTTCAAGTAAGACTATTTTTATTTTTTTTCGATACTAAGTCCTGGAGCCCGGTTCCGAATCATAGAGATTCAGAATCGGGTTCCTTCGTTTTCGGTTGGGGATTTGTAATCCCCCAATAAAAGTAAAAGCATACTCGATAGAAGTTTTTCTGGAAAAGTTTTGGAGATTAGGAGATAAAGTATTATCTTTGCCATCAGATTCAATAACGAATAATCAAACTGAGTTATGATAGTAAGACCAAAGCGCATTTATCGCAAGCGCATACCATACGGTATGCAGAATTTTGAGGATGTCATCAAAGAGGATTGTTACTATGTGGACAAGACTCCTTTCATCGAGCAAATAGAAGAATCCAACAAGTATTTCTTCTTCATTCGCCCTCGCCGTTTCGGCAAGACACTTACCCTCTCCATGCTTGAGAATTACTATGACATCAACAAGAAAGACAAGTTTGAGGAAATCTTTGGCAAGCTATACATCGGGCAGAATCCTACTCCGGAGCATAATACTTATCTCATCATCCACCTCAATTTTGCCGAGGTGGCAGCAGGATTGGATGATTATAAGGATGGACTGGACAACCATTGTTGCCTTGTATTCAATTTCTTCTGCGACATCTATGCACATATTCTTCCTGCCAATACCAAGGAAGGAATGGAAAAGTTAACAGATGCAGTGTCTCAACTGAGATTCTTGTGCCAGAAGTGCCAGGAGGTGGGCAAGAAGATCTATCTCTTCATCGATGAGTACGACAACTTCACCAATATGATTCTCGCCCATGAGGAGCATCTTATGAGGTATCGCAACCAGACCCACGGAGAGGGATACTTGCGACAGTTCTTCAATACCATCAAGGGTGCGGCTGGCAATACTCTGGGCAGAGTGTTCGTCACGGGAGTAAGCCCTGTGACCATGGATGACCTGACCAGCGGATTCAACATCGGAACCAACTACTCGCTCTCACCTGACTTCAATGAGATGACGGGATTTACCGAGGAAGAAGTGAGAAAGATGCTGGATTATTACGGCAGCGTCCTGCCGTTCAATCACACCACCGATGAGCTGATCAAGGTAATGAAGCCTTGGTACGACAACTATTGCTTTGCCGAGGAGAGATATGGTGAGACCACTATGTACAACTCGGTAATGGTGCTCAACTTCGTAGATAATTACATCCGAAGCGAATACCAAATCCCTAAGAAGATGGTGGAGACAAACATCCGCATCGACTATGACAAGATGCGCATGCTCATCCGCCACGACAAGGAGTTCACCCACGATGCCAGCATCATCCAGCAGTTGGTGACTCAGGGATTCGTGATAGGCACACTCAACGAGAACTTCCCTGCCGAGCGAATCAACGACCCAGACAACTTCCTCAGCCTGCTGTTCTATTTCGGCATGGTGACGATAGACGGAACATACAAGGGTGAGACCAAGTTCATCATCCCGAATGAGGTGGTACGTGACCAGATGTACACCTACCTGCTCGACACCTACAAGGAGAATGACTTGGCTTATGATTCCTACAGCAAGGGTAAACTGGAGAGTAAATTGGCATACGATGGACAATTCAAGCCATACTTCAACTTCATCGCCGACTGCCTGAAGAAGTACTCCTCACAGCGAGACAAGCAGAAGGGAGAGGCTTACGTGCATGGCTTCACCTTGGCGATGACGAGCCAGAACAAGTTCTATCGCCCTATCTCTGAGCTGGACAATGACGGCGGCTATGCCGACATCTTCCTCTCTCCGCTCTGTGACATCTACAAGGACATGGTGGATTCATACATCATTGAGCTGAAATATTGCAAGAGCCAAACCACAGATGAGCAAGTGAAAAAGCTCTTCGAGGAGGCATCAGCTCAAATCTCCCGCTATGCGGACAGTGAGATGGTCAGAGAGGCGGTAAAGACCACAAAGCTCCACAAGCTGGTGGTTATCTACCGCGGAGCGGAAATGGTGGCTTGCGAGGAGATAAGGATATTGCTATAGAACGAACCGTTATCCGGCTGGATACCTGGCGGATAACGGTTCTTGAAAAATCGCTGGTCAGCAAATTCACAGAGTGTTCAGTATTCAGTATTCAGTTTTTTCGCGATAGTTACCCTTTCTATGGTTATAAATTGTAAGTAGATATTTTATATTATATATATATATTATTATATATATAATATACTATCTATACAGAGGATGGTAACAAGGGCGAAAAAACTGAATACTGAATACTGAACACGTTCCCACTTAATCGGATATTACTCTGTAATATGCTGATTTATAACGCAAAATATAGTTTTCGACACCGCAAAAACATAGAGATGCGCCCCATAAAACATAGAGCTTGTTTTTTAACGAAGTTTCAAATCGAAAGTGTTTTGCTGAAAATCGCTCCTTATCACAGGCAAAAATTTGGTAGATACAGAAATTCATCGTATCTTTGCACCAGCAATCGAAGGAACAGCCTATCGTGCCAAAAGGCGGTCATAATAGAAGACCGGGGCGGGGCTTAAATGATGGCAGGCGCCGGTCATCAATGAAGACCCAAAAGCAGAATGCGTTCGCCATCTCGCAGTACACCGATGTGATGACCATCGAGAAGTTTGCCAAGCACATCACTTCTCACGGCAGCGTATATTCCAGAGCCGACATCAGCGCCATCCTCTACATGGCAGTGGACTGCATGAGAGAGATGCTGCTCGAAGGCAAGAATTTGTTCGGAAACAATAAACAATCACGAGTTGTAAATAGCATAACCCGCACAAAATAGCATTATTAGAAACATTTCAATTGCAAACTCTACATATCAATTTTCTGCCATACATATTTTTATATAGATGAAACTATTAAAAATGTATCATAATTAAGTTTTGTTAACGAATACCCCCCCCGAAATTCATTATTTTTCACTAAATTTGCAGCCGAATACAAAAGTATAGGTAAACAAGTAAAAAGATATATAAGAACAGAGTTTAAAACTCTATTGATAATAATGTGCGGATTAACAAGAAATAATATACTGATCATGGCTTTCATGTTCTATGGGGCAAGCCTTGCGGCTCAAAACCATCAGAATATGCAGGATTCTGTAAGAATTTATTTCAAGCAGGGAAAGATAGATCTCGTCCCTACCCTGCGAGAAAACCAATCGGCACTGAACAGAATAGCAGACACGATGCGTATCACTTACGCAGACTCTGCCTATCAGTTGCGAAAGATCCTCGTAGTGGGCGGTGCCTCACCCGAGGGAAGCGTGAAATTCAACCGTTGGCTGTCTGAGAAAAGAGCAAAGGTATTGTTCGATTATCTCTCCCGCTATGGTGAATTGCCCGATTCGCTAAGAACTACCCATTACTTAGGAAGAGATTGGAATGGCCTGATCAGGCTGGTGGAAAATGATCCACAACTCCCCTACCGGAAGGAAACCCTTTCCATGCTGCGCCAGATAGCCAGCGAGCAGAAAAGCGGTGCCCAGGCGGAGGAGAGTCATCTGCAGAAGATACAAAAGCTGCGAGGGGGTACACCTTATTTATATATGTACAGGAAATACTTCCCTCTGCTCCGATCATCCAAGCTGCATCTCTGGTACGAGAAGGTGCATCGCTCGGAGATTCCGAAACCGGAAAATCTGAATTCGGAGATTCAGAAATCGGATACCACTGCTGCAGCGTTCATCCCACCGGCAGATACCATCATCGTCGCCCCCGACACCCAGTCCATCGCATCGCAGCGAATCCGGAAACCCTTCTATATGGACATCCGGACCAACATGCTCTACGATGCGCTCCTGATTCCGAACATCGGAGTGGAGATGTATCTGGGAAAAAGATGGTCGGTGGCTGCCAACTGGATGTACGGATGGTGGAAGACCGACCGCCGGCACTGGTACTGGCGAGCCTACGGCGGTGACATCGCCATCAGAAAATGGTGGGGAAAGGCTGCCGGGGAGAAACCGCTCACCGGACACCACATCGGCATCTACGGTCAGATATTCACATACGACTTCGAAACCGGAGGCCGCGGCTACATGGGCGGAAAGCCCGGAGGCACGCTCTGGGACAAGATGAACTACATCGTGGGAGCCGAATACGGCTATTCGCTGCCCATCGCCCGAAGGCTGAACATCGACTTCACCATCGGCGCCGGCTATTGGGGCGGCATCTATCACGAGTATAAGCCCGAGGCTGACTACTACTTATGGCAATCCACCAAGGAGCGCCGCTGGATAGGTCCCACCAAGGCAGAGATTTCGCTGGTATGGCTGATAGGAAACGGCAATACCAACCGCAAGTTCTCAGGCAGGAAGAACAGAGAGAAAGGAGGCGGAAATGAGCAGGATTAGGATCTTCAGAGGATTTAGAATCTTCAGAGATTCTGGAATCATCCAAGCCCTCAGCCTGATGCTCTTTCTTCTGATACTCTCATCGTGCGAGCACAAGGAATTCCGCTACGTCACCTCCTCGTTCCGCTCTTTGAGGGTGGAATTCAACTGGGAGCGATATGAGGATTTTCAGAAGCCGGAAGGCATGCGAGTGATCTTCTTTCCGAAAGATGGCACAGGCGATCCGTGGATCTTCGATTTTCCGAACGGAGAAGGAAGGCAGATAGAACTGCCCGAAAACGAGTATCGCATCATCTGCTACAACTACGATACGAGCGGCATCTATTGGGAGAATCCCAACAGCTTCGTGGAGTATCTTGCCAGGACCCGCAGCGTACAGGCGCCCGACAGCACCAAAGCCTGCACCACTCCCTCCTGGCTCTGTGGCGACCACATCGACTGGGTATCGCTGGAGAATATTCCAGAAGGCACGGAGAAGGTGATCACCCTGTATCCGGTGAGGATGGTGAGCCGTTACACCTACGAGGTGAATGGCATCCAGAATCTGGAAAGAGTGGCGGATATCCGTGCGAGTCTTTCGGGGATGTCAGGATCGCTGCTGATGGCGGAAGACAAATTGCCCGATGGAGTTTCGGAGAATCTTCTTTTCGGAGGCGAGACTGCCAATAATCAGATCAAGGGCGGTTTCTACACCTTCGGCTACTGTCAGAGCCTCGAATCGCCTCAGGTATTCAAGCTTTATCTGAAGAGCAGGGATGGCAAGGTGTATGTCTTGGAGCAAGATGTTTCAGCACAGGTTCACTCAATCCCCGTAAGGGGGCATCTCGGTGATGTGCATCTCATCATCAATTTCAACTTCGTCGTTCCGGATAACAAGAATGATGGAGGAGGCGGAGGCGGAAACAATTCCAGCGGTGGTGCCGGCTTCGATGTAGGAGTTGATGATTGGGCGGATGTGAATGAAGACATTATATGTTAAGGATTTAACTTAATAAAAGATAAGACTTTAAATAGTAAAAGATAAATATTAAAAAAATTGAACTGTAAATTATGAAAAAGGTAATTTTTGGAACAGCATTGGCCTCTATGGCATTGCTTTCAGCATGCTCATCAGACAACGAGCTTGCAAATGTAGAAACAACAGCTAACAACGCTATCGGATTTCATGTAGTTGGTAATAAGGCGGAGACAAGAGCTACCCCGATTACATCTACCAATTTGAACAAGACAGATTTCAAAGTGTATGCATTCACAAAGGATGGAAAGGCATTCATGGGTACAAGCGACACAGAACTTGCCTGGAATGGCATTAATATCAAGTACAAGGACGGAAAGTGGGATTATGCAACAGCATCAGACCTCCGCTATTGGCCAGAGGCAACAACTCTATTGGATTTTTATGCAGTAAACCCTGGCACATTTGAAGAAGGCTCCTATAGCGAAGGAATGGATGGAAATTATTCATGGCAAATGACTCCTTCTAGTCAAAAGATTTATTATAGTGCTACTGACGAATATGGCCATACATCAATATATGACAAAACCAAAAACATTGATGTAATGTATGGTATCGCAAACGATCAGAAGTATACTGCAGAAAATGGAGGTAAGGTAACATTCCAATTCAAGCATATTTTGTCACAGGTTGTGTTTAAGGCTAAGACTGCATTAGAAAACATGGAGGTAAACATCAAGGAGATAAAGATTCACAATATTAAGTATGCAGGAAACTTTACTTTACCAGCAACTAGCACAGAGTCTGGAACTTGGACGCTCAATCCTATTCTACCGGGCACAGACGGAAAGAGACACAATGCTTTCACCGTTGTTACGGGCAAGGATATCACAGTAAACAGCACTGTTACAGATATTTCTTCTGAAACTCCAATGCTGAATACTCCACAGAAATTGACAGCTTGGGATGTAAAAACTCCAAAGACAAAAGAGCAAGCTGACGCAGCCGACCCTACTGAATCATATTTGGAAATCACCTGCAAGATTAAGCAGGCAGATGTTTATGTATTCGGTTCAGAGAGTAAATATGATACTCTCTACGTACCATTCGGTCCAACTTGGGAGCAGGGCAAGCGCTACACCTACACCCTCATCTTCGGTGGTGGCTATAATGATCAAGGCCTGCCAATCTTGCAGCCAATCAACTTCGATGCTGAAGTTGGAGCGTGGGAAGATGCACCAGGAAGCAACATCGACTTATAATCCAATCATCTTCAAAAAAACAAACCGGGCAGGAGCATCATCTCCTTGCCCGGTATTTTTTTACTCAGCCTTAGCCACTTCGTTTTGGAGATACGAGTTAAACGAGTTTGCTAAGACATTCATAATCTTATTTATTCTTCCTCAATCTTCCAATCACTCTTGAGCATACCAATCTTAACCTCCTCATTAGGATAATCCAAAGTATAGCGATGCAGTATCGGGTTATACTTCTTAATAGTGAGGTAACCACCCTGATAGAGCATCGGAAGTGCAGAAGTCATCAGTTCCGGAAAAACATCGAAATCATCCACATCACATGATATTTTCTCAATATTCATCACGTTGACGTGATACTTCTGCAGCGTCTTGATAAGATATGTTGGCGTGCCCGAACCAAACCAATAAGGAGCTATCTTGCGTGCATTCAGCGCTTTCAATAGGCTGAACGGATTGAAGACATCCTCTGATTTCTCACTGAAATGATAACCATCGTAGAATCTGGTCAGCTCTGCCAGACATTCCTCATACGTCATGCCAAGAGCTTCTCCCAATGCTGCCACATCCGGTTTCATCTGCGTGGTAAGTTCCTTCTTGCTGATGCCGCAGATAGCTGAATACTGATTATACATACTGATGTTATCGAGGTTGTTGAGTTCGCTGAAGATGCTGAGCTGCGAGAACTTGGTGATACCCGTGATGAAGGTAAACTCCAGGTATGGGTCGAGCTTTTTCAGAGGACTGTAGAAGTTCTGCATGATGCGGCGGAGCGGCTGCAGGTTTTCCTTCTCATGTACCACATCCAATAATGGGGCATCATATTCATCAATGATAACAACCACCTTTTCGCCCGTCTGCTCATAAGCCCGCTTTACGATACCATCCAGCCTCTCGTTAGGATAAATTTCTCCTTCTCCTCTACCATAAAGTTTCTCGTAAGGCAAAAGCTGTAGATTCAGATAACTGTTCAAGGCATCAACATCAAAGTGCTTGGCACCGCTCAAGTCGAAATGAAGCACTGGGTGCTTTACCCATTCCTTCTCATAATCAGCAATAGCCAAGCCCTCGAAAAGTTCCTTTCTTCCCTCAAAATAAGCCTGGAGAGTAGAGGCAAAAAGCGACTTGCCGAATCGCCTTGGACGACTCAGAAAGACGTACTTCATTTTTTTCTCTCGAAAATCCACGATGTATTGGGTCTTATCTACATAGAGATAATTCTCCTCTCTGATATTTGAGAATGTCTGTATTCCTACAGGATAGAAATTTACTATTTTTGCCATATTCCTACATGCTTTACGTTTTGCGCTGCTAAGTTACGAAGAAATTCCGAATTTACCAAACACAATTTCAAATATTTTTAGCACAGGGGAAATTGTTTGGGCTATTTGGGTCGAAACGTCTCACCCCCGTACCCCGCTAGGCGTCCCGCCAGATTTGAAATCCGGCGTTAAATAATGTCCTAACCTATTTAGGCTCTGCGGATTTGCAATCCGCAGCAAAGGAGTATGCTTTCCTTTTATTGGGGGATTACAAATCCCCAGGTGTTTATAGGTCGAACCTTTTTTAACGACGGATTGCAAATCCGTCGGAACGCCTGGCGGGGGCAATCCACGGGGGACGCCAGGCGGGGTTCATAAAATGAAGGGCACCACCATTCATTACCCCCCTAACATACTAAAACGAAATGAGCGACACCCGCAAAAAGCAGGTGCCGCTCGCCAATTGAGAAATTGACCCCAAAAAAGCTCCGAACATTTTCTGGACAATTCCCCATCTTGAAAAACTTATCCGAAGTTATCGTACATGATGCTCTCAGGATCAACTCCCAGAGAATCCAGATAATCTGTAACGGTCTTGATCAGCATTGGAGGTCCGCAGAGATAGTACTCGCAATCCTCTGGTGCCTCGTGATCCTTCAAGTAGGTGTCACGGATGCAGTTAACAGCAAATCCCTCGTAGTACTTCACGCCCTGAGCATCTGCCACTGGGTCCTTGCGGTCGAGTGAAAGATGGAAGTGGAAGTTAGGGAATTCCTTCTCAAGCTCCCAGAAGTCTTCCAGGAAGAATGCCTCACCCAATGCACGCGCTCCGTAGAAGAAGTGCAGTTCACGGTCGGTGGTGTGCAAGGTCTTGGTCATGTGCATAATCTGCGCACGCAATGGAGCCATACCGGCACCACCACCAATCCAGATCATCTCCTTGCCCGATGTGAAGTTAGGATGGAAGTCGCCATAAGGACCACTCATCATTACCTTGTCGCCTGGCTTCAATGAGAAGATGTAAGAAGAAGCAATACCTGTTGGTACGTTCTGGAAGCCTACCTGTGGACGTGGCAAGAATGGAGTTGTGGCGATACGTACGGTCAGGGTGATGATGTCACCCTCGTCAGGATAGTTCGCCATAGAGTAAGCACGAACGGTAGGCTCTGGATTGTGAGCCTTGAGAGAGAAGATGTTGAACTTCTTCCATGCTCCGATGTACTCCTCGCCAATGAGATCCTTGTCGAAGTCCTTGTCGTAATCGATGCAGTCGTATGCAGGAATCTTGATCTGGGCGTAAGAACCCGGAACGAAGTCCATGTGCTCGCCTGGAGGCAGAGCCACCTTGAACTCCTTGATAAATGATGAAACGTTCTTGTTGGAGATAACCTCGCACTCCCACTCTTTCACGCCCATCACGCTCTCAGGCACCTTGATCTTCAGGTCGCCCTTCACCTTGCACTGGCATCCCAGACGCCAGTGGTCCTTAATCTGCTTGCGGGTGAAGTGAGGCTTCTCTGAATCGAGAATCTCGCCGCCGCCCTCGAGCACCTGAACCTTACACTGGCCACAGCTTGCCTTACCGCCGCAGGCAGAAGGCAGGAAGATGCCGTTCTCATTCAGCGTAGTCATCAAGCTGCTGCCCTGAGGCACGTTGATGGTCTTGTCGCCATTGATTTCGATATTTACATTTCCGCTAGGGCTCAGATACTTCTTAGCCACGAGCAGGATGATAACCAGCAGGAGAATCACCACGAGGAAAACTCCGATACTAGCCAATATAAATGATGTATTACCCATATCTATAGTCCTCCTATTTTAGATTTTCAAGCCTGAGAAGCAAAGCATAGCCATTGCCATGAGGCCTACTGTGATAAATGTGATGCCGAGTCCCTGCAATGGCTTTGGCACGTCGCAATACTGCATCTTCTCGCGGATGGCTCCCATCAGGACGATGGCGAGTGTCCAACCCAGACCGGAACCTACTGCATATACAATGCTATCCCATACTGAGGTGATAGCCTGAGTATTGGTAGGATCCATCAGGATGCGCTGCTGCATGAAGAGAGAGGCACCCATGATGGCACAGTTTACGGCAATCAATGGCAGGAAGATACCCAAGGCTGCATAGAGCGATGGTGAGAACTTCTCTACAATCATCTCGACCAGCTGCACGATACCGGCGATGACGGCGATGAAGAGGATGAAGCTCAGGTAAGTGAGGTCAACACCCAGAATGCCATCGGCGCTGAGCACCTTGGTCTGCAACAGGTAATCTACAGGCACGGTGATGAGCAACACGAAGGTTACTGCCAAGCCCAAGCCCAAAGAGGTCTTCACGTTCTTGGATACTGCCAAGTATGAACACATACCCAGGAAGTAGGCGAAGATCATGTTATCGACGAAAATCGAACGGAAAAACAAACTTATTGCGTGCTCCATCTTACTTCTCCTCCTTATAAATATAGGCACGATGTACCCAGATTACACATCCAACGAGAATCAATGCCATGGCTGGCATGGTCATCATACCGTTGTTAACATATCCAAAGTCGTAAGCTCCCTCTGGAATCAGCTGGAAACCGAGCAAAGAGCCGCGGCCCAGGAACTCACGAACAGCACCCACAATCACGAGGATGAGGGCGTAACCCAAACCATTACCTACACCATCGAGGAATGAAGGCCAAGGTTTGTTCATCATGGCAAACGCCTCCAGACGACCCATCAGGATACAGTTGGTGATGATCAAACCCACATACACTGAGAGCTGCACGCTCACGTCGTAGGCGAAAGCCTTCAGCACCTGGCTCACGATGGTAACCAGGGCAGCAACTACCACCAGCTGAACGATGATACGGATGCGCTGAGGGATGGTGTTGCGGATGATGGAAATAATCACGTTAGAGAATGCCGTGATGATAGTAACGGCAAGTCCCATCACAATGGCTGGCTTCAACTGAGAAGTAACAGCCAGGGCACTACAGATACCAAGCACCTGGACGAGGACAGGGTTGTCACCGTTCAGTGGCTTGATGAATGCCTCCTTATTTTGTTTACTAAATAATGCCATAATTTCGCTTAATTATTTAATGAATTTAGCAAGACCTTCCTTGAGCATGGCATCCACACCGTCGGATGTCAATGTAGCACCGGTAACGGCATCCACATTGTTAGGGTCGCCGGCAGGAGCGTCTTTCTCAACGCCCAGAGCGATGCCCTCTACTCCATCCTTGTGAATCTTCTTGCCCTGGAATTTCTGCTGCCACTTCAGGTTGTCCTTGATTTCAGCACCCAGTCCGGCTGTCTCGCCTTCGTGGTTGAAATATACGCCATAGATGGTGTTGTTGTCGGCATCAACGGCGATGAAGCCTGAAATGCCGCCCCAGAGACCCATACCCTTTACAGAGTAAACAGTCTTCTTCTGACCATCAATCTCGCACTCGTAATACTTCATGCCATCCTTCTCCTTCTCGTCCTTCACCACCTCTTTATATTTGGCAGCCGCAGTAGCGTTGTCAAGGTCGCGCAGGTTCAGGGAGTTCAGAATCTGCTTCTGAGTATCAAGAGCCACGTTGGCATCCTGTGTTGCCTTCAGCGAAGAAGACACGAACGCGAGCAGGAATGCCACGATTACCACGATGATAACCGAATAGATAATAGTATAGCTATTTGAATTTGTCTTCATATCTACATTCCTCCTACATTATTTAATAGCACGTTTAGCACGGCGAGAGATGTTGCTCTGAACTACACAGTAGTCGATGAGTGGAGCAAACATGTTGCCGAAGAAGATAGCGAGCATCATACCCTCTGGATAACCTGGGTTCATCACACGTACGATAACGGCGATGGCACCGATGAAGAATCCGTAGAAGTACTTACCTTTCTCTGTACGGGCTGAAGTTACAGGGTCGGTAGCCATGAACACGGCACCGAAGCAGAAACCACCCAGTACGATGTGCTCATACCAAGCGATAGGTGTCATACCGAGAGCCTGGAAGATAAGCGCCATCACGATGCCGCCAGCAAATACAGAGCCCATGGTCTTCCAAGATGCGATGCCTGTCCAGAGAAGGATGATGGCACCGATGGCGATGGCGATGACTGAAGTCTCACCGATACAGCCAGGAATGAAACCGATGATAGAGTCGCAGAGACTTGCTGAAGGCATGCTGCCCTGAGCCAGCTGACCGAGAGGAGTAGCAGCTGTGAAGCCATCAGGCAGGGTGTTACCCAGACCGAAGATAGCATCCTTAGCCACCCAGACCTTATCACCACTCATAGCCAATGGATATGAGAAGAAGAGGAACATACGGGCACCTACAGCCACATTGAAGATGTTCATACCCGTGCCACCGAAAATCTCCTTGCAGAAGATGACTGCGAAGGCGCACGCCAGGGCGAGCATCCACAGCGGTGTAGAGATAGGAATGATCAATGGGATGATGATACCGCTGACGAGGTAACCCTCCTGGATTTCCTCGTGCTTCCACTGAGCCCAGGCAAACTCGATGCCGAGACCCACGATGTAGCTAACCAGCAACTTAGGGAGGACAGCCAGGAATCCGAAGCCGAAGACCTCGATGAAGCTGGCAGCATCCAGTGTACCTGCAGCCTTGAAATTCTGGTATCCCACATTATACATACCGAAGAGCAATGCAGGAATCAGGGCGATTACCACAAAGCTCATGATGCGCTTCGAGTCGATTGAATCGTGGATGCTGGCTCCGCTCTTCGCTGTCGTATTTGGCACGTACAGGAAGCTCTCAAAACCGTCAAACACGCTCTCGAAGGCATGCAGCTTACCTCCCTCTTGGAAGTTAGGCTTTATCTTATTGAGATAATTTCTTAATGCACTCATTATTTTAATAATTAACAGTACTAAAAACTAAGCATTCTCCTTGCGCAGGGTGTTCAAGCCCTCACGTACAATCTTCTGCAGTTCGAGCTTAGAGCTATCCACGAACTCAGCTACCGCAAAGTCCTCAGGACTAACCTCATAGATACCGAGCTGCTCCTGCTTGTCGATATCGCCTGCAATGATTGCCTTGATGAGATACTCACCGAAGATGTCCATAGGGAGAACCTGGTCGTACTCGCCGCTCATAATCATGTGGCGCTCGCCACCCTTGATGCGGGCATCGAGATTGTACTCCTTCTTCTTACCAAAGAGCCAGGAGAGATAGGAACGCGAGGTAGAGAACTGGTTGGTGCGTGGAAGAATCCAGCCCAGCATCTCGTCGCAGTCGTCACCCTCTGGGATGGCAGTGATTTCTGAGGTGTGTCCACCTACGTAATCTGCCATGGTGGTCTTGGTACCGGTCAATGGGTTGCCATTGATCAGGCGCACGTGTGCGGTAGCCTTCAGCTGTGCTTCAACGAAAGCTGTCAATGGAGTACCTACCAACACGTTAGCGTAACCGGTCTGCTTCATCTCGCTACCAGCTACAGCCACCTTCTTGTGGAGATCAACCTTACCTGTAAGGAAGAGGCGACCGAAGAAGATTACCGATGCAGGATCTACAGTCCAAACCACTTCGCCCTTGTTTACAGGGTCGATGTTGTTCACCTGTACACCTACATTACCAGCAGGACAAGGACCATCAAACACATTGAGTTCCACGTTCTTAGCCTCGCCGAGCGCATTGCTGTGCTGCTCAACTCCAACGCCAAGATAAGTTTTCGCAATCTTGCTCAAGGCTGTCAAACCTGCCTGGAAAGCTTCCTCATTGCCAGCGAGTTCTACCTCGAAATCGGCAGCGAGCGGCATGTCGCGGAGGGCAGAAACGAAGATTGCCTTAGGAGTGGTATCCGGTGTGGTGGATACAGCATAAGGCAACTGGTTGATGTAACCGAACAATCCAGCCTCGAGCAACGCCTGCTTCACGGCTGCACCATCCAACGACTCAACGTTTTTCTTACCAAAATCCGTAGAGGTCTGCTCAGCGTCTGCCTTCACCTTGATGCAAAGCACCTTGCGACGCTCCCCTCG
This sequence comes from Segatella copri, assembly GCF_002224675.1. Lineage (GTDB taxonomy): Bacteria > Bacteroidota > Bacteroidia > Bacteroidales > Bacteroidaceae > Prevotella > Prevotella copri_U. The sequence continues at coordinate 29,451 of NZ_NMPZ01000001.1, read as the reverse complement.
CTCAATGGCGGTAACCTGACCGCTCACTGGTGAGGCAAACTTCACCTCTGGGCAAGCCTTGTTCACAAACAAGGCATCTCCGGCATTGACATGGTCGCCCTCGCGTACTACTACCTTAGGAGTAACACCCACGAAGGCTGCAGGTACGAGTGCATACTCGCTAGCCTGTACCACAGGGATGGCTACATCCTTGGAAGCCTTACCCGTAAGGTTAATGTCCAAGCCTTTACGTAACTTAATTACATTTGCCATAACTACATTAAAAATATTATATTTAAAACTGATTTTCTGGTTTTATTTTGTGAAAACATTCAAATTATGCTGCAAAAATAGCAAAAAAAGTAAGACGAGGAAGAAAAATCACTAAATTATTTGATAATGTAACAAAAAAGCAGTAAATTTGTGCCTAAATTTCAATACAGATTCAGATTGCAAGCGTGTTTTGACAAACACAGATTGCAAATTAACGATAAAAAATCATAAGACTCTGAAACGATTTAAACATATCATCAGCTGTATCATCTGGACTATCTTCGCCCTTTATGTGATACTCATCGTACTGTTGCACCTGCCACCAGTACAGACCTTCCTCGGCTCTACCATAGCCACCGCCCTCGCCCAGAAATTCGGAACAGAAGTGAGCGTGGGAAAAATCAACCTGGGTTTCTTCAACCGAATCATCATCGATGATGTGAGAATGCTCGACCAGAAAGGCGACAGCATGATCTATGCTTCACGACTCTCGGCAAAGGTTGACCTGCTGCCGCTGAAAGACGGAAAAATCTCGGTTTCATCGGCACAGCTCTTCGGGCTGAGAGCCAACATCTACAGGCAGAATGCCAAGAGCGACATGAACATCCAGTTCATGCTCGATTCGCTCGCCTCGAAGGATACCACCCAGCACAAGCCACTCGACCTGCGCATCGGAAGCGTCATCATCCGCCACGGATCCATCGCCTACAACCAGCGCGACATCGCATCGGCTGCGGGGGTATTCTCATCTCAGCACATCGGCATCAGCAATCTCTCGGCACACATCGCCTTGCATCATCTCACAGATAATGATATTCATCTATCCATCAAGAAGATAGCCTTCACCGATAAATCAGGACTTCAAGTAAAGAATCTGCGATTCAAGGTGAATGCAGACAAGCATCAGGCGCGCCTGAGCGACTTCGAGCTGGAACTGCCGAAGAGCCACCTGCTGCTGGAAGACCTCATCGCCACCTACCGCACAAACGAGAAGGGAAAGATCATCAGCGAAACGCTGCAGTTTGAGGGCGGCATCAAGCCATCGCTCATCACCCTGTCGGATGTGGCTTGCTTCGCTCCTATCCTCAGAAAATGGAACGATGCCCTCTACATCGACACCCACTTCTCGGGTACCAGTACATCGGCACGCATCCACCAGCTCCACTTCAAGACCCAGAGCGGAAGCATCCTGCTCAAGGCGAATGCCAAGGCGAGCGACTGGAACCGAAAGCTGCACTGGCTCGCCAACATAGAGACCCTGAAGGTTTCTGACGAGGGCGTGGAGCAGATAGCCGCCAACCTGGGCAGCAAAGTGAAGATTCCGAAAGAGGTGCTCCGGCTGGGCAACATATATTATAAAGGTGTAATCAGCGGAAAAGGCAAGAGCCAGATAGGAACCAAGGGCGTACTGCGCACCGACGCAGGAAACGTGGAGATAGACGCCCACCAGAACGGCAAGCAGCTCTACGCCAAGGTGGATACCAAGGGCATCAACCTGGGCAAGATTCTCGACAATGCCAAGCTGGGCATCATCGCCGCACACATCACCGCACAGGGCACCAAGGAACATCTTGTGGCAAAGGGCGAGATTCCGCTGTTCGACTTCAACAACTACCGATTCAGCAACATCAGGCTGGACGGCAGCTACAACAAGGGACTCATCGACGGACTCGCGTCCATCGCCGACCCGAATATCAACCTGCAGGTGGCGGGCAAGTACTCCATCCCGAAGAAGCAGTATGAAGCCCAGCTCAACCTGGCGCATCTGCAACCTACCGTACTGGGCGTGAAGATGGCAGACAACACCTACACCCTGAACGACATCAGGGTGAGCGCCAAGAACCAGGGAGCAGACAGCTATCTGGACCTGGAAGCACCATTCGCCAACATCCACGTAAAGGGACAGTACGACTACGGCACCCTGGTTCAGACCATGACCAACATGCTGGCAAGCAAGCTGCCTACCCTACCTGGCATCGGCAAGACCAGCGACAAGGCAAGAAACAACTTCAGCATAGAGGCAGAAATAGCCTCTACCGAAATACTGCAGAGAATGCTGGGCGTGCCGCTCGACATTCAGCAGCCGGTGGTGATAGACGGAAACATCTCCGACCTCGACCGCTCGGTAAACCTCACGGCACAGTTGCCTGCCTTCAGCTACAACGGCAGCGAGTACAGCGGCGGAGCCCTGCAGATGAACACCGAGGGCGATACGCTGAAGGTGGATGCGCGCATCAAGACGGGAGCGGCGGGCAGCACAAGCCCTACCCTGCACGTGAAGGCAGCGGCAGCCGACAACACCCTGATGGCATCACTGGGTTACAACAACCACTCCAAGAGCCTGCCTATCCACGGGGCGCTGAATGCCGAGGCGCAGTTCTACAAGAATACGGACAACGTATCTACCGCCCACGTAGATATCAAGCCATCGCTCATCCATATCGGAGAAAAGCCTTGGAAGGTGCACCCGGCTGACATCACTTACAGCAAGAACCACCTGGAGATAGAAAACTTCGAGGTAAGCCACGGCGACCAGCATGTGGCGGTGAACGGACTCGCCACCCCGAACAAGGAAGACTCCATCGTGGCGCAGCTGAAGGATGTGGATGTGGAGTATATCCTGAACCTCGTGAACTTCCACTCGGTGGATTTCTCAGGCAAGGCTTCAGGCAAGGCGATCGTGAAGAGCATCTTCAATGACCCTGACGCCTACGCCAAGCTCGACATCAAGGACTTCGAGTTCGAACACGGTCCGATGGGAATACTTCATGCCAACGTAAACTTCAACAAGGAACTGAGCCAGATTGACATCAACGCCGTGGCAGACGAGGGCGAGGAGCACCAGACGCTCATAGACGGATATGTATCGCCGAAGCGAAACTACATAGACCTGGGCATCGAGGCGCAGGGCACGAACATGAAATTCATGGAGAGCTTCTGCGGCAGTTTCATGGACAACATCCAGGCAAGAGCGAAAGGAAAGGTGAATCTGGTGGGCGACCTGAGCGACATCAACCTGGTGGGCGACCTCTACGCCACCGGCAAGATGCACATGAAGCAGCTGGGCACCGAGTACAGTTTCAAGAACCTGCACGCCCACGCCATTCCGGATGACATCCTGCTGAACAATGATACCATCTTCGACCGCAACCACAACATGGCACTCGTAAGCGGCGGTATCCATCACCAGCACCTCACCCGACTGAGCTACGACCTCACCCTGAAGGCGCACAACTTCCTGGGCTACGACACCCATGAGTTTGGCGACAACACCTTCTACGGTACCGTCTATGCCACCGGCGAGGTGGGCATCCACGGCAAGAGCGGCGAAACCATCATCGACATCGATGCAGAACCGGGACCTGGCAGCATCTTCGTATATAACGTGGCGAGCCCCGATGCCATCAGCGACAAGAGTTTCATCCACTGGCACGACATCGCTCCGGAGCTGACCGACAGTCTGAAGCAGCAGCAGAAAGATGCAGACGACGACATCGACTTCTCGTCAGACATGCGCATCAACTTCCTGGTGAATGCCACTCCTAACCTGACGCTGAAGCTGATGATGGACCCTCAGAGCGGCGACTACATCACGCTGAACGGTAATGGCGTACTAAGAGCCAACTGGTTTAACAAGGGATCCTTCGACATGTTCGGCAACTATGTGGTGGACCACGGAGTGTATAAGCTCACGATACAGAATGTAATCAAGAAAGACTTCGAGTTCATGCCGGGCGGAACCATCGCCTTCGGTGGTAATCCATACAATGCCCCACTGAATCTGCAGGCGAAATATACGGTGAACGGTGTTCCGCTGAGCGACCTGAGCATCGGCCGTTCGTTCAGCAGCAACAACATCCGAGTAGATTGCCTGATGAACATCACGGGCACCCCTCAATCGCCGAGCGTAGATTTCACAATGGACCTGCCAACGGTGAACTCGGATGCCAAGCAGATGATCTACTCAATCATCAATTCTCAGGAAGAGATGAACCAGCAGGTGCTCTATCTGCTCGCCATCGGACGATTCTATGCGCAGACCAAGAACAACCAGAGCAGCGAGGATGCCGACCAGCAGAGTCAGACATCACTGGCGATGCAGAGTTTCCTGAGCGGAACGATTTCGCAGCAGCTCAACACCGTATTATCGAATGTGGTAAAGAGCAACAACTGGAATTTCGGTGCCAACATCTCTACGGGCGATGAAGGCTTCAACAATGCAGAGTACGAAGGAATCCTGAGCGGAAGGCTGCTCAACAATCGCCTGCTGTTCAATGGTCAGTTTGGCTATCGCGATAACGCGAATGCCACGCAGAGTTTCATCGGCGACTTCGATCTCCGTTATCTCATCTTCCCGAACGGCAATCTCGCCGTGCGTATGTATAATCAGACCAACGACCGCTATTTCACCAGAAACAGCCTCAACACGCAAGGTCTCGGTCTAATTATGAAAAAGGATTTCAACGGCTGGCGCGACCTCTTCGGAATCAAGAAAAAGAAGAAAGTGGTGAAGAAGAAGAAAGTGGTGAAGAAGAAAAGCGAGAGCGTTCGACCTATAAACAACGGGGGATTTGTAATCCCCCAATAAAAGTAAAAGCATACTCCTTTGCTGCGGATTGCAAATCCGCAGAGCCTAAATAGGTTAGGACATTTTTAACGCCGGATTTCAAATCCGGCGGGACGCCTGGCGGGGACGCGGGGCAAATATTTACGTTGGAGGCTTGAGGGTTAATTTAGTTAAAATTTTCGTTCAATATTTTGTCGGTTCATCAAAAAGCAGTACTTTTGCATCGTCGTTGAAACAATATCAGACAAAGGAAGATTGGCAGAGTGACCGAATGCGCTGGACTCGAAATCCGGTATACCCTCTTCCGGGTATCGGGGGTTTGAATCCCTCATCTTCCGCGAAACTTTTCTCCATACAAAAAAAATCCGCAGAGAGTTATACTAAACTCCTGCGGATTTGTTTTTATCTAACTTTTAGATTTGTTTTATCTAACTTTTATAAGTTCTGTGATTACAACTGCTGCAAATATCTGTCTGCCTCGATAGCAGCCTTGGCACCAGAGCCGGCTGCAACAATGCCCTGACGATAAACCGGGTCGGCAACATCGCCGGCAGCAAAGATGCCAGGAAGATTGGTGCTCGCAGTACCAGGAACCACCTTGATGAATCCCTGCTCATCCAAATCGATGAAATCCTTGAAGAGATCCGTGTTAGGCTTATGGCCGATAGCCAGGAAGAAACCATCGATGGCAATATCAAACTTCTCCTCGTTGGACTCACCCATGTGGCGAACCAGATGAGCGCCCTCTACTCCATTCTCTCCAAACAAGCCGAGCGTATTGGTCTCGAAAAGAATCTCGATGTTCTCCTTCTCCTTCACACGCTTCTGCATGATTTCAGAAGCACGGAGATAAGGCTTGCGCACAATCATATACACCTTCTTGGCAAGACCAGAGAGATACATCGCCTCCTCGCAGGCAGTATCACCACCACCCACTACGGCAACCGTACGCTTGCGGTAGAAGAAACCATCGCAGGTAGCACAGGCAGAAACGCCCTGTCCACGATATTTCTCCTCATCAGCCAGACCGAGGTACTTGGCAGAAGCACCAGTAGCGATAATCACGGTATCAGCCTCTATCTCGTTGCCACGCTCATCGGTAAGATGATAAGGGCGGGAAGAGAAATCCACCTTGGAAATGCTTCCGTCGCGCAGATCCGCACCGAAGCGGGCAGCCTGCTCCTTCATGTCCATCATCATCTGGGTGCCATCCACGCCATTAGGATAACCAGGAAAGTTCTCTACTTCCGTGGTGATGGTAAGCTGGCCGCCTGGCTGCATACCAGAATACAATACAGGATTGAGACCAGCTCTACCTGCATAAATGGCAGCTGTATATCCCGCAGGACCGCTACCTATAATCAAAGTCTTTACTTTTTCCATTATATTATTATTGTTGTTTTATTATGATTTTGTGATGATCTTACAAGCTTTATCGGATACCCACAATCTTATGCATCTGGAGTGAAAGCTGCCATTCCGGATGCCGCTTCACATAGTCGATGCAGCCGGAGAGGATAAAGCGGTTGCGGGCATCATTGCCCACATCGCAAGGCTGCAGATACTGACAGGTGGCTTCCAATCCATAATTGCTTACTTCGTGGGCGCCGTCAAAGACCAGTTTCAGCTCATCCACCTTCTTCAAGGCAAGTTCGCCGCCCTCCGTGAAGTCCAACTTGGGCGAACAGGTAATCCAGTCGATGCCCTCAGGAACCATATGGGTGCCGTTGGTTTCCATCGAAAGATAATATCCCTTCTGATGCAGGAGATGGATGAGTTCCGCATCCACCTGCAGGGTTGGTTCGCCACCGGTAAGAACGATGAAGCGGCAATCGCCGCCCTTCTCCTGGCACGCAGCCAGGATGTCCTCGGCGCTCATCTCCTTATATCCCTTGAAATCGGTATCACAGAAAGGACATTTCAGATTGCAGCCGCTCATACGAACAAACACGGCTGGCCTGCCCGACCATCTTCCTTCTCCCTGAAGGGAATAGAATATCTCGTTAACTTTATACATTTTTCCTAATATTAATTACCAGCTCCGATTTTAAGGAACCAGATGCTCGATTCCTCTGATTTTCTCTTCGTCAACCACCACGGCAGTATTGCCGAAGCTCTCCTGCACCGTAGCCTTATAGCACTCCGGGAAGAGATCCACGAGCCATCTTCCGATATTCTCGGCGGTAGGATTGAAATCAAACACCTCGTTGAGATTGGCGTGATCCATCTTGCCATGCACCGCTTTCTTGACATGGGTAAAATCTATCACCATGCCATCCTGGTTCAACTCTCTGCCCACAAAGAAGAGTTCAATCTGCCAGTTGTGACCATGCAGACTGCTGCACTTACTCTCGTAACTGAGGGTAAGCGAATGGGCTGCTGATATTTCTAATTTCTTTGAAATGAAGTAAATCATCTGTTATTTCTTGTCTTATTTCTTGTCGTTTAACTTTGCAAAGATACATTAATTCATTTAGAATACAAAATAAAACCGAAAGTTTTTTTCTTTCTTAAAGAATTTATTGCTATCTTTGCACCCATAAAAGGAATGAGGGCGCTTGACGCATCCCATGACGCATCTGATAATAACAAAAAAGACGCATCTGATAATAACAAAAAATAAGATAATGAATACAATTAAGAAAATTGTACTTACAGGTGGTCCTTGCGCAGGTAAAACCACTGCGCTGGTAAAAATAATCGACCACTTCTCTGGCCTTGGATACAAGGTGTTTACGATTCCTGAGGTTCCTACCATGTTCACCCAGGCAGGTATGAACTATCTCACCAAAAACGAGAAGTTCTTCTTCGAGGGAGAAAAAGCTACCTTCCTGACTCAAATTGGACTGGAAGACAGTTTCACCAAAATGGCGGAAACCATCGACAAGCCCGTCATCATCGTCTGCGACCGTGGCACGATGGATATCTCCACCTATCTGACAGAAGACTTCTGGAACCGCATCATCTCCGAGCAGGGATACACCAACACCCAGTTGCGTGAACGCTACGATGCCGTACTGCATCTGGTTTCTGCCGCAGATGGCGCTGAACAATTCTATACCACAGCCAACAATGCCCAGCGAGTGGAAAAGGCTGACGAAAAGGGATTGCAGATAGCCAGGGAACTGGACAAGAGAATCGTTTCCGCCTGGAAGGGCCACCCACATCTGAGAGTAATCAACAACCACGAGGACTTCAACAACAAGCTGAACCGTGTGCTCAAGGAGATCAGCAATGTGCTGGGAATTCCACAACCTATCGAGGAGGAAAGAAAGTATATCGTGAAACTGACCGGCGAAGTTCCTAATGCCATTGACAGCGATATCGTTCAGACCTATCTTTCGGGAGAACCAGGCAGCGAGATCCGTCTCCGTCGCCGCGGATTCGAAGGTGGCAAGTACGTATATGTTCACACCACCAAGAAGCGCGTAGCCGACAACGAACAGATTGAGACCGAGCGACAAATCAGCGCCAATCTCTACGAGAATATGCTGCAGCAGGCAGACCCTTACCGTGCTACCATCCGCAAGCACCGCAAGAGCTTTATCTGGAAAGGTCAGTACTTCGAGCTGGATTCATTCTCAGAGCCAGTAAAAGACCTGATGATCCTGGAAACCAAAGGCATCGCAAAACGCGAGAGCGTGAAGTTCCCTCCTTTCATCCAGGTGCTCGAAGACATCACCGGCAATACACATTATTACAATTACAACATCGCTCTGAAGCGATAAACAGAAACATCTCTCAAGAGAATAAACAAAAAGAAGCTTATGAAATTTATCGGTATTATTCCAGCAAGATACGCTTCAACGCGTTTCCCTGGCAAGCCTCTTGCCATGCTTGGTGGCAAGCCTGTTATTCAGCATGTATATGAAAAGGTGGCTGCTGTTTTAGAAGAAGCATACGTGGCTACTGACGACGAGCGCATTTTCAATGCCGTGGAAGCTTTTGGCGGTAAGGCGGTAATGACCCGTACTGACCACAAGAGCGGAACCGACCGCATAGAGGAGGCCATCGAGAAGATAGGCGGCGACTGGGATGTCATCGTCAACGTACAGGGCGATGAACCTTTCGTGGCAAAAAGCCAGCTGGAAACCATCTGCCATTGCTTCGATGACCCAACTACCCAGATTGCTACCTTGGGCAAGGCTTTCACATCTATGGAGGCGGTACAGAATCCAAACAGTCCGAAAATCGCAGTCAGCAACCAGGGCTTCGCTCTCTACTTCTCCCGCAGCGTCATCCCATACGTACGTGGCAAGGAACGCGAGGAGTGGCTCCAGCATTTCCCTTACCTCAAGCATCTGGGCATCTACGCCTATCGCAAGGAAGTGCTCAGAGAGGTAACCCAGCTGCCACAAAGCTCTCTCGAAATAGCAGAAAGCCTGGAACAGCTGCGCTGGTTGCAGAACGGATACAAGATCAAGGTGGGAACCACAGACGTTGAGACCGTGGGAATCGATACCCCGGAAGATCTCCAACGCGCTGAGGAGTTTCTGAAAGAAGGACATTAAAAGAAACTTAAAGGTTAGATTTTCAAGGCAGGTGGAATAAATTACAGCAAAGAAAGATTCAGAAGACGAAGATTCAGAAGATGAAGATTCAGGAATATAGAATATGAACAAGATAGAAACGATAGTCAGAAACTATATCGTGCGCCACGGAATGTGGAAGCACGACGGTTCTTATATTGTTGCCCTCTCGGGAGGAGCAGACAGTGTGGCTCTGCTCCTGATTCTCAAGAACCTGGGGATTCCCATCCATGCAGCCCACTGCAACTTCCACCTGCGTGGCGAAGAAAGCGAGCGCGACGAACAGTTCTGCGTAGATCTCTGCGAGCGTGAAGGCATCTGCCTGCATCGCATCCACTTCGATACCCTCACCTATGCCGAAAAGCACAAGGTGAGTATCGAGATGGCTGCCAGGGATCTGCGCTACCGCTATTTCGCTCAACTCGCCCGAGACATTGAAGCCGACGGCATCTGCGTGGCACATCACAGAGATGACAACGTGGAAACGCTCCTTCTCAATCTGCTGAGAGGTTCGGGGGTGGATGGACTCGCTGCCATTGCTCCCAAAAACGGAAACATCCTTCGCCCCCTACTCTGCATCAGCCGCCAGGACATTCTGGACTATCTCGCAGAAAAGGGACAAGACTACGTCACCGACTCCACCAACCTGGAAGATGATGCCCTGCGCAACAAGATCCGCCATCACGTGATTCCACTGTTGGAAACGCTGAACCCTGCAGCCAGGGAGAACATCGCCCAATCGGCCAGATACCTCCGACAGGCTAAGATGATGCTCGATGATGCTGTGGGCGTACCATCGCAGCCCGATGATTCCAGCAATACCATAACCATCGGCAAGCAGCTTGTGATGCAGGCGGCAAGTCCGGAGTTCATGCTCCATCAGCTCATCGGCAGCTATGGTTTTCATGGTGATACCATCGACGGCATCATAGAAAGTATGAACAGCCAGGACGGAGGCATAGGCAAGATTTGGAAAAGCAACGAATACATACTTTGCATCGACCGCGAAAAGCTGCTTATCACATCTCAGAAAGAAATGGATAACCTGCAGAAAGAAAGAGCCTTCCGTCTTCCGGAAGAAGGGAATTACAGTCTTGCCGGAAACACGAGAATCAGAATCCGCCGCTACCCTCGCACAGCCGACTTTACGCCAAGCAAGGAAAGCCGCCGCATCACCCTGGATGCCAATCAGGTAAGTTTCCCGCTCACTTATCGACTCACCCAACAGGGCGACAGATTCAAACCTTTCGGCATGAAGGGAACGAAGCTGGTAAGCGACTATCTGACAGACCGCAAGCGAAACTATATGGAGAAAATAAGCCAACATGTACTGACCGACAAGGCAGGCGAAATCATCTGGCTCATCGGAGAAAGAACATCAGACCACTGCAGAATCACCCCCGACACCCAATCCATCCTGGAGATAGAACTGGAGGTAAATCCAGAAGTCTGATAAAACAACAGATAAAACAAGAACTATAGATAATAGAAATATAGATATATAGATAAGGGAGAGAAAAGAAATATAGGAGGAATTGAAACAATGACAAACAACAGAAAGAAAGGCATCAGAATAGCTGGTGCCCTATTTATCATTCTACTTTGCGCCCTGGGATATTGGACCTACCGCTGTCTGAATCCCACAAGAGAACAGGTGCAGGCAGCCAAAGCCAGAATAGAAGCCTACAGCTGCTACGAAATAAGAAGAAACGGCAAAACCATGCTGCGATTCGACGAAGATACCACCACACTGGCAGCAACCTTCATGAACCGCTGGGCACTCGTTCCTTCATGCCAGGGACGACTCGCAGCATCCAACAATACCGACATCACCCGAAACCGCTATCAGGGACTCGATGCAGACAGTGTGCTAGTAGAGAAAGTGGATTCACTCGACAGTCTCTACAAGGATTCGAAATGGAAAGAAAGTGAGCTGGCATACTATATCCACTCCCACAGCGTAATGGATCTGGGATACAACCGAATCTGTGCCTTCGAAAACCGCGAGAAGGTGTTGAGAGATTCTGCCAAGAAGATGCTCGACTCGCTGCATCATATCCAGGGTAAAACACCTTCAGACAAGACAGACCAGAAAGACGGCAAACTGGTATTGGTACACCTTATTAAATATAAGGCATTCTACACAGATGAAAACGGCAAGACCCGAAGCGAAGACTGCAAGCTCATCCAGACGAATGCAGATGAAAGAAAAGACAGACAGTACTGCCACCTCTTTCAGCTGGCATCAGAAACAACCCCTGACGGCATCTACGGCATCGCACCCCGCACAGCCATCGGAATCGTAAACCTGCAGGGAGCCACCCACCGAGACACCATCAACTATGAACAGCGACATGACTCACTGGGTTATTTCTCAGGCAGCTACGACAGTCTCTACCAGGCAGAAGGCTACGGCACCTGGATGGGGCACGACGGTTCCTACTACGAAGGAGAATGGAAGAATGGAGAAAGAAACGGATGGGGATTCAGCATCTCACCCAAGAAGCCTCTGAGAGTGGGCGAATGGAAGAAAGACAGATACAAGGGAGAGCGACTGATATATAACTCGCAGCGCATCTACGGCATCGACATCTCCAAATACCAACACATCAAAGGCAGAAAGCGATATCAGATAAACTGGAAGAGACTGCGTATCACGCATCTGGGAAACATCAGCAGAAAAACCGTAGCAGGCAACGTAAACTACCCGATCCGCTTCATCTACATCAAGAGCACAGAGGGTAAATCAATAGTGAATCCTTACTATAAGAAAGACTATAGTGCAGCTCGCGCACATGGCTATAAAGTAGGCACTTACCACTTCTTCAGCACCAGAACACCAGCCGTTGTTCAGGCAAATCATTTCCTCAGACACAGCTGCATCAGGAGAGGAGATTTCCCGCCGGTTCTCGACCTGGAGCCATCGCATAGCCAGATCAGCAAGATGGGAGGTCCGGGCGTTCTCTTCGCAAGAGTAAGAACCTGGTTAAGACTGGTGGAAAGAGCCACGGGCGTAAAACCTATCCTCTACATCAGTCAGATCTTCGTAAACCGCTATCTGCCTGCAGCACCCGATCTGAAGCACAACTATAAAATATGGATTGCCCGCTATGGCGAATACAAGCCAGACATCCACCTGGTATATTGGCAGCTATGCCCGGATGGCCGTGTGGCAGGCATCCACGGAGCCGTAGATATCAATGTATTCAATGGCTATCAAGACGCATTCACAAAATTCTCTCAAAATGAGGTAGTTAGATAAAATTTCGAAAAAACAAGTATTTTTAGTTAAATTATGTTGTAGAAAAATACAACCTATCACATTTTTTACTAACTTTGTGGAGTTTAGTAACAAAATTTGGGGGTAGGATCATCATGAGACAACTTAAGATACAAAAGAGCATAACCAATCGAAATAGTGAAGCACTAGATAAATATCTGGTAGAGATCGGCAGAGCGCCAATGATCTCTATAGAGGAAGAGATAGAGCTGGCACAGCAGATAAGAAAGGGAGGTAGAGTTGGCGAAAGAGCCAAGAACAAATTGGTAGAAGCCAACTTGAGATTCGTGGTGTCTGTGGCAAAACAGTATCAGCATCAGGGACTCACACTCACCGATCTTATTGACGAAGGCAACATCGGACTCATCAAGGCTGCAGAACGCTTCGATGAGACCCGCGGCTTCAAATTCATCTCCTATGCTGTATGGTGGATTCGCCAAAGCATCCTCCAGGCAATAGCAGAACAGAGCCGCATCGTGAGACTGCCTTTGAACCAGGTGGGTTCGCTCAACAAGGTAAACCAGGAAATCAACCGATTTGAGCAGGAAAACCAGCGCCGCCCTAGCGTAGAGGAACTGTCTGCCCGCACCGGTGTAGATGAAGATAAAATCTCTCAGAGTATGATGGCTAGCGGTCATCATGTAAGCATCGATGCACCATTCGGCGAAGACGATGACAACTCGATGGCAGACGTAATGTCGAGCGGAGATGACAGCCGTACCGACAAGCACGTGGATCATGAGAGTATGGCTCAGGAGCTGAAACAGGTTCTCAACAAATGTCTGAAGGAAAGAGAGCGCAAGATCGTATGCGCCTGCTTCGGTATCGACGAGACCGAGAAGGGTCTGGAAGAAATCGGAGACAAGATGGGATTGACACGCGAAAGAGTTCGACAGATCAGAGAGAAGAGCATCACCAAGCTCAGAGAATCCGGCAAGATCGGTATTCTGATGAAATATCTGGGATAAAGATAAATTTTCTGGGATAAAAAAGTATAATATCAAGCTAAAAGTTTGGACTTTCAAGATATTTACATTAACTTTGCAATCGGGTGTGGCAACTCAGCCTCACCCGATTTTTTTATAGATAAATATGAAGATACAACTGATTCGCATCATAGCGGCTGTCATCCTCTTGACTATCAGCTTTCCTCTGGCAACAGATGCCAGAAGAGTGAAGGCTAAGGACGCCATCACAGACTCCGTGATGCAGCGTATCTTCTGTTATGCCCAAAAGATAGATACCACGGGAAGAGGAAGCAATTCGAGCTATGCCTACACTAAATTCCAGATGCGTACCAACAAGCGAAACGCCACCCTGGCTCTCGTTCCTACCATGTACGCCATCTCCTATGGAGCAGGTAGAAAGTTCATCAGCGAATTCTACAACCGCATCGAAGTGAATGAGAAGGGAGCACCTGTCATCCACCGACTGCTCAATCTCAGTACCATTCCACACCGCAAAAGTACGATGAGCGCCGCGCTCAACTACATGACGCCGAATGTGTATGGAGAAAACCTATTTCAGGAGAACATCCTCTCCCCTTTCCATCGTTCCAACAGACGATACTACAAGTACTCCGTCACGCCACTGCTCTATGGTATGGCTCAGGTTTACGCCTACCCACGCATCAAAAACACCCAGCTGGTAGAGACCAGGGCGATCGTCCGCATCCAAAACGGACAGATTCAGATGTGCGACTTCGAGGGAGAATACGATATGACCCGTTTCTACATCTCCGTAACGATGGGCAAGAAAGGCTACAAGTCGCTGGGACCTGTGAAGTGTGACATGCGCGCCAACTTCAGTTTCATGGGCAATAAGATTACCGGTAAATACACCACCATATATGATCTGCCAAAAGTTCTGGAAGATACTATCAAGAATAGCGCAGATACCGTCATGATGTCTAAAGTGCGACCTATCAAACTGAACACCGATGAGGAAATGATCTATCGCATCTATTACGACAGACAGGAAGAGCGAAAAAGGAAAGCAGCAGCACTGGGAGAAAAGAAGAAAGATTTCGCAAAAGATGTGCTCTGGGATATCGTAGGCGATAACCTGCTGAACAGAATTTCCAGCGACTTCGGCAAACAGCAGCAGGGCTATTTCCGCATCGACCCATTGTTCAATCCATTATATATGGGTTATTCGGAATCCAAGGGTGTGGTATATAAGTTCAAAATCAACGGACAGTATGCCTTCAATGACAACATCCAGCTTTCTGCCGGAATAAAAGGCGGTTACAGTTTCCGCCAGCATCGTTTCTACTACAGAATTCCTGTCAGACTCAACTACAATACCCGTCACGAGGGTTATCTGCAGCTGGAAATCGGTAACGGCAACCGCATCAATACCAACAAGCTGGCTCGCCAGGCGTTGGGGTACATGGATCCGAAAGACAGCATCGGAGGGTTCTCTCCATCGGAGATACCTTCTCTCCTGATGGGAAAATCCACCTTTACGGAATTCAAGGATAATTACATGCGACTCACCAACCACTGGCGCCTCTCCCCACATTGGGCGATGGAACTGGGAATGGTAGCGCACAACCGCATTGCCATCCGTCCGGACTTCTATCAATCCATAGGCTATCCGGATAAATACAAGTCTGTGGCTCCTGCCATCGGAATAGAATGGAGACCTAAAGCAGAGAAAGGCATCGTGCTGAAACTCGACTATGAGCAAGGTTTCAAAAACCTGCTGGGCAGCAACATCGACTACGGAAGAGCCGAGTTTGATGCCCAGACGATTCTCTATTCTTCCCGCAGGCAATCGTACTCGATGCGTTTCGGAACAGGTTTCTATACCCGAAGAGGAGCACACTGGGACTTCGTTGATTACACCAACTTCCACGACAACAACATTCCGGGAGGCTGGAACGATGAATGGTCGGGCGATTTCGAACTGCTGTCGTCTTACTGGTATAATGCCAGCAACTATTACCTGCGTGCCAACTTCACCTATGAATCTCCGATGATTCTTGCCGCCTGGCTTCCGCTGATAGGCAGATATGTAGAATCAGAAAGACTCTATACCAGCGGTCTGGTGGTAAAACACCTCTACCCTTATACAGAATGGGGCTATGGTGTAAGCACGCGCCTGATGTCGCTCGGCTTCTTCGCAGCATTCAGACAGGGAAAGTTTGATGGCATAGGCTGCCGCTTCGGCTTCGAACTTTTCAGAAACTGGTAGAATCCGTTACGGGATATTCCCTTATAAATCAAAAGAAAAAAAAGAACAATATATGAATTCACAACTCACCGTTTACAAGGCAAGTGCGGGATCGGGTAAGACCTTTACCCTTGCCCGCGAATACATGACCCTGGTGATAGACAATCCCCACGCCTATCGCACCATCCTGGCTGTAACCTTTACCAACAAGGCTACAGAAGAGATGAAACTGCGTATTCTCGGACAGCTCTATGGCATTGCCCACGAGCTACCCGAATCAGATCAGTATCTGGTACAGATACATACCGCACTCCCCCATCTTTCGGAAAAACAGATCAGAAAGAATGCGGAAGAGGCTTTGCGCCTGCTCATCCACAACTACAACTATTTCAGAGTAGAAACCATCGACACCTTCTTTCAGAGTGTCTTGCGAAATCTGGCACGAGAACTCGACCTCACAGCCAACCTGCGCATCGGACTGAACGATTATCAGGTGGAACAGCAAGCTGTGGATGAACTGATAGAAAGTCTGGAAAGCACCGACAAACTGCTTTTCTGGATCATGGATTACATCAAGGAAAACATCGCAGACGACAAGAGCTGGAATGTGATCGGCCAGATCAAGTCGTTCGGTGAACACATCTTCCGTGATTATTATAAGGAGCACGCCGACGAGCTGTCAAAACGAATGGAAGAAGAAGGCTTCTTCGAAGCATTCAAAGACAAGATGAAGGAAACCCGAAACCAGGCTAAAGAAAAATTCGAAGAAATCGCAGCTTCCTTTTTCGATGCGCTGGAAGAGGAAGGATATTCGGCCGATGACCTCAACAACAAGACAAGGGGAATCTGGAGCTACTTCAATAAATTGAGAAACGGAAAATACGGAGACGATGACGTCAACAACATGACTTTAACAAAATGCTTGGCTAATCCGGAAAACTGGGTCAAGAAGTCGGAAGTCAAGAACAATTCTCCACTCTATCAGCATGTGGTGAATGTTCTACATCCTATCCTCCAGGTCTCGGAAAAGCACCGCCACATGCTCGAAAGAATGTACAAGAGCGCCAACCTCACCATCAAGCACCTCAACCAGCTGCGCCTCTTGGGCAGCATAGACAAGAAGGTGAGAGAAATGAACCAGGAGGCTAACCGCTTCCTGCTCAGCGACACACAGACATTGCTTCACTCACTCATTCAGGGCAGCGACTCACCTTTCATCTTCGAGAAAATCGGTACCCAGCTGAACCACGTGATGATAGACGAGTTTCAGGATACCAGCACCATACAGTGGAAAAACTTCAAGGTGCTGCTGGAAGAAACGATGAGCCGCGAAGATGCAGGCAACCTGATTGTAGGAGATGTAAAACAGAGTATCTACCGCTGGCGCTCAGGCGACTGGCGACTTCTCAACAACATAGAAGATCAGTTTGAGAATCCGAAGAAACAACTGGATGTAGAGACCCTAGCCACCAACTATCGCTCAGACCGCAATGTCATCAACTTCAACAATGCCTTCTTCGTAGAAGCCGCCAAGCAGGAATATAACGAACTGGCAGAAACGATACCAGAAACAGCCAAGCAACTGCTTACAGCCTATGCCGATGTAGAACAGAAAGTTCCGGAGAAGAAAAAGGTGCAGGGATATGTGGAGGTGCGACTCCTCAAGACACAGGAAGAGGACGATGAAAATGATGCAGAAAATAAAGAAGACCGCATGATGCAACTCTGTCTGCAGACAGTAGATGAGTTGACTGCACGTGGTGTTCCCACCCACCGTATCGCTATCCTCGTGCGCAACAACCGCACCATCCAGGATATCGCAGCCTACTTTATGGAGCATTCAGACTATGAGATGGTTTCAGACGAGGCATTCCGCCTCGACGCTTCGCAGGCAGTACAGATACTCATCACAGCCCTGAAGCTGCTGATGCACCCTGCCGACGATATTGCCCGCGCCACACTCTTGAAGTTTGCCCATACTTATCTGGATGATGAAAAGGTGATTGAACTGATTACAGAGAATCGACAGAAATTGCTGGAGATGCCTCTACTCGAC
Source organism: Segatella copri (assembly GCF_002224675.1). Lineage (GTDB taxonomy): Bacteria > Bacteroidota > Bacteroidia > Bacteroidales > Bacteroidaceae > Prevotella > Prevotella copri_U. The sequence continues at coordinate 11,590 of NZ_NMPZ01000001.1, read as the reverse complement.
CTGACCGAAAGACTGTTTACGGAACTTCACCTTGGCGAGATAGAAGATATGAAAGTACAAAGTGCCTACGTATGTGCCTTCTACGACAAGTTGAATTCCTTCCTGACAGACAACAGCAGCGACATCGAGGCGTTTCTCCAGGAATGGGAAAACAATCTCCACGAAAAAAGCATCCATAGTGACGGCATCGAGGGTATCCGACTCATCACCATCCACAAGAGTAAGGGACTGGAATTCGACCATGTCATCATGCCATACTGCGACTGGCAGCTGGAGAAAGCCAATACCATCTGGTGTACTCCTCAGGAAGCTCCTTACAACGAACTGCCTCTGGTTCCTGTAGATTTCAGTGCCAAACAGATGAAAGGAAGCATCTATGAAGATGACTACCATCACGAGCATCTGCAGAACATCGTAGATAATCTGAACCTGCTCTATGTGGCATTCACCAGAGCCAGTCATAATCTCTATGTCTTCGGCAAACGCGCATCTACCGCCTACCGTTCGGGAATCATCGAAAAATCACTGGAAACTGTTACTGAGAAGCTGAAGCAAAATGCAGAGAAAGAAGCATACGAAATGCTTACCGACGCGGTAAATGTAGAGTTGGAAGGCATCGGTACAGACAGCAAGACCAACGACATCATCTTTAAATATGGCGAACCGGTGGTACCGAAGGAAAAAGTAGAGATGGAGATGAAAATCAACAGAAATGTCTTTACGATGCCTGCAGAAATGATGCAGATAGATATCAATGTATCACCTAAGCTTCCAGAATTCAGACAGAGTAACAAGAGCCGCGACCTCATCAAAGGAGATGAACAGGAAGAACAGCAGAAATTCTATATCAAGATGGGTACAGTACTGCACAGTCTCTTCTCTACCATCCGTACAAGAGATGATATTGAAGGAGCACTGAAACAGCTGGAACTTGATGGAGTTCTCTACGATGAAAACATCTCGCGAGACAGAGTTGAGAAGATGATTCGCAAACGTCTGGAATCAGACAAGGTAAGCGACTGGTTCTCTGACCGATGGAATGTTTTCAATGAGTGTTCCATCATCAGCACTGACAAGGACGGAAACATGGTAGAGCATCGCCCAGACCGAGTGATGAAAGATGAGCACGAAACCGTGGTGGTAGATTTCAAATTCGGTAAACCGAAGCCGGAGTACCACGACCAGATAAAAGGCTATATGAAGCTGCTCGAAAGTATGGGACACGCTCATGTCAAGGGATACCTCTGGTATGTTTATCCGAACAAAATAGAAGAAGTATTATAGATGAATAAATGAAATGCAAAGATAATAAAAAACAATATACAATGAAAGCATTCTTGAAAACAGTAGCCCAGGATATGCTGGCAAAATACGGCACCAACATGAGCGACATCGCAGTGGTTTTTCCAAACAAGCGTGCAGCGCTCTTCCTCAATACCTATCTGGCGCAATTGGCCGGCAAGCCGATCTGGACTCCCACATACATCACCATCAGCGACCTCTTCCGCCGACACTCCGACCTGAAGGTTGCTGACCCAATCAAGTCTATCTGCGACCTGCACAAGGTATTCGTAGCATGCACAGGCATTGATGAGACCCTCGACCACTTTTACGGTTGGGGCCAGCTCCTCCTTGCCGATTTTGACGATGTAGATAAGAACATGGTAGATGCCAAACTGCTCTTTGCCAATCTGAGTGACATCCACGAACTCGACGATGTTTCTTATCTCACAGACTATCAGAAAGCAATGATCAAGAAATTCTTCAGCAATTTCTCTGATGATCACAATACAGAACTGAAGAAGCGATTCCTGCAGTTATGGTCACATTTCTACGACATCTACGTAGGATTCAACCAGAAACTGGCCGAACAGCAACTGGCTTATGAAGGAGCACTCTATCGCAAGGTAGTAAACGATGAAGATATAGACTTCCATTACAAGAAGTATCTCTTCATCGGTTTCAATATGATGCAGATAGTAGAACAGACACTATGCGACCGACTGCTGAAACAGGGCAAAGCCCTTTTCTACTGGGATTACGACAAGTATTATATGGAGGGACAAAATGAAGCCGGCCACTACATCCGTCAGTATCTGAAGCACTATCCCAACGAACTTGCCAGCTATCCGCAGAAAGACATCTACGACAACATGTCGAAGAACAAGGATATCACCTACATATCTGCACCAACAGAGAACATCCAGGCCAGATACGTAAACGCCTGGCTCAAGGAACACAACCGCTACAAGATGGGGCGCAATGTAGCCATCGTACTGAGCGACGAAAACCTCTTGCAGAGTGTGATACATTCACTTCCGGAAGAGGTGAAAAGCGTCAATATCACGATAGGTTATCCTTTGCAGCAAACACCTTTCTACAGTCTCATCCAGCAGCTCATCCAGTTGCAGGGAACAGGTCATCCACAGCATAGCGAGACCTACCGTCTTCATTACGTGCTCACAGCATTGCGCCATCCCTATACGAGATTCATCAGCTCACGGTATGCCGACCTGCTTGAAAAGCTGGAAGAGCAGAAACGCTTCTACCCATCGCGCGATTTCCTCAGCATGGATGGAGACGAAGGACTATCCCTGCTTTTCAGAAACCTGGAAGAACAGACGGCAGAAGCCACGCAAAGTAGCTACAACAAGCAGCTCATCAGCTACTTGCTTGATATTCTGCGCATGATAGGAACCCAGGCAAAGGATTTGAATGATCCGCTATTCCACGAATCACTCTATCGCACCTACACCCTACTCAACCGTCTGCAGGAACTCATTACATCCGGCGACCTTGAGGTAGATACCATCACTCTGGAGCGACTGATACAGCAGCTCATCCAGACCACAAGCATACCATTCCATGGCGAGCCGGCAGAAGGAATACAGGTAATGGGTGTACTCGAAACCAGAAACCTCGATTTCGACCATATTCTGGTTCTATCCTGCAACGAAGGCAAAATACCAAAGGGCGTGAACGATTCTTCATTCATCCCTTACTCCCTGCGCAAGGCTTACGGTCTCACCACCGTAGAAAACAAGGTAGCCATCTTTGCCTACTACTTTCACAGTATGTTGCAGCGTGCCCACGACATCACGCTTACCTACAACAATGCTACGGAAGACGGTCAATCGGGCGAGATGAGCAGATTCATGCTCCAGCTGATGGTAGAAAGTCAGCATCCTATCGTTCGCAAGACCCTCATCGCTGGTCAGAAACCCCTTCGCCCGGCATACGACGAAGAGCCAAAGACCGAAGAAGTGATGAAGGTACTTGACGACGTGAGAATGCTCACACCTACTTTTCTCAATACATACCAGAGATGCCAGAAGCAGTTCTATTATAAATATGTAAAGGGGTTGCTGGAACCGGATGAAATTGATGAAGACGAAGTAGATAACCGCATCTTCGGAAACATTTTCCATCGGGCAGCCGAACTTTTCTACTATGGCTTTGCCAGCAAGAGCGATATCCAGACAGATGAGAAAGGAAAGCAGCAGCTCATCCGCCCAATCGTCATCACTGCAGACATCCTGGACCAGGCAATGAAGGATAAGATGCTGGTAGATAGACTGGTAGATCAGGCCTTCAGAGAAGAGCTCTTTAAGGTAGGCAACAACGACTATCATCCGAAATACAACGGTCTGCAACTCATCAACAAGGAGGTAATAGCCAGCTATTTGCGACAGCTCATCTCCATAGACAGACGCCAGACACCATTTACCATCATCGGTATGGAATTGGTAGTTTCAGATACACTGAATGTCAACACAAGCAGGGGCGAAAAGCAGTTCAAGATCGGTGGTTTCATCGACCGTCTGGATGCCATTTCTCCTATATCGAACATCTCTGAACGCATCAGAGTCATCGATTACAAGACGGGAAAAGCACAGACAACACATCCCAAGGATATAGATGAGATGTTCTCGGCAACTCCCCAGGCACTGAGCAAGCATACGGATTATTATCTGCAGGCTTTCCTCTACTCGATGATCATCAAGAACAGCAAAAGATACAATTCTGCACAGGATCCCGTATCACCAGGCTTGCTGTTCATACAGAATGCAGGTGCAGAAGACTACGACCCAACCCTTAAACTAGGCAGGGAAAAGATAGAAGATATCACACCGTATGAAGAAGACTTCATGGCGCATCTCCGCAGTCTGATTGCCGACATCTACAATCCCGCATTGCCACTGCGTCCTACCTGCGACAAGAAACGTTGCGAGTATTGTCCGTACGCCGGACTATGCAAATAGGTATTGCAGAATGTTAAAATGAGAAATATTTGGGAGCAAAATTTGTTTCTTCAAATATTTCTCTGTATTTTTGCAGTAGAGAGAGCACACTACGCAATCACGCAAGAGCTTCTCTCGGCAGAAAATTGTATCATAAACATCATTCATGAATTAAAAGACCCAAAGGAGATATGACAGAGAAAGAAATCAATAAGTTGGTAAGCGATAACATCAACTACGTAAAATCGGTAGCCAACCACTATCGTGGTAATGGTGTTGACTTCGATGACTTGGTTAGCGAAGGAACTTTGGCGATGCTCACGGCAGCTCAAAAATACGATGCCGAACGCGGTTCGCAGTTTGTGGCTTATGCATCCCCTTTCATTCGCAAGGCGATGCAGCAGACAATCGACAAGCAGGCAGCACTCTATCGTGTACCAAAGGATCAGAAAAAGCATGCTCCACGCAATGCAGCAAAAGCTGTTTCCATCGATGCCCCTATCAGTGAGGGAAACAAGTACACCCTACTCGACATCCTGATCAACAAGGATGCCCAGCCGGCAGACGACAATACAGCTTTCGCCCAGATGCTCAACGACTTGGAACGTTGCGTTGGAGAACTGGAAGAACGAGACCGCATAGTCATCTCTAAGTTCTATGGTATAGGAATGGCACATGAAACACTGGCAGAAATAGCAGAAGACCTGCAGCTGAAGCGAGAGCGTGTGCGCCAGATCAGAGACAAGGCGATACGCCAGATATCAAAGAATACAACCAGTAAGGTGCTCAAGCATTTTCTTAGAAAATAAAGTCTGATGATGATCTCTCTTAAATGCCAGCGAATATAGATTGTAATACAAAATAAAAATGGCTGTACAAGAAACTGTCCTGTACAGCCATTTTTATATGAGCGGTATTGCTTGCTTCTATAAGACGCAGTTATTTATGCTGTGAATGTTCGAGGCGATACTGACGTGGAGTTATGCCCAGACGCTTGTAAAAGTTTGCATAGAAACTTTGACGAGTGCTGAATCCAGCCATCTCACTGATATCTTCCACGCTCATCTTTGCGTAGCGCTTATCTGTGAGCAGCGACATTGCATCGTTCACACGATAGTCATTAACCAACTCTGAATAATTCTTGTGGAATCGAGTTGCACACACTGCTGAAATATAACGAGAGTTAGTGCTCAGGTCCTCAGCCAACTTCTTAGAGTTGTACTCAGGATCCTTGTATTTTCTCTCCGTTACAATCAGACGGATAATCTCATCACGGAGGCGGTCTTTAGTCTCCTCACTCAGCAAGGTTTGATATCTCGCTGACTTCTCTTTTTTGGGTTGAATGTTATACTTAGCCATAATGCGTAATAAATTAATACAACAAAGATACGGCAAAATTATTAAACTACCAAATTTTTTGGCACTTTTTTGAAAAAAACTATAAAAATAATTGTCTATCTCGAAAATTATTCCTAATTTTGCATACAGATACATTATTAATATAGAAATTTTAAACATTAAATATTGAAAAGTTCAACGTTCGTATGAAGCAAATTATATGGTTTGTTAAGACTTATGCTACGTTTGTAGTATTGTTTGTTTTGCAGAAGCCGCTGTTCCTCTTTTTGGAAAAGGGTTCTGCCACACAACCTGTCGACAATATCTTCACGGAGTTGCCTGCCGTTATCTGGCATGGACTTCCACTCGATTTATCGATGGCTGGTTACTTATCTGTGATTCCTGGTTTTCTTTCCATTGCCGTGGTATGGCTGAAAAGAGACCTGGTTAAACCAATTATGAACATCTACTTCATAATTGCCTCACTTTTCATCACTTGCAGTTTCCTGCTTAACGCAAGTCTTTATCCATACTGGAAGTATCCATTGGACAGTACTCCACTCTTCTACTTCTTCACATCACCGGCTGATGCCATCGCCAGTGTAAGCATCTGGCAAGTGATTCTTTCAATTGTCATATTGATAGTTCTGACCATTGGAGTTTGGTTCACATTGCGAATGCGAGGCGAGAAACGCCAGCAATACAGTCGCTACAGCTACGGATATGGAGGATTCGGAAGTGGTAAAAGAAATCGATTCGATGACTTCGACCGCCATCGTGGCCGTACATCCATCATACTCCTCCTGCTCACAGGCTTACTCTTCCTGCCTATCAGAGGTGGCATCACCGTTTCTACGATGAACACGGGACAGGCATACTACAGTCAGAACGCCTATCTGAATCACTCAGCCGTGAATCCGCTGTTCAGCCTCCTGGAATCGATTACTCACCAGGAGGACTTCGCCTCACAGTATCGCTTCATGAAAGATAAAGAGGCTGACAAGATATTCGCTACGATGACAAGTACAAGCGATGAGAACACCTACCCTTTACTCAATGAGGCAACCTTCAAGAAGGGAACTCCTGATATTCTCATTGTCATTATGGAAAGTTTTGCCAGCGACATCATGCCATCCATGGGCTCATACAAGGATGTAGCCGTATGCCTGGATTCCATCGCCCAGCAGAGTATCCTCTTCACAAGATTCTATGCCAACAGTTTCCGCACAGACAGAGGTATGGTTTCCATATTGAGCGGCTATCCTGCACAGCCCACAACCAGCATCATGCGCTATCCACGCAAGACTAGTCAGTTGCCATCCATAGCCCGCAACCTGGCGAAATACAAGAATTACAAAACCACCTATTATTATGGTGGAGATGCAGATTTCTGCAACATGCGCTCTTATCTTGTTTCTCAGGGTTACCAGCATATCATTTCTGATGCCAACTTCCCGATAGAAGACAAGCTGAGCAAATGGGGTGTGCCAGACCATATCGTAGCAGCCAGAATGATGGAAGACATCAAGGCACAGCAGAATGAGAAGCGTCCTATGCTGAGAATATTGCAGACTTCCAGCAGCCACGAGCCTTTCGAGGTGCCTTACCACAGATTGAAAGACAAGCGTCTAAATGCTTTCGCCTACACCGACAGCGTAATGGGTGCTATCGTCAGGGAATACCGCAAACTGCCAAGATGGAAGAATACGCTTATCGTGTTCGTACCAGACCATGTGGGAGGTTACAAGGAAAATCTGAACGATCACGACCGTAGCCGTTACCAGATTCCACTCATCCTGGCAGGTGGAGCTATCTCGCGCCCTATGAAAGTGGGCATCATCGGTTCACAGCATGACATTGCAGCTACCCTGCTCGGTCAGCTGGGAGTAGAGCACAGGGAATTCACTTTCAGTAAGAACATGATGAGTGATGCCACACCTAAATTCGCATTCTTTGCGGTGAACGATGCATTTGGTATTGTTTCAGAAGAGAACTCGCTCATCTACGACAACAGAGCCAAGCGAATCGTATATGACAAAGGCGAAAAAGGCTTTAATCTGAAACGAGGTCAAGCCTATCTCCAGAAGCTATACGATGACTTAGCCAAGAAATAGGCAACATCTTGAATGACAGTAAAAAAGAGAATATAAATATCAACAAAAATAGTAAAGGCAACAATGCTAGAACTCATTCATTATCTGGAACAGATAGATACAACGATATTGCTATTTTTCAATGGCATGCACAACGAACTATTCGATTACTTTATGGTTTTGGTGAGCAACCGATTCACATGGGTTCCATTTTATGCAGCGTTCATCTTCGTGATGATTAAGAATTTCCACTGGAAGGTAACGATATTCACTATTCTAGCAGTAGCGCTCCTCGTATTGCTCTGTGACCAGACAGCATCAGGCTTACTCAAGCCATTGGTAGGACGTCTCCGCCCAAGCAACCTGGACAACTCCATATCCTATATGGTACACGTGGTTGATGGATACCGGGGCGGCAGATACGGATTTCCGTCCTCCCACTCCGCCAACTCGTGGGGAGTAGCCATATTCGCCATGTATCTGGTTAGAAACAGAAAGCTGAATATATTCCTGGCGTTCTGGGCTGCACTGGTAACATATTCTCGTGCCTATCTGGGAGTACATTATCCTGGCGATTTGCTGGTAGGAGTTCTTATTGGCTTCGTTATGGCATCGATTGTATTCTATGCCTATAACCGTTGGGCAAGATCATACACCAAGGAGTTTCAGAACGGCAAGAAAAAGATCCAGTATGATTATCTCCCCATATCAGTAGGACTGATCAGCATAGCAACAATGTTTACTACAAGTCTGATCATGCTTTTCACATCCTAAAGAAAGTAATATTTTCAAAACATCAATAATTAAAAGATCAAGATTATGAAGAAACTTACATTGATGGCTATTGCCATGGGTATGCTTGCCTTCACAGCATGCACAGAAAAGAAACCAGCTGCAGCCCCTGCAACTCAGGCAGAAGAGGTGGTTACAGACTCAGCATTCCAGCAGGCTGTTGCTGGTGAATACAAGAGTGCTGACGGAAAGCGCATCATTACGATCAACGCAGACTTTACAGTAAAGACCACTGGTCTTGACAAGGACTACTTCAAGTGGGATATGGATGTCAAGCCACAGGGTCCATCTGCCAACATCAACCTCATCCGCAAGGGTCTCGATGCAGAAGTAAAGGATATGGTATCTGTTGATACAGAAGAAGGAACTCTCATCGTTAAGAACGAGACTTACAGAAAGGCAGTAGAAGAGAAGAAGTAATTCTTCCATCTGATACATATTCATCATAAGCTGAGCGCCCCCACATGGTGTGGAGGCGCTTTCTTTGTATTTTTAGGCGCTTTCTTTAACTGTTATTCACTATATTTTCCCCCTCAGAAAACATATTTTCTTACTTTCCTACATTTCTTCTTAAATTTCGAGCCTAAGAATTTCCGTACTTATAATAAAATTTGTATCTTTGCACCATCAAACGAGAAAAATACTGGTTTTAGAAAATAATAAAGTAATTCTATAGAATATGGCAATTAATGAAGAAAACAAAATCGAGGAGAAAACAAAGAGCATCTCTTTCGTAGAACAGTTGGTTGAGGAAGACCTCAAGGAAGGTAAGAACGCAGGTCGAATCCAGACCCGTTTTCCACCAGAGCCTAACGGCTATCTTCACATCGGTCATGCCAAGGCCATCTGCATGGACTTCGGTGTAGCCGAAAAATACAAGGGTGTCTGCAACCTCAGATTTGATGACACCAACCCAAGTAAGGAAAACAACGAATACGTAGAAAATATCCTCCAAGACATCCAGTGGCTCGGCTTTAAGTGGGGCAACATCTATTATGCTTCCGATTACTTCGAGAAGTTGTGGGAGTTTGCTGTATGGATGATCAAGAAGGGACATGCTTATGTCGACGAGCAGACTGCAGAGGAAATTGCAGCCCAGAAGGGTACTCCTACTACCCCTGGTACTGCCAGCCCATATCGCGACCGTCCTATTGAGGAAAGCCTTGCTCTCTTTGAGAAAATGAACACTCCTGAGGCTGTAGAAGGAAGTATGGTACTTCGTGCGAAGCTTGACATGGCTAATCCAAACATGCACTTCCGCGACCCAATCATGTACCGCATCATCCAGACTCCTCACCACCGTACAGGTACCAAGTGGCACGCTTATCCAATGTACGACTTCGCACACGGACAGAGCGACTATTTCGAGGGTGTTACCCACTCTATCTGTACCTTGGAGTTTGTTCCTCACCGTCCACTCTACGACAAGTTCGTCGACTTCCTGAAGGAGATGGATGGCAGCGATGACGTATTGAACGATAACCGTCCTCGCCAGATTGAGTTCAACCGCTTGAACCTCACTTATACAGTAATGAGCAAGCGTAAGCTCCATACTCTGGTAGATGAGCACCTGGTAAATGGATGGGATGACCCTCGTATGCCTACACTTTGCGGTATGCGTCGCCGCGGTTATTCACCAGAAAGTATCCGCATGTTCATCGACAGCATCGGTTATACCAAGTTCGATGCCCTCAATGATATGGCTCTTCTGGAGGCTTCAGTTCGTGAGGACTTGAACAAGAAGGCTTGCCGTGTAAGTGCCGTACTCGACCCAGTGAAACTCGTCATCACCAATTATCCAGAGGGTGAGAGCGAGGAGATGGAGGCAATCAATAATCCAGAGAACGAGGCAGATGGCACACATACCATTACCTTCTCAAAGAACCTCTGGATTGAGCGTGCCGACTTTATGGAGGATGCTCCAAAGAAGTTCTTCCGTATGACTCCTGGAAAGGAAGTTCGCTTGAAGAATGCCTATATCGTGAAGTGTACAGGCTGTACCAAGGACGAGAACGGTGTCATCACAGAGATTCAGGCAGAATACGACCCTATCAGCAAGAGCGGAATGGAAGGTGCCAACCGCAAGGTAAAAGGTACTCTTCACTGGGTATCTGCTGACCACTGCGTAAAGGCAGAAGTACGCGAGTACGACCGTCTCTTCGCCATTGAAAACCCATCTGCAGACGAGCGCGACTTTCGTGAACTGCTCAACCCAGAGAGCTACCACGATTTCAAGGAGTGCTATGTAGAGGAGTATGCTGCAACCAAGAAGCCTGGAGAGTATCTCCAGTTCCAGCGCATCGGTTACTTCATGGCTGATTTCGACACAACAGACGAGAAGCCAGTATTCAACAAGACAGTGGGCTTGAAGGATACCTGGGCAAAGCAGAATAAGTAATATAATTAATAATTATGAATACTGCAGATCTTTTTCTTTGGATTCTGGATAACTTGAATTATTGGGTGGTTGCACTGTTTATGGCAATCGAAAGCTCTTTCATTCCTTTTCCATCTGAGGTGGTTGTTCCACCTGCAGCCTGGAAAGCCATGGATCCAAACAGCGGAATGTCGTTTATTCTGGTCATCGTGTTTGCTACCATCGGTGCAGACCTGGGTGCCCTCATCAACTACTATTTGGCTAAATGGGTAGGTCGCCCTATCATCTATCGCTTTGCTGATAGCCGAATCGGTCACATGTGCCTGATCGACCGCCAAAAGGTGGAAGTAGCTGAGGAGTATTTCCGCAAGCATGGTGCAGCCTCTACCATTTTTGGAAGATTGGTGCCAGCCGTTCGTCAGCTCATCAGTATTCCTGCAGGACTTGCCGGAATGCACGTGGGCAAGTTCCTGCTCTACACCACTATCGGTGCAGGTGTATGGAACACTGTTTTGGCAACCATCGGATGGGGTATCTACAAATACACCGATTATAAGACAACTCATGACGTTTATCAACAGGCTGTACAATATAGCCACGAGATTGGTTATGTCATCTTAGCATTGGCTGTAGTCGTCGTAGCCTTTATTGCCTATAAGGGTATCAAGAAGAAATAAACTTCTTTCAGAAGCACATATATACAAAAAAACTCTCCATTGGGGTTCAACCTTCAATGGAGAGGTTTTTTT